>NZ_JAMQOJ010000001.1:0-1128555 GCF_031626495.1 Natrinema sp. 1APR25-10V2
GGTTCGTCGCGATGATGTCCTCGTAGTTGGCCGGTCGCGGCGGCATGTCCGAGAGGATCAACTCGACGAACGACTCCTCGTCCATCGTCAGCGCGTCCATCTCATCGACGAGGTCACCGATCGGCGCAGTGTAGGTGCCGTCGTCGGCGGGCACGGCGGAATCGCTGAAGTGCGCGCCGCCGACGAGGGTGTCGTCGGGCAGCGAGAGGATGCGCTCCTGGAGCGACTCGTAGAGCATGCTGGCGGCCTCGGGTGCGCCGTCGTCACCCTCCTCGAGGTCGGGGCGGGCGACGCTCTCGACGAACAGCCCGTCGCCGGTCGCGAGCAGCGAGTCGTCGACGAGATACGAGGTCATCCCGGAGGTGTGCCCGGGCGTGTAGACCGTCTCGATCGTCGCGTCGCCGACCTGGAACTCGTCGCCGTCGGCGGCCGTCGTCAGCTCGTCGGCGTAGGTGACGCCGCGGTCGACTGCCGCCGCGGGAATGACGCCTTCGACGCCGACGGCGTCGAGCGCGCGGACGCCCGAAATGTGGTCGGCGTGAATGTGGGTGTCGATCGCGTATTTCAGGTCGACGCCCAGTTCCTCGGCATCGTTGAGGTAGCGGTCAGTAAAGGCACGCAGCGGGTCGATGACGGCGGCCTCGCCGTCGTCGTAGACGAGGTAGCCCAGACAGCCCGAGGAGGGGCGCTGGTACTGGAGCAGCGTCCCGGAACCGTCGTAGCGCTCGACCTCGACGGCCTCGTAGATGCGCGCCCAGCCGTTCATCCCCTCCTCGAGGTGGTCGACCTCGTAACCGCGCTCTTTGAGCGTGCCCGCGACGTACTCGCTGGCACCGCCTTTCGCACAGAGGACCGTCAGTTCGCGATCGTCGGGAATCTGCGCAAGAACGTCGTCGTCGATCTCGTCCTCGAGGAACTCGAAGTAGGGCACGTTGATCGATTCGACGGTCTCGCCGTCGATGTGCCACTCGTCGTACTCGGACTGCATGCGCGCGTCGAGGAGCGTGACGTCCTCGCCCGCGTCGATACGGCTTTTTAGCGTGTCAGGCGTGACCGACTTGACGTCGGCGTCCGGAGTGGGGAAGTCGTCTGCGTTCATTGTCGTACACCTCTCCCTATCGACTGGGGGCATATAAGAATTTGCATAGTAGTTCCAAATACGCACAATACAGTAACCCGGATGAAGACGATGAGGAACCTAACCGGCCAGCAAAGCCCTATAGAGGGCGTTAACACATTCTCTCGCCCAATCGGTTGTTTGTGTATGGCGCAATAATCGATATCCTTTTACCGTCGCAGTCGATATTGTGCGATAGCTCCAATACAGATCACGGAGTATCCAACTATGAGTGACGAATTCGACATCACGGAGACGCTCGACGTCAAAGGTGCATCGTGTCCCATGCCGGTCGTCAAGACCAAGTCCGCCGTGGACGGACTCGAGGGCGGCGAGGTTCTCGAGGTGGTCGCGACGGACTCGGGCAGCATGAGCGACATCGACGGCTGGGCGGCCGGAACCGAGGGGGTCGAACTCCTCGAGCAGGTCGAGGACGGCGACGTGTACAAACACTACGTGCAGAAGACGACGTGAAATGAGTACTGACACACCCTCGGCGACGGCAAACGGCGAGCCGATGAGCGAGGAGGAACTGCGCGCGCAGGTCGCGGAACTCGAGGAGAAAGTCGCCGCGCTCGAGACGGACGTTGGCGACGATCAAAAGAAGATGACGATCGTCGCGACCAAGGGCAGCTTCGACATGGCCTATCCGCCGCTGATCCTCGCGAGCACGGCGGCCGCCTTCGGCTGGGACGTCGTCGTCTTCCACACGTTCTGGGGGCTCGATATCCTCCACGAGGAGAAGTCGACGGAACTGCAGCTGTCGGCGGTCGGCAACCCGAACATGCCGATGCCGAACTCGATCGCCGCGCTTCCCGGGATGGACCGGATGGCGACGTGGATGATGGAGCAGAAAATCGACGAGAACGGCACCGCGACGATCGAGGAACTGATCGATCTCTCGCTCGAGCAGGGCGTCGATCTGCAGGCCTGCCAGATGACCATCGAACTGATGGACTACGACGAGGACGACTTCCACGACGGCGTCACCACCGGCGTCGGCGCGGCGACCGCCATCCAGCACATGGCCGAATCGGACATTCAGCTCCTCGTCTGAGCTGCTCGCACCGACTGTTCGAGACACCGATCAACTATTCCGGCACTGAACGAACCGGTCGACCACGGGCCGACCGATCCCGAACGCGACTTCGAAGCCTCGTTCACCTATCGCGGACGCGGGTCGTCGTGACCGATCGCGGCACCGTCGAACTCGAGTGACCGACCCCGCGTCGGTTCTCCGGTCGTGTCTTCCTGAGAGTCGTCATCGATCCGCAGTCCCGCTGCTCTCGTCACCACTCCCGCTCCAGGCGCTCGAGCAGCCGATCGACCTCGGTCGCGGTGTTGACGGCGTGGACGGACGCCCGAATCGCGTTCGGTGAGGGGAGTTTCCGCAGGACGATGCCGTCGTCGGCCAGCCGTTCGACGGTCGCCGCCGGGTCGTCGACGTCGATCGCGACCAGGCCCGATTCGGGTTCGGCCGGGCTGTACAGCCGATCGTCGGGGACGCCGTCGGCCAGTCGCCCGGCGAGGCGGCGAACGCGCTCTTCGATCCGGTCGATCCCGACTTCGTCGATCGCGTCGATCGCCTCCCGAAGCGCGACGTGGGGGCCCGGATTCGCCGACCCGATCTCGAAGCGGCGCGCGCCGGCCGCGTACTCGTAGGGATCCGCGGTCGGCGTCTCGACGCTCCGGTAGCCGACCGCCCGCGGCTCGAGCCCCGCTGCCACGTCCCGATCGACGTAGAGGAACCCGCCGCCCCACAGTCCGAGCAGCCACTTGTGGCCGGCGGCGGCGACCGCGTCGGCGCCCCACTCGCCGACGTCCATCGGGAACTGTCCGGGGACCTGGACGGCGTCGACGAGCGCGAGCGCGCCGGCGTCGTGGGCGATGTCGACCAGCTCCGTCACCGGGAGTCGCGTCCCGTGTGTCCACGTGACCGCACTGAAACAGGCGAGTCGGGCATCGGAGACGGCCTCGGCGAATCGGTCCGGATCGACGCGGCCGGCGTCGGTCTCGACGACGCGGACCTCGACGCCCTCCCGTTCGAGGCGCTGCCAGGGGAGGATTCCGGCGGGGTGCTCGAGGTCCGTTCGGACGACGACGTCACCGGGCTGCCAGTCGATCGCACCGGCGATCGCGTTGATGCCCGCGGTCGTGCTCTCGGTGAGCGCGATCTCGTCCGGCTCGGCACCGACGAACGACGCGACCGTCTCTCGCGTGCGGTCGAACGCGCGAAACGCCGTCTCGTACGGATCGTCCGCGATCGGCGCGTCGTACTCGTGGGATCGGACGAACTCGTCGGCGGCGTCGACGACGTACTCCGGGCTCGGGCCGTGGGCACCGAAGTTGAAGTAGGCGCCGTCCTGCAGGGCCGGAACGTCCGCCCGGAGTTCTTCCGGCGTCATCGTCACATTCGGGTGCATGAGTGGCTGTTCCGTCCGGAGAAATCATCGCTCGGTTCGACGCTGGCAGGTGCCTTCGTCTCGATCGCCGCTGACTCGTTCGGTTCCATCGGCAGCGAATACGCGCCCAGCGGATAATAATCTTGGGAATATTGTGAAATACTGGTCCGGCCTCGAGACGACCGCCGAATCGCACGACCCTTCCACGACGGTCGCGGCACTGCGCGGCGGTCGGATCGGTCGACGACGACCCGGCTTCTCGTGTCTCGAAATCGAACGCTCCGAATCCTTACGAGACGTCACACGTGTCGACGCCGAGCACTCGGTACAGGAGACAGAACCGCGTCAGCCCCGTTCCGAGAGCGACGACGCCGACCACTGCCGCGATGGCACCAGCCGCCACTCCGTACTCGAGGACGCCCGCGAGCGTCGCGACACCGACGGCGAGTAACACCGCACCGACGACCAGTCGCGCCATCCGATCCGCCGAACCAATATTGCTTTTCATACCCATAACTACGGACGACTGAGACGTAAGCGTTGCCCTCGTTCCCGGTTCGTGGGGTCAGCTGGCCCGTCATCGACCGTTCGCCGCGGCGTCCCACGCTGCGGGGAGGGTCGCGTAGATCGTCGCGTTTCCGACGAGGGCGTCGACGGTCGTGTACTCGTCGACCGCGTGGACGGTGTCTGTCCCGAGCGCGAACTCGACCGTCGGAATCCCGGCGTTTCGCAGCTTTTTCGCGTCGCCGCCACCGGTCGCGCTCCGCCGATACACTCGCTCGCCGGTCGTCGCTTCGGCGGTCGACGCGAGGGCCTCGACGAGCGGGGCCTCGACCGGTTCGGCGGTGCCAACGCTCCAGGAGACGTCGGCGATCGTGATGCCGTCGCAGTCGGCGACGCACTCCCGAATTTCCGAGAGAACGTCGGGCGTCGGTACGCCGGCGGTCAACCGAACGTCGAGTTCTGCACGGGCGGACCCGGGAACGCTGTTGATCGCTTCCCCGCCCTCGAGGACGCCGAGGTTGATCGTCGGCGTCTCGAACAGTTCGCGGGCGGTTTCGGTGCCCATCGCCGGTTCGTAGAATTCGATCGATTCCTCGAGTATCGGCTCGATGGCGGGATCGACGTCGAGCCGTCGCGTCCCGAAGCGCTCTCGGAGCGTCGTGACCGCTTCGTAGAGCCGGTCGATCGCGTTCTCGCCCAGCATCGGACGCGAGCCGTGTGCGGCCTCGCCGGTCGCCTCGAGAGTCAACCAGATGCTCCCCCGGTCGGCGACCGTCACTGAGTGGCGGTCCCTCTCGCAGGTCGGTTCGCCGATGACACAGGCGTCGGCCTCGAGGCGGTCGGCCTCGAGCAGCGCCGGCAGGCCGGCGTCGCCGCCGACCTCCTCGTCGCTGACGAACGCGAACGCGAGGTCGACGGGCAGCTCGGTGTCGCTCTCGGCGAACGCGCGGACGACCAGCAGCATCGCCGCGACGGCCCCCTTCATGTCGGTCGCGCCGCGGCCGTAGAGGCGGTCGTCGACGCGCTCTCCCAGCGGGTCGAACGACCACGCCTCCGCGTCGAACGGCACCGTATCGAGGTGGCCGTTGTACAGCAACGTTCGGTCGCTCGCGCCCGACAGCGTCACGAGGAGGTTCGGTTTTGCCGGATCGACCGCGAACCGCTCGACGTCGACTGGCAGCTCCGACAGGTACTCCTCGAGGAATCCGACGAGTTCGCGCGTGTCGCCGGGCGGGTTCGACGTGTCGATCGCTAGCAGGTCGAGCGCGAGATCGACCAGTTCCGCGCGGTGGTCGGCGACGTATTCGGCGGGATCGGCCATCGTCACTCGAGTTTGCCGGCGAGGACCTTCGCCGCCGTGAGGATCGGGTCCCAGACGGGGCTAAAAGGCGGTGCGTACGCCAGATCGGCGTTCTGCAGCTCGGCTACTGTCATGCCGGCTTTCAGCGCCGTCGCGACCGTGTCGATTCGCTTCGCGCCCTCGCGACCGACGACGCTGCCCCCGAGCAACCTGCCGCTCTCCCGATCGGCAAACAGGGTGACGGTGAGCTCCGACCCGTCGGGGTAGTAGTGGGCGCGCGACGACGCCGAAATCGTGATCGAAACCGGATCGAAGCCGGCCTCGCGGGCCTGGTCCTCGTCGACGATCCCTGTCCGAGCGGCGCCGAGTTCGAACGCCTTCACGATGGCCGTGCCCGCGATCTCGCCGACCGGCGTGGGATCGCCGGTGACCGTCTGCCCGATCGCCCGACCCGCGCGGTTGGCGGTCAGCGCCAGCGGGACGTGGTCCGGCTCCCCCGTCACGACGTGGGTCGCTTCGGCGTTGTCGCCCGCCGCGTAGACGTTCTCGTCGTTCGTCCGGCCGTACTCGTCGGTCGCGATAGCGCCGGTCGGACCGAGTTCGATCCCGGCTGCCTCGGCGAGGTCGGTGTTGGGCGCGACGCCGACGCCGACGATCGCGATGTCGGCGGCCACGGTCTCGTCCTCGAGGTCGACCGCCTCGACCCGTTCGTCGCCGGCGAAACCCGAGACGGCCGTCTCGAGGTGGAGGTCGACCCCCTGCTCGCGCAGGTGTTCCTCGACGACCTCGGCGACGGGCTCGCCGAACGGCTGGAGCACGTGGGGCAGCATCTCGTAGAGGTGGACGTCGAGCCCGCGGGCCGACAGCGCCTCGGCCATCTCGATCCCGACGTACCCGCCGCCGACGATCGCGGCGGTCTCCGGGGCCCGCTCGGTGACGTAGTCCTCGATGGCGTCGGCCTCGTCCATGTCGTGGATCGTGAACACGCCCTCGAGACCGAGCCCGTCGAAGGGCGGCTCGATCGCGCTCGCGCCGGTCGCGACGAGGAGGTCGTCGTAGGGCTGCTCGTAGGTCTCGTCGCCGGACTGAACCGTCACCGTCCGCGCCCCGCGGTCGATGTCGACGACCGCTTCGCCGGTTCGCAGGTCGACATCTCGCTCATCTCTGAACTCTTCGGGCGTCACGGTGACGAGATCGTCGAGGTCGTCGACGTCGCCTTTCACGTAGTACGGCATCCCGCAGGCCGCATACGAGACCCACTCCCCCTTCTCGAAGACGATCACGTCTCGATCGGGCTCCTCGCGTTTCACCTTGCTCGCGGCGCTCATTCCCGCTGCGTCACCGCCGATGACGACGAACGTTTCGCTCATAGCCGATAGTAGGAGGCTCGTGCGTAAAATATTTTCCAATGTCCCCAATACTGTGCATAGATAGATGTGGTTATCCGGGCGGGGCCGCCTCGAAGCGAGTCACGTCTCACAGTCCGAACAGCGAGCCCGAAACCGTAGCACTGCTCCGATGATCCCGAGCGTGACGACGGTGACCGCAGACTGCACGAGAGCGCTACTCGCTCCGCCAATTGCAGTGCCGCCGGCAACGGCGGCGCCGCCGACGACGAGGCTGCTGGTCCCGACACAACAGAGGCCTGCGAGACCCGCGAGACCCAGTAGCGACCGCCGAGAGGCAGACCTCGAGTCCATGAGTCTGTTTCCGGCGGAGCGGTGTAAATGGATTGTGGCGATTTGCCGATCCAGCAGACGGCCCGCTCGTATCGGGCGAGTCAAACGAGACGCGCGGCCGTTCTCTCTGACGATCTCCGACGGACTGTGAAGCGTACCTCTCGTCGCGTACCGACGTGGTTTCCGTCGGCGGAGCGCACGAGCGTCGGGGCCCCGGCGACCACCGCGAGGTGGCCTTCACCCTCGATAGAAAGCGGTTCCCGATCGACCGTCTGAAAGCGTCGTCACTTCACGGCGAACCGGGCGAAATAGCTCCCTCGCGTTCCGATGCGGCCCTCGAACTCGAGCCCTCGCCGTTCGGCACGTCGTCGGAGCGTCTCGAGCGTGACGAAATGCGGGTCGGGAAGCGATTCCCCGACGACGAGCCGGCCGTCGGGCTTCAGTACTCGCTCGAGTTCGGCGAACGCCCGCTCTCGATCGGGAATTTCGCCGAGAACGAGGACCAGATACGCGGCATCGAAACTATCGTTCGGATACGGGAGCCGCTGTCCGTCGCCACGTACCGGCTCGACGTTCCGATAGCCTCGCTTCCGCGTCCGCTGTCGGAGGTGCTCGACCATCGCCCCCTGAACGTCGACGGCGTGGACCGTCCCGTCCGGTTCGACTTCTCGCGCGACCGTCCCCGTGTAGTAGCCGGTCCCCGGTCCGAGTTCGAGGATCCGTTCACCGGGTCGCGGGTCGAGGAGGTCGCAGAGCCTCGAGCGAGTGATTCCCGGGCGGGGGAGATCGATCCAGAGTCGCTGAGAGTACGGACACGGCGACGGATTCGACCGCCACCGGAGCGCGTACCCGATTCCGGCGAGCGCGACGAGTCCGAGCAGGGAGCCGACCGCTCGTAACGTACCGCGAGAGACCATCGGGCGCGTTGTTTACTGCGGACGGGTTACAGTCTTTCCCCGGGCACCCGGCCGAACGCCACGAACTTGCCGTTGCTACCCCAATCATAACCGCTCTGCGGAGGGTCCGTACAGTATGTCGTATACGCTCCAAACGCGTGTCGACGGCGAGTTCGACGACGTCGTATCCGAGACGACGGACGCCCTCGAGGACGAGGGCTTCGGCGTGCTCTGTGACATAGACGTCCAGGAGACGCTGAAGCGGAAACTCGACGAGGACTTCCGCCGGTACCGGATTCTGGGCGCGTGCAATCCGGGGTTGGCCCATCGGGGACTCGAGGACGACCTCGACCTCGGAACGTTGCTTCCGTGCAACGTCGTCGTGTACGACGCCGACGACGGCGTCGTCGTCAGTGCGGTCGACCCGCAGCGTCTGATCGGCGTCGCCGACAACGACGATCTCGATCCGATCGGAGACGATGCCCTCGAACGCTTCGAACGCGTTCTCGAGAGGCTGTGAGCGCGGACTCGATCACTCTCCAATCGACTTCAGTGGCCGCCGTTTGGCACGGATCCCGCGCCAGTTTCGAACGAGGAACGAACGCCCGGATTTCACGCCGCACAGTTGTTCGGCCCGAGCTCGAGTTCCGTCGCTTCGGACTCGTCCTCGGGCGGCTCCGATCCGGTATTGATCTCGATCACGCGTTCGTAGTTCGGCGGTTTCTCGGGCGCGTTCTCGGCTAACCGTTCCACGAACTCGTCTTCGTCCAGACCGAGCAGGTCGAGCTCGTCGCGGAGCTCGCCCAGTCGAGCGCCGATCAGGTCGCCGGGCGAACCGGCTTCGTATCGGTTGTCCTCCGTGACCGAGACGTGTCCCGGGAGGATCCGCGTCTCGTCCGGCAATTCGAGGATGGTGTCGTGGATCGATTCGTACAGCAGTTCGGCGCCGCTCTCTGCGTCTTCGTCACCGAACTGGAGCTCCGTCCGACCGACGGACTCGACGAACAGCGTATCGCCTGTCAGCAGCGCCTCGCCGTCGACGAGGTAATTGACCATCTCGGTCGTGTGTCCCGGCGTGTGGAGCGCTTCGATCTCGATCTCGTCGAGTTCGATCGTCTCGCCGTCGGCGAGCGGTTCGTAGTCGTACTCGACGTCCCGGTCGCTCGCGTGTTCTCCGAGGTGGTACGGTACGTCGAGTTCGTCCGCGAGCTTCGGTCCGCCCGAGATGTGGTCGGCGTGGACGTGGGTATCGAGGACGCGCTCGATCGTGAGCCCGGCCTCCTCGGCGACGATCTTGAACTGGTCCGTCTGCCGGGTCGCATCAACGACGACCGCTGATTCGGCGGATTTCGAGCCGACGATGTAGCCGAGACAGCCCTTCGCTCGCCGCTGCAACTGGACGACGACGAGGTCGTCGTTTTCGGTCTCGACGGGGACGACCTCGTAGACCTTGCTCCAGTCCTCCATGCCGCCTTTTACCACGGCCACGTCGTCGTAGTCGTGTTGCTCGAGTTCGAAGCTGAACGGCGTCGACGTGAGCCCTTTTCCACAGATCGCGACGACTGAATCGCCGTCTCTGGCCTCCTCGACGCGCTCGAGTTCCGCGTCTGTGATCTCGTCGTCCGGACCGAACGGAACGTTTTCGGCACCGTGGATCCGCCACCCCTCGTAACTGTCCTCGGGCCGCGTATCGACGAGCGTGAACGCCTCGCTCGAATCGATCATCTCCGCGAGTCGTTCGGGGGAAATCTGGTTCACCATTGAAATCACCCTACAATACTATCTGGTGCGAGGTCGCGGATAGTTCCCGTCCCTGCACAGGCACCCTCGGCTACCGATACGGGTTTCTGCGCGAAAACGGTCCCGTCTGAACGAGCCGCGTTTCGCGGCTCTCCTCGCCATCGGCGTAATCGACGCCGGATTGGACGAACGGGTACGGCCCGTCAGCGGGCGTGTTCTGAATCCGCCCGCCGTCGGAAGTTCGGACGAGTTCCGTCTCCCCGTAGTCTCCCAGAACGACGTTCTCCCGCTGAGAGGCGCGTCTGCTCTGAGACCGCCCTCAATCCCCGGTAGTCGTCGTCTCACGACTCGCCGACCGTCGGTGTGCGCGCCAGAGACCTTGGACGTAGGCGCCGCCGAACATCCCGGCGACGGCCCAGAGGATCCGGTAGTTGCCGATTCCCAGACTCGCATAGCCGGCACCGGGACAGACGCCCGAGAGCCCCCAGCCGACTCCGAAGATGACGCCACCGACGACGACGTTCCTATCGAACCCCTTCTCACGGCCGGTGTAGCGCGTCCCCGTCAGCGGTGCCGTTTCGAGGACTCGCGTTCCCAACTGAATGGCGAGACCCGTCACGAGGGCCGCCCCGCCCATCACGAAGAGCAGCCCGAAGTCCTCGAGCTGGAGGAAGTCCAGCACGATTTCGGGGCGGGCCATCCGACTGTACGCCAACCCGAACCCGTGCAGGAGTCCGCCGGCGACGATGAGGCCCGTGAAAAACGGCCCACGGCCGTCGTCACTCATCAGGGAGTCACCCCCAGCGCGGCGACGACGAGCGCTGTCGCGACGGCGACGCCGATGAACAGCGCCACGTTCACGATCGACGTCCGGGACAGCGACGCGATACCGGAGACACCGTGGCCGGACGTACAGCCCTTCCCGATCCGGGTGCCGATCCCGACGAGGATCCCCCCGCCGAGCAACCGCCACCACTGCACCTCGGTGACGAAGGCATCGGCGGTGAACCCGAACTCGTAGACGGCCGCGCCGGCGACGATACTGACCGCGAAGACGACCCGCCAGTCGCGAGACGCGACGTACTTCTCGCGCTGGAACCGCGGGAGATCGGAGACGTACGACAGCGTCGTCTCGAAAAACGTACTGTTTCCGGCGAGGATCCCCGTCCCCAGATAAATGACGGTAATGCCGAGGCCGACGAACAGGCCGCCGATCAGATAGTGATCGATTCCTCGCGGGAACGGGTCGACCGCTATCGAGAGAGCAGACGCTATCGCGGGTGATACCGCGATCACGGCCCGCCCCCTCCGAAGAGCGCGACTCGATCGACGATGCGTGCGTTCGGGACGATTCCGAGCGAACGGATATCGACGCGTTGCGAGCGGCGGTTCCCGTTGGAATCGGCGAAATTGGATACCGGCACTGGAGAACCTAACACGATTGCGCGGCATAAGCGAGGTGCCTGAATTCCAATAAAGCACAATATCATTGCCGCCCGAGGGCCGTTCCCGTTCCGGAACGAGACCGAGCGCACTGTTCGAGTGGTCAGACTCGGACGGCGTCCGGAGAGTGGCGGACTCACGTACATCGGTATCTCGGTCACGGAGACGATACACCACGCCGATAACTGAACAGTATCCGCGGTCTGCGCCCTCTATACCTGCATTTCGACCATCACATCGCCGGCGCCGTTCACGACTCTGCTCCGTTCGCTTCTCGAGTCTCACCGCCCCGTCAAGCGTGCTTTCCCGACTCCTCGAATCTCTGAGAGACGTGGTCGGGGTAGCCGTTCTCTCGTACGACGGTGCGCTCGTTCGAACCGGCGGTTCGGCACTGTCACTGTTCCCACTGGGCTGGGCGATCAGTCGCGAACGATGTGCGATTCCCACGGAGAAGACACCGCTCCTTCCGATCGCTCTGATCGAGTCGTGGAGCGCTCGCGTCGGGGACGGTCGTCGTCGCCGGCGTGATTCTCCCGTTCGGTCTCGTCACGGACTCGCCTCTCGGTTCGCGCCCTCGAGGCGACCGACACGGACCATCGGCGAACGCCGTGTCCCGGAAGCGACCGACGTGCTCCCGACGCGTACCGGCGACGAAATCCGGAAGTGATTTTCGTAGAGGGCCCAATACCACGCACGAATGACGCTGCCTATCGACCCGAGTCGGCTCGATCCGGACGACATCGGTGCGAAACAGACGACCCTCGAGATGGACCACGAGGCGGCGATCGAACACGTCCGCGAGGTGTTCACCGACGCCGGATTCGGCGTCCCCGTCGAGTTCTCTCCGTCGGAACTGCTCAACGAGAAAGTCGACGCCGACCGCGATCCGTACTACGTCCTCGGCGCGTGCAACCCGGCAGTGGCCGACCGGGCGCTCGAGGCCACCGATGGGAAACTCGGCGCGCTGTTCCCGTGTAACGTCGTCGTCTGGGAAGAGGAACCCGGCCGACAGCGCGTCTACCACGTCTCGATCATGCGGATCGCGCGGCTCGTCGGCATGGCGCCGGACGACGACGAGATGGCGGATATCGTGGCGGAGACGGGCGAACTCGTCGATACGGCCTTCGAGGAACTGTAACCGTGGGCCACCACACGTTCGACGCCTCGCGAGCGGACAAGTTGGAGAAAGCCGGACGGCGGTACCGCTTCGTGTCGGCCGAAGAGCTCCTGTGGGCGCTCGACGTCTCGCCGGACGACGCCGTCGCCGACCTCGGCAGCGGCACCGGCTTCTTCACCGACGACGTCGCGCTCCACGCAGGTGGGGTCCACGCGGTCGACGTTCAGGAGGAGATGCACGAGTACTACCGGGAGAAGGGCGTCCCGGAGAACGTCGACCTCGTCACCAGCGACGTGAGCGACCTGCCGTTCGACGACGACGCGCTCGACGCCGCGTTCTCGACGATGACCTATCACGAGTTCGCGAGCGACGACGCGCTCGCGGCGGTCCGACGGGTTCTCACGCCCGGCGGCCGACTCGTCGTCGTTGACTGGGCGGCGACCGGCGCCGGCGAGAACGGGCCGCCGGTCGACGAGCGATACGGCGCCGACGAGGCGGCAGCCGCTCTCCGCGAGGCCGGCTTCACCGTCGAACACGAGGCCGTCCGACCGGAGACGTTCCTGTTGATCGCGACGCTCGAGTGACAGTCTCGGCGGCCCGCTCGAAAGCGGTTTCCGGCCGGGCCAGCGGTCGCGTTCTCGAACGCGAATCGAGCAAGCTGTGCGCCGATATACCCCCCTCATTTTTCACGGCAGTTGTGGGCGATGCTGTGATGGACGACAACGAGCGAACCGTCCCGCGCCGACGAGCGTTGCGCATCGGCAGCGCGACGCTGATCGGAGTTGCGGGACTCGCGAGCGGAATCGGGGCGACGACCGTCGAACGGATCGCACAAAACGACGACAGGGATGCACAGGAAGAAACGCTGATTGCCTCGAGCGGAGCGGCCGACGTTGGAGCGGACGAGAGCGTGGAGACGTGGCTGTACGAGGAGCAGTTCCCCGGGCCGGAGCTCCGGGTGAGCGAGGGAGAGACGCTCCGCGTCTCGCTCGAGAACGGGTTGCCCAAGGGGACGACGATCCACTGGCACGGCGTTCCCGTACCGAATCCGATGGACGGTGTTCCGGACGTCACGCAGGATCCCGTCTCGTCGGACGAAACGTTCGAGTACGAGTACGAGGCGTCGCCGGCGGGGACGTACGTCTACCACAGCCACGTCGGGTTGCAACTCGACAGGGGGCTCTACGGACCACTGATCGTCGAAGCGGAGTCGCCGCACGTCGAGTACGACCGCGAGTACACGCTGCAGATCGACGATCACCTCGGGACAGAGCCGGCGCTCGACTCGATCGAAGCTCCGCCGGGCGGCGGTGACGGAATGGGCTCCGGCGGCCGACCGGACGGAGACGGAAACAGGACGGATCCCCGCGGTGGCGACGGACGGGGCGGCGGTCGCGGAACGGGTGACGGAATGGATTCGGGCAGAAACGGTGACGGAATGGGCCCCAGTGGTGACGGCATGGGACCGGACAATGGAAAGGGTCCCGGCGACGGTATGGGACCGGGCGGCGGTGGACCTGATGGCGAGCGCGGACCGGGCGACGGCATGGAACCTGGCGATGGGATGGGGCCTGGTGACGGCATGGGACCGGGTAATCAAATGATGAGTCAGCGACCGCCGTACGAGGGACTGCTCGTCAACGGCCGCCTTCCGTCGGATCCGCCGGTGTTCGAGGTCGAAGCGGGCGAGCGCGTTCGGCTGCGGTTCATCAATCCGAGCAGCGCCACGACCTATCGCGTCGGCGTCGGCGGCCACTCTCTGACCGTCACCCACGCCGACGGGCGACCGGTCGAACCCGTCGAAGTGGATTCGTTCGTGATGAGCATGGGCGAGCGCTACGACGCGATCCTCGAGGCCGACTCTCCCGGCGAGTGGGCCGTCGTCGCGGAGCCCGTCGTGGGCGAGGAGAGCCCCGCGGAGGCGAGACTGCGGTACGAAGATTCGTCCGAGGACGAGTCCGCCGATCGGCCGCAGTTCGGCGGTCGGGAACTCGAGTACGGCGATCTCGAGGCGCTCGAGCCGCTGGATCTCGACGGGGAGCCGGACCGAACGTTCGACCTCACGTTGTCGGGCGGGATGATGGGCGGCGCCGACGCCGACGCGTGGACCATCGACGGGGAGGTGTACCCGAACGCCGACCCGCTCGAGATTAGCGAGGGCGACCACGTCCGCGTGCGGATGGTGAATCGCAGCCCGGCGATCCATCCGATGCACCTCCACGGCCACTTCTTTCAGGTCGGTGACGCGGTCAAGGACACCGTCCTCGTCGCGCCCCGAGGCGACCAGGTGACGTTCGACTTCCTGGCGGACAACCCCGGCGACTGGCTGTTCCACTGTCACAACGTCTACCACCTCGAACGAGGGATGGCTCGCGTATTCGAGTACCAGTGAAGCCGATAGCCGAGCGCGAGCGAGTCACGCGTTCCTGACCCGTTCGATCGCCTCGTCGAAGCGGTCGATCGGCTGTGCACCGACGAGCGAGCCGGCGGCTTCGGAGCTCGGGTCGAAGACGACGAACGTCGGCGTTCCCCTCACGCCGAGTTCGGTCGCCCGGTCCGCGTCGGTCTCGACCGCGGCCTCGAGTTCCGACCGTCGATCATCGAGACACGACTCGAGGGCGTCCGCGTCGACGGCGTCGACGGAGCGGGTGTACTCGAAGAGGTTCTCGGCCGACGCCCAGCCCGAATTCTTCTCGCCCTGTTCGTCGAACACCGCCGCGTGCCAGTCCCAGTACGCGGACGGGTCGTCGTCTCGGACCTGCTCCCAGACGCACTTGCTCGCGACCGCGGCGGTCATCGAATCCGCGCCGAAGTACGGAATCGCGATCAACACGACGCGAACGTCGCCCGGTTCGACGTACTTCCGAACGAGGTCCGGGAACGTCTCCCGTTCGAACCGCTCGCAGAACGGGCACTGGAAGTCCGTCCAGTAGTAGATCTCGAGCGGTGCCTCCGGAGACCCCACGATCGGCTTTCCGGCGAGGTCGACGCCGAACGCGGACGTCTCGTCGCTCGAGTGAAGCGACGGGGAGACGTCGTGTGCGGGTTCGTCAGATCGCGTGAGATAGTAGGCGCCGCCGGCGCCGACCGTCACGACCGAACCGGCGAGGAAGGCGCGGCGGGATGGCTGATCGAGCGACATCGGGTGTTCTCCCGAACGTTTCCAGTCCGTGCTGGTAACGGAACCGCCGATTTGCTGGGCCAGCAAATCGGTCCCGTGCCGGTATCGACGGTTGAGGGTAACGCAATAGATACTTCCGGACGAATCGAGTGGCATCGGAATGAGAACCGAGCGGACGGAAGCGGTCGAGGCGATCACCGTCGATCTCGACGGGACAGTACTGCAATACGAGCGATCTCCCGGAGCCGTACTCGAGGCGGCCTTCGAGCGTACAGGCGTCGGCCCGCTGTTTTCCGTCGACGAGTACTACGCTCGATACGACGAGTTCGCCGCGCAGTCCGATTCGATGGACGAGCTCCGGTCCGACTGTTTCGCGGCGCTCGCCGCAGAGAACGGATACGCGCGACAGCACGGACGAGACGTCGCGGCGGCGTTCAGCGGCGAGCGCGACCAGTCGAACGTCGAACTGCTGCCGGGGGCCGCTCGTGTGCTGGACGAACTCAGCCGGGAGTACCGATTGGCCGTCGTCACCAACGGAGCGCGGGACGCACAGCGCCGAAAGATCGACGCCGTCGACCTCGAGCGGTGGGTCAACGCGGTCGTCGTCGCCGGTCACGACGCGCCGCCGAAACCGGATCCGGAACCGTTCGAGCGGGCGGTTCGCGCCCTCGACGCGACGCCGGCGACGCCGGCGACGACGGTCCACGTCGGCGATTCGCTCGAGACGGACGTCGCCGGCGCGGCCGCTGCCGGACTCGAGTCCGTCCGGCTCTCGGACCGCGCCGAGACGGGAGGATACGAGCCGACGTACCGAATCGAGTCGATCGGCGAACTCCGTGATCTCCCGCGGCTCTCGGACGCCGGCGGATACTCGGAATCGGACACCGGGACCGAGACGCAGTGAAGCGGGTCGAGACCCCCGTGACGGACGGTGGTCGAGCTCGGCGACAGCGCGTTCGCTACGCGTCCACGACCTCGAGGGTCCAGTCGCCGTCGGCCTCGACGTTGAGCCAGACGACGCCGCCGGCTTTGTACGACCGCGAGTTGTCGAACGACCCGTCCCGGTGGACGAGTATCTCGCGGCTGCCGTCCGCGCCGTGGCCGTCGACGACGAACCGCCCGTCGCCGTCGTGGGTAGCCTCGACCCTGACGTCGCCTTCGGTCCACAGCGGACCGACGAACGCCGACCCCGTCCCGGACGCCTGCACGGGGAGCTCTGAGAGCTCGTCGGCGCGGACCGCTGGCTGGGAGAGTTCGATCGACCACGCGCCGTCGGCGTCGATCTCGAGTTCGTACGTCCCGGTCTCGACGGCCGCGATCGACTCGCCGGTGGCGTTTCCGGACGTCGTCAGCAGGTTCTCGCTACGGCCGCTCCCGTCGGTGTCGGTCACGTCGACGGCGATCGACGACCCGTCGTTCGAGACGTCCGCGACGACGACGCCGTCGTCGAGGTCGAAGGTCTGGGAGTCGGTCGGCCCGGATCCCTCGAACGCGTAGGACTGCCCCGCCTCGAGGACGACGCCGCTCGGCCGCTTCCGGTTCGTCGGCTCGTCGCTGCCGTCGGCGCGTTCGAACTCCTCGTCGACGAGAGCGGAGGGCGTGACGACGTCGAGACCGCGATGCTCGAGGTGATCGAGGAGCAGTCCGAAGTCGTCGAGCGACATCCGGTTCTCGTCGACGCCCACGTCGTCCGCGTCGACGAGCCGCGGGACGCGCAGGACGGTCAACAGCCCGTACTGATCGGAGTGGTTGGCGTGGCGCCGAACGCCGGTGTGGAGCGCGGGCCCCCAGATGTACGGGATCATGTGCATCTCGGTCGGCGGCACGCCGGTCGTCCCGGCGCTGTACAGGAATGCCGATTCGTGGACGTCCCGAGCGACGTCGTAGGTCGTCGCGTCCATCCGGCCGTCCGGAACGAACAGGTGCCGCGCCCCGTCCTCGAAGCCCGCGTTCTCGAGCGCGTCTCGAGCGCCCTCGAGGACCTCCCGCTGCCGATCCGCGGACTGTTCCGGGAGGGGCGTCGACGGCTGCGGGAGCGAACAGACGTCCCACCCGCGGTCGCGGAGTTCGCGGAGTTCCTCGCGTCCCATCCGTCCCGCGTCGCCGATCCGCTCGGGGGTGACCGGGACCGCCGCCGCCCAGCCGCGCTCCGCGAGCATTTCGGCCGCGACGTCGTAGTGGGACTGATGTCCGCCGTGGAACGACAGGATCGCCGCGCCGGCGGCGGCCGACTCGGTTCGCCGGAGGTCGTCGACCAGCAGCCGGGTCGGCCCGCCATCGGGGCCGTGCGCGACGACGTTGATCCCGGTGACGGCCGTGAGATCGGGTTCGTTCCCCGGCTTCTGCTGGAAGCCGCAATCCATCCGGAACCAGCCGTCGAACGCGTCCGGCACGGGTCGCACACTGGCGAGACGCTCGCTCCGCGTCGGCGCGAGGAATTCGACGGCGATTCGGTCCGCCGACTCCGGCTTGACCGCCAGTGAGATGTCCCACCCCTCGAGGTCGATCCCGTCCGAGAACCGGATCTCCATGCCGGCCCTCCCCTCGTCGCTCTCGACGACCGCCGCCTGCGAGCCGGTCTGCGCCTCGTCGGGCGCGGCCGAGAGGTCGGCGGTCTCGGAGCGGGGGGACCACTCCTCGAGGTCTTCGAAGTCCGAGAGGACGTCGCCCGCCCCGATCGCGGGCCAATCTGTGGCGCCGTTTCTCGACCCGCTCTCGCGGGAACCCCGTCTGGCGGTCCCGTCGTCGGGCCCTGCTGCTCCGGTTTCGTCGTCGGACAGGACGTCCGTACAGCCCGCAATCGCCGTCGTCGATGCGGCCCCGAGTGCGGTCAGTAGTCGCCGCCGGGAACGACCGTCGTCCGTGTCGCGTTCGGATTCCATCGATGGAGCAGTCCCTCGCTGCCCCCGTCATTATCGTGTGGATAAGCGAATCCCGTTTTGCTGGGTCAGCAAATCGGAGTCGGAGATTTCAGTCGTCCCCGCGTCGGTTCGACTGAATGTTCACGCGCGACTCGTTCGGGGAGTATCTGACGAACCTCCTCGAAGCGGCCGCGTACCCGTTCGAGACGTGGCGCGGAACGATCGGGCTGGCTCTCGTGACGGCCGTCACCTACGTCCTGCTGATCCTGAGTACGATGCCGGCGTTCTCGCTCCAGATGCTCGGCGACGGCCTCCACTGGTTTACGTACGTCCTCGTCTCGTTGACGGAGACGGTGTACCGGACCGACGGCTGGACCGGGCTCGCGGTCGTCCTCCTCTACGCGCTGCTTTCGGGCGTCGCGATCGTCAACGCCGTCGCACAGCTCCGACTCGTCGGGCTCTCGAGTCTCGCCGACCTCTCGGGGATCGTTCCCGGGCTCCTCGCGTCGGGCTGTGCGAGCTGTGGCGCCGGCCTCGTCGGCTTCCTCGGGTTCGCCGGGGGCGTCGCGGTGCTCCCGTACGACGGCGCAGCGCTTCGCGTCGGAGGGCTTCTCCTGTTGCTGTTTTTCCTGGGACGTGCGGGTCACCCCGAACGGTGTGCGATCACGACGGAGGCGAGGCAATGACGGATCGCGGCTTCGTCGGAGCGATCCGGTCGGACCGGCGAGCGATGACGTGGGGAACGGTCGCCGGCGTCGGCGTGTTCCTGCTGTTCGGGCTCGTCACCGGCCTCGTTCCGAACCCGCTGTACGTCCGGATGGTCCCGCGGACGCCGATCGACTACCTGTTTCTGGCGCTGACCGCGCTGCTGGCCGGCGTCTACACCGCACAGCGGTTGGCGACCGAGGTCGTCGACGCCGAGGGGAGCGGGACCGACGCCTCGAACGGCGAGGACGGTCTGGCGATGGGCGGACTCGTCGGCGGATTTCTGGCGGTCGGCTGTCCGATCTGTAACGCCTTCCTGCTCGCCCTGTTCAGTTCGTCCGCGCTGATGACGTACTTCGACCCGCTGCGTCCCCTGCTCGGCGCGGTCTCGGTGGCGATGCTGGCGGGACTGATATACGCCCGCCACGAGCGATCGTGTCCGACCTGTCCGCCGTGACCCGGTTGACCGTTCGTCGACGTCATCCGCACGTTCACGGCATGTTGGTTCGACACCGTCTGGACACTCCGATGGACCGTGAAGACGACGATCGACGGGGTTCGCGGGAGCGCGATACAAAACGATGACGGCGATTCGCTGGATCGGCAAATCGTGGCCTATTTGCCGCTGAACGCCGGGGTCTATCGTGTGCAACACGGCGGCTCCTCGGACTCGACGGAAATCTTCCAGATCCTCGCGGACGAGTACGCGCGAAAGATCCTGCTCGCCGCGGATTCCGGACCGAAGACCGCGAAGACGCTCAGCGAGGAGTGCGACGCCTCCCTCACGACGATCTATCGTCGAGTATCGACGCTCCAGGACCACGACCTCGTCGAGGAACGCCGAACCGTCGACTCGGACGGCTCCCACCGGAGCGAATTCCAGACGGCGCTCGACGAGCTCCACGTCGACATCACCGACGGCCAGCTCTCGCTGACGGTCGAGACTCGCGACGAACTCGCGGACAACTTCACCGCACTCTGGAGCGATCTCAGGGGTGACGAGTGATGGACGCGTCATTTCTCGCCGCCAAACTGATTACGCTCGTCCTGAGTCTCGTCGTCGCCTATCTGGCGTATCACGGCTATCGCCGGAGCGGACAGACGCCGATGCTGTACGTCTCCGGCGGGTTCGTCTTCATCGGCGCCGGCGCGATCTGCGAGGGCCTCGTCTACCACATCTTCGGGACGACGGTCGCGTCCGCCGCGCTCGTGCAGGCAGTCATCGTCTCGAGCGGGATGGTGCTCGTTCTCGTCTCACTGACGAAGTGAACGCGGTGGGCTCGCGGCGTCGGCGGTCCGGTCGACGGCCGGAGAACGAGGCCGGCGCGGTCCGCGTGGCGGTGGCCGACCGGTCTTCGGCCGTGGCCGAGCTGCCGAGAGCACGGCAGTATTGTACAATGGCCGCAAAACACTGAAACGTGCTCGGCCCCTAACGTGGGTAATGACAGAACCAACAGCCTCGGACTCGACCGATGACGGCCAGCCGACACGGAAACCCGTCCAGTTGGACGACGCGGCCGACTACGACGACCTGATCGCGACACACGACCTCGTCTTGCTCGAGTTCGTCACATCCGGCTGTGGAATCTGTGCGTCGATGGAACCGGTGCTCGGCTCGGTCGCACGCAGCGCACCGGGAGCCGTCGCGACGGTGAACGCCGGTCTCGTCCCCGACCTCGCCGCCGAGTTCGACGTTCGGAGCGTCCCGACGCTCGTCGTCCTGAAAGAGGGCGAGGAAGTCGCCCGCCTCGACGACGGGTTCCAGCAGGCCGAAACGCTCGTCGACCTGCTCGAGACACACGCGGCGCGCTAAGCAGCCGGCCGGAATCGACTGCGTTAGCGTCGTTACTCCGGAACCGGGGTCGGTTCGTCGCTCTCCTCGAACGACGGCTCCGAGTCCCGATCGGTCTCCGTCGTCGCCTTTTCGATCACGAAGTCCTCGAGGACGAGCACGTCGAGTCCCATTCCATAGAAATCCTTGATCGCCTGCGTCGGCGTCCGGACGATCGGTTCGGCGTGATCGTTGAACGAGGTGTTCAGCACGACCGGCACGCCGGTGATGTCGGCGAATTCGGCGATGAGCCGGTGATAGCGCGGGTGCTGCTCCTCGCGGACGGTCTGTGGCCGCGTCGAGTCGTCGGCCGGATGCAGGACGGCTTCGAGGTCGTCGGTCTTCTCGGGCCGGACGTCGTACGCGTCGATCATGAACGGCGCCGGGCCGCCGTCGATCAAGTACTCCTCGGCGGCCGACTCGAGCATCGACGGCGCGAACGGCCGCCACTCCTCGCGGTGTTTGACGAACCGATTCACGCGGTCGCGGGACGCGGCGGTGCGGGGATCGGCGATGATGCTCCTGGCGCCGAGTGCCCGCGGCCCCATTTCCATCCGGCCCTGGAACCAGCCGATGAGGTCGCCGTCGGCGAGCCGCTCGGCCACGTATCGTTCGAGATCGCCCGGCTCGGCGTACTCGAGCTTGTTCGTCTCGAGGATCGTCCGAATCTCGTCGGTCTCGTACGCTGGTCCGAGGTAGACGTCCGTCTGGCGGTCGACGGCCGCCGGACGCCGCCGAGACCAGCCCGCACCGAGCGCGAGCCCCGCGTCGTGGGCGACCGGCTGGACGAAGACGTCGTCGACGACTGACGACTCGCGCACGCGCTTGTTCAGCTTGCAGTTCAGCGCGACGCCGCCCGCGATCGCGACGTTAGACGTCCCTAACTGTTCGACGGCCGTCTCCGCGATATCTACGATCGTTTCCTCGAGCAGCTTCTGGGCGGTGTGCGCGAGGTCCTTCTCCCACTGATCGAATTCACCGGGCGTCTCGTTTTGCGGGCGGCCGAACGCGCCCTCGAGGGTTTCGACGCCGTGGCCGGTTCCCCAGCGCTTCGTCAGTTCGGTGACGTCGTAGTCGACCCCCGCGTCGATCAGTTCGCGCAGGACGGCTTCGATCTCCGGATTGTCAGTTCCGTACGGGGCCAGCCCCATGGTTTTCCCCTCGCCGTTGAACATCCGGTACCCGAGGTACTCCGTGACGGTCGCGAAGAAGAGACCGAGACTGTTCGGGTGTTCGTAGGTGTCGGCCCGCGTCAGGCCGTCTTCGTCGGCGCGCCAGACGACCGTCGAGTCGTACTCCCCTTTCGCGTCGATCGTGAGCACGACGCCCTCGTCGAACCCCGACGGGTGGAACGCGCTCGCGGCGTGACAGCGGTGGTGGGGAATCGTCTCGATCGGCGGTACCGGCGTCCCGATCGACTCGAGACGGTTTTCGATCTGTCGTGTCGGGGCGAACCGGCTTCGGACCTGCGTAACGAGCGTTTCCTCGAGTGCGGAGAGTTTTCGTCCGATGCCGGGCGCTCGGATCGCGTCGGTGACGTAGTGCGAGGCGATTTCGCCCCGGAGCCGCGGTTCGTACGGGAGGAGGATTCGATCGAGGTCCGGGAGCGTCAGATCGCGATGGTCGAGACAGGCTCGAATCGCGCGCTCCGGAAACGTGTCCGTCGCGTGTTTGTCCCGCGTATATCGCTCTTCTTCGACGCCGAAGAGAGGCGCCCCGTCTTCGAAGAGGACGGCGCTCGGATCGTGCTGGCCGTAGAGTCCGATCGCGGGTTTGAACGCGAGTCGATAGTCAGTCATGGCTCGTGAAAGTAACCGTATCTTACACCGAAATCGGACGGCGGCAAAACGGTAGTGACGTTTCGCTGGGTCAGCAAATCGTCGGCGACGGAGCCGTGTTCGGTTAGTTCGCGGCGCAGTTGTTCGGGCCGAGCTCGAGCGCTTCGACGTTCCCGCCCGGCTGTTCCTTGCCCCAGTTGATCTGCTTGATCTCGTTGTAGTTCGCCGGCTCGTCCGCGAGGCCTTCCACGATCGTCTCGACGAACGCGTTCTCGTCGTCGTCCTCGACGTAGCTCAGGAGTTCGTTGGCCGTCTCCGCTCGGAGGTCGCCGAGTTCGGTCGCGAGCGGGCGAATCGACTCGTCGCTGAAGTGACCGGGCAGCACGACGGTTTCGTCCTCGAGCGCCGTCAGCCGCTCGAGACTGTCGAACAGCTGGCTGGCGGCTTCGCGAACGGCGTCTTCCGAGCTATCCTCTAGGTCCGGACGGCCGACGCTGCGGAGGAACAGCGTATCCCCGGCGAGGAGTGCGTCGCCGAACCGGAACGAGACGCTGCCGGGCGTATGTCCGGGCGTGTAGAGCACCTCGAGGTCGCGCTCGCCGACGGCGACCGTCTCGCCGTCCGTCAGGGTCGTGACGTTGTCGAGGTCGCCGGCGTCGCTCCCGTGGAGGTAGTAGGGGACGTCGAGCTCGCCGGCGAGTCGGCGGGCCCCCGAGACGTGGTCGGCGTGGGCGTGGGTGTCCGCGACGCCGACGATCTCGAGATCGCGTTCGTCGGCCGCGTTCAGGTACCGATCGACGTACTGACTCGGATCGACGACGACGGCTTCCCCGCCGTCGTGGGCGAGATACGAGACGCAGCCCGTTCCGGGACGGACGATCTGGACGACGCCGTCGGCGGCGTCGACGTCGTACTGGCGGTGGACGCGCCCCCAGCCGTTCATGCCGTCGTCGACCGATTTCGCGTCGAACCCGTGCTCGCGGAGGAACTCCGCGGCCCGCGCCGAGGTGATGCCGGCGACGCAGACGACCGCGATCTCCGTTTCCGTCGGGAGTTCGTCGAGGTGTTCCTCGAGCGTCGAGTAGTCGTACTCGAGCAGTTCGTCGTAGATCGGGATATTCGTACTGCCGTCGATCCGCCACTCCTCGTAGTCGTCCTCGTTTCTGACGTCGAGGACGAAGAGGTCCGGCGCATCGTCTTCCTCGATGCGTCGTGCGACCTCCGACGGGGTGAAGTCAGTATTGGGCATCGCACCCACTGATATACGATACCGATCCTTAAACTCGTTGGTGGAACGCGCAACGAGCGAACCGAACGCCACCGAGGCCGGCCGCGAGACCGGACCTCCGCCGGAACCCGCCGGGCGGGGATTGCGCAGAGCGGCCATCACCGGGTCGTCCGTCCCAGCGCCTTCGCGAGCGAGAGGAGAAATCCCATCCCCGCCCTGACATCCGGATCGCGCAGCGCCTTCGCGACGCCGATCGCACCGACCGGTTCCGCGGGGTCGGAGCCGGCCTCGCCGACCGCCTCGAGCAGCGACTCGAGCGACCGGGCCACGTCGTCATCGCTCGCGGCGTCGGCGACCTCGCCGAGTCGCGTTCCGGTCGCCGCGAGGTCGGTCACCATGTCGTCGTCCATCGCCGACGAAGCCAGCCCGACGAGGTCCGCCATCGCCAGCAGGTCCTCGAGCGTCCCCGACCGCTGCAGGCGAGCGAGCGTCTCGATCGCGTCGGCCAGTTCGGCCGCGTTCTCGCCGGTCGCCTCGCCGAGTCGCGCGACGTCGTCGGTTGCCAGCCCGTCGGCCGCGGCGCCGAGGTTCGTCGCCGTCCCGGCCAGTTCCTCGACCATCCGGTCGTCCATCGCCGCCGTCGCGAGGTCCGCCGTATCGAGCAGTTCGTTGACGACGCCGAGGCGCTCGATGAACCGAGCGACCTCGTCGGGGTTGTCGGCGACGAGTTCCTCGAGGGTCGGCTCCCCGGCGCCGGCGGTCTCGCTCGCCGTTTCGGGTTCGGTCTCAGTCTCGATGTCGGATTCCGATTCGGCCATCTACAGTAACCCCCGTGCGGTGAGCCAGTAGGACTCGTTGTAGCCGAGCTTCGCCCAGTGAAGCGGTTTCGACGGCTCGCGGACGTACGGTTCCTCGCCGTACTCGAACTCGATGAACGTCGCCTCGTCCATCCCCGCCTCGAGGAAGCAGACGGTCTTCCCGTCGTAGGTCGCCGTCGGGACTGTCCCGCGGGCGCGGCTGGCGATCCGATCCGCCACGACGCCGGCCTCGTAGTGGGCGACGCTGCCGGCCTTGCTCGTCGGGACGTCGGCGACGTCGCCGATCGCGTAGACGTCGTCGGCCGCCGTCGCCTCGAGCGTGTGTCTGTCGACGTCGACCCAGCCGTCTTCGCCCAGCCCTGCGTCGGTCACGAGATCGCTGCCCCGGTGGGGCGGGATCGCCACGAGCAGATCGTAGTCGAGTTCGTTCCCTTCGACGGTCTCGATGACTTCCGCGTCGGGGTCGACCTCGTCGACGTTGAAGAACGTCTCGAGGGCGATGTCGCGTTCCTCGAACAGGTCGGTCGCCCAGTCGGCGACCGACTCGAGGCCGTGGGCGCGGTTGATCGGATACGTGTAGGTGATGTCGACGTCCTCGCGCCGGCCGCGTTCGCGGAGCCAGGCGTCGACCATCAGGGGGAACTCGACGGGCGCGGCCGGGCACATGTGCGGGACGCCGACGACGCTCAGTACGAGGTGTCCCTCGGTGAAGTCGGCCAGCTCGTCCCGGAGCCGTTCGGCGCCGTCGGGGCCGTAGAAGTGGTGGCCGCCCTCGGCCAGCCCCGGGACGGCCTCGGGCTCGAGGGTCGCGCCGGTCGCCAGCACGAGCTGGTCGTAGTGCAGCGAGGTCGTCCGGTCGGCGAACGATACGCGATTGCGCTCGGTGTTGACACCGGTCACCTCCTCGAACGTCAGGGTGACGCGGCGGTCGACCAGCTCCTCGATCGGCCGTTTCGCGTCCTCGACCGTCTTCTCGCCGAACGGCACGTACAGGAACGTCGGCTTGTAGACGTGATTTTCGTCGGCGGTGATCAGCCGGACCTCGACCTCGCCGGCCTCGATCTCCCCCTGTAGCTCGCTCGCGAGTCGATTCGCGAGGACCGTCCCTCCCGTTCCGCCGCCGACGATCGCGATTCGGTGCATCTCAATTGACCTCCAGATAGATGTTCCAGTGGTCGTCGCGCTCTTCGATCTCGAGGAGGTCGTGGCCGGCCTCCTCGAGCCATTCCGGCACGTCCGTCGTGGAGTTGCGCGCGGTCGTCTGGAGTTCGACCACGGTACCCGGATCGAGCGTCTTCACCTTCCCGATGAGGTCCATCAGCGGACCGGGACACGTTGCGCCGCGCGAGTCGATCGTCACGTCGGGTTCGGTCGTTTCTGTCATCGGTCTAGGTCCCCCGTTTCCGTTGCCGTCGTTCGAACTCTCTCCTCGAGCGATCCCCCTCGAGCGTGGCGTTCACGGCGACGAAACGGACGGCGCCGAACGCCGTCGCTCACCCCGCAGACTGTCCGAGCGTGTCGTGTATTAGCGGTCATCGTTCGATCACACTCGGAAGGTGGTATTGTATCATAAAGCCAATTCTGCAAAACATATGCGGTCGGGAAGAGGCGAAGAAAATATATACAAATGGGGCGATGGCGAGCGCCCTTACCGGATACTATGGGTCTCTCGTCCCTCTCGGCGACGCACAGCAGCCCGGTTGCTGCGTTGATATTGCGCCCCATACGCAAAATCATTATAACCGTGGAGGCCGTACGGCCACACGATGAGCGACACCGCCGACGACGAACGGCAGCGGATCCGCGAACGAAAGAAACGAGAGCTACAGGAACGCCTCGAGAACGGCGGGAGCCTCGACGCGGCCGACGCCGACGAGGAGGGCGACGCGCCCGACGAGCCGATCGCGATCACGGGTCAGGACCACCTCGACGAGGTCGTCGGGGAATACGACGTCGTCCTCGTGGACTGTTACGCCGACTGGTGTGGCCCCTGTCAGATGCTCGAGCCGACGATCGAGGCTCTCGCCGCGGAGACCGACGCCGCCGTCGCGAAGGTCGACGTCGACGCCCACCAGCGCCTCGCCCAGCAGCTGGGCGCTCGCGGCGTCCCGACGCTGGTCCTCTACGCCGACGGACAGCCGGTCGAGCGGACCGTCGGAGTTCAGGATCGGGCGACTCTCGAGGGCCTGATCGAACAACACGCGCAGTGAGCCGCGTTCCGTAGTCACGCCGGGCGACCGGACGGTCTGTCAGGATACCGCTATCGGCGGGCGTCTCGGCTCCGCGAATCCGCGTCGACGGACCGACCCGTCGCCGGCGCCGCGGCGTCGGGACCGGCGATGACGATGGGTTTAACTACGGCGCTGCGGACGATTTAGGTAAGACCTTCTCGGGTGGTTTACCATGTCGGACACGGACACACGCGACCCCACATCCCTCAGAACGCCGATCGTCGCCGTCCTCGGACACGTCGATCACGGCAAGACAAGTCTCCTCGACAAGATCCGCGGCTCCGCGGTCATCGAGGGCGAAGCAGGCGCGATCACCCAGCATATCGGCGCGACCGCCGTCCCGCTGGACATCATCTCCTCGATCGCGGGCGATCTCGTCGACCCCGACGACTTCGACCTTCCTGGCCTCCTCTTTATCGACACGCCGGGCCACCACTCCTTTACCACGCTGCGTTCTCGCGGCGGCGCGCTGGCCGACATCGCCATCCTCGTCGTCGACGTCAACGACGGCTTCCAGCCCCAGACGCTCGAGGCGCTTGACATTCTCCGTCGCTCGCAGACGCCGTTCATCGTCGCGGCGAACAAGATCGACACCGTACCGGGGTGGAACGCCCACGAGGACTCGCCGATCAACGACACCTACGAGTCCCAGTCCGACCGCGTGCGCCAGCGGTTGGACGAGAGCCTCTACGAGATCATCGGCAACCTCTCGGACGAGGGCTTCTCCGCCGACCTCTACTGGCGGGTCCAGAACTTCCAGCGCAACGTCGGCGTCGTCCCCGTTTCGGCGATGACCGGCGAAGGTGTTCCAGACCTTCTGACCGTCATGATGGGGCTCTCCCAGCGCTACATGAAAGAGGAGATGGAGATCGACGTCGCTGGCCCCGGCGTCGGCACCGTCCTCGAGGTCAAAGAGGAGAAAGGGTTCGGGACGACGATCGACACGGTGCTGTACGACGGGACGATTCGATCGGACGATACGATCGTCGTCGGCGGCCAGAACGAACCGATCGTCACGGACGTCCGTGCGCTGCTCCAGCCCCGTCCGCTCGCCGAGATCCGCACCGAGAGCCGCTTCGAGAAAGTCGACGAGGTCTCGGCCGCGTCCGGTATCAAGGTCGCCGCGCCGGAACTCGCGGACGCGATGGCCGGTGCGCCGGTCCGGGTCGTCCGCAACCGCGACTTGGACGAAGTCATCGAGGAGGTACAGGCCGAACTCGCGGACATCGCCGTCGACACCGCCGAGGAGGGCGTCGTCGTCAAGGCCGACACGCTGGGCAGCCTCGAGGCGATGGCCGACGCTTTAGGCGACGCGGAGGTCCCGATCGTGCGCGCGGAGGTCGGTGACGTCGCGCCGCGGGACGTCTCGGTCGCCTCGACGGCCGACGACGGCAAGCAGAAGGTCATCCTCGGGTTCAACGTCGACGTCCTCGACGACGCGGAGGACCGCGCGGAGATCGAGGACGTGACGATCTTCACCGACGAGGTCATCTACCAGTTGATCGAGGAGTACGAGGAGTACGTCGAGGGGATCGAGCAGGCCCAGCAGGACACCATCCTCGAGAACATCACCCGGCCCGCTCGGTTCCGCATCCTGCCGGACCACACCTTCCGCCAGAACGACCCCGCGGTCGTCGGCGTCGAGGTGAACTCCGGGACGGTCCAGAAAAACACGAACGTCGTCAAGTTCGAGGGCAACGAACCTGAGCGCGTCGGCCAGGTCAAAGGTATCCAGGAACAGGGCGAAGACGTCGACGAGGCCCGCGCGGGCAACCGCGTTTCCGTCGCGATCGACGGGCCGACGGTCGGCCGCCAGATCGAGGAGGACGACGAACTCTGGGCCGAGATCCCCGAGAAACACGCGAAGATCCTAGAGCAGGAACTCGCGAGCGAAATTCCGGGCGACGAACTCGAGGCGCTGAACATGTACCTCGACAAGCAGCGTAACCGGGACCCCTTCTGGGGGAAGTAAGCATTTGTGTAGCTGTTTGTGTAGACAAATGCGAGGATTTCCGCGGTCGATCGGCCAAAGTTTCTAACATCGTACTCAGACTGAAGTATGGAACAGGAGCAAGAGCCGCAGGTTGCAGATATTTTTGAGGACAAGCAATCCTCACTCTCCTCATGGACTGACGGCGACGGTGCTGACAGTGGTGTACAGGTAGACACTCTAATCGGGACTTTCAGCGACAATACGGATGCACCGATACATCGCTGGTTCCGATATCAAGCAGGATTCTCCTACGAACTTGTATCTTCATTCTTAGACTTGTTCAACATAGGGGAGAACGATGAGGTCCTTGATCCGTTCGGCGGGGTAGGGACAACCGTCGTTGAGGCGAAAAAGCAGGGTGCCACCGCCCACGGCGTTGAAGTCCATCCATTTATCTCATGGGTGGCGAAGCGAAAAACCGACTGGGATGTTGATGTTTCCGAGCTTCAGTGCGAAAAATCGGAACTTCAGAATCGCGTGACCACCGCTCTGGATGAGCAAGACTACAACGACTACATTTCCGACGATGAAGAGCCTGAGTTCCTGTACAAGGTCTTTGATAACCGCAAACTCGGAGAATTATACATCATTGACGAAGTTATCAAGGGATTCGAGAGCAAGTACTCCGAACTCTATCGGATGGCCTTGGTAGCCTCACTACGTGATGTGTGCAAGGCAAACACCGTCTTCCCCTACGTACAACCAAGTGCAACCAAAGACTCGACCCCTGAGCCACAGACAGTCTTCTCTAACAAACTGAGTATGGTCATCGATGACCTGAACTCAACCCTCCGAGAGACAGATGTCGTTGGTGATAGCGTTATTCACAACATTGACGCCCGCAATATCGACACGATTGAAAATGAGTCGATTGATGCAGTTATCACCTCCCCACCGTACCTCAACAATGTTGATTACGCGGATGTTACTCGGCTCGAACTCTATTTCCTTGGCTACGCTTCCACTTGGGGCGAGGTAACGGATGTTGTCCGCACCGATCTCGTTAATTCGTCTACAGTAGTTCTCAAAGGGGTTCCCTCTGATGTTGAGCCACGGTCTGAATTACCCAAGCAAATTCGAGAGGAAGTTGTACGGAGACAGAGTGAGATTCTGGATATCCGTGACGAGAAGAGTTACAGCGGGAAGCGGTATGATGTCATGGTAGCGGCATATTTCAACGACATGTACGACGTTATTTCATCGGTGTATGATAAAATGAAGCCAGGCACTCACTTTGTGATGGTCCTTGGTGATTCTGCTCCATACGGCGTCCATATCCCGACCGATATCTACCTTGGACGAGTCGCTGAACACATTGGATTCGAATTCAAGGACGTGTATGAGATACGGGAGCGTGGAGATACTTGGAAGAGTATTAAAGGCTCTCGCCGCCACGATGTTGACCTTCGAGAGAGTATCGTCTTACTCAAGAAGCCAGAATAGCGGGGTGAGTTAGTTAATCTCACGGGCGGACTTCTTGCTCTGGCCTGCAAGAAAAACTGGACCTCGATTTCTGTCTACGCTTCAGTGAGGGAGCGGGTTGAAGCGTTGCGGGAAGGGCAGTCTTACAATGAACTGTTTCTTGAAATATGTGAGAAGTACGATCCTGAGCAAGCAGACCACAATTTTGAGTACGAACCATCAGAAGAAAAAAGAAGAGCGTGACTGGGAGACGATTTCACTTCACCAATCTACCTACGACGAGATAGACAAACTGAAGCAGAACGACGAGACATTCAACGATCTCTTCATCAAGATGGTGAGACAGTACGAGAGTGTGAGATCAGCCGCTTGATCACTTCTCAGTCATCGGCGTGCCCAGTATCTGCATCACTCCTCATCATGTGACGACACGGCCGTGCCTTGCGCGCGTGCACGCCAATAGATGATTAATCGTACGTATAAACACAAATCCGTTTTTCTAGCGAAGCCAGACGTTCCATCTCTGAACTCACGTTCTCCGTTCGAGTCGAACCCGCGCCCCGGCCTCGAGGTCCTCGAGCGGTTCGGTATCGTCCACTGGAGATCCCTTTCCGGTACCGACCTTGCGATGTACCCCTGTAAGGATTACCACGCTGCTCGTGATGGGTTCACTATGCTCGTACAGCTCCGTCAGTACAAGCACGAGGAGGTCCAGTTCGACGACAACCGGACGACCGGCGAGTCCCAGACCGAGGATACGGTGAATCCGGATGCAGAGGACTACTTCGGCGCGGACATGGACGATCTCGACGTGGAGACGTGGGACACCGTCGAGTACGAGGGCGACCCGATCGAGCGCCGGTCGGTCACCATCGACGGGGTCGCCGCCGTCTCCGTCCAGCACGAGTCGGCCGGCGATGAGGACCCCGGCCTTCCCGGGCGACCGATCCAGATTCGAACGGGCGGCGGGACGGAGATCCTCGAGCAGGCCGAAATAGTCGAAGTACAGGACGAGACGCCGAAAGAGACGTAGGTCGAGGTTCGAACCCACGGTGGGAAGACCGCGGGGACAGTCGTCCCCTACCTGATTTTCGTCGTCCCTGTCGATCGGCCGAACGATCGTTCCTCCGTATCGGATCGTTTTGGACGAACGTCGACCCAGATCGCGAGACGGGGGGCCGTGGCCGTACCGCCGCGGAGTGACAACCTCTGTCGGAGGCAGTACGGTCCCGAAATCGTTTTCAATCGGTCGCGCGCACACTCGGTATGCCGACGGAATCGGACACTCATTATGACCCCTCGCTGGGGAACAAGTTCATCTTCGTCACCGGCGGCGTCATGTCGGGGCTCGGCAAGGGGATCACGGCCGCGAGCACCGGCCGCCTCCTCAAAAACGCCGGGTTCGACGTCACCGCGGTGAAGATCGACCCGTATCTGAACGTCGACGCGGGAACGATGAACCCCTACCAGCACGGGGAAGTCTACGTCCTAGAGGACGGGGGCGAGGTCGACCTCGATCTGGGGAACTACGAGCGGTTCCTCGACATCGACATGACCTCGGACCACAACATCACGACGGGCAAGACCTACCAGCACGTCATCGAGAAGGAACGCGCGGGGGACTACCTGGGGAAGACGGTCCAGATCATTCCCCACATCACCGACGACATCAAGCGGCGCATCCGCGAGGCCGCCGAAGGCACCGACGTCTGTATCATCGAGGTCGGCGGCACGGTCGGCGACATCGAGGGGATGCCCTACCTCGAGGCGCTGCGCCAGTTCGCCCACGAGGAACCAGAGGAGAACGTCCTCTTTACCCACGTTACGCTCGTCCCGTACTCGAAGAACGGCGAGCAGAAGACCAAGCCGACCCAGCACTCCGTCAAGGAGGTCCGCTCGATCGGTCTCCAGCCCGACGTGATCGTCGGCCGCTGTGAGGACCGACTCGACCCCGAGACCAAGGAGAAGATCGCGCTGTTCTGTGACATCCCGACCGAGGCGGTGTTCTCGAACCCCGACGTCGAGGACGTCTATCACGTTCCGCTGATGGTCGAAGAGGAGGGGTTAGATCAGTACGTCTTGGAGCACTTCGGGCTGGCCGACGAGGCGCTGCCCGAAGGCGAGCGGGCGAACGACTGGCGCGAGATCGTCACCACCGAGAAAGACGGCGAGATCGACATCGCGCTGGTCGGCAAGTACGACCTCGAGGACGCATACATGTCGATCCACGAATCGCTGAAACACGCCGGCTTCGAGGTCGGCGTCGACGTGAACGTCCACTGGGTCGCCGCCGACGAACTGAGCGCCGGCCACGACGGGCAACTCGAGGGGATGGACGGGATCATCGTCCCCGGCGGCTTCGGGATGCGCGGCTCCGAAGGGAAGATCCGCGCGGTCCAGTACGCCCGCGAGAACGAGGTTCCGTTCCTCGGGCTCTGTCTGGGCTTCCAGATGGCCGTCGTCGAGTACGCCCGGAACGTGCTCGGTCTCGAGGGCGCCCACTCCGCCGAGATGGAAGAGAACACGCCCCACCCGGTCATCGATATCCTGCCCGAGCAGTACGAAGTCGAGGACATGGGCGGAACGATGCGCCTGGGCGAGCACACGACCGTGATCGAGCCCCAGACGCTGGCCTACGACCTCTACGACGATACGTCTTGTACGGAGCGACACCGCCACCGCTACGAGGTCAACCCCGAGTACTTCGACCAATTCGAGGACGAGCCGCTGGAATTCTCCGGCACGGCCGGCAACCGGATGGAGATCCTCGAGCTCGAGGACCACCCGTTCTTCTTCGGGACGCAGTTCCACCCCGAGTACACGTCCCGACCCGGCCAGCCGAGCCCGCCGTTCCTGGGGCTGGTCGAGGCCGTCCTCGAGGAGTCCGATGGGGGAGACGGAGCGACGACCGACGACGCCGATGCCGATGCGGAAACGGAGGTAACTCACTGATGGTAGACACCGAGACGTTCGTCCCCGACGCAGTCGCAGAGATCGAGGAAGAGATCGACGACGCCAATGCGGTCATCGCCCTCTCGGGCGGCGTGGACTCGTCGGTCGCCGCCGCCCTGGCCTACGAGGCCATCGGCGACCGCCTGACGCCGGTCTACGTCGACACCGGGCTGATGCGGAAAGGCGAGACCGACCAGATCCGCGAGACGTTCGACTACATGGAGTCGCTGCGGATCGTCGACGCGAAGGATCGCTTCCTCGAGGCTCTCTCGGGCGTGACGGACCCCGAGGAAAAGCGCGCGGTCATCGGCGAACAGTTCATCCGCGAGTTCGAGCGCGAGGCCAAGGACGCGGACGCGGACTACCTCGTGCAGGGGACGATCTATCCCGACCGCATCGAGAGCGAGGGCGGGATCAAGTCCCACCACAACGTCGGCGGCTTGCCCGACGTGGTCGACTTCGACGGGATCGTCGAACCCGTCCGGGACCTCTACAAGGACGAGGTCCGCGAGGTCGCTCGCCACCTCGGCCTCGACGAGCTCGTCGCCGAGCGGATGCCGTTCCCCGGACCCGGCCTCGCGGTGCGCGTGATCGGCGAGGTCACCGAGGAGAAACTCGAGGTCGCGCGCCACTCGTGTCACGTCGTCGAGGAGGAACTCGAGGAGTACGAGCCATGGCAGGCGCTCGCGGCCGTGATCGGCAAGGCCACGGGGGTCAAAGGCGACAACCGGGTTCACGGCTGGGTCGTCTCCGTGCGCTCGGTCGACTCCCGCGACGGGATGACCGCCCGCGCACAGGAGATCGACTGGGACACGCTCCAGCGCATTCAGTCCCGGATCACCGGCCAGAACGACAACGTCGCCCGCGTCGTCTACGACGTGACCCACAAACCGCCCGCGACCATCGAGTACGAATGAGTTCCGTCACGACCGCGGTCGTCGCCGGCCCCGACGAGGACGGCATCGCAGCGGCGCTCGAGGGCGAGGGCGTCGACGTAACCCGCGTCGACGGTGTCGTCTCGAGACCGCACCTCGAGGAAGCCGGTATCGTCGATGCCGATCTCTACGTCCTGACCGACATCGGTCAGGCGACGACGATCCCGATCGTCTGCGATCTGAACGACGACGCGCGGACCGTCGTCTACGCCCGCGATACGGTCCCCGAGTTCGTCAAGGGGCAACTCGATCTCGCGATCGATCCGCAGTTGATGGACGCGAGCGTCGTCGCGGACGAACTCGTCGGCTGACGGCGTCGGCCGGCCGCTTGGCCCCGAACGTCGTCGTTGAACGTCGTATTACTTTCCGAACACGGCGCACGGAACCAACTCGTTCGGACGGAATCGGTGTAGTCGCCGTATAAACTCTCTCGCCGGCGGTATAGCCGGCGTAAATCCGCAGTGAATTCGGCAGAATTCGGCGTAAGACCGGTATACCATCACCCCCGTTCAAGTAGCAATCGCTCGTCCGAACGAATGGAGGTCGACGGGCAGACCCCACCGATGGCACCCACCACCTGTTCCCGCGACTTCCAGCAACCCCACCACAGCACCCTTTCCCCACCACTGCCAACCGATTCTCGCTGACGGGACCCGCCCCACCGGTCCCGTCACACCCTGGAATTCTGGCATTCGGGACGCGGCGCGTTTGCCGCGTCCCGGGGATGGACTGGTCGGTTCTCTCGTCGCGATGTCGATCGATCGGTAGCCCTCGGCTTTCCTATCGACTCCGATCCGACAGCCGCTGTAACACCGGTATTTCTTCGAGCCGATCGTCCTCGAGCAGGTCCCAGTCGATGCCGGTCGGCTGTTCGCTCCCGTCCGGACGGAGCACTCGCTCGGGCGTGACGACGAGGCTCATCGCGACGTCGTGTGCGCCGATCGCGACCGGTTCGTCGAGCAGTTGGCGCTCGTGGACCGTCGTCGCGACCGGCGTCGCGTCGTCGATGAGGCCGAGGTCGCGGAGGATGGCGTATTCGAGGTCGCTGTACCCCTCCCCCTTGCCGATCCGGCCGCCCGCTTCGGTAACCGCGACGCTCCCGGAGACGATCAGATCGATCCGGTCTACCGCCGCCGGTCCGACCTGCACGCCGTGCTCGGCCGACCCAGAGACGGTCGTCGCCGCGTCGTAGTCCTCGAGTTCGTCGGGATCGAGCTTCAGAAAACAGTCCTCGTCGCGGAGCCGCGGCACGGCCATGTAGACCGTCTTCCCCTCGCGCAGCGCTCGCCGCCGGACGGGCAACTGCGGCGCGTCCGGGTTGGCCTTGATCGTCGTCGCCTCCTTCCACTCGGGCTGGTCGGCCAGTCGGTCGGCGGCCGCGTCTGCGCCGGCGAAGTTCGGAATGCGGCCGTGTGGCGGAAACGGAAACCGGGCCTCGCCGCTCTCTTCGAGGTCGTCCCAGACACGCTCACGGATGGCCGCCTTGTCGGCGCGATCGGTCCCGTCGTCGCCGTTGTCGCCGTCCACGTCAGGCACCTCCGTTCGTCGCGTCCGCCTCCGGCGCGTCCTCGTCGGTGTCGGGTTCGTCCTCCCGCGCGAGGTCGACGATCGCGGCCGCCTCCGACAGGACGATCTCCTCGAGTCCGATCCGCGCCACGTCGGCGACGCCGGGGAGACAGAAGACCGGCGTCCCGCTCCCTTTGGCGATGCCCGCGAGCGTCCGCGCAGTGACGACCCGCGTGCCGACTCGCTCGTAGGCCAGCGCGGTGAACAACTCGCCGAACGGCGTGAGTTCCTTTTCGAGGAGGGGTTCGACGGCCTCGAGGGTCACGTCGTCGGGTTCGACGCTCGTCCCGCCGGCGGTGATCACGATATCGACGTCGTCGCGGTCGATCTGGCGCGAGACGATCGACTGCACCTTATCGTGAGCGGAGCCGACGTGTTCCCGAACCGCAATCTCGTGTCCCGCCTCCTCGAGCACCGTGGCGATCATGTCCCCGGCCGGATCCTCCTCGAGCGACCGGTCGGACGAGATCGTGACGACGCTGGTGCAGAGGTCGTCCGGGGCGGTGTCGCGACCGCCGCCTGCGTCCGCCCCGTCGCGAGTCTCGTCCGCGTCCGTCTCGTTCATATCGCGTCTTCGAGCGCCGGCGAGTAAAATACTGGCCGAAAAGAGGCACGGCCCACGGATTGCCCAACTGTTATGCACGGGCTTTCCGTTGCCAACGGTACATGCAGGCAGTCAAAGTCACCGAACACGGCGACATAGACGTCCTCGAGTACGGCGAGTACCCCGACCCGGAGGTCGGCGCGGACGAGGTGCTGGTCGACGTCAAGGCGGCCGCGCTCAACCACCTCGACATCTGGACGCGACGGGGAATGCCGGGAATCGACCTCGAGATGCCCCACATCCCCGGCAGCGACGGGGCGGGCGTCGTCGAGGAGGTCGGCGAGAACGTCACCCGCTTCGAGGAGGGCGACCGCGTCGCGCTTTCCGCCGGCGTCGGCGACCTGCGGATGGACGATCCGACCCTCGATCCGCGCTTCCACATCATCGGCGAACACGTTCCCGGGATCCACTCGGAGTACGCCGCGATCCCCGAGGACAACCTGATCCCCGTCCCCGAGGGCGTCGACTGGGAAGTCGCCGGCTCGAGCTGTCTGGTCTTCCAGACCGCCTGGCGGATGCTGATCGAACGCGCCGAGCTCAAAGCCGGCGAGTCGGTGCTCGTGCTGGGCGCCAGCGGCGGGGTCGGCCACGCCGCGCTCCAGATCGCAGACTACGCGGGTGCCGAGGTGTACGCGACCGGCAGCACCGAGGAGAAACTCGAGTACGCGAAGGAACGCGGTGCCGATCACGTCTGCAACTACGAGGAGGAGAACTTCGCCGACTGGGTTCGCTCCGAGACGGGCGGCCGCGGCGTCGACGTCGTGGTCGAACACGTCGGCGAACCCACCTGGCAGGACTCGCTGGCGAGCCTGACCAAGGGCGGCCGGCTCGTCACCTGCGGCGGCACCGGTGGCGGCGCTCCCGAGACGGACATCCCGCGCATCTTCTGGAACCAGCTCGAGATCATCGGCTCGACGATGGCCACGCCGGACCAGGTCGACGACGTGATGGAACTCGTCTGGGACGGCACCTTCGAGCCCGCGATCCGCGAGGAGCTACCGATGAGCGAGATCGACCGCGCCCACGAGATCATCGAGAATCGGGAGGGCTTCGGCAAAGTCGTCGTCCGGCCCGATAGCGAGCTGTAGTCGGCCGAGCCCGTCGGTCGCGCGCGGCCAGGTTTCCGACGGTCGCTCGCGGAACCGTGAGGGCTTTCACGCCGCGCTCGCAAGGGACGATAGTGAGCTCGAGCGACGACGGCGGATACGTCCACGACCCAGCGGCGTTCGATGCGGACGGCGACGAGGGAGCTGCTGGGCCGGCCGACGACGGTTCAGCGGACGAGCCCGTCCACCCCGCGGCGGCCGACCGCGAGTTCGACTGGCGCGGCTGGACGCTCGTCGGCGTCCTCGCATTCGCCTTTCTCGTCGCCCCGACCGCGATCTACCTGTTCCCGCCGGGCGTGGAGGGGTACCGCTTCGCGCTGCTGATTCTCCCGCTCGCACCCGCCGTCCTGCTCGCGGTGACGGCCGTCTGGGCGACGACGCGTCCCTGACGAGCACCGACGAGCGGCCGGCTATCGACCGATTTCTACATTCTGAAAAACCGTGCGGCCTGTTACGCTCGAGCCTCGCGGACGTCCTCGAGCCGGTCGAGGACGGCCGCGCCGTGGCCGACGTCTCGGTCGGGCGTCTCCTCACGGTCGACGTACGCGGCGAGCGCGTCATAGACGCGGTCGGCCTGGTGGCCGGTGAGTCGTTCCGTCTCGTCGTCGGTCTCGATCGCCTCGAGTACCTCGAGGACCCACTCGGGCGGGGTTTCCTCGTCGTCTAGGGCGTCGTCGAGGCGGTTCGAGAGAACGTGGTGAACGACCCACTGCTCGTCTCTGGAGAGCGTGACTTCGTACGTCTCGGTTTCCGGTGGTGAGGAGCTCATTTCGTCACACGGACCTGTTTTCCGGTCCTCATGGGACGCTACGAACAGGGATGTAATAAGCCTTGTTACCGTATGGCATAGTTGCTGCGAGTCGGCGACGGCGACCGGTCGGCGAGCGTCGTCCGGCGGGCGGGACGGTTCGGCGTTCGATCAAAAACTTCTAACAGAATCGCGTCCAGAGAGTAGACAGAACGACGCCAATGGACTTCGCGACGGTATCCGAGAAGATCGCGACCGGGCGTCTCGGCGGCGCGCTCTCGCGGCTCCTCCCCGCGACGCCCGTCTGGGAGCGCGAGTGGGACCTCTGCTGTATTCTCGACGGCTGTCGGCTGGATCTCATGCGCGAGGTCGCCGCGGCCGGCCACGACGCGCTTCCCGGCCCCGAGGGAGTCGACTCGCTGTGGTCGGTCGGCTCCCAGTCGGCCGAGTGGATGGACCGCACCTTCGGGCCGGAGCACCGCGCGGAGATGGCCCGGACCGCCTACGTGACCGGAAACCCCTTTTCCTCGCAGTCCTGCGAGCACATCCTCGTCACCTCCGACGAGGTGTTGCCGCTCTCCGGCGACGATTTCGGCGTCTTCCACGAGGCCTGGCGCGACGAATGGGTCGACGACGAGATCTCGACGATCCCGCCCGAGTCCCTGACCGACGCCGCGATCGCCGTCTGGCGCGAGCGCGAGGCCCTCGACATCGACCGCGTTCTCGTCCACTACATGCAGCCCCACGCCCCGTTCCGGTCGCGACCGGGCTGGTTCTTCGGCTCGGCCGACATCGAACACTGGGGCCAGTTCACCGACGGCGACGGCGAGGACGAGGACATAGAGCTCGCCGACCTCTCGCCCGAGGAACGCGAGGCCCTCGAAGCGCTCGCCGAGGCCGAAGCGGCGGACGACAGCGACGACTCGATGAACGACCCCTGGCTGCGCGTCCGCGACGGCGACCTCTCCTTCGAGGCGGTCTGGGGGGCCTACCGGGACAACCTCGAGTGGGTCCTCGACGACGTGACGCGGCTGCTCGAGAACTGCGACGGCCGCGTCGCGATGACCAGCGATCACGGCAACGGCATCGGCGAGTTCGGCGTCTGGTCGCACCCGCCCGGCACGCCGGTCCCCGCGGTCCGGCGGGTCCCCTGGGTCGTCCGCGAGGGGCGGGATCGGCGGACCTGCGAGCCCGGCCTCCCCGACGCGATCGGCGAGGGGGCGACCGGGAGCGACGAGAGCGCGACCGACGACGACGCGATCGACTCGCGCCTCGAGGCGCTGGGATACAAGTAATGGCGGGACTCGTCCGCGACGCGATCTACGCCGTTCGGAAGGCGCGACTGGACAGAGAGCGCCGCCGCCTCGACTACGGCCGAGAGACCCGCGAGCGCGCCGACCGGCTGGCCGACGTGCTGCCGGCGTCGGCGGCCGAGCTCCGCGAGTACGAGCGCGAGTACGACGATCTCGAGTGGTTTCACGACGCCTACGCCGACCGCATCGCGGAGATCCACGACGCCGGCGTCGCGACCGACACGACGCACTGGCGCGACGGGGCGACGCTCTACGTCGTCTGCCGCGCGCTGGGGATCGAGACCGCCGTCGAGACCGGCGTGTTGTTCGGCTCGTTCGACGCGCACATCCTCGCGGCGATGGAGCGAAACGGCGGCGGGACGCTGCACTCCGTCGACCTGCCCGGCGGGCCGCCGGGGCCGTTCGAGTACGGCCACCTGATTCCCGATCGGTGTCGCGACCGGTGGACGCTCCACGAGGGCGACGCCCGCGAGGTGGTGCCCGACCTGCTCGAGCACGTCGGCCCCCTCGATCTCTTCTTGCACGACTCGGACCACCGGCTGCCACACATGCGCTTCGAGTACGAGACGGCGGTGGATCACCTCGAGCCCGGCGGGGTGCTGGCGAGCCACGACGTGCGGCTCTCGGGGCTGTTCGATCGATTCACCGCGGAAAACGGGCTGCAGTCGTGCGTGGTCTGCGATACCGGGATCGCTCGGCGACCACGGTAACGGCCGTCCCGACTCCTCGAGGGCGGCGGCGAACCGCTCGCAACGTCCGCGGCTGCCGGAGCGAACGTCGTGAGTGGCTCTGCGAGCCGAAAGAGCGGGTGAGGGCGGTGTCGGTCAGGAAGTGGTCGGGGTCCCGTTCCAGCCGGGGTCGCGACCGGTGCGGGCGATACGGTCGGACCGACACGCCGGGCAGTAGTCGGGGGTGGTCGATTCGCCTCGAGGGACGTACACCGCGCCGTCGCACTCCACGCACGCGTCCGCAACGATGGTTACGCAGTCCGCGCAGACGTTGAAGTCGTCAACCGTGAGGTCGCGCAGCGGTTCGAGTTGTTTGTCCAGTTCGTACTCGTCGATTACCGACTGACAGCTGTGGCACGGTTTCATAGCGATGCGTGTGAACCATGTGAACTCGTACCTAAATATCTGTCTCCGGAACCTGTCAGGCTCGCAGCAATCGGCCACTCGGCGCTCCGCGGTGAATCGGGTCTCGACCTCGACGGCTCACTGCCAGCGGGGGTCGTGGTAGCGCAACTCTCGGAAGGGTTATCCGAGTACGGCAACTACGTTTGCTCGTAATGGCAAACGGTAAGGTTGACTTCTTCAACGACACGGGCGGCTACGGTTTTATTTCGACTGACGCGGACGAGGTAGACGACGACGAGGACGTGTTCTTCCACATGGAAGACGTCGGCGGCCCCGATCTCGAGGAAGGGCAGGAAGTCGAGTTCGACATCGAATCATCCCCGAAGGGACCCCGCGCGACGAACGTCGTTCGTCAGTAATCCGGATTCTGCCCGTCGTTCACAGCGATGTTGGCAATTCCGTTCTTTTTGACCCACGCGCCGTAGCTGGGGCTCTCCGTCCGGTCGAGCTACCCTCTCCAGAGGCCACTTCGAACTGGTATTCCCGATCGGACTCCGGTTTGACGCCACGTCTCGAGTCGTGGGCAGCCGCTCCGGTACTCGCCTCGAGCGGTCGCCTTCCCGATACTCGTCACGGCTCGGCGGTCACAGCGGGCGGCGCGCTGGATGAACAGTGCGCGCGACACCGGTGAACCGGTAGGCGGTCGCGCGCTCGTCGGCCTCGCGTTTCGCCAAGAGGTCGCGGGCGACGAGTGCGCGCAGGTTCGGCTCGAGCCGGGATCGGCGTCCGATCGAACCCGTGTGCGCCGCCGGCTGTAGGTGCCGAGTAATTAACCCGAACATTCTGGACCGTTCGCTATGCGGCTCATTCAGATTTTCGTTCCCAGCGACGTCCGCCCGTCCGTCGGCGATACCTTGGACGGGATGGACGTCGAGTATCTCTTCGTCGACGAGGACGGGACGCGAGACGGCGCCGTCGCGTACGTTCCGGTTCCCGCGGGCGCGGTGGACACGGTTCTCGAGCGCCTGTACGACGCCGGACTCGACGAGGACACCTATACCGTCGTCACCGACGTCCAGCGCGCGACCATCCCGAACGTGGACGAACTGACCGACGAATACGTCGACGGCCCGAAGGGTGCTCGAGGCGCGTCCCATCCGGAGATCCGGGATCGGGCGCGGGATCTCACCCCCGAAACGGCGACCTACATCGCGTTTGCGGCCCTGAGTGCGATCGTCGCGGTCGGCGGACTCCTGCTCAACTCGGCCATCGTCATCGTCGGCGCGATGGTGATCGCTCCCTTCGCCGGCTCCACGCTGTCGGCGAGCGTAGGGGCGGTCATCAGCGACCGGGAGATGGTCGTCGACAGCGCGACCTCCCAGATCGTCGGCCTCGTCGTCGCGTTCGTCGGCGCGGTGGCGATGAGTCTCGTCTTACAACGGACCGGCTTCATGCCGCCGTCGCTCGTCGTCTCCCGCATCGATCAGGTGAGTTCGTTTCTCACGCCGAACCTGCTCACCCTCGTGATCGCGATTGCGGCGGGATTCGCCGGCGCGCTCGCGCTGGCGACGGACCTTCCGGTCTCGCTCGCCGGGGTGGCGGTCGCCGCGGCGATCGTCCCCGCCGCCGCGACCGCCGGCATCGGCGTCGTCTGGGGACAGCCGATCATCGCCCTCGGCGCGATCGTCCTGTTGCTCATGAACATCGTGTTCATCAACCTCGCGGCGTACGCCGCCCTCTTCTCGCTGGGCTACCGGTCGTCGGTCATCCGGAACCTCCGAAACGACGTGAGCGTCTCCGTTCGAACGGGCGCGTACGCCGTCATCGTCGTCGCGTTCGCCGTCGTGGTCGCGCTGACGGCCGTCGGAACGTATAGCCACCTCGCGTTCGAGCAGGACGTCAATCAGGGCGTCGAGACGGTCATGGACGACCCGACGTACGGTTCGCTCGAACTGGTCAGCGTCGCGACCGACTACAACGACATGAACGTCCTCGGGAACGAAGAGACGGTGACGGTGACGGTGAGCCGATCGACGGACGCCGAGTACGCGCAATTCGCCGACGAGTTACAGCGGGAAATCGCCGGCCAGTCCGATCGACCGGTCACGGTGAACGTCCGATTCATTGACATCGAACAGGAGCAGGCGACGGTCAGCGCCGACGACCCGCCGAGCCGGCTCTCCCGGTTCGCCGACCGGATCACTCGCGCAGTCGGTGCCAGTAGCGTTCGAGCATTCGGCGTATCTTGTTGAGGAAGGAGCCGACCTTGCGCGACCGCGCCATGAGCCGGAGCGCGCGGACGCCGCGACCGACGCGCAGCAGTCGCAGCGGGCGGAACCAGGGAATAGCCGCCGCGATCAGGAGCCAGTTCGATCGGACGAACGCCCGCGCTCCCTGCTCCGACCACCGATACAGGAGTGCGATGTCGAGGAGGAAGACGAGAATCAGCGCCAGGAGCCCGCGGCCGACGAGGGTCGCTTCGGTCGACGAGAGATCGACGACTCCGTAGGTGGCCGCGACGTCGACGACGAACAGCCCCATCCAGACGACCGCCGCGAGATCGACGAACAGGGTCCACCACCGTTTCGTGTCCATCTGGCCGACTCCGTTCGTTCGATTCGGTCGTCGCCGCGCCGTGTTAGTTCGGGGGGTCGTATCGGAACCGTCCGGAGCGCCTCGAGGGCTAACGGCCGCTTACTCGCGACCGATCGGGCGCGGCGTGCGCCCCAGAGGAAGAGGCCGCTCACGGCGAACAGGACGGTCGTCGTCCACACCGCTTCGGCCGGCGACGCGACGAGATGCACGGTGAACAGCACTCCGAACACGTAGCCGCAGACGCTCGCGAGCAGGACTATCGAAACGGCGTTCCCGACGGCGACCTCCGCCTCGAACGGGTCGTTCATACACTCCGCCTCGAGTCGAGACCGTATAATGTATCCTCTCCTACCTGTTCCGATGAACCCCTCGGGGATACCCGGCAACGGGACGGCATCGCCGACGGTATTGTCCGCGTCTCCGGCCCCGATCACCCGCTTCGGTCGCCCTCACCTCGAGCGACCGCTTTCTCGAGACCTGCGCTGCCCCGGAGATCACAGAGCACGGCGAGGCGTTCGGCGCGCTGGATCAGCAGCGCGCGCCCGGCACCCGTGAGGTGATAGGCGGTCGCGCGCTCGTCGGCCTCGCGTTTCGCCAGCAGCTCGCGACCGACGAGCGCGCGCAGGTTCGGCTCGAGGCGCGCCGCACTGACTCGCGGATACCGCCGCTCGAGGGTTTCGACGATCCCCGACCGGGTGCAGGCCACGCCGTCGCGCTCGCGGCGGGCGACGGCCTCGAGGCAGTCGCGCTGGAAGCCGGTGAGTTCGATCCACGCGCGCCGGCCGTCGGTCGTAGCGGGCGATGCGACTGCTCGGGCGGGAGGTTCAAGGTCCCGCAACTCGTCGTCGGACATGGCTTTCAGTGGATTACGGAAGCCGCGCGGGCCGGTGGTTGGGCACCGGGTCCGCATTCTCTCGAGGACCATTTGGGTAGTGGTGGGTCCGTCTGGCTTCCGCGTGATGACTGATGACCGGCTCCGACTTAATTCTTGATACTATATAGTATCATTAATTCACCTTCGGGCATCATCACTCAAGAGAGCACCCCCAGTTATAGCGGCACATGGCGATTCGCTACTGAATGCGCCCGCTGGTATCGTGGATGACGAAATCCGATCCCGCGCTGCTCGAGTTCTTCGAGGAAACGGGGATAGCGATGCCACCAGCGGTAGTCTCGTATAACATCGACGGCGTCTCTCATCCAACGGTGAAGCGTCGTCTTCCGGTCTTGGAAGATCACGGCCTCCTCCGAAAAGTCGACGACGACCGGGGTTATTACCGGATTACGGACCGAGGTCGTGCCTATCTTGAGGGTGAATTAGAGAGCAACGATCTCGAACCGTCATAACGAACTCGTACACACGACTTCTGAAATCATATTTTTCGGCTTGTTGAATAGTCCATTTGTGACCATGATCAGCAGGGTGTTGATCGTCCAGAAAAGAGCAATGATTCGGCCCATGAATTAGCTCCTAATACACACGATAGATCACGGTTCGTGTGTATATTCAGAGGATCAATTCTGTCGATAGACTACCTAAGAGGGCTATGGTAGGAGAGGGTGGCTACACCCCCTCAATTAATACAATCCCTCCTACAGATTAGAAATATGTGGAAATTTACGTAAACGAAGTGTTCGATACGGATTCCGATCAGAGTGTGGATTTCGAAATAATATTTGCAAGTGTAATGGCTTCGACGATGCTTGCTATTTCTGGAATTTCTCCATCACTCGATAGCTGGTCTGTTTTCGCTGCCTTAGGATTGCTTCTTTTCACTATGATTCGACGAATGGCGATTGATAACCCTTATTCTGCGGAAAACAAAATCATGGTCGGATCAATAATATTTATATTCGTATCGACAGCCTATGGTGTAATATACATTTCAGTCCATCTAACCAGTATACTCCAGAACTGGATTGATGTCGCGTATTTGCCCGCAATCTCCCTATTTTTATTTCTCCTTCCTTATGTAGTCCTATTACTGTACGAATTTATATATCGTGACTTCTTCTTGTGAGCATCTGTCATCACATATAATAAAACAGGGGGTGCGGCTTACGGTCAAAAGCTGATAGAAATAGCTCTGTCGGCATCTACTATTGACCAAGATGAAATGCCAAAAACGCTTAAGGACATTAATCCGTCAGAGACTCCGTCAGTCAGTACAGGACAAAGAATCGGAATAACATTAGCCATAACCGCCTTTTTGGGGATATGCTACGCAGTATCTTGGGTTTTGACGTACTATGTAATTGATATGGGATCTATTCAAGCCCTATTGCTATTGGCTTCGTCAGTTCCCTTGATGGGGATGCTTGAGTTCTGGTACTCAAGGCATGGGAATTCATCACATTCTGATCTCACGAATTTATACCTCAGAATACCTTACTTCACGGTGGTTTTGTTGACAGTCTACCGCGGCCAATTTTAAAGAGTTACATCGATGTGTCCTAATTTAGATATTACACGCTGCTTATGTCTTGCTGTACCTTCGCTAATAACTCCTCATAGGCGTATCTGGCAATCTCAAGAACGTATCCGCCCGAATCAGTTCATTCGAACAGCGGATCAGTAAAGAGATCCGCAGCCCCCGACACCCCCGACAACGAATCTGCGGCCAGCACCGCCGCACCGCCGGTCCACGTCGGCCGCTCGCCCGGCTAGAACTCCTCGTCCTCGAACCGGTAGCCCGTCCAGAAGACCCCCTCGTCGTCGATCCACTGGAACCACTGGCGAGGCCACCATCGATCACAGAACCTCACACGTGCGGCGCAGACTGCGGGCACTGCAGGACGGTGGGCTCGGCGAGCACTACGACGAGGACCGAGTCTGTATCGGATCAGCGACCACGGGAGGGCATCCCTGGAACGTACTTAGGGGTTCTCGGGGCGCTACAGACGTTCTTCGGTGAGTCGTCGTGGCAGGACGTCTCGACCGTTGAGGAAGAGTGAAACTCTCCCCCGCCGACCGCCGATGCAGTGAGGGTGGTCAATTAATCCGGTAGTTGGTGATAGATACACGCTCTGTATCGGTCATACTGTTACTGACAGCGATTGAGCAGTTGGCGAACGCACTGTTTCATACTGCGCGCGAATGCGACACGAGATCGTGACCGAGTCACGAAAGTAGCGATCGGTCAGTACAAACGTTGCATCTATCAGGATCACATCTCGGAGGCATATCCAGCCCTACACCTCGACACCGTTCGCGGCGGTCGCCGGGGCGACCTCGATGAGCTGGGCGATCTCGTCCGGAAGGCTCTGCTCGCCCGCCGGCGTCTCGACGGTTACCATCCCGAACGGCGCGATGTCGACTACCGCGAGTTCGACCTCCGGGCGAACGCCGGCATCGGCGAGGTACCGCAGCTCCGCGTCGCCCTGGTGGCGGATCCGCCGGACAGTCACGCGCTCGCCCTCGTCGGCGTCGGCGAGACGGACGGTTTCGCTCTCCGTGGGAACGGACAGGTCGGCGTCGGGGATCGGATCGCCGTGCGGATCGACCAGGGTGTTGCCCAGTGCCTCGGCGATGCGGTCGGTCAGTTCCCCAGAGACGTGGTGCTCGAGTCTGTCGGCCTCGTCGTGGACGTCGGCCCAGTCGTAGTCGAGGAGTTCGGTCAAGAACGCTTCGAGAAGCCGGTGGTGCCGGACGATCTCGAGAGCGACGAGTTTGCCCTCCGCCGTGAGCGTCACACCCTTGTACTCCTCGCGGTCGACCAAGCCGCGTTCTTCGAGCGTTTTCAGCATGGAGAGACGGTCGGCGCGGTGACCTCGAGATGGTCGGCGAGAGCTGAGGTCGACACCCGCCCGTCGCTGTCGCTCTCGATGGCGTAGATCGTCTCGATGTAGTCCTCCATGACCGCGCTCAGCATTCCTTTCGGTACATTCGACTGACACCGCTTGTCGCTTCGGGTGCGACCGTCGTCTGGCGAGTCGCCATCGCTGGTTGCGACCATCACCTATCCCCCGTCCCGGTGCCGACATCGGCGCTGTCGGCCTCGATGCTACCCATGTCGGGCATGGCCTGTTCACCACGAGCGGACTGGACCTTACCCAGTACGACGGCGCAAACGTAGATTCCAACGGCGATGAGAACGATGACCCCACCGGCCGTGACACCACCGTAATAGGCGACGGCGATACCTAGCAACACCGAGAGTTCCGCGAGAACGACCGAGACAACGAGCGATTCGGAGAAACTTCGGGACACCTGAGTCGCGCCCGCTACTGGAACCACGAGCATCGCCGCGACGAGGATGACGCCCATGATCTGCATCGCACCGACGACGACCATCGCCGTCAGCATCACCATCACCCGGTTGTACCAGTTAACGGAGATGCCGGAGACAGCGGCCGCGGTCTCGTCGAAGGTTACGTATAGGAGCTGGTTGCGCGTCACGGCCACCGTCCCGACGATGACGGCGAACAGCACCAAGAGGATAGCCGCGCTCTGGGGCGACACCGTGGCGAGGTTGCCGAAGAGAAACTGGTTGACGCCGACGGCGAGCCCGCCGGCGTTGAGACTGATGAGCGTCGTTCCCAGCGCGAACCCAGTCGACAGGACGATGGCCATCGAGACGTCGTTATAGGCGTCCGTGACCTCGGAGATGAGCTCGATGAATAGCGCGGCGACCATCGCCACAATGACGGCGGTGAGGTAGGGTGACACTCCAAGGTCAATGACGGCGTTCAGGAACAGCCCGACGGCTACCCCGGCGAACCCGGTGTGAGCCAGTGCGTCTCCGATGAGCGCGAGCTGTCGGTGGACGAGGAACGTTCCGATGAGCGGCGCCATCACGCCGACGCAGAGCCCGACGAGTATCGCCCGGTGCATGAACCGGTAGCGCGGGTTCAGCATCTCTAGGCCTGTGAAGTAGTATACCCAGTCCATCAGCCAGTACCACTGGTCCAAGAACCACAGAAGGACGCCGAAGACTAGGTCGCCGATGGCGCCTGGCTCGCTCTGCAGCAGGAGGACTGGCGACAGGTCCACAGTGGTGAGGACACTCGCCATGAGCGTAGCCGCCACATCTGCGCTCATCCGTCCACCCCCGTGAGAAACCGCGGCTCGGTTCCGAACGCCCGGGCCAGCGCGTCGCTTTCGACGAACTCGTCGGTCGGACCGTCGAAGTAGACTTCGCGATTCAGACACACGACGCGGTCGGCGTGTTCGACAACCGCCCCCAGGTCGTGCTCGATGAGAACGACGGTGATGCCCTCGGCGTTGAGCGCGGCCAGCAGGTCGTAGAAGGCGTCGACCGATTCGGCGTCGACGCCGACGGTCGGCTCGTCCAGCACGAGCAGGTCGGCCTCGCTCGCCAGCGCCCGCGCGATGAACGCACGCTGGCGCTGGCCGCCAGAGAGTTGGGTGACGCGGCGGTCGGCGAACGCGCTCATTCCGACCGTGTCGAGTGCGTCGTCGACAGCCTTCCAGTCCGACGCAGTGAGCCGACCGAAGACGGTGTTCAGGGTATCGAGAGACGTCCCGAGCGGGGCCTCGCGCAGCGCGTCGATACCCGTCTGGTCGTCGGTCACGATTCGCTCGAACCCGATGTGCGGGAACCGACCCATCTTCACCACCTCGCGGACGGTGATAGGCATCTCTTTTGCGGCGCTGGCCTGCTGGGCCACGTATCCGACCCGGTCGCCGTCGTCGAAGCGGTCGGCGCGCTCGCCGAATAGGTGGGCTGTGCCCGTGTCGGGCCCAAGCAGACCCAATATCAGCTGCATCAGTGTCGACTTCCCGGAGCCGTTCGGTCCCACGATGGCGACGTACTCACCCCGGTCGATTGTCAGCGAGACGTCCTCGATCACGGGTGTCGCTGTGTAACCGTAGGTGACGTCAGAGACATCGATGACCGTCTCGTTCGCTGTGGCGTCCGAATCCACCGCGGCAGTTGTCTGTTCGTCTGTGCCGGCTGCGCTCCCGGAATCGGTATCTTGCGTGCTCATATCGGTTCGAAGTTCCGCCACTGCTCTAGCCAGTCCTCCGACGGGGCTGCGTCTTCGGGTGTCTTGTTGCCGAGGACGATCTCGAACGTGGGCATGTTGATGTTGTAAGCGATCTCTTCGTAGCCCCAGTTCTCCTCGACCCACTCCTCACGGACGCCCGCATACGGCGTTACCGGGAAGTACGCCTCCACAGCTGTCTCGCGGACAAGTTGCTGAGCCGGGCGTTGGGACTCGAAGATGCCGTTGGCGATGTACTGGATGTCGTTCTCGCGGATAACTCTCTCCGCCTCACGGATGTCCGCGGGCTTGACGTCGCCGCTCGCCGCGAGGTTCGTCACTAGCGGCCGCATGCGCACGCCGTATCGTACACCGATGTACTGGAAGGCGTTGTGTGCGGCCAGTTGAACGATGTCGCGCTCAGTTCGGTCGAAGATAGCCTGGTAATCCGAGTCGATACGGTCGAGTACTTCAGACTTGTACGTCTCGGCGTTCTCACGGAAGGCGTCTGCGTATTCTGGGACGATTTGGGCGAACCCGTCAGCGATGTTGTCGACGGACTGCTTTGCGCGGCGGGGATCTAGCCAGAAGTGCGGGTCCTTCCCGCGCTGAGCGCCGACCCCTTCCTCCTCGCGATCGAGGGTCGCGGCGAGGTCCACCAGGTCGATGTCCTTCCGGACGTTGATTAGTGCCGTCTCTACGCCGTCGCCCTTGATCGTTTGGATGGCGCGGTCGGCCCAGGGCTGGAAGTCCTCCCCGACGTGAACGAACGCGTCCGCCTTGATGATGCGCTGCGTGATACTGGCGTTGGGTTCCCAACCGTGGCCGTGCAGCCCCGTCGGGACGAGGTTCTCCACCGTCAGCGGGGTCCCGTCGGCGATCTGCCGTCCAAAGTCGAAGAAGCTGAAGAACGAGGCCACGGCGACCGGTCCGTCGCTTCCGTCGTCACTCTCGGACTCTACCGGTGCGTTCGGCAGCGCCGTGCACCCGGCCAGTCCCGCCAGCACCGCCGTACCGCCTGCGCGTAGCGCGTCTCGTCGCGTCACTGCTCGTCCGCCATATAACGTTCGTGACATAGTGGTTATCAAAATTCTGGATTAGACTTATCTAATCCCCAGTTTGCATCACTCGCATGTATAGATTGTGATTTTTGAAACCTTGTGGGTGTGGTGAACGACCGCTAGCTACTGTCTTGTCCGCGCGCGGTTAGACGCCTCTCCACAACCAGCGACGACGAGAGGACCTCCCCGAGTCTATCGCTTCTTGACCTCTCGACAGTGGTCTGGCTACCTCGTTCAGCGGCGATGCTGGGTAGACAACTCAGAAGGCCGTCCACCAGTGAACCACTATTGAGTCACGTTAGAAGCACTAACTCTTCCTGAACCCAATACAGCCGATACAATATTGTAAGAACTCGACAATACTCGTTATCGAAGTCAGTCCGCTCCTACTGTGGAGCAGCGCTGTTGTACCGTCTCGAATCGGCCAGACTAACTCGGCCAGACTAACTTTTCGCTAGCGCGGCGCGCGCTCTGCGCGCCGTGCAATTGCCCTGCCCCCGTAGGGGCATGAACGAACTTACCTGTACAGTTCATTCGAACAGCGGATCAGTAAACAGATCCGCAGCCTCCGACACCCCCGACAATGCATCCGCGGCCAGCACCGCCGCACCGCCGGTCCACGTCGGCCGCTCGCCCGGCCAGAACTCCTCGTCCTCGAACTGGTAGCCCGTCCAGAAGACCCCCTCGTCGTCGGTCCACTGGAACAGCCACTCGTAGATCTCACGCGCGCGCTCCGTGCGGCCGACGGCGGCCAGCGCGATGACCAGTTCGCAGGACTCGGCGACGGTCACCCACGGCTCGTCGTCGACGCAGCGACAGCCCAGCCCCGCCTCGAGAAAGCGATCCATCCCGGCCTCGAGCCGTCGCGCCGCCGGGTCGCCGGTGAGCACGCCACAGAGCACGGGGTAGAACCAGTCCATCGCGTACCGGGATTTGCTCTCCCACGTGCGGTCGAACCGATCGGGTCGCGTGCGGATCGCCGTCCCGAGGTCGCTGCGGGCCTCGAGCCACCGGTCGCGGACCTCGGGACGCCCGAGAACGTCTGCGATCGCCGCGCCGCAGGCCAGACTCTTGTAGAGCGAGGCACAGCCGGAGACGAGCGCGTCCTCGTAGACCTCGCCGTCCGGCCCGACGGACCAGTAGATCTCGCCGCTGGGAGCCTGCTGGGCGCACGCGAACGCGAGCGCGTCGCGGACGGTCGGCCACAGCGACTCGAGAAAGTCCCGGTCGCCGGTACACAGGTAGTGGTGCCACGCGCCGACGGCGACGTAGGCGCTGCGGTGGGTCTCCTTGCGCGGTTCGTCGCCGGCGTGGGCGCCGTCGCCCGCCTCGGAGTCGCCGTAGTTCGCCCACAGCGCGCCGTCGTCGTGCTGGGCGTCGGCCACCCACTGGTAGGCGCGGCGGGCGGCTTCGTGGCGGCCGGCGACCGACAGCCCCATCGCGCTCTCGACGTGATCCCAGGGGTCGGCGGGGCCGTCGGGATACCAGAGGATGAGCCCGTCCGCACGCTGGGCGTGCTCGATGTGGTCGATCGCGGGCTCGAGCCCCCACGCCGACAGCGACCGCCGGCCGGAGGCGTCGCTCACGGTTGCCCCTCCAGCCGGAAGTAGTAGACGACGCTCTTGCCGACCACGGGGTCGAGCGCCCGCTCGAGCAGCCGCACCGGCCGCGGCGACTCGAGGATGTCCCACTCCAGAAAGCGATCGTAGGCCCGCAGCGGCAGCGGCGCGTCGCCCGCCTGATCGCGGTCCCACCAGAGACACTTCAGCCACCAGTAGGGCGCGTGCAGGGCGTGCGCGAAGTGGCCGCCGACTTTCCGGAAGCCCCGGCGCTCGATCGCGGTCCGAAGCTCCTCGCGGTCGAAGATGCGGACGTGGCCGCCCTCGACCTGGTGGTACTCGTCCGAGAGCGCCCAACAGACCCGTTCGGGACCCTCTCGAGGAACGCTCACCGCGAGCGTTCCGCCGGGTGCACAGACCCGCCGAAGCTCGTCTATCGCCGCCTCGTAGTCCGGAATGTGCTCGAGTACTTCGGTACAGCAGACGACGTCGAACGCGCCGTCCTCGAAGGGGAGTCGGAGCGCGTCGCCCGACAGGAAGGTGACCGGCACGTCCGTCTCGCCGGCGACGTACTCCTCGTAGTCGTCCCGGGCTGCAGCCAGGCTCTCCGGCTCGAGGTCGAGGCCGACGACCTCGCCGACGTTCTCGAGGGCCGCGGCGTGGACGTGCCGGCCCTCGCCGCAGCCGACGTCGAGGACGCGCGTGCTCGGCGTCAGCGGGAGCCGATCGAAGTCGATCGTCTCCATCTCAGCTCACCCGCGTCTCGATCGCGTCGCGGTACGTTCGGACGGTTTCGCGGGCGGCCCGCTCCCAGTCGAACTCCGCCACGATTCGCTCGCGGCCCCGCTCGCCGAGCCGACGCCGGCGCTCGTCGTCGGCCAGCAACTCGCGTATCGCGTCGGCTAACGCGTCGGAATCGGCCGGCTCGACCAGGACGCCGGCGTCGCCGACCACCTCGGGGAGGCCACCACCGGTGGTCGCGACGACCGGGACGCCACAGGCCAGCGCCTCGCCCGCGGGGAGGCCGAAGCCCTCGTAGACCGACGGGACGACGGCGAGGTCGGCGGTGCCGTAGAGGTCGACCATCCGGTCGTAGCTGATCTCGCTGTGGGTCTCGATCGCGTCCTCGATCCCCAGCTTCGATATCAGCCGGTCGCAGTCGCCGCCCTCGTCGAACTCGCCGACGACGACGAGTTCCGCGTCGACGGTCTCGCGCACCGCCGCGAAGGCCTCGAGCAGGTAGCGCGCGCCTTTCAGCGGCACGTCGGCGCTGACGGTCGTCATGATCCGCGGGCGGTCGCGGGGCCGCTCGCGGGGTTCGAACAGCTCCGTATCGATCCCGTTGTGAACGACGCGGATCGCGTCGGGATCGGCGCCGAAATCCGAGACGGTGTGGCGCTTGGCCGACTCGGAGACGGTGAGGACGTGGGGAAGCTCCTGGACGACCTCGCGCTGCATCTCGAGGAAGCGGTACCACCGGCGGATCAGCAGTCGTTCTTTCCAGTCGTCGGCCGCGGCGAGGTCCGCGTCGCGGTCGACGGTGATCGGATGGTGAACCGTCGCCACGACCGGGTGACCCCGCTCTCGCAGCGCGTGGAGTCCGTGACAGAGCGACTGGTTGTCGTGGATCACGTCGTAGTCCGGCTCGTGGTCGTCGAAGTAGTCGACGACGCGGCGGCCGAAAACGTAGGGATCCGGGAAGCCCCCGGTGAGCGCGCTCAGCCACTCGTAGAGCGCGAGCGGGTCGCGGAGATAGGACGGTTCGAACTGGCCCAGCCGGTCGAGTTCGTCGACGATGTTCTCGCCGGGCAGTTTCACGAGGTCGACGTCGTCGTCCAGTTCGGGGTAGGGCTTCCCCGAGATCACGTCGACGGAGTGGCCGAGATCGGTCAGCGCCCGGCTCAGGTACTTCACGTAGACGCCCTGCCCGCCCGAGTACGGGTTCGACCGATAGCTCAGCAGGCAGATATCGAGCGGCGCGTCGGCCTCGGCCGCCTCGAGCGACGGCTCGGACTCCGCCGTCGGTCCCGCGGCGGTCGACCTCCCTGCCGACGCGGACGAGGTGATAACGCTCCCCCGCAGAAGACGCCTGAACGTACCAATGACCATCGCAGTCTATCCTGCATGTGTGGGCACTCCCTCATAAACCTCCCGCTCGTGTACTGTTTCTTGACAGTGTTCGGTCCCGAAACGCGACTCGAGCGAGCGTCGGTCCGCCGTCACGAGACCGGTCGACTGGGAGCGCGAGCGGGCGTCGAACGCCGTTTCGGCGCTACCGCTGTGCGACCGGTTCTCGTTCTGGGGTGTCCCCGAGGATGTTCATCGATTGACAGTTTGCGGTTCGGTCGCGATCCGATTACCGCGTATCGCGACGCATGGCGATCTCGAACCACGGGCAGAGCCGCAGTTGGCGGTACCAATCCGGATGGGTGTGGAGCCGCTCGTAGGGGACCCACATCAGCCCGGCGACCTCCTCCTCGTTGGGGGCGAGGCTGCGGTCCGACAGCGTCAGTTTGAGAACGGCACAGACCTCGTGTTCGACGCCCTCGTTCTCGAAGTAGCGCTTGTACTCGAAGCGGTCGGTCAGCCGCAGGTCGTCGTACTGGTCGGGCGTAATTCCCAGTTCCTCCTCGAGGCGCTCGCGGGTCGCCTCCTCCTGGCTCTGGCCCTCGACGGGGTGGGAGGCGACGGTGCCGTCCCAGTAGGTCCCCCAGAGGCGCTTGTCGGGCGCGCGCTGGGCGAGCAAGACGTTGCCCTCGCCGTCGAAGACCAGCGAGGTGAAGGCGCGGTGGCGGATGCCGTCGCCCGTGTGGGCGTCGAGCCGGTTGACCGGCTCGAGTTCGTTGTCGTCGGCGTCGACGGCGATCACGTCCTGTCCCGCGTTCTTGTGTTCCAGCTCCTCGTCTGGGGTGCTCATACCCGCACAATTACGTCGACTCCTGAAACCAGTATCGTCTCGTATCGGCGGTTTCGAATCGATACACGTCGCTGTCAGGACCGGTCGAACGACCACAGCTCTCCGCCGTCCGGATCGGGCTGATACCCCTCTCCGACGGCGACGCAGAGCGTCTCGGTGCTCGTCTCGAGGCGCAGCGTCTCCGCCTCGAGCATCTCGCCGTCGAGGCTGTACTCGACGGAGTCGCGTCGGCTTTCGATCGCGAGCGACGGCGTGCGACGCCGGACGATGTGGTCGCTGTCGCGGTCGAACACCCCTGCGACTGTCGCGCCCCTCAGGAGATCGGTCGGCGACGCGTCCGCGACGATAGTGACCTCGAAGAGCCCGTCCTCGACGTGGGCCTGCGCGGTTCGCGCGCCGGTAAAGCGCCGACAGTTCCCGATGAGGACGAGCATCGCATCGCCCTCCCACTCCCGCGCGGTCTCCCCGTTCGGCCCCGCGGCCGTCTTCACCCGCAGCGGCAGGGAGTCGAACGAGCCGATCGTCTCGAGCGTCGTCTTCACGTACGCGAGGACGCCGAGCTCCTCTTTGCCCTCCGAGGACGTCTCGCTGCTCGCTTCGGCCGTGATCCCGCCGACACAGGAGTTGACGAAGACGCGATCGTTCGCGACTCCCACGTCGATCGAGCGCCGGCCCCCCGCCTCGAGGACGGCGAACGCGTGTTCGATGCCCTCGATCCCGATGTTCGCCGCGAAGTTGTTGCCCGTCCCCGCCGGAACGACGGCGACGGTCGTCGTCTCGAGCGCGTCCGCGGCCGCGACGCCGTCGACCACTCCGTTCACCGTCCCGTCGCCGCCGGCCGCGGCGACGAGGTCGGTCTCGGGCGCGGCCTCGCGGGCCAGCCGGTGTGCGTCGCCTTCTTCCTCGGTCTTTCGAATTTCGAAACCGTGTGCCCGTCCGCGTTCGACGACCTCGTCGACGTGATCGCCGCTCCCGCTGACGGGGTTGAGGATGAGGACGCGGTCGTCGCCCGGCCGACCATCGTCCGGACCCTCGAGTGCCATACACGGGAAACGCCGGCCGAGCGCAAAAGGGTCTGGCTGGCGTATGCGTTCCCGTGTACTCCGTCGACCTGCACGCGCACACGCGTTTCTTCCACGGCCGTCGGGACCTGGGTGACCGGTTCGACCCGCTCGGCGTCCGACTCCTCGCCGAAGCCGCCGACCGACGGGGCCTCGAGGGGGTCGCGACGACGAACCACGACTACTACACGCCGCTCGACCCCGACGGCGGCGCGGTGACGTTGCCGGGCATCGAAATCACGACGGACCGTGGTCACGTCCTCGTCGTCGGTCCCGACCCGCCCAGGGCGACGAAACCGGGCGCGCTCTCGCCAGCGGAGGCCGTCGCCCTCGCACACGACCGCGGCTGCGCCGCCATCGTCGCCCACCCGTTTCGCAACAGCACCGTGCGCGAACTCGATGACGTTCCCTTCGACGCCATCGAGGTCAACGGCAAACATCCGCGCTCGCGCCCGCTGGTGGAGGAATTAGCTCGAGAGCGCGACCTGCCGCTAGTCGGCGGCAGCGACGCCCACTACCCCTTCGAGGTGGGGCGGGCCTACACCGTCGTCGAGACCGACCGGCTCACGCCCGAGGCGGTCGTCGACGCGATCCGCGACGGGCGAGTCAGCGCGACCGTCTCGCGGTCGGGCTTCGATAGCATGCTCCGGCGGGCCTACCAGGCGATCCACGACCGCAAGGGGGTGATCGACGCGATCGAACGACCGACCCCCGGTGTGGGGACGCCGCCTGGTGAGGAAGAAGAAGTCCGCTAAGCGATCGTCCGCCGTAAACTGTCGCGCGCTGGCGCACGTTGTCGGCGTTCTTCGGTGGCACTCGGACAGTCGACGATACTGTGCGAGGTCGTCGCCAACGAAGCGAGAGACTGGCACGGAAGTCCGGTCTCGAGCACTGGGTGAACGGGGCAAAGCGCCCGTGAACAGACGGCGCTCCGCTCCGTGAGGTGCCATCGGCTGGCCAAGACGTGGCAATTCCGTGGTGCCAGGGTGGCAGGACACTCCTCGTCTCAATCACGCCGTTCGCATTTCGAACCTCGGTTTCTCGAGTCGGATAGCAGCGGCGTGGGCCAGTGATGCGCAAAGATTGACGTGCAGTAGTGTGTCATGTACTAACATGGACGACGTTCTGGACGGTATGACCGAGGGGGTGCTAGTTGCCGACGCCGACTGGCGGATCACGAGGGCCAACGCCGTCGTAGAGGACCTCCTCGAGCGAGAACGCGACACGCTCATCGGGGCCGACATCAGGGACGTCTTCCCCCGTTCGGCCGCATCGACCTTCCACGAACACTTCGGCGGCGATACCCCGGAACGGGCCGCGATCTCCTTCGAAGAGTACTTTCCGGAACTCGCCGTCTGGCTCCGCGTCCGGACGACCGTGATGGGTGAGTCCCTCGCAGTCTACCATCGAGACATCACCGATCGGAAGGAACTCGAGCGCGAACGCGAGGATCGGGAGGCGGAACTCGCGCGCCTCGATCGAATCAACGACATCATTCAGCAGATCATTCGAGACCTCGTGGGCGCAACGACCCGAGAGGAGGTCGAACGGATGGTCTGTGAACGACTGGCGGCGACCGACCTGTACGAATTCACGTGGATCGGCGACCGCGAGATGACGGGCGACCAGGTTGCACCACGAACTGCGGCCGGCGAATACGACGGGATTCTCGATCTCGTCATCGAGGGCGGTGCCGACGCAGCCACGGGACCGGAGTACACGGCGATGCAAACTGGCGAGACGCGAATCGTGCGTCATCTCGTCGACGACGAATCGGTTCCCGAACCGGTCCGACGAGAAGCGTTCGCTCGCGGATTGCAGTCCAGCATCGCCGTCCCGCTCCGATACGGCGATACCACCTACGGAGTGGTGGGCGTCTATGCGACCCGCCCGGACGCCTTCAGTGAACGAGAGCAGGAGAGTCTGGAAACGCTCGGCGTCGCGACCGGGTTCGTCATCAACGCGACTCGTCAGCGGAATCTCCTGCTCTCGGATACGGTCATCGAACTGTCGTTCCGTCTCACCGACCCCGACGTCTTCTTCGTCGCGGCGTCCGCACAACTCGACTGTACGCTCGTCGTCGAGGGGATCGTCCCGCTGGACGAGGCATCGCTGCTCTGCTACGTCCGCATCGAGGGTGCCGATCCCGATCCCCTCCTCGAAATGGTCGAACCCCGAGACGGCGTCGACGCCGGTCGCGTCGTCCACACCGCGACGGACGAGGGGGGGTTCGTCGAGATCACGGTGTCCGCTAGTTCGGCAGCCCTCGTTCTGGTTACCCACGCCGCACCCATCAGAACGGCCGAGTTCGACCGCGGGACCGGTCTGATCGTTGCGGAACTGGCACCGAGTGGTGACGTCCGAGAGGTCGTCGAAGCCCTCGGTGAGGCCTTTCCGCAGTCCGAATTGCTCTCGAAGCGCGAACACGAACGGCCGGTCGAGACGGCCCAGGAGTTCCGTAGCACGCTCCACGAACGCCTCACCGACCGCCAGCGAAACGCGCTCCAGACCGCGTACCACGGCGGGTACTTCGAATCGCCTCGTGACAGCACTGCCGAGGAACTCGCCGAGACGCTCGGCATCAGTTCGCCGACGCTCCACTATCACCTTCGGGCGGGACAGAAGAAGCTCCTCAACGCCTTCTTCGACGAGAACACGGAGTACAAACGACCGGCGGCGATCGATGACCAGCAACCGAGACAAAACAGATGACCGATGGGAACGCTCACGAGGATGGCGATCGTTCGCGGCGGCGGGAGAGTACCCGCTCGCCGACGTCCCCGCTGCTCGCCGACGGTGGCCAGTCGCGACGACTCTTTCGAGCCTTTCCCGACCCGCTTCTCTACTACGAGATCGAACAGGACGCGGCCGTTGTGCGCGCGGTCAATCCCGCATACGAGCGGCACTTCGACGTCGACGAAGCGGCGATCACGGGCGACCGACTCCGCTCTCAGCTGCGGCTCGAGACGGCCGAGAGCGACCCGGACCCGGGCTGGATATCGATGAGCGACACGGGCGACGCAACCCGTTCGGACGACACCGATGATCCAGACACGACAATCCATCTCGACGACATTCTTCCGCGGATCACTGCGGGCGAGCGGGTCACCGTCGAACTTCGTCGCGGAGCGGACGGTGACCGGCGTCATTTCCGTCTCGAATCGATCCCGCCTCGAGACGAGGACGCTGGCGGTTATCTCGTCTACATCCCCATCACCGAGTTGAGACGGCAGACGGAGACCCTCAGAACGCGAGTCGATCGGCTCGAGCGAGTCATGCGAACCACGGCCCACGATATCAGAAACCCACTGGAGGTTGCGACGATCCGTCTCGAGGCGGCTCGCGATACGGGTGAGGAGGTGCACTTCGAGAAGGTCGAGCGAGCGCTCGACCGGATTCAACGACTGATTCAGGACGTGCTCTCGGTCGGTGGCGGGGAAACCGATCCGAGCGAGAGCGTTGCCCTCGAGAGCATTGCCGAGGCGGCGTGGTCGACCGTCGAGACGGCCGACGCCACGCTCGCCCTCGCGGACGACCTCCCGACTATCGAAGCCGACACCGACGCCCTGCAGCAGGTTTTCGAGAACTTGTTCCGAAACGCGGTCGAACACGGGGGTCGGGACGTAACGGTGACGGTCGGCAGTCTCCCCGACGGGTTTTACGTTGCCGACGACGGTCCGGGGATCCCCGGATCGGAGCGCGACCGCGTGTTCGAACCCGGCTATTCGACCGCAGACGATAACACGGGTCTCGGGTTAGCGATCGTCCAGCAAGTCGCCGACGATCACGGCTGGCAAGTCGCGCTCGAGACCGGTGAGACCGGTGGTGCCCGCTTCGAATTCAGCGGGGTCGTGGCCGATGACTGCCCGTAACCTGCACGGGATTCTCGCCGCCGGTCGGAGCCCTCATCCTTCCCCCCGGTTGATCGTCGTGAACGTCTCGACCATCTCCTCGAAATTCTCGCGGGGGACGTCCAGTCCCTCTCGAAGTTTCGCCGCCCGCCGTTGCATTCGAACGTATTCGCTCGATTCCTCGAGCTGTTCCGGGGTGTGTTCGGTCTCGAGGACAGCCAGTTTCGCAGTGAGGCTGAAGAACTCCGAGAGGGGATCGTCGTAGGACGCGGCCTCGACCTGTTGGTCGACCGCTGCGAACATATCGCTCTTATCGATCGGCTTGCAGAGATAGTCGTCGAACGGCATATCGACGATATCGAAGCCGGGATTCACGGCCGTGACCATGATGACCTGACAGTCGTATCCCCGGTCCCGAATCTCCGTTAACACCTTGTCGCCGGAGAACGGCATCCGCCGGTCCAACAACACTACGTCGACGGTATCGTCCATCGCCGCTAACGCCTCCTCGCCACCGTACGCCGTCCGAACGTCGTCGTACCGCTGGCGGAGACGGAGCGCATACGCGTCTGTCACTTCCGGCTCGTCGTCGACGACGAGTACGGTCGGGTCCTGGGGGCTATCCATGCTAACGAATGTCTTGATATAGTTGGCCCGTCACCGCATTATAGCTTTCCCGTCCCCGGCCAACGCGGCTTCGATCGGCGAGCGTCCGTTCGTTGACGTGTACGTGGTGGGTATTTGTTCCCATTGGTACCAATACTCAATGTGGGCGTGAGATTACGGACGAAATTCGTCATCGTCGTCGTCGCGATCACGCTCGTGGTGAGCGGCTCGGTCTACGTCGCCCTCGAGTCGTACAAAAGCGACGCAGTGGCCGAAGAACGAGTGCGTACCAACGAGACGGCCACGCTCGTCGCCGATCAGATCGACGCGTCGATCTGGGATCATCGGGATCACGTCGGTCTGGTCGCGTCACGGCCACAGGCCCGGCAGTTCAACGAGAGCGGCCAGTTCCTCGATTCGTTCGTCGCGAACTCCCGGTTCTATGCCGCCCAGACCATTTCCCCGAACGGAACCGTCGTCGACTTCCGTGGCGATATCTCGGCCGAACAGCGGCAGTCGGTAATCGGGTCCGATCGAAACCAGACTCCCTACGTGCAGCGGGCGCTCCGGGGGGAAACGTACGTGAGCGATGCCGAATACGTTCCTCGAGCCAATAAGTCAGTGCTCGTATTCAGTGCCCCTATCCTGAACGGCTCGGCGGTCGAGGGTGCCATCGTGGCCGCCATGTATCTCGACCGGCAGACGATCTTTCGGATGCTGCCGCCACTCGAGACGAGCTCCCAGACGGTCGAGATCGTCGGAGACGGGGAGGTACTCGACGATAGCGATCAGACGTTCGCGGACTCCGTTCAGAGCTCGTCGACGATCGAATCGACCGGCTGGCAGGTCACCGTCACGCAAGACCGGACTGCACTGAACGATCGGTTGCGTGAGTTAGCTACGTTTCAGGCGCTGATACTGGGACTCGTTCTGGCGGTGATGCTCGGATTCGGCTACTGGCAGTATTCCGTGAGCCTTCGCCAGACAGAGCGCCTGCTCGACGGGTTCTCCAACCTCGGCGACGGAAACTACGACTACTCGGTATCGCTGAGCGGCGGGACGGAGTGGGAACAGATGAGCGACGGCTTCAACGAGCTAGCGGACACGCTGCACGAACGGGAGACGGAACTGCGAAAACGGCAGCAGCGTCTCGAAGTGCTCTACCGTGTCCTGCAGCATAACCTGCGCAACCGGATCAGCGTCATCCTCAACTACGCGGACGTTATCGACGACGAGACCACGAACGAGACGGTGCGCGACGCGGCACAGACTATCCTCGATACCGGCTGGGAAGTCACGAACCTGAGCCAAAAAGCCCGACAGATCAACAACGCTATCGAGGCCGACCTGGACCGGAAGCCGATCGAACTCACCTCACTGGTCTCCGACGTGGTCGCTGATCTCCGCGAGGCACACCCTCGCGTTAGCATGACCACGTCGCTGCCGGATACAGCATGGGGTATCGCGCTTCCCTCGTTCCGACTGGCAATCGAGAACGTCTGTGAAAACGCCTGTGAACACAACGATAGCGCCGAGCCCTGGGTCGAAGTAGCGATTACGATCCTCGAGTCGACGGATGCGGAACTCGACGGAGACGAAAGCGACGTCCCCGACGAAAACGGGAACTGGGTCCGCGTCACCGTCGCGGACAACGGCCCCGGCATTCCGGAGCAGGACCGGGCCGCCATCACCGAGGGCCGTGAGACGGCGCTCGAGCACGGGAGCGGACTCGGACTCTGGCTGGCGTACTGGATCGTCGACAACTCCGGCGGTGAGCTCCGATTCGCGGACAACGATCCGCGCGGCTCGATCGTCACCATCGACATACCGCGCGCGCCGCCGGCCGAGCGCGACGAGGTGTCGACGCCGATGCGTCTGTCTGAATAGCGTCGGTGCCCCGACCTGGGCTCTTCTAGATGGCTAGGACCACTGCCGCGAGCGGCGTCGTAATAGTGAGTTGCGGGTTCTTCGACGCAGGCGGGTCTGGAACTACACGCGATCGAGAGGGCAAACCCATGGCTGAAACCGACAGACGCGATTCGGACACGACCGTTACCGAGACGACGCTGACCGACAAGCAACGGCGAATTCTCCAATACCTCCGCGAGAAGGGGGAGACGAACACCTACTTCAAGTCCCGTCACATCGGCGACGAACTCGGCATGACCGCCAAGGAAGTCGGCGCGAACATGACCGCCATCCTCGACGGCGAGTTCGACGTGGCCGTCGAGAAGTGGGGCTACTCCTCGTCGACCACGTGGAAGGTCACGACCTGATCCCGAGACGCTCGGTACCGACCGTCCGCCTTCTTTCGCTGCGAGAGTCCCTCGCTGGTCGGACCATCGTTCTCCCTTCCACGGAGCGACTCGAGCGAGAAGACTCTCGTACGGAGGCGAAACGCGAACGAAGCTCCTCGAGTCGACGGCGCGCCGATATAGGCAAGCCCGGTCGAAACGAGGCGGCGCCGTCAGCGGCACTTCAGGGAGCGCGTCTTCACTGTGACTCACTGGTGGACAACGCCCAGTATCGTCCGGCGCGGTGCGCACCCTCTAGATACTGAGACTCACCGTTCAGTCCGACGGTTATGTATTGAGAACCTGATTCTTCGGGGAACGCGATCGGAGGTCGAAGTGGAGTGACGAGGAAACACCGATGAGAGAACGCGATCCGAGCGATTCGATTTCGAGACGTAACGTCCTCAAAACAGTTGGTGGAAGCTTCGCCGGCGCATCGTTACTCGCCGGGCGGAGCGCCGCGCAGGAGGCTGCCGAAGTCGAACCCGTCACGTTCGATGTCGAGTGTGAGCGCGACGGCGGACAGGGCAATCGCGCCGGCAGAGTCCACCTCGCCAACGAGCCTGGGTTCACCGATGTCAGACCGTGGATCGAAGCGCGCGTCGAGGCGGTGAACGGTTCGTACCGCAGATCGATCGTCCTCGGACCCGGTGCGAGCACGTCCGCGGTTTCGGGGCTCGAGAACGGGACCTACACCGTCGGGACGTACTTCGATCCGGATTCCGAGGGTCACTTCGACCCGGACAGCGCGGACCCCGTACTGGCCGCCGAAGAGACCTTCCAGGTCGACTGTCCGGGGCCGTACGAGTTCGACCTGGCGTTCGAATCTCGTCCGGCCGTGGTCGGCGAGACGGTGCGCATCGACGCCGTTCCGTCTCGACCCCCCGAACGCGGCTTCAACTACTACTGGGATTTCGAGGCGGGCGAGTCCGACGGGATCAGCGGCGATCCGACCACCCGAGAGGCGACCGACGAGCCGCAGGTGGAGTACGTGTACGACGAGCCCGGCGAGTACGAGGTCGAACTGACCGTCGAGTTCCTGGACGAGTCGGAACTGACCGTGTCGGAAGTACTGACCGTCGTCGATCCCGACTTGCTGACCCCGCCGAGGAGACAGCCGGATCCGACGAGGGCGGTTCTCTCCGGAGAGTAATACGCATACGACCACGAGAGACGGACGATCGGCGAATACGTCTCTCGAAGCGGCTCCGTTCTTCCCGGTATTCGTGATCCGGAGTGGCGGCTTCCCGGTGAATGCCCCTCTCCGATGCTGGTTCGTCTCGGTCTGATCGGTCGGAACCGTCGTCCGTTCTCCCGTGACGGTCTGCCGGACCAGTCGGGGCACACCGACTGGATGCGCGGTGGACGGAGCGCCCGGTCAGACAGTCCACGATGGATTTCCCTGCTCGTTCTCGAGTGTGCACACCGACAGAAATCGCGGCTCGTAGACGCCGTCCACGTGGACGTGAACGGACGAGCTATGCGTTTGTGGAGAGCTGTCAGCAGACTCGATTCGACCGGCAATCCGGGCGTCCCTCTATCGTTGCTGAGAGCAGTGTCCGTAACGGTCGCAGCGACCCGTAATCAGCTGGATTGGCCCCTCGAGCGATCAGTGGCAGTAGCGTCGGACGTCTCTCCGGGCCCGCAGTGACCGGACCCCGCTTGCACCGGCGAGTCGCCGCGCTCTACAACGACCGCTCCGTTCATCCGGAGCGTTCGGACTGCTGTCCGGCCGCTCGAGCGTGCGGTGGCCCCGTCTCGAGCACATCGCCGACGCTGTCGGTCACCTCGATACCGATACAGCGCCTCGTGCACCGGACTCGTCACCGGCGCGGGGCTGATCGGTGGTCACTGTCGACGCGACGGCTCGGAAGATCGGGCAGTTACTCCGCGATAAAATTCGACTGATTCGGTTTCGGTCGGATCGATCTGTGTCGGCCCCGACTCGGTATCTCCCGAGAAGATCGCGGGCACTGTCTCCTCGAGAGCCACTGGTGACGGCCGCTCTCATCGGCTACCGACCACGTCCTCGACGGTGACTCACCTGTGGCGGCGTCCGCCGAATCGTGACCCCCGTCTCGAGGTCGCTGCCGCGTTGCCTTCGATGAATCGGCGACGACCGGCTACTCGAAGCGCTCGTCCGGAGCGCTCGTCGTGGCAGTGATCGCCGTTCGTCACGATCCGTTCCTGCTCGAGCAGGGGTCCTCGGCCGTCGAGTGTTCGTCGCGGTCGGTCCGACTGCAGTCTCGGACTGCCGAGACCGGTTCGTCGGCCGACTCGGTCGAGGCGAACGCGATGACCAGTTCACCCTCGGTCGGCACGGTCGTATTGCCTTCTGTCGTCCCGCTCACGGTACTGGTCGACGTACCGGTCGGCGAGACGTCGACGGAGGACACCTGGCCCGTGTACGAGACGTCTTCGGGAGCGACGAACCTGACGACGGTCTCGTTGCAGTCGATGGTTATCGACGGACCGGCAGTCGCGTTCGTCTCGTTCGCCCCCGGTAGTTCTCCACACTGTTCGGACGCTGTGAGTCTCGTCTCTCCCGTCGACTCGTCAGTGACGAACGCGTACACGACTTCGGTCCCGCTAAACTCGGTGGTCGTGTTCCCGGAGAGCGGGGTCCGACTTGACGAGTTCGTACTGGTGCCCGACTGAGTCACGTTCACGGCCGAAACCGTAAGGCCGTACTCGTAGTCCTCCGGAGCAGTTACCCGCACCTGACTCGTGTCACAGTCGATATCGATGGTCGCATCGTCGCTGTCCGTTTCGTTTGTCATGCTCGTTGGAGCGTCGTTTGCGGGACCGCTCCCTATTCTCGGCAGACCAAGTGCGGGCACACCCGCAACTGCGAGTACCAGCACGATGGCCGTGGCCGCAGGCGCCAGGCGGCGGGCCGTACAGCGCACGCTGGGGATACCCCGATATTCGATCGCCGTGAATGGTTTCCTCTTCGTCATCGTCGTTGGCCTCTTGCTCTCGGGTCCGGAGTCACTCCTCGATCGCAGCCTGTTCCTAGCCAGGGCCTGGCTTCGCCCTGGACGCGGACTCGTTCGTTCGTGCGTTAGCCCTGAGTGACGGTAGCCGTGTTACGCTGGCTGATGGAAGCGTCGTTGTTCTTCCCGTCTTGATCAACGGTAGCCGTGTTGCGCTGGTTGACAGTCGCGTCGTTGTTCTTCCCGTCCTGATCGACGATGGCTTTGTTGCGCTGATCGACGTCAGCAGTGTTCTTCTTTCCGTCCTGATCGACGGTGGCTTTGTTGCGCTGGTTGACAGTCGCGTCGTTGTTCTTCCCGTCCTGATCGACGATAGCTTTGTTGCGCTGATCGACGTCAGCAGTGTTCTTCTTTCCGTTCTGGAAGACGCCGGCTTTGTTGCGCTGGTCGATATCAGCGTCGTTCTTGTAGCCGTCTTGGAAGACGCCGGCTTTGTTGCGCTGGTCGACGTCAGCGTCGTTCTTGTAGCCGTCTTGGAAGACGCCGGCTTTGTTGCGCTGGTCGACGTCAGCGTCGTTCTTATAGCCGTCCTGGAAGACGCCGGCTTTGTTGCGCTGGTCGACGTCAGCGTCGTTCTTGAAGCCCTCTTGGAATACCTTAGCCCTGTTGCGCTGGTCGACATCGGCGTCATTCAGGTAACCGTCCTGGAAGACGTCGGCATCGTTGTACTGGCCGACATCAGCATCGTTGCAGCTAGCGGTACAGTCATCCGGGTATGCGAACGCACTGCCGCTCATTACGACGCCGACGAGCGCCGCAGCGAACACCAGTGCGACTAGTGTGCGTAGGGTACGTTTCATTGTCGTATCATCCGAGTTTCTCTCGAAACTCTGCGTGAATCAAGGCCCGCACTTCTTGAAGAACCAGCCTCTCAATATGCTAATCGGCGGGTGTAACGGTGAACCTAGCTATCTAGAGGGACGACTACACTCCCGCCGGGCGACTCCAGTCGTTCCTGGACAGGGTCTCTGAGCCTGACCCGCATCGAGGGTCGCACCCCCGTCACGCTGACAGCCATTGCGTCAGCGTCCTTCCGCGGATACGACCGTCACGGTTCCGACGAAATGGTCGTTGACGTACATCTCGTAGGTCCCGGGATCGGCGAACGACTGTGTAAAGAACGCTTGCCGGCTGCCACTCGGCGCGATCGAGAGCTCCCGGCGGTCGACGACGGTATCGTCGCGGATGAGTCCCACGGTGTATGTCCCGTCAGCACTGCCGACGTTAGTGACGCGGACCACGACGTTCGTGCTTTCTCCGACTCGAATTTCGGTGACTCGCACGACCGCGTCATCGATTCGGAACTTCGCCTGCTGGATCCCGGTTGCGAAGTCCAACAGTCCGGGTGACTCCGCCTCGAAGAAGTAATGTGTCCGGCCTGCGCCGACGAGTTCCGTCGGAAGTTCGATCCAGTTCCCGTCGGAGCGCGTATAGAGCGAAACGTCGTCTGGGCCGGTCTCGTTCCCTGCTAACTGGTCCCTTCTCACGCGGAAATTGATGGTGACATTCCGGAGATCCTCGTCGGCAATCGTACTGTTCATCGAAACGAACGCGACGTCCTCGGTTCCATCGGCGAGATCGAACGGAGGATCCCCCTCGAATTGGTCGTCGCTTTTCGTGACGTTGATCGAGAAATCACCGCTCTGCCGAGGGGTGAAGGTGAACGAATCGATCGCCATGGGATCGTCCCGGGTGAGCGGCCACGAAATATTGATCGACTGTGACGTGTTCGCTCGTGCGTTCTCGATGGTCGCGTTTACGATCGTCCGATCGGCCAGTACGGTCGACGGAGAGACGTCGGCCACTATCTCCGTATTGGTGAGCCAGACGTTACGTTGTGGCTCGTCGGGATCGTCACTCAGGACGTGCATAGTCGCGAATCGTGGCCTCGGTTCCGTCTGATCGAATGTCACTGTGACCGATCGGCTCTGGTTCGGTTCGATCCTGAGCGGACCGCTGACAGCCGATTCGAAGACGCGACTGTCGGGACCGACTATTCGCAACGCTTGCAGCGTTAGCGGGGCAGTCCCGTTGTTCGTTATCGTGAGCGTCTCCGTCGCTTGCTCGTCCGTCACGTTCGCGAACTGGAGCGTCTCCGGACGGACGTCGATGTCCGGGGCCACTCCGGTCCCGGCCAGGTCGAACATAATCGGTGGGCCGTCGGCACGCTCGAGACGTAGGGTCGCGAGGTGGGGCCCGTCACTCTCGGGAGCGAAAGTCACTGCGATGCGGCGCGACGTCCCGGGCGCGCTCGTCGTCTCGCTCACGTCGGTGATTCGGAACGCTTCGGAATCCTCGCCGACGATCGCCAGATCGGTCACGGGGGCCGTCTCACCGGTCGTGACGCGAAACGCCTGCGTTGCGTTCGACCCCACGGTGACCCGACCGAAATCGTGCGACTGCTGAGTGGCGAACGCGTCGCGTTCGGCGCGTCGTCTGGTTTCGGGCCGTTCGATCGTCACCCTTTCGCCGAGTCCGTCGGAAAGAGTACCGCCAGCATCGTCCGGGTGGTCCCGAGCGACGCCGGTCGGCGGTGACCTCGAGTCGTAGCCGTTCGCTCCGCCAGTCGGCCAGACGACGGCACTAGCCGGTGCAGCCGTCACCGAGAGGACTGTGAAACAGAGCAAGAGCAGCCTCGGTTCGCGTCCGGCAATCGAGACCATTGGTAGCATTCACCACAGTGCGGCCCTACGCTCAATCCGCTCTTATAGTCACTGGTGTGTTGGAGTACCGAGGGATCCGGAGTACGAAATCGATCGGGAAAGCGTTAGAATCGAAGACCGTCTCGGACCGGCATTCGCCGATCGTGACTCGGGACCGACTTCGATTCCGACTCCGACCGCTATCACAGCCAGCGCTCTCGTCGCGCGTCCACCCGTCAGTCCGTCGCACGGACATGGAACGTTCCAGTCGATCCCTCGAAGACCCCACCTCTCAATAGGGGAATCGGCCGTCGTACCGGTGGACTAGCTGTCTAGACGCGCTCGAGTGGGTTCGACTCTCGCCTATCTAGAGTGGCACGTTTCCGTGGTGTGGGTCCAGTACTCGAGTGGAGGGAACACAGATGACCGATACGCGCGACCCCAAACAGTTCGACAACAGCCTCGACTCGTCGATCCCGTCGACACACAGCGTGATCGAACTCTGCGGCGAGACTCTCGTCTACGACCGCGAGAACCCGGATCGGTGGATTCAGGCGTCAGAGAGCGTCTCACTCGACGAGTGTCGGTGAGTGCCGGAACTCCCGAGACGTTCGTTGTCTCCTCGAGGTGCGACTGACCCGTTTGCTACCTGGTAGTCACGGGACGGATCGGCGACAGCAAGACGGGGCAGGATCAGTGACAGTAGACGGCGCGGGATCGGCGATGACCGCGCTTTAGAGACGCACACCCGAAGCGCAGAGCGAGACGGGACTACTGACGGGACTGTGTGACTCGTTTTAGCCGAGCTCTTCGTCCAGAATCAGCCGGGTCTTCGTACTCACCACCTCTTCTTGGTCGCGAGCTTTCGTGATGAGATCGTTGACGCCGCGCGTGTCCGCGGCGTCGACGACGAGGACGACGTCCTGCTCGCCCGACACCATCCAGACGAAGTCGACCTCGTCCCACTCGGCCATCCGCTCGGAGACGGCCTTGGTGTCGACATCGACCGCGACGCTGATCTCGAGCATCGCCTGAACGTTGCCCGTGCGGGTCGAGATCGTGAAGCGCTCGATGACGTCGTCGTCCATCATGCGCTCGACGCGGTTGCGGACGGTGCCCTCGCTTGTCCCCACCTCGTCTGCGATCTCGGTGTACGGCGTTCGGGCGTCGCGCCGGAGGATATCGAGGATCTGTCGGTCCAGGTCGTCCATGGAGATACGTACCTACGTGTGACCCGCACTTACAGATTACGAAAATCGTAACTGAGCTTCGAAGACAACACTTATGGGGGTCCATCCGATACGTAGATCGTAATGACGGAAGCCTACGTCGCACTGGAAGACGGCCGCGTACTCGAGGGACGTGGTCGTGCTCCGGGGACAGCTCGCGGTGAACTCGTTTTCACGACAGCGTACACGGGCTACGAGGAGAGCCTGACCGACCCCTCCTACGAGGAGCAGGTCCTGACCTTCTCGTACCCACTGATCGGCAACTACGGCGTCCGCGAGGAGCGGTTCGAGGACGATCGCGTCCATCCCCGCGCCGCGCTGGCCAAGGAGTTCACTGAGGACGTCGCCGAGTGGCTCGAGAGCGAAGGCGTCCCGGCGGTCGACCACCTAGACACCCGAGATGTCGTCACCACGATCCGTGACGGCGGCGCCATGAAGTGCGGCATCGCCGTCGGCGAGGACGTCACCGAGGAGGACGCACTCGAGCAACTCGAGCAGTGTAAATCGATGAGCGACCACACCGACATCGGCGCGCAGGTCAGCGTCGACGAACCCGAAGTCCACGGCGCGGACAACGACGGCGAGACGGTCGCCCTCGTCGACTGCGGCGCGAAGGGCTCGATCGTCGACTCGCTGCTCGAGCGCGACGCGACGGTCCACGTCCTGCCCTACGACGCGAGCGTCGAAGACGTCGAGGCCGTCGACCCCGACCTCCTGTTCGTCTCGAACGGTCCCGGCGACCCGGTCAACTTCGGGCAGGCGATCTCGCTCGTCGAGGCGTTCGTCGAGGACACGCCCGTCGCCGGCATCTGTCTCGGCCAGCAGATCGTCGCCGAGGCCCTCGGCGGCACCACCGAGAAGATGACCTTCGGCCACCGCGGCGTCAACCAGCCCGTCCTCGACCTCGAGTCCGGACAGGTCGTCATGACCACCCAGAACCACGGCTACACGGTCGCCGACCCCGGTGACCACCTCGAGGTCACCCAGATCAACGTCAACGACGACACGCCCGAGGGGATCGACGGCATCGAGTACGACGTGATCACCCGCCAGTACCACCCCGAAGCGAACCCCGGCCCCGAAGACACCCTCGACTTCTTCGACGACGTGCTCGCCATGGCTTCCGGGCGAGCGGACACGCGAGCGGTTCCCGCCGACGACTGATCGGCACCCGCCGATTCGAATTCTTGCGTTTCACTGCCACCGACCAGCGGCGGCCGTCGACCGCGACTGATCATCCGTTCTCGACGCCAGACGAACAGACTCGAGCGACCGCGCTTCGCTCCCGGCGCTCAGTCGCCACCCGACTCCGTCTCGACGAGGCCGTCGGCGTACTCGAGAATCGCGTCGTCGTCGACGGCCTCGAGCAACACGTCGTCGTCGAGCGCGGCCGCGAGCCGCCGCTGGCCGCGTTCGGCGCGCTCGGTCGCGGTCTCCGCGTCGACGAAGGTCGCGTCGCGATCGTCGGCGTAGCGCTCGGCGAGCCGGCGGACCGTCTCGGCCTCGTAGTCGTCGGGTGCACTCTCCTCGAACAGTTCGACCCAGCGCTCGAGGTCGGTCCACTCGTCCCGCCGGTTCTCGGCCTTGCGCCGCCAGTCGTAGTGGGGGGCGAATTTGCCCCAGTACCCTTCGTCCGCACGCAGTTCCCGGAGCAGCGTCCGGGCGACCGTCGCGCCGTGGCCGGCCGCGATGATCGCCTGATCGCCACACCCCGCGAGCGGCCCGGCGACGTAGAGCCCGTCGACGGGCGTCCGACCGTCGGAGTCGGGATAGTCGCGGTCGAACCGCTCGCTGGACTCGCCGTCGCGGTCCTCGGTGACGAACATCCCGCCCTCGGCGGCCAGCCCGCGGAGGTACGAGCCGTCGTACTTCGTCGCGGCGATCACGTGTCGGGCCGTGATCGGATCGCCGTCCTGGGGCTCGAGCCGAAAGCCGCCGGCCTCGAGCGCCGTCACCGACTCGATCAGGTCGTCCTCGATTCGACAGCCCGCCGTCGCGGCGTGGTCGCGCGCCAACTCGAGGAACGTCTCGGGGTCGACCGCGGGGAAGCCGAGGTAGTTCTCGAGGGAGGCACACCGACGCAGCGAGGAGGGGCCGCGATCGAAGAGCACGGTCTCGAGGCCCGCGCGGGCGGTGAAGACGCCGGCCGAACAGCCGGCCGGGCCGCCGCCGATTACGGCGACTGCGGCGTCGAACTCGTCCTCACCGTCCATCGTCGCTCCCTCGCGCTGCCCCCACCGGTGGCAAGCGTCGATCTGATTCTCGTCTCGCGCTCATGTGGTTTAGGCTGACCTAATAATCCAAAAGGCATTCGGTTGGAAGCCGATCGGCTGGCCGAGGGTTGCGTTCGACGCCGCCGCGATCACTCGCCGAACGCGTACGTGACTGTCACGCTGGCGCTGACGCTGACCGGTTCCGCGTCGATCTCCGTCGGCGGCGCGTCGCCCGCCGCGTCGCCGCTGGCCATCGCCTCCTGCCGGACGGGATGGACCTGTACACCGCCGGTCGTGACGGCCGTCGTCCCCTCGAGGCTGACGCCGCGGTTGTCGGCGATGTGTGCCGCTTCCGCGTCGGCGTTAGCGAGCGCCGCGTCGATCGCGTCCTTTCGGAGTTCGGCGCGCGTCTCCTCCTGGAGCGTGAAGTTCACGTAGCCCACATCGTCGGCCCCCGCCGCGACCGCCGCGTCGATGACCTCACCGACGCGGTCGACATCTGTCAGCGTCACCTCGAACGAGTGGGTTCCCTCGAATCCCGCCTCCTCGCCGGTACGCCTGCGGACGGGAGAGATCCGGTACTGCCCTTCCTCGACGTTTTCCTCGGGAATGCCGAGTTCGTCGAACGTCGCGCGGAGTTGCTCGGCTCCCGTCGCCAGTTCGTCGGTGACGGCCTCGGCGCTCTCGCCGCTGGCCTCGACGCCGACACTGACGATCGCCCGGTCCGGTTCCGCTTCGACCTCGCCGTTGGCGCTGACCGTGATCTCTCCCCGACCAGCGCTCTGATTGCCGTCCGAGCCGGAGTCGGCGGTGCTGAGCGGGCTTCCCGCACAGCCCGCAACCGTCGCTGCGAGTCCGACCGTCGATGCCGCGAGGAACTGTCGTCGATCCATACTCGTCCGTCACGGGGAACGGAGAAAAACGCCCCCCAAGCTCAAACGGCCCTTTGAGCCTGCACGGACTCGCTGCCGACCGAACCGATTCGGGACAAGCCGTACCCCGGTTCTCCCGAATGTATCGCCGCATGGACTCGAGTCTCGAATCCGCGGCCGACGTCGACGCCGCCGAGCGCGTCGACGAACTGATCGGCGAGACGCCCCTGTTGCGACTGGACGCCTTCGCAGACAACTGCTTCGGGAAAGTCGAAGCGGCGAACCCCTACTCGGTCAAGGATCGGATCGCGCAAGCGATCGTCGACGCCGCCGAGCGCGAGGGGTCACTCGAGCCCGGCGGCACCGTCATCGAATCGACCAGCGGCAACACCGGGATCGGCCTCGCGGCCGTCTCCGCGGCGCGGGGCTACGACTGCGTGCTGACGATGCCGGAATCGATGTCGGTCGAGCGCCGCCAACTCCTGCGGGCGCTGGGGGCCGATCTCGAGCTCACCCCCGCCGGGGACGGGATGGGCGGGGCCAACGAGCGCGCCGCGGAACTCGCCGCCGACCGCGAGGACGCGATCCTGGCCCGACAGTTCGAGAACGAGGCCAACCCGGCGGCCCACCGGGAGACGACGGGGCCGGAGATCTGGGCGGCCACCGACGGCGCGGTCGACGCGGTCGTCGCCGGCGTCGGCACCGGCGGGACGATCACCGGGGTCTCGGAGTACGTGAAAGAAGAGCAGGGCAAGACCGAATTCACGTCCGTCGCGGTCGAACCCGCCGAGTCGCCGACCCTCTCCGAACTGAGCTCCGCCGGTCACGACATCCAGGGCATCGGCCCCGGGTTCGTTCCCGACATCCTTCGGACCGAACTCGTCGACGAGGTCCGCGCCGTCGAGGCGAGCGAGGCCAGGGACGCGGCCCGAAAGCTGGGCCGCAGCGAAGGGTTGCTCGTCGGTATTTCGTCGGGCGCGGCGCTCGCTGCGGGAGCCGAATACGCGGCCGAGCACCCGGACGAACTGGTCGTCGTCGTCCTCCCCGACACCGGCGAGCGCTACCTCTCGACCGACCTCTACGACCTCGAGTAGCACGGCGGACTCTCCCGAAACGGGCCACACGTCATCTCGCTGCCGTCGTCAGATCTCTCCGTTGCGGATGACCATGATCTTCACGCGGCGAACGCCGTCGAAGTCGCGGAGGCGATAGGTGAGGTCGCGGACCCGTTCGGCCGGTCCGCGACAGAACAGCGACTCGAGACACCACTCGCCCTGATGGGTGTGGCTCGTGTTGAGGATCACGTCCTGATACTCGTGCTGGACCGTGTGTAGCTCCCGAATTACGTCGTGGTGGCGGTAGTCGAAGCCGACGAGCGCGACGATTTCTCCGGTGGTGTCCTCGAGCCGCAAGTGGGCTTCGATGTACTCCTGCATCGCCTCCCTGACCGCTCGAGACCGGTTGTCGATGCCTTGCTCGCGCCAGATCCGATCGAACTCCTCGAGGACCTCGTCCGGGACGTTGAACGACGTTCGCATATCTCCGTTACCGTCGCGTCTCCACAAGAGTCCCCTGTATGATCGAACCCCCGTTTCGGTAGTAACAACGGTTAACCGTCCCGTCGCACTCGACTCGAGACAGGATGATCCACGGCGACGCGCTGGGGCTGCTCACCGGTGCCGTCGCGCTCGGTGCCGTCCACGGCATCGAACCCGGTCACGGCTGGCCGGTCGCGGCGTCGTACGCGCTCGACAGGGGGAACGAGTGGGCGTACGGCTTCGCGGCGAGTCTCATCATCGGCGTCGGCCACCTCGTGAGCAGCATCGCGATGGTCGCGGTGTTCTTCTACGCGAAGGACTATTTCGCCCTCACACAGCTCAACGAGCCGATCACCGTCCTCGATAGCGTCCAGATCGGCGGACCGGTGAGTCTCGTGGCCGGCGTCTTGCTTATCGCACTCGGCGTCCGCGAGTACCGCCACGGCCACACGCACGGGAGCCACGCCGACGAGCACGAACACGATTCCCCTGACGCCGACCGCGTCGCCGATCACCGTCACGGTTCCGACCACGAGCACTCGCACGACCACGGACATGCACACGATCACGATTCGCGCGGCGATCTCGAGCACGACGCCGACCGCGGCCTGTTCGGCATCGCGTGGTTCGCGTTCGTCCTCGGATTCGCACACGAAGAGGAGTTCGAGATCATCGCGCTCTGTGCCGGGTCGACCCACTGCCTCGAGCTAATGAGCGCCTACGCGATCACGGTCGTCTTCGGTATCGTCGGGCTGACGATGCTCCTGATCGCGGGCTATCAGCGCTCCGAGGAGACCGTCGAGCAGTATGCGCCGTACCTTCCCGTCTTCTCCGCCGCCGTCCTCGTCGTCATGGGCGTCGGCTTCGTCGTCGGTCTGTTCTGAACCCGCCGCCGCTCGGGTATCGGCAGCACGTTCTTCCTCACCGACCGTTAAGAGCGTCGCCCGCAACCACCTCTCATGGAATCCGTTGGCAATGGACTCGCAGCGATCGAGTGGGACGACCACCGCGCCGACGTCTACCTCTCGAGACCGGACAAGCGCAACGCTATGACCGTCCCGCTCATGCAGGATCTGATCGAGGCTTTCGAGCGGGTCGACGCGAACGACGATATCCGTGCGGCGACCCTCCTCGGCGAAGGCCCCGTCTTCTCCGCCGGGATGGACCTGAACATGATGCGCGACCGCGTCGAACCCGACGCCGAGATCGACCGCGACGTCTTCCCCACGGTCCTCGACACGATCGAGGAGATTCGCCAGCCGGTCGTCGCCGGCATCAAGCGGGCCGCGCCCGCGGGTGCGTTCGAACTCACGCTCCCCTGCGATTTCCGCGTGATCGGCCGGGACGCGACGTACGGCCTGCTCGAGATCAAACTCGGCACCTTCCCCCACGGCGGCGGCACCCAGCGCCTGCCCCGGCTGGTCGGTCTCTCGAAGGCCAAGGAGATCGTCCTGACTGGCGAGTTCGTCGACCCCGAGGACGCCGCCGAGATGGGACTGGTTCACGAGGTCGTCGACGCCGACGCGGTCGACGAGCGAGCGAAAGCTTTCGCCGACAGGCTCTGTGAGAACGCGCCGCTCGGCCTTCGAAACGGGAAACAGGCGCTCAACGCCGCCTTCGATATGCCCCTCGAGCAGGGACTCGAGTACGAACGCCAGCTCGGCCACGAACTCGACGACACGCACGACTACCGGGAAGGGTTCGAGGCGCGACTCGAGGACAGAGAACCGGAGTTCCGCGGCGAGTGAGCGCCCGCGTGCCGTTCGCTGTCGCGGCAGATCACCGCCGGTCGTAGATCTGGACCGCCCGGTCGTGGCGCGCCGAGAGGCCGTGTGGATTACGCCGCTTCGAGCGGTCGGCGTACCGGGCGCGAAGCCCGTCTAACAACCCGCGTGCGACGTTTCTGCTCACGTCAGTGCCGTCGGAGAGCCAGTCCGTCGGCGTCGCGTCGCCCGAGGCGAGTCGGCGAGCGGCGGCGATGCCGTCTCGGACGGCGCTGTTTCCGGTCCGGACGACGACGCTCGGTCGCGGCCCGTAATTTTTCGCGAGCCGGTACGCCATCGACCGGTAGGTCTCCCCCCAGTCGGGATCGGCTCGACCGCCGTCGGTTCCGACCTCACAGCGGGCGGCCATCGCGGCGTCCCAGGATACCTCGTAGCCGAGATCCGCCGCGCGGTGGGCGCAGTCGCGCTCGCCGGCCGCCTCGAGATACTCGTCGAACCCGTCCAGGGTCTCGAGGACCGGCCGCTCGAAGGCGACGTTGTCGCCGTGAAACTGCGTCACCGTTCGGCCGCCGACCCGCTGTGGGGACCGGAGTTCGCTCCCGCCGGGGCCGCCGGTGACGGGACCGGTGACGATGTTCGCCCCGTCGCCGATCCCCTCGTTGATGGCCGGATACCAGCTGTGATCGATCGCGTACTCGCCGTCGAGGAAGGCGACGACGTCGCGGGTCGCCTGCTCGAGGCCGGCGTTCCGGGAGACGCCGGCGTTTCGCTCGGAGATCTCGACGAGGACGTCGACGTCGTCGCGCTCGCGCACGACGCCGGTCGTCCCGTCCGAGGAGGGGCCGTTGACGACGATGATCTCCGTCGACGACGGCGTCCGCTCCTCGAGGGCGTCGAGACACGACAGCAACCGCTCCCGGTCGTTGAGCGTCGACACGACTACCGAGAGCTCCATACCGCCCGTTAGGGGCTCCTGATAGTAAATAGATGGGATTTCTGCCGGTTCGCTCAGCGGACGCGTGCGTCCCAGTACGACACCGAGGCGAGGTGGTCTGTGACCGGGAGTTCGCCGACCGCTTCGTCGACCGCGCGTAGCGGCGACGCCAACCCGTTGGGGATCGACCGGTAGAGTCCGTACGGCAGGAGGAAGTCGTCTTCGACGTCCTCGAGGGTCAGTTCCGTCTTCGCGAGCAGGACGGCGACTTCGCTCTTCGAGTAGAGCCGCGACCCCATCGGGAGCGCCCAGTTGTAGACGCTACGCGTGGAGAAGCGATTGAACGTATCGAAGACGATCTGATCGCGCGAGACGCGTCGCATCTCCCGCAGGAACGCCTCCGGATCGTCCGCGAGGTGGAAAAACCGCATCGCGACGACGGTATCGAAGTGATCGTCCGGAAACGGCAGCCGACCCGCGTCGCCACGGAGGAACTCGAGCGTTCCCTCGGTCTTGGCGTTTCGCGCCTTCCGCCGTCCCTGCTGTAACATTGCCGCCGAGATGTCCAGTCCGACGACGTCCGCCCCCTGATGGGCGAGCATGAGGGTAAACCGCCCGGTACCACAGGCGATCTCGAGGATCGACCGATCCTCGACGGGCATGATCGCCTCGAGAACGGCCTCCTTCTCCCGGCGGTCGATCAGTTGTCCGCCCCGAGAGAACCGCTTGTCGTCGTATTCCTCGGCGACATCATCGGCTTGGTACCACTCCTGTCCTTTCACACTGGGCGAAGCTACTGTCCCGATGGGATAAAACGATACTGGAGTCCGCCCGCGACTGACCACCGGAACCGAATTCGGATTCGGCCGGTCACGGTAGTGAGGGGGGTCGAAATACGGTGTTGACGTTCTGTGTTAATACCTCATTCATACACCTTATACAAACTGGATTATTCGTATCTGAATATAGGGAAGCTTTACCATCACCGATTCCGCTCACGTAGGTATGAGCACGAGTACAGCCGAGGACCGTGGCGCTGCCGCCGAGGAAACGCTTTCCGAGGACGAATACCGCGACCGACTCCGCGAACTGCCGCCGAGCGCGAAGCTCGTCGCGAAAGTGCTAGAGACCGATTCGCCGCTCTCACAGGGCCAGCTCGCCGAGGAATCGCTGCTTCCCGACCGCACCGTTCGCTACGCGCTCAACCGACTCGAGGACGTCGGCCTCGTCGGCTCGCGGTACAGCTTCCGCGACGCCCGCAAGCAGGTCTACTTCCTCAAGCGCTGATCGTCTCGACTGTTTCCGAGCTGCGGTCCGCCACTCGGGGGGACGGGTGGGCCGACCGGGATCGTCGCTGTCGATACATCCTTTTCGGTCCGATTGCATTGTCCACGTATGCACGTGAGCCGTTGTGTCGTCCCAGTTGCCACGCGCGCGCCAAGCGGCGACACCAACGCCTATTTGCTTCGGGGGACCTCCGAGTCATCGCGTGACGACGAGCGGCGACGCCGTGAGTCCGGGACCGCTCCCACAGTCCTCGTCGATCCGGCGGCGCGGACGGACGATCTCGACCGACTGGTTTCCGAGCACGCCGTCGAGCACGTCCTCGTCACCCACACCCACCCCGATCACGTCGGTGCCGTCACCGAGTACGCCGCCGAGACGGATGCCACGGTCTGGGCCCGGTACGGCCGAACCGACCGGTTTCGCGATGCCACGGGCTGTGAGCCCGACCGTACGTTCGTGCCGGGAACGACTATTCCGCTCGGCGACGAGCGCGTTCGCGTCCTCGATACGCCCGGCCACGCCCCGGACCACGTCGCCCTCGAGGCCGGCCGCGGCGGCCCAGTCCTGTGTGGCGACTGCGCCGTCCGCGAGGGCAGCGTCGTCGTCGGCGCGCCCGAAGGCGATATGCGCGCGTACGTGACGACACTGCGTCGGCTCTGGGCGCGGAACCCGCCGGCGCTCTACCCCGGCCACGGCCCGGAAATCGACGCTCCCCGGGGGACCCTCGAGCGACTGCTCACCCACCGCGCCGACCGCGAGGAACGGGTGCTCGAGGCCGTCCGTGCGGGTGCCGAGACGCTCGATGCGATCCTCGACGGCGCGTACGACAAGGACCTCTCGGGCGTCCGTGACCTCGCGCGGGCGACGGTCCGCGCCCACCTCGAGAAACTCGCCGTCGAGGGACGGGTCGCGTGGAACGGTGAGCGGGCGACGCCGCCCGCGGGCGACTGACTTTTCCGCGTCGACCGCCTCCCCTCGAGCGTGCAATCGCTCGAAGCCGAACTCGAAGCCGCCCGCCGACTGGCCGTCGACGATCTCGCGGACGCGATCGAGTCGATCGGCTTCGAGTGTACTCGCTGTGGCGCCTGCTGCAAGGCCGACGCCGAAGACGACCACACCGCGACCGTATTTCCCGACGAAGTGCGCGAACTCGAGGCGAGCGCGGCGCGTAGCGCCGCGGACGATCGAGTAGCGGGGGAGTCGCAGAGTCCCTCTGACCGTGCGAGCGACTCGACGAGCCGCGAGCAGACGGTGGAACCGCGAGAGAGCGACAGTTACGACGGCGAGTACGACTGGCGCGATATCGCCCGGCCGATGCCGTACGGTCTCTCGGAAACCGAAGACGGCGGACTCGAGGGCGAGACCTTCGAGTGGGCGCTCCAGACCGACGGCTGCGGCGACTGTACCTTCTACGCGGAAGACGAATCGGGAACGGGTGCGTGTACCGTCCACGACGACCGCCCGCTGATCTGTCGGACCTACCCGTTCAGCGTCGCTCTCGCGGGAACCAGCCAGCCGATGGGTGAAGCCGTTGACGAAGCCGGCGTCGTCCGCGCCCACGAGTGCGAGGGACTGGGCCGCGACATCTCGCGCGAGGACGCCGAAGAACTGGCTCGAGCGCTCAAAGAACGGGCCGTGCGAGAACTCGAGGAGGCCATCGCGGTCCGCGATACCTACGAACCGATCGATCCCGATCCAGGTGAGGTCGTCGTCCACGACTCCGAAGGCGCGAAACGGGTCGACGGGACGCCGCTCGAGGAGTGAGACGGAGCCGCGGCTGATCGGTCAATCGCTGACCGATGGTCGAGTCCGATCGCTGTGGCTCCTGTGACGAGACCGGTAGATAGCCGACGACGTAGCTACGAAAGTGGCTGGCCGATAACCGGCAGCGTGGCTCGAAAGCGGCTGGCCGATACCCGACGACGTGGCTACGAAAGCGATTACTGTACGGCGCGCTTCGCGCGCCGTTTCCCCGAGCGCGCCGGAGGCGCGCTCGGCCTTTTTTGGTCGAGATTTTTGCCGGGGGTTGAGGCCGGCGTCTTCGACGCCGACCGATGCCCCCGGTAAAAAAGGTCGTTCTTAGAACGTATCCTCGATGATCTCGCCGACGGCGAAGTTCGACTTGACCTCGGTGACCTCGATCTTGACGCGCTCGCCGACGTCCGCCCCGGGGACGATGATGACGTAGCCGCGCTCGACGCGGGCGATGCCGTCGCCCTGCTTGCCGATGTCTTCGATCTCGACGTAGCGCGTTTCGCCCACGTCGACCGGCGGCTGGGGCTCGGACGGCGCGGTCGCCGGCTGACTGGTCGCCGCGGTGTCGCCGTCGCTGGCGGCCTCGTCGCGCGAAATGAGCGCGACGCGGTAGACCTCCCCGGGATCGATATCGCCGGTCTCGATCTCCTGACGCGGCACCTCGATAACGTAGCGATCCTCCTCCTCCGAAACGTCCGTACTGAACAGACACAGCAGTTTGTCAGAGATTTCCACAGGTAGCCCCTCTATTTCAGTGCAGATTCCCATCCATAATAGAACTACCGACACCGAGCCACCGTTTGACGGGGAAATTGCCGAAAGCGATGCGCCCGCGAGCGCGCCGGAACGGCCGTGTTAGCCGTTCACAATATGCGTGAGGTCGCGAATCCCGTTAATCGGCGCGCTCGAGCGGTCGCGTCGTGACGAACCGGGAGAGATCGAACTCGGTTCCGAGGTCGGCGTCGCCGACGGACTCGTAGGGGCGGTTGACGACGATGTCGCCCGCGGTGCGGTCGCCGACGCCGGGGATGGCGGTGAGTTCGTCCATCGAGGCCGCGTTGAGATCGAGCGGGTAGGGGACGGCGGTGACCGAGCGGTAGCCGTGGTCGACGACCGCCGCGTCGATCGTCCGTCCGAGTTCGCGCTCGCCCGGAATCCCGACCAGCAGCGGGTAGGTGCCGAGCTGGCGGCCGAAGGTCCGCCCGTCCTGGTGGTACTCGAGGTGGACGTCCGGCAACACGGTGCCCGGCGGGGCGACCCGCTCGAGCATCGGGTTATCGATCTCCTCGCGGACCCGTTTCTTGTAGCGTTTGAACAGCTTCTTGTGCTCGTTTGCGATCTCGGCGCCCGTATCGCTCATCTCGGTGCCGTCGAAGGCCATCACCTGCCGGATGTTGATCCGGCGGAGCATGTAACCCTCGTCGTAGACCCGCTGGAGGAACTGGCGGTTGCGTTCGTAGGTCTCCTCGCGTTCGCCCTTGAGCCCGTGCAGGAGGTTGATGCCGGGCAGGAGCTTCGGAAGTCGGCGCGGGGCGTCGTCGCCGAAGGTAGGCGCGTCCGCCGGCTCTTCCCCCGGCCGCCATCCCGCCTCCTCGTTGACGATCCGGACCGCCTCGAAACACTCCTCCGCGGTGACGTTGAGGTTGTTCTCCTCCTGGACGACGGGGTCGGCGGACTCGAGGCCGAACGCCGCCGTGTCGCCGGGCGTGTTGTGCTCGGCGATGATCCGGATCCCCTCCCGGCTGGCCTCGGGCCACTCGACGATCGTGATGGGGTTCATGTTGTCGAGGTGCAGCGTCTCGAGGTCCGGTGCGACTTCGCGGATGCCGCTGTAGAGTTGGCGCAGAGCGTCCGGATTCGGCGCTTCGCCGTCGCCGCCGTAGGCGAGGATGTCGGCCTGGCGACCCAGCCGAAAGTGTCGCACGCCGTGGTCGGAGAGCGCGTCGACCTCGCCGACGACGGTCGGCGGCGGCCGGAACGACGGGTTGCCGTACAGCGGTTCCGTGCAGAACGAACACCGGTACGCACAGCCCCGCGAGGTCTCGAGTTCGGCGATGAGGTGGTCGGGATGGTTCGGATGCTGTTCGACGACGAACGCGCCCTCTCGGGCCCACCGCGAGACCTCGTCGATGTCGCGCATCCGGTTGTTGAAGCCCTCGAGGCCGCTCTCGACGAGGTCGTAGACGGCGGCCTCGACGTCGCCTTTGGCGACGAAGTCGAAGTCGAGGTCCTGACGCTCGGTCTCGGTCGCGCCGGCGTTCTCGTCGCCGACGCCGAATTTGACGGGGCCGCCCATCAGGCTCGTTCCGTCGGCGGTCCAGGCGAGCTTTCGGACCTCGTCGGGTTCGGCCGGCGTGCCGCCGACGTACTTGCCGGGGACGGTCATCCCGCCGAGGTAGATCATGAGGTCGGCCTCGTCGACGTCCCGCCAGTAGTCTGGCTCGTCGCGAAGCCGATCGATCGTGTGATAGGTGATCCCCTCGCGCGGGACGCCAGCATCGACGAGCGCACCCGCGACGTACCGCGGATACGTCGAGATGTACGGCGGCACCCCGAAGTGCGCCGGCTCGTCGACGTAGCCGTCGACGATCGTCACGGACAGCGTCTCGGGGTCAGTCATGGCGCCCGATAGCGTCTCGAGGGCTAAAACGGTGACTACACGAAAGCCCCGACTCGGCGGGCTCGGGAGCCCGCCGAGCCGCCCCTTTCAGTCCCGCCCGGCGGTGGCTCGGTCGGCCAGCAGACACGAGCTGGTCGGTAAATCGGGCGCGAGCGAACGGCTATCCGGGCAGCTGATCGCGCACCGTCAGGTGCCGCAACCCCGACGTTGATAGTCGTCGTGACGCTAGTAACGCGTATGCCTCCGACGGAAGAGATCGTGTGCACCGACGACGACTGCTTTCTCGACATCTTCGAGAACCACTACACCTACGACGTGCCCGACGACCTCGACATCTCGCAGCTGTCGTGTCCGGTCTGTGGCGGCACCGACTGCCTCGAACGGGTGGAACTCTGACCGGGCGAACGGACCCGGCTCGAGGGGCGGGACTGACCGGCTCGCGCTCGATCCCGTCTGACGTTTCTTTTGAACCTGCCAAAAGGGATATGAACGCGGCTGTTGTAGGCCTCGATAGAGTCGTCTCTTCCATGTATCGCCACGCCCTTCTCTCGGTCCCCGAGACCGCTGTCAGCCTCACACGCACCGCCCGGGGTGACCGCCCGTGACCCTCAAAGACCTCGGTAAATCGGTCGGGAGCGCGTTGTACCGCCAGGTCGGACGCGCGAACGGCCGCGTCCAGAACCATCGCTCGCTTCCCGTCGACATCCTCGAGAACGACGACACCTATCGCGTCGTCTTCGACGCGCCCGGTGCCGAACCGGACGACGTAGCGGTCCGCTACCTCGAGGGGACCGTCAAGATCCGGATCGATCGGTTCCGCCAGTTCCACGAGGGGTACGAGATGCGATTCCCCGGCCGCGGGATGGCCCTGAGCGGCGAGGCCGAACTGCCGGCTGACGCGGTCGTCGATCCGGACGCCGGTACGGCGAAACTCTCCGAAACGGGAACGCTGACCGTCGAGATTCCGAAGGACTCGGCGGTGAGAGAGACCGACACGACCGGTGCCGCGGTCGAGGTCGGTGAGTCCGACGCGTCGGCGTCGGACGCGAGTACCGATACGGAACCCGTCACTCTCGACGACTGAGTCAGTTCGGATCGAGTGCCATCCCCGACACGACCTCGAACGCTTCGTCACCGTCGAACCGCGTCGGATCGAAGGCGTCGATCCCCTCCCCGCCGAGTATCTCCGTCGCGATCCGTTGTCCGATCGCCGGCGCGCGCATGAAGCCGTGGCCCTGGAAGCCGGTCGCGACGAAGAGTCCGTCGCGGAGTTCTCCGACCAGTGGATCGCGATCGGGCGTCGCCGTACAGAGACCGGCCCACGCGCGCTCGAGACTCGCGTCTGCCGCGATGGCCGGGACGCGGTGTGCGACCCGCTCTACGAGGTCGTCGGCGAACCCGTCGTCGGCCTCTCGGTCGTACGCGTCGGGGTCGGCCTCGCGGTTCTCGGTGCCGTCGCCGGCGAGGAGCCCGCCCGCGTGGGGTCGCAGGTAGAAGTCGCCGCTCGCGTCGTAGCACATCGGTCCCGCGAGGTCGCCGCTCGCGACGAGCGCCTGTACCCGATAGGGTTTCATCGCGAGGGTGACTCCGGCGCCTGCGAGCAGTTCTTTCGTGTGCGCTCCCGCGGCCACGAGGACCGCGTCCACCTCGCGGTCCTCGCCCTCGGAGTCGATCACCCGCGTCGGATCCGTCCGAATCTCGACTGGCGTCTCGGTCTCGAGGGTCGCTCCGGCACCGGTGGCCGCGGCCGCGAGACAGGCCGCGTACGCGCCCGGATCGGCGTAGCCCGCCGCGCCGGCGATCCCCGCGACCGCGACGTCGTCGGTTCGCAGGGCGGGGAACCGATCCGCGAGCGCGTCACCCTCCATCTCGAGGGCGACGACGCCGTTGTCCTGCATCCGTGCGACCTGCTCGCGAACGGCGTCAGCCCGCTCGTCGTCGCCCTCGCGGGCGAGCCAGACGTAGGGACACTCGACGAACGGGAAGGTGTCGTCGCCCGACAGCGCGCGGAATCGCTCGATCGCGTCGCCCGCGAGTTCGGCGTCGAGTCCGTCCGCGAACGCGTCGTAGCAGATCCCCGCGGCACGGCCGGTCGAGCCGCTCGCGACGGTCCCGCGGTCGTAGAGGGTCACGTTCGCCCCCTCGCGGGCGAGATCGTAGGCCGCGGTCGCGCCGACGGCCCCCGCGCCGACGACCGCCACCTCGAGGCCCGCGCCCTGCTGGGTGAACGCATCAGCGCCGACGGCGAGCTCGGGGTCGTCGCCGCTCATGGGCGCTCACTCACCGGTGTGGGTCGATGGAGGCGACTCGAAACGGGACCGCGACGCGAGTTCGCGTGATCGGAATCGGCGTTCATGCAGCCCACTGCGGACGGAGCCCACTTACGTCTGTGTGGTTCGACCGATCCGTGCACCGGTACTCGCGGGATTGCCGGTCCGGGAAGCCGTCGGATCCGACTACTCGCGATGAGATGGGAGGAAGGGGGTACGACGACAGGGTCAACGGAACTCGTGGTTCAGTGCCGCGTCCCTGCCGTATAGTGTGTATACCGGTATCGAGGATACGGCTAACTCCAAATATATTTGGCATCGATCGCGATCGGCTCCGCTCGTGGACTCGGCCGGTCGAGGCGAGCGATTGCAGTCTCGAAATCCGCGGAACGGCGAGCGGCTCTCAGGTCACGTACAGGGAGCGGGCGATCACCAGGAAGCCGGCCAACACCAGCAGGCTCTCGAGCAGGATGCCGGTCATCAGCGGCACGTCGAGCACTTCGTACAGCATCCCGGCGAGCACCAATCCGAGGGTGACGAGGCCGAACCCGAGCGAGAGATAGCCCAGTGCCGGCTGGCGTGTTCGCCGGTAGGCTTTGTACGAGAAGTAGGTGATGACGCCGCCGACGATGAGAACGAGCGTTTTGACGACCGCGAGTGCGATCGCAGTCGGCATTGCGGCGGACGACATAGCAGTGTGTATTCGGATATCCGAGACCTGTACCAAGAACCTTGCCGTTCCCGTAACGGGTGGGAGTTGACAGCCATTCTCGTAGCCGCGACACCCTCTGGGCGGTCGAGCGAAGCGTTTTGGCGTCGGCGACCGGAGACGCGATCATGACACGACTGGTCGAACTCGAGGAGCGCGGACCGCGAAGACTCGACCCCTCGGATATCGACGACGAGAAAGGCGACGTGGCGGTCTGTCAGTGCGGGCTCTCGGAGTCGTTTCCCTTTTGCGACGGGAGCCACCGGCGGACGCACGACGAGGACGAGGGAACGACCTACGTCTACGAAGACGGACAGCGACGGGAAGTCGAGCGGGTCGTGACGGCCGAGGACGCTTCGGACGCGGGCGACTGACGTTCACATCGAGCGCGCGGAATTGCAGACGACCAGCGCGCTGCTCGCCGCCATCGCGACGGCCGCGAAGAGCGGGTTCAACAGGCCGACGATCGCGAGCGGAATCGCGACCGCGTTGTACGCGAACGCCCACCCGAGGTTCTGGCGGATCCGGCGGTGCGTGCTCGTCGCGATATCGAAGGTCTCCGCGACGGCCGCGAGGTCGTCGCCGACGATCACCGCGTCGGCCGCGTCGGTCGCGAGTTTCGTTCCGCCCCCCATCGCGATGCCCACGTCTGCCGCGGCGAGCGCGGGCGCGTCGTTGCTCCCGTCGCCGACCATCGCGACCGTCCCTCGAGAGCGGAGCCGGTCGACGGTTTCGGCCTTCGCTTCCGGTGGAACGCCGGCGAAGACCTCGTCGACGCCATCGAGCGCGCGGAACTGATCGGCCGCTGGCCCCTCGTCGCCGGTGAGGACGACGATCTCGCGACCCGCCGAGAGCGTCTCGAGCGCCGCGTCCAGTTCCTCGCGCGGGGAGTCGCCGACGACGATGGTGCCGCGAGCCCGGCCGCCCCAGCCGACGACGACCGGCACGTCGCCCGCGGCGCGAGCGTCGTCGATCGTCGACTCGAGCGCGCCGGGGATCGTCTGACCACGCTCGCGGAGGTAGTCGGGGTGGCCGACGACGACGCGGTCGCCGTCGACGAGGCCGCTGACGCCGCGGTCGGCACGCTCGAAGCCCTCGACGGCGCTCGCGGCGTTCGCGGTGGCGTCGTCGGGTGTCGCATCGGCGACGGCGGCCGCGATCGGGTGTTCGGAGAGCGCTTCGACCGCGCCGGCCCGTCGGAGCAGTTCGTCGGCGTCGGTGCCGGTGGAAGCGTCGTCAGCGCCGGTGTGAACGCCCTCGACGGCCATCGTCCCCGTCGTGAGCGTTCCGGTCTTGTCGAGGACGACGACGTCGACGTCTCGAGCGTCCTCGAATATCGTCTCGGCGGCGACGACGATCCCCCGCTCGGCGGCGTTCTGGACCCCTGCGGCGATCGCGAGCGGCGTCGCGAGCCCGAGCGCACACGGGCAGGAGACGATCACGACCGTCAGTCCGAGCAGGAGCGCCGCCGACGCGCTCGAGCCGGTCGCGAGCGTCACGGCGGCCGTCGCGACGGCGAGGACGACCACCAGCGGGACGAAGACCGTCGCGAGCTTGTCCGCGAGGCGCTGGACGCCGGGGCGGGCGCTCTGGATCGACCAGAGCAGCGAGACGAGCCGGTCGTGGGTGCTCTCGGCCTCGTCGCCGACTTCGAGGACGATCGGCGCGTCGGTGACGACGGTGCCGCCCCGAACCGGGTCGCCCGGCCCCTTCCCGACGGGCAGCGATTCGCCGGTCACGAGCGACTCGTCGACCGCCGCCGTCCCCTCGACGACCTCGCCGTCCATCGGGACCCGTTCCCCGGGCCGGACCAGCAGCCGGTCGCCGGGCTCGACGGCCTCGAGCGGAACCGTTTCGCCGCGCTCGAGGCGGGCCTCGTCGACCTGCTGCTCGGTCAGCTCGGAGAGCAGTCCGGTTGCGCGGCGCTTGACCGATTTCTCGTAGAGGGTCCCCGCGGTGACAACGAGAATGATCGCGACGGTCACGTCGAAGTAGAGGTGACTCTCGCCGAGAACGAGCGCGACCGCGCTGTAGCCGTACGAGCCGAGCGCGGCCGTCGCGACGAGCAGGTCCATGTTCGGCCGTCCCGCCCGGAGGCTGACGTATGCGCCGCGAAGGATCGGGTAGCCGCTGTAGAAGAGGACGAACGAGGTGAACGCCCAGATGTTCGCCGACAGGAAGGTGAGCTCGTAGCCGCCGAAGTCGACGACCGGCTCGAGGTCGAAGTACGTCGGGTAGAGAAAGAGGACGTACCACACCATGACCATCATGCCGAAGAAGCCGCCGAGCAGGAGCCGGGCGAGGCCGTCGTCCGAGTCGCCCGCACCGTCTCCGGCCGCTCGATCGGCCGCGGTGTATCCGTAGCCCGAGACGAGGTCGGGGAGGTCCTCGGCTGCGACCCGGTCGGGATCGTATACGAGCCGGATCGTGTCCGTCGCGTAGCTGGCCGTCGCACCGCGGACGCCGTCCTCGCGCTCGGCGGTCGTCTCGAGGAAGGCCTCGCAGGTCGAACAGTGCATCCCGTCGACCGCGAGGTAGGCATCTTCGCCGTCGAGGTCGTCGAGGTCGCGACCGTCGTCGTCTCGCCGATCGAGCCGCGACTGGACCGCCGATTCGTCGGGTGCGTCGGTACCCTCGAGTGCCCGGGAGACCTCGAGACAGCCCCGACAGCAGAAGGTTCCGTCGACGTCCGAAGCGGTGATCGGCTCCGGGGGAGTCGGCAGTTCGCAGAGGTCGCAGGCGTCGCTGTCGACTGCGGAGCCGTCTCCGGCAGCGGTGCGGGCGTTCGACTCCGCGGTCGGCGCGGCCGCTTCCGACGGCGGTGCGTGCGATCGTGCGGTCGGTGGTGAGTCGTCTCCCATCGTTAGAACAGGGGTTCGAAGGGCAGCGGGAAATGCGGCAGATGGATTCCGTACAGCATCAGGCCGTGCGAGAGCGGGATATAGCCGAGGACGATGAACGCCGCGCCCAGCCCGCGGTGCAGTCTGACCCGTGTCTCGGGGTCGATCGTATTCAGGACGGTGCCGTACGCGAACAGTGTCGGGATCGTCCCGAGCCCGAGGACGGCCAGCGAGAGCGCGCCCTGCGTCGGCGATCCCAGCGCGAACGCGTAGAGGTAAGCCGGGTAGATGATCGGACACGGCATGAACCCGTGGACGGCACCGAGCGCGACGATCCCCGGCGAGGTGGCGAGCCGGTCGACCCGACTCGAGAGCAGCGCCGTGAGCCGCCGGAACAGCGTGCCGACGACGGGCAGGTCGTGCCCGGGAACCGCGGTCCGCCCGCGAACGTAGTAGAGCCCGCTCGTGACGATCGCAATCCCGACGAGGATCCCCGTCGCGCCGCGGACGCCGTTACCGATCTCGGCCACGGCCTCGCTCGAGGCGACCGTGACCGCACCGAGCAGGCCGAACAGGCCGCCGATGGCCGCGTAGCTGACCGTCCGGCCCAGATTGAAGAGCGCGTGCTGGCGCACCTCGTAGCCGGTGAGCGTGTCGTCGCGGCGCTTCTCGCTCGCCGCGCCGATCCGGTCGGCGTAGGTCGTCACCAGCGGACCGCACATCCCCAGACAGTGCGCGCCGGCGAGGAGGCCGACGACGAAGAGGACGAGCAGGTTCACGTGCTCGGGGATCGAGCCTGGCCCCATCGCCATCAGCGGAGCGACGGCCGAACGCTGGCCGAACGCGACTACTGTGGCAGTCGAGAGCGGGGCTGGATCGAGTAACACGGGGGTTAACTGACGGTTCCGTTTCCGTGGTGGTCGTCGTGCGATTCGTCGATCGGCGCCATCGCGATGTACAGCGAGCCGATGATGATCACGACGTTGACCGCACTGACGATACCGGCGACGACCGAGCCGGACATCCCGTAGACGAGTACGGGGATGATCGCGAGCAGTCCCGCACCCGCCGCGAACCGGGGTCCGACGCTCTCGAAGTTCATACCGAATACTGGGGACGGCGGGCGCTTAATACCCCAACCTGTTCCCACCGATCGGGAACCAAGGTTGATGGTAAGTCGCCCCCATTTCCTACTCAACCGTATGAGCTCCAAGACAAAACAACGGGAGCCCGATCATGTTCGCGAGCTCGGGCACGACGAGTACGATCCCATCGGAACCGCGATCCTGATCGGGATCTACTTCCTGATACTCGTATTGTTGTGGATATTCATGTACTTCGTCGAGTTCCTCGGCAACGGGCCGACCGTTATCGACCTGCTCTTCCCGGTGGTGGGACTGGCATGAACATCCACACGTACGAGAAGGCGTGGCTGATCGCGTCGATGGTCCTGATCGTCGGTTTCATCGCGACGATCACGTACGGTGCCGTCGGCCCCGGCATCGCGATGATCGACGACGACGGCGGCTCGATCAGTCCCGACAACATCAACGATCACGAACGGTTCGGCGAACCCGGCGTCACGCACGTCGGCGGCAACGAGTACGAGGTCGCCGTCGTCGCACAGGCGTGGTCGTACACCCCGAGTCAGATCGAGGTGCCGGCCAACAGCGAAGTGACGTTCTACATCACGAGTCGCGACGTGACGCACAGCTTCACCGTGGTCGGGACGAACATGAACACGATGGTCATCCCCGGCCAGGTGTCCCAGATGACCGTCGAGTTCGACGAACCCGGCGAGTACGGCATCCTCTGTAACGAGTACTGCGGCGAGTATCACCACACCATGGAAGGCAAACTGAACGTGGTTCCCGAAGACGAGTTCGACCTGACCGAACTGTCCGTCGAGGCCCCCGATGAGGCCCAGGCGGGCAACGAGACGACGATCAGCGCGACCGTGAGCGACGGCATGCAGACCGACCTCGAGACGACCGCCACCCTCGAGATCGGCGAGCAGACGCTCGAGCGTGACGTCATGATCTCGGGCGAAGGCAGCGAGACCGTCGAGTTCGCGGTCGACACCGCGGCGCTCGGCACTGGCGAGCACGACTGGACGGTGACCGTCGACGACCACCAGGAGAGCGGGACGCTCGAAGTCGTCAACGCGACTGAGGGAGGTGATGACAGTGCGTAACGCCTACGTCGACCAGTTCCCCGACGAGGCGGCCGTGATCAAGGCGGCGTTCTGGAGCTCGTTCATCGCGCTGGCGATCGGCGGGACGCTTGGGCTCATCCAGGCGCTCCACCGAACCGACGTCTTCCGGTTCATCCAGTCGCCGGACTACTACACCATACTCACCGCACACGGCGTGTTGCTGGCGATCACGTTCACGATCTTCTTCCTCGTGGGCATCTTCACCTGGGCGGTGACGACCGGCCTCGACCGCGGGGTCGTGGACATCCGCTTCACCTGGGCCTGGTACGCGCTGATGGTCGTCGGTGCGACGATGGCCGCCGTCACGATCTTTGCCGGCCTCCTCGAGCAAGCGCCGACGGTGCTCGGCTCGGAGCTGTACGCGGACGTGCTCTTCACCTTCTACGCACCGCTGCAGGCCCATCCCCTGTTCTATCTGGGGCTGGTGCTGTTCGTCGTCGGCTCTTGGCTCGCCGGCGTCGACTGGTTCCGAACGTGGTGGGCCTGGCGGAAAGAGAACGCCGACGAGCGCATCCCGCTCCCGGCGTTCATGGTCCTGACGACGACGCTGTTCTGGTACATCTGTACGTTCGGCGTCGCGCTGGCGATCCTCGCGTTCCTGCTGCCGTGGTCGCTGGGGATCGTCGACTCGGTCAATCCGCTGCTGACCCGAACGCTGTTCTGGTACTTCGGCCACGCCGTCGTCTACTTCTGGCTGATGCCGACGTACCTGATGTGGTATCTCATGCTGCCGAAGTTCTCCGGCGGAAAGCTGTTCAGCGACCCGCTCGCGCGCGTCGTCTTCGTGCTGTTCCTGCTGCTCTCGACGCCGCTGGGGATCCACCACCAGTATCTCGACCCCGGCATCGCGGAAGGGTTCAAGTTCATCGCGATGACGAACACGATGTTCCTTCTGCTGCCGAGCCTGCTGACGGCCTTCACCGTCGTCGCCAGCATGGAACACGGCGCTCGCCAGCGCGGCGGCGAGGGCTACCTCGGCTGGCTCAAGGCGCTTCCGTGGCGTGACCCGGTGTTCACCGGGATGGCGCTCGCGGGCCTGATGTTCGCCGCGGCCGGCTTCTCCGGCATGATCAATGCGGGGATGAACATCAACTATCTCGTCCACAACACGTGGTGGGTCGTCGGTCACTTCCACCTCACCGTCGGCACCGCCGTCGCGCTGACGTTCATGGCCGTGTCGTACTGGTTCATCCCACAGATGACCGGCAAGAAGCTCTGGAACCGCTCGATCGCGCTAGCCCAGGTCCTCATCTGGTTCATCGGGATGACGTTCATGTCGAACGCGATGCACCGCTCCGGACTGTTCGGCCTGCCTCGCCGTACCGCCGAACCGCAGTACAACGGCTTCGACTTCGAACCCGCCGTCGGCACCGTCGGCGAGATCAACGCGCAGGTCGCCCTCGGCGCGGTGTTGCTGACCCTCTCGCTGGCCCTGTTCCTCCTGGTCATGGTCATGACCTCGCTCAACGGCACCAGCGACGACATCCCGGACAACACCTACGCCGACGCGCTCTCCGGACCCGAGGACTCGCCGGCCATCCTCGACAACCTCAAGGTCTGGACCGCGATCGCGCTCGTCCTCGTGATCTTCGCGTACACGCTCCCGTTCGCGGCCATCATCGACTCCGGCGGCCTCTTCGGCGGGGGCATCGAGGGCTACAAGCTCAGCCTCGGGACCGACCCCGCGCTCGTCCTCGATACCCTCTGGGAGGTGATTCGGTAGATGCGCATCTCCGAAGGGGCGCTCCTCGTCGTGCTGGCCATGCTCGTCCCCTTCGTCGTCGAACTCCGGACGGCGCTCTCGTGGTTCGGCGTCGAACTGACGATCCTCGAGACGATCGTGCTCGGCTCGGCGATCTCGATGGCGGTCATCGCGTGGGCAGCGTGGCCCGAGAAGGGTGACGCGAACGGGGGATCGTCCCGGCCGAGCTGACCGGCGCTCGTTTTTCGGTCGATTCCCCGCGACGACTCGTTTTCTCAAAACCCGTCGCGCTCGCGAAGTCGTTCGACGATCGCCCGCACCCGCTGTGATGCACCGCGGGGCGCGACGAGCACCCGGTCGTCGAACGCCGCGACGATCAGATCGTCGACCTCGAGCAGCGAGACGTGCGCGTCGGGCGCGGCGACGACGTTGTTCGCCGCGTCGATCGACAGGACGTCGCCGGCGACGGTCGCGTTCGCGCTCTCGCCGTCGTCGTCGGCCCCGAGGACGCGCCCGACGGCGTCCCACGTCCCGAGGTCGTCCCAGCCCACCGACAGCGGTGTCACCGAGACGTCGATCGCCCGTTCCATGATCGCGTAATCCACGCTGACGGGCTCGACCGCGTCGAACCCCCGGTCGGGCTCGCCGTCCTCGAGCGCGTCGACCAGCGCTGCGAGCGGCGAGTCGCGGGCCTCGCGGAGGAGCGCGCTCGGCGTCCAGGCGAAGATCCCGGCGTTCCAGTACGCGCCGGCCTCGACGAGCCGCCTCGCGTTCTCGCGGTCGGGTTTCTCGGTGAAGCGATCCACCGCGGCGTAGTCGTCTCCGTGGCGCTCGCGCTCGCTACTCTCGAGTCCGTCGGCGCCGTCCTCGGGGACGATGTAGCCGTAGCCCGTCGCCGGCCGCGTCGGCTCCACACCCAGCGTGACGATCCCGTCCGTCTCGACGGCGATCTCGGCGGCGCGCTCGAGGCGCGTGGCGAACGCGGCGTCGTCGGCGACGTGGTGGTCGCTGGGGAGACAGACCAGAACTGGCTCCGTATCGAACCGGTCGCGGAGCCGCCAGGCGGCGTAGACCAGCGCCGGCCCGGTGTCTTTGCCCGCGGGTTCGACCAGCACGCCCGCTTCGGGCGCATGCTCGTGTATTTCGCCGGCAAAGGATTCGCGGGTCAACACGTAGCGCTCGTCGGCGAAGGCCGTCCGATCCAGCGTTCGGGAGAGCAGCGAGCGCTCGCCGCCGAACGCGAGGAACTGTTTGGGGCGGTCGCTTCGGCTCGCGGGATAGAGTCGGCTGCCGATACCGCCGGCGAGGACGCAAGCGACGACTGGTCGGTCCATCTCACCAGGTCTCGATCCGGCCCTTGCGGACGTCTTCCGCACACCCCTCGCAGTCGGGGTGGCCGGCCTCGTAACAGGCCGGCCGGTACTCCTCGTCTAACTTCGCCGCGCGCTGCTCGGCGTAGCGCCGGCAGACGATCTTCGCTCGCCCTGCCTCGTCGGAGGGGAGGCTACGGGCGTTTCTCGCCACCTCGTAGGAGTCGCGGGCCTCCTCGAGTTGCTCGTCGGTCGATCTGCGAAGTTCCTCGAACTGCTCGCCCGCGCCCCGTAGCGTCGTGCGCAGGAGTCGCTCGAGTCGACGCCGGTCCGCCATTGCCCCACCGTTCGGTCGCCGGGCACATATACTGTTGGTCGTCACCGGCGGTTCCCCCGTCCGGCAGACGGCAACGACTTTGACGAATCGGCCGTACCCTCGAGCATGGACGTTCGAGACGCGCTTCGGGGCATCACCTGCCCGCTGGTGACTCCGTTCGACGACGGATCGATCGACGAATCGGCGCTCGCCGACCTGCTCGAGCACGTGCAGGCGGGCGGGATCGACGCCGTCTTCCCCTGCGGAACGACCGGTGAATTCCCGAGCCTGACGGCCGCCGAACAGCAGCGCGTCGTCGAGGCGACCGTCGAGCGCGCCGACGTGCCCGTCGTCGCCGGCGCCGCCGCGACGAGCGTCGACGAGACGGTCGGGGCCATCGACCGCGCCGCCGACGCCGGAGCCGACGCCGCCGCGATCGTCGCGCCCTACTTCACTACCGCGAACGCGCCGGCGGGCGATCGGCGGTTCTTCGAGGCCGTCCTCGACGACGCCTCGCTCCCCGTTATCCTCTACAACATCCCGCAGTGTACGGGCCAGCGCATCGAACCCGAGACCGTGGCCGCCGTCGCGGAGCGCGATGGGGTCGTGGGGATCAAGGACTCGAGCGGCGACCTCGAGTACTTCCTCTCCGTCCTCCGGAACACGCCCGACGACTTCCGCTGTTTGCAGGGGTACGACGCGCTACTGGTCCCCGCGTTGCGAATGGGTGCCGACGGCGGAATCAACGCGCTCTCGAACGTCGTACCCAGTGTGCTGCGCGAGGCGTTCGAGCGAGCCACGGACGACCGCGGACGCGAGCTACAGAGCGACGCGATCGCGCCGCTGTTCGAGGCGTGTACGACCCACGACTTCGCCCCGGCGACGAAGGCAGCGCTGGCCCACCGCGGCGTCGTTCCCTCCGACGAGGTCCGCCCGCCGCTCGTTCCGGTCGACGACGCGGGAGCCGAGGCGATCGGCGACGCCGTCGACGGGGCGCTCGAAGTCGGCGAGCAATAGCGCCAGTGAGGGCGTCGTAGAAGTCTTCTCCGGGATTGATCACAGTCGATACTCCGGTGAGATCGAGAACGAGGTGTGCGTATCGAACGCTGCGGAAAGCGGCCGCTCGCGGGAATTGTCCCGGCCGTCAGTGATGGGGCAACGGCATCGACGAGTCAGACGCTGCCCGACGGAGCGTGAAGAGAAACATCGCGTCCGTAGACGGTGGTATTTCCTCACCCCGAATTTGACGGTGCGTACATTCACTCCGTTCGAGGCGGAATCACCAGTATGGCTGAGACCCTAGTTCAAGCGCTTTCGTACACGATGTTGGCGGTCGTCGCCGCGCTCGTCGGGGGGATCGTGGCCGTTTACCGGACGCCGGGACCGCAAATGGAGAGTAACGTCCAGCACTTCGCGGCCGGCGTCGTGTTCGCCGCCGTCGCCGCCGAGCTTCTCCCGGACGTCCATACGCGGACTCCGGCCGTGGTTGTCATCGGATTCGCGATCGGTATCGCCACCATGCTGGGCATCCATCGACTCAGTAAGTACGTCGAAAAGCGGAATATCGGCGGAAAGCTGGCGGGTGCCGCCGGCCTGCTGATCACCGTGAGTATCGACATGCTGATCGACGGCGTCTTGATCGGCGTGACGTTTCTGGCGCAGGCGGCCACAGGTGTGCTCATCGCGGTGGCACTCGCGATCGAGGTCCTCTTCCTCGGCGTGACCGGCGTCATAGCACTCCCGGAAGAGACGAGTACGCTGAAGAAACTCGCCGTCCCCGCCGGGTTCGGGGTTCTACTGCTGAGCGGAGTGACCGCCGGCGTACTCGCGTTCGAAGGCGTTACGGGCGCTCCGATCGCGCTCGTACTCGCGTTCGGATCCGCTGCCCTCCTTTACCTAGTGACCGAGGAACTCCTGGTCAAAGCCCAGAAGGTACCGGAAACGCCGACATCGACGACGCTGTTCTTCGTCGGATTCCTTCTCATCTTTCTTCTTGACATGCTACACTGAGCTTCAGGGATCTGCTGTGCAATCGAGTTCTCCCTGAGTGGACGTCAGTACGTGCTGAGCAGGCCGTGGATCCAGCAGCGATTATTCGAACTGCTCGACTTCTGTCAGGAGTGGCGTGACCGACTCAGCGAACGCCTCTCTCGCTGGTCCTGATTATGCTGTCTCACCGCCGCTGCACTGGTCGTAAAGTAGCACGTGCGTATTAATCGTCGTCGTTATCGGCCAAACTGAACGAGTGAACACATCTGTAGCAGCGATGTAGTTCTGCCTGTCAAGCGTGTGTCCGAAGGATATCTCGCCTGTCCGTTTCTTCCGTACTAAATAAGATTTTCAGTTAGTGCTCCGAAGTCGGCCCCGCCAGCACCGATCGCCGGACCGAACGTGCTACGTCGGCGCCCTCCGGCGGTTTCTTTCGCCGCTGTTCACTTCCGCTCCGGTGGCGGTACTTTAAATACTATCGGGCGCGAACGGGCGTATGCCTCCCAGTGAAACCAAAGAGGAGGCGAGACACTATGAGCGACGTACGACAGCACGCGGACGACATCCACGAGCAGTTTTCGGACCACCTCGACGTGAGCGTCGAGGACGTCGAAGGGCGCCTGACCACGCTCGTCGACGAATACAAAGTACCGATCGACGAGGCGCGCCGGAGCGTCACCAATCACTACCTCGAGGAGGCCGGCCTCGAGCGCGAGGACCTCGCGGGCGGCGACAGCGAGGCGGCCACCGTCGAGGACGTCGACGAACCCGAGCAATGGATCGACCTCACCGCGAAGGTCATCGAACTCTGGGACCCTCGCAGCGACTCGGTCGCGCAGGTCGGCCTGCTGGGCGACCCGACGGGAACGATCAAGTTCACCAAGTGGGCCAAGTCCGACCTCCCCGCCCTCGAGGAGGGCGGCGTCTACGAGCTTCGCAACGTCGTCACCGACGAGTACCAGGGCCGGTACTCGGTCAAACTCAACTCGACGACCGTCATCGAGGAACTCGACGAGGACCTCGAAGTCGGCGACGACACCAGCGAAATCGAGGGCGCACTGGTCGACATGCAAAGCGGCAGCGGCCTCATCAAGCGCTGCCCCGAGGACGACTGCACGCGCGTCCTCCAGAACGGCCGCTGTAACGAACACGGCGAGGTCGAAGGCGAGTTCGATCTCCGCATCAAGGCCGTCGTCGACGACGGTATCGACGCCCACGAGGTCATCTTCGACAAGGACGCCACCGAAGAGCTGACCGGACTGAGCTTAGAGGAGGCCAAGGACATGGCGATGGACGCCCTGGACACGACCATCGTCGCCGACGAGATCGCGGACGATATCGTCGGCACCTACTACCGCATCGAAGGGCCGACCTTCGGCCGATACGTGCTCGCCGACGACGTCGAAGAACTCGACGGGCCAGTCGATGCTGAGGAACTGCTGATCAAAGCGAGGTCGATGTGATATGAGCCAGGCAGAACTCACCCGCGAAGTCGCCCGCCGCGTCTTCGCCTCCGAATTCAACGATTCGACGTACGCGTTCAAAGAGAGCGACGACGAGCGCGCACCGAACTACGCGCTGCTCCCGACCGGCGACCGCGCGAACCGCGTGTTCGTCGCCGGTACCCTCACCGAAACCGAGGACGTCGGGGACGAGAGCGAGTACTGGCGCGGCCGGGTCGTCGACCCGACGGGGACGTTCTTCGTCTACGCCGGCCAGTACCAGCCCGAGGCCGCCTCTGTCCTGCGGGATACGGAGCCGCCGGCGTACGTCTCCATCGTGGGCAAACCCCGCACCTACGAGACCGACGACGGCACCGTCAACGTCTCGCTGCGACCCGAGTCGATCGCGGTCGTCGACGACGCCACTCGCGACCGCTGGGTCGTCGAGACCGCCGAGCGTACCCTCGATCGCATCGAGGCCTTCGAGGAGTGGGAGGAAGAACAGGAAGCGCCCGAGAGCGGCTCGACCGCGCCGACCAACGAGTACGCTCAGATGGCCCGCGAGCAGTACGATTCGCCGGTCGTCAACTATCGCAACGACGTGATTCAGGCGCTCGAGAGCCTCGAGACCGTCGACACGGACGACGCGGAAGCGACCGTCTGAGCCGGCGACCACCCTCGTTCTCCGTTTTTCGACGCGACAGCGGCCGCTACGTCGACTCACCGTCGAGGATCCTCTCGAGTAACGCGCCGATCGTGTCGAACTCGTCGTCGGTAACCTCGTGGCCCGTGTCCGGATAGCGTCGCTCGTCGACGGCGCCGTCGGCGCGTTCGAACGTTCGGACCGTTTCGGCGACGCGCTCGCGATCGACGTGGGGATCGGTTGCGCCGTAGCCGACGAGCATCGGCGTCCCGGCGAGCGAGCCGTCGACCGACGCCGATCGGAGCTCGTCGCTCGAGCCCGGAAGCGTCCCGGAGAGGAGGAAGACGCCGCCGTACCGCGCCGAATTCCGTCGGAGGAACTCCGCGGCGACGGTCGCCCCCTGTGAGAAGCCGCCGATCAGGGTTCGCTCGGGCGGAACGCCGATATCGGCCGCCGCTTCCAGCGCCGCGGCAACCGCGTCGACGCTCGAGGAGAGCCACGGCTCGTTGGCGGCTCGCGGCGCGGTCGCCGGGTTCGGATACCAGCGACTGCGCTCGGCCTGCGGCGCGAGGAAGGCGACGCCGTGGCGATAGGTCGGCTCGAGGAGGTTGACGACGCCCTGAGCGGTCGCGCCGCGGCCGTGACAGGCGACGACGGCGGCCTCGGCGGCCAGCGCGGGCGCGCCGCTCGTGAGCAGCGGCTGGCCGGCGTGTGGTCCCGAGATGGCGTCCATCGTCCGTCTCGACCCGGTTTCGGTCATCGGTCTGATATCTCGTCCGTCGTCGGTACCGTCAACTCCGGCAGCTGACTCTCGATCAGATCGCGATCACGTTCGAACCAGTCGGGCAGGAACAGCGATTCGCCGGCTCGGTCCGTCCCACCACCCGCCGCGACGCCGCCGGTTTCGGTCGCTAACTCGAAGAGGATCCCGCCGGGCTCGCGGACGTACAGGGAGTGGAAGAAGTGTCGATCCTTGACCCGCGACACGTCGTAGTCGCGGTCGGCGAAGAGCGCTCGCCACTCGTGAAGGTCGTCTTCCGTCTCGACGCGGACTGCGACGTGGTGGAGGGTTCCCTGCCCTTCGCGGCCGAACGGCGTATCTCGGTCGAGGACGTCCACGACGCCGGCGCGATCTCCCGGTGCACGGTAGCGGATTCGACCATCTCGCTCCGTCTCGTACTCGAATCCAAGCGTCTCGAGCGTCCCCGCGGTCGCGTAGGGATTGACCGACAGCGCCGCGACGCCGTAGAGCCCGCGGATCGCGCGGTCCGTCGGAACCGGCCCGTCGGTCCAGGGCTCGGTCCCCTCCGGTATCGGCGGTCCGGCCACGAGTTCGAGTCGCGTCCCCGCGGGGTCTTCGAACTGCAGGACCCGTTCGTCGAACCGCTCGAGTGGCCCTTCGACCGCGATATCGTGGTCCGCGAGCCTCGTGTGCCAGTACTCGAGCGCGTCGGCCGGCACGACGAACGCGACCGACTCGACCTGCGGTTTCCCGATGCGGCCCGGATCACCGTGGGGATCGGGGAAGTGGGTCAGGACGGTCCCCGGCGTGCCGGCGGCGTCGCCGAAGTAGAGGTGGTGCTGGAGGATATCCTCGAAGTTGACGGTCTGCGTGACGAGTCGAAGGCCGAGGACGCCGCTGTACCAGTCGATAGCCGTCTGAGCGTCCCCGACGATTCCCGTCACGTGGTGGAGTCCCGGCGTGTCGGACGGCATCACCGCGCAGTTGGGTCGCCAGAGAAATAGCCTCCCGGGTCGGCGACGGTTGCTCGGCCGTCGATCGCTCGAGTCCCGCTCCGGCTACCCGGGCTCGAACCCGCACGTCTGACGAATGGTTAAGTGTCGTGAACGACGACTAGGGGTATCGATGGGGAACAAGAACAAGACCATCTCGTTTCGGGTCAACGAGGACGCGTTCGAGGCGCTGCAGGAGATCGCCGAGGAGCGCGATATCTCGCTGTCCGCCGTCTTCCGGGACTACGTCGACCAACTGGTCGAACACGACGGCCAGGTCGAGGTCGTCCCCGAGGCCGACCTCGAGTCCCGCACCGGGGACGACGACGATGAGATCTCGTTCCCGCCGACCGTCGAAGTCCCGAAGCGGTTCATCCGCGAACACGAGCGGCTCGAGCTCGAGGCCGAGCACCTCCGGGAGCAACTCGACGAGTACAAGGGCTACGTTAACGATCTGCAGGACCGCCTCGAGGACGAAGAAGACGAGGTGCTGTTGCTCGACGAACTGGACGACGAAGACGAATCGTACCAGCTGCGGTGAGCGCGGTAGCCGTCCCTCGGACGGTTCGCGGACGGTCGGCCCTTCGTCCCGCGCTATCGGGCTAAATCCCGTTTCGCCTGTCGGATCTCGTCGTACTTCTCGTCCGCGCTGTCGACGCGAGCGAGCCCTTCGGCTGCCTCGAGGGTGCGGACGGCGTTGTCGAGGAAGGAGAGCACGTCGCCGGAGTAGGCGTAGACCATGTAGTCGTCGGTCATCACGTCGACGATCGCGTCCGGGCCGAGCCCCTGGGCGCGCAACTCGAGCAGGTACCGCATGAACTTCCGCTCCGGACACCCACAGTAGGGGTTGTTGTCGCAGTCGCAATCGAGGAAGTCCTGCGCGAAGTCGAGGATCCGATCGCGGGTCGCGTCGTCTAGCTTCTCGAGGCCCTCGCCCTGAAAGAGCACGTCCAGCGTCGCGCCCTTGAACGCTCCCTTGGGGATGTTCGTCTCGAGCTGGGAGCTGAGCTGGCGGTGGTTCTTGACGTAGATCTTGTCGGTGATGGCCACGCGTTGGCGGTTCTAACGGGTGTGGGCCGAAAAACGTCTCGGTCGAGATCGGTCGGTTCGAGCGGCTCGAGGCTGATCGTCCGTGCGCCCGAAATCGCGCGGTACGGAGTCGCACACCCGTATCCCGGAGTCGTAACGTATTTCAGGCCGACCGCGTGTAGGATAACGTGCAAGCGCGTCCGGGTTGGGGTAGTGGTTATCCTTCAGCCTTGTGGAGGCTGAGACGCGGGTTCGATTCTCGCACCCGGACTTCCAATTCTTCGAAAACTACGGGGTTCAGAGCCTCTGGCAAAGAATCCGTATCCCGGCGATCACCCAAGGTTACCGGGGTGCCGAAAAGGCTGAAAAGAAATCTCATACCCGATCCCCACGCCGTCCGGCGATTACGGAAAATTATCAGGACAAATACAACTATGAGTGACGCCAAACTTCCGGATGGCATCCCTCTCGTCCACGACATCGACGCGAAGAACCTCAACCAACTCCAAATCAAGGACTACCGAGACCACCGTCGCGAAGTCCTCACGTGGCTTTGGCAGTCGGGCAAAAATCCCGACGAAGGCAAAGGGTACAGCGAGAGCGTAGTGGAGAGCACTGCCTATCGTCTCTCGAAGATCTACCGGTGGGTGTGGGAACGCGAAAGATACACGGCCTCGTTGACGCACGAACACGCGGACGCGTTCGTCGATGAGATGAAGTACAAGGACTGGGGCGACGAAAACAAGAATCAGTACGTGAAGGCCCTCAAACGGTACATGTCGTGGCAAGCGCACGAGAAAGGCGCTGACGAGTGGGAACCTGAAACCACCTACACACCGAACCAGACCTCCCACCACGCTCGCGATTACCTCACGCTCGAGGAACGGCAACGTATCCGTGACGCCGGTCTCAATTACGGCAGTATTCCATCGTACGACTACGTCGGCCCTGACGAGCGCGATCGCTGGAAGATATACCTCGCACAACGATTCGAAATGCCGAAACGCGAGGTCGGACGCGAAGAGTGGGAGAAAGCGACGAGTTGGAAGGTGCCGTCGCTCGTTGCCACCGGTCTGGATGCCGGCTTGCGCCCCATCGAAGTCGAACGCGCACGCGTCTCGTGGGTGGACACCGCAAATGCGGTGTTGCGGATCCCGAAGGAGCAAGATTCGAAAGGCACGAACGGCGGTGAAAACTGGACGGTCAGTCTCCGCGAGGACACAGCCCGGCATCTCGACCGCTGGCTCGCCGAACGCGAGACACGTCCCAAGTACGACGACTCTGACTACCTCTGGCTCACGTCACAGAGAAATCCGTACGGCTCGAGTGCTCTCAACTACCTCCTCGGCAAACTCTGCGACGAAGCTGGAATTGAGACGGAGAACCGCGACATTTCGTGGTACTCGATCCGTCATTCCACGGGCACGTATATGGCTCGCGAAGAAGGACTCGCAGCTGCGCAGTCTCAACTTCGTCATCGTTCTGAACAGACGACAATGCGCTACGATCAGACACCTCCCGAAGACCGCAGAGACGCTCTCGACAGGATGTAACGCCCTTGCCCCCTGACGATGCGTTTGGGCCTTACAGGTTGAGGTCTTCGAGCTTCACGTTTGACTTGAACAGGGCTTTGATGTACGGGTTGTCAGCCGAGAGATTGAAGACTTCCGTCCTATCTCCGTAGACCTCGGTTATCTCCAACTGTATTCAAAGCGCGACGATCGGTTGTAGACGTTCACTTCCCGAGATGGGGGTATCAGTGTCCCTAGCAAGTGCGGATGTACCCGGGTAGAGATGTTGCAAGATTGCGAAGTGAACTTGAATAGCTTTGTAATTCTGCAACGCGAGTAGCTGCGTTGTCAAGAATGTAGATACCGATCCTGCTCCGGTAATTGAGATCGGTGAGCCGTTGGTTAGTTCTTTGTCCTGTGTGTTGTAGCTATTATTTCCTCACCCCAAATTGAGTTGCCTCTATACATCAAAGAAATAGAAAGTAAGTTTTTACTACCTATGATGGCCTGCACAGGAATGTACATTAATGTCGTCACACAAGCATCCGCTTGGGACGGTCGCCGAACTCGACGAACAGGAGATTGAAGAGTTCGCCGAGCGCCTTGAAGGAGAACTCGTCTTGCCCGATAGTGACGAGTACGAGGATGCGCGAACCGTGTGGAATGGCCTTATCAACAAATACCCCGCAGTTGTCGCTCGCGCCGAGAGCGCATTCGACGTGGCCATCGCTGTCCAGTTCGCTCGGGACGCTGGGCTTGAACTCGCGATCAGGGGTGGTGCCCACAATCAGACGGGCAGCGCCGTCGTCAATCAGGGTCTCGTCGTCGATCTCTCGAAGATGGACGGCGTACAGGTCGATCCCGATGCGAAAGTCGCCCATGTCGAACCCGGCACTCGTGCCGAGGACGTACTCGCCGAGACGCAGGAACACGGTCTCGCGTGTCCTACCGGCAGCGCGGGTGATGTCGGAATTCCCGGCTCCACGCTCGGCGGTGGCATTGGCTGGATACGACGCAAGCACGGGCTCGGCATCGACGCACTCCGTAGCGTCGAAATCGTCACGCCCGACGGTGAAGTGCAGACAGCCTCGCCTGACCAGAACGAAGATCTGTTTTGGGCGGTACGTGGCGGTGGCGGCAACTTCGGCGTCGTCACCAACTTTGAGTTCGAACTGTACGAGATTGGCCCGATGGTGCAAGCCCTCGGCATCTTCTACCCCTACGAGATGGTCGATGACGTGATGGACACGTTCCAACAGGTCATGAGCGACGCACCCGAGGAGCTGACCACCATCCTCCTCAGCGGGCACATCCCGAACCTCCCGCCGATGCCCGACGAACTCGCGGGTACTGACGCCGTTGGCATCCTCGGCTGCTACGCGGGCAACCCCGCTGAGGGCGAGGAGGTCATTGCGCCTCTCCGGGAGATCGGCGAGCCACTGATCGACATGAGCGATATGATGCCCTACGAGGCACTCCACGACCTCGGCACGCAGATGTACCCGTGGGGCCGCAAGTACACCCACCGTTCGGTCTACGTGGACGAGCTCACAGAAGACATTCGCAACTTCATCGTCGAACAGACCGAGGCAGCCCCGACCCCGATGGCCGCCATCGGTGTCTGGCCGCTCGGCGGTAACATCGGCCACGGGGCGGACGCCGCCTACGCGTGGGACGACAAGCAGTACATGATCACCATCGAGGGTAACTGGGAGGAGTTCCAGAACCAGCCTACCCTCGACTGGGCTGCCGAGACTGAACGCAAACTCCGTCGCAAAGGTGCCGAGGGTGCCTACGCTGGCTTTACCGGCGTTGAGGAACGCAACTGGGAGAATTGGACGGAACAGGTCTATGCCGACAGCTATGATCGCCTCGCTGAGCTCAAGGCCAAGTACGACCCCGAGAACGTCTTCCAGCAGAACGTCAACGTCGATCCAGAGGACACCTAAGTGGCGACCAAGCCGTTCGCGGCCACTAACTCTCGAGTGTCATCTTCAGTAATCTGTCTGAGATCGCGATTCTGACAAAAATTCTATAATCGATCGGAGGATCCTCGAGATCGGCCCCAGCAATAGGAAACTGGTGGAGACGCGGTAGCCACAACAAAATTCCGTTCGCTGGAGCCGATACAGGTATGTCTATACCAGCCAGTATCCGAACGACGTTCGATTTCAGTAGTATAGTCAGAGGTGGTCGAGAGTGAAGTCGTTGTATTCGTGGCAGGAACAGATGCTTCCTCATATTGATCCACCGCCGCGCTGGAAGCGGGCCGAAACACACGTAATCGAAGAATATGACCTCATTGAGGATCACGCGTCGTGGCACGATGCACGCACCGAGGATGATGAACTGATCGAGATCAAGTCCTGTGCGTGCGAATACGAAGATGGCTCAGTCGGAGAATTTGCTGTCTGGGAGTACCAGTGGGTGGAACTTGTTACTCGAGGAAAATTCGCACTCCTCGTCTATATCCCTGACGCAGATTGTACAGTCTTGGCGACAAAGATGGTCTTTCCCGGTCAGATAGGGAAGGCTGGAACAGTGTCTAAACGTAAGCATCCGACAATGGGCCGTCAGAGGCTTCGACGCGTCCCGTGGCCAGAGGTAATCTCACTGGATGAGATTGAACCTCGTAAACGTCACTACTTCACGGATTACTATTCCGAAGAGGAGGTAGAAAAGACGGCGTTCTGGTATCCGCCTAACGAGTGACATCCTTCCAGCTGTAAACAGTTGATGTGAAGTGTGCAGACAGGTGCGACGTCCTTGACCGGATGTAACGAAACTGCTACCCAACGATCTTTGACACTGGGACGAGATCCACGCCCTCAACGCGGGCTTGGCGGTCGTCGATCACCGACGGCCCTGCCTCCAGCCATGTCGCCCACACCCACCACCGATGCGGAGCCCGCTGCGACGCGATCAACACGCCGCTCATCCCCGGCCCGCTGCCGTGGGGGCGAGCGAACGGGGCTGCCAGCGAACGCGTCTCCCACTCTTCATCTGACTCCACGATCTCGACGTGCTCGAAGCGGACGCCAATCTCCACACCGGTAGCGAGCCGAATCACGGCCCATCCGTCGTGATCGTTCGCCCGCCGTACAGCTTCGATAATCTCGCTTGGCGAGTCACTCATTGCTGACCACCTCGATTTTCTCCACCGCAACAATCTCCCAGTCCTCCATCATACCGACCTTGGCCATCGAGTTCGACCACGATAACTCGGCGATCTCCCACCCGCCACGGTCTCCTTTGCTGACCCTAACGGAGCCGTGGGTGGCGTCAAACTCCTGCTCAAAGGCGGCGTTGACTTCGCGGTCATCCTCCGTGGGGATGACGACGTTGCGCTGCTCTGTCACCGCAGACCTGACCACTTCTGCCACCTCGGCTGGCGTCTCGGCAATGGTGTCCGTACTGTGCCTGCTGTCGACGGAATCAAGTGCCGTGTTCATCGGCACTCAAACTGAAAATCATGCCCCCCAGATAAACGGTCGCGCAAACCTTTATCCGAAGCAGAACGGACGGAACACCGCCACTGACACAGATCCCTACTTGCCGATCATCTCGGTGCTGATTCTGCGGGCGTTCTCTTGCAGGAGATGAAGGATTTTCCTGTTGACGTCGTCAAGATCGTAGGTGGTCATCGCTACCGTCGTTACGCTCGGAAGTGGGAAAGACGTGGGCCTCAAGATGAGAGAGTTGGCCGTCGGCGAGTAACTCGTCCACTTCGTTAGCACTCTCGGCTATACGGATCATCACCCATTCGCCTGAAGTGGGGAACAAGGAACATACGTCGGGCCGCAACATTGTGGGGTATGACGGAATTCAGTACACTCCAGCGACCTCCCTTCTCTGAATACTGGGCCGACGAGGAGGCCTTCAGCGCGTGGCTGGCTGACAAGGACAACATCCACTACCTGCGGGAGGTGCTTGGCCTGCACAGGCTGGTCGCCGAGGAACTCGAACGCGAGATCGAGGGCTACTTCGTCGACATCTACGCCCGGGACGAGACCTTCGGTGTGGAGGTCGTCGTGGAGAACCAGTTCGGCCGCTCCGACCACGACCACTGGGGGAAGGCGAACACCTACTCGGCGAACCTCGACGCCGATGTGATCGTGTGGATCGCCGGCGAGTTCACCGATGGCCACCGCGAGGCAGTGCGCGACCATAACGAGACCGCCGACCGGGCCGTGTTTGCACTACGGGCCGAGGTGGTCGAAATCGAGGGGTGCAACCGGGCGGCGTTCCGCCTCGTGCCGGAGGTTGAGCCGACCGAGTGGCCCTACGGCGAGGACGTCGACCGTGGCGTCTATCAGGAGCAGTTCTTCGAGCAGTTCGTCGCGCTCGCCGAAGAGGGGAGTCACGAGGCCCTCACTAGGGGGGATGTCCACCCCCATTCCTCGTCGGCTCCGCACGTCTATCACCTCCCTATCGCTGCGGACACCTCAACTAGCGATTACCGGCTGTCGCTGCGGGCCACGGGAACTGGCCTCGCCGTCCGGTTGGAAATCGATAAGGACGACGACCACGCTGCCTTCGACACGTTCGAAGCGAACCGGCAGGAGATCAACGAGGAGTTACGCTCTTGCATCAGCGGCGACGCCGAGATTACGTGGGAACGCGGGTCAGAGGACAAAATCCGTGACGTCATCGCCATCCAGTACAGCGAGGGCGAGTTTGACCTTCGGGCCGTGAACCGATACGACGCGTATCACCGATGGCTCCTATCGGCCACACGGGCCCTTCGATCGACCTTTGCCGGCCGGATCCAGCGGTTACACAGTCGGTCGTAGTTGTCGCTCCGACGCTTCGGCAGACGCTCGGTAACATCCGGTCTTGATGATCTGTTCGGTGTGTCAGTCTTCGTCACCACCCCGAAGCCGCGGCGTCTCTCCGCGTCGACGTCTCCCCGGAACTCCTCGCTTGGCGATGTCGGGGAACCCCTTCGGTTCGTGTCGAGACTCGAGGCTTCCTACGGCGAGATCGAGTCGGAGTCCACCTTGCGCGTAGACCCGCTGGGAGCCCGGTCTGCTCGAGGAGCCAGCGGGGAACCTCTTCGCGTCGATGTTGGAGCCCCTGTTCGCCGTTGAGACTGATCGGGAACCCTCCTGTGCGTAGACCCTTGGGGAACCTTGCCTGCACGCGGAGAGAAGGGGGTTACTCGTCGTCGAGATCGATGTCGAGATGTTCTGCTACTTCCTCGGTGGTGTACTGCTTGTCTTCGTCGTTGATCTCGTCGATGCGGTCGTCGATGATCTGCTCCTCGCGCGCGGTCATTTACGTCGTCGCTGGTCACGTGAAAGTGTAGTCGCTCCTGAGCCTTGGTGTTCTGGGCACGCTGGAGTACCTGCTCCGCTGCCTGCGCGTCGAGACGCGTGGACTCTTCCTTCTCGAGGACACGGTGGGATCCCTGCTTGCGGTGACGCGGGTCTGCTTTCCTTCTTGACAGATGGTGTCGAGACCTGTCTCTGGTTCTTCGAGGTGGCCCGGGGAGTGTTTGGGGCTCGGCCCTTGACTCTGAGGGCCCACTGTTCTTCTCGAGGTGGAACGCGCGAGGCGGTGCCGGGGGAGCGGAGCCTGCGGAGCACCTTTTCCGCGCTCGGGAACCGTCTATATGATGACGGAGCCCCTCTTTGGATACCTTTGGTATGATATTATCGGTATTAATACATATAAGTTACCAGACATTACTAGTACACGATGGCAACGATCAACAACGTCGAACTGGATTGGAAGGCGCAGGACGTCCTTGAGGCCCTCGTCGATAATGGCGGGGAGGCGACGACAAGCGAGGTGAAGACGTACACGGGGCTGGAGCGGAACGAGGTCATCAAATATCGCTTCAAGAAGCTCTCCGAGGCCGGGCTCGTGGAGACGTATCAGCCGGAGTCGCGGAACGGGCGACCGGCTGCGAAGGTGGCGCGGATCACTGACGCTGCCGAGGAGTTGCTGGACGGCGATGGTGAGGTGGATCTCGAGGTTGAGGTGGCCGACGACGAGCTGACGATCGACGAACGGATGGAGCGGTTGGAGAAGCAGATGAAGCGTGTGCGCGACACGTACGGGCAGGTGAAGCAGCGGATCGTGGAGTTAGAGGACGAAGTTGACTCGCACGACGAGGACTTGGACGACTTGGCGGAGAGCATCGAACACGTGAGGAACGCGGTGGACGCGGGCGCGCCGCGAGACGACAAGGACGAGGGTGGTCTGGCGACCGAGCTGGAGTTCGGCGACGACTGACGGCCTATTCTTCGGCGACGTGGATGTCGTCCAGCGCGCGCTGGACGCCCGGGTGGTCGATGATTCTGTCGAGCGTCTTGCAGTAGCCCTCCCACGCGTTCACCGCCCAGTCATCGTTCGTGGAGGAGATTCCGCGTCCGTCGGGCGCGAGAACGGTGCCGTGCGGGAGGTCTGCGAGGTGTTCGCTGAGGGCGTGGCGGCGCGCTTCGGCGAGGGCCATCGCCGAGGGGTGGGCTTCGGGCGCGATGCAGACGGCGTGCAGGCCGGTGGGCATTGCGTCGTCCTCGCTGGCGAAGGCGAGCAGGCGGATAGTGACGCCGTACCGCACCCCGCCGTCGACGCCGAGGACGGCATCGCCGGGCACGTACGCGATGTAGTCGCGGTGGGTGTCGACGGCGGTGGCGGGCATCGACGTGGTGACTTCTTCGACGTCGACCGCCCAGTCGTCCATCTCGGGCGCGCTGTGTTCTTGCCAGTTGATGTGTTCGACGACGGAATCAGCGCGAATCACGGGGTAGCGGTTGTCCGTGTTGAGCGCGGTGAGGGTGCCGTCGACGGCGGTGACGTCGAGTTCGTGTTCGCGGCAGTCGTCGGTTTGGGTGGCGAGGTGGTCTGTCAAGGTGAGCGCGTCGGGCGCGCTGTCGGGGAGGTAGTCGGTGGGCTGCATCGTCACACCTCCTTCTCGTTTTCTTCCTCCACGCGTGCGGTCATGCGGTCGTCTTCGTCGGCGATGATGGCTGCCTCGACGCCGTCTCCTTCGCGGCTGATGAGGATCGTCGTGTCGCCGTCGGGCCGGTGGGTGAGATTCACCGTGAGGTCAGAGTCCGCGAGATCGAACTCTTGGTACTCGTATTCGCCGTCGGAGTCGAATTCGCGGTCTCGGGGTCTGATCATCCGTGGATAGTCAGGGGTATTCATACGTACTTCTGGGGTATCCAGTAATGGGATAAAGGGATCTGCCGGCGGGCTGCTCGGATGGTGGCCGGTGGTTCGATTTGGACATAATCAGCTGCATATGATAGTACTACATCGTGGAAAACCAACCACAAGGTGTGACAATCCGGAATTGCTACTTCGTTCTTTCCTACCGAATTTACCGAAGCACGAATCCTACAACTACTCCTCTCGGCCTGTTTGACCTACTAGATTGGTCACGAGGGCTCGTGGACGCCGCCAGCTGCCGAATTGATGCTCTCGGGTAAGGTTGGATGGATGTGCATCGTGTTCGCGATGTCCTCGGCAGTCGCCCCAAGTTCTATCGCCAGAACGAGTTCGTGGACGATCTCGGCCCCCTGTTCGCCGACCACGTGGCCGCCCAGTAGCTCGCCCGTTTCGGCGTCCGTGACGAGTTTGACGAACCCTTCGGTCTCTCCGAGGGCCTTGGGCTTTCCCTGCTCGGCGAAGTCCTGCCGTCCGACTCCGACATCGTAGCCCGCCCCCCGCGCTTCTTTTTCGGTCATACCGACGTGACCAACCTGCGGATCGGTAAACACTGCCCACGGAACGATTCGATCCACGGTGCTGATCGTCTCGTCCTTGGCAAGATGCCGGTAGAGGCGGTCTGCATCGTCACGAGCCGAGTGGGTGAACATCGGCGGGCCGCTCGCGTCGCCGATGGCGTACACGCCGTCGGCGGTCGTCTCGAAGCTCTCGTCTGTTTGGACGAATCCCCGTTCGTCCGTCTCGACGCCTGTCTCGTTGAGCCCGATGCCGTCGGTGTTGGGCTGTCGACCCGCGGCGATCAGCACGTCCGAGACCGTTACCGACTCGGCATCATCGGGTTCGTCGGCCTCGATAGCGATGTCGTCACCATCCGACGAAAGACCGGTGACAGTCGTTCCGGTTCGGACGTTGATCCCTTCGGCCGCGAACGCGTCTTCGATCACGGTACTCACGTCAGGTTCCTCTCGCGGGAGGAGTCGGTCGCCGCGCTGGAAGACGGTAACGTCGGCGCCGAATCGGCTGTACATCTGGGCGTACTCGCACCCGACGTAACCGCCACCGATGACGCCCAGCGAGTCGGGTACCGAATCGAGGAACAGCATATCGGTGCTGTCGAGTACGTCGACGTCGTCGAGCCCGTCGATTGGCGGCTTCGCCGGTCGACTACCCGTGTTGACGACGATTCGGTCAGCCGAGAGCGTCCGGCCGTCGACGCGAACCTCGTGTGCCGACTCGAAGACGCCGTGCCCCTCGACGAGCGTGATGTTGTCGTTCTCTTCGACGTTCCCGTAGGCGCCCTCGCGAATGCTCTCGACGATCTCGTCCTTCCGTTCGACGATGGCGTCCAAGTTCGCCTCGACGTCGTCATCGATCTCAACGCCGAACTCCTCGCTACGGCGGGCGAGGTTCGCGACCTCCGCGCTCCGAATCATCGTCTTGGTGGGGATACAGCCGCGGTTGAGGCACGTCCCACCGAGAAGGTCATCTTCGACGAGGGCAGTCTCCATCCCCGAGTAGGCACACTTCATCGCGACCGGGAGGCCCGCCATACCTCCACCGAGGACGAGCAGATCGAAGTTCTGGTCGGCACTCATCAGTCACCAGCCTCCGTTTCGGCTCCGGCGATGTTGCGGACGGGTTCTGTCTTGATCTGTCGGGCGTCGTTTCCACAGTTGGAACGGGGTTTTGCTGGAGCAGTCATTGGTGTAGTGTTCGTTGACAGCGGGTTTGTGGTTGGGGGCTATTCGACACAGCAACTCATCGTCGAGGTATCTCGGCGGAACGCCTGACAGGCGTGCTTGAACGCCTCGGAAAACGTCGGGAACGGGTGAATGGTGTCGATAATGTCGTCGACAGTGAGGCCGAACTTCACGGCCAGCGTCGCCTCGGGAATCATGTCGGCGGCTCGCGGCCCGACCATGTGGACGCCGACGATCTCGTCGGTTTCGTGGTGCTTGACAACCTGCACCAGCCCGCGAGTGTCCTCGACGGCCTTCGCCTTCGGGACATCCTCCATCTCCACCGTCCGGCACGTGCAGGTGCCGTGTTCGTCCATGTACTCGAGTTCCGTCGTCCCGACCGCGGCGACCTCCGGGCTCGTGAACACCACCTTCGGGACGGCGTGGTAGTCGATGGTCGCATCTCCATCGCCGAAGGCGTTCCTGACGGTGTAGTTGCCTTCCTTGGCGGCGACGGTTTCCAGCATCGGCTCGCCGATGCAGTCTCCTGCGGCGTACACGTCCGGATTCGCCGTCTGGAACTCGTCGTCCACGACGATGGTGCCCGATCCGTCGGTCTCAACGCCGACCTCGTCCAGTCCGATGTCGTCGGTATTCGGGCTGACGCCGGTGGCGACGAAGAGATCGCTGGCCGTGAATGTCTGTGAGTTGCCAGCAACGGTGGCATCGACGGTGACGTCGTCTCCCGTCTCGCCGCCTTCGGAGACGCGTCGGATGTCCACGTCCGTCTCGACGGTGATTCCCTCTGCCTCGAAGCACCGCTGGAGTTCGCGCCCGAGCTGGCCCTCCATCTCCGACAGGACGCGGCTTGACCGCTGAAGGATCGTCACGTCCGTTCCCATGTGGTGGAGGATCTGTCCCCACTCCATCGCGACGTATCCAGCACCGATCATCACGATGCTCTCGGGGACATCACGGCGTTCGAGGATGGTCTCGCTGGTCTCGTAATCAACGGTCTCGATCCCATTGATTGGTGCGATATGGGACGAACTGCCGGTCGCGACGAGCACTTTCTTCCCAGTGATAGTCGTACCGGCGTCCTCGCCGTCGACCACTTCGATTGCTGTGTCATCGACCACGCGTCCGTAGCCCTCGTAGACGTCCGTCCCAAAATGATCGGCCACGTCCACGTAGTTCTGCTCGCGGAGCGACGCGACGATGCCGTCCTTCTCGTCGATTGCTGCCGACCAGTTAGTTCTCGGTTGGGTGTCGTCGTACGCCACGGCGTCGAAGGGATTGTTCGGCGGCTCGTACGCAGTCTTGCCGACCTCCAGAAGGTGTTTGCTTGGGACACAGCCGACGTTCACGCACGTACCGCCGAGCGGCAGTCCTGTATTTACCATTGCTGTCGAGAGGTTCTGGCGGTCGGCTTCGGTGATGGCCGCAAACGCTGCGGCACCGCCGCCCAGTATCACGAGGTCGTAGGAGTGGTCGGTAGCCATTGCTGTATTTGGTTTATAACGCGAAGCTATTGTACTGTGGAGTCCAAAGCTATGGAGTAGGTTGGAGGCCGCAAAGTAATGGCAGACGCTACATCTCCCCCGGAGCCGACATGCGACGTAGACGGCACGTGTTACTGCCCACTAACGGGTGTGATCGACACGCTGAGCCGAAAGTATGCGATGCAACTGGTCAGTATCATCGGTGCCCACGACTCGCTTCGATTCGCCGAGATCGAAGAGCACCTCACTAGCGCCAGCACCTCAACCATATCGAAGCGACTGTCCGAGTTTGAGGAGGCTGGGCTGGTCTCGCGGACGCAGTACAACGAGATTCCACCTCGTGTGGAGTACGCGTTGACTGACGATGGACGCGAAGTGCGTAAACGGTTAGAACCGCTTCTCCAGTGGGCTGAAGATCAGTCGTAGCTCGGCAGAGAGTAATGAATCAATCACGCTTGGACGGAGGGTGGACACGTTTCACAACTATTCCCCCGCTCTGTTGAGCTACTAGTTTCTAAGAGAGGGTGCTCGTTATGTTCCGGGACGGGTTACTTTTTCTTCGGGCACCGAACACGTCTACTGACGATGACCGATAGGTCAGCTAACGAGTTCACGGCTATCGGGCGAACGACGTCACCAATGTTCGATCTTCTTGACGCAACTCATGGTAGTGTGGTCGCAGTTCAGATGGGTCACGGCACATCCGCTGGGTATCGGGAGTTCTACGACCTGCTTGTTGAGAAGACCGACGAATACGGGAAAGTACACGTATACGAGGAGACGACAGGGTGGACGCTGGCGACGTATCTCTCACACTTGCACGGCATTATCCCCGACTTGCGAACCGGCCAAAAGTTCGACATCGGCAGGTATGCTGCGGTCGGCGATTCCCGCTGGGCACAACTCCTCTATCACCAGTGACAAGCGATCGCCCCGATATGGACGGTCGCTCCGGACGAGATGCGGTACTACGACCGGCCAGAACGCGATCAGGCACTCGACTGGGTGAAGACCGGCAATACCAACCCTGATGCGAAATCATTCAGTAATTGAAACAGATGGCTGCCGACATCGCGATCCACGATGCTTTCGTTCTCACGGTCGACGGCAGAAATCGGCTCTATGAACGGGGAACGGTGCTCGTCGAGGATGGCCGTATCACGGAGGTACGACAGTCTCGAGACGAGGATACGGTCATCGCGGCTGACCGCGTCATCGACGGCGAGGGAAAGCTCGTGATGCCGGGGCTCGTCAACGCCCACACTCATCTCGAACTGACGCCGCTGATCGGCGCGTTCAGCGACCTCGATCTGTTGGAGATGATGGGGAGCATGACGGCCATTTACGGCCAGATCGCGGACGGCGAGTTTGGCTATCTCACCGAGGTAGGGTACAAACTCGCCGCACTCAACTTCCTCGCAGGCGGTGTCACAACCGTTAACTCACAAGACGTCCGCCCGAGCGCGGGCGCGGAAACGTTCGGCGAGGCTGGTCTCCGCGGATTCTTCGGGCCAGCTCTCTCCGACCTCTTCTGGGACGTCCCCGTCGACGAGCAGTTTGCCCGCGCCCGCACGTTCATTGACGAGTACCACGACACGTACGACGGCCACATTCGCGCGACGATCAACCCCCACGACGACTGGTCGTGTACTCGCGAGTTGTGGGAGCGTACCGCTGACCTCGCCGCGGAGTATCCCGACCTGCTCGTCCACACGCACCTGCTCGAACTCGAAGAGAGCAACACGATGGCGCGGTCGAACGGCGCGAAAGACTCGCTCGACCTGCTCGACGACGTCGGCCTCCTCAACGATCGGCTGGTGGCCGCTCACTTCCGCCTCGCGGACGACAAGGACATCCGGCGCACAGCCGAGGCGGATGCGTCCGTCGCGCACTGTCCGTCGATCTTCTCGTACTGGAACACGGATGGTGACGTGCAGTGGACACCGGTACCAGAACTCCGGGCAGTTGGTGTCGACGTCGGCCTCGGCATCGACGACCACTACTGGCACGACTCGTACAACATGTTCGGCGAGGCCCGACAGGCGCGGCTCGCGGCCAATCTCAAGCGGTCGGCCGGTCAGTACCATTCGATGGAACTCGTGCGGATGCTCACCATCGAAGGGGCAGAGGCACTCGGCGTCGGCGACGAGATCGGTAGTCTCGAACCCGGCAAGCGCGCCGACGTCATCCTGCTCGATGTAGACAAGCCGAAGTTCACGCCCTTGACCAACGTTCCGGCGCAGGTCGCCAATAACGCGACGTCCGCCGATGTGGAGACCGTTATCGTCGACGGTGACGTGCTGATGGAGGGCGGCGAGGTGAAGACGATGGATGCCGAAGCGATTCGGGAACGCGCCGAGTCCGCGGTCGAACGCTTTGAGTCCGAGACGGATTGGGAACTCGACATCGGGGGAAGCGAGCCACCGAACTCGGTAGAGATTGCACACGATTTGCCGAAGCGCGGCCCCGCTCAGTTGCTCGGACGGCTCGCCTTCCAGTCAGTCAGAGACAGATTCCCCTTCTAACGTGGAATAACGATAGAGGGTACGAGACCGCCTCGTCTAGGTGCAATACTGAATAGCACAGAACTCCCCGCGTTGACTCTCTATAGGGGATCGAGCCAAAATCGCCTTCGCACATCGTTCACGGTCTCGACATCTACCTCATCTGCATACCGTTGTGCGAGGACTTCGCTCAGATGGTACGCATCATTCTCGGCCTTGTGGTCACCTTCGTCAAGCGAATCCAAGTACTCCATCGCCTCGACCGGTGAGAAGAACGCCATCTGCTCGTCCCACGGATTTCGAATCATCAAATCGTCTATCACCTGTTCGACGTACTCGTCACGCTTGTAGTCCGAATTCAAATTTCCGATGACAGATTCCGCTGCTGCAGCCACGTCATCACGCCGAACGACCGACTCGTGCCGTCGATCCTTGTCATCCCGGACGCGCCGCCAACGATGCCGCAGTACGCCACAGATCACGTGGCGTCGCAGGTCACGGTCTTGTGGCAATTCCTCGTCGGTCACGTCGTCAGGGTGGATTTCGATTTCACCGGCATAGGTCGGGAGTGCTTCGATGGCTTCTCTTCCCAGCGGCCGACTGTCACTCGGATCGTATTCGTCGAGAGTCCGAACGGGTGTACCGTCGTCGGCGAAAAGCTCGGTGATAGTGCTGTCCTGACGGACATACTCCAACATCAGACGCTCGAAAGCGTCGTCTGGATCATCTCCACGGGCTTCTGCGGCTTCTTCGAACTCGTTCGCGATGATGTCTTGGACATCGACCATTTGGTCGCATACGCCCGTTAGAGGGAGTTCATATACGGCTTTCCTCTGGAGGGGCATTCTTCAAGTAGGATGCGATGAATCTTCAGAAAAACTTCTCCATTGAGTGATAGCCCCGTCAGTGACTGTCGAGTTATGAGCCCATGATTGTTTGGTGCAATCACGACATCTCGATTTAAGTATCCTGAAGAGGATTTTCGAGAAATCACTCACGCCCCGAGTCCACAGGTGTCGTCACAACACCTCAATACAAGTGATGTGGTTCGCGTCCGACAGACGTGGGGAAGTAAAGGCCTTCTTGGTCACGACACGTCCTGTTGTAGATTGGTTCTACTCCCCATTGAGGGAACTGTACTCTCGCTCGACCCATTGAGTAGAAATGCTTAAACCACTAACACTATTACACACTTCCGAGGACTATTCGCAAACTGAGGAAAGGGAACTTTCCGAGGGAGAGCCGGCGGCTGTGCCGAGGAACTCTCGTGCGAGCAACGATATTTTGCCGCCACCTTCGACACGAGTCATGTTCGACTTTTTGAAGAGGTTCAGTAACTGCAAGCATAGAGCTCTCTGTGGTTCTCCTGTCTCGGACAGGGCCGTACGTACACACGACGTGAGAGAGATGCCAAATATTCGCACCTACTTTACTTAAGCGGGTTATCCATCTCACCGGAGCTCGATGGTCATATCTCGACCATCGAGAAACGATTGGTGAGTGTTTAGGGCGTAGGAGATCTATCAAAAGTCCGTCTGAGTTCATATAAAGAGGTCGGCGTGTCTCGTGGCTAACAGAGCTTCCTGTTCACTTGAGCAGGAGGATAAAGCGGCAGAGGACAGTAGAACAGCATCTCGTTCAGGGAGTCTACGCGGCACTCCGTGGCGAATTTTCCACGAAGTGCGGGGCGAGAGACGTCCGACTATCGAATTAACTTGACCACCAACGTCAACTCTAATCCGTTTCACCACGAGAATCGGCTCGATTTCCATTGAGTCCGAAGGTGACATAATAACCGCCGTGATCGGCAACCGATCGTCGCTCTGTACCCTCGAATCATCATAACTCTCTTGGACGCGTTTGAGGGCACGATAGACCTCGTTAGGATCGAACTCCATTAGCCTCACGGTCAAGGCGACCTCGAGCACGTTGATAGTTGCATCACCTCGCGAATACTCGGGCGGTGATTATTTACGCAGGTGGCCTCGTGAAGTGTTCGCGTCGGAATCTCATCGAACAGCAGCTTCGTCCCCTCTGGCTCGGAAATACCGGCGGCTTCGTCTTGGTCTCCCATTCACGCGCCGAGGCGGTCATGATGATCAATATGTTGACCGAGGGAATTATCAGGAGCTGAACTGAATCGAGTAGCAATGAGCGTCGGCAACGACCAACTCCGAACGGAACTCGACCGGAAATTCCAACCGCCGATCGACGTGCTACTAGATCCATCCTTGCTCGTCGCCAACCGTGCTCTCGGGCGTCTGGCTGACTCCACCGTCTTTGCGTCGCAGACGCAGGCCACGCTCGGCCGAACACCGACTGAACCGCGTCTCGGTGACCTATACGTACCTGCCACCTTTCTCAAGCTGATCTCCAGCGAGAATCAGTCTACTGTGCAGAAGACGGACGTGTGGGACTTCTATCGGGGACAGGCCGAGGCGGCATTTCCAGATGATTCCGTCGGCCTTCTTAACGAAAATGGCGTTGACGCGTACTCGGGTGAGACAACAGCGGCACCCTTACGTCGGGCGAACGTCGTAGACGATCCCGACCGACAAGAGCCGCTGTTGGCGATTCTCGGCGAGGAGTTTTCCTTCTTGCAGTCGGGCGGGCTCGTGTTGTCAAGAACGGCAGCAGCTTTCGAAGCGTTCCGCGATGCGGGCATTCCAACGATCGATGTCGGGAAAGCAGAGTTGGCGCCCGAATTGCGGGAAACCTTGACCAACATCGGCTATCGGAATCCGGCTGGCGTCTGTGCGTTCGGCGTTTCGACCGCCGAGTCGACCGCCGATGCGCTAGCAGGGAATGTCCTCGCCAATCCTACGGACTTCCTCCTCTATCGGCTAGGAGACTAACCAATCAGTCCTCGCAGCAGTCTTCTCCGACTGCGCGATGCGCGTCTATAGTGAGGGGATTTTCCGCCGTCAGTTGCTCCCCGCACCGCTCGCAGGTGGCCTCTTCCATCACTCCTGTTCCAACGGCGTATCCATAGGATCTCGAGAGCGTGGTCTCGCCAACCTGAAGCGTAAGGTCGAGATCGCCGCGCTCGTACGACACTGCGGTCGCGGCCACCGGCCGCAATCGAACGGTGAGCGCGTGCCGCTCCCGGATCTCCCGGCGTTTCTCGGGGAAGTCGGCCTCGATCTGAGTCGTCATATCGTCCAACTCGGTACGGAGATCGTCCAGCTCTGCTTGGAGGTCTTTCCGCTTTCGGAGCGCCTCGACACGCTCCTCCTGTTCAGAGGCGGTGTCGATAGTTTCGGACACTTCTTCTATCCGAGTCATCAGGCTATCAATCTCGTCAGCTAACTCGTCACGTCGTTGGTGTGCATACTGACGATACTCGTCGAGTTCGACTTCCGCTGCACGCGTCGCTCGCTCACGCGTTTCTTGTACCGTCGACGCCAGCTCGTTCTCAAGGGCGGTCTGTGCAGCATCAAGGGCATCGGCTAACGCCCGCTCATCAATCCCTCTTCCTTCGTCAAGCTCTCGTTGCTCGTCGTTCGCCAGCTCTAGATAGGTTTCCGCGAGACGCGGACGCTCCTCGTGGTCATTGAGATCAATCGCAACCGCGTGTAGCTCCTCCCGTTGATACTCGCTGACAGTCTCAATTCCGGCGTGAAAGAGTACACAGACTGCCCGCCGGTCGTAGTACGGCGTGAACGATCGATCCACGACATCGACTGGGCCGTCAGTCAGCCATAGTGGAGGTCGGATCTTCACGTCGTCGTCAGTGAGAGACAGCGAGCCGACGGGAGTTCGGTCGGCTGCTTCCTCGAGCATTCGTTCTACGAACGGGCTCTCCGGAGCGATAGCGAGGGCATCCTCGTCGACATCGCTCGGATCGTCGACGATCTCCAGTACGGTTCCGTCTAGTTCGAGGTTGGTGTCAGCGTCATCAGGAAGCTTGATCGACCATCGCCGACCGTTTTTCTCGATTTCGGCGCCGAGCGAGGTCAGATAGCTCTCGATGAATTGTTCGACCGCGCGTTGCGTGACCGGCAGAGTAGCGTCAGTCATCGCTGGCCCCCAGATCGAATCCCTCGAAGACGCCGCTGTTGAAGTCCTCGACTTTGTCAGCGAGGTCACGCTGTTCCTGCAGGTCGACAGCCATCGCGTCGAAGTCGTTCTCCAACTCGAGTTCAGAGTCCGCCTCGACCAGCCGCTCGAACACGTCGTCCTCGAAGTTTCGACCGGTCTCCTCCAGTCGAGTCAGAATCTCACTCAGTTCGCCGACGGATTGCTGGAAGAGGTCGATCTTGTGGTAGAGTTTTTCCAGTACGTACTCCTCAATGGTGTCCTCCAGCGCGATATTAAATACGTAAACCTCCCGATCTTGGCCGATTCGATGGATGCGGCCGATGCGCTGTTCGACTTTCATCGGATTCCACGGGAGGTCGTAATTGACCATCACGTTGCAGAATTGGAGGTTTCTCCCTTCGTTCATCGCGTCTGTCGAAACGAGAACGCCGCCCTCCTCCTCGAACCGCTCGACGATTTCCTCCTTCTCGTCGCTGGAGTGGCCGCCGTGGAATGCATGGGTCGTGTAGCCCTCGTCAGCGAGCGTCTCCAGCAACTCCCGCTGGGTGGCACGGAACTGCGTAAAGACGATGACGCGTCCCTTGTCGACGCGCTCTCGGGCCTCGTCAGTGATCCGCTGGACGCGATCGAGCTTCGTAGGTGTCTCGACCGCGTCGATTCGCTCGAGAATCCCTTCGAGTTTGTCGGCATGAGCGGGCCGGCTGCCCTCGCCGTCGAGCTGGCGTTCGATCGTCTGCTCGAGCGCCGCGGGACTGCTGACGACTTCCTTCTGGAGGGTCATTAGGACGAGTTTCTGTCCCTGACTCTCGCGGTACGCTCCGCGAACGTACTCTGTGACCGCCTCGTAGAGGTCTCGTTCGGCCGGCGACGGAGAGAAGGTACGCGTGGTGACGTTGCGCGGGGTGAAATCGATGTCCGTCTCCTCGCGACGGTTACGGATCATCACCTCGCGCAGTCGGTTCTTGAGCTCGTTGCGGTTGACCAGCTTCTCCTGCGAAGAGTTGACGAAGTAATGGTGGAACGCCTCGCGCGTACCGAACAGGCCCGGGCGGAGCAGAGAGATGATGTTGTAGAGGTCGGTGACGTCGTTCTGAATGGGCGTCGCGGTGAGGAAGAACGCGTAGTCGTAAGAGAGCTTGTCGAGGAGAGCATAGCGGTCAGTTTCCTCGTTCTTCACATAGTGGGCTTCGTCCAACACGAGGACGTCCCAGTCACGGGCGAGGACAGTTGAGCGGTGGCGATCACTCTTCGCGGTGTCGATACTTGCGATGACATGGTCGTGGGCGCTGAAGCCCTCAAAGTCGTCGTCGTAATTGCAGGTGAAGTTGAGGCCGAACTTCTCGAGCATCTCGGCCTGCCACTGTTGGGCGAGCTGCGCCGGCGTGAGGATCAGCACCGCGTCATCGGTGCCACGATGGTGCATCTCCTTCAAAATCATCCCGACCTCGATGGTCTTCCCAAGACCGACTTCGTCGGCGAGGAGCGCCTTGCCGTCCATCTCGAAGAGCGCACGATGGGCGGCATCGACCTGATGCTCGAGGAGCTTGACGTTCTCCTCGTCGAGGTAAGAAAGAGAGCGGAGTTCCGTGTCCGGCTGGCTGGCCTGTAGTCGGTTGGCCTGTACCGTGAGGAGATGGTTATTTACCAAGGACGTGTCATCGGCTCGGTTAGCCAACTCGTCGGCACCCTCATAACGAAACTCGGCATCGACGAGATCATCGGTCGTCACTTTGCAGCACCTCGCTTCGGTGTCATCAGAATATAAGAGTTCATAATTCAGCTGAAGGCAGACCCACGTTTCCACTCCTTCTGGAGCCCGTTTTCGTCAAAACGTCGAACGGAAACCGAGTAGTTTAGGTAGTCATGTCCGTATTCCGTTGGATCAGGGACATCTGAATCCTTGAAACGGTGGATTTCGTAATGGGCAAAGTTCTCTGTCTCCTGTCCCGGTGGCACTACCTCAACTAAGTCTACACCGTCCCAGACCGTGCTTGTTCTTGCTATTTCACGTTTGAGTAGCTTATCCCAGTGCTTAGCGATAAGTCGGATATTCTGATTTCCGTAGACCATTCGACAAGGGGCCGGGTCTCTATTCCAATCTAATCGAGACCGTTTTACTGGCACATCAAGTCCATTTTCAGCCAGCGTGTCTTGCACAAATTGAATCAGCTCATCGTCGGTAGAGGGTTGAACGATTACCCGTGTAATTAACTGATCCACGTTGACTCCGATACTGAGCGAATCGTCATATTCCCAGTCGGGGGGTTCTTTTGGCGGCTGGAATACCAGCTGCGGATCTCGATCAACTACGACCCTGAACTCATTTTCGCTCGCAAACCTCAACAACTTGTAAAAATACGCAGCTTCGGGAACAGAGGGAATTTCTACCAAGTCATCAACGTACCGTACCATCCCCATGTAGAGTTGATGGTCATACGAAATTGCTTCTCGCAATCTTCCAACGGTGGTCTCTATAGCAATTTCGCCGAATTCATCCCAATGCTGTTGATTCTCATCTGTCCCAAGCTTCCAGCAATTGAGGAAGAAGCGACCAATTGAATTTCGACGGAGGTCTTCGAGGTATTCTGCTGGTGCGAACGCTGAAAGTGGTGTTCCGCCTTTTTCGGCTTCTCGAGTCGCGTCCGTAGCTTGTCCTTCGGTATCGTCGAAATCCTCCTCGTGATATTTTCGAGCGGCCCCGAAGTACAGTTCCTTGTCTTCAACGAGCGTCTCGAAATACTCACGGCTTTTGTACCTTCGAATAACCATCGAATCCGAAGGGAGAGCCCATTGTTCATTCCGATACGCTACGGGCATTTTACCGGCTCGCTTTGCAGGCGTTTGGTAGGTGTTTTCCATGAGTACGGAATTTGAAGAGAGTTCCGTCAGAAATCGCTCAGACGCGACTCCAGAATGTTCCGGTAGGTGTCGTCGCCGGTCGCGTCGGCCAGCCCCTCACAAAGCTCTCGCAGGTCGTCGGTGATCTCCCATTCGCTGAGATATTCAGAGACAGACTTGCCGTGCTCCCAGCGGTAGCGGAGGAACTGTGCCTTGTCAAGGTCGGTGAGTTCCTCGTCGCTGTCGACGCGTGATTGGATGTAGGCGATGCGCTTCTCGTCGTCCCACGTGCCGAGCGTGAAGCCGTTGTCCATTTGGTAGAGACACATATCCTCCATGCGCTCGGGCGTGGCATTTGTCCCACGACAGAGTTTGTTGAGATCGTCGTAAGATGCTCCAACTGTTTCCAACAGGTCGAGAAACACGTCTATTTCACCGATGTCACTTCCGTGTTGAATGACACCGTAGATCTCATCTACGACCTCCTTCGGAGTCATAGTCTCTCCGGCGCGCTCAACCTTGCCGTGGTGCTTGGAGTATTCGTGGAAACACCGTCCCATTTCGATAACCCCAATATCGCCGCGAGATAGTTCGCGATTTTCTTCTAAGCGTTGGCGTGTCTTTTGGGCAGTTCGATAAATATTCCGGCGCAAGCTATTCCAAGATATAGATTTGCGCTCATTTGCTGTACGAGCAACAATAATAATGTCGAAATCCACAGATTCCCCTTCTGTCAACTTGGAAGTTGCACGGTTAGTATCTGCAGTTATCGGATATGTTGCAGTAACCTCGAATCCAACATCACAAAGCGCCCCCAGTAATTCGCCCCATGATTCGGAATCGCTGTGATGATAAGTAAATACTAGCGCGCCGTCATCTTTTAGCGCCTTGTGGACTGTCCCAAATGACTCTCTCAATTCCTCCTCAAAGGTCTCTTCTGTCTTGTTCTCTGCAGGGTTAGCAACAATACTCTCTGCCCTTGGCGTTGTGTCTGGTTCAAATTGGTCATAATCTTCTTTCAGAATTAATCGGAGCCAGACATAGAAGAAGTTCGAGAGTTCAGAGTAGATCACATTGTGATAATATGGTGGATCCGTCAGTACAGCATCAAACTCGTTTTCAAACTCAAGTTCACGAGCGTCACGACAATAGATCTCATGATCGCCTCCTGCAGGTGTGCTAAATGGGGGTGTTTTCGCTGTTGAACCATCTTCTTCGATATACCGTTCAACAGGATTGTGTGCCCACTCTATCCCTGCTAGAACCTTCTTCCAACTTTTTTCGAAAGTTCCACGTCCATATTCAGTTCCCCAAACATTGTTTTCAACATATTCTCTCTGAGGATTGAATGAATTCTCCTTAAATATACCCTCTATCTTGTGTCCTTGTAGATTGTAAATAGTAAATCTGTTATTGAACATCAGAGAGTCAGAGAACGCTAGCAGTAGATATTCGCGAATATTTTTATCGTCTTCTCTATTAATCTCTTTAAGTAGCTTCGATAGTAGAAGGAGCTGACGGTCGTTGAACATGTCCGTCCAGTCCTCGAATCCCTGTCTCAGAACGTTGAATCCCCCACCAATGCTCCCCTCGAATGCGGCGCTATCCGTTTTGATTCCTAATGGAATCTCCTGTGATGGAACGAATTCATGAAGTTCCGTGCTCTCTTTCCACTCTTCCACTGCCTCTCTGTACTTTTCGCGATCCGCAGATGTTGCCGACTTATATCCCTTATATACTGATCTTTCTTCGCCGTTTTCGTCGCAATGTGGACAGTAGTATTCTATAGCATACAATCGAGAACTATATCCGCCTTGTTCTTGACCAGCATTCATTACTCCATATTGCTGCCCACAACCCGGACATGAGTAATCTCCACTGCTTACGTTCCCCTCTGCTGGGACAAATTCTGTGTCACAAGATTCGCAACTAGACTCACTTTTCCAGTCGTCTACTCGATTAATATGTTCACAAGAGGGACACAGAACATTATACGTTCCTTTATTTTCATATCGGCCTTTCGCTACTCGATAGTCTTTAAACAGGGGAACAAGCTCATCGCATGAGACGCATTGGACTCCATCAACCCAAAGATGGTACATCACATCGGCTTTCTTTTCGCAATTTGGACAATCTGTTTTATAATGGCTCGTTATTTCCTCTTTGATTTCCGATTTTACCCTTTCATATGCTGATTCAAGTTCGTTGATGCTCGTGTTTGAGGCTTCGAGTTCCTTCTTCACCACAAACCAAGCAACTGGGTTTAGATCGTTTCCAACAATCGAGGCACCAAATCGTGATGCCTCTATCAAGGAAGTTCCGCCACCCATAAACGGATCTAGAATTTTCTTGTCCTCGATAGTTGTATCTTTATTATACAGCTCCCAGAGAGAAGATGGATCTTCTAAATCGACATTATCTACAATATCACTCAAATCTGTCTCTGATTGAGAGAACTCAGCTAATTTTCTATTACTGTCTCCCGGGTTATTAACTGTAATTGACTCTGGATCGTCTGCTAGGGTGTAGAGACAAATTGTACGAAAGACAGACCCTAGACGGCGAGCCCACCATTTGTGCATCGTATAGAGAGGACGATAGTACCGCTTAGCTTGGTTCTCTTTATCGACAATCTCGTTCACCCGTTTGATTGGATAACCTCTTTCTATAGGGAGCGTCTTCCGATCGCCCTCGTCAGATTGTCCGAGTTCCTGAGACATTGGTGTGTGTCCACCACGTAGCATTCAGGCCCTGTATAGCTTTCCAGTACGTGGCGACTTGACCAGACGAAGACTCTCTATGAAACAGAAAATTCGCTATCGCTCTGCCGCCATTCAGGAACGATGTTCTCTAACTCCTCGGATTGAATCTCTCCCGGCCGGTTCCCAAACACCCATTCCACATCGTCGAGGTTCAGGTATGGTTCCTCCAGCCGCATCCGGAGCAACTCCTGCAGCACGTTGGCTTTGAGCAAGACGATATTGTCGATGTCAGTATTCGTCCGCAGATCGCGCAGTGTCGATTCCTCGGTGTCCCGGAACGAACTCGAGACGATGGCGAAGTAGATGTGCCGCTTGCCCTGATCGCGCAGCCGACGCGTGTGCGTCTCGATATACTCTCTGATCGTCCGGTCGTCCCGGCCGATCCGGTAGCCTTCTTCCCGCTTCTTCGCGTCGTAGATGACCGCATAGTCGTTCCGTACCGCCTCGGCGATCCCGTCTGGATTGCGACCCGAGCCCTGACCTAACACTTCGGTGTCGAACCCGAGCATCTCGAACAGGATTCCGCATTTTCGCTCGAAGATAACCGGGAGATCCGTGTCGGCTGGCGCGTACTGGTTCACGGCTTCGTCTGTGCCGGCCGCGACCTCGTCCAGATCGGAGACGACTGGAGGTAGGTACGGCTTGTCGGCGCCGGCAAACGTCTCTTCCGTCCCTCCGCTTGCTTCCTCTTCTTCGATCTCGTCGTCGTCCCACTCCTCGTACCAGTAGATCGCGTTGGCCACGTCTCGATACTCAACCGGGCTTTCAAACCACGTCTCGGCCTCCGATCGCAGCTCGTCCAGCACCTCGACGAAACTCGCGTATCGCGTCCCGTACGGTGCGTCAGTGTTGAGGAGTCCCTCGTCGCCGAGGTACTGTTCCGAGGTTGGATAGAAGATCGGGTACTCGGTGGGGCGTTGAATGTGCCAGAAGTAGCTGAGAAAGAAGATCGTCGACTTCGGAAACGGGTCGGAATCGATGTCGTTGTCCTTCAACCGCTGTGTGTACTCGGCGAATGAATCGATCTTTTCACGGCCCTCATTGACTGATCCGGGCGGCTGGATGGCTTTTCGAAGCCGGTCGCCGAAATCGCCCTCGTTTGGGGCGGCGTTGGACAGCTTATTAAAATGCATCTGACCGATGAAGCCGTCGAACCCCCAGATCTGGTTTCGCTTGTTGAGACCGTCGATTCGACTCTTGAATTCAACAACGTCAACGTCACCACTCTGGAAATCGTCGATGAGCGGTTGTAGCTTCTCTTCGGTGACCTCGTCGCGCTTGCTGTTGTGTTCCCTGTAGTACTCTTGAGCCTCCTCACTGTCCGCGAATTGCCGAAAGACCTCCGCTGGAGCGACCATTATCATCTGTTGAGATACGTCCAGCTCCGTTAAATCTTGACTCTACCAAATGTTCAGACGAAGCTGAAGTAGAGGACAAGTGTGATGCTTGATGCCGACGCGAGTGTCGTCTGTCCCACCAGTACAACTTACGACCGGTTTGCAAGCGACACCACATCTTCAAGTGACGTTTCCTCGAGAATCAATGCCCTATACCCGTTATCGACCAGATCTGTCGGATTCGTGGTCGCCAGTTCAGTCAGGTAGTCCGTCACCTCGGCAACGTCGTGCGCATCGAGACAGATTCGGCGATCGTCCCACGGGATTTCCGAAAGCTCGCCGTCGATCTCGGAATAGTCCTCGTCTCGTTCCCATACCTCTGCCTGATCCATGAGGTCTTCCCGGTTCTCGATCGCGTTCTGTTCAATGTCTCGCGCGAGATCGCGAAGCCGCCGGATCAGGTCGTCGAACTGGATGTAGTTCGGTACTTCGTCGCGGTAGAACGAGTGTAGCGTCGTCCCAGCTACGTTGTGGCCCGCGATCAGGTCTTGGCGAATCCGGGATGTGTCCATTGAGTCCAGTTGTCCCTCGAACTCCGAGTCTCGAAGGCGATCAATATGGTTGAAAATCCCGTCCGCGATCTCCTCTGCGAGGTTCGGTTCTCGGTTCAGGTACTCTGATACCACGTGATCGGAAACAAACAACGCGAAACCGTTGTTGTCGAGATACTGTCGGCAGCGATGGTGATGTGAGTCGTCTCGAAAGCAAAATCCGAGTACGACGCCGGTGTCGAGGAACGACGCATCCGACATCTATTCCTGTGCGAGGAGTTGCTCGATCTGTTCTTCGATGGTCTGTGAATATGCATTCGAGACACGATCGAGTTCTGTACTCCGCGATCGGCCGCGGAGGAGTTCCGATCGTACGTCCTTGAGATGTGTCGTGAAGTCTGCCTGCTCTTCAGCTGCGTCCTCTTCCCAGTCCGCAAGTCGTTCGTCGGAGATATTCTGGTTGTAGGCGAAGCGAAGAACGACCTTGCTGAGCGTACGAATGAAATCGTCGAGGAACTCGGCGATCCGACTGTATTCGACAGACTGGTCTACCATAAGACGAACCGTGTCGTCCCACCGTAGATAGAGCGTCTTAATGTCATCGTATCGCTCCCCATCGTCCGGATATGCGGCCATCATCTCGTCAAGTTGCCGCTTGAGATATTCTTCGTTCGACTCTCCACCGCTACCGTAGTTCTCCAGTCGCTCCTGCTTGCCGAGATCGATCGTACTCAAGAGCCACCGGAGTTCGCTGTATTTTCGAATGAACTCATTCTCGGCGTACTCCTCGTACTGGTGTTGTTTGATCTCCTCAACGTTCTTGCGACCGAACTCGTGTACCGTCCAGTCGACCGCAACAGGAATCACCTCGAGACCTTCTTCGGAGACATCGAACGCGTCGACGTGTAACTCCTTGGGGATGTACTGCTGGCCGTCCCAACCGATGGCAAGCGGAGCGTTATAAAATCGTCCGGAAAACTCGTGTTCGTTAGCGAGTTCCCCGTACATATACCAGTAGCGAGGGAGATCAGCCTCATATCCGTGCGTTTCGATAAGGCGACGATCGGTGATACAACAGAGCTTTAGGAACTTCGATCGCGAAATCTGATCGTCACTCTGCTCCTTCAGCCGTTTCAGCAGGAGCCACCCCAAGAACTCCGGCTCACCGAACTCCGGTTCCTCTTGGGGCATTGTTCTCTGTAAGAGTCCGGGAGTGAGGTTCTTAACTTTTCCCACTTATCAAGGGTTGTGTAGAGGCTAACCGAGCCCTGCTACGTCTTGAAACGTGGATAATGGGTTTCGATCACCGAAGCACCCTTTGAGCGAGTATGAGATGGCAGCTACCACAGTACTTAAGCGAGTTACATACACTTCTCAAAATAACGAATGGCCAGTGCGGATTCTCTTACACGGACGATCGCGGACACGGTCACGATAAGCCGTGAACTTCGCGAAGAAGGCGAGATCGACGGACAGGTCAAGCTCTACAATGTCGACGATGAGGACGAGTTCGAGGCCGACGCGTCCACGTTCTTCGATCGAACGCTGATGACCCAAGGGTTACGCGAGGGACTTGTTGACCTCCGGGACACCCTTCGCGGTGACGCCAACTACGGCACACACATCCTCTACGGGCCGTATGGGAGTGGTAAATCCCACCAGATGGTGGCGATGTACCACTGCTTCGCCGATCCTGAAGCTGCCGGCGAATTCGGCGACCGCCACGTCGACGGTTTCAGCGACGCGTTGTCCGCCGATGAGAATTCGGAAGCAATCACTGTCTCGCTCCAGCAACGCCAGCCGGATTACCTTTGGGAGCCGTTCTTCGATGTTCTCGACTACGAACCTTCCGGGAGCGACCTCGATCCGTACCCTGATATGGAGACGATTCAGGAGGCAGTCGACGGTCGTACGGTCGCGTATCTAATGGACGAACTCGAGGACTGGTTCGAGCCGCTGAGCGGCGACCGGAAGAAACGCAACCGCGGCTTCCTCCAAGCGTTCCTCGAGACGGCCGACCTCGACGACAGCGATGTCTTCGCCATCGTCTCCGTCCTCAGGAAGGGCTCTGACGTCCACCGTATCCTCGACAGGGAGAACGCCTCTGAGGTCAACATGAGCAGCAAGGTGAGCAAACAAGAAGTCATTCGCCACCGCCTCATCGATGACATCGACGAGGACGCTGTCGATGAGATCGTCTCTGACTACGTGGACGCGTACGCCGGCAACGATCACGTTCCGGACTCCGACATCCCCAGTGATCTCGCCGGGAAGATGCGTGACACGTACCCGTTCCATCCCGTCCTCCTGAATGCCCTCGAAACCCGCTACTACGCCGACGAGGGGAACCAGAACACGCGAGGGATGATCTATCTCTTCTCGAAGATCCTGACGACCGCCGCCGATCCCGAGGCAGACCCCGATGACGAGGACGCATCTCTTCTTATTGAGGAGACCGACCTCGTCACCCACGGCGACATCGACGCTGTTCTCTTTGACGATGAGCTGACTCGGATCAACATCGACCGCCCCGGCGTCTGTATCGATGACATCCGGAACCGCGTCGACCCCGATGCGATCCCCTACGGCCGCCGCATCCTGAATACAATCCTCCTCTACAGCCTCAAGCCCGACGAGGGCGAGGGCGCCGGCAAGGCCGAGATCGTGATGGGAACCTACCAGACGGGCGACCTCGTCTCGGACATCGTCCTCAACCTCGAGCAACTCTACGGCGTTGCATGGTACCTCCACAAGCTCAATGGTAAGTACGCCATTCGCGACCGACAGAACCCGAACGCACTCATCCAGAACAAGGCGGCGGACGTCGACGAGAAAATCGCGCTCGGCCAGATCGCCGAAACCGTCGAGCAGGTCTTCGGAACAAACGCCTACCCCGTCGGTTTCACCGACGGCGACCTCAAGCAGGTGCCGGACAGCCGCGACGTCAAGGTCGTCGTCAAGTCCAGCGATTGGACACCGGACGACGTCAAGACAGCTATCAAGAACGCCGACGGTAGTCCCGGCCGTGAGTGGCGAAACACGCTCGTGTTCGTCCAGCCGAGCGGCGATAAGAAGATCGAGTCCGGGACGGGATTCATCGAAAAGGCCCGGTACATCGAGGGAGCCGAACGCGTCCTTGAAGACGACTCACTGGACGATGAGATTCACTCCTCCGTGAAGCGCCAGCGCGAGGACGAACAGCGCGAACTTCGTGACCGCGTTGAACTCGCCTACGGAGAGATCCTCGACGGTGACGATCTCCTCAACGAGTTCGATCTGGCTGCCGAGATGGATCTCGACGTGTTCGTCTCTGAAGGAGAGCCGCTCAACGCCGGTGACATCGCCGACAGTGTCTCCGCAGAGGGGATTGACCTTCAACGGTATATTTGGGAAATTGTCGAAGACTTGCTCGACCGGCGGGGCGAGGCCAGTATCGAGGACATCTATGAACAGTTCCTCCGCCAGCCCACCTACCCGATTCCCGGCAGTCCGGGTAATGTGGTGGACGCGGCCGTCGACGCGCTCGAGGACAAGCCGGTGATCACTCACGGCTCCAATGGCTTCTCCGAGTCGTTAGAGGGCAGCTCCCTCGACACAACGATCCTCAACGAGAACGACGTCCAGCGGTGGACAGCCGAGGACGTCGTACAGGAACTCCGCCAGCGGTTCGGCAGCGGAACAAAGGCGGTTGACATCGGGAACTTTGAACTCGAACTTCTCGAGGACACCGAGATTTGGCTTGAAGGCGACGGCCACGACACGGTGATGACGGCTGCTGGCCGCCTCGCACAGGACGACCAGTATGCCCTCTATAGCGGTACGGACATCGTGACGAAAGCACAATCCGACGCGACGATCCGCGACATCTCGGACTCCGAGCGCATCGGTACTCCCGAGGTACGCGAGCGTATCGGCGACGCCTTGGAAGGAAACGGTCGAGCGAATACACACCGTATTCTCGAGGAAATCCGGCGCGACGAGACAGTCTACCTTCCGGGAGATGAGACCGAGAGGGCGTTTCGGGAGGCAGTGACGGACTTCCTCGTAGACGACTACGTCGTCGATGTTGACCGCGAGTACGATGACTCTCTCGGCGACCGCGACCCGACGGACGTGACGCTCGTCCCCGTAGTTCCGGACAACGTTGGCGATCAGATCATCGACTACATCGAGGGCCTTGACGGTGGCGACGAGTTCACGGTCGGGAGCGTGGCCGACCGATTCGATGCATCGGTTTCTGAGGATGCCGTCCAAACGTATCTCCTCCAGCACCTCGGACGCGAGTCCGAGCCAGAGTACGTGATCGCTTCGGATGGATCGGGTGATCCGACGCGTTGGTCGCCGGGCTACCAGTTCCGAGTGCCGAGTGGTGGCTGGCGCTTCGTGTTTAACGGCAATGATGTCGCAGAACTCCGCCGGAATTGGCGTCAAGACGAAGACTCCGGGGAGGTCACCTACGGCGAAGTTAGGTTCCAGTTGACCAACCGGATGGGGATTCCCGGGCCGCTCCAAGGCTCTGCGAGAATCAAGGAGACGATGACAAAGCTGACGCTTGAATCCGGTGAGGACTTCACAAAGGTGCGTGACCTCTTCGAACGCATGCCCGACGAGGCATCGAACATCTCCGTCGAAATCAACTTCGAGTAACAATGGTCGAACACGGCAAACTCCCCGGCGAGTACAACATCGTCGTCAAGGGCGAGTACGACCTCTTCGACCATCAGGTACCTGTCGAAGAATTCGAGGAGATGCTCCGCGAGAACGACGTCCCGGACGAACTCTGCGTCGTCGGTATCGGTGACGTATTTGAAGATGATGATGCGGTGAACGAGTTGTCGGCACTGATGGATCGCTGTGGGAATGCCCTCGAGAACCGACATCCACTGCCGACCATTCAGTTTGCCGTCGATGGTTCGTTCCAGCGGCGGCAGCGTGACTTCGAACTACAGACTGGAGGCGACCTCCACCGGCTCAGCCGTGTCTTCGGCCCACAGATCGACCGTCGGAGCAGCGGCTGGCTCACTGCTCCGTTCTGAAGTCACTCAGAGGAGCCGGAAGTCGTCAGCAACGGAAACGTCCGTGGGCGTTCCGTCCTCGCCACGCGTCACGAAGTACAGGTCGATTCGTTCTTCGTATCCTTCACTCCGGAAAACCGGAACACCTGTGGTTGATTCCGGGGGATGCTCTCTGCATTGCGTCTCGATCTGCCGTCGCGTCCACTTCCCATCCTGCTCGAGATCGGAGCGTGACCGATACTGTGTCGACAGTGTGTCGGCAGCCGCATTGACCACTCGAAGCGAGAACTCGTGGACGTTACTGAAGTCGAACGGCCCGTCGGGGTCGGTTAGACGATCCAGCGCGGACGCGTCGTGCTGATCGAGACAGAGGGCGTGTTCCCTGACGGCACGGAAGACATCGAGAGCAGGGTAGACCTCGGCGACCGCCTCGTGTAGGTAGTCGCGGATACAGTCGTGGTATCCATCGAGCGAGAACTGGTCGCTGTCGGGTGAGATAACTTGTAACTCTGCCTCCGTCTGTGAGACCGTCCTCGTCCGCGGCTCGCCGAGTGGCGTCAGGAATCCCATCCGAGATGTGTCGAGTAGGTACGCGTAACTGAATAGGCGAGATCGCGATCCACCGCTCTTCACCGGATCCTTGTCCTCCGCATAGTATTTCGAGTCGAGAACAGCTAGCGTCTCGTCACCTTCCTCAACGGCGTGATCTGGCTGATGATATACCTGGGATTCGCTCTCGAAGGGTTTGAGTGTCGGTGATCGAACGGCCGAGATGTTCTCAGTCTGCTCGATACGGTCGTACTCCTTGATCGCATCCAACTCGTCCTCGATGGCGACCTGTGAGTACTGTTCGAACAGCGACTCCATATTCAACACGTAGTCCACGACCAGCTCCCGGTCGCCCTCCATTGCCGGCGTTCCGAGTGAAGAGGCTACAACTGCCTTCGCAACCTCAATCGCCTGCCGGTAATAGTGGCGTTGCTTCGGGAGGTCGTATAGTGAAAACCGACGATATTCGGGAATGCGTCGGCGATTGCTCGTTACGTCGAGTTCTTCGAGATGGCGTACCTCTTGATGCACCTGCGAGAAGACGTGGTAGTACGCCTGATGGTCGTACTTGTCCTCGTACTGCCTGAAAAGCCGCAACAGGTGCGTCCCCGCGTAGTGGAGCAGCGAGTTAGCCGAGTTGTCGTAATTGACCTCCTTCAGCAGGCAGTGCTGCTGGGCGCGTCCCTCTGCCTGATTGACTAGCGACTGCTCGATGTCGATGACTCCCCGTGGCTGTTCGAGGTCTGCACGACGCGTCTGAAGTTGTCGCACGAACCCGTTGCGATGGATGGCTTCGAGTCCGTTGAGGAAGTTGATTGCCAGAATCAGGAAGACATCCTCTAGATCAACGTCCTCTGTACGGAACTCATCGAGGGGGACTCCATGGTACTCGACCGACCGCTTGCGGCCGTGAACCGCGAGCAGCATATCGAAGATGTAGTCCCAGTCGATCTTCGGCTCGATTCGGAGCTTCGATCTGGGTGTAAGGCTGACGATTCCGACGTTGTCGCGGGCCGTCACGTGCATCACTGGGCCGTCAACACGCACCTTGACGACTCGGTACTCCTTGTCGCGATCGTCGAGCGATTCCTGTGTCTTTACGAAAACGTTGTCGGACTCCTGATCGAACGAGGCCCGGCGAAGTTGCTCGTCGATGGAGGGTGGGCATCCCTCGATCCGAATCTCGCCTCGCTCGGGTACACTGAACGTCCCGGGCTGGTAGGTGTACGATGCGTCTGTGTCTGAAACGCTCATTGCTCGTAGGAACCCATCCGACGACGCTCTGCCTCGAGTTCACGGCTAGCGAGGTCGGCCGCCGGTGCGAGGTCAAACATCTCGAAGGACTTGTTGAGTGCTCGGTAGTGTTCCTCGATCTGCTCGATTTGGGGGAAGGCCGCCGAATTGAGCAGTCGCGGGACGATGAACGTACGGAACGCCTGTCCGACCGCCTCTTCCGGGGCGTCCATGTAGAGAGATTCGTCTTGAAGGGCTTCACGCAGAAAGATCGTTACATCGCGGTAGTGCATCGGGCCGAATCGCATAATTGGGCCTCGAGACGCTTGCTCGGAGCCGTGGTTGATGCCGTCATAGTCGGCCTCAAAGAGATCGAGAAGATCGTCGTTTCCAATGAGAGGGATGTCGCCGAGGTTGTCCTCGAGCCATCCCTCGAATAGTGCCCGACGATCGTCGTCCTTGTACTCGTCGAGTTCGATCATCGCAAACCGACGCGTGATGGCGTTATCCAACTCGTTGACCGTCCGGTCGGACATGTTCATCGTGCAGATGATGCTCACGTCCTCGTCCAACTCGATGGTCACGCCATCGTCGGTCTCAATGAGCGTCTGATTGCGGTTCTCGATAGCGGTGTAAAGCGGGCCGAAAATCTGGGAGATGTCGGCACGCGTAATTTCGTCGAGGATGACTGCATAGGGGATGTCGAAGTCACGTGCCCGCTTGACTCCTGCAGAGACTGCCCCGAGCTCGGTCTCGTAGTTTAGCGATTGATAGCCGGAGGAGCCAGTAAGGTTCGGCCCGATACCACCGATTATGTCCTTGGCAGTCCATGAAGGGGTGGCAGTGTGAAGAGAGTAGCCGACGCAGTGACGAAGCGCGAGCTGCTTTGCGAAGGTCGTCTTCCCTGTGCCGGTCGGGCCGTAGAGGACAACTGGCTTCCCGGTTCGAAGAGCAGTCCTCGCGTTTCGCTCGACGCTTTCCGGGACGAGTACGGTCTCTGGCGTATCGTCGCCACGCGTGATGACGGTTCGCTTCAGATCCTGTGACGCCTTCCGAGACTCGAGTACGGCGCGACGAATCTTGCCGACCCCCTGATCGCCCTCGTGGTGCAAGTCAAGCTGTTGCTCGCGAATGAGATACTCTAATACCTCAGCATTCTCCGCACCCTCGATGGCTTCAACGACTTTGTCATCGACGGCCCGGAGTACATCGAGATCGGCCTGCACGTCCTCAACTGAAAAGGTCTCGTCCGACGAACTACTCATTTGTTGGATGACCTTTCCCACCGAGGGATTAAAAATATGGGCTCAATCAAAGCCCGCACAGGAAGATACTGGGTCGAGGGAGAAATCACACTGTGACGTTTGAAACTACTACTCAATCTTCACTATCGTATTTCGTCTCGATGACAAGATAACTGACTTTAGCAGGAATATTAACATAGCAGTGAACAGACCAGCACAATAACTAGATGACCGATAGCCTTGAGCAGACAGAGTTTGATACTGACCATATTCGCGCTAACAACGTTCTCCGGGCCTTGCAGGAGTTTGCCGCTGAAGCTCGGCGACGAAAGGCAGTCAATGCCCTCAAACAAGTGGCCAGTAACCAGAAGCGGCAGTTCAAGGGAGGCCATGTCGATCAGGCACCCGAGTACTTTACCGAGCAGTATCTGATTGAGCCAATTCTCGAACAATTGGCGCTGGAACCGTGGCCCCGGCCAGTCGACCTTGTGAAGGACGAGCGAAACCGACCCGACTACAGTCTTCGACAGGTCGCTCCAAACTGCCTCGCAATCGCCGAGAGCAAAGCTCTGAACCGCGAACGCAACCATGGCGATGCGACTGAGGATGTCCACAAGTACCTCCGGGATGAGACATTTCTGAAGACACTACGGCGCGAAGAGGTGCGCTACTCGGTTGGCGTCGCCACGGATGGACTGAAGTGGCGGCTGGTTGCTCGTGACATTGAGCAGGGAGTACAGACCGAAGTAGGGGCGTGTTCTATTGCTGGCCCTGTGGAAATGGTTTTAGAGAAAGCCCACTCCGAAGTAGATCCGGAGGAGAACTGGATGCCCAATGCTCGGCATCGGGTTGCCGACACGCTGGTTGCCACTTTCTCCCGAGAGAACATTGTTAATACTGCTATTGAGGGCTTACAATCCTGAGAAATATTTGCGTCTCTAAGAGGTTAGATCAGAACTGTAGGTCAATGTCGACCATCGGGTTAGGGTACACAGAAGCATATTGAGATGGCCTATGCTCGTCGAGATTAAATCTCTCAAACGCGTCCGTGAGTAGGTAGAGTGGCCTGACTGTGTGGACTACTGAGGTCAATCCACCTTCCATCCTATCGAGGCAGATCGTAGTCGGCGAAAACCACGCATCAACGATTGATTCACGCTGCTAGCGCAGTGATCGAGAGAGCATAAATGTGATTTCAATTACTTCTGTACGTAGCCCCGCTCTCGAAGGAACTCAAAATGATTGTGGTGGTTCCCGATGATGCCATACCCGATCTCGTCGTCCTTTGTATAGCGTATGAGTGTCTCTTTATCGGAGATGACGGCGCCAAAGTAGTTGTTGAACTCTGCTGTGACGTCGACGAGTTTCTCATCGTTAAGGAAGCACCACGCATGCTCAATTGCAATATCGAAGCCGGGCGGGACGGCAAATCCCTCGGCATATGTGAACCGATGGTCGTACTCCCACAACTGAATCGCATTAGCGAAGCAGGCCTTCCTTTGCGGTTTGGTTGCCCGGATTCCCTCGGCGATAAGTTCTCGCTCATCGTCAGTCACGTCTTGCGATAGCGCGATGTCTCGCCCTTCAAGGCAGGTATGTTCGACGTTGGTTCTTGGCACTGACTTGCCGTGGTCTACTACATATTCATGAACCGGGGAGATATGATGTCTCTCTCGGACGAATTCAGCGGCGGAGACTCCGTTTTCATCTGCATCTGAGCGAGAGGATGCCCCCGTGTATGTGCTAATTTCCTCGGAACCGCCTATGTCTTCCGTCACACCCCCGGGGTAGCCAGTCGTTATGAAAATGGATTTGTGTGAAAGGCTGCTCGGGCAGTGGCATAATTCGGTTCGGACGGTAGAAGACCTTCAGGCTTTGTAAGGGCCGTTGTAGAACTGCGAGTGTTCTTCATCGGTGGCTAACCCTTCGCGGCGACGCGTGCCGGACTTTACGGTCTCCCACGAGGAGTAGTCGGACATGGTACTCGACAGGACTCCTGTGGACGAGTGCCCGGAGTGTGGAGAGAAGGCCTACGATCACGTCGAACCGGGCGAGAAGTATGAGGGCGATCCGATTGGCTACATCCGGGTATGCGTGGCCGAGGAGGGGGCGTTCTTTCATAGCAACAGGCAAGTTGATTTGTAGCACCCGCCTGTCACCGTGTCACTGCGTTTTCTTTGTCACCTTGTCCCCGGCGGGATTGAGAACCCAATGGTAGTGAAACTCGGTGTCATCGGAACCGAGTATGTCCTCTTGACCCGCTATGGCGACTGGAGATGAACCAGTCGATGAAGGACATCCAACTCCAAACCCTTGCTCCGACGACGATGATCCCCGCCCCAATCGCGAACATCACCAGTCCGGCCCCGGGTTCAGAGAGAAACATGTTCGTTCCCGCTACCTCAAAAATGAATCCAAAGATGCCGAACGGGCCGGCGGAGATGGTGACAATTGCGAGTCCCGTGAGGACGATGATCAGGGGATAGTTTTGAATGGCGAAGAGGAGCGTGCTGATTGAACTGTCAGTTGTGGTGGTTTCAGTGGGTTCAGCGACTTCCACTAACGATTCCCTATCATAGAGAAGGCACCGGTGATGATGGCGACGAAGACGCCTTCGATGTTGCCGAGGAATCGGTTCCCGTATTCTTGCTCGAGAGACATTTGCGTTCGTATATGCGTTCCGACGTCTTGAATTCCAATCACGATCTGTCTCGTTGTTCCAGAACTCGGATCTAGTTGGTAGAGGAGTCGAAGTGGATCTAACTACGGTTCGAGATCGGCGACGCTAATATTGGTCGTCCGCGGGTGTATCCACGATCCGGCAACTGCAGGCACAACTGAACGAATCTGTTGCGAGATTACGAAATGAACTTGACTTAGTTCGTGATTCTGCAACATGGGTGTCCGCGCTGTTGACTCTGCATCGGTAACCTTTAACCGTACTGATAGTGCCTGTACCCCGGAAAAACAGCCCTTCCAACAATCTGTTTATCTATCCCTCCCACCAATCGATACTTGAGAAGAGGAAGTCGCCCGGATGGAGGTGACGCTGTCAAAAACAATACGACTCGAGACTATGACAGAGAAACATCTGACAAACACGAACAGGCTTCGGACGTTCGACGACTTCGACGGCGACGCCTACGTCGAGGACTATCGTATTCGTCCGCAGGAAGTCGAAGATGAGCAACTGGAGGTCTCGCTGTTGATGCGGATCGGTGGGCCTCGCGGACGGTTTACACTCCGTGCTAGGACTACGTTCATCGACAGCGAAGACGAAGATCACTGGGCAGTGATCCGCCGTCCGACTGGAGACGTCGTCGACGAGCTCGAAGTCGACTGGATGAGTGCCTCACCAAGCAGTATCCGTGATGCGACGCAGGCCTTTCACGAGGTCTATATCGGAGCGGCGAACGACTGGTACAGTCACTCGTTGGCCGTCGAGAAGGCAGATCAAGAGCAATGACGTACGAACGAACGCTTCTTCGAGTCGATGGCGAGGAGGCCGTCGTAGAGACCTACCCGCGACAGTTCGATGACGTTCCGTTCGAGTATGTCTTCCGCCGAGGTGGAAACGTGTGGGTACTGAAACAACCACGACATCAGTACACAGATCACGCCCTCGACTACGCTCGCAAGGAACTAGACAGACGTATCGTGGAGGTCTGCTTGCCCGTCACGCAGACGACGCTTGGCGAGTACGTGGAATCTGCCCCTCCTTCTGATGACAAAGCGGTTCGAGTGGCATCCCCCACGACGACAGCAGACTGATCCCGTTACGTCTACTGTTTCTCTCACCCTCTCGGACAGTGGTCTTATCTGACCTCTTCCCCGAATCGCTATTGCAGTGCCACAGGACAAGAAGGAGATGCTAAACGACTTTGTTGACGACCGGACGCTCCACACGACGATCAGTGACATCGAGGAACGCATAGATAGCACCTTTGAGAATGTGCCAAAGTACGGCCCTGAGTCAGGAGACCTCACCGTCGCTAACTTCGTCTGGGAAACAGACCTCCCGGCTGGTGGCACGATTACCGTCAACCCGGAGAAAGATGACGGCGTTGTCCAACTACACGTGCATCTTCGCGAGGACAGCGCGGCGGCGAGTGTCGTCTACCCGGTGGGATACCACGGAAGCTGTGTATTCATCGGTAGTCCAACGGATGTCCTTGAGGCAGTCCGTGAAGTTGCGGACTGGGAGGAAACTACTTCCGTGGACGGTGGTGTCCTCAGTTGCCCTCTAAAATAACACTTCTCTGTCCTTTTATCGCTAGATTTGTCTGAGAGATTACGTACAGTTATCTCGGCGTATGACGCGCCGCTCTTCCATGATCTTATTCAATAACTGCTGGTGCAAGCTTATCGAATCAAAAATCAGGATTCGCCAGTACCACTATATCTCTATGTGGTGTTGCTCAATCTATCTCCGATGACTGATCAGGGTCGCACAGAGGAATTACCATCCAATGTACACAGTGCGGGGCGATCTACCCTACTCTCCGACTTCCTGATGGAGGGATCACGCGAGACGGTAATAGATCAGTTTGCCGATGTGGGAACGACTCGTTTGTCGAATTGAATGACGATGACTAATCAATATTATCGTTTAATTTCTTACGCATATATTACACTATAGTGGGTAGAATTCTACGAACTGAGCTGACTTCTACTCGTTCTCGAGCCACCATGCAACTGTCGGGCCAACCACTATGTGAAAGAGTAACGTGGATTCGGTTGATCTGCTTCCGGACGACACTGGCTGGAGGCAGATCACCGAATCGGCACCCAACCGTATCAGCGCCTCGATCGAGTTTGTAGTAGCATATAAGGGGCTAACTACCCCTTTCCACCACGAATTGTGTCGACCATCGTCCAGCTGTGAGAAAATCGCTTAGATGTTGCAAGCGTTATGCAAAAGGACTACCAACGGAGAACTGGGCAAATCACTTGGCTACTCGTCCTAACCGTTTTGATTCAGATTTCCTCAACGGAGTATCAAGGAGTTCGTCTGGAAGGCAATCTGGGCGTGTCTGACGTGATGGTGGGTTGGCGGGTGGCCGCGTACCCAGACAGAATCGACGATCTGATCCAGCAGTGGCGGAGCGAATCTCTATGATACCCATGCTATCTCTGAGCGAGATAGCTAGACTCGAGCAGACGACACACCAGCGGCGAGTGTTTTAACTGGGTCGGAAATCTCTAAGAGCCAATGAGTACACGAGCGGGCGCTGCTGACGAAACATTTTGGGGGGACGTCACCGACGACGTTGCCCTCAATCGGTATCGAACGCTCGTCAACACGATTGACGATGGGATGTATCAGCTCGATTCAGACGGATACTTCGTTGCTGTCAATGAGGTCATTACCGAGACGACAGGCTATTCGCGCGAGGAACTCCTCGGCGAGCACGTCTCTCTCCTTCTTACTGACGACGATGCTGACCGTATCGAGCGTGAAATTGCGAGCCAGATCGAAACGGAAGACGAGACCATTGCTACCTTCGAACTTGGTGTCCAAACTGCCGATGGAGGTACGGTTCCCTGTGAATTACGGGTTAATCTGCTGATCGAAGAGGGAGAGTTTCGGGGAACAATCGGCATCGCACGAGACCTCTCCGAGAAAAAACAGCGACTGGCAACACTCGAGGAAGCACAGGCGTCGTACGACTCGATTACAAGCGTTCTCAACGAAGCAAATATCGGTGTCTTCGTTCTCAATGACGAGTTTGAAATCGCATGGGCCAACGAGACGATTGAACAGTATTTCGGTCTTGATCGGGACGAACTCATCGGCCGTGATAAACGACAGGTCGTACACGAGAGCATAAAGGACAAAATCGCCGATTCAGATCGATTTGTAGAGACGGTCTTGGCAACGTACGACGACAACAGTTACAACGAGGAGGTCGAATGCCACGTCACGGCAGGCGATGACCGTAAGGAAAGGTGGCTCGAACACTGGAGTAAACCGATCGAATCTGGACAGTATGCGGGCGGTCGAATCGAACTCTACTACGACGTCACAGACCGAAGGCGTTCAGAGGATGCTCTTCGAGACACCGAAGAGCGATTTCAGTCATTAGTTGATGCTGTCGAGGAGTATGCCATCCTCCGACTAGATTCGGACGGCCACGTTATTAGCTGGAACGAAGGGGCGAAAGCAATCAAGGGATACGACGCTGGCGAGATACTCGGCGAGCACTTCTCGACATTCTACACTGAGGAAGATAAAGCGGCAAACGTTCCTAAGAAGAATCTCGAACAGGCGACTGAAGCGGGATCCGTTGAACATGAAGGGTGGCGTGTCAGAAAGGACGGAACCCAGTTCTGGGCAAATGTAACGATCACATCGATTTGGGACGAGGACGGAACGCATCGCGGGTTTCTGAAGGTCACCCGCGATATGACCGATCGACGCAAGCGCGAACAGACACTTGAGAGTGAACTCCAGCGAGTATTCGGTAGGATTTCCGACGCGTTCTACGCGATCGACGAGGACTTTCGGTTCACACACGTCAATAAGCAGGCCGAGGAACTTCTGCAGCACTCGGAGGATGAGTTGCTCGGCGAGAAGCTCTGGGACATCTTCCCCAGCGCCGGCAAGATCGACGAAGTCCGGGACGCGTTCCAGATCGCACTGAACGAACAGGAAGCTACCAGCTATGAACTCTACTACGATACGCTCGATTTTTGGGTGGAGGCGAATCTCTATCCCTCAGAAACTGGTATCTCCGTCTATTTCCGGGACATCACCGAACGCAAGCAGCGCGAGTTGGAGTTGGAGCGGTACGAGAAGACGATCGAAACGATCTGGGACGGCGTTGCAACACTCGATGCAGACGACCGGTTCGTGATGGTCAACGAGGCGTTCTGTGAGATGACCGGGTACGATCGTGACGAACTGCTTGGAGAACACGTCACGCTCGTCCATGACGAGACGGTTAACGAACGAGCCGAGGAGTTGAAAGAGAGTGTTCTCTCGGACGAAGCAGAGTACGCTTCAATCGAGTTCGACCTCGAGACCGCAGACGGCGACACCATCCCCGTCGAGGGACGATTCGGGCCGTACGAACTCGAGGAGGGATCGGTCGGACGAACGGGCGTTACCCGTGACATCACCGAACGAAAGGAGCGCGAACAAGAACTCCAGCGGAAAGAGCGACAGTTCGAAGCGGTCTTCAACGATCCAAACATCCTCGTCGGACTGCTCGCGCCTGACGGGACAACGCTCGACATCAATCAGACGGCGATGGAGTATATCGACGCCAATCTCGAGGACGTGACCGGGGAACTGTTCTGGGAAACCCCGTGGTGGGGTGAGGGCGATGGCGTCCAATCTGACGTCAAGCGGTGGACTGAACGAGCAGCGAGCGGCGAGTACGTCGAGTTCGAGACCGACTTGACGCGACCGGATGGGAAACAGTACACGCTCAACGGCGTTTTCAGACCGGTCACGAACGACGACGGTGAGGTCGTGTCGATCATCGTCTCCGATCGCGACGTCACCGAGCGCCGCGAGTACGAGCGGGCCCTCGAAGAATCCAACGAGCGCCTCGAGCAGTTCGCCTATGCCGCTTCGCACGACCTGCAAGAGCCATTGCGAATGGTCACGAGCTACCTCCAGTTGGTCGAGAACAGATATGCCGACAAGCTCGACGAAGACGGACAGGAGTTCATTGACTTCGCAGTCGATGGTGCCGAGCGCATGCGTGACATGATCGACGCCCTCCTCGAGTATTCGCGGGTCGAAACGCGAGGTGATCCGTTCGAACCAGTCGATCTGAACGACATTCTCGAAGACGTCCGTGAGGATCTGCAGATGCAGATTGAGGAGACTGAAGCTGAAATCACAACTGGCGATCTCCCGCGTGTAGACGGTGACTCCAGCCAATTACGCCAAGTCCTCCAAAACCTACTCAGTAACGCGATCGAGTACAGCGGTGACCAGCCACCGCGGATCGACATCGACGCCGAGCGCGAGGGCAACAACTGGATCATTTCAGTCCACGACGAAGGGATTGGGATCGATCCTGACGAGCAAGAGCGTATCTTCGAGGTGTTTCAGCGGTTGCAAACCCACGATGAACATCCGGGGACAGGTATCGGACTCGCCTTGTGTCGTCGTATCGTGGAACGTCACGGCGGCGAGATCTGGGTCGAATCGGAATCGGGTGGGGGTGCGACGTTCTCGTTTACGCTACCTATGATGAGCGATTGAGGTTTGCCGAACTCACGTCGATGGGATCAGTCGATCTCCGCGACGAACACCTCCAGCGTGTCGGCCAGTTTGGCGCTTGAGTTGTCGTCCTTGACGGGTGAGTTGCGAATTCCGACGCAGACTAGCTAATCGCGGTGGGCGAGGATGACTCCCCCATGCTATCGCTGTTTGATCGGGGCATGCCCTATCCCAAAGCACTGGTCGACGGTGGAGTCACTCACGTCGAACGAGGTGCCGTCCTCGGAGACGCAGGCTCCCCATCTGCAGACCTCGCAATGCACGCGGCACTCGACGGATTTACTCTCACTCGCCCTGCTCTTCGAAAGCAGAGAAACGTTCAACAAAAAAACCTTCCTGCCAGCCTTCTACCACTGAACAAGTGGATCTATCTAGGATGTGGTTCAGCAAGCATAACCGAGTGGCCTATTTACAGCGAGTGATGAAGCCTTTGACCGGTATTCTTTCAATTATCGGCGGACGGCGTGCAATCTTGAGTCTTGGAAGCGTGTATATCATACTGAGTGTTGTATGGCCGTTCGTGAGCACCCTGAGACCGACACCACTTGAGGAGGAACTAATTGTTTCTATTCTGATTGGTGGGGCTGGAATTGTTCTTTTCTATTGGGGTTATCGCCTGCCACAGACCGAGATCCGACCCGAATTCTTTGAGACCGTCGCTATCTGGTGTTTCCGCGTAGTCGGAGTGATGGTTAGTATCCTCGTCTTTATTGCACTCGCTGCCGAGTTGAACGATCCAGCCCACAACTTTCTCATCCTGCCGGCGCTTGCTGCTGTCGCCGGCGCTGGCGCAGGCAAGCATGATGCACGGGCCAAAACGCGGACGTTTACCCTCAAACAGCGGAACCGGGAGCTACAGGAAACACAGACGGAACTCGAAGAAACCGTCAGCCGACTCGAGGAATCCGAGCAACGGTACCGGACGCTCGCAGAGAACTTTCCAAACGGTGGGGTCGCGCTCTTGGACGACGAGTTACGCCATACAATCGTCGGCGGTCGGGGTTTCGAATCAGTCGATTTCGGCGCCGCCGATCTCCAAGGAGAGGAGGTTCAAGAAGTGTATTCAGGCGACATCCGAGAAACTATCGAATCGAACTATCGCGTAACACTCGCCGGCGAACCGACCTCGTTCGAGGTGACGATACAAGGACGCGTGTTCGAGTTCCGTACGCACCCGCTGACCGACGAGGATGGCGGCGTGTACGCCATCTTAGCGATGTCCCAAGACATCACTGAACGCAAGCAGTACGAGGAGAAACTCGAACAGTTAGTCGCCGATCTCGAGGAATCAAACGAACGCTTAGAGCAATTTGCCTATGCCGCTTCCCACGATCTTCAAGAACCACTGCGGATGGTTTCTACCTACCTCCAGCTCATCGAACGCCGATACGGAGATGAACTCGACGAGGAGGGCGAGGAATTCTTCGAGTACGCCGTAGACGGAGCCGAGCGTATGCGCTCGATGATCGACGGGCTGCTCCAGTATTCACGAATCGAGACGATGGGCAACGAGTTTGAGCCAGTGGATCTCGATGTCGTTTTCGACGATGTCTGTGAGGACTTACGGGTATCGATCGAAGAGAATGGGGCTGAAATAACCGCAGACTGGCTTCCTCGTGTGGAAGGGGATGAAAACCAATTGCGCCAATTGTTCCAAAATTTGCTGTCTAACGCAATCAAATACAGTGGGGAGGAGCCACCGAAGGTACACGTCACTGCCGAACAGAACGGCAAAGAGTGGATACTCTCTGTCACTGACCAAGGAATTGGCATCGATCCCGACCATCAAGAACAGATATTCGAGGTCTTTGAGGGACTGCATGGCGACGGGGACTATGCAGGCACGGGAATTGGCCTCGCAGTCTGCGAACGAATCGTCGAACGTCATGATGGGGAAATATGGGTCGAGTCCGACCTCGGTGAAGGATCGACGTTTTCGTTCACACTTCCAGCAGTAGCTGGTTCTCCTACGTAGACTATCTATACCCACCGATTCAGTACTTATTCGGCAGATGAGTCCCCACTCAAGTCCGAGGGCATACTTTGTGGAGCATCCCCTCGGCGGGTAGTCAGATACCGGGGTTTCTGTTCGGACTTACGGACGAGTCCAAACACGAAACGAGTGTATGAATATAAGACGCGAAATTAGACGCGTAAATGGAATCGACAGAAGAGCGGTATCGAACGACCGTTTAGTCCCTCGCTTCAGTCGAGCCCCCCAGCCTACTTTGGATCCGGCGATCACGCAGGCTCCGGATGGAGATAACGTTCAGGTCAGGTAGAAATACAACTCTGACCAGAGCGTCTACGTGGATTTCGAATGCGCCAGCGATGCCGATGCCCACGAACAGTACGTCTACCGAACTACCTGACGCGTGGCGAGGGCTTCGAGGAAGACATCGAAGTCATCGAGATATGCGAGGACGATAGTGCGACATACGATGAGATGGAGAAAACCGTCTTGTTCTTGCGCAGCACTGTATCGAAGATTCTGGATCGTCGGGAGAAGTACCGTACCGTCGCCGAGAGCGCGAAGCTTGGCCGTGGCCTCGGAGTCGTCTGGCCAGAAGAGGCCGCGTCCACCGACGATTGATTCGGCGACCGTACTCTTTCGTCATATTCTGACGATGCGAACCGGAGGCCTTGTTGAAATCTTCCGGAAGTGATAGACTTTGGCGACCCTGCTGAATACAGGAGAGAGACTTACCGTTTGCTCCTCTCCGGAAGTCATACCCCCCCTTGCTACCTCTCGCCTCCTGCTTATAGAATTCCATGATGTGGGTTAACTATGGCCAAGAGATCAGAAGGGGAAGATGCATCAGATGAGCTTTCACTGGACGCAATCCTTGACGTTCTCAGTCATCATCACCGACGGACGTTGTTCCGGTGGGTACGGGATCAACCGAAACAACAGGCCGATTCCCAAGCTCTAATCGACCATCTGATTCAGCAAGAACACGAACGAATGGGAAAAACACCGAATCCAGACCATATTCAAGCCGCACTCTATCACATCCATCTACCGAAACTCAGTGAAACAGAGTTGGTCACGCACGACGAGGCCGCTCAAGAGTATCAGTACCACTCGAATGATCGGTTAGAGAAATGGCTCGAGCTGATCGACTCCGAGCATGAATCTGAGTGGTGACGAGAAACCGTTTATTTCTTGCCTGCTGTGACGTTTCCGTCGGCATCGATCTCGACAAGATATTCAGCGAACTCGATTCGGAGCAGGGTAGAGACGATTGCCCCCTCAACGAATCGCTCCAAAGCAACGGGTCAAATAACCGGGCTGCTGGTAGATGCTCTTGGATCTTTTCACCGCAAGCAGCCGCTACTGTGGTGACGATCTCTAAGAGAAGGTCATGGAGTTCTGGAGAGGATTCCTTGAAAGCGTCATTTGGCCACAACCATGGACATCTTTTACTGGCAAGGTCAGTCGTACGGGAAATCACTCACCCAGATTTCGACTCCACTGCCGATGTCTCGAAGAGTGACGTACGACTCACCGACGGCGAACGAGACACCTGCAGCACCGTCCGGGTTGAGTTGGAAGAGCCTGTTAAGTGCTGACGGATCAATGATGTCATAGAGGCAAAAGTCAGCCTCCATCAGATCAATGTCTTGGTGCTCGGCGATCGTGTCTAACACTGCTGCGCTCATGGAACGGTTCTCGTCAGTTGTGTATAGATGATGGCATTCACCGTTGTATGTGCCGGGCGAGGCCATAATAATGGAACCGCCCAGCCCACTACTCATAGACCTTCTCGTAGCAAGTGCAGTGTTGTCACTCGTATAATCACATGCTATGTTTTTGGAAAAGAGTTGAGCAATGAAGTCTCTGAGGGACAATTAGTTCGCATATCTATCCAGCGGCTGTTCCAGTAGGAGAAGGATATTGATTTAATAGGTTTCAGTAGAGTTAGCTGGCCTCGTCACCCGCGGAACATATCGTGTCTTCTCCTGTGTGCGTTTTCTGCGTCGTGATACGTGAATTCCCAGCCGTTTTGCATCAGCAGATTAGTGGCGCCTTCCTCATCTCCGTCGTTGGGCCACGCCGGCATCTCTTCAGCGATGTCCTTTGGATTCCGCTCGTAGAACGATTCGTCGCCGTCAATGAGGAGGCGGCCGGTGTAGCCGCCATAGATTCGTTCGTATCTGGTGAAGGTGTGTCCATGTTCGTTGGCAAATTCCATGATTCGAGAGCCGGTGGCGGCGGCACTCATTCATTCTTCGGTGCTTATCTCGTCATACGCGTCTGGGACTTCGGTCACAGACTTCCGCTATCCTACCATCACTAAAATGGATCTGTGCCGGAGCTGCCGAGCAGACAGTGTTGGCTGGTAGCGGAACCGGAGTTGAGTTCAACCGCTCGGTGAACTGGTTCGTTTTGATGAGCGTGCCGCACGAGGTAGAGCATCGAACGTGCCAACGAGTATTGCACGAGTCTTCTCGCCGAATCATCTCTTACTCCTCGGGGGCTGCGCCGGGCCGGCGTTTATCCCAGCCGACAGCTTGGATCCGAATAGAGTGGTTGCACGGACGGATGTTCGCTTACAGGCCTGTAAGCGAGAGCGGTTCTTTAAGTGGATCCTCTGCGGTAAACTGGCATCCCCTCCGACCCGCCCAACCACCCCCAAAGTATGACTGACAATACCAAGGATTACGCGAAGTACATTCGCGCCAGCACCGACACGCAGGAGAAGTCGCACCAGAAGCATGACCTCGACGGGTGGATCGAAGAGAACACCGACATTGATACCACAGAAACCGCCGAGTACGTTGACCTCGACGTCAGCGGCAGCACGCGCGACCGCGAAGACTACCTCAATCTTCTCGACTGCATCAGGGACAGGGAACTCGATCACGTCGTGGTCTGGGAGATCAGCCGCATCGGACGGCGCGGCTCCATCATTCAGGAATTCTTCGACGCGTGCGAGGACAACGAGGTGACCGTTCACATCACCAATGGGAAGGTGGACAAGATCAAGCCCGACGGCACGAACCGTTTCGTCGCTGATGTCGTCGGGATGGTCTATACTGAAGAACGCAGGCAGATCATCCGCCGCACCAAGTCTGGCCTTCGCCGTGCCCGACGAGAGGGTAAGTGGCTCGGCCAGACACCGACTGGGTTTTCTCGTAGCGACGAGGGCTATCTTCATCCGAACCTCTCCCCCGACTACGAGGCGGGTGAGACCAGCTACCTTGATGTCGTCCGGGCACTGGAGGCCATCGAGGATGGCGCATCCTACCGTGAGGCCGCCCGGGAGATTCCAAACTGCACGCGTCAGACCCTCATGAACATCTACAAGGACGACGAACGGCGTCGGTGGTACCTTGAGGAAGAAGCCGAGGACGAACGCGTGGACGCGGCCCTCGACGAGATCGACCGCGCCGACGACTGACCCGGCGGCCTATTCATCACCGTCGATGAGTTCGAGTGCGCGGCGGGCGGCATCACGGGCGGTCTCAATGTTGTCGAGGGCTTCATTGTCGACTTCTTCGATGCCTTCTGCGTTTTCGAGGGTTTTGTGGAGTCCTGAACTGGCCATGGCGAGTTTCGACTTGACCTCGTTGAGTTCGTCCATACCTGTTCGTCACCTGTCCCGTCGGATAAATGTCTGCGTGTAGCCGGCGTTAATGCCCTCGGGGCAGCGTTTTTGGAGTTTCACGAGAGAGACGTGTATGCCGGACGGGCCACAGGAGGAATGCCAGCGAACCACCTAATGGGGGTTCGCCGCCCACTCCGACAAGCCTGCTTCGGCGGTGGTTCAGGTGGAGTCATCGACCGTCCGCCGCGTTCGGCGGGCGGTCACGCTCCCGTTGCTACCCTGCAGGGTGTCACGGAACAGCTCGCACACCCGTCCTGTCACTACCCGACAACGGTAAGTACAGGCGGTCTATGTACCAATAAGTTCGAAGTCAGTTCCGGTACAGCTAGGACACGAATCCCAGTTCAGTGGAGCGGGGTTGACATCGCTCATTGCCCGCAGAACAAACCCACAGCTTTGGCATTCACTAAAGAGGCACAAGCAAGAGCAGGTGCGGGCTCAATTGTCTTTACTCCCTTACCCCAATAATTTGGTATAGATAGAAGAGAATAGCGTAATATTCGCAGGTGTAGTAAACGGATAGTTCAAATCGTTTGGGGCGAAAGAAACGCCATGCGAATCATTCTATGACGCCCTCACCCTGTGCTATCCATAGCCCGTATGATAGGTACGAAGTGCCGTCACCGCCTAGTCCCGTGTATGCTCGAGGACATCGAGGACGTCGACGGAGAGACGGAGCCACTATCCCTTCCCGACTATGACGAAGAAAAACTACGCGAGGAGAAGCGCGAGGAACTGACCGACCAGCCCGATAAGGAGCTCCGAGCGGAGCTCGGGCGGATGGACGAGGAGGAACGCGAATGGCGCGACGAGTACGACGTCGACGGCCCGCGTGAACTGGAGGAAGGCATTACCTCGGAGATGGACGCGAGTGAGCGGCGGGAACGTCGTCGCGTCGCGTACTACTGGCGTCAGAACCAGCATATGCGCAGGATGATCGAGGGTGTGCTCGATGGTTAGCGCGCACGTCGAGATACCCGTGGATGGGGAGCCACGCATCGCTGGCCGGAGACTCCCTGTGCTGACCGTGGTTCTACAGCTGGGTGGCTCGACACAATTCGTTGAGGAGTACGCGGACGAGCGCGGGCTGGATGTGGCGGACGTGACGGCGGCGTTGGCGTGGGCCGCCAACCACGAGGACTGGATGGACAGGCTAATCCAGAGGCGTGCGGACGCGATGCACGAGTTGACCGTGGAGGAGGACTACCCGCCGGATGTGGATCCATCCAGTAAGGCGGATCCGGTGGCGTTCCAGACGCGTGCCCGGCGGGCGCTCCGCGAGGTGATCGAGGATTGGCGAGGTTACGGCGACAACAGGTTCGGTGACTGCTAAGAGTAGAGTGTACGGGCCTCCTGTCCCGTGCCGTCATCGTCCCATCCCTTCTGCGAGTGACCTCCCTACCACCCACCTGATTCCTCGGGTTGCTCTCAACTTGAATGCCGGCGTGGCGGGCTGCAGACCATTTCGTTTCGTATGCCCCGTATTGCCGGGGTACGTTTCACGTGTTCTGCTATCTGGCGATTAGCTCCACACGTCCCCGCAAGGTCTTGCACATTGAACGTGAGTGACCACCCCCTCGAGTTCCGATGAAAAACAGGGAGAAGATGGTGGTCAGTCGTCGATCTTGACCACTTGCCAGCTGGAGTCGTCTGGCCACTGTTTGGGCGCAAACTCGTAGAGATTGATGAACTCATCAATGATCTCGCCGAGAACGGCTACAGCGACACGTGATAGGACGATGGCTGACGAACCAGTGACGCCTTTATCGAGGCGGCGGGATGGTCACCTGCGGCTCTGAGCCGCCATGAAACGACAGAACACCACGATGTCGATCCTATCGCCGCTACATGAGAGGGCGGTATGGAAGCCTCGGTTACGAGTCACCTGCTCTTTTAGGCGGTGAAGACGAGGAAATACGAGTGGTTTTTTCGAGCGTGCTGCTGTGTTACAATGCCTTGTGACGATGGTGTGGTCTGTCCAACAAGGACAAACAAATCGGTCGTAGTGAACCCTAACTCTTCACAAATATCAATGATTTCAACATGGGTGAGATGTTGCTTACCGCTAGCTACTTCGTCCATCGTCTTCACGATGTACGTTCCTCCCTCCCGAAGCACGCGTTTCGCTTCCTTCGCGCCGCCGGCATACTCGTGAAGTACTGCACCGTGGCCAGTACGTTTGCCTTCGAAGACGGTGCCATATTGTTCAACAATCCACGCTTCCTCGTCGCCATCGCGCCGATCTTCATTGTATAGACCACTCGCGTAGGGCGGATCAAAAACGACCGAGTCGAATTCGTTGTCGTCGTACGGAAGGTCGTGATAGTTGACTCCGGTGTTGTCGCTCGGAGAACGTTCTGGCTGAATGTCTGTCGCGCGGAGTTCGTACGCGTCAACATCAACCTGTTTCCAGAACACGCCTTTACCGAACGTGACGTCTGCGATTACCGCTCCTTTCTCGACGTGCAGGTCGAGAATATCCGGGAACAGATCCTCGTTCGTGCCGATGTGAGCAGAGAGAATTAACTCGTCCGGCGAGAGGATTTCTCCCTTGTCGGACGGTGTACCATCCTTGTCGGTTGGGGTAGCCGCAGATGGAGTTCCAGTATCCGAGGATTCGGAAGGGTGGCGTTGATGTACCATCTTGTAGGCCCCGCTGATAGACTGATCGCCACGGTCTAGTTTATTGACTTGGTTGACTGCGACTGGATCGTCGTCTTGAGCGGCCTCCCAGACGGTGCGGGCGTAGTCATAGGTCTTACCAGACCCAATGTTGATTTTCTCGGCGACGACATCGCGAGTACGCGCGAACTCAGATACCTCACTATCGGGTACGTTTTCCCGAAGGTCTGTACGCTGGCCTTGACGCTGACGTGCCCGGGCAGCCTCGATCTCGTGTAGCACCTCGGATTCTCGCATTTTCTGGCTGAAGGTCTTATCTCGCTGGCGGTTGAGATCGATCAAAGCTTCCTTTTGATCGAGTTCGTCGGCGAACTCTTGAACGATGACCGGTACTATCTCAAGGTCAAGCTGTTTGCCGGCCTCCCACCGCCGGTGACCCGAGATGATGAGGTCAGTAGGGGTGACAATGAGTGGGGTGTGGATTCCATTGTTCTCGATGGAGTCAAGGAATGTTTCCTTAAGATCAGCCCGGTCGCCGTACGTACGTTCGTTAAGGGGATGGGGTTGGAGCGTCTCGAGGTGCCGAGTTTCTACTCGAGGCTGGCCGCCAGATTCTACAGATAGGTAGTCTGGAAGTTCTGTCACTTCTTCTTCAGGCGGTGATGAGTTCGAGCCCACAAGGATGGTGTTCTCCTCGAGCAAAATACGTCTGTTTGTTGATAAGAGTAAGTATTAAGATACCTACCCGGGCCGGAACAGTATGAAATTAATATTTAGTGATTCGCCGGACAGTGCTGCAGTTGATGGTTAGGATGTTATCAAAAAGATGTGGGGGCAGGTTGTGATAATGCGGTGACTGGTTCCGAAATGTAATATGAAAACAAAAACCTATAAGTTGGAAATTGGTCTTCTCTTATCCGTGTTCAGCGCCGAGGAGTGAAATCGAGCGATCTGAGAAGGTATAGCAGCTACACGGCGGTTGACAGGTGTACAAGTATTGAATAGCGCAAATAGATAGTCGTAACTTCGCATATGAACACACACGACAACGACGGCGCCGAGATGTCTGCATCTGATGAGAGCGATCCGATCATGCCAACCAAACTTGCCGTTCTTGACCTCGTTGGCGCTGCCTACGAGCGTAACCCCGCCCAGATCGGCATCGACATTCGGATTGAGGAGGCTGGGCCTGTGATCATTGTCGAAGATGACGGTGAGGGTATGGCACCCACAGAGTTCGAGAGATTCTTTGACGCGTCCGCAGAGGATGTGCCGTTCTACGGCGCTGAGGAAGTTCATGTCGTCACCGAAAAAGACGGACAGATATGGCGAGCATCAAGCGAGAACCCCCCTGAGTACCAGATCACTGAGTTCGATTCCGGATATTGGGAAGGGGGTACGCGTGTCGAAATCGTGAATTACGACGCTCCTGACGACATCTGCGAACGAATCTCGGAAGCGGAACTTCGGGAATACGCTGCGCTTGACGAAAGCGATTGGACAACGCTCATTTCGGTTAACACGGACAAAAACGCTTCTAGTGTTCGGAGAGTGCGTGATTTCTAAGTACAGATCGTCACAGGTGAACGACAAGGGTTCTTTGAATACGATGCAGAAGTCAAATATCGAGCCTTCGAAGCTCGCGGAACTTGTGGAGTCGGTGAGCGAAAAGAGAGACACAGAACGGATCAAGCCCGACAATACCTTCAGAGAGATTTCTGCCCATCCGTTTGGCTCAAAGTTGCGTTTGGAGTTTGATTTGCATATTGGAGAAGCAGAGTGTGACGAGATCGTTCCAAGTGACCTTGAAGGGAGTGCCCTTGACGAATCGACCGTCGTTGCCCTTGCCGCCGAAGAAGACGCGACAAAGCTTCGGGAAGCGGTTAGTAACCGAATGTACGAGACGATTGCCAGAGGCATCACCCACGGACTCAATGGTGACTTCGATGGTGTTCGCCACCGGCTCGACCGATATGCGTTCTGTACCGAACGCCATCAGTTTGAAGAGGAAAATGGGAGTGCCACGTTCATCATGCCTCTTGGAACCCTATGGGATGTCACGAAGCAACTCCGTGAGGTCACCATTCACGATACGCTGGAAAACAAAGTGTATGATGTCGTTGCAGTCCATGGGGACGGAGTGGTTGTTGAACTGAAAGAGGATGGAAATACGGCTCAGGAAGAGCGAATCCCTATCTTCGGAAACGAAGGCATCCGAAGTAGTCGATACGTGTTTCCGAATCAGTCATGTGACGATCTACCGGACATCATCATGAATTAACGTGAAAACGGCCTCCGTACTGATTGCCATGAATATGGCTCGAGAATATCACAGCGATGAATGGCTACTTAGTGAGGGGATTTAGGCGATAATGGCCACAACACGCGTGTAGCTTCAAGTCGGAAGCTCACGACAGGTCAGTTTCGGCTGGTTTGTAGACTTGCACCGAGTTTTGCCGTGAGAGGGAGCACCTGCATCGTAATTTCATCGGAACCGAGGGGTGTGTCTGGGGCGGTTGGTAACTCAACCATCTGCTGGTGGTTTTCATCGGAACTGTCGGGGGTGGGGTTCACTCCTCGAGAGAGTCAGAGAGCGTCCGGATATGGGTTCTCGTCCGCGATTTCATCGGGTTCGTATCTACCAATCCCGTCAGGCAGGTCATCAATTAGGTCGTCGATGTCTTTGAGATTCTCCTCGTCGGCGAGTGCCTCGGTGCGGTCAGCGGCGAGATTCGCGTCGTCTCGGCCGGTCTGCTCTTGCACGCGCTCCAGCGACTTCTCGCGCTTGCGTTCGACCTCTTTCATCTCGCGGGGATGGTCGTGGTAGTACACGAGAGCACGGTACACGTCGGCGTCATCGAGATCGAACCAGTCGGCGACCGTCTTGGTGTCTTCGTCCACATCCTCGGCGCGCTCGCCGCCGGCGGCGTGGGCACGGTCGGCGTCGACCTCGTCGTCAGTCATCATCCCATCGCGTGTCGCTATAGTCTCTCTCGGCGATCTGCTCGAGTATCTCGCGGGCAGTGGCGACACTTACGTTGGCTTCGTCAGCGATCTCGGCGGGGTCGTCTGCTGTGCGGGGGTCGTAGAATACGGTCTCGACGCGCTCGCGTGCCGTCCAGTCGCGTGACCAGTCTGTCCCGTCGTCTGGGTCTGGCATTATGACGTGCTCTGAGCGGTAGTACGTGTGTCGTGTAGGGCCAGATCGACCTCGTGTTCTTCGCCGACGGTGATGACGACAGGGGTGTAGTCGTTCTCGTCGTCGATCATACGCGTGTGGTTGTTTTCCGTAGTGGTATGCGTTTCCCTGTTGTGGCTCGTCTAGGGCGTTTTAGCGGCCTATATGTCGGGTTTTACGGTCTCGGAGTACGACGAGTGTGGTGGGCCGAGAAGGCCCGGTGGGCTCTAGTGGAGTCATCCATCCACCATGGATCTGGGGTGAAACATCCCCTCTTTCGATTATGACCGACGAGAACGAGATCATGTGTCCGCGGTGTAGTTGCGAGGCGTACGAGCATCTCGAACCGGGAGAGGCGAGCGAGATAGACACAATTGGGATGCATCGCGTCTGTGCGACCGAGCAAGGGACGTATCTGCACGGCCAAAGTCAGTTCGAGTGATGAGTGGCGGTAAGAACAATCGACGGCGAGAAGCCGCAGAGTTAGCCGTTGACCTACGCGAGATGCTGCATGAGATCCTCGGACGCCGGGTGAGGTGGACGCGCACATCGACGCCAAACAGCACGCTTCCGCCGCGCTGGACGGGATACTAGATGCCGTCGTACGCTGACCCAAATGTTGTCCGTGACTACTCGCTCGACTCAGAGTGACTGATGTCGACGAATACAACGAATTGCCGAGCGCCTTGATGTCGCTCACTCGGACGCCACGCCGCTGATTTCGAACCGTCCTCCACCGGCTTCGCCGTCGGTGATCTCGATTTCCCAGCCGTGGCCGTCGATAATCTCCTTGACGATGCTGAGACCGAACCCTGTGCCTTCCTGCGTGATCGAATATCCGGGTTCGAAGACTGTCTCCCGCTTGTCTGGTGGAATTCCGGGGCCGTCATCTTCGATGTAGAACCCTCCGGCTAGTCCGCCGACTGACACCGCCACGTCGGCGCCACCGTGTTCGACGGCGTTTCGGAAGAGGTTCTCGAACACCTGCTTCAGGCGGCTCCGATCAGCCCGAGTCTTTGCTTCAGTGGTCACGTCGAGCGTCGCATCCTTCGTCTCGACATTAGCCCAGCACTGGCGCGCAAGGTCGCCGATGTCGACCGGCTCTAGTTCCTGTACATGGTCTCCCTCGCGTGCTAGCGTCAGGAGATCATCGATGAGCACGTCCATCCGCCCAAGTGCGCGGTCGACCTCGTCTAGATCGTCGCTATCATACTCCTCGCGGGCCAGTTCCAATCGCCCTTCGGCCACGTTGAGCGGGTTCCGGAGGTCGTGACTGACGACGCTGGCGAACGCCTCCAAGCGGTCGTTTTGATGCATCAGCTCCCGCTCTCGGGCACGCAGCTGTTCGGTCTGATTGACCTGTTCGAGTGCCGCCGCGACGTTCCCGGCGAGCAATTCGCCAAACACGAGGTCTTGCTGGTCGAAGGCCGCCGTCGTGTCCGAGCCGGCCATCAGGATGCCGTGGCCGTCGAGCGGGAGGTGAAGTTCGCTCTGGACAGGCGACTCCGGGTTGTAGGCGTCCGGGTCGTCGTGAACGTCGTCGACAGCCAGCGGTTCGCCAACTTCGTAGGCTCGCCATGCAATGCTGTCGCCCGAAGTGAACTTCGGCGGGTCGCCGATAAGTTCGGTCGCGGCGTCCGTGATGGTCTGCGGAACGAGGGCCGACTGCTGTTCGTCGTACAGGTGGATGGCACTCGCTTCCATCCCCAGAATCTCGGCTGCCGCGCTCACGCCGATTTCGGCGACATCATCGCGGGTCTCGGCGGCCATCAGGTCTTGAGTTGTCGTGTTGAGTGCCTCAAGGCGGGTTTCGCGTCGCTTGCTGTCGGTGATGTCGCGGTACACCCAGAGATGCCCCTCACCCTCGGGGAGTTCGATCGGCTGATAGCTCCGTGCGAACGTCTGACCGTCGCGAAGGTGGACTTCCTCGTTATGCATCGGGTCACCTTCGGTCACCAGTTCATGGATCCGTTCGACGAACGCCGCTGGTTCAGCAAACATCTCACTGGCATCCGCGGCCAGTGCGGAGCAGTCGGCGCCGGTAATCTCGTCGGGTTCCCCCGGTAAGTCGAAGAGTTCGAAGAGTTGGGCGTTGACGGCGACGACGTTCCGCGACGCGTCCTCGGCGAGGACACCCACCGGAAGCGTGTCCAACAGCGTCGACTGGACGGCGTTAGCCTCCTCGAGTTCCCGTTCATATACCCGCTGGTCGGTGACTTCTCGGTCGGAGATGATCAGCGAGACGACCTCATCGGCGTCGTTTGTAACCGGCCTGATCACGCCCTCGACAGCGTACGGGTCGCCGCTGGGATCGACGAGGTCGAGATCGAATTCGACGTACTCGCCCCTTGCTGCGCGATCGATCCAGTCTCTGATTTGCTCTTGAACGGTCTCGGCGTGACCGAACCACGGGGTCTTCCAGAACGGTTCCCCTGTGACGTCCTCGAGGGTGACGTCAACGTAATTCATCGCCGTCTGGTTGATGTCAAGGACGGTACCGTTGGTGTCGAGCAGACCAACGAGGATGTTCGGGTCGTTGAAGATCGCCTGATAGCGTCGCTCTTTCAGTTCGAGTTCACGTTCGCGTTCTCTCTGGTCAGTAACGTCGCTGGCGATTCCGAGCACCGCCTGTTCGTCGGTCTCACCGAAGTCGTAGGGGAGCAACCGAGGATTGAAGATGTGGATGGCGCCGCTCGAGTCGGGTATCTCGGCATCCGGAAAGCTCTTCATCGCCCCTTCGTCGAGCACATCAGCGACATGTCCTCTGAACTCCTCGGCCGTCGCGTCGGGAAGCACGTCGGCGACGTTGCTGCCCTCGATGTCCGTGACGGTCGTGTCGTGGAAATCCGCGAGTGCCTGATTCGCGAGTAGGTATGTCCCGTCGATGTCGACGACGTAGAGAAGATGTGGGAGCGAGTCGATCAACTCCCGAAGGCGTCGCTCGTTGCGCTCGACCAGCCGGCGCGACCGCTCCCGCTCGACGGCGTTGGCGATCCGGTTTGCCAGTACCGTGTACTGGTCTGTGCCGGATTCCTTCTGGAGGTAGTCGGTGACGCCGGCCGAGATGGCGTCGCTGGCGACTTCCTCGGATCCCTTACCCGTGAACAGGATGAACGGTAGATCTGGTCGATCATCGCGAACTGCCTCGAGGAACTCGAGACCAGACTGGCCCGGCATGTCGTAGTCCGAGACGACGCAGTCGAACTCGGCGTCGGCCAGTCGCTCCAGTCCCTTGCTTACGCTGGTGGCCGTCTCGACATCGAACCGGTCGTCCTCACGCCGCAGAAATTCCGCGGCCATCTCGGCGAAATCCGGCTCGTCGTCGACGTGGAGAACGTGGATTTCTGAAGTAGGAAACATGGGTGATTGAAGGTGCGGCTGTGAGTCGTCACCTACCGAAGGTAATCAGTCTTTAAAGATATTCTGACAAATATCGGTTTGTGGGAGTAGATCCTGACGGACATCAGTTCAACTTTCTACGCAGATGAGTGACTGTGCCCCAACTCACTAAAAGCAGGGTGAATACTCCCATAGCCGTAGAAGGTTCAGATGTTCTGCTTAACGAGTGATGAGTATAGACTGTGAACCCCTGCCTGTATTAGCGGGTGATAGATCTATCAGAGGTGTCCACATGCTTGTGGCCAGATGGCATCTCCCTCTGAGGGATCATCTCCACAACGACATGACCTTACATTGGAGATCGTCACCGCAGTAGCGGCTGCTCGCGGTGAAGATATTCAGGAACTCCCTCCATTGGCCTATTCGTTTGACCCTGTTGCTCTAGAGCGATTCATTGAGAGTACGACCGTCTCTACCTCGGTTCAACTTGAGATCTATGGATGTTTCGTCGAAATCGATGCCGACGGAAACGTTGTAGCAACCGAGAACACCGAATAACTGACCCTTATCACCACTCAGACTCGTGTTCGGCGTCAATCAAATCAAGCCATTTCTCTAGCCGCTCATTTGGGTGATACTGGTACTCCTGAACAGCCTCATCGTGCGTGATCAGCTCTGTCTCAGTCAGTTTCGGCAGATGAATATGGTAGAGTGCGGCTTGAACGTGGTCAGGGTTCGGTGTTTTCCCCAGTCGTTTGCGTTCTTGTTGAATCAGATGGTCGATTAGGGCTTGGGAATCGGCACGCTGGTCAGGCTGATCCCGCACCCAACGGAATAGTGTCCGTCGGTGATGATGACTGAGAACGTCAAGGATTGCATTCAGTGAAAGTTCAGCTGATGCATTTCCTTCGTCCGCTTTCTCACCCATAGTTAACATACACCACGGGATTCTATAAACGTGGGGTTGGAAACAGCAAGAGCAGAGGTATCATTTCGGAAGAGGATGAATAAGCTCTGGCCTCTGCTGATCACCGATGGAGCCGAAATTCAGGCCCCCCACACGGACACCGGTCACCTGTTCAATTAAACATATTTTGCCATCTGGCCAGAGGCGAGCGGCGTATGGTGACCGACAAGTAGTACAACCAGCTATAATTCGATTCGTGTCCTCTACTGATTTCATATCCTTTCTGCAGTCAGCAGTTGACTTTCCTTCACCCTTACTTGGGTAGGGCCACGATCCGATCGGTCGCTACAGACTGCATACAGACCGTCGTCTACGTGCTGCAGAATACTGAAATCATCAAAGTCCCGCTTGTTTAAAGGGCGATTCTGACCGGTCTTACAGTGCAATTGGTGTTTCCAGATCGGGATCAGCATCAATGATGGTTGAGAGCTGGGGCTCTAACTGATCGAACTGGGGAGTCGGTTCCACCAGTTGCTGTTCCTGATCGTAGTTGACGAGCGAGTGATCCGCCAACTTCGGGAGATGGACGTGGTGCAGCGCCAGCCGAATCTGTTTCGCTTCTTCTTCGGGAACCTCTGCGGGAGGTGTGTGATGATTGTGTTTGAGGATCGTCTTCGTGAGATCGGTTACCGTTACCGACCGCTTCTCGTGCGCGAGTGTTGCGAGGATGATACGACGGTGCTGCTCTTGACACAGTCGGAGAACCGTGTCGAACTCAGTAATTGACCCAACCACGAAAGAAGAAAACGCCTCTCTACCTAAGAGGAGAAGTGCTGTATAGTACTAATTCGAGCAGTGAAGTCCAGACAGTCCGTCACTGGGGAATTATTCCTCATTCTCGTCCTCATCTGGATGGCTGATCGTCAACGTACTGGTAATGAGATTGTTGTGTGCAGCGCGAAATCGGTTCGAGAGTGTCTGTTGGGCGATTCCCATTTGATCCGCCAGTTCACGCATTGTCACCGCTCGAGGAGCCTCGTAGTAGCCTGCTTCGAGCGCAGTGACCAGCGTCTCGCGTTGCTTCGGTGTGAGATCGTACTGGGCACTCGCCATCGGCTGTTCCTGTTCTTTGATCGACTTGAGTTCGTACGAAATACCGTTCTTCTCACAGTACTCTTGAAATTCCGAGAGGGAGTCCTGACTGTCGAATCGCATCCGTAGTTCCCAGTCTTGGGCTTTGCCGATTGCTTGTATGAGCGTCGCCCCGAGTTCGACATATGCATAGATGATGGTCTCGACGTTTTCCGTCCACTCGCCGCGGTACAATTTCGCCCCTTCTACTTCGTCGATACCGGTCACGTTCGTTACGGATTCGTCGTCCTGAAACGCCGCTTCGAACTCCGCGTGATTACCACCACTCACCCAGAAATACGGCATGATCCGATCTTCCATCGTCGCCACTACTTGCTCGATCTCGATGACCATCTCTGGGGCCGCTGTGAGTGTGTGGTTCAGCGCGAGATCATCCGATTTGACGGAAAATTCGGCGATAATGCTCATGCCGTCAATTGGTGGGCATGCATAATAAGTCGCAGTCGAAATACCTGAGCTATCCGGATATAGTGGCAAGTCAATCACCTATACTTATCACCGAAGTGGCTGAAGATCAAATTCTCCACATGGACACCGGTCTCCCGTTCCAATTAGGCGTATTTCGCCATCTGGCCAGAGGCGAGCAGCATATGGTGACCGGCAAGTGGTACAGACAGCCACGATTCGATCCGTATCTTCTGCCGCTTTCATATCCTTTCTACAGTCAACAGTCGTCTTTTCTTGATTCCCTACTTAGATAGGGAGACGCTCCGATCGGTCACTACAGACTGCGAATTGAAGAAGGCAAGTCAAAAGATTCCGATGATGAAACCAACACCCATGATGATGAGGACAGCCGCTGAAAACGCTGGGAGGTACGGCGTGTACTGCTCGACTTTCTCCTCGGAGTGCTGGTAGCCTGCAATCAACAGCATCGTCAGTCCAACGATACCCACGATGACGGTGATGGCGTACGCACTCATCAGTTCGAGGCAGTGGTTTGACCCGGCACAGAGTGCGATAATCTCGAACTCCTCCTCGTGGGCGAATCCGAGAACGAACGCGAACCACGCGATCCCGAGGAGGCCACGGTCAGCGGCCTCTTTAGGGTCATCGTGTGAGTGAGAATCGACACCGACGAAGGGAACGATGCCTTTCAGGCGGGTAATCAACCCGTCGTCGTGCGAATGGCTGGAATGCTCGTCCGAGTGGTGGTGGTCGTGGCCGTGATGGTCAGTATCGTGACTGGCGTGGGAATGTCCGTGGGAGTACTCCCGGACACCGAGCGCGATGAGCAGGACGCCCGCCACGAGACTGACTGGCCCTCCGATCTGGATGCCGTCGAGTATCGTCATCGGTTCGTTGACCTGCGTGAGGTTGAAGTAGTCTTTCGCGTAGAAGAACACTCCCACCATCGCGATACTACTGATAAGGTGGCCGACGCCGATGATGAGACTCGCGGCGAACCCGTACGCCCACTTGTTCGTCTGGTCGAGGGCGTACGAGGCAGCAACGGGCCACCCGTGACCCGGTTCGATGCCGTGAACGGCGCCAAGGGCAACTGCCCCGAGGAGGAGACCGAGTGCTTCGCCGTGTAACATCCTGACCAAGAATCTGCTACCAACGTGGATAACGGTTGTTAATACCGAAACAGGTACATCGTCATACGAGACCCTCTTGTAGAGCCACGACGAGCCAGTATCTATGCGAACGAGTTTCAACATCCCTGACGACGTGGTCGAAGAGTTTGACCGGGTCTGGCAAGAACAGGGTCTCGAAAATAGGTCACGGGCAGTCAGAGAAGCGATGCTGGAGTACATCGAGTCACATACCCGGCTCGAAGCGACAAGCGGGGAGATCGTTGCGCTCATCGCGTTCGATTATCGCCACCACGAGGTGATACAGGAACTCCACGCAGTCCAACACGAATATCAAGACGTGATCCTCAACACGAGTCATACGCACCAAGGAGAGTGGTGCCTCGAATCACTATTTTGTCGGGGCCCAGCCGAGCGGGTACGTAACCTCACCTACCGACTCCGCGACTTTGATGGCGTCAACCGGGTCAAGGTGATGGTCATTCGGGATGACGAGGAGTGACGAACTGACAGAATCCTCTAAGAGGTACACTCGCTATGTTCTTCACCTGCACTTGACTCAATCTTCACTTTGAATAAACACGCGTGTCGGCACCATCGCCACGGACGACGGACAATAGTGGACTACGGCTCGTAACCCGGGCAGACCTGTACTGTCCAAGATGTATGAGCAGTCACGTTGCGTCCACGGCGAGGTATAGGAATGGCTTGATGACTTCGAAGATAATTCCCTATACCTTCCGAGGTATCGAGGTCGAAAATTCAGTTTTCCTGTCCGATATTTGGTTGATGTGGTGAGGATCTAGTGCTGATCGGGAGTCCACGAATCAACAAACCCGGTTAAGCGCATTGATGATACTACTGTCCCCATCATCACTTCCCACGCGTTCGGTGTAACATTCAGTACAGAGCTATTCTGCTTCAGTCGGCGCTGGAACTCGATTGACGGTCGTCTCGCAGGCTGAACAGATGTTTTTGTCAGTAGCAATATAGACCGTTTCACAGTCTGGGCAACGAAACAACGACGACCGTTGTGTATCTTGCTGCGGTGTCACTGAATCGTCTATTGTTTCCCCTCCGTCCTCAAGACGCTGGAACTTCCTCCGAATGGATACTATCCACTTAGCAATGGAATTCATAGTTACTCTCCAGCATTAGCTGCTCGTCATCGTCTGAAGATGTACCCAGACATTATCAGTCTGGTTCGCAAGTGCAACTCTTTGCTCTGTATTGTCGTATGTGATGAGTTCTGCTTCGGCCATCTTTGGAAGGTGATTGTGTACAAGAGTCATTTCGATAGTAGTTCTATCGTCCCCTGATCGGTCAGAAAGTGGCTGTTGGGCTTCCCACGTTGCGAGTTTCGTTGCTAATTTCCCCACGGAAACTGGCAGTTGGCTGGCCTGCAGTGAGTGGAGCAAAACTCGGCGGCGTTGATTGGACAATACGTCAAAGAGCTTGTCTTGCTGATCGCCGCCTGCGTCGAACTCCGCCAAATCTGTTTCCGAGACTCGATCTTCCATGTCTCACCGGAGTGCATTGGCGGGGATAAGTGTTGTCTGGCAAATATATTGCCTATGCGACATTCCGTAGTTCTCGCCCCGACATTTGCGTCTGCCACAGTTGCCGGTGTGGCTCCCGTAACCACAGCCAGTATGATTGTGGATTCCCCACCTTCCGGGCGACCACAATAAGCGGTCACTCGTCTTGATCGTTATCCCCTTCACTGTATGGATCGGTGAAGAAAAAATGGTTGAACGGCTGCACCCGGCGTTGGCGCAGGATTTCTGAACTCTCTATTGAGAGGCCGATATTATGCATCGCGTCGGTGATGCGGACAGTATCTGTGGTATCAGTCCCGACGGCTTCGACGTACAGGTTGCGATGGCCAGTCAATGTTTCCCGAACGTCCACAACCCCACGGATGTCGAGTATTTGTTCGACCATCTCTGACCGTTCCGTCGGCGGTGCTGAACAGACGAATAGGACTTGGAGTGGGAGACTCGCCCTCTCGTAGTCGAGTTTTGGGTGATAGCCTTCGATAATCCCGTCCGCTTCGAGTTCCGCGATCCGATTCCGTACGGTACTGGCAGACACATCGACTTTATCGGCGATCTCTTGAGCCGTTCGATTCCGCGCATCGAGCTGCAGTTCATGCAGGATACCTCTATCCACGTTATCTAGTTCCACCATACCAGTTTCTCCGAGAGCCACACTCAAAGGTTCACGGCGTAAGTCACATCTCTCAGTAGTATCGCCTCAACAGCGATAATAGCATCCCATGTAGTGCTACGAATCTATCAACTGGGGGCGGGGGTTGTTCATTACCACCCGTGACGTATAGTACGTGATCAGTACTGATGCAAGTACCACAAACTCGAGAGGTTGCGTGTCCGCGATGCGGAGAGAACAGTAGCGTACGCGTCCCAGAACAAGACGTAGAATTGAAAGCCAGCCTGTCCGTCGCTGCGTTCGGTGATCACACTAAGATTGAATGTCAGAATAAACATACATTCTGGGTCTACTACTGCTAACCATACTCTTCTTTTACCAACTGCTTAGTTTGCATGCACACTTTCTGGTCAGTAAAGGGCATGTCGTTACCGTCACCTGCTTTGTAACCCATTTTCTCACACGGTACTTGTGCAGCGTGTTAACTTTTCCCGATTGAGGGTCAGCAAGTGACTATGGAGAGCACTATTTGCCCTAATTGTGGGATGGAAAATTCCAGTATGCTACTTGGGCCAGAAACGAATGTCGAACTCAAATGCACAAGTTGTGATCAGAAATGGTATCCTGAGTGATGAATTGGCAGGTGAAGACCCTACCGATAGGTCACTTAAATTTTGACACTTTCTATGATGCTCAGCGAGTCACTCTGATGTAGGTTTAATTTCGTTATATTTGAACCGTGATGGTCAGATTGCCATATCATTTCGCTTCGGTGACTATCTGGTTCGGGTCAGCGGAAACGAAGTGACAGTCGCCTCTGAGTGAGTTCCGGGAATTGACCGAGACTCACTTCCCCGGATCGTTGGTGGATACTAGCCCCGACGAGATCAGTCGGCGAAGAAGGACGACGACTCCGTTTTCGAGACCGGTGGCGTAGATTGCCTGTTCACTCCCCATGCCGTCGACGGCGTCCGGGTGATACGAGCCGATCAATAGCGTCTCCCGGTCAACGAGCAGAATCCGGCTGATAGCCATTTCGTGGTCGGCCCATTGACCGGTGAGCCAATCTAATCCGGTCTCGAACGTGGTGATATTCGGAAGTTCCGTTCCGAGTCGAGATCTGATCTGCTCCGTTTGGCCGCCAAGAACGATCGAGAGATTCCGTTCCACAGCGTCGTGGAGACGCTCGAAAAACGTCTCCGACAGGAGCGATTCGTCCACGACGAGCAGTGCGATCTCTGACTCTGCGTCGTCAATGAGGTCGAACGTCCGGGAATTGATCGCGTCGTTGCCGGCCAACGACCACACTTCCTGAACTCGGTCGTTACCCGACTCGGCATCGCGAAGCTCGATTGTCTCGAGATGGGTTTCGAGCGTCTCGATCCGATCGGTGTACTTCTGTTGGAGCGTACGGGTGGCCTCGGCGATACTGACAGCGCGGTACTGCTGTGGGCTCGAGTGCTGAACTTCAGCCAGCCCCTGTGATTCCAGCACGCGGAGGGCGTCGTAGACTCGCGTCCGTGGTACCTCGGAGAGTTCGTGGATTTCCTTGGCTGTCCCGCTGGGAAGTTGTGTCAACGCCAGAAAGCACCGTGCCTCGTACTCTTGCAGCCCAAGATCTTGCAACAAACTCGCCGCTTCGCTGATAGTCGTGTCTTGTGTCATGGCCCAACCACGCGTCCGACGATTCGAACGAGACTATTACCGTCCGTAGAGGGAAAAGGCTCCTGTTTTTTGTGCTGCGTCGTTCCTGCTCGGCTGCGTTCTCCGCGGAAAGTATTTTCACTCAGATTATCACACAAGCTACTTCAGCCTCCGAGTACTCCGATAGAGTGGCGTGCCCTATTACGGCCCAACCACGATGGGGCACGCCATCTACTACTCATCGGCGACAGTATAGCGACACCGATGCAATGGTGCTTTGAGCGTTCCTATTTACCAGTGTCAACCAGAGTAGGAGGACTACTGACTCCCGACAGCAATCCGGTGAAGAGATTAATTCCGATTGGCCTCCAGAAACTCGAGAAGCGGCCGAATCTCGTCGAACTGGGGCCCTTTCGTTACGATACTGGCTTCTCGATCCCACTCGATGTACCCATATTGGGCCAGTTTGGGTAAGTGGACGTGGTGTTTCTTGATCAGATCCTTGTCCTGTTCGGTAATATCCCACGGAACGTTGGACAATTCCGTCACATTCTGTGGATTATGGTCTAACAAGCCGAGCAACAACCGGCGTCGCTGTACGTCGGCCAACGCATCAAACATTTTGTCATTCACGTGCCATCCCCTCTGACGTTATGTAGACGGCTATACGGTTAACGAGTAAGCATTTTCACACACCGTTGTTGTAGTGATTAACTGAGTAACTGAAAAGAGCGATGGTCAGCGCGCACACGTAATTACCGCACTGTATCCAAGAAAGTAGAGACAGAAGTTGCGAATAACCGGTGAGCACAGGCTAACTACTCAGCACAGGCAAATCTGCCATCTGCAGAGGGGGAGAATTATTGTGAAATCGGGGGAGCTGTGCCTGTTCAAACCAGAATCGTTCGAGTGACTCCAACAGCGTGATAAACTCGTCATGAGCTGTTGGTTTTGTCAGGTAGGCGCTGGCGTGGGAATCGTAGTGAGGAATCAATATGAGTGCTATCCAACTCGTAAAGACGAGTTGGGTCGGCTTTCGCCAGCTGATTACCTATTTCCGCCTTCGAGCCCACTATACAGCCAAGAATTCTCGTATGCCCTAAAAGGCAATCGACGCCGGAATTTATGGTAGAGCGGCGAGACGTCTTGTCTTGTGACGGCGTGGGGACTTTCCAACTATCGACGCGGAAACAGGGTTCACAGCCTTTGCGGCGGCCAGTATCCCCGACTCCGCAGAGAAAGGTCGGGTGTGAGAAGGAATCCGGCGCGAGAATTGGGTAGTCTGCCCTCTAGAGGGCTTGTGGAGGCTGAGACGCGGGTTCGATTCTCGCACCCGGACCTTCTGAGGAACGTAGTGACGAAGAAGGCCGGAAAGCGAGATCGAATCACGCGAGACGAACGCCAGTGAATCTCGCAGTCGGGTTCGATTCTCGCACCCGGACGTTCTGCGGCGTCATCGCGATTTCCTTCCCCCAACTGAGACGTAAACAATACCTTACTCACACTCATATCAAACAGGCGGAATTTTCATAACAGCTGGTTTCCTGCGTGGTCGTATGGTTTCAGGAGACGTTCGACGCCGGCGATTTCTACAACTCGGCGGCGCGACACTGGCTGTAGGTGCGGCCGGGTGTCTCGGCGACGGCTCGGGGAACGGTTCGAGCTCGGGGAACAGTTCGAGCTCGGGGAACGGCGACGGTGCGGGGACGACCGACACGCCGGCGTACGCGAAGTGGGTAACGACCGTCGACAGCGACGTCTCGTTCAGCTACCTCGATCTGGCGGCACTCGACGAACTCGAGAGCGACGACGAGAACTCGAGCGGCGGTTCGGATAGTCTCGAGGACATCGAGGATCCGATGCTCAGACTCCCCCTGGCCGGCGGGTTGTCCGCCACGTTCGCCGCGGGGTTCGGCCTGTCGGGGTCGGGACTCGGCGGTCTCGTCGGCGATCAGCAGACGAGCGGGACCAGCTTCGAGACCTCGATCGACGACCTGCTCGTGACCAACGGGACCATCGTGCTGTCGGGCGACGTGGTGACCGAGGAGATCGACGGCGAGTTGACGACCGTCCCCGAGGACTCGTTCGCCGAGATCGAGTTCGAACACACGACCGACGTACGCGGATACGCGGTCTACGAGCCCGCAGGCGATCAGCAGGCGACGACGACGCTGGCCGTCACGGGCGAGGTGATCGTGCAGGGGTCCGGCCGCACGGCCGTCGAGCGGGTCATCGAGACCGAACAGGGCGACCGCGCCCGCGCCGCCGACGAACACGAGACGTTCCGGCGACTGCTGTCGACCGGCGGGCACGGACAGATGGTGTTCGGCGGCTACAGCCCGGACGGGTTCGACGGAGCCGACTCGGGACAGTCCTCGAGCGTGTCGTCCTCCGGTTTCCAGCTCGAGGCGTTCAGCGGCCTCAACGGGGCCGTCTCGTCGCTCTCGTTTTCCGAATCGTCGAGCGCGACCGGGGAGACGGCGCTCGTTTTCGACGAACTCGACGAGACGGGACGCGCCGATGTCGAGTCGGTTCTCGGCAAGGACGGCTCCGACGTCTCCGTGAACTTCGACGGTCCCTTCGTCTCCGCGTCGGCCACGTTCGCCGACGACGCACTCGAAAACGCCTGACCGAGAGATCAGGATACTCGCCTGTTATATTCGCCCCGCTTCGAACTGGCGCAGGAAGTTCGAGCGACCCGTTACGTCTCGTCCTCGAGGAACGCCGTCACCCGATCGACGAAGTACGCCGGCCGTTCCTCGGGGAGCCAGTGGCCGGCGCGCTCGACGACCTCGCCGTCGACGTCGGTGGCGACTGCGTTCATATCCTTGATAGGGAGTTCGCGAAAGGAGGCCTCGCCGCCGAGCGCGAGAACGGGGATCTCGAGCGGCTCCTCGGCATGCTCCCGGTTGTGCTCGGCGTCGGTTTCGTAGGCGCGATAGTACTCGAAGCCGCCTCGCAGTCCACCGGCCTGCGAGTAACAGCGGACGTACTCGTCGCGGGCGTCGTCGTCGATCGCGGAAGGGTCGTAGGCGCCCTCGCCGTAGAACCAGTCGAGATAGAGCCGCTCCCGACCGGCGACCAGCCGCTCCGGGAGGTCGCGGACGCCGTGAAAGCGGGTGTGCCAGAGGTGTCGTTTCTCGTCCTCGTTGATGCCCGGCAGCCCGGCCTCGAGGACGACGAGCGCGCGCACCTCGTCGCGGTACTGGGCGGCGTACGCGTAGGCCGTCGGCATCCCCCAGTCGTGACCGACGAGCGCGATCGGTTCGTCACCGAATCCGAGCTCGTGGACCAGCGCTCGAACGTCGGTCGCGACGGTGTCCTTGTCGTAGCCCGAGACGGGCGTCTCGGAGTCACCCAGTCCACGGAGGTCGGGCGCGATGACGGTGTACTCCTCAGCTAAGTCCGGAATCACGTCCCGCCACTCGTACCACGTCTGTGGCCAGCCGTGGAGCAAGACCAGCGGCGGCCCGTCCCCGGCGGTCACGTAGTGCAGTTTGACGTCGTTGACGCGGGCTCGTCCGTGCTCGAGGACGTCAATTGCGACCATATCTCAATGGTGGCGCGCCGATGTATCAGTCTTCGTGAGACGGCGATCGAGGACGCCCGTTCGCACCAGAAGCGATCTTCGTTCGAGAGTTCGATCGTGCGACCGCACCAGCGGCGTACTCAGGCCCTCGAGTTTAGCCGCTGGGAGCCGTGTGAGACGGCACGATGGATGCCCGCTTCGACGGCCTGCTCGAGGAGCCGACGCGGAGCGTGGTCCTCGCCTGGCTCGTCACGGCAGTTCTCGTCGTCCTGGCGGTCGGACACGGACTCGTCGGCTCGTACCGCTGGTTCGTCCTCACCGGCTTCGCGGTCGTGATCGTGGTGCTACCGGCGGCCGCGTTTCGGGATCCGTGCGCGATGCCGCCGTGGCCGCTGCTCGTGTTGGTCTTGCTGCCGATCGCCGATGCGTCGGCGTTCGGTCAGTCGTTTCTGACCGCGATCGCCGTCTACGTGGCCGTCGCCGCGGTCGCGCTCGTGGCGACCGTCGAACTCGATCGCTTTACGGCGGTCCAAATGAGCCATTCCTTTTCGGTCGCGTTAGTCGTTCTCGTAACGCTGGCCGTCGCTGGCGGCTGGCACGTCGCCCAGTGGGCCACCGACGTAGCCGTCGGGACCGACTACCTCCTGAACGATCGATCACAGGACGCGGCCAACAGGATGCTGATGTACGACTTCGCCTATGCGGCCGTCGCTGGCCTGCTCGCGGGGATTACCTTCGATCGATACTTCCGATCGTACTCCGAGCGCGTCGCCGGTTCCCCGGTCGCGTCCCGGGAACCCGAGCAGAACTCCCGGTCGGTTCCGGATCCGGTACCACCCCTGATTCGCGACCGGTTGGACGCGCCCGACGCGCTCGTCAGGCAATTCTCGCAGATTATGCAGGCCGCCCTCGCTGCCCTCCTGCTGTTCGGACTGATCCGCGGGGATCTGACCACCGTCGTCAACGCCGGCGTCGCGCTGGGAATCACGTTCCTCCCCGCAGTCCTCGAGCGCGACGCGAAGTTGCCGCTCGAGCCGGGGCTCGTATTCTGGCTCACGGCGGCCGTTTTCCTCCACGCGATCGGCTCGGCCGGACTCTACGCGGTCGTCGGACAGTGGGACAGCCTGACGCACACGATTTCGGCGTCGATCGTCGCCGCGGCGGGCTACGCGGTCGTCCGGGCGATCGACCTCCACTCCGATGAGGTCCACCTGCCGACGCCGATGCTCTTCGCCTTCATCCTCGTCTTCGTCCTCGCGTTCGGCGTCCTCTGGGAGCTCCTCGAGTTCGCTATCGACGAGAGCGCGCAGTTGCTCGGGATGCAGGCGGTCGTCGCCCAGTACGGCCTCAGCGATACGATCGTCGACCTCGTCTACGACGGGTTCGGTGCCGTCGTCGCCGCGGTCTGGGGCTCGTTCTACCTCACGAGTCTCTCCCAGCGCATAGCGGGGCGTTTCGAGGGCCAACGGCAGTGAAGCCGGCGATAACGTGGGCGTTTACTCCGCCGCGTTAGTTAGCCGCTGTACCTCGTCGTCCGAAAGCGATAGCTGCGAGGCGGCGACGTTCGACTCGAGGTGGTCGGGATCGGACGTGCCCGGGATCGGGAGGATCACGTCCGAGCGCTCGAGCAGCCACGCCAGCGCGACCTGTCGCCGGGTGGCGTCGTGACCGTCGGCAATTTCGTCGAGGAGGTCGCCGTGTGCGTCCAGATCGTCGCCGTTGATCGGGGCCCACGGGATGAAGCCGATGTCGTGCTCGTCGCAGTACTCGAGGGCCTCGCGGCTGCCGCGGTCGTTCAGGTTGTACCGGTTCTGGACGGTCGCGACCTCGACGTGCTCGCGGGCGCGCTCGATGAGGTCGACCGAGACGTTGCTGAGTCCGACCTGGTCGACGAGCCCGTCGTCCTGGAGCTCGGCGAAGGCTTGCACGGAGTCCTCGAACCGCGTATCCCCGTCGGGTCGGTGGAACTGATAGAGGTCGATGGCGTCGGTCTGCAGCCGATCGAGCGAGGTGAGGACCTGGTTCCGGACGTAGTCGGGATCGCCGTGAGCGATCCAGTCGCCCTCGCGGTTACGCAGCAGGCCGGCCTTGGTCGCGACCAGTACGTCGTCGGGGTCGCCGATCGCCTCGCCGATGAGCCGCTCGCTGACGGCGGGGCCGTAGGAGTCGGCCGTGTCGATGAAATCCACGCCACAGTCGACGGCGTGTTCGACGACCGCGCGCGCGGTCTCCTCGTCGTCGGGCGCGCCGATAATGTCCTCGCCGCAGAGTCGCATCGCACCGAAGCCGAGCCGGTGGACGGTCCTGTCGCCGATCTCGAACGTGTCGCTCTCGTTGGTGATCGAGGTACTGCTCACGAGCGTAGTGACAGCCCCATCCCTCTTGAGGGATAGGCTTCCCGAACGAAATGCCGGTTCGCGGTCGCGGTTCAGGCAGTCGTTGCGGTCTGCCAGTTACTTCCGATGTCTGGTCGAGCGACTACGGGCCACCGACCGGCAGCGAAACAGTCGGTCCCTCAGGTCTTCTGTCCCCACCCTTCGGTACTCGAGGATCGATCACGGCCGCCCGCGAACTCATGAGGACTGACACCAATGCACACGATCTAATTGGCCGGCGATCGTAGATCCACCGTGGTTTCCCCTGGACAGATCTACGCCGCGGTCGTTATCGGCCTCCTGCTCGCCGCATTAGGGGTCTGTCTCCCGGTCCTCGGCGGTATTTTCCGGGACGGACTCGAGCGACGGCGCGACCGACGGCTCGAGGCGAACGACCCCGACCCTGGCGACGAGACAGGCGTCCGAACGTCGACTCCCCGACCCGAGGAGGACACGGCGGAGGGATCGACACTGACGTGCCGCCAGTGCGGAGCACCAAACGATCCGGCGTTTACGTACTGTTGGCGCTGTGTGGAGTTGATCTGATCGCTCGATCCGCTCGATTTCGAACCATGCCGAGACGATCCAATCGCTTCGCTCGCTGTTCGTGTGTTTCAGGGTCAAATGAACGCTTGCGTCACGATCGTGGATATCGGGACGGCGTGCGGAAATTACCTGCCTGGTGACGTAGTCCCTTACCAGTTCGGCCGGAGGGATTTCATCGCTCTCGTGCTACTAGCCGACGAACAGAGGCATGGTCACCCCGCTGTCGAATCGACCGGTTCTGGGTCGCGCCATTAGGCCGATCCTCGCCCTCGTGACCGTCACAACGGTCGGAATCATCGGATACGTGCTGCTCGCGGGGGTCGGGCTGATGGAGGCGACGTTTTGGCTCGTCGATTTGACGAGCGTCGAGTTGCACTTTCAGGACCATGACGGTCCCGAGCGGGCGACGAAGGCCTTCGCGGTCGCGGTGCGGATCGGGGTCATCCTCTCGAGCCTCTGGATCGGCGAGACGGTCCTTTCGGCGGCATTCGGCGGTCAGATTACGGAGGAACTCAAACACATGCAAACGGAACGACGGATCGACGACCTCTCGGACCACGTCATCATCTGCGGGTACGGAATCTTCGGGCGCACCCTCGCCGCGCAACTACGTGAGGACGGCCACGACGTCGTGGTGATCGAATTCGACCAAGCCGAATTCGACCGCATCGGTGACGAGACGCTCGCCATCCGTGGTGACGCTCGCCGCGAGGACGTCCTCGAGCGCGCTAACGTCGCGGCGGCGGCGGCTATCGTCGGAGCCATCGACGACTCGAACACGAACATCCAAATCGCTATCACGATGAGTCAATTCTCGCCGAACCTGCAGGTGATCGTCCGCGTTGGCGACGAAATGTACGAGTCCGTCGCTCGGCGCGCCGGTGCTGACGAGGTCGTCATTCCCGAAGTCCTCAGCGGCGATACCGTCAGTGAATGGCTCTGATCCCACGGACAGCCTCACAGGCCACAAGAAATCTCGACGGGTCTCCGTACCGGATGGAAGCGAAGCTCTTCCCCGATTCAGATCCGATCGGATGGCTGTCTGCTGTCTCGAGTTTACTCGCAGCAGAACTGTCGTCTCTCGGTTTTGAACCGAAGTCAGGCGCACTCATTTCGTTACGCGCGTCTGACAGTCTCGAAACCGTTCGGCGTCGTTTCCCCGGCTACCCACTTCGTCGCAGTCTCAAAATATGCCGCCTCCCGAATTTGAACCGGGAAACACACCGCGAAAATACTGTGCCGTCGTGCGGTTTCGTGCTTCGTTTGCGTTTCGGAGTCAACAAATGACGAAGAAACGCTCGAACCCATCTCGCCCATCGAGCAACAGGAAATGTACGCCGATGCGCGCAAGCGCGAGGTATCACAACCAACTCTCGACGTGATCACTCCCGTCTCGAGTACTTCATCCGGTGGTGTGAGAACGTCGAAGGCCTCGACGTCGACCGGGGCGCGGTCCAGTACTGGCGGCGGGGCCAACGCAAATCCCCTGGGCGAGCCGTCTCAGTCGTCAATACCGTGGTAGACCTCTGCGGTGAGGTCCCTGTCGTAGAGGTCGAGTTCCGCCACCGTCGACGATGGTTCCTGACCCGCCGCGAACGCGATCGCACGCGCAACCTCTTCGGCGGCCAGAACGTCCCCCGGGTCAGCCACCGCCGAGAACGGTTCTCCGTCGACGGTGATGTCGGTCAGGGTATCCCCCGGGTTCACGACGGAGACTCCCACGCCGTTTTCCCCCTCTCGGGCTTCGAGACTCAGGGCGAACCCACGGGTCCACCACTTCGTCGCTGCGTACGTCGCCAACCGCGGGTCGGGGTGTTTCGCGGAATCGCTCCCGACGAAAACGATCGTACCGTTGCTCTCGCGGAGGTGTGGCAGGGCCGCCCGGGCGGTGTAGAACATCCCGTCGATGTTGACGGCGCGCATGGACTGGTACTCCTCGATCGGCATCTCTTCGAGGCGGTCCGCGCGCCGAAGGATGCCCGCGTTGTTGACAACGAGGTCCAAGCCGTCGAACACGTCGACGGTCTCTGCGACCATCTCCGCCACAGCGTCCGGGTCGGTGACGTCTGTCGTGACGACGAGCGCGTCCGAACCGTACTCTGCCCGCAGTCGGTCCGCGAGGGCCCGCAATCGTTCCGTGCGACGGGCCGCGAGCGCGACGCGGACGCCCTTCTTCGCGAGTTCGAACGCGGTCGCTTTCCCGATACCGGAACTGGCGCCAGTGACGAGGGCGCGTTTGCCCTCCAGGTCAAATCCTGTGTCAGTCATAGCAACCAGTAGGTAACAGTGCGGATTTAGGGGTGCTGGTCTCGACGGTCCCGACCGTCGAGTTCAGGTCACAGCACCTCTCAGAGTGCGAACGGTAGTCGAACGAACTCGCGATGCTGCGCCCCTGGCCGAGTTCAAAGCGAACGCGAGCGATGTCACTACTCACGTTGTTCGCAGGAAAATGCCGCCTCCCGGATTGTGAACTACGCCCGAGAACCTGCTCGCTTCGCTCGCAGCACCTCGGTCTAGTTCAAATCCGCTCGGATCGCACACTCGCGGCTCACGAAGTTGTTCGCCGCGAGAAGTGCCGCCTCCCGGATTTGAACCGGGGACAGCTCGATCTTCAGTCGAGTGCTCTCCCAGTCTGAGCTAAGGCGGCCTACTCCCCTCTCCGCCCATGATATAAAAAAGGATTTCGAATCGGAATCGTCGTTCCCGTCCCCTTACAGGAATTCCATCGTCGGTTCGACCTGGTCACCCCGTGACGAGTAACAGCGTGCATACCGTCACGTCTTCTCACGTAAGATACGCGAACAACGTATTATACACCGAATACGGTAGTGCCCGCCGACGATTACTGCCTGTCTGTTAGATTATCGGATATTCAAGACACCCTTTTGCGCCCTGGGGGGTAATATCGTGTTATGGAAGCTCTTACCTCGAGCCAGGCAGCCCAAGAGCTGTCAGCTGATACGATCCTCGAGTTACTGGCCAACAGGCGGCGGCGCTACCTGCTCTATGCACTCCGTGGACAGGAAGATCCGATCGAACTGTCGACGCTCGCCGAGACAGTCGCCGGCTGGGAACACGACGTCCCGCCGGACGAGGTCGCGAAAAACGAGTACAAGAGCGTCTACGTCTCTTCGGTCCAGTGTCACGTCCCGAAGCTGGACGACGCCGGCGTCGTCGACCACGACGAGGACAACCATACCGTCGTCCTCGCGGACAACTTCGACCAGCTCGAGCCGTATCTCCGGATCGTCGTCAAGGACGAGCCGGAGAACTCGACGCTCCACGCTGCCCTCCAGACGGAACCGGGCGACGGTCTGCTCGGCCAGATTCGGGAAAACGTCGCACGACTCAAGCAGTGACTACGACCGGCCTCGAAACGAAGACCGCGCATAGTGTTTGATTAGTCCGAACTGTCGGGCTCGAGGATCCGAATTGCGGTTGTTTCAGTTCCCGCCAGTGGCGCTCGGTTAGCCCCTCGAGTTGCCTCTCTGGCTCGAGATCGCGTATCGACCGTGTACATGGGGAGGGAAACGCGGCCGCGACAGCAGGAGCGGGCTCGGGCGGGTTCGAACCACCTAAACGTCGCTCGCGTGCGCTCGCTCGTTCCGTAGCTCGAACCGCCCTCTCGTCACATCGCTGTCGCTCACGTAATGTTCGCGACAGCAGAAATGGGCTCGGGCGGGTTCGAACCACGGTCGCAGCAAAACTGCTCCCTGATTAGAACCCGTCCTCGTGTACATTTCTGTGACTCGCTATCGTTCGTCCCAGAAATGGGCTCGGGCGGGTTCGAACCACCGACCTCGGCCTTGTAAAGGCCGCGTCATGACCAGCTAGACCACGAGCCCGCATTCGGCTGGAGTGCCCCCGTCCGAATAACCTTTACCTTCTCGCGATGGAGGAATCATGCATGGCACTCGAGCGCGTATGGAAGTCTCTTCTCGTCATTGCGATCGTCGGACTCGGCGGCGTCGTCCTCGTACAGGCCGGATTCGTGTCGCCTCCGTGGGGACCCGACGACGGGACTGCTCGCGTCGTCGACAACGAGTCCGACGACGATCCCAAGGCCGTCATCGACGTCGAAATTGCTGACTCCCGGCAGGAACGCTACACCGGGCTGAGCAACCACGAATCGCTCGAGTCGGGCAACGGGATGCTGTTCGTCTTCGAGCAAGAGGGGGAGCGGACGTTCGTGATGCGGGAGATGGACTTCCCGATCGACATCATCTACATCGGTGCCGACCACGAGATCACGTCGATCCATCACGCCCGCGCGCCCGATCCCAACGAGGACGGGAACGATCTCAAATACCCCGGTCGTGGGAAGTGGGTCCTCGAAGTCCCGCGCGGCTACACGAACGAGACGGGGATCGAGGTCGGCGACCACGTCGAGATCGACCTCGAGTCGAACCAGACGATCGTCGCCGAAACGGGTGCGAGCCTCTCGTCCGAAGGCGTCGCAACGGCCGCTCCCCCGTCCGAATCCGTCGCCGGTCGCGCGACCTATTTCGATTCGTAGGTAATTCTTATTGCCGGCGACCCCTGAGCCCCGGGCAATGAGTAGCGCCGAGTTGGACGAGGACGATCCGTTCGAGGAGCAGCGCGAGGAGGTCGAGAATCCGATGAAGCGCCTGTTCCTCGAGTACGGGTCGAACTATCTGGGCGCGGCGACCCTCGGCGTGATCGCGAGCATCGCCGCCCGGATTCTCGACCTGCTCCCGGCATTGATGCTGGGGGTCGCGATCGACGCCGTCATCCGACAGGAGATCGGCTACGTCGAGGCCTTTCCGATCGGTGGAGGCCTGATCGCGCCGTACGTCCCCGAGGCGCGGATGGGCCAGTTCTGGCTGACCATCGGGATCATCGCGAGCGCGTTTTCACTCTCGGCGATCTTCCACTGGACCCGCAACTGGGGATTCAACACGTTCGCGCAGAACGTCCAGCACGACGTCCGGACCGACACGTACGATGAGATGCAGCGGCTGCACATGGGATTCTTCGCCGACAAGCAGACCGGCGAGATGATGTCGATCCTCTCGAACGACGTCAACCGCCTCGAGAAGTTCCTCAACGACGGGATGAACTCCATGTTCAGGCTGCTCGTGATGGTGCTCGGGATCGGCGGCCTGTTGGTGGCGATCAACTGGCAGCTGGCACTGGTCGCCTTGCTGCCGGTACCGCTGATCGCCCTCTTCACGTACTTTTTCATCAAGACGATCCAGCCCAAATACGCCGCCGTGCGCTCGACCGTCGGCAAGGTCAACTCCCGGCTCGAGAACAACCTCGGCGGCATCCAGGTCATCAAGTCCAGTACGACCGAGTCCTACGAGTCCGACCGGGTCGAAGACGTCTCACAGGAGTACTTCGACGCGAACTGGGGGGCGATCCGCACCCGGATCAAGTTCTTCCCCGGTCTGCGCGTCCTCGCCGGAATCGGCTTCGTCATCACCTTCCTCGTCGGCGGGCTCTGGGTCATCGGCGGTCCGCCGGGCCCGTTCTCGGGCGAATTGAGCACCGGGATGTTCGTCGTCTTCATTCTCTACACGCAGCGGTTCATCTGGCCGATGGCCCAGTTCGGACAGATAATCAATATGTACCAGCGCGCCCGCGCCTCGAGCGCCCGCATTTTCGGCCTGATGGACCAGCCGAACCGGGTCGGCGAGGACCCGGACGCGCCCGACCTCGAGGTCACCGAAGGGAGCGTCGAATACGACGACGTCTCGTTCGGCTACGACGAAGACGAACCGATCATCCGGAACGTCGACGTCACCGTCGACGGCGGCGAGACGGTCGCTCTGGTCGGCCCGACCGGGGCCGGCAAGTCGACGGTCCTCAAACTCCTCTTGCGGATGTACGACGTCGACGAGGGGGCGATCCGTATCGACGGACAGGACATCCAGCACGTCACGCTCCAGAGCCTGCGCGAGTCGCTGGGGTACGTCAGTCAGGACACGTTCCTCTTCTACGGCAGCGTCGCGGAGAACATCACCTACGGGACCTTCGACGCCGACCGCGAGGACGTGATCGAGGCCGCGAAGATGGCCGAGGCCCACGAGTTCATCCAGAACCTGCCCGAGGGCTACGACACCGAGGTCGGCGAGCGCGGCGTCAAGCTCTCGGGCGGCCAGCGCCAGCGGATCTCGATCGCTCGCGCGATCCTGCGGGATCCCGACATCCTCCTGCTCGACGAGGCGACCAGTGACGTGGACACAGAGACGGAGATGCTCATCCAGCGCTCGATCGACGACCTCGCCGCGGACCGGACCACGTTCGCCATCGCCCACCGGCTCTCGACGATCAAGGACGCCGATCTGGTCCTCGTCCTCGAGGGCGGCGAGGTCGTCGAGCGCGGAACCCACGAGGAACTACTGGAAAACGACGGACTCTACTCGCACCTCTGGGGCGTGCAGGCCGGCGAGATCGACGAACTGCCACAGGAATTCATCGAACGAGCCCAGCGCCGGCAGGCGCGGACGGAAGTCGGCGGCGACGACGACTGAGCGGCGTCTGTTCGTTCCGCTCAGAACGATTCCTGCTCGCGCTGGTCGTCCTGATCCGGCGCGCCCTCGTCCTGTCTGTTTTCGCCCGCTGCGGGCGGCGTGCGGTCGCTGTAGTTCTTCCGCCCGATGGCCTCGTCGCTCACCATCGTCATGATCGCCCCCTCGAGTTCGCCGTAGTCCTGATACTCGTCTTCCCCCAGCGGGCCGATGATGCCCTCGAGCGTCGTCGTCTCGCCGCTCATCTCGATCTCCTCGTCGCCGTATTGTTCGAGCAACTCGTCGTGGCCGATCGGATACTCCTCGCTCTCGAGGTCGTCTTGCAGGTCGCCGAGTTCGACGCCCTGTTCGCGACTGTCGTCTGGCATACTCGAGTCTTCGTGACGGTGCACAAACGGGTTCGCCCTGCGCTCGCCACGAGGTGGCGGACCGGCGGTCCGAGAGCCGTCGAGTCGGTCCGACGGCGGCTACCGCGGGTTTCATGCCCGCGCGGTCGGCATACTCTCGCATGGATCTCTCCGACGCGACGTGGACCGACGTGCGCGACCTCGAGACGGACCTCGCGGTCGTCCCCGTCGGGAGTACGGAACAGCACGGCCCCCACGCGCCCCTCGGGACGGACGTTCTGACCGCCGAGGCGGTCGCCGACGCCGGGATCGAGCGCATCGATCGCGAGGTCGTGCGCGCGCCGGCGATTCCGGTCGGGATCGCCGAGGAACACCGCCAGTTTCCCGGAACCATGTGGGTCTCGGAGAACACGTTCCGGGACTACGTCGGCGAGGCCGTCGAGAGTCTCGCACACCACGGCTTCGATCGCGTCGTCGTCGTCAACGGCCACGGCGGCAACGTCGACGCGCTGCGAGAAGTCGGCGGCCGCCTCACCCGAGACGGCGACGCCTACGTCGTCCCGTTCACCTGGTTCGAGGGCGTCGGCGAGCACACCGCCGACATGGGCCACGGCGGCCCGCTCGAGACGGCGCTCCTGCGCCACTGCACACCCGACCTCGTCCGCGAGGAGCGGATCGACGATGCCCGCGCGGGTGCGGCCGACGGCTGGGGCGACTGGACGAGCTACGTCAACCTGGCTTACGACGCGGCGGAGTTCACGGAAAACGGAGTCGTCGGCGATCCGAGCGACGGCGACGCCGAGCGGGGGGCGGAACTGCTCGAGCTAGCGGCCGACGCGCTGGTGCGACTGCTCGAGACGGTCGCGGAGCGGGACGTGTCGCGGCCCGAGCGTCGCTAAGCTCGAGCGGTACGGCCTGCGCGGCCGGTGTTGCTCATTCCTCGTCTTCTTCGTCGTCCGTGGCGTCGTCGGTATCATCCGCGTCCGCTGGCCCGGCACCTTCGAGCGTGCCGCGAAGCGCCGGGATCGTCGACGTGAGTTCGCTCACCTGCTCGCCCGCCTCTGAGATGTCGGTGATCGCGTCCTCGAGGTCGGCGATCTCCTCCTCTAAGTCGTCGGCGTCGTCGAAGGCGTCGGCGCGCTGGCCCATAGTGAACCACTTCTTGGCGTCGCGGAGGTGGTCCTCCGCGTCGCCGGCGTCCAGCGCGGAGTTGAGACCGTTGAGGACGCCCAACACGTTGTCGGCGTCGGCATCCCAGACGTCGTCGGCGCCCGGCAGCGCCGCCCAGGCGTCCGCGAGCGAGGCCTCGACGTCCTCGCGCATCTCGTTGGCCGCTTCCCCGAACAGTTCGTCGTCGTCGCCGAACGTGGCTTGGCTCATGTCATCGCCTTTGCGGGCACCGGGGTTAAAAGATCGCCCGAAAGTGAAAGTGAAACCCGTCGGAAGCGGCTCGATATCGGTCGAACGCCGAACGGATTCCGAAAGGGAGGTCCTCCGACTGCGACCGTCGCCGACCGCGACCGACGGCGTCTCCCGGTCCGACGCGGTGAGCGTTTCGACCGAACCCGATTACCGGGACCACAAAGCATATTCCGCACCCTTCCCACTCGCCGCATAGGTCGGTGAACAGCGGGTAGGGGTACTCGCAGTTTCTGTTCACCGCTTTATCAGCCGTCGAGCGGCGCACAGACACTACTCGTCGGCGGGCGATCCGATAGCGGCCCGCCTCCGAGCGGCTCGTCGTCGCGCCGTCACTCCCGGACCGACTCGAGGCGCATCAGCGGATAGCCGTCCACCATTTCCATGCTGGTGACGACCTCGCAGCCCTCGTAGTCGACGACGATTTCGACCTCGAGGAACCGGCCCGTTAGCTCGGTGTAGTCGGCCGTCGACTCGGTGAGTTCGGCCTCGAGGGCGTCGCGTTGGACCTCGACGGTGACGTCCGTACAGTGGGGCTGGTTCTCGATCGATTCCTCCATAGCGGTCTCGAGGCTCGCGGCGCTGTCGGGCGAGAGCGGCGTGCCGGCGAACTGGTGGTAGAGCGAGCCGAACTTGATGCCGGCCTCGAAGCAGGCGTTTTCGGCATCGGTTGGCGTTTCGTCTGTCGGCATGCGTGGGTGGTCTCGGGCGGGCGGGAAGGCGATTGCGATGAGAGGGAGCCGGCGGAGATCTCGTTCCCGTCTCGGGCAGTAATCCGTCGTCGTAGTGAACCGGGTGGGCTCTCTGCTATCGTAGACACAGGGAATCGCCACGCCCTCCCCAGCCGATTCGTTCGCGCCGTTCGGCGCTCACTCATCCACTGTCAGAGCGAGCTCTGACAAGCCTTCGTTCACTCCGTTCACGAAGACCTCGCACGGGATCATCGGTACCCCTCACTCGCGTTCGGACTGCCGACAGCGCGCGCCACCGCGTGTGGCCCGGCAATCGGCAACGAGCCGTGAGGTGTCGTCCCTCTCCGAGAGCCGCGTGCCACCACTGACCTCGCTCCGGGCGAGACCGCATGGTACTTATCGGCGCTGGTCTTCACACCGAACGAATGGCACAGTCAGTCCTGCTCACGGGGGCTGCGGGGCGGGTCGGAGAGGCCATCCTCGACGGCCTCGCGGACGACCACGAGTGGCGGTTGCTGGACCGCGATCCGCCGACGGAGGAGCAACCGGGCGAGTTCGTCGTCGCGGACATTACCGACGTCGAGGCCGTCCGCGAGGCGATGGCGGGTATCGACGTCGTGGTCCACCTCGCGGGCGACCCGCGACCGGAAGCGCCGTGGAACAGCGTCCTGACCAACAACATCGACGGCACGCAGACGGTCTTCGAAGCCGCCGTCGACGCCGGCGTCGAGAAAGTCGTTTTCGCCTCGTCGAACCACGCCGTCGGCAACTACGAGACCGACGAGCGCACGCCCGATATGTACCGCACGCACGACGAGTACCGGCTCGACGGGACCGAACTCCCCCGGCCGAGCAACCTCTACGGCGTCTCGAAGGCCGCCGGCGAGACCTTGGGACGGTACTATCACGACGAGCACGACCTCTCGGTCGTCTGCGTCCGCATCGGGAATCTCACGCAGGGCCACCCGCCAATCGACTACGAGCGCGGCCAGGCAATGTGGCTCTCCTATCGGGACTGTGCACACCTGTTCGACCGCTGTATCCGCGCCGACTACGAGTACGAGATCGTCTACGGCATCTCCGACAACGACCGCAAGTACTACTCGATAGAGCGCGCCCGCGACGTGCTGGGCTACGACCCGCAGGACAACTCCGCGAACTACGACGGCGAGGAACGGGTCGTCGAACCTGACGTCTGAGCGCGCTGCTGTCGCCCGATATCCGCCGCTCCCTCTCTCGAGAGCCGGCAACCGATTCCGACGAGCCGCGTCCTTTTGTCGCTCGGAGTGGCACCTGCCCCCATGGAGTACACCACGCTCGGTAACACTGGGATGACGGTCAGCCGCATCTGTCTCGGCTGTATGAGCTTCGGCACGGGACGAGAATGGATGCTCGACCCCGACGAGAGTCGGGAACTCATCGACCGCGCGATCGATCTCGGGATCAACTTCTTCGATACCGCGAACGTCTACTCCACGGGCGAGTCAGAGGAAATTCTGGGCGACGCACTCGAGGGGTACGACCGCGACTCACAGGTCGTCGCGACGAAGGTCTTCGCCGAGATGGACCCCGACAATCCGAACGCGAGCGGACTCTCGCGGAAGGCCATCGAGCAGGAGCTCGCGGCCAGTCTCGATCGGCTGGGAATGGACACGATCGACCTCTACCAGACCCACCGCTGGGACTACGAGACGCCGGTCGACGAGACCCTGCGAGCGCTCGACGACGCGGTCCGGCGCGGCCAGGTCCGCTACATCGGCACCTCCTCGATGTGGGCCCACCAGTTCGCCGAGGCCTTGCAGACCAGCGACTCGCTGGGGCTCGAGCGCTTCGCAACGATGCAAAACCACTACAACGTCCTCTACCGCGAGGAGGAGCGCGAGATGTTACCGCTTTGTGAGAAGGAAGACGTCGGCGTCATCCCGTGGTCGCCGCTGGCCCGCGGCGTCGCGGCCCGGCCCCACGAGGAGATCGAGTCGACCACGCGCGGCCAGACCGACCAGTACCTCGAGCAGATGTCCTACCTCCAGGGCGGCGGCGAGGCGATCAACGAGCGGATTCAGGAGGTCGCGAACGACAAGGGCGTTTCGATGGCCCAGATCTCACTCGCCTGGCTGCTCCACAAGGACTGGGTCGACGCGCCCATCGTCGGCACGACCAGCGTCGAACACTTAGAGGACGCCGTGGAGGCGCTCGAGATCGACCTCTCCGATTCGGAACTGGAGTACCTCGAGGAGCCCTACGAGCCGCTGCCGGTCGCGGGTCACGAGTAAGCTCTCCCGCCGCAGCCGGCGCCCCTACAGCAGATCGGTTTCGCGCAAGACCTCGGCGACGTGCTCGAGGTGCGCTGTGTGTTCTTCGCCCTCGAGTCCCTGATACATCGTCGTGATCGAGAGGTAGTCCGCGCCGAGGTCGCGCCAGGCCTGGGCGCGGTCGATCCAGTCGTCCTCCTCGTCGGGGACGGCGTACATCCGGCCGCCGAGGCCGATCTCGTCGGGGTCGCGACCGGCTTCTTCGGCGTACTCGGCGAGGTCCGAGAGGTGTTCTTCTGCCTCCTCGCCCGGCTGGAACTGGGGTAACCAGCCATCCGCGAGGCGGGCGACCCGGCGCTTGACCGGCTCGGCCATCCCACCCATCCAGAGGGGGATCGGCTGCTGGACCGGCAGCGGCCGGATGCCGGCGTCGGGGATCTCGTGGAACTCGCCCTCGAACTCCACGAGTTCGTCGGTCCACAGGTTCCGGAGCACCTCGACCTGTTCCTCGATGCGCCGACCGCGTTTCGAAAAGTCTTCGCCCAGCGCGACGTACTCGGGTTCGTTCCAGCCGACGCCGACGCCCAGGCGGAACCGGCCGTCGGTAAAGCGGTCGACCTGTGCGGCCTGCTTCGCGACGAGCGCGGTCTGGCGCTGCGGCAGGACGAGAATGCCGGTCATGAACGCCAGCTCGTCGGTCTGGCCCGCAAGATAGGAGTACGTCGTCAGCGGCTCGTGGAACGTGCTCTCGTAATCGTAGGGGCCGTCCCACCCCTCGCGGTCTGGGTTCACGCCGAGGACGTGATCGTACGCGACGACGTGTTCGTACCCGGAGTCGTCGACTCGCTGTGCGTAGTCGGCGAGCGTCTCCGGGTCGTGTCCGATCTCGAGTTGCGGGAGCACGGTACCGATTTCCATACCCCCGCGTTCGAGCGGATCGGACTTGAAGCTCTGGTTCGGAGAACCGGTGAGCCGTCTCAGAACAGTCCTTCTACGTCCTCCTCGCGGGCCCGCCGCCGACTGACGTGGTCCGTCAGCCGCTGCACGATGATCCCGCGGTGGTCGTCTTCGCGGACGAAATCGAACAGCAGCGTGATGAACCGGCTGTCGTCCTCGCCGGCCTCGAGATCCCGTCGTGCGTACGTCCGCGCTCGTTCGATCGGCTCCTCGTCGTAGCCGAACTCCTCGGCGAGGACGACCGCCGCGACCGCGGTCGGCTCGAATCCGATGTCCGCGAGCGTCGGCGCAGTGCCCTCGTGTTCGATCCGAACCGGTTGCCGCCGCTCGACGACCTCGGGATCGGCTGCGAGTCGGGCGAGAAACGACCGGACCGGCTCGAGCCGAAGGCCGCGGTAGTCGGCGGGCAGCCCTGCGAGGTACTCCCCGCCGCTCTCGGCGAGCCCGACGGCCCCCTCCCAGTTGCGCTCGCGGGCGTGATAGACGGCAGCGGTGTACTGGATGAGCCCGTGAAGCAGCCGCTCGTCGTCGCTGTCGGACGCGAGCTCGAGCCAGCGGTCCTCCCAGGCGTCGTGGGCGGCGTGGTAGTAGCCGTCGTTGAAGACGGCTGCGCCCGCCCGAAGCCGATCGCGCATAGCCATCGTTGGGGCTCGAGACTCGAGAACATGACGAAAACGGTGACCGCCGGATATCCCGTCGGGCGCGGCGACGAGGTCGCGTCGGGAGTACGCGACGCCGTCCCGGACCCGACGGCGGAGCTACCGCCTCCGGCAGGGCGGGGCAGACAACTGTGGACGGGTCGTAGGGGATACGAGACCCCGATACCGGTAATTTGCCGCCACCGGTGAGGCGGTACCCGAAGTGAGGGGCTGTATCCGTATTAGTATGGCGCGGCTTCCGTGCTCCGAGTCGGCTTTCGCGACCGTAATCGGTGCCTACGGCCCGATCTCGCATCACTCAGATTTCGTCGTCCTCGAATCGGAAGACGCCGTTTCGCTGGACGACTTCGCCGTCGATCTCGAGACGGGAGTCCTCGCTCACGTCGGTGATGAGATCGACGTGGACGGCCGACTCGTTGCCCGTCTCGCCGTCGGGCAGACAGGCGTCGTAGGCCCGGCCGAGCGCGAGATGGACGGTGTCGCCCATCTTCTCGTCGAACAGGATGTTGTCCGTGTAGCGGTCGATGCCGCGGTTCATCCCGATGCCGAGTTCGCCCAGTCGTCGCGCGCCGTCGTCGGTCTCGAGTACGTCCTCGATCACGTCCGCGCCCTGCTCGGCGTCGAAGTCGACGACCTCGCCGCCCTCGAACTCGAGGCTGACGTCGCGGACGGACTCGCCACGGATCGTCATCGGCACGTCGAAGGTCACCTCGCCCTCGGTCGCGTACGGGGCGGTGAAGACCTCGCCACTTGGCAAGTTGTGGGAGTCGTAGGCGACCGAAGCGGCGCTGTTGACCGCCGAGCGGCCGTCGATCTGCATCGTGAGGTCTGTGCCCTTCGAGACGAGTCGGACCTCGTCGCCGTCGTCGAGCAGATCCTTCAGCTGGGCCATCTCCTCGGCCAGCGACTCCCAGTCGCGCAGGATCGCGCCGTAGGCGAACTCCTGGTACTCCTCGTAGGCCATGTTCGCCTGCTGGGCGAGCGACCGCGTCGGGTGAACCGTCGAGACCCAGCGGGTCCCCAGCCGGGTCTCGCGGAGTTCGGTCCTGGCCTCGTTGTACGCCCGTCGCCGCTCGCCGGAGATGTCGGCCGTCGCGCTCGTGTTCCGGCCGCCGCCCAGCGAGAGGTAGACGTCGGCGTTCTCGAGCAGCGCGAGTTCGTGAGCCGGATTTTCGTCGAAATCGCCGTCGTGGGCCTGGAGATACGCCCGCGTGATCTCACCCGAACTGTAGGTTGCGAGCAGATTCGCCCCCCGCTCGCCGAGTTGCTCGGCGACTGCCACCCCCAACTCGTGGGCGTCCGGGCCGACCGAGACGACGACGTCGTCGCCCGCTTCGATACGGGCGCTCCAGTCGACCAGCACCGTGGCGTGTTCGCGTACGCGTTCGTCCATACGCGTTCCTCTCGAGCGGGCACCTAAACGCTCCCTGTTTCGCGGAGCGCGACACGCCGCGGACAGCCGGCAGGCTGTGACTCGAGACGGAAATTCAGGCGGCGTGAACGTCGTCGGAGGCGAGATCCTCGCGGGAGCGCACGAGCGCGACGATTGCGTAGACGATCGGCGTGTCGAGGACGGCGATCGCGAGTTTCAGCAGATACTGGCCGACGATCAGCGAGAGGATGACGTTGGCCGGGAGGACGACGCCGACGCCCAGCACGGCGGGTGCGATGGCGAACGCGACCGCGACGAAGATGACGGTGTCGATCGCCTGACTGCTCGCCGTCGACGCGATGTTGCGCAGCCAGAGCTTCTCGCGGCCGGTCCGTTCGCGAATCCGGTGGAAGACGATCACGTCCCAGTTCTGACTGACGATGTAGGCTAGCAGACTCCCGACGACCACGTTCGTCGACGCGCCCAGCGCCGTCGCGAACGCCTCGGGATCGACGCTCGAGTCGGCCGCCGGGGCGGCGATCGTCGACCAGACGAGCGCGAGGACGACGAAGTTCAGCACGAATCCCACGTTGACGACGATCTGGGCCGCTCGGCGGCCGTAGAGTTCGGTGTAGCAGTCGCTCGCGAGGAAGGTGAGCGCGTACGCGAACGCCGCTCCCGGCAGCGCGAGTTGCGCGCCCGCGACCGGCAGCGCGAACGGCAATCCGAACGCCAGTACCTTCGATGCGGTCAGCTGGGCGGTTACGAGCGCCGCGACGAAGAGGCCGATCAGGGCCACCTGCGCGACCGTCGGCACGCCCTGCGTCCGTGGTTCGGTCATAGCGCCGCGTACCCATCGGATCCACCTAAACGGTGTCATTCAGGGACGATCCGTGAGTCGCTGCCTGCCCAGATTACCGGCGCGTCGATCGGCCGTGAGTGCCCCCTTTCACTCCCTGCTGTGACCGAGGCGACCGTCGACGGCTCGGTACCCCCTTCTGGACGATCGGTCGATAACGATCCTACCGAAACTGTCGACAGCGCCCGCCCTTCGCTCGTTGCTGTCTACAGTGCCTTCGTCTTCACTCGCCTCGATGCCGCTTTTGTGCCGCCTCGAGGGGGCAACGAAGCAGCCTCTGAAACGACTACTTCTCTCCAAAGTAGAAAAACTGAATCTGTTGCGACTCTGGCTTTCGAACGCTGTTCGTCGTCTTTCTGCCGCAAATTATTTTGTTTCGATATACGAGCCATAACATAACTGTTATACGTATCGGTGGTCTCGTACGAATTGCAATGGCGAAAGGAAACGTTGATTTCTTCAACGACACTGGCGGCTACGGTTTCATTTCGACGGACGACGCGGACGATGACGTTTTCTTCCACATGGAAGACGTTGGCGGTCCGGACCTCGAAGAAGGCACAGACATCGAATTCGATATCGAACAGGCCCCCAAGGGCCCCCGCGCCACCAACGTCACCCGCCTGTAACACGGCTTTTTGCGTTCGGTAACGGGTTTCACATTCGACTATCATTCTTCGGACGCTACGTCACGAGCAACGGCCAGTGGTCACGCGAGCACGCGATGTGTACTGTTCTACGGATCGGCTCGTATCAGCGCAGCAATAGCTACGCTTCCGTCGTGAAAATCCGGGTGAATGGCTGGTGAGCCGCCGATTGTAAGCTGTTCTTACTGTGCGAAACGAGAGACAGCGGCGGTGGCGGCTCAGTTAGTACGACTGAACGTCCGAGAAACGGTTGATACGAAATCGATAACAAATAGTCGTGTTCCCGTTCGTCCGCCTGAATACAACAATGGACGATCTGACAGGGTTTCAACGAGACCTTCTGTACGTGATCGCAGGGGCCGATCAGCCGTCCGGCCAGGACGTGAAAGACGAAGTCGAGACGTACTACGACAGCGAGATCAATCACGGCCGGCTGTATCCCAACCTCGATACCCTCGTCAATAAGGAACTCGTCGAAAAGGGGGAGCTCGACCGCCGAACGAACTACTACGAGATCAGTGAGAGCGGTCGACAGGCTATCGAAGAACGACGGCAGTGGGAACAACAGTATATCGACGGCTAGTCCAGCGGCCTCTGGTCCTGAACGTCAGCCACCCCTTCGAGCCTCGCAGACGCCAAACCGGGACTGCGACCGTCGACGCGGTGACCGTCACAAATTCGGGCCGCTCGTTCCGTGGGCGAGAACGACGACACTGGCTGCGGCCCCGTTTTCCCAGCGCAATCGGTGTCCGACTCGTGGCCCCCTCTCGAGCTGCCCTCCCCTTCCCGACCGCTCGAGGGAAGCGTCTCGTTTCTGTTGCGATGAACGCCGGCAGTAGTCGCTCGAACCGCACGCGCTCGACTACCGAGCCCGGCGGAAGGTATCCAACACACCGGGGGCGCGGACTGATCCGTCGTGGTCCGCTATCACCTACTTGCCGGATGTTGGCTCGATGCCCCAACTGTGATGATGGGCTGGGAGAGCGGCTCGAGACGTACGCCGCCGACGGTGAGGCGATAACGGACTTCGTGTGTCCGGACTGCGACCATTCGTGGTCGCTCCCGCTCTGATCCAGCCAGCAATCACATATTTTTGCCGAGGCGGCCACGTGACGCTCGAGCACCGGCTCCCATCGGCGCTCGGTCCGGTCCTCACGAGGGACGTTCGGACCGGCCGCTCATTGTCGGTCTCGAAGCCGCGCCACCGCGTAGCTCTCCCGACTTCCGAGAGGGAATCACTCCGAAAAGCGTGAGGTGGAACGAGACTCGGCGGTGTACCGGCTCACTCCTCGAACGAGTCGTAGACGTTCTCCTCCGCCGGGAACGCTCCCGCTTCGACCTCGGTAACGTACGTCTCGACGGCGTTTCGTATCTCCGAGTCGAGATCCGCGTACTGTTTCGAGAGCGCAAACGATTCGCCGCCGAGCCCCAGCATGTCGGTGATCACGAGCACCTGCCCGTCGACGTATCGCCCGGCACCGATGCCGATGGTGGGAACGTCGACCGCTTCGGTAACAGCTTTCCCGGTTTCTTCCGTCACGGTCTCCAGAACGACCGCGAACACGCCGGCTTCCTCCAGTCGCTCGGCGGTTTCGACGAGCGCGTCTACGGCGGCCGAACTCGAGTGATTTCGGCCCTGAATATACCCACCACCGATCTGGTTCATCCGCTGTGGCGTCAGCCCGATGTGACCCTGAACGGGAATCCCGAGTTCGGTCAGCCGGTCGATGATCTCGATCGTCGTCTCACCGTGCGGTGCCGTCTCGAGTTTGACCGCGTCGGCACCCGCTTCCTTCATGAACCGAACGGCGTTGTCCACGGCGGTTTCCATCGACTGACCGTAGCTGCCGAACGGCATGTCGCCGATGACCATCGCATCTTCGACGGCACGGTCGACTGCCGCCGTATTCGACACCGCCTCCTCCATCGTGACCGGAATCGTATCCTCGTACCCGAGGTGATTGTCGCCGGCGGTATCTCCGACCAGAATCATATCGACACCACCGCGATCGACCTGACGAGCGATCGGCGCGTCGTATGCGGTCAGCATCGTCAGCGGCTCCCCGTCGCGATACTTCTCGTGGAGATCCGGAATCGACGTTCGGGCCATAGTACCTGCCGCGTGCCGAGATCAGTTCAAATTGACGGAGACCCAACCATAGATGGGAATTGCGTATCGATCCGCTCGACGAACTCGACCGCATCGACGGTCTGGACGGTCTCGGCCTCGAGGACGTCGTCGCTGGCTTTCGAACTCTCGCGTTCCGACGCTCGCGAGCTCATAGTGGCTCCTCCCGTCCGTCGCGAACCGAGCACGTGCAATCCGGGCAGAGTCGACGAGGCGCGTCGACGCGGTCACTACACCGCTCGCACTCGTCGGAGTCGACGAGGCGGCTCATGCCGACTCACCCCCATCGTTTCGCGTAGAGTTTTCAGATTCTGAAGATGAATGATCGGTGTCTGGCTGTAATGATCGGTCGTGGGCGTTGCAGTCAAATTGGGATAAAAGACCGCCTTCCACTCTTCTAGGTGGCCGATTACTAATCGGAATCTCGCCGATGGTCTGCGTACGGAAGGGTCGCTCAGCGGAAGAGCACCGTAGTCCCATCGGGTTCTGCGGCGGCAATATTGCCTCGTGGCGTTCGAATCCCACCCCTTCCGCTTTCTGTGCGATGTCGCTCGAGGAGTGATCGCTCCCGCCATCGGCGCGAACTTCTCGGTCTTCGAGCGCCTGCCGAACATCGTCGTCAGTCGCTTGATGGACTGGATGGGCGTCCGGTTCTCGACATCGCACAGCCGACTCGCAGGCACGAGGACGGCCCTATGCATCGGCCTCACCTCCGTGGCATCCGGGCCGACGTTTCCGGATCGGGGATCGCGACGTCGACGCCAGCAGCGGAGCCACGGCTCAGTCGCGTGTAGGTGTCGCAGTCGCCACAACGATGGGCGCGGTCGTCATCGTCACCGAAGACGCGGCGGAACCGGTCGGTGACGTGGGCTCCGCAGTGTCGGCACGTCGAGTTGTCGACCGACGGCCACGGTGCGACCGTCACGTCGACCACCCCGTTTCGGCTACTAATTTCCCAAGACGGCGACGACCCGGAACCAGTGACCGGTTCGGTTCAGGTTCAGACGGGGGTTTCGCGGAAACGGAAAAGACGCGTCTCGAGCGGTTGAAGCTCCGATTAGCGGCCGAAGAAGATTCGGCCACGATTCGGGTTTGTTGCGGATGGGCCCTGACGGATTCGAACCATCGACCACTCGGTATCCCACACGACCTCACACAGTCAGGTCGCGTTATGAGCCGAGCGCTCTCACCAGACTGAGCTAAGGGCCCTCAATCGGGTGAAATCGTGCGCGGTAATTAACACTTGCTGTCCGGTTCGCTCGCAAGAAAGGGAACGGGGTCGCTACGCGGTCAGCGCCTCGAGGTCCTCCTCGTCGAGCTCTTCCTCGAGTTCGTCCTCGCTGTGGAACTCGAGTATCTCTTCGCGCTCCTCAGCGTCGAGTTCGGTGGCTGTTTCGAAGTGGTGGCACATAGCATTCGAAGGCACGCGAGCTGTTTCAATAAAAGCTGGTTCAGGCGAACTGACTGCTTGCTCGGGGTACGGGGCGGACGCGCGAACTCGTCTATTCCTCCCGGTAGTCCGCGAGCGTCTGGTCGTTCGTCCCGGCGCGGTGGCGCGTCGCCAGTCCCGCGAGGTGGGGCGTTTCGGGGACGATCAGTTCCTCGCAGGCGGTTTCGCAGGCGCTCTTGCTCCCGGGCAGGCAGAAGACCGGCGTATCGACGGCGATCCCCGCCGTCGCGCGCGAGGCCATCGCTCGCGTCCCCACTTCGTCCCAGGAGAGCGAGCGGAACAGTTCGCCGAAGCCGGGGAGTTCGCGTTCGAACAGCGACGCGGTCGCCTCAGGGGAGACGTCGTCGGCGGTGACGCCCGTGCCGCCGGTGGTACACACTACGTCGATATCGCGGCGCGCGACCAGGCCGCGGACGGCGGTCCGGATCGCCGAGTAATCGTCGCGGACCAGCAGTCGCTCGTGTACCTCGTGGCCTTCGGCCTCGAACGCCTCCTGAATCGTATCCCCGCCCGGGTCGTCGGGGTCTTCGTCGCCCGCACGCGAACTCGAGACGGTCACGATCCCGACGTGGAGCGGGTCGATGATATCGTGGCCGTGATGGTCGGTGCCGCGTCGGTCGTCGCTGTCGTTGCTCATACGGCCATGTCACTGCCGGAGGACGTTAATCCCTCCCCAACGAGCGCACCACTCCATCGATCCGCGATCGTCACTGCAGACCACCGAGCGAAGTCAGCTACCGCCCAGAAGGGCTGTCAGCTGTTCGTCGAACAGATAATCCTCGGCCCAGTTGATCCCGGCACGTTGCCCGTTCCGCGGCGCTCGGAATCTGATTTCCATCTTCCCAGTCGCGGCCTCGGATACAGGAATCAAGTACCGGTTATCGTTGATTGGATCGTAGACCGCGAAATATTCCGCACAGCCGTCATACCCTCGTCGGTCGTAGCCATCACGCCGTCGTCGCGTACTGACGGTCTCGAAGGCTACCGTCCCCGAACTCTTCCGGTACGCCGTCTTACACTGAACGCGGTAGAACTGCCCGTCGATCTCGACGACGAGATCGTACGGCTCATTGTCGAACGTCGGAACGAGTACTGGATATCTCGGAGGACGAACGCCGAGCGAATGAGAGACTCCGTCGCTTGACCACGTTTCTGTGGTTCCTCGAGTTCCTCATAGCACGCGGTTCGATCTGACATAGACCGTTTCGCCGCTTGATCTAATATAAACTATCGGTCCTCGAAACGGCCGTTATTCGGGGCCGCTCTACTGGTTCTCTCCGAAAGAGAACGGTCTCCGTGAAAATCGAAATGAGTTTGAAAAAGCGGGAAGCGAGGACTCGAACAGGAGCGAGACGGCCAGCCTCATTGTGTTCGGTCACATGCGACTCGCACGTTCGAGTCTAGCTCGTACCGCTGTTTTTCCTCAGCGAATCCGCTCGGAGCTATCTCCCCTCGCAGGTAGCGTTTGAAAAACAGCGCCGAAGCCAGGACTCGAACCTGGGACAACCTCGTATCTGCGGCGAGCAGGCAGTACCTGCATCACCGTAACAGCGAGGTGCTCTACCATCTGAGCTACTTCGGCTCATCCACTGATAGCCGGGTTGTTTTGATAGGGCTTTCGTTTTCGTTGCCAGCGGTTCGATACCCTTTCACGCGGGGCTCGAGTACACCCACGCGATGAGCGAGGAGGACGCCGACAGCGACGAGTCAGAGACGCGGGAACTCGAGCGAGTCGTCGCCGACGTTCGGACCGCGGTTACCCCCGACGAGGACGAGCGCACACGGCTCCGCGAGGTCGCCGATCGGCTCATCGATCGTGCCGAACGCGCCGCGACCGACCGGTGTGCCGACGCCGACGTGCTACAGGTGGGCTCGACGGCCCGCGATACGTGGATCAGCGGCGACCGCGACATCGATATCTTCGTTCGTTTCCCGCCAGATCTCGACCGCGAGACGCTCGAGACGTACGGCCTCGAGGTCGGCCACGCGACGCTGCCCGCGGGTCACGAGGAATACGCCGAACACCCCTACGTCAAAGGCACCGTCGAGGGGTTCGACGTCGACGTCGTCCCTTGCTTTCGGCTCGAGTCGGCCACGGAGATCCGCTCGGCGGTCGATCGGACGCCGTTCCACACGCGATACCTCCAGGAGCGACTCGACGACGGGCTAGCCGCCGACGTCAGGGTGACGAAACAGTTCCTCACGGGGATCGGCGTCTACGGCAGCGACCTCCGGACGCGGGGCTTCAGCGGCTACCTCACCGAACTGCTCGTCTGCGAGTACGGCGGCTTCCGGCCGCTGCTCGAGGCCGCGGCCGACTGGCAGCCGCCGGTCGAACTCGACCCCGAGGACCACGGCCGCGCGAGCTTCGCGGATCCGCTGGTCGTCATCGACCCCACTGACCCCGAGCGAAACGTCGCCGCGGTCTGCTCTCCGGCCAACGTCGCTCGCTTCCAGCACTACGCTCGCGCGTTTCTCGATGCACCCTCCACCGATGTCTTCGAACCCGATGACCCGGACCCGCTTTCCGAATCGGAACTGCACGCTCACCTCGAGCGCCGGGGGACCACGCCCGTCGCCGTCCGGTTCGACGCGCCGGAACTCGTCGAGGATCAGCTCTATCCACAGCTTCGAAAGTCGCTCGCGGGCATCACCCAGGGGCTGGACGACCGCGGATTCGACGTGTTCCGCGCGACGACCATCGCCGACGGGACGGCCGTCGTCCTCGCGGAACTCGCGGTCAGCGAGCGCCCCGCCGTCGAACGCCACGAGGGGCCGCCGGTCTCCGTCCGCCACCACGCGACCGGCTTCTACGACGCCTACGTCGACGACCCCGACGCCTACGGCCCCTTCATCGAGGGCGACCGCTACGTCACCGAGCGCGACCGGGAGTTCACCACCGCTCGCGCGTTCCTCGAGAGCGACCGGCTCTTCGACGTCGGCCTCGGTGCGCACGTCGAGACGGCGCTCGAAGACGGCTACGAGGTGCTGGTCGGCGAGGAGATCACGGCGTTGCTCGCGGAGTTCGGGAGTGAACTCGCGACCTACTTCGAGCCCCGTCCCTGAGCCCGCGCGCCGCTCGCTCTACAGCTCCGCGTCGAGGTCGTGCGCCTCGAGCACGTCCTCGAGGGCTGATTCGGCCTTCTCGCCGGGCTCGTCGTCGGGTTCGATCGGTTCGCGCCCGTCGAAGGTTTCGTGGACGATCGCCACGCTGTCGGCGAGGACGTCGAGTCCGTAGCCCCCCTCGAGAACAAAGGCCAGCGCGGCGTCTGTGTCGTCGGCCAGCGATCGCATCCGATCGGTCATCAGCGCGTAGGCTTCCGTCGAGAGACGGATCCGCGAGATCGGATCGTGGCGGTGAGCGTCGAAGCCGGCGCTGATCAGGAGCAGGTCGGGGTCGAACTCGGTCAACGCGGCGGTGACCGGTCCCTCGATGGCGGCCAGATACTCGTGGTCGTCAGTGCCGGCGGGCATCGGGACGTTCATCGTCGTCCCCTCGCCTTCCCCTTCGCCGGTCTCGTCGACGGCACCGGTGCCGGGGTAGAGCCCCTTCTCGTGGAGCGAGACGAAGAAGACGTCGCCCCGATCGTAGAAGATGTCCTGGGTGCCGTTGCCGTGGTGGACGTCCCAGTCGACGATCGCAACCGAGTCCACGTCGTACTCGTCGTGATCGAGCGCGTGTTGGGCGGCGACGGTGACGTTGTTGACGAAGCAAAACCCCATCGCGTCGTCGTAGACGGCGTGGTGGCCCGGCGGTCGGCCGATCGAAAACGGCGTTTCACGGCCCGTCGCCCCCTCGAGCGCTTCCTCGGCGGCCCAGCAGGCCAGGCCGGCGCTCTGACACGCCGCGTCCCACGTGGCCTCGACGGCGGCCGTGTCGGGATCCCAGTTTCCGCCGCCCTCGGCACAGAACTCCCGGACGGACTCGAGGTACTCCCGGTCGTGGACGGCCGCCATCGCGTCCACGTCACAGGGGTCGGCCTCGACGTACTCGACGCCGTGTTTCCGCTTCAGTCGCTCCCGGATCGCCCGTAGCCGGTCCGGCGACTCGGGATGGCGCGAACCGGGGTCGTGTGCGAGACAGGTCTCGCTGTAGCCGAACTGCATTTGCTCACTCGAACAACGAGAAGTACGTCTCGATGTCGTCGTCGGTGATCGTCCGCCGGTCGGCGTGGTGTGCGAGGATGGTGGCCGCCCGGGCGACGTTGTCCGCGTAGTCCTCGAGGATGTCGGCCAGGGCAACGCGGGCGTCCATCGAGACGCGATAGCGATCGTCGATCTCCAGCCTGGCGATGCGATCGACCGGCGCGACCGGGAGCTCGAGGTCGTCCTTGTCGACGACGCGCTCGACGCCGAAATCCTGGGCCATCAGCGTCTTGCGCCCGTCCGCCGTCGCTTCCTCGGCGGCGTCGATCGCGAGTTCGCTCCCGTGTTCCTGAATCCGCGTTGCGAGTTCCTTCGACGCGTCGGCACTCACCCGAAGATCGCCCGCGTTCCGCCGGATGATCGTATCCACCGGGGCGAACGGGAGTTCGACGTTCATATAATCATAGGCGAAGCTAACTCCCTTAACGCTTTTCCTAGGTGGACAATGAGGTTGCTCGCGCCGTCAGAACACGTCGTTTGCCTCGAGACGGCCGTCGCGGACGATCCCTCTGGCGGTTACCTCCTCGCCGAGCCCGACGTCGGCGTCGGTCGCGACGCTCATCGTCGTCTCGCCGTCGTCGAGAACGAGCGGATCGCCGGCCTGGACGACGACGCCGGTGAACTCGAGTTCCTCGCCGTCCGACGGGTCGTCCGAGTCGGCGTCGGCGCCGACGGTCTCGTCGCCATCGCCGCTCGAGTCGTCTCCACTGCCGGCCGTCTCGCCGTCCGAACTGTCGTTGCCATTGCCGCCATCGTCACCGGCGAACGCCGACAGACCTGCGTTCTCGTCGCTCGAGCCGTCCTCGCCGCCGGCAGCGTCCGTGTCGGCCGAATCGGACTCCAGCACTGTGATCGTCGACTGCCAGCCCGCCGACGCCTCGAGGTCGTCTTGCCAGCCGTCCTGGATTTCCACGTCGCCCAGCGCGACCTCGTCGCCCGGGCCGACGTCGATGTCGGCTTTTTCGCCCCACAGCGCCACGCGGATGTCGTCGGTCGCGTCCTGCACGCGGATGTTACGAACCTGCCCCTCGGAGCCGTCGTCGCGGTCGAACGTCCGTTTCGGGTCGGCCGAGCGGACGACGCCGGCGAGATCGACCGTCTGGTCGATCTCGACGTCCTCGATGGGCGTGCTCTCGGGGACGTACTCGACCTCTTCGTCGACCGCCTCGACCGCGCCGCGGTTGCCGACGTGGAGCTCGAGGGTTCCGTCGCGTTCCTTGACGTAGCCGTCGACCACTTCGACGGTTACACCGGGTTCGAACTCCGTCGCGAGGTCGGCCTGCTCGTCCCAGAGCGTTACGCGGATTCGGCCGGTCGAATCGCCGAGTACGAGGTTCGAAACTTTCCCTTCGGAGCCGTCGTCGCGGTCGAACGTCCGAACGCTGTCGGTGTCGAGCAGCAGGCCGACGAGGTTGACGTTCGAGAGGCCCAGCGAGAGATCCTCGATGGCGTACGTATCGGAGACCTGCACGTCGACCTCGGTGTCGTCGTCGGGCTCGACGTCGTCGACGCTGACCTCGACGCCGGAAAAGCCCTCCTTGGGTCGGCCCTTGATCCGCAGTACCTGTCCCTCCTCGAGTTCCTCGATAGCGGCTTCGGCGTGGTCGTCCCAGAAGGCCGCCCGCACGGAGCCGGTCTCGTCCGCCACTTCGACGTTGACGACCTGGCCGTCCTCGTCCTCGCCGTCGCGTTCGAAGGTCCGCTTCTCGCCGATCGAGAGCACCTTGGCGACGAACTTCGCTTCCTCCATGCCGGGCTCGATGTCGGCGATGCCGCCGACCTCGCTCTCGCCGACCTCGTGAGCGACGAGCATCGCCGCCGTCTCCTCGTCCGCGAGCCCTCCCATCTGCTCGACTTTCGCCTCGACGGCCTCGCGAAACTCCTCGAGGGAGACGTCGGCCTCGAGGTCCTCGTATACGCCCTCGATGTCGCTCATTCTATGCTCAGGCATGGGCAGGTCGCGCATAAGCGTTATCCATTCCGCGTCCCGAGGGCGAGCCGCGTTCGTCGGCTTTCACCCCGCTGGGCAGCGGATCGGTCGATTTCGGTTTCGCGAACCCGACACATCGGGGACGCGTACTGGCGGAACTCGAGCGAGGGAACATGTCCTCGTCTGGTCGCCCGCTCGTATATAAACGTCAGCACGGGAGCCGCTCGAGTCCGAACCGTACTGGCGGTCGACAGGAATCGCCGGGCGGCAACCGGCTCCTTTCGAAAGGGCTTTAATGTCGACGCGGCTACGAAGAGATGAGTCCTGATAGGGTAGTGGACTATCCTCTTGGCTTGCGGAGCCAGGGACCGGAGTTCAAATCTCCGTCAGGACGTTTCTCTGCAGCACAATATCGCGAGCAGAGCGAGCAGTCCGTGCTGCAGGAAACTTCCCGGAGATTCGAGCAGAGAAGTCGCAGCGGCCGAGCGAAGCGAGGCTGACCGTCTTCCCGTGTTCAAATCTCCGTCAGGACGCTCACTCCTCGCGAGTGCTTCACGATGTTCAGCACTCGCTTCGTCGTTCGGCCCTGACGTGCCCAACGCTCACTGCGTTCGCGTTGGACTCCGTCAGGACGTTTTTCCAACCACACCGACGGCGAGCGTAGCGAGCAGGCGCGTTTGGGCGTTCTTGTGGAGGCAAATCTAGGGAGATGAGCGCCCGGAACCGATCGCACTTTCGACCGTAAACTGAAGAACTCAACTGTTGCAAAAATAGAACGATCCCAATTCCCGATTCCGGACCGCATTATCAGATCTATAGTAATGCCGGTTACATAACTCGAGAAATTCATGCGTAGGAATACGAGACGACGGTTCCTGAAAGGGTGCATGACGGCCGCTGTGGCCGGTGGGGTGCTCGCGGGGGCCAACGGCGCTGGTGCGACGACCGGAACTGGACGCGGATCGACCGAGCTGCCGTCCCAGCCGCCCGAAGCGGCCGCGGGTTGGTCGACGGCACGGGGAGGTCCCGGACAGACGGGTGCGGTCGGCTTCAGGGACGGATTCGGGGAGGATTTCGCGTTCGATTCCCTCGAGACCGATTGGACGGCCGACGCCGAGGCGCTGCCCGTCGTCGACGACGGAACGGTCTATCTGTCGACCGAGGGGACGGTGCGTGCGCTCGACGCCGCGGATGGCACGCTCGAGTGGCAGTGCGAGGAAATCGGCGCCAGCGGCCAGCCGACGGTCGCTTACGGGACCGTCTACGTCGGCTGTGGCGATACCGTGACGGCGCTCGACGCCGCAAGCGGGGCCGTTCGGTGGGAGACCGCGGTCGCGGACGCCGACGACGCCACCGTCGGATCGCTGACGGTCGCCTTCGGGATGGGCTACGTCTTCGCTGCGGGGCGTCTGACCGCGATCGACTGCGAGACGGGCGCGATCGAGTGGACGCGCAGCGCCGTCGAACTATCGACCGGCGATCCCTGGGAGGAAGCGCGAACGGTCGAGCGATCGCTCGAGCGCGACGTGGTCGCGGCCGACGGTTGTGTCTTCACGATCGCCGAGCAGGGTACGATCGTCGGTCTCGAGCCGCTGACGGGCGAGCCGAAGCTGACGATCGGGACGAACTACTACTACCTGTACGATCTCGTCGCGATGGGCGGCAGGGTCGTCGTCAGAACGGAGTCCGAGGTCGTCGCGGCCTACGATTCGGAGACCGGCGAGCGAGAGGGGACGTGGAACGGCGGTGTGCGCCGGGTCGCCGTCCGCGGCGACACGCTGGTTTTCGTGACGCGCTACGAACTCGTCGCGATCGACCTCGAGAGTGGCGAGAAACGGTGGTCCGTCGGGAAGTACTCCCACGCCATCGGCGTTCCCGTGATCGCCTGCGATGTGGTCCTCGTTGGCTTCGGCCTGCAGGGTCGCCAGTACGAAAACTGCCTCGTCGCGTTCGATATCGACGACGGCAGCGAGCAGTGGGTCAGATCGCGATCGGACAGCGCCCACGTCGGAGAGCGATGTGTGGTCGCCGACCGGACGATCTACATCGACGACGGTGGAGTGACCGCGATTCGTGCAGTCTCCGAGGATTGCGACGAAGACGAGGATGACGACGAGAAGTCCGAGCACTGGCATGACGATGACCGGCCGGAGAACCGTCCGACCGAACGGCGAGACGACGATCAGCGGCGGCAGCGACGAGACGACTGGTCATCTCACTTCTGGGTCCGGGATCGCGCAGCGAACGGTGACGCGAACTCCGACCGAGGACGACGGCGCGTCTCGAGCTGGCTGAAGCTCCTGTGTCGGCGGTAGTGACGGTCTAGCGTGTGCCGGTCGCGTCGCTCGCGGCGGCGCTAACGCTCTCGAGGACGAAACGGGTGAGAGGAGTAAGCCCCCTTCTGTTCGGCCCGGCATTCGGCTGAGCGTCCGCGCCGTCCGCGGCGGCGCCGCGGGGCGTTCGGGCTACCACGGCGCGGACTTGCACCGGTGAGGATTCGCCGTTCCATCGATCCTCGGCCGTCAGCGCGCGGTCGATCGTGACGGGACGTTCGACGGCTCGCACCGTCTCACAGTTCGCGGTTCTCGCGCCGGTGGCGCTCCGAACCGCGCACACGATCCGCGGTTTCGAACCACGTTTCTACGACCGCACGCGATTCGCGGCGGACGCCGCTCATCTGTCGGCGACTCTCGCGCCGGCGGCGCTTCGAGTCGCCCTCCCTCCGCGGGTCAACTCCCCTTCCTCTCGGTCGGGTTCGCGCGCATCATCGGTCGGGCCGAGACGTGTCGTTTCTGTTCCAGAGCCAGCGGTCTCCCGCTCCGGACTTGCGTCCGGTCACCCGCCCGAACGGGTGGGGGGACTTTCCTCGCGAGCGTTGCGCGTCCCGGAGGGACGGGCAACGTTTCAGCGTGGCGCATCTCGAGGAGATGGACCACGGTAGTGCGTTGGGAAACCCGGGGGTTGCCAACAGGAGGTGATCGCGCCGTTGCCGGCTCGATCATCGCGGCAGCCGGGCTCTCTCTCCCACCTCTTCTACGCGCGTCGGGCGAATAAGTCCCCCGATCGGAGCATAAAAAAGATCCCCGTAGCGAATGGAAGCGTTTTAGGACGACTACTCCCTTGTGTTTCTGTATGTCCCAGGGACAGGGCGTCGACCTTTCCTACGAGGACGGTGCGCGCGCGGTCGAACTCGCGCGTGAATCCGTCGAATCCTACGTACAACACGGGCAGCGAGAACAACCGGGCAGCATGCGCGAAGCCTTCTACGAGCGGACGGGCGCGTTCGTCCGCCTCGAGTCGACCCGCGGCCGGGGGAGCCTGCGGGGCTGCGCGGGCGGCTACCGCTCCGGCGACCAGCTCGGTCACGTCATCGTCGACGCGGCGATCGAAGCCGCGAGCGAGGACTCCTGTGGCTCGGAGGTTAGCCCCTCGGAGCTGCCGAACCTCACGGTGTCCGTCTGTACCGTCAAGAACGTACTGCTCACCGACGATCCGCTCGCCGACCTCGAGCTCGGCACACACGGCGTCGCCATCGACGGGGGCGAGGGCGGCTGGCTCTACCCGACGGTGCCCGTCGAGAACGGCTGGAGCGCCCGCGAGTATCTCGACCGAACCTGTCGCAAGGCCAAACTCGCGCCGGGTGCCTGGCAGAACGACGACGTCGTCGTCACGCTGTTCGAGGGCCAGGTCTTCCGGGAGCGCGAGGCCGACGGCAGCATCGAAGAAGTCTAACGGTATCGATATCGATAGCGATTCTGCTGACGGTTTTCGCCGATATCTCGAGCGCCTGTTCTGATAGTCCGGCGTCGACTCCGTCTTGCAGCTGTCGGCTCCTTCTGTCGGATGGGGGCCGCGACTTTCGTCTCGAGCCGGCGTCGCCCGGGCGCTACCGACGCGTTAGGGTGCCGAGTCGTCGAACTCGACCACTTCGGCGTCCGCGAGACAGCGCTCGGTCGCCTCCTCGAGGTCGAACTCCCGGACGATCTCGCCGTCGCGGAGCAGCGGCTCGAGCAGCGGATCGCCGCCGTCCGGACCGTCGCGGTCGGCGAGCGCGACGTGGTGGCCGCCGTCGGGGGTCCGGTAGACCTGCTTGACGCCGGAGAGTTTCCCTCGCTTCGAGACCGGCTCGTCCGCCAGTTCGACGATATCGAGGCTGAAGTCGACCGAGTCGGCACCGGTGATGTGACTGCCGACGCCGAAGCCGTCGGCGACCTCGCGCAGCGGGCGGATCGTCTCGGGCGTCAGCCCGCCGCTACAGAAGATGTCGACGTCCTCGTGGCCGCGGGCGTCGAGTTCCCAGCGGACCTCGCGAATGATGTGTTCGAAGTCGCCGCGGCGCGAACTCGTGGTGTCGATGCGGACGCCGTCCAGGTCGTCGCCGAGCGTCTCGGCGGCCAGCAGGCTCTCGCTCTTCTCGTCCCAGAAGGTGTCGACCAGCGCGATTCGGGGGACGTCCGCGCCGACGGCCTCGTCGAACGCCGTCCACGCGTCGGCCTGATTCCCCTCGCCGAAACAGAACATGAGCGCGTGGGGCATCGTCCCGCCCGCTTCGCGGTCCAGAATATCGCCCGCCGCGACGTGGGAAAACCCATCGAGGCCGGCGAGCAGTGCGGCCCGCTCGACGGTCGACGTGATCGACGGGTGGACGTGACGCGCGCCGAAGGAAAGGACGAGTGAGTCGGGTGCCGCCAGCCGGGTCTCGAGCGCCGCCGTCGCGAAGCCGCTCGGCTGGGACAGAAACCCCAGCAGCGAGGTCTCGAGTTCGGCGAACTCGAGGTAGGGACCTTCGATCCGGCAGACGGGGCCGCCGTCGAACAGCGTCCCGTCGGGGAGCGCGTCGACGTCGACGTCGCGCCCCTCGAACAGCGTCGCGACGTCTTTGACGCCGGTGAAGACGTCGAACTCCCCGGTCGGGAACTGGTCGGCGGTCACTTCGGCGACGACGTGGGGATTCTTCCCCGCGTGCTCGAGCGTGGCCCGGGTGCGCTCGAAGTAGGCGTCAGTCGCGTCCCCCGCGAGAATCGCCTCAGGGGGAACGGTTCCGAACGGATTTGACATATCGCCGGTTGCCCCCGGGGAACAAAAAAGCTACCCGTCTGCTGCCGCGCGCCGGATCTCCGGACCGGTCCACGTGGTCGTCACGCGGCCGACGGTGTGGTGGGTGCTGTCGTCTGCGACGTCGACGCTGGCGCGGGCTCGAGCGCCCCCGAGACGGTCGCGTTCGATTCGCCGCCGGGAGCGTGAATCGCCGAAAGATCGTCGACGCTCGGCGCACCGACGATCTCGACCGTCTCGCCGCCGACCGAGACGCGGTACGCGCCGGCGAACGGTTCGCCGTCTGGGATTCGATAGACATCCGCCCCCACAGTACTCGCGGCGTCGACCGATTCGGCCCCGCGATTCTCGAGGAGGTCGCGGTAGGCGTCGGCGAACTCCTGCGCGTCGGCCGGGTCCTCCCAGGCGAGCCGCCAGACGTGTCCGAGCCGATCGGCGTCCGACGTGCTCCGATAGACCCGGACGCTGTCGCCGGCCCACCCCGTCGTCGCGGGATGGGTGTAGTTGTACGGCCCGAGATCGGTGCCGCCGGCGGTGAGCGGCCGGTCGATCGCGCCGTTGGCCCACAGTGTCGCGAACAGCGTCGCCTCGCCGATCGTCTCGGTGCGGGGCTCGGCGGTACCGTCGTCGTCAGAGCCGTCCTCGATCGGCTTCCAGGCACCGCTCGAGCGGTCCGGAATCGCCACCTCGACCGGCTCGCTTTCGGGGTAGCGGTCGGGGTGGATCAGCTGGGCGGTGCTCGCCGGCGGCTGGTCGTGGGCGCGACTGACGGCCGCCCAGCCGTCGCGCTCGTAGAGGTCGGCGACGAACGGCGGGCCTCCGGCGTACGGGACGTAGATCGAGAGGAAGAGTCCCACGTTGAACGGGCGGTCGGCGAGCACCTCGCCCGAGGTCGTCCCGGTCTGCAGATCCGGCAGACACTGCCACTCGTCGCCGCAGCGGCGGTCGTACCGCTCCGGGACGACGTTCGCCTCACCCTCGAGCAGGCCGTTCTCGGCCCGCAGGCCGTCGATCGTCTCGCTCTCGCGGGCGATGCCGAACTGCTGGTCCTGCAGCGCGTGGGTCAGTTCGTGGACCAGCGTCCAGCGATCGATCCGGATGTCGTCGGCGTCGTCCGTGATGATCACGATCCGGTCGTTTATGTAGTACCCCTGTACGGAGTCGCCGTAGAGGTCGTCGAACGCCTGACTCACATCCGTCTCGCCGTCGACGACGAACGCGCCGCGCCAGAGTTCGTTCCGAAACGCGGAGGCGTTTCCGGCGCTGGCCGCTCGCTGGGCGCGGTACTCCGCTCGGCTCCGCACCTCGAGGTCCACGTCGCGGCTGAACTTCAGCCCGCGGACGACTTCGAGACGGGCCATCGCCCGATACTTGACGGCCTCGAGTTGCTCGCGGGTGAGGCCGTCGCTCGCGTCGAACGCGAACGTGTCGTCGGCGGCGTAGTCGCCGACGTGGCCGAGTTCGCGGTCGGTGTCGAATCCGGTCGTATCGCCGGGAACCGAACACCCCGAGAGGACGACCAGTGCGACGACCGCGAACAGCCTGGTTCGCGTCATTGCCCTACTGTTCGGCGAGAGCGTGAAAGGCGTCTCGGTCCCGCAACTCGAGGCCGGTCCGGCTTCGAATTCGACCCGGCCGGCGTTCCGTGACGTTCAGGATCGGCGTCCATTGACGGCGATCCGCGCCCCCGTACCGAGCAGCGCGATCGCGAGCACGCCGGTCGCGACGAGGGGGCCGAAGCCGGGGATCTCGTCGGAGCCGTCGCTCCCCGAGAGCTCGAGGGTGTCCTCGCCCTCGGGCGCAGCCCCGGACTCCACGTTCGACAGTTCGTCGACGGACGGCGCGCGGACGATGGTCGCCGTCGTTCCGTCCTGTTCGATGGCGTACGCGCCGGCGTAGCCGCCGTCGTCGATCCGGAAGGTGTTGCGCCGTCCGTCGACCGGCTCGGCGTCGTGGCTCTCGAGCAACTGGAGATAGCCGTCGGCGAACTGCTCGGCGTCCGTCGCCGACTGCCACTGCGTGCGCCAGACGTAGCCAGCCCGCCCGGCCGCCGCCAGCGTGCTCGCGTTGACGTCGTCGTCGTTCGCGTAGACGACCAGTTCGTCGCCGGCCCAGCCGTTCGTAACGGTGTGGTTGTACTGGTAGCCCCGATCGTCGGCGAGGAACGCGCGTTGGTCGATCACCGGGTCGCGGCTCGAGCCGAACGCGTCGGCGGTGAACATCGCGACCATGCCGGCCTCACCGACGGTGTCGCTCGCGGGCTCGCCGTCGACGGTGAACTGTCGCCAGCCGTCGCTCGAGCGGTCAGGTACCGAGACGTTCGCCGGTTCGCGCTGGGTGCCGTGGATCACGGCCGAGGTAGTCGTCGGCGGATCGTCGTAGGCCGCGTCGACGGCCGACCAGCCCGGTTCCTGATGCCGGAGTCGGTTGACGTAGTCGGGGCCGTCGCTGTAGGGCTGATAGACGGTGAAGTAGATGCCCCAGTTGATGTCGGACGGCCGGTTGCGGTTCTCGCTGCTCGGCTCGAGGCAGTTCCACGCGTACCCACAGCGGCTCTCGTACTCGAGTTCGACCCGCTTGGCGTCGCCCTCGACTAGCCCGTTTTTCGCGAGTTCGCGGTCCTGAGTCGTCCCCGCGAGTGCCGACAGATTGTAGTGTTGGTCCTGCAGAGCGTGGACGAGTTCGTGCCCGAGCGTGAGTTCGTTCAGTTCGGGCGTTTCGGGGTTCTCCGAGACGATGACGATCTCGTCGGTTTCGGGGTCGTAGTAACCGTCGACGGCCCCGCCGTACAACGACTCGGTCGCGTCGGTCGCGGCGGTCTCCCGGTCGACCATGAACAGCGCTTCGTACGCGACGTTCTGCTCTAAGCGTTCGGCCCCGGTGAGGTTCCCGAAGCGGCCGTCGTTGTTTCGACGGAACTCCTCGCGGGAGACGACGTCGACGGTGACCTCCGTTTCGAAGGTCTTGTTGCGGATCAGTTCGACGCGAGCCATCGACCGGTAGACGACGGGTGCGAGTTCGTCCTCGTCGACGACCGCGTTCGACTGGTCGTCGACCGGCAACGGATCGTCGTACCAGTAGCCCGAGACGTAGCCGACGGTTCCGTTGGTCGTCGGGTTCTCGGGACGCTCGGTCTGTGCCTGAATGGCCGCCGCGTTCGTCGCCGCGGTCGAACCGGCAGTCAGGGCGGGTGTCGAATCGGACGCGGTCGTCGGTTCGGCCGGGTCCGCTGGCGTGGACTCCGCCAGTGCCGGGCCGGCGACCCCGCCGGTCACCAGCACCGCGACGAGCATCACCGAGAAGAGGGCGACAGACGAGCGAGGGTGCGTCGGTTCCATCTGGAGTGGTTAGCTATCCGTTGGAACAGGAGTGTAAAAAGCACGACGGTTGCACCGCTCGAGAGCGGGCACCCGTCGCCCTTCGGGGCCGGTGACGGCTCGCCTCTGTCAGTCATCGTCCGTCGCGTATCGGCCGAACACGACGCTCGCGACCACCGCGACAAGGCCGGCGACCAGTGCCAGCGCGCGCCGGTGCATCGACGCCTGGAGCTGGTAGCTCCGGTCGCGCGCCCGGTCGTCGAAGGGGCCGTGGGCGCCGTAATCGCCCGAAAGCGGCTCGTAGAGGTTGTGCTCCCGGTCCGGATCGGTCGGCTCGTCGGTTAGCTGGGAGTCGTAGCCGCCGCTCGCGAGGAGGTTGTCGAGCCGTCGCGGGATCAGGCGGTTGCCCAGGATCGCCTTCACCGTCGACCGGCCGACCCATAGTTCGTCCTTGCCGCAGTCGACGGTCCAGGTGATCGCCCGAGCGGCGACCTCGGGCTGGTAGATCGGCGGCACCGGCTGGGGCTGTTTCGGCATCCGGCTCTTCGACCACTCGAACTGCGGCGTGTTCATCGCGGGCATCTGCACCATCGAGAGCTGTACGTCGCAGTCGTCGTGGATGAGTTCGGTCCGGACGGACTCGGTGAAGCCCTGGATGGCGTGTTTCGCGCCGCAGTAGGCCGACTGGAGCGGAATGCCGCGATACGCGAGCGCCGAGCCGACCTGGACGATCGTCCCCTCGTCGCGGGGACGCATCCGCTCGAGGGCGGCCTGGGTACCGTAAACGTAGCCCAGGTACGTGACCTCGGTGACGCGGCGGTAGTCGTCGGCGGTCATCTCCGCGGCCGGCGAGAACACCGAGACCATCGCGTCGTTCACCCAGACGTCGATCGGGCCGAACGCGTCCTCGACGATCTCGGCCGCGGTCTCGACCTCGTCGGGGTCGGCCACGTCCGTCGGAACGACGACCGCCTCGCCGCCCGCGTCCTCGACGTCTTCGCGCGCGCCCTCGAGGCCGTCCTGGCCTCTCGCGAGGAGGCCGACCTTCGCGCCGCGTTCGGCGAACGCGCGAGCAGTGGCTCGCCCGACGCCGGCCGATGCGCCCGTGACGACGACGACTTCGGAGTCAGTGGATCCTGCCATCGTTAGCTACTGAGCGGGTTGAGCCGAGCGAACGTCTGGAGGGTCGCGTACTCCTCCCAGCCGCCGTAGCGGTCCTCGAACGAGCCCCGCGGGACGCTGAGCAGCACCACGAGCGCCCCGGCGACGCCGGCGTTGATCGCGGCGAGCGTCGGGACGCCGTCGAACAGCCACGGGGCGACGGCGACCCACGCGGCCAGCGGCACGTTCAGGAACCGGATCGCGCGCGCGGGCTCGGCGGTCGCGATCACGGTGAAGGAGACGATCAGCGAGCCGGCGAGGTGGCTGCTGTCGGCCATGAAGCCGGTCGTCCCGAAGACGGTCGGCGAGAGCATGAGCCACGCACCCAGCGCCATCACACCAAGCAGCGTCCACGGAGTCGAGACGCCCCAGAACGGCTCGCGTGCTGGCGCGTCGTCGATCTCTCGCATCGCGCCATCGCCGACGCCGGCCTCCTCTTCGGGGAACGTGCCGCCCATCCAGAAGGCGGTCCAGAGGCTGTCGCCCTGTCGCATCAGCCGGACGAGGTACTGGCCCATCGCGACGACCTCGTCGACGGTCAGCGAGATCATCCAGAGCATGCCGAAGGCCGACAGGAGACAGAGGGTACACCACGTGCCGACCATGATCGGTTGCATGATGACCAGCAGCACCTGCGCGAAGCCCAGGGGGATCACGACGACGCCGAAGAAGGCGACCATCCACGGCATCGTCCGCCAGCGCCGCCGGTCACCCATGAACCCCATCAGCGCCTCGACGGAGTAGGCGACTGCACCGAGGCCGGCGTCGGAAACGGGGAAGGCCTTCGACACCTTCGACGTCAGTATCGCGTGAGTTCCAGGCTCGTACAGCGGGTCCCAGACGCTCTCGATGTAGCCCAACTGGAAGGCGGCCATGTACCAGGAGGCGAAGAACCCGAAGATCCCGAGCGCGATCAGCGGGGCGCGCTGTGCGCCCGTCGAGGGGTTGTACGACCACCCGGGCGGCACGGTCGGGCCGTCCATCTCGGAGCGCATCACGATCAGGACCGAGAACGTGATCACCATCGTCCCCACGAGCCCGCTGTTGGCGTAGGCCGCCGCCGTCGGTGCCCAGAACGCGATCGGCGCGAATACGAGCCAGAGACCCACGAAGCCGTTGGCGTAGTTAGCGTAGCCGCTCTCGCGGTAGATCGTGAGTCCGGCCAGCGCGATCAGGACGAGCCCGCTGACGACGCTGTTCCAGACCATCAGCGCGCTCCCGTAGTCCAGCGCCGGCGCGGTCGCGACGAGCCAGATGCCAAGCGAAATGACGGCGTACTGCGGCCAGATCTCCTTCGTCGGGTGCTGGAGCATCATCTCGCCCGGCCGCATCGAGTCGCCGTCGTCGCCGTTCCCGTTGCCATCGCCGTTTCCGCCGCTATCGTCACCGCCTCCGTTCGTGCCAGCCGCTCCAGCCCCGTCGCCGGCGGGCCGCGGGCGGCGCTCACGCGCGTCGGTCGTCACGGCGGTCGGTTCCTCGGTCGAGTCGCGGTCTGTGTCGCTCATAGTCTCTCGTTCTCACTCGTTGTCGCTCGACTGTCGCACGATCTCCTCGCTCGAGTCGATTCCATCCGCGCCGTCGCTCCCGAGCGGTGCCGTCGACGCGTCGCTAGAGCCGGTCGCGTCCGCGAGGTAGAGCGCGCCGTTGAGCAGGCCGATGTGGCTGTACGCCTGCGGGTAGTTGCCGCGTTGCTCGCCGCTCTCGGGATCGACCGCCTCGCCCAGCAGGCCGAGGGGGCTGGCGTACTCGAGGACCGACTCGAGGCGGTCGCGGGCCTCGTCGGTCCGTCCCGAGAGCGCGAGCGCGGTGACGAGCCAGAACGAACTCACCACGAACGGGCTGTCGGCCCCTGGGAGGCCGTCGTCGCCCTCGTACCGCCGGACGAGTCCGTCGTCGGTCGCCAGTCGGTCGAGCGTCGCGTCGATCGTTCCCCGCACGCGGTCGTCGTCGGGCGGGAGGAAACCGACGACCGGGACGAGCAGGTTCGCCGAGTCGAGCGTGTCTTCGTCGCCGAACGACCGCACGAAGCTGTTCTCGGATTCGCTGAACCCCTGCTCGAGGATCGCCTCCCGAACGTCGTCCCGAGCCGTCCGCCAGCGCTCGAGCGGGGCCGAGACGCCGTCGGCCGCTTCGGCGAGCTTGATTCCTCGATCGATCGCCGTCCAGCACATGACCTTCGAGTAGACGAAGTCCTCGCCGTCGGTTCGCATCTCCCAGATGCCGGCGTCGGGTTCGTCCCAGCCGTCGCAGACGTAGTCGACGAGGTCGCACACCACTGTCCAGTCGTCTGCCGTCACCGGTTCGCCGTAGCGGACGCTCTCGTAGATCGCGAGGATCAGTTCGCCGTAGACGTCGAGCTGGTGCTGGTCCCGCGCCGCGTTGCCGATGCGAACGGGGGCGGAGCCGCGGTATCCCTCGAGGTGGTCGAGGACGCGTTCCTCGAGGTCGCTCCCGCCGTGGAGGCCGTAGACCGGCGGCATCTCCGCCGGGTCGTGGCGTCGGCAGTGGTCGAGACAGAGCTCGAAGTAGGATCGGGCCTCCTCGAGGTGGTCCAGTTCGGAGAGCGCCCGGACGGTGAAGGCCGCGTCGCGGATCCAGTTGTACCGGTAGTCCCAGTTGCGGACTCCGCCGAGGTCTTCCGGCAGCGAGGTCGTCGGGGCGGCACACACCGCGCCGCTCTCGCGATGAATGAGGAGCTTGAGGACGAGCGACGAGCGGACCGCGAGGTCGTGCCACCGACCGCCGACGGGACACGTCCCCTCGTCGCAGTCGTGGGTCCACGCCCGCCAGTAATCGACCGTTCCGGCGAGCGTCTCCCGGTGACGCGACGGCTCGAGCGGGATCCCCTCGCCGTAGCTCAGCACCAGCCAGCGCGTCTCGCCGTCCTCGAGCGTCGTCGTCCCGCTCGCCCCGTGGCCGTCGCTCGCGGGCTCGAGGGAGAGTCCGCTCGAGAGGACGGCCCGTTCGTCGTCGCCGCGCGCCGCGACGCCGTCGGCGGTCGGTTCGATCTCGGGCACGTCCCGCGCGTAGTCGAACCGCGGGTCGAACTCGATCTCGATCTCGAAAGGGCCGTCTTCGCAGTCGACCCTCCGGTAGACGGCGGGCGGGGGGTCCTCGGCGTCGGCGGCCTCGGCGACGGGCATGAAGTCGGTCACCGTCGCCGCGCCGTCGGCGGTCCGGAACGCCGTCTCGAGGACGTTCGTCCGGTCGCGGTAGCGCTGGACGGACTCGAACGATCCCGTCGGTCGGGCGGCGAACCGGCCGCCGCGATCGGCGTCGAGCACGGCGGCGAACACGCTCGGCGACTCGACGTGGGGGAGCGGACACCAGTCGATCGACCCGTCGCGGCCGACGAGGGCGACCGTGTTCCCGTCGCCGATCGCGCCGTACGCTTCGATCGGGTTGTACTGCATGAGTCGTCTATTTCTCCGACGTGTGCGCTGTCTCGCGAACGATACGCGCGAATCGACTCCGCCAGTCGGATCGCTCGTAGACGGTCCATCGATACTCGCTGCGGCCGTTTCCCTGCTCGGCAGTCATTCGAAAGGTCGCCGACGATGGGGTGGAGCGCGACGCTCGCGGTCGGGTCGTTCGGCGCGCGCTGCTCGAGCGGGAACCGCGCGGCCGACCTCAGGCCGAGGCCATGTTCCGGCAGGTCTCGGCGCAGTCGCGGAGGACGTCCGCACAGACCTGACAGTGTTCGGCGTCGTGCTGTTCGCACTCGTCGGCACACTCCTCGCACGCGTCGGCGGTCGTCGCCGCCAGGTCCGAACTGAAGCCGGAGTTGCGGGCCATGAACCGCGCGTGCATGGCCGCCAGGTCGGCGACGTCTCGACAGAGCCGCACGCACGCAGCCATCTCCTCGCCCTCGTCGGCGGACTCGTCGGCACACCACTCGCAGGCCTGGACGCACTCGAAGCAGCTGTCGATACACTCCTGCATCTCCTCGTCCTCGCTGACGTGGTCGATCTGGGTCAGTGCCATAGCGGTCGATGGATCGGCCCGGTTCGGTTTTGTTAGGCGCTTCCCACGACGCGCCGACCGAACGGTGAGGGCCGAAATCCCGATCAGGCGTCGCGATATCGCCGATTAGTGAGGGTACGTTTACGCTGGGTTACCGACGGTCGCGGCCCAGGTCGCTGCGGCCTGCGATCGTGGTCAGTACCGTCCGTTTCCGTAACGCGATATTAGGGGTCGGCTCGGCCGGCTTTAGGTCGGTGAAACCGCATGCCGCGCTTTAACGAATCGCGGACGCGTACCCCGCGTATGGCCCACTCCGTCGTGCACCTCCTCGGCATCCCCTTCGCGATCATCGCCGGCACGGGGGCCGGCGTGTTCGCGCTCCTCTCGTGGGGCATCTTCCGGGACTCCCCGTTCGGGACGGCGATCGCCCTCCTCTCGCTCGGGATGGTCGCGCTGACGATCTACCACACGATGCTGCTCGTCGCCGGTCCGGATCCGGTCCTCCTCTACGTCCTCCGAAGCGCGGCGAACACGATCGTCGCGATCGTGATCGGCGTGCTGATACTCCGTCACCACCAACTTCGCCGAACCCGGCCGACGGGTGAGCGCTCGTGAACGGGCTGCCCCCGTTCGCCGGCTACGATCTGGCGATCGGCGTCGTGGTCGCCCTCGAGCTCCTGTACTTCCTCTCGCTCGAGGCGTCGGTGACGGCGTACCGTCGGTTCGTCCTCGTCACAGTCGGCGGGCTGGTGCTCGCCGTGCTCGGCGGTCCGGTCGTCGAGTTGGTCGCGCCGTCGCTCGTCCACTGGGTTCACGGGACCGCCGCCCTGCTGGTCGTCTTCGGCCTCTACGACCCCGTGACGAACGACGTGCGAACGACGGAGTGGGCGCGCGTGTTGCTGAGCGAACCCGACCGGATCCGCCGGCCGGCCGCGTGGATGACGCCGATGGACGACGAGGTACTCGCCGTGTTCCACGGCTCCGAACTGGTCCTGACGCCGGCCGTCGTCGCCGTCAACACCGGCTACAGCCGGAAGGAAGTGAACCGCAGGCTACTCGAGCTGGCCGAGCACGGCCTCCTCGAGAAGGTCGAACGGGGGAAGTACCGGCTCACGGGACGCGGTGAGCGGTATCTTCAGGGCGACCTTCCCATCGCTCGGACGGCGGACGGGACGGACGACGAACCGGGCGTCCCGCGGTGAGTGACCGGATCGTCGGGTGCGTGCCGCGGAACGGGTCGCTCCGCGACTCGCGACCATCGCATCCTCGACGCCCGAACTACAGTACCAACTGAACCGGTTCACACATCGGCACCGTCTAGGTAGTGCGCAGCGACCGCACCAGTCACCCAACGGACCGACGCCAGCGGAGGTGCTACGCTAGACAGTGCCACAGAGCCATATCACTCGACTCCCAGAACTACTCCGACCGTCGGACCGTCATCACGGGTACTGGTGAGGTACGCACGGTTTTCTCAGCCACGCTCCCAAGGAGGTATCTCCCGATTCCACTGCGTCCGTGGGTACCCATCATGACGAGATCAATGTCGTGTTCCTCAACGTAGGTACGAATCCCTCGGTAGGGGTTCCCGTGTTCAATCGCGGTTTCGACCGCAGAAACGGAGGCTTGGGTCGCTAGCTCCTCGATGCTTTCTACCGCTGATTGGGTCGCTTCTTCGAGTGCTTCGAGGAATGCACCAGATCGGACATCCACTCCCATCGACATCGTATCGATGACCGAGAGGGCATGTAGGCGCGCATCGTAGGTGCGCGCGATATCGATAGCGGGGTCAATAGCGGCCTCCGCTCCTTCACTTCCGTCGGTCGGCACCAAGATGTCGGTGTAGGGGTACGTGGCTTCACCGTCCTCTTCCGCTTTGACTGTCAATACTGGTACGTCCGATAGCCGAATGACCTTTTCCGTGACACTCCCAAGCAGATACCGTTCGACACCGGTTCGGCCATGAGTTCCCATAACGATGAGATCGATGTCTTGTTCGGTCGCGTACCGCAAAATCGCCTTGTGGGGGATGTCAGTACGGACGGCTTGTTCGGTTGAGACGCCACTCGTAGAAAGGTCGTTGCAGGTTCTTTCAGCGATCTCCTCACGTTCTTTTCTGATCTGGTCGGCCTGTGGGGCAGTTCCGAGTGTTCTGGAATCGGCCACACTGAGCGCATGTACTCTCGCGTCATACCGTGTCGCCAGGTCTGCGGCGTAACCGACGGCTGCCTGTGCACAGTCACTTCCATCGGTCGGGACGAGGATGTGGTCGAACATCGGTAGCCACTCTCCATTTCGTCCGCGAATCTCATCAAGACATGCGACACACCGAAGGTTGTAGTTCCATGAGAGCCGAAGATTCGGCTGGCTCAACACGTTCCTCTCGAGGAGTGACCGTCACGAATCCCATTACTACAGGCGTAACAACCGCTGAAACACCGTTCTCCGTCAACAGCGCTTGACTAGACAGTGCCCACACATCGATCGCACAGCCCTGACCGATCTGGTGTGCAGTGACGTTCCGTGGCTACTGTAATCGTCACGCTCGACAGGCCGGCGGCACCGAACAGCCGCATGAGCTGGCGGTGACGAACCCAACCGGTTCGCCCCAGCGAGGGCAGTCGGGCTGCGGCGATTGGCCATCGGCCTCGCTGCGATTGCTCCCTATCGCAACCGCCCCGCGAACGTTTTGACGATCCCGTTCGTACCACCACGTAGACATGCAACTCGAGCCAGATCGCACGGCGGTGGTGGTCGTCGACATGCAAAACGGGTTCTGTCATCCGGACGGGTCGCTGTACGCGCCGGGCAGCGAGGCCGTCATCGAACCGATCGCCGACCTGCTCGAGCGCGCCGGTGAGGCCGGGACGCAGGTGATCTTCACCCGCGACGTCCACCCGCCCGAGCAGTTCGACGACGCCCACTACTACGACGAGTTCGACCAGTGGAGCGAACACGTCCTCGAGGGGTCGTGGGAGGCCGAAATCGTCGACGAACTCCCCGTCGAGGAAGCGGATCTCGTCGTCGAGAAACACACCTACGACGCGTTCTACAACACCGAACTCGAGGGGTGGCTGAACGCTCGCGGGATCGACGACCTCGTGATCTGTGGGACGCTCGCGAACGTCTGCGTGCTCCACACCGGCGGCAGCGCGGGGCTGCGGGACTTCCGACCGATCATGGTCGAGGACTGCATCGGTGCGATAGAAGACGACCACCACGAGTACGCCCTCGAACACGCCGCGTGGCTGTTCGGCGAGGTCGAACCGAGCGAGGAGATCGACTTCGCGTGATCGACCACGGCTCCACGGGCTCGCGTCTCGAGCCCCCGACTGAGGGTGATCGTAAATGAACCGGCAGCGGTTGCGACCGCTGTATCTGATCGGCATCGCGCTCAACGTCGTCGCGTTCGGCTACGCCGCGACGAACGGAACGTGGCTGTACGCCGGCGCGTTCGCCGTCGTAGCGGTCTATCTCGTCGTTCGGCTCCGGATGCTGTCCGCCGGTACGTAGGTCGGCGGGTGAGCGACCACGCGGGAGACCCCGAGCGACTGCGGGCGTGAGAGCACCCGATCGTCAGTGGATAGCTTTTACTGGCGCCTTTCCGACGACCGGATATGGACGGCATTCGATCTCGTTTCGCCGGTCCGTTCGCCGGGCTACGGCTCGAACTGACGCAGGAGGTCGCCGAATGAACGAAGACCGGTTGCGGTCGGTGTACGTAGTCGGCATCATGGTCAGCGCGTACGTGTTCTGGTACGTCCTCTCCTCGCTCGAGTCGTATCTGTACGCCATCCCGTTCGCGCTCGCGACGGTGTTTTTCGTGGTCCGACTCCGGATGCTGACCGCGGATTCCTGACACCCTGCATCGAGTCTCGTGTCCCGGAATCGGTGTCCGCTGATCGGACGGCAACTGGACCCCGATATCGGCCCTACTCCGGCCGGAACACGCGGTAGGCTCCCTGCCCGGTCGCGACGGCCTTCGTCTCCCCATCGGGGGTCGTGCTCTCGACGGTGATCTCGCTGACGCCGACGCTCCCCCCGAGACGGACGACGTTCGCAGTCGCCTCGAGGTCGCCGGTTGCCGGCCGAAGGTAGTTGATGTTCAGGTTGATCGTCGCCATGCTGACGTCGAAGGGGTCCTCGTCCTCGAGCGCCGTCTGGAGCGCGAACCCGCCGACGGTGTCGATGAGCGTCGCGGCGACCCCGCCGTGGAGGTCGGCGCGCCGATCGGTCACGTCCGGACGCGTGTTCGTCAGTTTCTCGTCGTACGGAATCGCGAGCGTCATCGTTCCGCGGTCGACGTTCTCGACCGTGGTCCCGAGCCACGACAGGAACTCCTGGTTCTCGTCGATGAGATGTTGAATCCCGCTCTCGATGTCGTCGAACGACTCGAAGAACGCCTGCCTATCGTCGGTCATACACTCCCGTCGCCCACCGACGCTCTTTACGGCTACGTTTCCGTCCCTTCCCGTTCTCGAGGGTTCATCCGTCTCCGGACCGTTCGACGGGTATGATTCGTGCGTTCGACGGCGGCCGCGTCGCGAACGACCGGTTCGGTGGTGAGCCCGATGAGTGACGACGGCCCCGAGTACGACGTCGATTTCCGTGACCACCCGGAGCGATACGAGATCGGGCGCGGCGAACAGGGCGTGTTCAAAGTCGAACCGTACAAGAGCGAACTCCTCCCGCTGTGGTCGTACGCGGACGAGGACGCGGCCCGCGAATCCGCGGCGGCGATCTACGAGCGGTACGAACGCTACCGCGACGACGACGAGTTCCCCGGCATGGACATGGCTCGAAAGTACCTCCAGATGGGGTACACTCGCGCGATGCGCTACGCGAAGTACCCCGGCGGGAGGAAGTACGACGACGGCGACGAGCGCGAGCCACAGCGCTGGGCCGACCCGGACAAACGAGCCGCGGCGCTCGTCTTCGAGAAGTACTGGGACCGCGTCCGCGAGGACGAGGTCTATCAGCGGGCGAAAGCCCGTCACCGGGAGCAGACTGACTAGCGCCGGTCACCACTCGAGCGAACCCGCACCCGAACGCGCTCCCCCCGCTCGAACGTCCGCTCCGGACAGATCAGCTTCGCACCGAAGTCGGCGTCGCGGGCACAGAACAGCGACAGCCCAGTGATCTGCTCGCTGTTCGCGGTGACGGTCACGTCGTCCCACGCGATCGTTCGGCCGTCGGCGACGCCGAGGCGGTCGCCGTTCAGCGAGACGACGGGTTCCGTATCGGCCTCGAGCGATCCGCTGCCATCGCCGCGCTCGAGCAACCCGCCGCCGTCGTAGTGTGGCAGTCCACCGTCTATGACGCCACCCCCGTCGGCCCGGACGCCGACGAACGCCGCGCCGGGGTCGGGATGTGCGGGCGCGTCCAGCACCGCGTAGGTGTCGCCGCTCGAGACGACGCGGCCGGTACCGTCCCACTCGAGCGGCCGGACCGCCGTCCCGAGATCGATCGGGAGCGACCCCGACGCCCGATACGGGTTCTGGTCCGATCGACGGAAGCCGACGTGGAGGTGGTTGTCGACCCACGGCGCGAAAAAGCCCGCCCGGACGAGCCGGCCCAGCGAGTCGCCCGGCTCGACGCGGTCCCCGGCCGCGACAGTTGGCTCGACGTGGAGAACTCTGGCGGTCAACCCCTCGAGCGGGGCGGGGCCGTCGCAGTCGAGCAGAATCAGATGATCGTGTTCGGGCGCGTACGGTTTCGGCGGCGCGCGCACGCGCCGGGTCTCGCGGACGGTGCCGGCGACCGGGCTCGGCGCGGCGGTCGTTCGGCCGTCGACCAGCGTCCCGGGATAGAGGTCGATCGCGCAGCCGCCGTCGTGGGCGGGGTACGGCGAGTTGTACAGCGAGAAGCGCTCGTACTGCGCCAGCGCGGCCTCTGGGAGCGTGACGGCCATCGGTTACCGATACCTGAGCGCCGGGAGCGTTTAGGTGCGTCGAGTCCGAGGGTCGGCCATGCGCGTGTTCCGCGGACGAGCGGCGTCGATCGATGCCGATCGGGACGTGAGCGCTCGGCTCCTTTCGGCGGCCGCCGACGGCGAGCCTGCCGTCCGCGTCTGGATCCCTCATCGGCAGGTCGCCTTCGGCCGCCGGGACGCACGCCTCGAGGGGTACGACGGCGCCCGCGAAGCCGCACGCGAGTGCGGCTATCCGCCGATCGAGCGCGACGTGGGCGGCCGCGCGGTGGCCTACGACGGCGAGACGACGCTGGCCTTCACCCGCGCCGAGCCGGTCGCGGACTTCCGAACCGGCTCGAGCGACCGCTACGAACGCGCCGCGACCGATCTCGAGCGCGCGCTTCGATCACTCGGCCTCGAACCAGTTAGGGGCGAGCCCGACGACTCGTTCTGCCCGGGGACGCACTCGCTGTCGGTCACGGACGCGAGCGCCGACGGCCAACGGGACGGGCGCGAGCGGAAACTCGTCGGTATCGCCCAGCGCGTTCGTCAGGACGCGGCCCTCGTCGCCGGCATCGTTCTCGTCGCGAACCGCGCGGAACTCGCGGGCGTCCTCGAGCCCGTTTACAACGCGCTCGGCGTATCCTTCGAGCCGCGATCGGTCGGCACCGTCGCGGACGCCGGCGGGCCGTCCGATCCGGACGCCGTTCGGATGGCGCTCGAGGACGCGCTGGTCGGCGACGCGCGGCCGTCGGTGACCGACGTGAGGTAACGTTTTTTCCGTTCCGTGGCGTCCGAGTCGAACATGACGGCACGAACCCGAACGGAGGCCGCTCGATGACGAGGGACGAATCGGAACGAACGGACGAGTCGGCGGCCGACGACGCCGCGGAACCGACGGATCCGCTGTGGGACGAACTCCGCGAGGACGCACGCGCCATCGCCGAGGAGTACCGCGAGGACGACTGGGACGCCGTCGTCCTCGAGCCCGACGGCGTCTCGCCGGTCGAGTCGGACGAGCGGATCGGACTCGACGTTCGCGTCTCCCGCGAGGAGTACGAGACCGTCGCTGACCTGATCGAGGAGGGCGACGTGACGATCACCGCGGCCGACGTCTACTACCGCCCGCTGGCCGACGAGGGGAGCGACCGGCGGGTCGCGCTCGCGGTCGAGCGCGACGAGGACAGCGAAACGGCGGTCTTCGTCCCGCTCTCGTACGATATCTCCGACGCGCGGTCCGTCTTCGAGACGGCGCTCGTCGAGGAGGAACTGCTGATTCACGTGGCGGCCGATCCGGCGGACGGCTGGGTCAGCTTCTCCCACGACGATCCGTCGCTCTTTCTCGAGGAGTCGGACGTCAGGGAGTGGAGCGCGGAGTAACGAGGGCGGAGATCGGAGCGAGACGTCTCACTTGCCCGTTCGGAACGACAGATCCAGCGACGGCGCGGAGTGGGTCAGCGATCCCATCGAGATCACGTCGACGCCCGTCGCTGCGTACTCGGGCACGTCCGCGAGGCCGATCCCGCCGCTGGCCTCGGCCAGCACGCCCTCGTAGTCGGCGAGTTCGTCCACTGCCGCCCGCGTCTCTGCGGGCGTCATGTTGTCGAGGAGGACGATATCGGCCCCCGCAGCGGCGGCCCGCGGTGCGTCCGCGACCGCCTCGACTTCCACGTCGATCTTCGTCGCGAACGACGTTCTCTCGCGGAAGTGATCGATGGCGTCCTCGAGTCCCAGCTCTTCGATGTGGTTGTCCTTGACCATCACCATATGCGAGAGGTCGAGCCGGTGGGTGTCGCCACCGCCGGCGACGACGGCCCGCTTCTCGAGCCCGCGCAGGCCCGGCGTGGTCTTCCTGGTCGCAGCGATCGCCACGTCGTCGGCCTCGGCTCCGCGCTCGCGGCCCGCAGCCGCTGGCGTTTCCGAGGCCCGTAGCGCCTCGCGTGCCGCGTCGACCGCCTCGCTGGTCCGCGTCGCGATCCCCGAGGCGTGTCCCGCGAGATTGACTGCGACGCGCTCGCCGCGCAGCATCTCCCGGGCCGGGCCGACGACCCGAAGCAGTTCGTCGCCGGGTTCGATCTCGGTCCCGTCCTCGAGCCGGTCGGTCACGGCTACGTCGAGGTAGTCGAAGACGGCCGCCGCGGCCTCGAGGCCGGCGGCGACGCCCGCTTCCTTGGCGACGAGCCGGCCGGTCGTCTCGCCGGGCACCTGGTTCGTCACGTCGTGATGGCCGACGTCCTCGCGGAGCCAGCGTTCGACCTGTGCGTCGGTGATCATCTCAGTCGTCCGCCGTCGGTTCGGCCGTCGACTCGTCGGCATCGCTCGCGACGTAGTGACAGCCCACCGATTCGGTGTTCTCGCCGGCCGCGCGGGCGATCAGCAGCGCGACGACGCTGGCGTTGCGGAGTTCGTAGAGCTCCCGGGCCGTCCGCGTGCGGATGTAGGCATCGACCTCGCCCTTGAGCCGCCGGAGGACGGCGCTGGCGCGGGCGATCTCGTCGGGGTCGCGCTCGAGGCCGAGGTACTCGTCCATCGTCCGCTGGAGGCGGGTGAACTTCTCGGCGGCGAAGCGCTCGGGGAGTTCGGGGTCCCGGTTCAGCAGTTCGGGTGCTTCGACGACTTCTGGCTCGAACCCAGTGGCGTCCTCGCCCGCACGCAGCCCCCAGACGAGTCCCTCGAGCAGGCTCGTGCTCGCCAGCCGGTTCGCGCCGTGGACGCCGGTGCGGGCGCACTCGCCGACGGCGTAGAGCCGGTCGAGCGAGGCTCGACCGCGCTCGTCGACGTCGATGCCGCCACACAGGAAGTGCTCGCAGGGTGCGACGGGGATCTCGTCGCCCTCGATCCCGCGTTCGCGGCACTTTTCGGCGATGCCCGGATACTCGGCTTCGAACTCGAGCGGGCTCACGTCGAGGACGACCTCGCCGGTTTCCTCGCGTTCCGTTTCGACGGCGCGCGCGACGACATCGCGGGGTGCCAGATCTCCCCGTGGGTGGTACTCCTCCATGAACCGCTCGCCGTCGCCGTTACGGAGGACGGCCCCTTCGCCCCGAAGCGCCTCCGAGAGCAGGAACGGATTCTCGCCCGCGTAGGCCGTCGGGTGGAACTGAACGTACTCCAGATCTTCGACGTCCGCGCCGGCGAGCGCGGCCATCGCGATCCCGTCGCCGGTCGCGTCGTCGGGGTTAGTCGACCGGCCGTAGAGCGCGCCGACGCCACCGGTCGCCAGCACCGTCGCGCCGGCGTAGATTGGATGCCCAGTCGGTTCTTCGTCACTCACGACGCCGTGGACGCGTCCCTCGGCGGTGATCAGCTCGAGCGCGGCCGTGTCCTGTCGGACCTCGATCCGCTCGTGGTCGTCGACGTGGTTCAGGAACGGCCGCAGGATGTGCGTCCCGGTGGCAGCGTCGACGTGGAGGATGCGGTACTCGGAGTGGGCGGCCTCGCGCGTGTAGTCCAGGTCACCGCCGTCGGTCTCGTCGAAGTCGACCTCGAGGGTGTCGATGAGCACGTCCTCGACGGCCTCGTCGGCGTGTTCGACGAGCGTCTCGACGGCATCGGGATCGGCGGTACCGTCGCTGGCGTCGATGATGTCCTCCTTGAGCGACGCCGGATCGCCGCGGGTCGTCGAGATGCCGCCCTGCGCCCAGTCGGTGCTGGCGTCGTCCGGCTTCGTCGCCTTCGTCAGGAGGACGACGTCGCCCCCCTTCCTCGCCGCGGAGAGGGCGGCCGCACAGCCCGCGATGCCGCTGCCGACGACGAGCACGTCGGTCGTCTCGCCCTCGGTCGTCGTCGCCGTGCCGGTGTCCGTTTCGGTCATAGTTATATCTCGAGCATGCGGTCGAGCGCGACGCCCGCGAGTTCCTTCTCCTCGGGGGCGACCTCGATCACGTTGTGTTCGCGGCCCTCGGCGAGCTCCTCGAGCACCCAGGTGAGGTAGTTGGGGTCGATCTGGCGCATGGCGTTGCAGTCCATGCAGGCGTCGCCACAGAGCGGGACGACGTCCACCTCGGGGTGCCAGCGCTGGAGGTGGTTCGTGAGGTGGATCTCGGTGCCGATCGCCCACGTGTCGCCGGGATCGGCGTTCTCGATCGTTTCGCAGATCGTCGCGGTCGAGCCGGCCACGTCCGCGGCTTCGACGACCTCGCGGCGACACTCGGGATGGACGATAACGTTCGCATCGGGATCGTCTGCCCGAATCTGCTCGATGTGTTCCTCGCGGAAGCGCTCGTGGACCTGGCAGTAGCCGTCCCAGAGGATGATGTCGCTCTCGGCGACCTCGTCGGCGTCCTTCCCCTCGGGGTCCCAGGGGTCCCACTCGGCGATTTCGTCTTCCATGCCGAGCCGGTGGGCGGTGTTCTCCCCGAGGTGTTTGTCGGGGAGGAAGAGGACCTTGTCCCCTCTGTCGAAGGCGTACTCGAACGCCTCGTGCGCGTTCGAGGAGGTACAGACGAGCCCGCCCTGGCTCGCACAGAAGGCCTTCAGGTCCGCGTAGGAGTTCATGTAGGTGATCGGGACGATGTCGGCGTCGGGCGCGGCGTCTGTGATCTCGGCCCAGGCGCTGTCGACCTGGAGCGCCTCGGCCATCCCGGCCATCGGACACGAGGCCTCCATGCTCGGGAGGATCACGGACTGATCGTCGTCCGTGATGATGTCCGCGCTCTCGGCCATGAACGTCACGCCGCCGAAGATCACGTACTCGGCGTCCGCGTCGGCGGCCTCCTTCGAGAGCTGGTAGGAGTCGCCGATGAAGTCGGCGTGCTCGACGATCTCGCGTCGCTGGTAGTTGTGGCCGAGGATGACGACGTCGTCGCCGAGTTCCTCGAGCGCCGCCTCGATGCGTTCGGTCCGTTCCGTCTCCTCGAGGTCCCGATACCGGGGCGGCAGTTGCTCGAGGTTGTCGTATTTGAACAGACTCAGATCGGTCTCCAGCTCCGCCGTTTCCATCTTTACTATATCACGTCACCTGTGGTTGATCACATATCGGTGGTGGCTATTGAATAACTTTTTCCTTCGATACACTCGACTGGGGGAATACCATCGACTGGTAGAACGTTCGAAAACGGATCGTCCGTTTATCATCATCAGCGACAGATCCCGGTCATTGAGAGTCGGTTTTTCGGACAATAGCAGCCTTTTGGGCGCGGAACGCACTACAGATATGGCACTCGAGGACGCCTTTTCGAACTTCACGCGACGGGACTGGGAACGCGAGTCGGTCGACGGAACTGTCCGATTCGCAGTCGTCGGCATCGGCGGCTTCGCCTGCCAGCGCGCGTTACCCGCGATCGCGGCCGGCGACTACTGTGAGACGACGGTGCTGGTCACGAGTTCGCCCGACGACGTGGCAGACATCGCCGAAGAGTACGGCGTCGAGGCTGTCGTCGACTACGACACCTTCCTCGGGGGCGAGCGCACGGACGCCTACGACGCGGTCTACATCGCGACGCCGAACGCCTTCCACGGCCGGTACGCCACCGCCGCGGCCGATCTCGACAAGCACGTCATCTGTGAGAAACCGCTCGAGACCACCGTCGAGCGAGCCCGTTCGGTCGTCGACGCCTGCGCCGACGCCGGCGTGACGCTGATGACGGCCTACCGGCTTCAGACCGAGCCGACGGTTCGGCGCACCCGTGAACTCGTCCGCGACGGCGTCATCGGTGACGTCGTCCAGATCCACGGCGGGTTCTCGCACCCGCTGTTAGCGCACGCCGAGCCGGACACGTGGCGGCTCGATCCCGACCTCGCCGGCGGCGGCGCGCTGGTAGATCTCGGCGTCTATCCGCTCAACACCATCCGCTTCATCCTCGAATGCGAGCCGACGGACGTCTACGCGACGACGCACTCGAGCGGCGGCCCCTTCGCGGACGTCGACGAACACGTCGCCTTTCAACTCGAGTACGAGACCGACGCGACGGCCTCGTGTACGGCCAGTCTCGACGCCCACGCTCGCAGCATCCTCGAACTGGTCGGCACCGAGGGGATGATCGATATCGAATCGCCCTTCGGCGGCGTCGTGCCCCAGGAGATCACCGTCGAGAGCGGCGACGTTCGGATGGAATACACGGGGTCGCGGATCGACGAGGTCTGCGAGGAGTTCGATTACTTCGGCTACTGCGTGCTGACGGGAACCGATCCCGAACCCGACGGCGAAGACGGGCTGGCCGATCTGCGCGCTATCGAGGCCGCCTACGAATCGGCCGAGACGGGTCGGCGGATCGACCTCGAGTGAAAACGAGTCGAAACGCGTCCGCGACCGCCGCTCACCGATGCCGGGTCTCCTCGTCGACGACCCGACGCCGTTCGCGGGCGGCCCGCGCCTCGTCGATGGACTCGTTCGCGACGAGCCGATCCACGCGTCGTTCGAACTCGGCCTCGGTGATGTCTCCATCGACGTACCGTTCCTTCAGATCGGCGAGTGCGCGGTCGGCCCGTTCCTCCGGCGACGGTTCCGGCGGCGAGAGGAATTCGGAGAGGCCGAGCATCCGGAGCGGCGAATACTCGCGCTCGAGGCGTTCGGCCGCCGACGCCACGCGCTCGCTGCGCGGCAGCGACGCGTGCCGGACGAACACCCACAGCGCGCCGACGCTCGAGACCGCAAGCACTGCGACCAGGAGGGTGACGACCGCCAGCACGGGGAGCGCGATCTCGAGCAGCGTCGCCGCGATGGGTGCCCCGGTCACGAGCCCCGAGTAGACGACCAGGGCGAGGTAGCCGACGACGACGAGCAGCAGGCCACCCGAAAGGAGGACGCCCAGCACGGACAGCCACAGCCACTTGTTCCTGAAAACTCCCATCGGTCCGGGGTACGGCGACGTCGTTTGTATATCCAACGCGTCTCGAATCGGTCGCTCCTCGGCGACGGTCGCGGCCGTTCTCGTCGGTTTCCGGCTAGCGACTCCTCGTCTCGAAGCGATTCGTCGCGGCCTCAGGCCTCGTCCCAGGGCTTCGTCTCCGCGTCGATGAACTCGAACATATCGTCGAAGTCGTCGGGCAACTGCGCCTCGACGTCGTCGATCTCGCTGCCTGGAAGGTGTTCGCTGAGCAGTTCGGTGACCGCCTTGATCCGGTAGACCGCTTCGCCCTCGTCGACCGGCGACGGCGCACCGTAGTCGGCGTCGAGCGCCAGATCGTCGTAGTTCATGCGCTCGAGAACCCGATGGACGAACTCGTCGTAGTCGTAACTCTGGCCGTGGTCGGCGGCCAGCAGGTACCGGTCGATCTCCATCGGCAACGGGCTCGCGATGTCGGTGGCTTCGCCCTTCTGGACGCGTTCGCCGAGCGTCTCGAGGACCGCCCGCGTCGTTCGGACGGCTTCGGCCTGCCGCCCGGCTTCGATTCGGTGCTGTACGTCGCCGACGAAATCGGTGTAGCTCGTACTCATAGCTGTCTCCGCGCGCTCGAGACTGTCGCTCGTTTGCGGCAAAAACGCCGGCCACGGATTCGCAAGGCCGCGGGTTCACGCCTGCTCCAGCGACCGTCGGCCGCCTACAGACGTTCGGGCGCGAGCGCCGCGATCGTCGTCTCGGTGACCTCGCTCGAGGCCGGTTCCGGAACGACGACGATCGGATGGTCGATTCCCGTCTCGGCGACGAGCGTTCGAAGCTGCTCACGAGCCTCGTCGGGCGTCCCCGCCACGCCGAGATCGGCGAGCATCTCGTCGGTCACCGCGCCCGCGGCTGCCCGCTTCTCGCCGTCGCGCCACGCTTCGGCGATCCGGTCGGCCTCGTCCGGAAACGCCGTCGCGACCGCTCGGCGGTAGCCCTCACCGCTCCCGACGTAGTAGGCGACGTGTCGGCGGAGGATATCGCGCGCTGTTTCGGGATCGTCGCTGACTGCCGACGGGACGTACGGCGCGATCTCGATCGCGTCGGGGTCGCGGTCGCGTTCGCGCGCCGCCGACGCAACCTCCTCGAACGCCTCGTCGAGCCGCGAGAAGGGGATGTTGTGGGGAATCCAGCCGTCTGCGAGCCGGCCGACGACGCGGCGATTGGCCGGCCCGAGCCCCGCGTGGTAGATCGGCACCGACACGTCGAGCGACGGGAACGACGACGCCTCGAGCAGTTCGCCCTCGTAGTCGACCGGCTCGCCGTCACCGGCGGTGAACGCGCGGATCAGTTCGATCGTCTCGTGGGCCCGGCGCACCGGCCGGTCGAACGACGTGCCGTGGAGCCCCTCAATCGCCGTGGCCGTGCTCGTCCCGAGTCCGAGCGTGAACCGGCCGTCCGAGACGTCCTCGAGCGACGCCGCCGTCATCGCGAGGACGGCGGGCGAGCGCGAGTAGACGTTCAGGATCGCGGTCCCGATGCCGATCTCGTCGGTTCGGCAGGCTATTTCGGTCACTTGCACGACGCCGCTGGCGCCCCAGAGTTCGCCGACCCAGATCGCGTCGTACCCTCGGTCCTCCGCGCGGACGGCCGCGTCCGCGAGATCCACGTCGCCGAAGCCTGTCACCATGAGTCCAACGTCCATACCGTGCCAGTCGCGTTCCGACGGCAAAAATCGACTCGCTCCGCGCAGTGAGTGCGAGCCGGGCGACCCCGATCAGTCGGCACGGGACAGTAACAATTGAAACTATTTACACAGCGATCGCGCAGTCCGCGGTTCTCGCTCTCACCGCTCGCTCCGAACCGCGCTTCCCTCGTGCGATCGGGTGTTCAGTGGCTGCTATAGCCGCCGCCCTCCGCACGCGTCGTGTCGAACCTACGCCCTCTCGAAGTCGAGGCCGTCGCCGTTCTGTCCCTCCGTTTCGAAGACGAGAACTCGTCCGTCGCCGGTGACGATCAGATCCCACTCGTCGACGCGGAACTCGAGTGCGACCCCGGAGTCGGCCGTTCCGAGGTGACCGACGAGTCGATCGAGCGCCTCGAGTTCGATCGTCTCGTACAGCGGCTGCATCTCGAGGGGCGACGTGTCGCTGACTGCGGCGAGCGCGTCGATGACGGCGCTCGACGCACGCTGCGTGCCGGTCAGTTCGAACTGCGTCTGACAGACGGGCGATTGCTCGTGGCGGCCGATGAGGTTACTCATTACCAGGTTCTACGCCGCCCCTCCGGTTGAATGCGGAGACGGCATATTCCCGGCTTTATGTACCCGCGGCCGTGCCGATCAGTGCGCGACTGTGCTCCCGACCAGGGCTGCCATCCCGCGCCGAAGTCGGCCGCTGACCGCCGACGAGGAGACGCCGAGTACCGCGGCCAGATCCTCGACGGTTGCTTCCCGCGGGTCGCTGAAGTAGCCGCGCTCGTAGGCCACCTGTAGCGTCTCTCGCTGAACTGGTGTCAGTCCGTACGCCGATCCCCGCTCGTCACCGTCGGGGTGGTAGAGCCGATCGACGGTGAACGCGACGTCCTTCGCGAGACAGTGGGCGCGAAACTCCCGCAGCGCCGCCATCTCGGGCACCTCGAGCGTCGACACCCAGCCGCCGCGCCCGCTCGTGGCGTGGAGGACTCGCATACCGAGTTCGGCCGCCTTCGGCAGGACGAGCCGTTCGCCGGAGGTCAACCGCGTCCGGTAGACCCGAAACTCGCCGCCGTCGATGATGACCGTCGGCTCGGACACCGTCGGATCGGTCGCCAGCGCGTCCTCGAAGCGATCGAACTGGTCGCCCGAGACCTTGAAGAAGAGGAAGTACTCGCCCGGGCCGGCGATCGTCTGGTACTCGAGTTCGCTCTCCATCTCCGGAACGGCCTGAATCGTCGGCGTGAGGACTAGATCCGGGTGGACGAGCGTGATCTCCGCGATGGCCCGCGAGTCGCTCATACCGGTTTTTCGCCCGCGAGAGCAATGAAGCTTGGACCACGCTCGAAGTCGGAGACTGCGAGCGAGCGCAAGTTTCACCTGCCTGCCCGTTGGCCGATCCGTATGCTCGATCGCGAGGGACGTGTCGTCTTCGGATCGTTCCTGCTGTTCGTCCTCGCTCGCGCCGGCTCGATCGTCCTCGAGCGCCAGCTCGGACTCGCCCTCCGCGATCGACCGATCCCCTCGCTGTTCCTGTTTGCCGGCGTCGCCGTCGCGCTGCCGCAGCTCTACCTCGCGTTCGCGGACGAGGAGCCGACCTCGCGCAGCAGGCTTCGGGTCGCCACGATCGCGACGGCGGCGTTCGCGGCCGTCTTCGCCCCCGAAACCGACGGGGTACGGTCGCTGCTCATCGGCGCCGTCGGCGTCGGCTCGATCCTCGGCTTGCTCTGTTACGAGGCGCTGTCCGGATATCACGCGTCGCCTCGAGAACTCGCGACCCGGCTTCGGTGAGCTGCGGACCGGCGCTCGGTGACCGAACGCGAATCAGCAACTGTTAGGGCGTCCCACCGTCTCGACCCACGCATGACAGACCCCGAGGACCTCGCCGAGCGGGTGCGCGACGGCGACCTCCGGCTTCACGAACTCGAGGAGCACGCCGACTACGACACCGCGGCCGAGGCACGTCGGCTGCTCGTCGAGCGCGAGACGGGCACGGAACTCGAGGCGATCGGCGACTACACGTTCCCCGCCGAGCGGGCGGATCCGAACATCGAGAACATGATCGGCGCGGCGCAGGTGCCGATGGGCGTCGTGGGTCCCGTCCCCGTCAACGGCGAGGAGACCGGATCGGACGGCGGCGCGGCCGACGGCGAGTACTACCTGCCGCTGGCGACGACCGAGGGCGCGTTGCTGGCGTCGGTCAACCGCGGTCTGGGTGTGCTCCGCTCGGCCGGCGGGGCCGAGGCCCGCGTCACGAAAAACGGGATGACCCGCGCCCCGGTGTTTCGGGTCGAGGGCGTCGCCGAGGCGGCCGAGACGGTCGAGTGGGTCGAGGCAAACCTCGAGACGCTGCGGGAGGCCGCCGAGTCGACGACGAGCCACGGCGAACTGCTCGATATCGAACCCTACGTCGTCGGCGACTCCGTCTTCCTGCGCTTCGCCTTCGACACCAAGGACGCGATGGGGATGAACATGGCGACGATCGCGACCGGCGAGGCCTGCGAGGTCGTCGAGGCCGAAACCCCCGCCTCGCTCGTCGCGCTCTCGGGGAACATGTGTTCGGACAAGAAGCCCGCCGCGATCAACGCCGTCGAGGGCCGCGGCCGGTCGGTGACCGCCGACGCCGTGATCCCCGGCGAACTCGTCGAGGACCGACTCCACACGACCGCCGACGCCATCGCCGAGGCCAACACCCGCAAGAACCTGATCGGCAGCGCCAAAGCGGGGAGTCTGGGGTTCAACGCCCACGCCGCCAACGTCGTCGGCGCGGCCTTCCTCGCGACCGGACAGGACGAGGCCCAGGTCGTCGAAGCCGCGAACACGATCACCACGATGGACGCCCGCGAGCGCGAGGACGGCACGACCGACCTCTACGCCAGCGTCTCGCTGGCCTCGCTCGAGGTCGGCACCGTCGGCGGCGGGACGAAACTCCCCACACAGTCCGAAGCGCTCGACGTGCTCGGCCTGCGAGGCGGGGGCGACCCGCCGGGCTCGAACGCCGACGCGCTCGCGGAGATCATCGCCGTCGGCGCGCTGGCGGGCGAACTCTCCCTACTCGGCGCGCTCTCCTCGCGCCACCTCGCGAGCGCACACGAGGATCTCGGTCGGTAAGGTCGATCGAGGACCGTCCGCTCGGCGGTCTCTCCCGAACCGAGAGCCGGCGGTGACTGCCCTGCCCCTTTTGGGGCCGAGCGGTGCAGGGACGGTATGACCGAGACGGTCGCCGTCACCGGCGGCAACGGCCGCGTCGGACGGCGCGTGATCGCGCACTTGGCCGACGAGGGCTACCGCACCGTCAACTGCTCGCGGGGCAAGCGCGACGAAGACCGGGCGGACGCCTATCTCACGACCGACCTGCTCGACGCGGGCGAAGTCTACGGCTCGCTCGCGAAGAGCGGCGCCGACGCCGTCGTCCACCTCGGGATGATCCCCACGCCCGAGTCGACGCCCGGCTTCCGTACCTACGAGAGCAACGCGCTCTCGAGCTACCTCGTGCTCGAGGCCGCGGGCGAACTCGGGATCGACACCGTGGCGCTGGCCTCGAGTCTCAGCGCGATAGGCGGCGGCTACGAGCCCGAGCCGATCGACGTCGACTACCTTCCCGTCGACGAAGCCCACCCGCCCAGGCCGTCGACCGCCTACGGGATCGGCAAGCAGACCCTCGAGATCGCCGCCGACGGGTTCGCACGCCGGTCCGCGGACCGGCCGCGAACCATCACCTCGCTCCGGTTCCCGTGGATCGTCGACGACGACCTGGCTCGAGAGGCGTTCCTCGAGGCCGACCGGACGCTGGCGGGGCTCCGCGACGCGGGAGAGTTCCACACGCAGCGCAACACGCTATTCAGTTACGTCCACCTGTCGGACGCGGTCGACCTCGTCCGGCGGACCGTCGAAGCGACATTCGACGGCCACGAGCGGGTCTGGGTGTCGGCACCCGATACGAGCGCCGAGACGCCCACCCGCGAACTCGCCGCGGCGGTCTTTCCCGACGCCGAACGCCGAGACGCGCTCGGCGAGGGCGAACACGCCGCGCTGATCGATACCGGGAACGCCGAGACTCTGTTCGACTGGGTGCCCGAATGGAGTTGGCGGCAGCTACGCTGACTGCAGCAGTCGCGGCTCTCGCTCGCGAGCCCCTCAGAGGAGTCGATACTGCCCGCGGCTCTCGCTCGCGACGCCGCGTCGCGTGAGCTTCTCGAGCGCGTCGCGAACGTACTCGGCCGAGACCCCGCGCTCGCCCGCGTAATCGACGATCTCGTCTTCGGTTGGATCCTCGAGGGCCTCGAGCGCCCCTTTTACGATCTCTTTCTTGCTGCCGCTGCGGCTCGGCCCGCGCGGGTCGCGGTCCCCGGCCGCGTCGACTTCTTCGACGTCGAGCCCTGACTCCTCGAGGTACTCGGCGTCGTCGACGACGCCGTCGGCCACGTCGTCCTCGAGCGCGGCGAAGGAGTCGAGTTCGGCGAAGGCCTCGCCCTCCCCCTGCCGGTTCGCGAGCATCGAGGCGCGTACGTCGCGAGCGTGGGCGGCGTCGTCGGTCTCGACGAACTTCTTGCGCTTCTCGTAGGCCTTGCGCGCGCCACAGCGGGGACACTGGGTCGTCTCCGATCGTCCCTCGATGATCCAGAGGTTCGAGCACTCGCTACAGCCGACAACGGCGTACATACCGGGCGGTGGGCCGCGCCGACAGTTCAACTTTCGGCAACCGGAGCGAAAGTGGTCGGGTGGACCCGAGCGGTGACGGCGGTCACCGGCCCGCGACGTCCAGCACTACTTTTCCGGTGAGTCCGCTCCCCTCGACCATCTCGTGGGCCTTCGCGACGTCGCCCAGCGGATGCACCGAGTCGATGACCGGCTCGAGGCGGCCCGCGTCGACCAGCCGACGGAGCGCGTCGAGCGGTCGCCGGTCCCGCTCGAGGAACAGCATCTCGACTGCGAGGTTCTTCTGATAGGCGGTTCCCCACTCGCCCTCCGGCTCGAGCACGGTGACCAGCCGGCCGTGGGGCTTCGTCGCGCCGGTGCTTTCGACCAGCGTGTCGCCGCCGACTGTGTCGAAGACGAGGTCGGCTCCCTCGTCGAACTCCGCATCGATCACGTCTGCGAACGACTCGGATTCGTAGTCGACGGCGCGAGCCGCGCCGAGCTCTTCGGTCTGATCGACCGTCTGCGGGCTCGCCGTTGCGACCACCGTCGCGCCGCTTTCGTCGGCGATCTGGACCGCGTGAGCGCCGACGCCGCCGGCACCGTGGATCAGGACCGTTTCGCCGGCCGTTACGTCGCCGCGGGTGACGATCGCCTCCCAGGCGGTCGCCGCCGCGAGGGGGAGCGCCGCCGCCTCGGCGTGCGAGAGCGAATCGGGCTTTTGAGCGACGATCGACTCGTCGGCAGTGTGGTACTCCGCGTAGCTTCCCTGCTCGCCGAAGATCTCCGGCGTGTAAAAGACCTCGTCACCGACTTCGAAATCCGCGACCGCATCGCCGACCGCCTCGACGACGCCAGAGACGTCGTAGCCGATGACCGTCGGTGGAGCGATGCCGGCCCACGAACCGGCCTGCCGAATCTTACAGTCGACCGGATTGACCGACGACGCGTGGACTCGAACGAGCAGTTCGGTCGGACCGGGCGTCGGCTGATCGATGTCGCGGCGTTCGAACACGTCGGTTCCGCCGAAGTCGGTGATGACCATGGCCTCCATGGACCCACCTCGACCGAGCAGCGAGGTATAGGTTGGACCCTCGCTCGCTCCGAGCTGAGACACCGTTCGGCTGTCATCTCCACCGCTTTCCGGCACGGCGAACGGCCGGTCGAACCCGCCAACGAAGGGAACTATTAGGGCTTTTGCCCCCTTTCGAAGCGTATGGAACGCGTCTCCCTCGACGACTGCGAGCCGTCCGAAGCGGCCGACGGCGTCCACCTGGCCCTGATGGCCGGCACCGACTCGATGAACGTCCAGCACTTCGAGATCGAACCCGGCGCGACCGTCGACGAGCACAGCCACCCCCACGAGCAGACCGGTTTCATCGCGGCGGGCGAACTGACCTTCCTCGTCGACGGTGAAGAGATCGTTTGCGGACCCGGCGACTCCTACGCTATCTCCGGCGACGAGCCCCACGCGGCCGAGAACCGCGGCGACGAGACGGTCCGCGGCGTCGACATCTTCAGTCCGCCGCGAGAGAACCCGAGCTGGCAGTCGGAATAGGTCACGACCGGGCTCGGCTCGTGATCCGACCGGCGGCCCGAGCCGCTACAGGACGACGGCGGTGACGACCGCGAAGAAGACGAGCAGCCCGCCGCCGGTGACGGCGGCCGCGATCGCGAGTGGGACGAGTAGTCGGCCGAGTCGCTGTACCGTCGATACCGTGGCCGTAACCGCGTTGGCGGGGGCACGAACGTCCTGTTCCATACTATCGTTGCCAACGGTCCGGCCCTTGAAACTCAGTCAGACACCCGACTGACGCCGCCCGACGAGTGGCGCTCCCCCGTCACATCGGGCGACGCCCCGCGACTACTCGCCGTACTCCTCGAGCGCGTCCCACTCGCGGCGCATCAGTTCGCGGACGCCGTGCTCGAGAATCCCCTCGCCGAGCGACGTCGCCCGGTAGTAGGAGTAGAGCCCGTTGCTGTTCGGCTCCTTGCGTTTCCGGTTTTCTACGAGACCGACGTCGACGAGCTCGTCGAGGTGATAGTGGAGCACGTTCGACTCGATCTCGAGCCGGTCGCGCAGTTCGCTGGCGCTTTGCGCACCGTCCTCGACGAGCGCGTTCAGGACGCGAAACCGCGTCTCGTTGCCGATCGAGCGTTGCATCGCGAGGTACTCCTCGAGCGAGAGGATGCTCTGCTCGGGTAGCAGTTCCTCTCCCTTCCGCCGCGCCGCGCGCTCGGATCCGGCCATACTACAGCATCGTCACCCGATCCGCATAAACGTTCGCTGAGTCAGTAATCGCTGAAATGGCGTACATTTATATACTAGCCGCGAGCAGCCGAGGTATGCGAGACCGTATCGTCGACGAATTAGGTGAGTTACCCCGCTCGCGATTTCTGGTGTATCTCATGGGGCCCTACGAAGCGTTCGACGTCGAGCGGGCGCTCGCGGACGCCGACCCCGAATCGGTGCCCGCGTCGATGGACTTCGGAACGCTCGTCGGCTCCGAGCACGACCTCGAGCGCGACGAAGCGGCGCTGGACCTCCTGCTGGACGCCCGCGATCGACTCCGGACGAGTGCTGGCGTCAACGCCTTTCTCGCGGTCGACGTCGACGTCCCGCTCTCGGAACTGGACGCCGCGTCCCAGAGCATCGCGTTCGCTCGAGCGAGCAACGCCGTCGTCTACGTCGTCCCCGCCGCCGGCGACAACCTCGGCGTCGGGATCGAGGTCGGGTCGGTCCTCGAGGCGCTGTTCGACGAGGAGACGCCCGCCCACCACCGCGAACGCGTCGTGTTCGCTCACGAGTCGGGCGTCCGAAGCGCGATGATCGCCGCCGTCCGCGACCGTTGGGAGGCCCGGATCTACTCGTACGAGGACCGCGAGGAACTGTGTCGACAGCTCCGCCTGTTCGTTCGCGACCTCGTTCGCAGGGAGCGGACGGGCGACCTGCCGCGACTCGAGTGACGCGGGACGGCCTCGCGTCGGATCACGCCACCGACTTCCGCATCTCGACGTGGGGGATCCCCGCCTCCTCGAACTCCTCGCCGCGCCGTTCGTAGTCGAGGTTACGATAGAAGCCGGCGGCTCGGGTCTGCGAGTGGAGTTTCAACGTCGAAAACCCGAGCGCGGCGGCGCGCTCCTCGAGCGTCGCCATCAGCGCACGACCCACGCCTTCGCTCCGGCGGGGCTCGAGGACGGCGACGCGCTCCACTTTCCCGACGCCGTCCTCGTACTCGCGCAATCGCGCCGCGCCGATCGGTTCCTCGCCGTCGTACGCGACGAAGTGGACGGCAGTCTCGTCGTGATCGTCGTACTCCAGTTCCTCGTCGACGCCCTGCTCCTCGACGAACACCGCGTGACGGACCGCGAACGCGTCTTCGCGTTCTCGGTCCGTGTCGGCGACGTGGACCTCGAGATCAGCCATCGCGTGAGCGTACGCGCGTAGGATGGGTGAATATTACGGCACGAGTGTCGACTCGACCGAGTTACGACCCGCTCGATCCGGTGAGCGGCTCCGAAAGAAAAGCGAGAACGGAGAGCGGTTTACGAGAGGTTCTCGAGTGCGTCAGACCGCGTCGCGGCCTGACTGCCCGAAAAACTGTCTACGACAGTTTCTCGATGTTGTTGACGACTTCCTCGGCGAACTCGCTGGTGGCGAGCTTCTCGGCGTCCTCGAGCTGTCGCTCGAGGTCGTAGGTGACCTTGCCCGACGAAATCGTCTCCTCGACGGCGTCGCGGACGAGGTCGGCGGCGTCGGCCCAGCCGATGTAATCGAGCATCATGCGGCCCGAGAGGATCATCGCGGTCGGGTTGACCTTGTCCTGGCCCTCGTACTTGGGCGCGGAGCCGTGGACGGGTTCGGCCAGCAGGAGACCGTCGCCGAAGTTGGACCCGGGAGCGATGCCGAGGCCGCCGATCTGTGCACCGGCGGCGTCGGACATGTAGTCCCCGTTCAAGTTCATCGTCGCGATGACGTCGTACTGGTCGGTGCGGGTCAGCAGCTGCTGGAGCATGTTGTCGGCGATGCGGTCGTTGACGACGAGCACGTCGTCGTCGGCCTCGCCGTCCTGCTCCTCCCAGAGGGTGTCCTCGGTGATGACCTCGTCGCCGTACTCCTCTTCGGCGACCTCGTAGCCCCAGTCGCGGAACTGGCCCTCGGTGAACTTCATGATGTTACCCTTGTGGACCAGCGTGACCGAGTCGCGGTCGTGCTCGAGGGCGTAGTCGATGGCGCGGCGGACGAGACGCTTCGTCCCGAACTCCGTGATCGGCTTGACGCCGATGCCGACGGGGCCGTCGTGGATGGTGCTGTCGAAGCCCATCTCGTCCTCGACGAACTCCTTGACCTGTTCGACTTCGTCGGTGCCTTCCTCCCACTCGATGCCGGCGTAGACGTCTTCCGTGTTCTCACGGAAGGTGACCATGTCCATCTGCTCGGGCTCGGAGACGGGGGACGGAACGCCGTCGAGGTGGTAGGTCGGACGGACGTTCGCGTAGAGGTCGAGCTTCTTGCGCAGCGCGACGTTCAGCGAGCGGAAGCCGGCGCCGACGGGCGTCGTCAGCGGGCCCTTGATCGCGACGCGGTGTTCCTTGATCGCCTCGACGGTCTCGGCGGGCAGGTTCTCGTCGTATTTCTCGCGGGCGGACTCGCCGGCGTAGACGCGCATCCAGTTGATCTCGCGGCCGGTCGCGTCCGCGGCGGCCTCGAGGACCTTCTGTGCGGCGGGGCCGACGTCGCTGCCCACACCGTCACCGTAGATAATCGGGATAATCGGGTTGTCAGGTACCTCGAGTTCGTCTTCGGTACCCTCTTTCAGCGTGATCTTCTCCCCGTCGTCGGGGACCTCGATCTTGTCGTAACTCATCTCGTCTACACGGTTCTTCGACGGGGGTAAAAGGTCTACCATTTCCGTCTCGGCCCGGCAAAAGTTGAACGATACACAGTCGCAGCGGATTCCGAGATGGTGTCGAAATCCGGTGTCTGAGCGATTTATCGGCCGGAATTCGACACCGCCACTGATGCAAAAAACATCAAATGAAGGGGATGATCGTCGAAAAATCAGCACTTCACGATGGACGGGCGACGAGAGCGATGAGCGTCCGACTCGCTGCCGAATCCTGCTCGTCCCGTCCGGAAAAACGCGGCCGACCGTCCCTCGAGGCCGGTGGATCCACCCGCCGGGTGCTCGTTCGTGCCGTCGGCCTCGTGGGCGTCGGTCGCCGGTTCGAGCCGGGGTCAGCGTGCCAGTGACGCCCTGCTCGGTTCGCTGGCGTCTCTCACGCCGGTGGGTACGAGGTCCCGGCGGGGTATAACCCGTGGCGACCGTTTCACGGACGCCGACGACGATACGGACGATTTCTCGCGCAAACGGTCGGGTCTGGAACGTGTTCGATCGGCCCGCGGTCGCCACTGAACGCGCTTCGAGGCCAGTTCGAACGACACCGCTGGGGTCCGTCCCGGTGACGGCCGGCCCGATCCGTCGGCCCGCGGAGAGACGGAACCTCTTTTTGTCGATCGGTGTAACCCGGATGCATGGCTGAATCCGAGGTGGACCTCGAGTCCGAGCAGTACGAGAAACACCGCGAAGCAGGGGAGATCCTCGCGCAGGTGCGCGAGGAGACCGCCGAGCGCGTCGAGGTCGGCGCGAGCCACCTCGAGGTCGCCGAGTGGGCTGAAGAGCGTATCCGGGAACTCGGCGGACAACCCGCTTTCCCGGTCAACATCTCCGTCGACGAGGAGGCTGCTCACGCGACGCCGTCGATCGACGACGAGACGACGTTCGGCGAGGAAATGATCAATCTGGACATCGGCGTCCACGTCGACGGCTGGCTGGCCGACACCGCGATCACCGTCGACCTCTCGGGCAACCCCGAACTGGCCGAGGCCTCCGAACAGGCTCTCGAGGCCGCTCTCGAGGTCGTCGAACCCGGCGTCGACACTGGCGAGATCGGCGCGGAGATCGAGGACGTGATCGACGGCTACGGGTTCAACCCCGTCGTCAACCTCACCGGTCACGGACTGGGTCACTGGGAGCAACACACCAGTCCGAACATTCCCAATCGCGCCGTCTCGCAGGGCGCGACGCTCGAGGTCGGCGACGTAGTCGCGATCGAGCCGTTCGCGACCGACGGCGGCGGCAAAGTCAGCGAGGGCGCGACCGAGGAAATCTTCTCACTCGAGCGCGAGGGCAACGTCCGTAACCGACAGGCCCGCGAGGCGCTGGACCAGATCACCGAGGAGTTCCGTACGCTGCCGTTCGCGACGCGGTGGCTCGAGACCGACCGACCGGAGATGGCGCTGCGCCGACTCAAGCGCAACAGTATCGTCCACAGCTATCCGGTTCTCAAGGAGGACGACGGCTTCCTGGTCAGTCAGAAGGAGCATACGATTATCGTTACCGAGGACGGCTGCGAAGTCACGACCGAGTGAAATCTGACGGTAGTTCGAATCGGTAATAGCGACAACGAGTGCGAGATGCTCGACGGATTCGGGGACCGAGCAACGGAAGTAGTTGGTCGTTAATCGAGTGCTAATCTGCTTCAGGCGTTGTTCATCCGCTGGCTCGAGCGGTTGCCACATCGCTGGCACTCGCTGACGCGGTACGGTTCGCGGGAGAACTGTGCGTTCTCTTTCTTGAGGCTCTCGGTTCGAATCTGCACGGAAACCTCGTGGAGGGTTTCCAGATCGCATTCCTCGCAGTGCTCGGTCATCCCGTTGAATGAGTTGTCGGTCGTTGCCATTACCGGATTACTTGTAGTAGCCTCCTCTTAAAGCCATGCTTCATTTTGAAACGTGAGTTGAGAAAAACGCAAGAAGGCGTTAACATCTCTATAAAGAGGTACCGAGAGCGTCTTATACTGTTTAAAACTGGCTCTCGTTCAGTTATAGCGGATTTGGGTCTTGCCAACGCACGATATGGCGGTCGAATACCGCCGTGATCGCCGTACGCGATGGGACTGAAACGCTTTAGGCGCGCCTCGAGTGGTACCGACTATGGAGCAGGTGTTCGCACCGTGGCGGATCGAGTGGATCAGACGGGAGGAAAAGAATCCGGACGTCGAGGACTGCGTCTTCTGTGAACTGCCCGAGCGGGACGCCGACCGCGACAACCGGATCGTCGCGCGCAGCGAGCACGCGTTCGTCATGCTGAACAACTACCCGTACAACCCGGGCCACGCGATGGTGATACCCCACACGCATACCGGCGAGTACGGCGCGCTCGCGGACGATACGCTACTCGATCACGCCCGCTTGAAACAGCGAACGTTCGCCGCCCTCGAGACTGCCTTCGAGCCGGACGGTTTCAACGCCGGCTTGAACCTCGGTGACGGCGCCGGCGGCTCGATCGACGACCACCTCCACACCCACGTCGTCCCGCGGTGGCAGGGCGACACGAACTTCATGCCCGTCATCAGCGACACGACGGTGATCGTCGAGGCGCTCGAGGCGACGTACGACCACCTCCACGACGCCTTCGCCGCCCAGGACGGAACGACCGCCCCCGACGAAGGGAGTGCCGTCGTCGTCGAGACCGACGGGGATCGCAATCGAGTGTGATCGGCGGGGAGAGTGCCGGCCCAACGCTTGTGGGCCGCTCCGTCGAACGCCGAACGCGTGCCCGTATTGACTCGCCTCGAGGAACTGCTCGCGGCCTACCTCTCGCTACTGGACAACGTCGCGACCTTCCTGCTGACGTTCGCTCTCGTGTACGTGATCGGCCGAATCGTCGTCCGGCCGCTCGTGAGCGCCGCGCTCGGCGTTCGCGACACCGAGCGCACCCTCAAGGAAGGTCTCGAGGGCGTCGTCGCGATCGGCGTAGTCACGATCGCGGTCGTCGTCGGCCTCTCGATCGCCGGCCTGGGCTTCGTCCTCGAGCGGGCGGCGATTCTCGTCGCCGCGTTGACGGTCGCGCTCGGGTTCGCCGCACAGAACGTGGTCGGCAACTTCGTTAGCGGCGCGTTCATCGTCACCGATCCGTCGTTTAGCATCGGCGACTGGATCCGCTGGGACGATCAGGAGGGGATCATCGAGGACATCAGTTTCCGCTCGACGCGGGTCCGCACGTTCGACAACGAGATCGTTACGGTCCCCAACTCGGAACTGACCGCGAGTGCGGTCACCAACGCCGTTCTCGAGGACCGACTCCGGGTCCGGGTGTCGGTCGCGGTCAGTTACGACGACGATCTCGACGCGGTCACCCGTCTCCTGACCGACGCGGCGGCCGACCATCCAGACATTCTTGCGGAACCGGAGCCGACGGCGCGCATCGTCGGGCTCGGCGACGGGGTTCAGATAGTCGCCCTGTGCTGGATCGCCGACCCAGACCGCGGTACCTACGGCCGCGTCCGCTCGGAGTACGCCCGCGAGATCGTCGCCCGCCTCGAGCGCGAGGGGATCGATCTAGGGACCGCTCAGGGACCGGTCGCACCGTCGGCCGGAGCGGGACCGAGCCCGACGGCGCGAGCGGTCGACGGCGGGGACGGGGGACAGGGATGAGAACCAGCAATCCGGGCCGGTCGACGAGACACTTTTGACGCGCGTTATCGTTCCACACGGTAGCATGGAGTACGAAGTGGTTCACACCGACGACGTACCGATCACCGACCTCTCCGACGTCGACGAGATCCCGCCCGACCTGCGGATCCGGGCGATCGACGAGGTCTTCGACACCGATTCGCTCAATATCAAGCTCTGGTACTTCGAGCCCGGCGAGGAGATCGGCTACCACGCACACAACGAGCAAGAGGAGTTGTACTACGTGGTCGAGGGCGAGTTCTCGCTGAAACTCGGCCGCTCGGGCGAGGAGGAGTACGTCGATGCCGGCCCGGGAACGTTCTGGATCGCGAAGCCGGAAGTCGGCCACGGCCACCGCAACGTGGGCGACGAGGAAGGCGTTATTCTGGCGATCGGCGCGCCCGCAGTCGAAGACCCGGGCATCGATCCCCACGATCTCGACGACGGCGACGAGTAGCGAGCGGCGACTCCGACCGTCGTCAGGCGTAGGTCGTCTCGAGGTAGTCGAGGATGCGCTCGGACTCGGCCATCGTCACGCCGCTATCCTCGTCGATGACGACGGGGACCTGCCGCTGGCCCGAGACGCGCTTGACCTCGTTGCGTTTCGAGTGCAGTCCCTCGACCCAGACGCTCTCGTAGTCGACGTCGAGTTCCTCGAGGCGGTCGACGACGTGCTCGCAGAACGGGCAGCCTTCCAGTCGGTAGAGCGTGAGCATGCCCCTTACTACGGCACAGGCGATCAAAAGAGTACGCCTCGCTCGAGTGCCGTCGGCCCACGGCGCCGACATCGGGTGGCCCCAACGAGAGTTGCCACAATAGCTAATATTCGTCGGTCGAAGACGGAACCGATGGACGCCACCTCGTATCGCGAAGCACTGTACGACGTATTCGTCGATACGGACCGCGACGTCGAGGCGCAGATCGCCCGCGCCCTCGAGATCGGGACGGAGTATTTCGATCTCCCCGTCGGTTTTCTCACTCGGATCGAGGACGAAACCCAGACAATCGTGCAGGCGGTCGGCTCGCACGAACTGATCCAACCGGGCGAATCCTGTCCGCTCGAGGAGGCCTACTGCCGTCGAACCGTCGAGACTAACGTGCCGCTTGCCGTCCAGCAGGCGTCGGTATCGTCGGCAATCTCGGAGACCGCGATCGAGACGTTCGATCTGGGAGCATACATCGGTGGCAAGGTCGTGGTCGACGGCGATACCTACGGGACGGTCTGTTTCGCCGACAAAGACGAACGTGACACCCCCTTTTCGGAGGTCGAAAAGACCACTCTCGAACTGCTGACGAAGCTGATCGGGCAGGCGCTCGAACAACGGGCACACGAGCGCGAGCTCCGGCGCCGAAACGAGCGACTCGAGCGGGAGAAACAGCGCTTCGAGGGGATCGCGGAAACCAGCTTCGATATCCTGTTCCGGGTCGGGCTCGAGACGGAGTTCACCTACGTTTCGTCCGCGGTCGAGCGCGTCCTGGGCTACGAGCCCGAGACGCTGATCGGACGACCGATCACCGAGTTCATCGCCGAGTCCGCGACCGAAGCGGCGATAACGGGCTACTCACAGGTGATCGACGGGACGCCGGTCGAAAACCTCGAACTCGAATTCGTCGACGCGGACGGCGAGCTCGTCGTGCTGGAGGTAAACGGAACGCCGCTCGTCGACGACGGTACCGTTCGCGGAGTGCAGGGCGTCGGCCGAGACGTGACCGCGAGAAAGGAACGCGAACAGGAACTGCGGATCAAGAACCGGGCGATGGACGAGGCGCGGATCGGCATTTCGATTTCGGACGCAGAGCAGTCCGACGAACCCCTCGTTTACGTCAACGAGGGGTTCGAACGGCTGACCGGGTACGAGGCGGCCGATTCGCTCGGTCGGAACTGTCGCTTTCTTCAGGGCGAGGCGACGGATCCGGAGACCGTCGCCACGCTCCGCGAACGGATCGACGCGAACGAGCCGGTGTCGGTCGAGATCCTCAACTATCGGGCCGACGGAACGCCGTTCTGGAATCAGGTCCGTGTCAGTCCGGTCGAGAACGCAGACGGTGACGTGACCCACTACCTCGGTTTTCAGACCGAGATCACCGAACGCAAGCGGACCGACCAACTCGTCCGGCTGCTCAACCGGGTGCTTCGGCACAACCTGCGCAACGACATGAACGTCCTCCTGGGGCTCGCCGACCGACTCGAGAACGCCCCGGCCGACGACGCCGAGACCCCCGGCGAGCAGCTCTCCGACACCGCCGCCGCGCTGATCGAACTGAGCGAACAGGCCCGCGATCTGGAACGGTACGCCCGACGCGAGCGCGATCCACAGCGGCTCCCGCCCGACTCGCTTCTCACCGACGTCGCGAACGACTATCGCGAGCGGTTCCCGTCGGCGACCGTCGACGTGACCGTCCACACCGATCGCCCGTTCTGTGCCGGCCCCGAACTCGAGCGGGCGGTCGCCGAACTCGTCGAGAACGCGCTCAAACACAACCCTGCACCCGAGCCGTGGGTCGGGTTAGCGGTCGCCGACGACGACAGCGAGCGGGTCGTCCTGACCGTCGAAGACGACGGTCCCGGAATCTCGGAGATGGAGACCACCGTCATCGCCAACGGCCAGGAGGAAGCGCTGGAACACGGTTCGGGGCTCGGCCTCTGGCTGGTCAACTGGATCGTCACCCGCTACGGCGGTTCCTTTCAGATCGAGGCCAGGGACGGCGAGACCGCGGGATCCGTCGCGACCGTCCGACTGCCCGGGATCGGTCCCGACGACTCGCTCGAGTCCGTCGCACAGCGCCCGACGGTCCTCTTTCGCTGATCGAACCGAACGATACGCCCGCTACGCCGAGATTTTTGTGCTCGGACGAGCATCCTCGCGTATGCCACCGACCGAGGGCGAGACCGTTGCCGATGTCGAGGCGGTGCTCTGTGACGGCGAAACGTTCCGATCGACAGCGCTGTCCGACGCACTCGGCGCTCGAGGAGGCGTCGTCGTCTCGACGGGCTTTGCGTTCAGCGCGATCGCACAGAACTGGTGGAAGCGCTTCGTCCGCGCCGGCTGGGCCGAGTTCGAGGACGTGTCGGTCCTCGGCGTGAGCCGGGACGGTCCGTACGCCCAAAACGAGTTCCTCCGCTGGCTGGACCGCCCCGGCTTTCGCTTCTTCGCGGACGTCGACGGCGCGGTGAGCGAGTCGTTCGATTTGCTGGTCGATCGGTCGCACATGGCCGGCGTGTCGACGCCCTGGCGCTCCGCGTTCGTCCTCGATGCGGATCGCGAGGTGCAGTACGCCTTCGTCGCGGACGACTGGATCTCGCCGCTTCCCCGCGAGGAGATCGAAGCCGCCGTCGCGGACCTCTAACGGTTCGCCGCCGGGAGGCTCACACCGCAGTCAGGGCTCGCAGTAGAGCGTCTTGCCGTGGTGTGCACACTCGATCCGCAGCGGATCGTCGTACGTCACTCTGACGTGCTCGATCGCCTGGACGTAGTGGGCCGGCAGCCCTCCCTGGGAGCGCTCGTTGAGCTGTCGGATCAGCCCGGCTTCGCGGAGGTTCTCGACTTTCCGGTAGGCTGTGGACGTGGGGAGCTCGAGCGCATCGGCGATCTCGCTGACCGTCGTCGGCTCCTCGACGGCCAGATACACCGCTCGCGCGTCGTCCTCGGAGAGCAACTCGATGATCTGCTTCGGTGCGCACCCGAACTCTCCGTCCCGATCGGCGCGCGGACACGGGGCCGGCTCTTCGACTGTGTTGCTCATATCGAGCAATTCTCTCCGAACGGCCGTAGAGTCGTGCGCTGATTCCCGAACACTGGTTACCGTCGCGACTTTCAAGACCCTCGAGAGCGAGTCGGGTTCGCCGCGGTGGAAGCGACCGACCCGGACCCTACACCGGCGTCCCGAACGCGTACATGGTTTCGTGAGCCGTCACCTCGAGATCGACGAAGTCGCCGGGCTCTATGCCGCAGTCGGCCGCGTTCTGCACGATGATCTGGCGGTAGGCCGAGTCGCGACACTTCACGGAATCGGCGGTGCCCTCCTCGACGACGAGGCAGTCGTCACGACGCTCGCCGACCATGTCCGCGTAGGCGTCGGCGACGATTTCGCGCTTGGCCGCGCTCATCTCCTTCGAGCGCTCCTTCTTGACCGTGCCGCCCAGTCCCTTCATGTCGGCCGCGTCGGTACCCGGCCGCTTCGAGAAGCGAGTGACGTTGATCTTCTCCGGGCGGGTCTCGCGCAGCAGCGCCATCGACTGCTCGTGGTCGTGCTCCGCTTCGGTCGGGAAGCCGACGATGAAGTCCGTCGAGAGCGTCCAGTAGTCGAGCGCCTCGTCGAACGTCTCGACGACTTCGAGATACTCCTCGACCTGGTGCTGGCGGCGCATGTCGCCGAGCACGTCGTCGCTCCCGGACTGGACCGGCGCGTGCAGGAAGTCGTAGAGTTCGTCGCGTTCGGCGAAGACCTCGGCGAGTTCCTCGCGGATGCCGTGGACGCCCTTCGGGTTGGCCATCCCCACGCGCACCCGGAAGTCGCCCTCGAGGTCGCAGATGCGCTCGAGCAGCCGGTGTAACTTGCGCTCGCCCTCGTCCCAGCCGTAGACGCCCGTGTCCTGTCCCGTGATCCGGATCTCCTTCGCGCCGGCGTGGATCAGCGCGCGGGCCTTCTCGACGTTTTCCTCGATCGAGGGGGAGTCGATCTTGCCCGTCGCCTGCTTGGTGATGCAGTAGGAGCAGTCGGACATACAGCCCCGTGCGATGGGGAGGATGCCGACGACGCCGTCGAGGATCGGCTCCGCGTCGGGCGTCGTCGTCGGACACTCACCGTTCGTCACGGCCTCCGGGACCTCGTCCCAGTGGAGGACCTGGCCGTCGACGCCGGCCTGGTCGAACTCCTCGCCCTGGGCCAGCGCCATACAGCCGGTGATGAAGAGATCGGCCGTCTCGTCGGCGAGCTCCTCGGCCCGCTGCAGCATGTTACGCTCGGTCTTCTCGACGACGGTGCAGGTGTTGAGGATGGCCACGTCCGCCTCGTCGGCGCTGTCGACTCGGTAGTGGCCCGCATCGCGGAGTCGCCGCTCTATCTCGCGGCTCTCCCCGCGGTTGGACGTACAGCCGTACGTCTCGATGTGATACCGGGCCATTCGTCTTGCTGCACCGTCGGGCGCGGGACGGCAAAAGCCCGACGGATCCCGGGCGCGACCCACGCAGCGTCGGACGCGAACCGGCCGGTGCCTCGAGGCGGGGGAGTTACTCGTTGTCGGCTCCCAACGACGCGGTGGCGCTGGACGATCCGCTTCGGAAGACCAGATAGAGGACCAGCACCGCGATCAGGAAATCGAACCCGTGCTCGACGAGGTGATGGACCGTCATCGGGACGAGGCCGAGGACGGTCCCGAGTCCGGTGATCGAGCGGACGACGAGGACGCCGAGGACGACCGAAATCAGACAATAGCGGGCCGTTCGTCGGCGGGAGTAGGCGACGAGTCCGACGACGAACAGGGCAGTCGTACCGAGTACCGCGAGGACGATGACGGCGACGAGGACAGGTGCGAGCTGTGGATCGAGCCACTCGCCGGTGACCGATGTGGGGAACACCATGCGATCGATACCGGTACTCGGTCGGACGGCTACCTATTCGTGTCGGTGTTTCCCGTTGGACGGTCTCGGCGGATCGAGCGCCACTCTCGTTCGGTCGTCAGATCGGCTGCTGGCCCGACTCGAGTCACGGATCGCCGGTTCTCGGCGGCTGGGAACGCGGGGAACCCGTTATATGCGCCTATCCGCTAGCTCCCGGTACATCCGTCCGCAGGGTGAACAGGGGTTACGATGACTGAAACACGACAGGAGATCAGAGCGCACGTGGGTTCGAACGCCGGTGTTCACTTCAACGAACTCGTCAGGGAGTCCGACTTCGCGCCGGGGCAGGTCCAGTACCACGTCCGGCGGCTGCTCGAGGAGGATCGGCTCGTCCGCGAGGAGTTCTACGGCCGGACGCACTACTACCCGCCGGCGTACGACGACCGCGAGCGAGCCGCACTGGCGCTGTTCCGCCGGGAGACCGCCCGCGAGATCGTCGTCCACCTGCTCGAACACGAGTCGGCCGCACCCGCCGACGTCGCCGACGCCCTCGAGATCGCTCGCAGCACGCTCGAGTACCACGTCGACCGGCTGGTCGACCACGAGATCGTCACGAAACGGTACGACGAGCGAAATCGCGTCGTGCTCGAGCTTACCGATCCGGAAGCGACGGGGCGGCTGCTGACGACGGTGACGCCGACGGTTCCGGATCGGCTCGTCGACCGGTTTACGCGGCTCGTCGACGAGGTGCTCGCCGGGACGCCCGACGCACAGTAAGACGACCGCGACGACGGGCCGAGCGACGCCCGCACGGCCGCGGTACGGAGTCGACTGGCGTTCGTTACTGTAGCCCCGGTTCCGTCAACTGATTGTAGTGGTCCCGCATCACGTTCAGCGTCGCGATCAGCGCGCCGAGGACGACCGGTCCGTAGAACAGCCCCATGACGCCGAACGCGTAGACGCCGCCGAGGACGCCGAGGATGATGACCGCGGGATTGAGATCGGCGTAGCGATCGACGAGGATCGGCCGAAGGTAGTCGTCCGAGAGGCCGACGACGACCGTACTGTAGGCGAATAGCGCCACCGCGAGGAACGGCTCGTCCGTCGCGAAGAGGAAGAGGACGGCCGGTCCCCAGACGAGGAACGAGCCGACCAGCGGGATCAGCGAGAGGATGATCATGACGACCGTCCAGAACGCGGCGTTCGGGATCCCGGTCGCGAACAGCCCGAGACCGGCGATCGATCCCTGAATGATCGCGATCAGGACGTGGCCCGCCAGGACCGCCCACATGACCGCGTCCAGTTCCCGGTAGAAGTCGTCCTGTGCCTCGTCCGGTAGCGGCGTCAGCTCCCGGATCCAGGCGAACAGTTCGCTGCCGTCTTTGAGCAGGTAGTACAGCAGGAAGATCGCGACGCCCAGTCCGACGACGGTGTGAGTCAGCGCGCTTACCCACTGGGTCGACTGCTCGAGGACGGCTCCGCCGACCCCCTGTGCGGAGTCGGCCAGCGTCGTCGTCAGGTCGACGCTGACGCCCGTCTGCGTCTCGATAGCCTGCTCGAGTTCGGCCGTCCGGAGCGATTCCGGATCGGCGTTTTCGATGAGTCGCCGCGCGTCGCTGGCGACCACGGCGACGATGACGAACAGCGGGACGACGAAGCCGGCGACGGCAACGACGACGAGCGCGAGCGATGCGATACGTGGCGAAACTCGCCGCTCGAGGCGTTCCTGCGCCGGGTAGAGGACGTACGCCACGAGGATGGCTCCGAGGACGTACTGGAAAAACGGGAGGACGAGCAACAGCGAGAGGTACGCGAAGATCCCGACGAGAACGAAGAGAAACCCCTTGCTGAGATTCACGGCTATCAGTTCATCGCTCGGCGGAATAAAACCACCTATCCGACCAGTTCCCAGTACAGACTGTCGTCTGGATCCGTCACACGGCTTCAAGGGCTTGGTTCGTGAACTCATACCCGAATGTCGACTCAGCTCGATCCGCTTTCGCTCTCGGCCGATCTCCTGTATACGGTCAAGACCGAGGGTGACGCCGATCAGTTACGAGAGCGTCTCGCGGCCCTCGAGCGATCGCATCTGGAGCGGGCGCTCTCGGGCCGCGAAGGCAAACTCGCGTTCTGGCTCAACTGCTACAACGCCTACGCCCAGCTCCTGCTGGAGGAACGGGAGCCCGACCTGCTCGATGGCGGTTTCCTCGACCGATGGAAGTTCTTCGCTCGCGATCAAGTTCCGGTCTGTGGCGTCTGGCTGAGTCTCAACGATATCGAACACGGGTTACTCCGCGGTTCGAAGCACCCCTGGGGTTTCGGCTACGTTCCGCGGCTGTTCCCCTCGTCGTTCGAGCGGGAGTTCCGCCTCGAGCAGTGCGATCCGCGGGTCCACTTCGCGCTGAGTCACGGAGCCGATCACTGTCCGCCGATCGCGGTCTACTCGCCGCGCGACGTCGACGAAGAACTGGACATCGCCATCGAGTGGTTCCTGGAGGAGAACGTCTCGTACGATCCCGAAACCGAGACGGCGACCGTCCCGCGACGCTTCCGGTCCTATCGCGGCGATTTCGGCGGTCGACGCGGCATCGTCTCGTTCCTCCAGGAGTACAACGCCGTCCCGCCGGACGTGATGCCCTCGCTCGAGTACGAGCAGGTCGATCGGTCCGCGGAACTCGACGTCGACCTCGAGGGCGAAGACGTCCGACCGTAACGCCGTCCGGTCGGCCACCCGCTCTCGTTACTCACGGCGGCGCTCGACGGTCGCAGTCGCGGCGCTGCGCATCACGCCTCGGGCCGCCCGTTCCGCGTTCGACCGCGACGTATATCCCTCGCCGCTGTCGGCGACGATGTTGCCGTTCCAGTGGACGAGTCGCCATCGCCACTCGCCCGCCCTGTCCTCGTATACTTCGAAGCGGCTTCGCCGGCTACCCTCGCCCGACCGGTCCTCGTCGGTCGTCTCGGCGTCCGTGCTCTCCACCGTCGCCGCCGGTTCGTCTCCGCTTTCGGTGGCGCTCCCTGCCGTTTCGTCTTCGTGTCCACCGCGGCCCGCGACGTCTTCCGGCGACATCACGGCCGCCGCCGGTTTCACATCGTCCGAGTTCGACCCGTCACCGCTCTCGGCGTCGGAATCTGGGGCTTCGTCGGCATCGCGGTCGGTGATCCGAACGCTCGAGCCGTCGGGGTCGTCCCATTCGAGATCGATCTCGAGTTCGCCGACCGGCGGCTCCGCGCCGACGTCGCGTTCGGCCTCGAACTCGGCGACCACGCCCTGCGGGACCGCGAGCCTGACCGTCTGCTCGTCGCCGTCGAGCCGGATCGGTCGGCCGTCGTCGAACGCGTCGGCGAACTCGCGGAAGACGGCGGCGAGATCCCCGCGGTCGTAGGCGCGCTCGAGGTCGAATACGTCGGCGGTCGACTCCTCCGTTGCGTCCGATCGATCGGCGTCGTCCGGTGAATCGGCCATACGGACAGTACGATCGGCCGCGAGTTAGTGTTTCGCACGCCCAGCTCGTCGCGCCGGTGCGTTTTTAGTGTCGGCCTGTCTTCGCTCGCTCGTGACTTCCCCCGACCGCCACGCCGACCGAGCGGCGGTGTTCGACCGCGACGACCGGCGCTGTCGACACTGCGCCGCGGACGGCGACGACGAATCGGTGACGCTCCGGGCGTACCCCCTCGACGACGACTCGGCGAACGACGCCCACGAGAGCTCCCTTGTCACCGTCTGTGACGATTGCTACGCGACGCTCGAGTCGGTGCCCGAACCGACCTCGATGGCGAACGACGACCTGTTTCGCCTCGTGCGCGACACGACTGGCGTCCAGAGCGCGACTATCTCGGATATCGCCGCCTTCGCGTCGCTTGCAACCTCGCTCCCCGATACGCTCGCGTCGGCGGTCGACGACGGAACCGACGTCGACCTCGACGAGTCGATCGACGAGTATCGCCACACCCGCCGCGACGTCTCCCTCGCGCTCGATATCGTCGACGCTCGGCTCGAACGCATCGCCGCGCTCGAGTCGGCCGCCGATCCCGACGTTCAGTCCTCGCTCGCCGCGTTTTCGGACGCGGCGACGGACCTGCAGTCCAGCCTCCGCCGGGTCGTCGAACTCGGCGAGACCGTCGCAACTGGACTCGACCGCTGCCACGGCTGCTTCGCCGCGCTCGAGGACGATCCCGACGCGTGTCCGACCTGCGGACTCGCCGTCCGCGAGACGGCCGACTGGCGAACCGACGACGGGACGCTCGCGTTCGATCGGCTCTTCGAGACGATCAACGAGACGCTGCAGGAGGCGTCGACGACGACCGAGACGCTGACCGATCGGACGATGACGCTCGCAGAACAGCTCACGGCATAGCGCGCGGCGGCCGGATTCAGAGGTCCGCGGCGGCCTCGAGCGCGATGTCGATCGCCCGCCCGACGTTGTTCTTCGCCTTGTCGGGGAGTTCGTCGTCCTCGGTGTCTGTCCCCTTCTGCGTGCCCTCCACGAGATTGCCGTCGACGGTACAGATCGCGCCGGCACGCAGTCCTCTGCGGCGAGCCAGCGAGAAGACGGCGGCGGCCTCCATCTCGACGGACAGCAGGCCGGCGGCCTCCCAGTCGTCGACGGCCGCGTCGGTCTCGGCGTAGTAGGCGTCGTCCGAGGCGATCGGGCCGACGTGAACGTCTTCGTCGTTTGCCTCTGCGGAGTCGACCAGCGCCGACAGCACGTCGTAATCGGGCACCGCGGGGTACTCGACGGCCTCGTACCGTTTGCTCGTCCCTTCGTTTTTGGCCGCACCGGTCGCGACGATCATGTCGCCGATCTCGATCCCCGACTGGAGCGCGCCGGTCGTCCCGACGCGGACGAACGTCTCGACGCCGACGTTGGCCAACTCCTCGATGGCGATGGCCGCGGAGGGACAGCCGATGCCCGTCGAGCAGATCGTCAGTTCTCGACCCTCGTACGTGGCGTTGACCACCTTGTACTCGCGGTTCTGTGCGACCGTCTCCGACTCGTCGCAGTGGTCCGCGATGCGATCGACCCGTCCTGGATCGCCCGGGATGAGCGCGATGTCGGTCAACTCGCCGTCCTCGACCAGCAGGTGTGGCTGCGTCGCCATACCCTCGCGTTCCGCGAGCGGCGAGAAAAAAGGTTCGAGGAAGGGCCGAGGTGCCGGAACCGCGTCGGCGATCCTCGACGCCACCCCCGTTTCCCAACGCTCGACCGCCGATCGGCACGTCCCGGTCAGTCGAGCGGGCGCACGTCGACGCGCTCGGATCGGATCGTGACCACTGCGTCGTCGGTCTCGAACTCGACGGTCCCGTTCGCCCTGGAACCGCCGCGGTTCGTCTCGGCGAAGAGACTGTCGAGTGCATCCGGATCGATGTAGTCGTATAGCTGCGTACTGGCCGCAGTGACGTCGTCGCCGTAATACTGAGCCAGCGCCATCGCAGCGGCGATACTCGGCGGTTCCTCCGCACGTCGATCGTATCGGATACGCCGTCTGATGCCGCATCCGTTAGACTCGTTTACCCTTCCTTCCGTCATGTCTCTCAGTCACGAGATCGTGACTGTTCACTCGAGTGCGCAACGTCTCCGCCTATATAACTACCGTCAGACAGCACCCGGTGAGAATCGCCCGACAGCGACCGGCTCACGACCGCCGGCCGAGCACGTCTTCGACCGCCGCCATCGTCGGCGCACTTCGCGCGCCGTCGCGGCTCGCGGTCACCGCCCCGCAGGCGTTCCCGTACGCCAGCGCACGATCGATATCGCCGTCCTCGAGCCACGTCGCGAGGAATCCCGCCGCGAAGGCGTCGCCCGCGCCGGCCGTATCGACTGGCTCGACGTCGAAGCCGGGATGCACGGCGTCGCCGTCCGGCGCGTACGCTTCCGCCCCGTCGGCCCCACACGTGACGACGACGAGTCGGTCGTCGGCGACCGCTTCGAGTCGTTCGGCCTCGAACGCCGCAGCCTCTCGATCCGTCACGAAGACGACGTCGGTGAGCGCGACCGTCTCGTCGTAGTCGCGATCCCCGAACCGGCGACCGGGATCGAAGCTGACGGTGATGCCGGCCTCGCTCGCGACCCGAGCGATCGCGGCGGCGGTGTCGGGTCGCTGGCCGGTCAGGTGGACGTGGTCGGCCGCGCGGATCCGCGCCGGCTCGAGGTCGGCGGGTGCGACGGCCTCGTTGACGCCGTCGTTGCCGAGGATCGCGACCTCGCCGGTCTCGTCGACGAGCAGGTACTTGACGGCCGTCTCGGCCCCCTCGATCACGCGCACGCCCGACAGTGAGACGCCCGCGGCCTCGAGTTCGCGGCGGGCGAGCAGGCCGTTGTCGTCGTCGCCGACGCTGCCGATCAGTCCGGTCTCGACCTCGAGGCCGGTCAGCGCCGCGGCGACGTTGGCGGCGCTGCCGCCGCCGGATTGCCGCTGCGAGTGGATCGCCGCCTCGCCGTCGGCTTCGGGGAGCCTGTCGACACGGAGGGTCACGTCCCAGTTGACGTGGCCGGCCGCGAGTACCGTGACCGGATCCATTGCACGACTAGAGGTGGACGATATCGGCCGGGAAAAACCTAGGTACTAGAACGGGCCGCGGCGGTGTGATGAGGGGGCGACTGCTCAGCCGACGATGAACAGCAGCGTGTTGTGGGTCGCCGGCCCGAGGCCGACCGCGGCGACCAGCGCGAGGATCGTTCGGGCCTGCTGGGGCCGTTCGTCGACGTACTCCCGGAAGAGCCCGAGGATGACCAGCGCGAGGGCGACCTTGACGAGGACGAACAGCCAACCGGAACCGATGTACTCCGCGGTCGGTAGCGCCTCGCCGGCCTCGAGGAGCACCAGGGAGAGCGGTACGCTCTCGCTGGCTCCGAGGACGTCGTAGCCGACGGCGGTCGTGACGCCGTCTAACGTGTGGCCGAAGACGACGAGCGCACCGGTCGCACCCGTGGTCGCCGCCACGTCGGTAAACCAGAGGCTCAGCGCGACCCAGGCGATGGCGGTGACGATGCCGGCGACGACGACGGCGATGACCGGCCAGAACGGCTCGAACGTGCCCGTCTGAACGCTGCGGAAGATCGCGAACATCGCGAAGACGGTGAAAAACGCCGTGCCGGCGATTCCGACGAACCGGGGAATGGTCGGCTGGAGCCCGCCGATGTGGAGGAAGACCCCGATGATCCAGACGGTCCCCGCGATGATCGCCGTCACTCCGTAGACCAGCGGCGAACTGAACAGGGGCTCGATACCCGCGGGAAACGCGTCCAACTTGTAGAGGACGTGGAGGCTCGCACCGAACATCATCCACGGTGCGAACGCGATGACCGTGCGGTCGGTCACCGGCGGCTCGATCGCCCACAGTAACGCGATGACGCTCCCCAGCACGACGACGACCGGAACCAGCAGGTACCACGGCGGGACGACGAACCCCTCGGGCAATACCATAGGAGAAATAGCACACACCAGTGACTAACACTTTCCGATTGTCGAAATAATCAGCATAGTTATAGCAAACCGGCGGACGATCACCCTCGTGATTCGGATGGCTCCCCGGGATCGGCGGTCGGCTCGCTCCCGACTCGAGGCGCGAACGCCGCCCCGGGCCGCTACGCGTCCCAGGGCTCGTCGGTCGTCTCGCCGAACAGTTCCCGCATGAGGATCACGATGCTCTCCGGCGGGAACTGTCCGTGCTCGGTGACGATCGCGTCGACGTATCGCGGCGGTGTCACGTCGAAGGCGGGATTCTCGACGGTCAGCCCCTCGTCGCTCGTGGCGGTCGATTCGTCGCCGTCCCGACCCTCGGCGGTCGCCCCGTCGGTATCGGTCGCATCCGCTCCATCGCCGGTGATCGCCGCGCGCTCTTCGTCCGTCAGCACCTCCCGTTCGTCCCGGCTCTCGATCTCGACGGTGTGGCCCGTCATCGTATCGGGGTGGAGCTTGATCGTCTGGGCCGCGACCATCACCGGCACCCCTCGTTCGCGGGCGTTGACCGCCAGTCCGCTCGTCCCGATCTTGTTGATCACGCTCCCGTCGGCCGCGATGCTGTCGGCTCCGACCAGTACGTGATCCGCGTCGTCCAGATAGCGTCGGGCCGCGTTGTCCGCGATCAGTGTCACCGGCACGCCCCGTTCGCGCAGTTCGCGGGCCGTGATGTGGCCCTGTTTGCGGGGCCGGGTCTCCTTGACGATCGCCTCGAGCGCTTTCCCGTCCTCGAGGGCGGCGTCGAGACACGCGAGGGCATCCGTGGAGTGACAGTGCGTGAGGACGGTGTCGCCGTCCCGCAGCCGGTTCGCGCCGATCTCGCCGAGGTTGTCCTGGGCCTGCGCGAGTTCGCGCTGGAACTGTTCGGCGCGGGCAATCGTCGACGCTCGGAGGTCGGCGACGGTTTCGCCCGCCGTTCCCCGCAGTACGTACCGGAGGGCGTTCGGGAGACTGACCGCGGTCGGGCGGGTCTCGTAGAGCGTTCGGGCGGCGGCTCGGAGCTGCCGTCGGAACGCCGCGGGGGTGTCGGCGTCAGCGCGTTCGGCTTGGGTCTCGAGGGCGGCCGCGGCCGCGTCGGCGATCGTCGCCGCGCCGCGAATCCGCATGGCGGCGATGTCCTCGGCGGTGGATTCGACGGCCGGAACGACGCCGGGATCGGCCTCTGCCATGGTAACGAATTGCACGCCGCTGCTGAAAAGGATGCTGTCGGCTGTCCCTCTCTGGAACCGGTCGCCGTCCGCCTTCACTGTCGCGTCAGGGTTGACGCTGTCTGGGCTCGAATCGAACGACAGAGCAACCGGCAGTTCTCACCGAATAGGTGCCGCAAGCGAAATCAACTCCTTCGTCGCCATCGTTCCATTCAGCGAACACAATGCCCCGCCAACTCCGCCGATGGCAGATCGTCTCGACGGTCGCCGTCCTCGTTCTTGCCGCCGTTTCGTCACTGCTCGGGTTGGTTCGTGCCGGCCACTATCATGGCCCTTCAGAAATTGTAGAAGCGTATCAAGTGCAGGACCTCACGATCCTCGTCGTCGGCATTCCCGTGATTGCTGCCGGGCTCTGGTACGCGGTCCGGGACTCGCCGCGGGGTCGAATCGTCTGGCTCGGTGGATTAGCGTAGATGACTTACATGTGGGCTAGCATCGCCATCCAGATCCCGTTCAACGAGCTGTTTCTCGTCTATATCGCGCTGTTCGGGCTCTCGCTCTTCACGCTCGTCGGCGGTACGGTAGCGACCGACGCGGAGAGAATCCGACAGGCGTTGGACGGAGACATCATCGTGCCGCTGTACAGCGGAGCGCTGACCGTCATCGGACTCGGTCTCGGGGCACTCTGGCTATCGGACGTCGTACCACCGTTACTCAGTGGGACGACGCCGGCCCTCATCGAAGAGTCCGGCCAGCAAGCGATGGCGACTCACGTCATCGACCTCGGTGTCGTGGTGCCGTCGATCCTCCTCTCAGCAATATGGTTGTATCAAGAGCGCACTTGGGGGTACGTCTTCGCCGGGATCGAGTTGGTCTTGGGTGCAACGCTCGCGGCTCCGATCGCTATCATGACGCTGGTGTTTATGACGGGCGACACCGTCAGTGTCAGCCCCATCGCAGCCGTATTCACTTTCCTGCCGGATCTCGTATCCGCGTTGCTCGCCGTAACCTATCTCCGATCGATGAGGGACCGAACGCGTTCCTCGGCGGACGAGAACCGTCAGATAGCAGAGTAGCCGTGCGGGATACAGCGCGTGAATTCAGCGGACGCGAATAGCAGTACAGTATCTCCGAAGCGTGGAATCCAGGCTTACGTGTCCGGACCTGGAGGCCCCACCTCGATTTATATTTCTGCAACTATTTCGAGTAGTCTATATGACCGACGACCCACCCGAGAACGTCTCTGATTCTATCCGCTATCAAGGCAAAGCGATCGAGGACCCGTCGTGGATTCCTGACTTTCTCGCCGACCAAGAGACAGGTGTGCTCGGTCTCGTAGACGACGACACCCCTCACCTCGTGACACAACTCTTCGTCTACGACCCCGAAGTAAGCGCTATCTTCCTACACGGTGCACAGGCCGGGCGTGCTCACGATCTAGTCGAGAACGGCGAACAGCCGCGAGCCTCTTTCACGACGAGTGAGAAGGGGCGGTACGTTCCGGCCGACGAACCGGTGAACTTCACCGTCGAATACTCGAGCGTGGTCGCCTACGGGCACATCGACTTCCTTGCTGAGCGAGAGGAGAAACGACGTGTTCTCGAGCAGTTCATGGAAAAATTCGCGCCGCAACTGACGGCGGGCGAGGACTACGAGCAGATGTCCGAGGAATCCATCGATCGGACAGCCGTGTACCGTCTCGACGTCGAATCTTGGAGTGGGAAGAAGGGATGGGAGAGCCCCGACCACCCGGACGCCTACGATTTAGACGCCGTCCAGTAACTATAGTAGCCACTGAACGTCGCTGCACACCCGACCCGACGGCAGAAGCGCGGTTCGGAGCGAGCAGCGAGCGCGAGAACCCCGGGTCGGGCGATCGGTGTGCGAATCGTTTCAGTTGTTACTACTGCGCGACTGCTTCGTTCGTTTCACACCTTTGCTGCCGAACTATCCGTTCCGTAGATATGCTTATTGATCGCTGGAATTCCTCCCAATCAGCGTATCTCTTCAAAGAGTCGTGCTGAACACAGAGCGCGTATGCATCAGCATACTGCGAATCCGGTAGTACGAAGACTACCAGAGTGTAACCTCTTAGGCAGTCGGCTTGATATTCTGGTTTAGCCGGAAGACGTTCTCTGGGTCGTACTCGTCTTTGAGCGCAACCAGCCGCTCATACGCCGGGCCAAACGTAGTCCGTAACATCTCGTCGTCCTCCTCGTGGAAGCCGGGAAAGTTCAGATAGACCGATCCATCAGAGAATTGGCGCATGTCGTCGAGGCAGTCTCGGACCCACTCGACGTTGGCGTCGTCGGTTTCGGGATTCTCCCAGTTAGCCTCCACCCCGAGGAGAAACGGTGCGTGCCGCCCAGCGAAGGCACTCTCTTCGATGCCGACGTCCGTAATCGCACCCCCGAGCTGCCAGACGTCGACCGTCGATAACGGCGACGGAGCGGCCCGAGCCCAGTATGCGATGCGGTCGATGGCCATGTTCGAAAGTCTGTCGAGGTACAGTGACTTCCAGTAGTACCGCATCCCATCGGGGTAGTCCTCATCAAGGAGTTGCTGGAACTCGACGTAGGGCATCGTCCCGCTGAAATCAGCGATCGGGTCAGCGAACTCCCGTAGGGGCTTCAGTTGGGGTTCCCCCTCGTCGGCGGGGCCAGCATAACACCCCATGATGGCGAACTTCCGCTCGTTGACCCACTCGGAAGGGAATAGCTCCTCGTCTGGAAGCTCGCCAGCGAACACGAGCGTGCTGATCTCGTCGGGAGCGTTCGCAACGAACTCCTGATAGGCCCGCAGCACCTCGGTCAGCCGGTCACCGGGATAAAACACGAGGCAGGTCGCTACGTCCGGACCGACGGGGTGAAGTTCGAACTCGAATCCAGTGACGATACCGAAGTTGCCACCGCCCCCGCGCAACCCCCAAAACAGGTCTTCGTTCTCGTCGGCGCTGGCCGTCAGGTACTCGCCCTCCGCGGTGACCAGATCGACCGACCGGAGGTTGTCACAACTCAGGCCGTACTTGCAGCGCAGGTGTCCGATCCCGCCACCAAGCGTCAACCCGGCGATGCCGGTGTCCGAAACGACACCGCCGGGTGTCGCCAGACCGAACGCCTGTGTTTCGTGGTCGAGATCTGCCCATGTGGCACCGGCCTGAACCCACGCAGTCCGTGTCTCTGGATCAACACGGACGCCAGTCATCTCCGAGAGGTCGATGACGAGCCCATCATCGCAGACGGCCGTGCCAGCAACGTTGTGCCCGCCGCCACGCACCGCCACGAGAACACCGTTCTCGCGGGCGAAGTCCACGGCACTGATGACGTCTGCGGCACCTGCACACTGCGCAATGAGTCCCGGCCGTTTATCGATTATCCCGTTCCAGACGGCACGGGCGTCGTCGTAGTCGGGGTCGTCAGGGCGAATCAGGTCTCCATGGAATCCGGCATCGAACTGTTCGTCGCCGATTTCGTGCCTTGCCATATCATATCGAAGGATCGCCTGGATTTTGGCCTCACCTATCAAGTAGCGTTCGACGGCGTGAACAGCGTTTCAGCACGTGAGACGTGTTTCAATTCATGACAGGAAGAGTTACGATCTGTGCTCCCGTCTCTCTAACAGAGGGATTCCGATGGAGCCCCACGAAGACGAAACGGACTCCGAAGACTCGACTCCGCCACCCAGCTCACCGGTTCTAGAGGCTCTCCTGGAGAACGAGCGAAACAGACGGCATCTCGGCCAGCGGCTGAACGCGGCGGGCGACCGCGTCGACACGGACCGGCTCGGTGACATCGTCCGACATGGACCAGTACTGGAAGTGCTTCGTCAGGAGTCGCTCGACCGCGGAGAGATCGAGGAGCGTCTCGACGTCTCGCGGGCGACGAGCCACCGCTTCACGAAGTGGCTCGACGAGCAGGGGTTCGCCCAGAAGGTCGACGGCCGGTTTCAGTTGACCGGGCGGGGTGAGGCTGTCGCCGACGAGGTGCTTCGGTTCGAGGCGAACGTGCGAACCGTCCACCGGATGGCACCGCTGCTGGATCTTATCTGTGAAGACCACCAAGAGTTCGTCGTCGAACCGTTCGTCAACGCGACGGTCACTGTGGCCAAGCCGGACGATCCGTACCGGCCGCTCGAGCGGTTTATGTCGCTGGTGGACGAATCCGACGCCTTCCGCGGATTCAATACGACGCACATGGCACCGCTTGTCTTGGGTGAATTCCACCAGCGGGTGTTCGACAGAACCGACACCGAAATCATCTACCTTCCCCATATCGTCGAGAAACTCTTCGAGACGTATCCAACGCAGGCGACCGAGGCGGTCGAGAGAGGCCACTTGACCCTCCGGACGCGCGACGATCTTCCCTACGGACTCGTCATCTTCGACGAACGTGTGGGAATCGGTGGGTACGATGAGTCGACGGGCCAGATGCGAGTGTTTGTCGACACGGAGTCACCCATCGCTCGGGAGTGGGCCGAGCGCGTCTACGCGTCGGTCAGAGCCGATTCCGAACCGCTCGCTGATGAACGAATCGATTCGATCCCCTGAGAGCTTCTTTCCGGCCGCTTCAGATGTTGCAGGGGAGAAACAGATATCGCTTTGCTGAACTAATGCTCTATATTCGGCAGGCGGCTTCTGGCATAGCTCGGACAGATCGATAGCCCCTTCGGTAACTGCTTGCTCTGTACTGAGCGATACTACCGCTGCAACGCAAGCCGACTCTCGAGGGGCGGTCGCGTTTCGTCTCCGGTCGTGCCCTACTACTATCGCCGCAGTTGACAGACGCGACACTGGTTCACATCCGTATCGAACGATCCCGTTGTACCGTCGCTCACTGGAAAGGCTTCCCCACCGTGAAAACGATGCCGTCGCGCATCCCCGATGCGTCACTCGGACCGATCCCCCTTCCCCTCGAGCAGTCCCCTCGAGACCCGACACCCGCACGGACTCGCCTCGTGGGTCGTCGGGCCGTAGCTCACGAGCAGCGCGATCGGGGTGTCACAGCGCGGGCAGGGGACCGATCCTCGCCCCGCCGGTGCGGAACTGGCGGCGATCGAGTCGGCGTCGACGGTCAGTGCCTCGGTCGCGGCCGGTTCGGTGTCGCTCTCGGCCGATTCGTCGTCGCTCATGGTCCCCTCCGGACGCGAGTCCGTCGGTGGGGGAGCGGCGCTGGCGCTATCGATAGTCGGACGCGATACTGTCGTCGTGCGAGACGTTTATGTCTCGGTGGCAGTAAGCGAAACATGGCTTGCAAAGCCGTGGTAGGCTTGGAAGCCAGGCTCGGGTGTCTCCGCACCCGGGCGTTTTCGCACGCCTCGCTGGAGCTGGCTTCCGGATTTCTGTTCTACGAAATTTACCTTGTAATTATTGGAAACTAGCCACGGCGGCCCCTCGAGCCGCGGCTCCGATCCCGGCCGCCGAGCAGCAAACCAACCGGGCGGCTTTTCACTCGTCGCGGAGTCGGCCCGCGTATGGACCGCAGCGAACTCGCCCCCCTGATCGATCACACCGTCCTCGGCCCCGAGACGACGACGGCCGACGTGCGGACGGTCCTCGACGAAGCTCGAGAGTACGGGATGAACGCCTGTATCCCGCCGTACGCCGTCGAAGAGGCGGCCGACTACGCGCCCGAGGTGACCCTCGCGACGGTCGTCGGCTTCCCCCACGGCCAGCACAGCCACGAGATCAAGCGCCGCGAGGGCGTGATCGCCTGGCAGGCCGGTGCGGACGAACTCGACGTCGTGATCAACGTCGGTCGCCTGCGGGCGGGCGAGGACGACGTCGTCCGGGCCGAACTCGCCGAACTCGTCGCCGCGGTGCCGATTCCGGTGAAGGTGATCATCGAGACCGCGCTGCTCTCCGACGCGGAGAAACGCCGGGCCTGCGAGGCCGCCGTCGCGGCCGACGCGGCGATGGTGAAAACGTCGACGGGCTTCGCCGACGGCGGCGCGACCGTCGACGACGTCGCGCTCATGCGCGAGTACCTGCCCGTCAAGGCCAGCGGCGGCATCGGCAGCTACGACGAGGCCGTCGCCATGCTCGAGGCCGGAGCCGACCGGATCGGTGCCTCGAGCGGCGTCGCCATCCTCGAGGGCGCACCGGAGTAGTCCCGAAGCCGAACAGTTTTGGACCAGCCGGAAGTACATTCGAGGTAACTGATGCGCGAGGGTATGCGGGCGCGCGTTCGCGCGTTCGCGAGACGGCTCCGACGACTCGAACGACGCGAGCTCGACGCCTTCCGCCGGTGGCTCGAGCACACGGGCAACCTCCTGCATCTCTCGGTGCTCGTCTTCGTGCCGCTGTTGCTCGCGGTGGTGACGTGGCTGGCGAACGTGACGGCGGCGATTTCGTTCCTGCTCTTTCCCCCGCTCGCGTCCGGGACGTACACGCTCTTTGCCGATCCCGAGGGGACGTACTCGACGCCGAGGAAGTTCGTCGGCGGGATGACCGTCGGCGCGCTCTGTGGCTGGCTCGCGATCGCGCTCACGACTGCGATCGGGCTCCCCGCAGGGACGATCAGCGCGTCCGGTGCCGCCGTCGGCGTCTTCCTCACCGGGGCCTGCACCTGGGCCCTCGACCTGGAGGAGCCGACGGCGTTTTCGACCGCGCTGCTCGTCCTCGTAACTGGGAACGCGCAGTTCGCCTACGTCCTCGGGATCGTCGTCTCGAGTTCGTTCGTCGCGGCCGCGTTCGTCGTCTGGCGGCGTCACTTCTACGAACAGCGCGCTCACTATCTCTACGGGACGACGAGCGGTGACGATCACGTCCTCGTGCCGATGGACGACGGCGACGAGACGGTCGCCCGGTTCGCCGCGTCGATCGCCGGGGCACACGACGCCGGAAAGGTCGTCCTCTTCACCGTCGTCGACGAGGCGGCGGCCGCGCGAGCAGGAGGCGAATCGGCCGAAAACGACGCGTCAGTAGAGGTCGTCGACGCGCAGGCCACCACCGACGGCGGTGCGGACGACCTGGCTGCCGCCGCGGAACGCGCGGCGGACGAGGCCGCCGACCGCCTCGAGTCGCTCGCGGTCGACCTCGAGTCCACCTACAACGTTCCCTGTGAGGTCGTCGTCGCCGCCGACGGGGGGCTGTCGGCCGGGCTGGTGCTGCAGACCGCTCGGCGACAGAACTGTGACCTCATCGTCGCACCCTACGCCGAGGACGACCGCGGCGCGCTCTCGTCGTTCATCAGGGGACTGTTCGAGAGCGAGATCGACGTCATCGCCTTCCGGCCGAACGAGGTGCGCCGGCGGTGGCGACGCGGCCTCGTCGCGGTCCGAGGCGCCGGCGACACCGCCCGGGCGATGCTCGACTTCGCCCTCCGGGTGACCGAAGTCGGCCGCACGGTCAGCGTCTGTACCTGCATCGATAGCGAGTCCCAGCGCCGTCAGTCCGAGAACACGCTCGCAGACCTCGTCGACGCTTTTTCGGGTCGGTTCGAGACTCACGTCGCAACCGCTTCGGTCGAGTCCTACCTCGCCCGGGCCGCGCCACAGTACGACGTCTGCTTCGTCGGCTCGAGCACCGACCGGTCGGCGGCCTCGCGGTTCGTCTCGCCGCCGACGTTCCGAAAGCTCCGCGACCTCGAGACAGACGTGGCGATCGTCCACCGGGGTCGCCACCGGTAGCCGGTTACTCGCTCTCGAGGATGCGATCGACCAGCGCTGTCTCGTCGCTGCCCAGCGCCGACTGGACCAGCAGGTGGCCCCCGAGTTGCGCGGGACTGATGACCGAGTCTGCGCCGGCGCGCTCGAGCTTCTTGACGTTCTCGCGGTCGGTCGCGGCCGCGACGATCCGGGTGGTCGGCGCGAGTTCGCGCGCGGTAAGGACCGTCAGCGCGTCCTCGGCGTCGTGGTTCGTCGCGACGAGGATCGCGGCCGCGCGCTCGATCTTCGCGCGCTTGAGCGGTTCCTCGTCGCTCGGGTCGGCGGTGATGACCTGTACGCCTCTGTCGGAAAGCATCGTTGCGGCCTCGCGGTCGGTGGTGACGACGACGAACGAGCGGCCGCTGTCCGCGAGTTCGTCGACGATCGGTTCCGTCAGTTCGCCGTAGCCGAGCACGAGGATGTGCTCGTCGAGCAGTTGGAGCTGTGATTCGGTCATTTTTCCGAGTGTTCTCGAGATGCGGTCCTGGATCAGCGGGCCGACGAGCGCCCCGATGGCGATACCGAAACTGGCGACGCCGAGGATGAGCACGGACATCGTGAACAGCATCCCCTGGACCGACCCCGAGTTCGGCGTCACGTCGCCGTAGCCGACCGTACTCGAGGTGATCAGCGTGAAGTAGAAGGCGTCGAGAATGGTGCTGATTTCGTCGAAGTGGTCCCGGAGGGCGTAGCCGCCGATGGTGCCGTAGAGCTGGACGCCGACGAGTGCGGACCCGGCCGCGATCTGGGTCGTCGACAGCGAGAGCGGTTTGTCGAACCGGCTGCGTGTCACCAGGAGGGCCGGGATCGAAACGACAGAGAGGACGACCAGCGGTAACGAGTATTGGCTCGACTGGAGGAGTCCCTGTGCCGCAGTCAGCGGCAACAGCAACAGCGTCGCCCACCAGCCGGCCCGGAGTCCGCGTCGGAGGGCCAGCGCGCTGCCGACCATCATGAAGCCGGTGAGCGCGCCGGTGAAGGCGGCGGCGTTCCGGACGGCGTCGGGAACGTATTCCGCGAGCGGGCCGCCGACGTTGTTGATCCCGATATTGACGACGGCAGTCGCAACGGAGAGGAGGGCGACTAGAAGAACGGTGATGACGGCCGCCCGCGTCGTGAACACTCGCCGCCAGTTCTCCGGCAGTCGTTCTCGAAGCGACCGGTCACCGACCATACTCTCCGCTGAGCGTCGGGGTTAGTTAAACGTCCCCGTCTCCGCTCGCCGTCGCAGCCGGTGAGCGATCGGCGCGGATCGCTCCGAAATCGCTCAGCGAACGACCGTCACCGGGACGGGCGAGCGCTTGAACACGGTCTCGGCGACGTTTCCGACGAACAGCCGATCGATCATGTCGCTGCTGTGGCTGCCTATCACGACCGTTTCGTAGTCCTCGGCGCGAGTGATGATCGCCCGCGCGGGCCGACCGACCGTAACGGCGGTGTCGATCTCGGCGTCGTACTCGGCGGAGATCTCACGAGCGCGCTCGAACACCGGCGCGGCGCGTTCCTCCGCGGCCACCTCGATGTCGTCCTCGAACGCGATACTCATCGCTTCCCCCATCATGACCGAGGGCTCGCCGACGACGCTGAGGACGGTCACCGACGCGTCGGGATGGTTCTCGAGTGCGTACTCGAGGGCGCGCTCGGACAGCGTGGAGCCGTCCATCGGGACGAGAACTCGAGAGAGCATACGGGCGCTACGACGAGTGCGCGAATAAATCTCACTCAGTCGAACGGTCCAAGTCGATCGATTCGCGCCCCGGTGAGCGGTTATTTCGGCAACTCGATCTGGTGGGCCTCCTCGGAGAGGTCGTCGGTCGAACTCACCGGTCCGCGCAGGAAGATCGTCTGGTAGATCAGCGCGATACCGATGAGCGCCGACGCCGGCACCGTGATCGCCGTCGAGATCGTCGTCACGGCCCCGATACCGAACCCCAGCAGCAGGCTCGCCAGAACGCCGAGAAGGATCAGGTCGTAGTACTTGATCGAGATCGCCATAGACGACGGTACGAGGCCGGCGAGCAAAAATTCGCTCCCGGCCCCCGCTGTCCGCCGCCTCCGATCGCCGCCGACCTCACGAGCGCTGCCCGTCCGGTGGACGTGTCGGTGCAAATTTAACGGTTCCGCGCCACAGGCAGACAATGCCATCCCTTCCGGTCGAAGTGCTACTCGGCCTCTATCTCGGCCTCTTGACCGGCATCGTTCCAGCGTTCGTCGCCGGCTCGCTGGGTTTCCTCGTGCGGTACTTCACGGGCGTCACGCTGCCCGGCTTCGGTGTCGTCGTCCTCGCGCTTTCGATCGCCAGTGTCCAGGGCGGCCTGCTCGGCCTCGTCGAGCCGACGATCGCCCAGTCCCCGCGGTTGCTGGTCGCCGTGCTGGTCGTACTCATGCTCGCGCTCTACGCCCACAATCAGGGCGACAAACTGGGGTCGGAACTCCCCCGCCGACTCTCGCTGACCTCGCTGCGCCAGCGGACCCTCTCGGCCGACGTGGTCGAACTCGTCGGCGCGGTCGGGCAGGTCACCGTCCGCCCGACCGGCGAAGTCCGCGATATGGAGGGGTACCCGCAGCTGTCACCCGACCTCCGCCGTACCCTCAAGTCCGGCTCGTGGCGGCTCCCCGCCGATCTCCCCCTCTCGGAACTCGAGGCCCGCCTCGAGGAGCGCCTCCGAACGGACCACGACCTGGCAGACGTCGACGTCGCGATCAGCGAGCGCGCCCGAGCGACGATCGCGGCGGCACCGCCGTCGGGAAGCCTCTCGCGGCGCGTCACGGCGGGCCGGCGGGCCGTCTCGCTCGCGACGCTGGTTCCGACGGGCCTGGCCCGCGGCGACGAGGTGACCGTCCGAACCGGCGAGCGCTCGATCACCGGGACGGTGCTGAGCGCCCGGACCGAGATCGACGACGAGCAGCCCGCCACCCCCCTCGAAGCGCCCGCGGACGACGATGCCGCAGCCACCGACGGCGGCGAAGCGCTCGAGCCGGTCGTCCCCGAGCCGAAGCCGAACGCGGCGACCGCCGGCGGATCGGGCCGAGTCACCATCGCCGTCGCGCGCCGGGAGGTGAAGGCGCTGCTCGAGGCCGACTCGCCGCGGCTGGTCGTCCGCTCCCGCGGGACCAGCCGCGAGTTCGAGGCGTTCTCGCTGGTCAAACGCGAGGGGTACGCCGTCCGCCGGCTCACCGTCGGCGCGGCCGGCACGGGCGTCGGGGCAGACGACGTCGCCGCGCCCGCGGCAGCCGACGTGACGGTCCTCGCGGTGCGGCGTCAGGGAAGCGAAACCGGCGGCCGCCGCCACGGCTGGGTGTTCGGCCCGGGCATCGAGCGCCGGCTCGAGGCCGGTGACGAGGCCTTCGTCGCGGGTCCCGAGGAAGCGACCGAGACGTTCGTGGAGGCGGTCGCGCGATGATCGAGCCAGTTCTCGCCCAGACGATTCCGACCGAGACGCTGGTGACGGCGCTCGTCCGAATCGCCGGTTTCGCCGCGCTGGCGGCCGGCGCGGCGGCCGTCGCAGCGTTCACTTACCGGTGGTACAGCGCGAATCCGATTGCGGACGGGGTCGCCGTCCTCGTCGGCGTTACGGTCGTCGCGCTCTGGCTGAACACACAGACCGCGCTGCAGCAGGCGATCATCGGCAATACTGGACTGCTCGAGCCAGGTACCGCGGTCTACACCGTCGGGGCGTTCGTCGCCAGCGCGATCGCCGCCGACGCGGGACGTCGGCTGGGCGATTTCCTCGCCCGCGACGTGTTCATGGTCGCGACGCCGCGGACGATCACCGAGGTCAGCCAGCTCGTGCGCTCGGCCGGCCGGGTGATCACCGTCGACCTCCCCGCGGAGATCGACGACATCGACGGCTACGACCCCGTCGACGAGTCGGTCAAGGCGGAACTCGCCGAACAGACCTTGCTCTTCCCGCGTCGGCTCACCGTCGACCAACTACGAGAGCGGCTGATCGCCCGCCTCGAGCGCGACTTCGGGGTCGGCCACGTCGACGTCGACCTCGACGCGGACGGAACGATCGATTACCTCGCAGTCGGCGGCCGACAGGCCGGTATCGGCCCGACGCTCGCGCCGGGCACCGTCGCCGTCGCGCTCGAGGCCGATCCCGCAGCCGACGCCAGCCCGGGCGACGCGGTGCGCATCTGGACGCGCGACGAGGGGAGCGGTACCGCCAGACGGGTCGCCGGCGGCGAACTGCGCGCGACCGCCGACGACGTGGCGACGGTCGCGCTGGACGACGACGACGCCCGCGATCTCGAGCCCGGCCGGGAGTACCGGCTCGTGACCCTGCCGGGCAGCCCGGACGCCGAACGAGATCTCGTCTCCCTGCTCCGGGCGGCCGACGAGACGGTGACGACCGTCGCCATCGAAGCTGACGATCCGTTCGTTGGCGTGACGATCGACGCGCTGCCGGTGCTAGTGCTAGCCCTCGAGCGCGAGGGCGACGGCGACGAGACCCTGACCCTGGCGCTGCCGGCCGGCGACGTTCGACTCGCGGCCGGCGACGTCGCCTACGTGCTCGGCCGGCCCGACGCGCTGCGCCGGGTGACCGAGCGGACGCTGACCGTGGCGCGGGACGAGGACGGGACAGCCACAGCCGATCGGGAACCGGACTCGAGCGCCCCCGAGGAGCCGGACGCCGACCGCGAACGGGAGCCGGAACGGCCGCGGGAGCGGTAGCTACTTGCCGCCGGCACCGATAGCGCCACGTATGCCCACGGAGTGGAAGCTGTTCGCCGATCTCGCCGAACGCGCGGGCGACAAACACGTGACCGTCGACGCTGGGGCCGGCGACACCGTCGGCGACGCGCTCGAGCAACTCGTCGCGGACCGCCCCGACCTCGAGGGACGCGTGCTCGAGGACGGCGAGTTGCGATCGCAGATCAACGTGTTGCGAAACGGCACGAACGTGCTGGTCGAGGAGGAAGGGATGGCGACGGAGCTCGAGGAGGGCGACGAGTTAGCGCTGTTTCCGCCGGTCAGCGGCGGATAATCGACGCGTCGTCGTTCCGAGTCGGGCACCGTCCCCGCTCGAGGAGTCGTCGAATCGATTAACTGTTCTCGATCGAAACCGGTAGCCGTGCGAGTACGAACCACGCTCAGTCTCGCGGTCCGGGCGATCGGTGCCGCCGCGATCGGCCTCGGCACGCTCGCGGCTCTCGGGCTCGTTCTCGCGATCCTCGGGGGGCTCGCGATCGGCGGTCTCGTCGTCGCCGCAGTCGGCGCGGCGGTCGATCCCGGCCCGTGGGTGCTCGTCGGTGCGTTCCTCCTCGGGACGGCCCTCACGTTGCTCACGTGGGCCGCCGTCGTGCGGCGCGCGGTCCGCCGGAGCCGCCGTCGGCTGCTCCGCGAGACGGAGCCGATCGACCCCGAGGAGAGCGGTCGCGTCGAATCGTCGGCGTCCAGGCTCGCGGCGCAGTTCGATCTGCCTCTGCCGGAACTGCGACGCCATCCCGCGGCGACCCCGATCGCGTGTACCACCTCGAGCAGCGGCGAGCCGGTCGTCGTCGTCTCCGCCGGCCTGCTCGAGGCGCTACCCGATCCGGAACTCGAGGCGGTGCTCGCCCACGAACTCGCTCACGTCGCGAACGACGATCTGCGACTGATGACGTGGGTGCTCGTCCCGTTGGTCGCGTCGGAGGAGTTCTTCGAGATGATGGACGACGATGACGACTTCGATCCAGGTGTCCTCCCCTGGCTCGCGGCCGGCTGGCTGCTGACGGTCAGTTCGACTCTCGGGGTCGGGCTGTTCTCCCGCGGACGGGAGTTCGCGGCCGACCGGGCGGCCGTCGCCGCGACCGGCGATCCGGGCGCGCTCGCAGCCGCGCTCGAGCGACTCGATTCGTCGACCGCGGTGCCCCCGCCGGACGACCTGCGGAAACACGCCGGCTCCGTGGACGCGATGTCCGTCCTTCCGACGCTGGATCCGGAGCGCGACGGTGGCGGCGGGCTCTTGGCGACTCACCCCGCGACGGAGCGGCGACTCGAGCGGTTGCGACGGCTGGCGGCCGAATAACGTCGGCGTCAGTACGTCGTGAGGTCGATCCCCAGTACGAAGTCCGGCTCCTCCGAGATCGCGGCCCCCGTCGCTGCGGCGTCGGTAACGAACCGGGCTGTCTCGGGAATCGCGATGCGAGTCGCATCGGCCTCGAGCGCGGCCGCGTCCCTGGCGACGGCGGCGAACAGCGAGCGCGCAGCGTCGACGCCGTCCCACGCGCCGAGGCCGTACTCGGCCCACGTCTCCGGTTCGCCCGAATCGGTCTCGTCGGCCGTTCGCTCGACGGTCCGCGTTCTGTAGCCGACGCCCGCGAGCCCGTCATCGCTCTCGACCGCGAACACGGCCGTCTCGTCGGCCGACCGTTCGAAATCGTCCCGCGTGAGTTCCCGGACGGCCCACGATTCATCGGGTGCGAGCCCCAGCCCGTCGAGGTGGTCGCGCGCGTCGCTGTGAGTCCAGTACCGCCAGGCAGCGGTGGGGTCACTCGAGACTCGATGCGGCCCCTCGGCGTCCGGATCGGGTTCGGGGTGGGCGAAGCGGAACTCGGTGACCGGCTCGTAGCCGCTGGCTCGCGCCGCACCCAGCGAGACCGCGTTCCAGGAGAAGACCATGACCCGGCCGACGGTCGCGCCCTGCTCGCGGCCCCACTCGAAGGTCGCCTCGTTCAACCTGCTGCTGACGCCCCGACGGCGGTGGTCGGCCGCGACGCGCATCCCCTGGAACCAGGCCTCGTCCTCGGAGAGCATGACGCCCTGCACGATGCCCGCGGCCTCGCCGTCGACCACCGCGAGGAAGGTCTTCTTGCCCTGGCCGGGCTCGTCCTCGAGCCAGTCGTGGTAGATCCGCGGGATGTAATCGCCGCCGCGCTCGGGCCAGATGTCGCTCGTGAAGTCGGCGACGGCCTCGTAATCGCCGTGGGTGGCGCGGCGGATCTCGATGGGAGGATCGGAATCGGATGACATCGTCCGTCGAACGGTCGATGGTAACGCGACCGCGCGGGAAAGAACTTCGCAGGCTCTCGAGACGGAGACACGTCGTCAGCTACAGATCGGCGAACGGCCATACGGTGGCGCGCGCCGTCGAGTGATGAACGAAGTGAATCACGAGACGAAGCCGTGCGAGGGATGAGCGAACGCCGTGAGGCGTGAGTGAATCGGCTGGGGAGGGCGTGGAAATCCCATGCCACCACGATAGCAGAACACCGTCCCACTACTCACACTCGAGCCATCGTTTCAGGTACAGCCGACCGCTTCGAGAAGAATTCGTCCTACTCCCAGGGGACCGACCGCTCCTGAATCTCGCCGGCCAGCGACGTGCCCATCGCCTCCTCGACGTTCTCGCTGTTCTCGAGGGCCCACATCAGCTTCACTTTCGCCGTCCCCGGCAGCGTATCGCCGGCTTCGACGACGCCCGCCTCGAGCAGGTCCCGGCCCGTATCGTAGACGCGGTCGCAGACGCGTCCCTCGAGACACTGGCTGGTCATGGCGACCGTCGTCCCGTCCTGGACGAACTCCTCGATGCGGGGAATCAGATCGGTGTGGACGTGACCGAGGCCGGTCCCCTCGATGATCAGGCCCTCGCTGCCCTCGACCACGTCGAGGAACGCGGGGTCCATGCCGGGCGTGAACTTCAGGAGTTCCACGTCGTCCTCGAGGTCGAGGTTGCGCTCGAGGTCGACCGCGTCGCGCTCCCGATAGTCGCGCCGGAACGAGACCGTCTCCTCGCCGCTCGTCTCGTAGTCGACTTCGCCCAGCGGCGCCGCGCCGACGGTCTCGAAGGCGTCCCGTCGGGACGTGTGGTTCTTTCGAACGCGCGTTCCGCGGTGGAGCGCACAGCGGTCGTCGGATTCGGTGGCGTGCATGCAGACCAGCACCTCCGCGCAGTCGCTCTTGGCGGTCTCGACGGCCGAGACGGCGTTCATCACGTTGTCCGAGGACGGCCGGTCCGCCGAGCGCTGGGAGCCGGTGAAGACGATCGGCACCGGCGTCTCGAGCATAAAGGCGAGCGCGGCGGCGGAGTACTGCATCGTGTCGGTGCCGTGCATGACGACGACGCCGTCGGCACCGGCCTCGATCTCCTCGTAGACGGCCCGTGCGAGGTCCCGCCAGAGCGGGGGTTCCATGTTCTCCGAGAGAATGTTGGCGACGACGCGGCCGCGGTAGTTCGCCCGGCCTGCCAGATCCGGCACCGCGCGCAGGACGTCCTCGGCGTCGAACTGGGCCGTCACAGCGCCGGTTCGGTAGTCGACCGTCGAGGCGATCGTCCCGCCGGTCGAGATCAGCGAGATCGTCGGCAGGTCGTCGTCGAACTCGATCTCGGAACTGGCTTCCTCGTCGGGCCCCGTCGAATCAGTCCCGTCGATCTCGTAGACGTCCTCGGCGAGGACGGACACGTCGGCCTCGTCGCGGTCGACGCCGACGTTGTAGCCGCCCTCGAGTTTCACCACGAGGTGGTCGTCCGTGCTCGAGGGGAGCAACACGCCTTCGTACGTGCGATCCGCGCGGTCGACGCGGACGCGGTCGCCTGGGTTCATGCCTGGCAGTTGCGCGGCTCCGGACTTGAAGGCACGCTTTCCGTCTCACGGCGATCGATCCGGGCGTACCGACCATCCCGGCCGGAGTCGAGCGTGGAAACGCCGCTCTCGAAAAACGTCGCTAAACGCAACAAATAAACCGACGACGGAGTACATACGTGATATGCAAATCGAGCCGCAAGCGTTCGACCGGGTTCTCTCGTCGATGTGTACGGAACCCCACCCGGCGGCGCGCGACGCGGCCGAGCGGTTTCTCGCGACGAACCCCGGTGATCCCGGCACCTACCCGAACGTCTCAGCGCTCGAGGACGACGCCGTCGCCCTCCTCGGTGAAATCGCGGGCATGGATCGCCCGGCCGGCTACATCACCAGCGGCGGGACCGAGGCCAACATTCAGGCCGTCCGAATCGCCCGCGAGCGGGCCGAGAGCCGAACTCCGAACGTCGTCATGCCCGAGTCGGGTCACTTCAGCTTCCAGAAGGCCGCCGACTTGCTCGGCGTCGAACTGCGAATCGTGCCGACCGACGATCGTCACCGGGCCGACCTCGAGGCCGTCCGCGCCTCGGTCGACGACGACACCGCCGCGGTGATCGGCGTCGCGGGGACGACCGAGTACGGCCGCGTCGATCCGATTCCGGAACTCGCCGAGATCGCCAGCTCGGCCGGTGCGATGTGCCACGTCGACGCCGCCTGGGGCGGCTTCGTCCTCCCCTTTACCGACTATGACTGGCACTTCGGTCACGCCGCGGTCGACACGATGGCGATCGACCCGCACAAGATGGGGCAGGCCGCGGTTCCCGCCGGCGGACTGCTCGTCCGCGACCCCACGTTGCTCGACGAACTTGCCGTCGACACCCCCTACCTCGAGTCGACCTCTCAGGCGACGCTGACCGGGACCCGCTCGGGTGCCGGCGTCGCCAGCGCCGTCGCGGCGATGGAAGAGCTGTGGCCCGAGGGCTACCGCCGCCAGTACGTCCGCTCGCAGAACAACGCCGAGTGGCTCGCCGACGCCCTGGAGAAGCGCGGCTACCGGGTCGCCGACCCGACGCTGCCGCTGGTCGCAGCCGACGTACCTCGATCGACGTTCGACGCCCTCCGGGCCAAGGGCTGGCGCATTTCGCGGACTGCGACCGGCGAACTTCGTGTCGTCTGTATGCCCCACGTCACCCGCGAGATGCTGGCCTCCTTCGTCGGAGATCTAGATCGGCTCGAGGTGCGCGCGAGCGTGCCCGTCGCCAGCGACGACTGACCGGCTCGAGTCCGACCGCGTCGCTTTCGATCGCCGGTACCGGCGATCTCAGCCGGTACCTGTCGGTGGCCAACTCGCTCGCGGCCGCCGATCAGTGGCGGCATAGCTACAGTCGGTTGGCGGACCCGCGTTCCGCTCGGGAGATCTTGTTGAAGCAGCGAAAGCAACGATAGAACCGCTTCGCGCCCTCCTCCGTGGAGCGAGGGTATCCGTGCGTTCGTAGCTTCGTCACGAGATACGTACTCCCGCAGTTCGGACAGTCGGGCGTCTGGAACATGATGTCTAATTTGCCGTATGTTGGCACTATATCTCCAGATCTATAACTCTCAGCACTTTCGCCCGCATAATTCCAAGATGCGGTCTTTCTGGCCGCACTTTGGGTTTGTAGGACCGATTGGACGGACGACTCCGCCTCTCACCTCGAGCCGGGGCCGTATACGTCGTCGCCGAACGCGCGACCCGGATCGCGACGGACGATCGAAACCGGCGGGTTTTACGCTCGCGAGCGCAACGTGACGATCATGAGCCACGACGAGTTTCCGACGGAGAACCCCGCCGTCGTGACCTGCGGGTTGCCCTACGCCAACGGCGACCTGCACATCGGTCATCTGCGGGGGTACATCGGTGCAGACGCCTTCAGCCGCGCGCTCGAGACGCTGGGTCAAGAAACGGCCTACGTCTGCGGATCGGACATGCACGGCACGCCGGTCGCCGTCAACGCCGAGCAACAGGGCGTCGATCCCGAGGACTTCGCGCTGGACTGGCACGAGCAGTACGAGGAGACGTTCCCGCAGTTCAACGTCGACTTCGACAACTACGGCCACACCCACGACGAAACCAACACCGAACTGACCCAGTCGATCGTCCGGACGCTGGACGAAGAGGGCTACATCTACGAGAAGGAGATTCAGGTGGCCTACGACCCCGATGCCGACCAGTACCTGCCCGACCGCTACGTCGAGGGGACCTGTCCCTACTGCGGCGCGAAGGCCCGCGGCGACGAGTGCGACGAGGGCTGTCAGCGCCACCTAGAGCCCGGCGAGGTCGAGGACCCGACGAGCACGATCACGGGAAACCCCGCCGAGTACCGCGAGCGGACCCACAAGTTCTTCGAGGTCTCGGAGTTCGCCGACTTCCTCACCGACTTTCTGGACGGTCTCGAGGGGACCTCGAACGCCCGCAACCAGCCCCGGCAGTGGATCGAGGACGGCCTGCAGGACTGGTGTATCACGCGAGACATGGACTGGGGGATCGACTATCCCGACGGCGGAGACGCCGACGGTGACGACCTCGTCCTCTACGTCTGGGTCGACGCCCCGATCGAGTACATCTCGAGTTCGAAGCAGTACTCCGAGCGCGTCGGTACGGACGAGTACGACTGGGAGCAGGTCTGGAAGGGCGAGGGCGAGATCGTCCACGTCATCGGCCGCGATATCATCCAGCACCACACGATCTTCTGGCCGGCGATGCTCGAGGGCGCGGGCTACAACAAACCGCGCGGGATCGCCGCGACCGGATTCATCACGATCAACGGCAAGGGGCTCTCGACCAGCCGGAATCGGGCGATCTGGGCCAAGGAGTACCTCGAGGAAGGGTTTCACCCCGATCTGCTGCGGTACTACCTGACGACGACCGGCGGCCTCCAGCAGGACGTCGACTTCTCCTGGGAAGCCTTCCAGGAGAAGGTCAACGGCGAACTCGTCGGCACCGTGGGTAACTTCTGGTACCGCTCGCTGCTGTTCGCCTACCGCAACTACGAGGGAACGCCGGAAGCCGACGTTTCCGAAGAAGTCCGCGAGCGTATCGAGGGCGCGATCGGCGACGTTCGCGAAAGCGTCAACGACTACGACCTCCGCGGCATCGGGCAGGCGGCCACTCGGCTGGCCCAGTTCGGCAACGAGTACATCCAGCGCAACGAGCCCTGGAAGCTCACCGACGACGACCCCGACCGGGCCGCGCAGGTCATCCGCGACTGCGTCCAGATCGCCAAGGCCGTCGGCGTCCTCCTCGAGCCGATCGCGCCCGACAAGGCACAGGACCTGTGGGCGCAACTCGGCGAAGACGGGGCGGTTGCGGACGCCCACCTCGAGGACGCGCTCGAGGCCCCGCCCCGGAACTTCGACGAGCCCGGCGAACTCTTCGGCAAAATCGAAGACGACCGCGTCACGGAGCTCACGGAAAAACTCGAGGAGCGCGTCGAGGCCGCCTCCGACGACGGCGACGAGTCGGACGAAGACGACGCGGAAACCGAAAGCGACGACACCGGCGCGGACGAAGGCGGCGATATGGCAGACACCGACGACCTCGAGCCGCTGGCCGAGGAACGGATCAGCTTCGACGATTTCCAGGAACTCGACGTTCGCGTCGGCCGGATCGAATCGGCCGAGGGGATCGAGGGCGCGGACGACCTCGCGCGTCTCGAGGTCGACATCGGCTTCGAGACCCGACAGGTCGTCGCAGGCATCAAGCAACTCCACGACCTGGACGAACTGCCGGGCGAGAAGTGCGTTCTCCTGGCGAACATGGAGAAAGCGGAACTGTTCGGCGTCGAGTCCAACGGGATGATCCTCGCGGCCGGCGAGGAGGCGGACCTGTTGACGACCCACGGCGACGCCGACGTCGGCGAAAAAGTTCGATAGGTCGCCGGGTTCGACCGACGGGCGACTCGAGTCGCCGCAGCAGAACCGTCGCTCGCTCGCAGCGAGCCGCTATTTATCACCTCCCTTCAAATACTCCTATTAGGCCATGTGTGTCATGAGCACATATGTCACAGAGTGACGGGCGCATCCGAGGTGTCATCGGCCGGAAACCGGACTCGAACTCGTTTGCACGACTACCAAACGACCCCGCCGCCCCGGAAGTGACGGCACTGCTGGTGCTCGCCGTGTCGCTGTTCTCGCTCATAGTGCTCGGCAATCTCGCCGGGCTGTGGTGACGGTCCGATCCGGGCCAAGCGTTCGAGGCCGATGCGTGACCGGCGTGTCTTCGTGCGGGGTGACGAAGTGACTGGCTCAGACCTCGTCGACCAGATTCGAGAAGTCCGCAGTGTCGACGATCTCCATCGTCTTCCCCTCGAGGCCGTGACGGTGCAGCGTCAGCGCGGACTTGAACGCCGCCTCGCGGTCGGCGGCCTCGAAGGTGATCAGGAAGTCGTGTTCGCCTAATGCGGCGTACGAATCCACGAGTTCGGTGTTGTGCCCCTCGAACTCGGTCCGGATCTCGCCCCAGATCGTGGTGAGTTCCTGTGCGTTCTGAACGTCCCGATCGGCGAGATCGACGAGGGTCGCGTACGTTGGCATATCGAGTCGGAGGGGCGATCCGCGGAAAACGGTTCGCGTGGCAAGCGACGGGAGTTCGATCGGCAACTCGATTCGGGTACTCGAGCGTGAGTAAGTCCCTATCTTTTAGGCGGTGCTGGCGGTAGCCTCCGACATGAGAAACGCGAAGATCGTCTGCACGCTGGGGCCGGCGTCGAACGACCGGGAGTCGATCCGGGACCTCGCCGCTGCCGGGATGGCCGTCGCGCGGCTGAACGCGAGCCACGGGAGCCGTGAGGCGCGGGCCGACGTGATCGATCGCGTTCGCGCGGTCGACGAGGAGCGGGTGGAACCCGTCGCGGTCATGCTCGACCTACAGGGTCCAGAGATCCGGACCGCACCGCTGCCAGACGGCGAGACGGTCTCCGTGGAAACGGGCTCGGAGATCCGGTTCGTCGAGGGCGAGGAAGCAACGCCGGAGACGATCGGACTCTCCCTGTCGATCGACGCCGTCGAGCCGGGGGACCGAATCCTGCTCGATGACGGGCTGATCGAGACCACCGTGGTCGAGAACGAGGGTGACGCCGTTCGCGCGCGGGTCGACACCGGCGGCGAACTGGCCGGCCGGAAAGGCGTGAACGTCCCGGGCGTCGATCTGGACCTCGACGTCGTCACCGAGTCGGATCGACAGGACCTCGAGCTAGCCGCCGAGAAAGGCGTCGATTTCGTCGCGGCGAGTTTCGTCCGAGACGCGGAGGACGTCTACGAGGTCAGCGAGGTACTCGAGGACGCAGGTGCGGAGATTCCGGTCATCGCGAAGATCGAACGCGCCGGCGCGGTGGCGAACCTGGACGAGCTCATCGACGCCGCTTACGGCGTGATGGTCGCGCGCGGGGACCTGGGCGTCGAGTGTCCGATGGAGGACGTCCCGATGATCCAGAAACGGATCATCCGCAAGTGCCGCGAGGCGGGCCGGCCGGTCATCACGGCGACGGAGATGCTCGACTCGATGGTCCACGCGCGCCGGCCGACCCGGGCGGAGGCCTCCGACGTGGCCAACGCGGTCCTCGACGGCACCGACGCGGTGATGCTGTCGGCCGAAACCGCCGTCGGCGACCACCCCGTCGCCGTCGTCGACGCGATGGACAGCATCGTCCGTCAGGTCGAGACCTCGAGCGAGTACGATGAGTTGCTCGAGCAGCGCGTTCCCGAGTCGGGCGAGGCGCGGACGGATGCGCTGGCGCGCTCGGCGCGGTTTCTGGCGCGGGACATCGACGCCGACGCCGTCGTCGCAGCGACCGAATCCGGCTATACGGCGCTGAAGACAGCGAAGTACCGGCCCGGGATGCCGGTCGTCGCCTCGACGCCGAGCCAGGCGGTGCGCCGCCGCCTCGCGCTGACCTGGGGGGTGATGCCGCTGTACGCACACATCTCCGATCAGGGTGCGGGCGCCGTCGTCGAAAAGGCCGTGCAGTCGGCGCTGGACGCCGGCGTCGCCGAGAGCGGCGATACCGTCGTCGTCCTCTGTGGCATGATGACCGAGCTAGAAGGGGCGAACACGACGAACATGCTGAAGGTCCACGTCGCCGCCGAGGCGCTGACGACCGGCCGGGTCGTCGTCGAGGGTCGGACGACCGGCCCGCTCGTCCGACTCGCCGACGGCGACCTCTCGGACGTCCCCGATGGCGCGATTGTCGCGCTGTCCGCGGAGTTCGACGAAGAGTTCACGGGCGAGCCGGCCCGTATCGGCGGCATCGTCGACGCCCAGCGAGGGATGACGGGGTATCCGGCGCTGGTCGCCCGCGAACTGGACCTCCCGATGATCAGCGATGCGGACCTTGCGGACCTCTCGGGGCTCGAGGACGGCGAAACCGTCACCCTCGACGCCGAACGCGGCGTCGTCTACGGCGGCGACATCGGGGACCATCCCGAGCGAGCCTGACTCGCGACGACCCGGGCCGCCTCGTCGAGCCACGGGTTTTTGACGGCGGGAACGTTACGGTCGGATATGGCAGACGATTCGTCCGGACGCGACGAGACCGACGACCGATGGGGGGCGTCGTCGGCGACGGAGCCGGACGCCGGCCCGGCGGCTGACTCGAGCGACGACGAGTGGAACGCACACGATGAAACTACCCGGCCGGCCGCGGACGACCGCCGAGACGCGGAGGCCGGCAACGACGGCTGGGACGGGATTCCGATCGACCTCTCCGGCTCGAGCGAAGCCGACGAGCCGGCCGATACGGACGAGGACGCGTACACGCCCGAGGCCAACTCGACGCCGATCGAACCCGGCGATCCCGACCTCGAGAACGTGCTGTTCGTGGTTCTCGGTGCGATCACGATGCTGCTCGTCTTCGTCCGGCTGATTTTGATCCTGCTGGGGTGACCGATCCGGCCGATCGAATCGGAGTGGCTCGCGCTCCCTCGAAACGACAGCATTTGGTACGCAGTAAACATTTAATCCGGACGAGACCTAACCGCCGCACATGGTCGAATCCCTCGTGGGGAACGCGCCGTTGCTGTTGCTGGTTGCGGGGCTCGTACTGATGGTTCTCGAGGCCCTCTCCCCAGGGGCCCACCTCATCGTCATCGGGATCGCGCTGGTCGGTGCCGGCCTCGTCGGCATGCTCTTTCCGCCCGCGGCGAGCCCGTTCGTACTGGCTGCGCTGACGCTTGCGATCGGACTCGCCGCGGCCTACGTCTACCGGGAGTTCGACTTCTACGGCGGGAAAGGTACCGCCCGGACGACGGACTCGGACTCGTTGGCCGGCGCGACGGGCTACGCCACCGAGACCATCACGACCCGCAGCGGCGAGGTCAAACTCGACGAAGGGGGGTTCGCTCCCTACTACAGTGCGCGGACGACCGACGGGACGATCGAGGAGGGCGAGGAGATCATCGTCCTCGATCCAGGCGGCGGCAACGTTCTCACTGTCGAATCGCTCGACGCGATCGGCGAGGACGAGATCGATCGCGCGCTCGCCCGGGAACGTGCGGCCTCCGAAGCCCGCGAACGGGAGGCCGCGGACGGCGGCGACGAGTTCGACGACGCGTCGTCGAACGCCGACCGCGAGACCGAAACGGAGCGCTCCGGTTGAGCCGTGGGATGCAGTCACAAATGTTGACGAAATAAGGGAACGCTTTTCTCCCCACCCCCGCAAGGGTGAAATATGATAGGACAACTGTTCCCCTTGCAGACCACCGGCGGTATCCTGCTGGTCGTCGGTGCCCTCATCCTCGTCGTCGTCGTCGCCGCGCTGCTCAGCGCGGTCGAGATCGTCGACGCCTACGAGAAACGTGCTCTAACCGTCTTCGGCGAGTACCGCAAACTGCTCGAGCCGGGGATCAATCTCGTCCCGCCGTTCGTCTCGAACACCTACGCGTTCGACATGCGAACTCAGACCCTGGACGTGCCCCGACAGGAAGCGATCACCCGCGACAACTCGCCGGTGACCGCCGACGCCGTCGTTTACATCAAGGTGATGGACGCCAAGAAGGCGTTCCTTCAGGTCGACGACTACAAACGCGCCGTCTCGAACCTCGCCCAGACGACCCTGCGCGCCGTGCTGGGTGACATGGAACTCGACGACACGCTCAACAAGCGCCAGGAGATCAACGCGCGCATCCGCGAGGAACTCGACGAACCCACCGACGAGTGGGGCATCCGCGTCGAGTCCGTCGAGGTCCGCGAGGTCAACCCCTCGAAGGACGTCCAGCGCGCGATGGAGCAACAGACCTCCGCCGAGCGGAAACGCCGCGCCATGATCCTCGAAGCACAGGGTGAACGCCGCAGCGCCGTCGAGAAAGCGGAAGGTGACAAGCAAAGCGAGATCATCCGCGCCCAGGGTGAGAAGCAGAGCCAGATCTTAGAGGCCCAGGGTGACGCGATCTCGACCGTGCTGCGCGCACGCTCCGCCGAGTCGATGGGCGAACGCGCGGTCATCGACAAGGGAATGGAGACGCTGGCCGACATCGGCCAGGGCGAGTCGACGACGTTCGTCCTGCCCCAAGAGCTCTCCTCGCTGGTCGGCCGCTACGGCAAACACCTCTCCGGCAGCGACGTCAAGGAGAACGGCCACGAACTCGAGAGCCGCGAGTTCGACGAGGAGACCCGCGAACTGATCGGACTGGACGACATCGCCGAGATCATCGGCGAGATCGACCAGGAGGCCGACATGGACGTCGAAGCGATGGAGCAGGAGGCTCAGGCGATCAAGGAGGGCAAGGATCCCGCGGAGATCTCCGACCCCGACGAAGTCATCGAGGAGATGGATCAGGACTTCCAGAGCCAGGCCGACGGCGGCACCGAGATCCCGGCCGACGACGCGGACGGCTCGTCCTCGGACGACTGAACCGCCGTCCCGCGACTGCGTTCGAACAGCTACTTCCGACACGTTTCGCGGCTCGACCGGGACGCGGCCGGTCAGTCGCTGCCGTTCACTGCTGGTAAGAGACTACTACCGAGAACCATTAGAAAGCTAACCAGTCGTATTCGATGAACAAAGCGGAGCGAAACCTGTTTTACGGGCCGTCCCGTTATGGGCTGTAGGTAGTTATGACATCGCCCAACAGGGTCGACGACGACAAACGAGCGACCCTGCGCCGATTCGCCGCCCTCGGCGCTGCATCCCCGCTGGTTGGACTCTCGGATTCAGCCGCGGCCGACGCGGGGGAAAGCGACGCGCGCGACGCGATCGCGGGCTATCTCTCGACGACGCCCGGAGCCCACTTCTCCAAGATCCGCGACGATCTCCAGCTCGGCACCGGCGAGACCCAACACCACCTCCGTCGACTCGAGGAGGTCGACGCCATCGAGCGCTATCGCGACGGCGACTACAAGCGGTTCGTCACGGCCGGCCGCTTCGACGAGTTCGAGAAACGGGCACTCGGCTATCTCCGCCGGGAGACGCCCCGCGGGATGCTCATCGAACTCCTCCTGAACCCGGACGCGACGGCGGGCGATCTCGCGACGGCGCTCGACGTCTCGCCGCCGACGGTCAGCAAGTACGCCGGCGAGCTCGAGGAGGCCGGCCTGCTCTCCCGCGACGACGGCTACGCGGTCGAACGCCCCGAGACCGTCCTGGTGCTGGTCGTTCGCCACGCGGATTCCTTCGGCGACCGGGCGCGGACGCTCGCTCGGAACGCGGATCAGTTCCTCGCCTACGAGGGGTAACACGCTGTTTCCGCGGAGTAAAACCCTATTACCGCCTGCTCAGGCCGATTCGACCACGCCGAGTAGCTCCCGCAGCGACTCGAGGTCGTACGTCGCCTCGGCCGGTCGATCGAGATCGCGGTTGTGCGACCGTCGAACGAACGCGGTCTCGAGGCCGGCCGCCGCCCCGGCCGTCACGTCTTTCGGCGAGTCGCCGACGTAGAGCCCGTCGCTGACGCCGAGTTCTGCGAGGGCCGCCTCGATGTAGTATGGGTCGGGCTTGCGTCGCTCGTAGCCCTCGAACGTAGGGTCGCGGCCGCGGACGACGTCGAAGTCGAATCCGAAGTGTTTGGCGACGAACTCGGCGGTCTCGTGGCGGTTGTTCGTGACGAGGCCGATCGTCGTCCGGTCGCCGAGCTCGTGGATCGCCTCGGTGTCGTCGTACGTCTCGCGTTCGCCGCTCCGAAGTCGGTCGTGGGTCCCCTCGGAGGCGTACATCTCCTTCAGTTCCCAGAACCGTGCGAGATCGATCTCGAGGTCGGCGCAGTGCTCCCGAATCCGTTCGTGCTCGTGGCGTCTGAAGTCGCGGCGCTGGGACGGGGTCGGATCGGCCTCGAGATCCGCGAGCACGGCGTCGGCGGCGTCGGCGTAGACTTGCGGGTGAGTCCGGGCTCCCTCGAGGACGATCCCGTCCATGTCGAACAGTATCGGTAGCATCGGCGGTTTCGTCCCCTTAGTCGACCCTCGATAAGACGTTTCTGACTCCTCGTAGTATATTGTCGCCCGCGAGTATTAGCAGAACAGCCAGGATGGCTTTCTGGTAGAAGTGTAACTCCACTATGTGGTCGTTCACGTGATAGACGGTCAAGAGCGTAATTACGACTAACAGAAATCCGCTGTCGAGCCGTCTCCTTTCGCGTGGTGATCCGTCATCCATACTCTTGAATCTGCTTTGGGCCTCGTTGGTTAACAGAGTTGATGCCCTGGCCATTGAAAGTACGTTTGGAGGCCAACAGTATCAGCGGTGGCTTATATTTTGTGAGACCTGCTCGGCAGGAGATAAACTTTTGATCACGAACAAGTGGAAGAGATTGGTCCCAGTCCACCATCGCGAAGGTGATTGTATCGCTAGCAGCGAGAGTAGCAAGAGTAGTAACTATCTCTTCTACCCTACGTTTGGTCAGAAGGTTTACTAACCATTGTGGCCCTTTCTTTCTGATGACAAACCAAAGTTCTGCGGCGACCACAGTTTTAGCCACGGCAGAGGCCTCTCTTCCTAGTTCAAAGGATTCAGCATCGTAATAATGTACATTACAATCACGGCTACAGTGACCGAGTGATTCCCAACGGCGTCCCGCTCTTTTTACAATCTCATACGAGCCAAATTCAACACCATCCAAATCTTCGTCAGTGTAACTAACATCGCCTGACCAGGGTGTATGTGAGGCGAGTCTGATACCGCCTGTCTGGGGAGTGGTGACGATCTCTGGCCTGATAACAAATTCTTGCTCACCACTTGTTCGATCAACTACAACAACTTCATCAGTCTTCTTATTAACTTTGTTTAATTTCTTTCTCCCGTTTCTTTCGAATTGGAGATAGATGTGGTTTTGGTCTTCTCCGAGGAACTTCGTGTGAGAGTCTTCACTATTGTGATTATCCTCGCTGTTTTCGTCTGCAACAACGCTAGCAGAAATCAAACTAACGCTTGAGAGGGCGATACTGTTCGTGAGTAGCTTTCTTCTCCGCATGCAGATTGCGCTTTTTCGCAGATTGTATTGATTTCATGTATGGGTATTCTGAGGCGGAAAGTAGACGATACATTTATTTACACATGAAAATATATTAATTGGTTTCACTCTCCGCTATCGGCTAAAGGAGAATGACGGCAGTACCGCTCGTCGGCTATCTATTACGAGGAAAACCAGAAATCCAGCCCGCAGTGGCCGCGTTTCGGCCTAAACGTCGACTTTCCAGGTCGTGCTCGAGGAGTAACCCCATTTTTCGATCTCGACATCGTACTCGCCCTCCTGAAGCGCGGTGATGTTCGAGCCGACCTCTTTCGCCGTCATCCCGAGTTCCTGGCCGATGAGGCGGGATTTGAAGTACGTCTTCGTCGCCGCGTTCTCGCGGAGGTACTCCAGGATCTGCTGTTGTTTGCTCGTGAGGTCGGGGGCCATTGCAGTGCTCATACTCGGTCGGATGGCAGGAACGCCCTTAGGGGGTTTGGTACGCGCGGTTAACCCGCCGCCTGCTTGCGGTTTTTCGGAAGAGTAATCGATCAATAATCCGGTGGAAAGCTTTCGTTGGTACGCGCGGTTAAAATATATGGGACGGTGACTGTCGCCAGTATTTGATCGTTTCCCGGCGGCGTCCGGCGATCGGCGTCCCTGAACGGACGTGACCGACCGGAGCACGATGGCGCTCGTTACGGTCGCGGTCCACCGTCGTACGTGCCCGCTACGAACGATCCGAACGAACACGCAACTGCCTCGCTGAGCGCCTGCGTTCGGTCCGTCAAGCCGGCGGTGAGCACGCCCGCCGCTCCCTCGGACTCGGCGACCCCCTCCGTTCCGAGCAGGTCGTCCATCACCGGTCCCAGTTCCGCACCGTCCTCGACTCGATCGGCGACATCGTCGGGGAGCCGGAGCGTCGGCCCGCCGCCCTGCTCGAGCCGGTCGCCGTCGGTCGTAGCACCCCACATGATCAGGGAGAGACCCGGAACGCCCTCGAGCCGGGCGACGCCGCCCTCGAGCCCGATCCCGTAGTCGGCGTCGGTTGCTGCGTGCGCCCGCCGAGCGCGGTTCTCGGCACCGCGGACGGTCTCCGCGATCGATCGCGGCTGCTCGCTCACGCCGGAGTCGACGTCGACGGCGGCGACGGTCGGCTCGTACCGCTCGAGCGTGCGTTCGACCGCTTCGACCTTGACCGGATTCGTGCTGCCGACTGCGATCTCCATGTCTGTGGCTCGAATCGGGCGAATTTGGGGGCTCCGGTTTCGACTGGCTTCTCAGCTTTAATGTTACTATCTATCATGCTCTTTCGGTCGAATTATCCAGTTTCGAGGGGTTTCCGGGCACGACTTCGAAACCATTAAACCTCGAGTGTCTGAACGTGGGAGGTAACGACTCCGTCCGGGCTTTTACGATCGGTTCGGCCGGGAGCATTCGCCATCGCATGACTAACGCACCATCGAACACGAGAGTACGACGTAGCGAACCCGAAACGAACGAACAGGAGACCGAAAGCGAGGACCAGGACCTCGTCTGCCCCGAGTGTACGGGCCAGCTCGTCGTCGACGACGAGCACGGCGAGACGGTCTGTGAGGACTGCGGGCTGGTCGTCGAGGAAGACTCGGTCGACCGCGGTCCCGAGTGGCGCGCGTTCGACGCCGCGGAGAAAAACGAGAAGTCCCGCGTGGGTGCGCCCACGACGAACACGATGCACGACAAGGGGCTCTCGACGAACATCGACTGGCGGAACAAGGACGCCTACGGCAACTCGCTTGGCTCCCGCCAGCGCGAGAAGATGCAGCGCCTGCGCAAGTGGAACGAGCGCTTCCGCACCCGCGACTCGAAGGAGCGCAACCTGAAGCAGGCCCTCGGCGAGATCGACCGGATGGCCTCCGCGCTCGGCCTCCCGACGAACGTCCGCGAGACCGCGTCGGTCATCTACCGACGCGCGTTAGACGAGGACCTCCTCCCCGGTCGCTCGATCGAAGGTGTCTCGACCTCCTGTGTCTACGCCGCCGCCCGCCAGGCCGGCGTCCCCCGCTCGCTCGACGAGATCGCCGACGTCTCCCGCGTCGAGAAAAACGAGATCGCCCGCACGTACCGGTACGTCGTGCGCGAACTCGGTCTCGAGGTCCAGCCCGCCGACCCCGAGAGCTACGTCCCCCGCTTCGCGTCGGGGCTCGAGCTCTCCGACGAGGCCGAACACCGCGCGCGCTCGCTGCTCCAGAACGCCAAGGAGAAGGGCGTCCACTCGGGTAAGTCGCCGGTCGGCCTCGCCGCGGCAGCGGTCTACGCCGCCGCGCTCCTGACCAACGAGAAGACCACGCAGGCAGCCGTCTCCGACGTCGCCGACATCTCCGAAGTCACCATCCGGAACCGCTACCACGAGCTCCTCGAGGCCGAGGAGACGATCGGGATGGCCTGACCGCGGACCCGACGACCCGCCGAAACGATACCGTTTTTGTCGTTCTCGCTCGCAGTCCGTAGCAATGGGACTGGATTTCGACTCGTTCGTCCTCGCGGCGTCGACGGCGGATCTCGCCGACGAGCCCGCGGCCCGCGAGCACGCCGACGCGATCGAATTTCGAATGGATCTGGCCGACGATCCGCTGGCCGCGCTTGAGGCCTACGACGGCGAGCTCCCGATCCTCGCCACGAACAGAGCTGACTGGGAAGGCGGCGAGGCCGAAGACGAGGGTCGGCTCGAGGCGCTGGCCGAAGCGACCGCGCTCGAGGGCGTCGAAGCGATCGACGTCGAACTCGAGTCGATCCTCGAGGGGGAGGCCGAGGGGCTGCTCGAGACGGCCCGCGAGCGCGATGTCTCGGTCGTCGCGTCGGCCCACGACTTCGAGGGGACGCCGCCCCGGAAAGAGATGGTGCGGACGCTGACCGAGGCGGGCAAGTACGCCGACGTGGCGAAGCTGGCGGTGACCGCGGAGTCGAAGGCGGATACCCTCGCGCTGCTGTCGGCGACCGAGCAACTGACGTCGCACGGCGATGCCGTGGCGACGATGGCGATGGGGGAAGTGGGGAGTCACACGCGGGCGGTCGCGCCGGTGTACGGCTCTAAAATCGGATACGCACCGGTGGATCCAGAAGAGGCGACCGCGCCGGGGCAGTACGATTTGGAGACGCTAACAGATCTAGTTTCGGAACTCTCTTTGAGAGAGGACCAATAATGATATAGTAGCCAAATCATTCTGCATCAAAATCACCTGACTGTCAAGAATTTTCCCGGTTGGTAATTCAATATTTGTATAACACCTCCATCTCAGAGGTTTAATTCATAGACTCGAGTACTCGTTTCTGACGTCGAATGCTTTTGTCAAGGAGTCCCTGTAGCCACTACAGGACTTCTCTTCCGTAACAACACGCGTTCTTTCCTGCTACTGCTGGTTACATATTCCAAAGATGGATCCTGTGGACCGACTGAATACGCGTCGCAGATGAGGAGGCGGTCGACAACGTGATGCCGGCTATGACGGCGCGCGACACAACGAGGTCGAAAATCAATGCAACGACGCAAATTCCTTGTCGGAATGGGATCGCTTGCCGCCGGTAGTGCGGCTACAATTGGTACTGGTGCCTTTGCTACAGCACGTGTCGATCGGGCAATCAACGTGGATGTTGCGGGTGACAATGCGGCGTATCTCGGATTAGATGCGTCAATAAGCGAATATGCTGTTCAGAAGAATAAAAAGCTGCAGCTTGTGTTCGATGGATCTAATGGCCAAAATGGAGATGGTCTCAACCCGGACTCGGATACGGCATTTCACAACGTCTTCCGTATCCAAAACAACGGAACAAATAAGATTCGGGTCACCCTGCAAGATGTTCCCAGCGATTCACCGATGGTGTTTAAGTACACGGACGGCGCCGACAATTCAACAACGTTGACAGACCAGACCTATTTCCCTAATTCTCCAAAGCCTCTTGCTGATACGACTTATGGTCCGAGTGGGAGTCAAAATTCAGGGCATCTTGAACTTGGGGTTGGTGATGATGCATACGTCCATATCAGTTTCTACCTACGTGATGAAGGAGACGCTGTTGATGATGTAACCACGGATGCCAGCGCAATTCCAGAGGAGTTTGGAATCTACGCATCCGGCCTCATTGATGACGATGGCCTGTAAATAGAGAGAACTACCTCTATTCTATTTTATCGGGTGGCACAGATCTAACATCTATTGAGGGGATTCGGTCTACTCCCCCATCGCAAACAATGAGTCTGCCTACTGATGAGTATGGTTCGGGTGAGAAACTGTTTATTTCCTACGAGTCGTCTTCGGCCGCGTCTTCTTGCCCGTCACCCCCATCGTCTGACCCGCCGGCGACGGCCTTTTCCTCGCCGGTCTGCCGCCTCCCGAGCAGGTCGAGACCGGCGTCGACGCTCAGGTCCGCCTCGAATTCCGCCGGCTCGTACGCGTACAGCGAGTCCCCGTCGACGACGTAGTACCCACCCGCAGCCTCGTCCTCGAGCACGCGCCGGTCGCAGTCGATCGCCACGTCCACCAGGTCCTCGAGCGTCGAGACCTCGATCCGCGACCGCTCGCGAACCTCGTTGGGGAGCGAGCCCCGGGAGATCCAGTCGTCGAACTCCTCGCGCTCGTACTGCATGCGGAGGCGCTCGAGTTCGGCTTCGGACGGCGCGAGCGTCCCGTTGGCTCGCGCGACCGCGAGCGCGCCGAGGGCGCCGAGCGACGCCAGCAGCAGGAGCACGGAGCCGATCGGGCCGACGAACCCGGCCGAACTCGCGGTCGTCGTCGGGTCGGTCGCCTCCCGCGGGGGCTGGTCCGCCGTCGTCGGCGCGTCGACGCCGTACGTGGCCCCGTCCGGCGTGATGGCGAGTTCGTACCGCTCGGTCCGCTCGACGGGATCGCCGTCGATCGTTCCCTGAATCGTCACGGTCGCGACGACGGTCGTCTCGACCGAGCCCGGCGAACCGCCGAGGCTCTCCTGGATACGCTCGCTCTCGTTGACCGTGGCGGGCACGTCGACCGCGAAGTCGGTCGTCGCCGTCTCGCCCGGTCCGAGGCTCTCGACCGTCGTCTCCGCGATCGTCTTGTTGACCTCCCAGTACTCCCGCTGGTCGTCGGCTGACCGGATCACCCGCTCGAGCTCGACGTCGGCGGTCACGTCGCCGGCGTCGGCGTCGTACCGGTAGGTGAAGTTCCCCTCGAGTTCGGGCGTAACCCGGGTGAAGTAGACCGACCGATCCGAGAGCCGCGTTCCGACCGGATAGACTTCGTTCTCCCGCTGCACCTCCGCGCCGTGGTCGAAGCTTCCGGTCGCCGACCACGCCTCGGCCGGCTGTCGACTCGTCTGCTCGGCCGAGCCGGCGACGGCCGCGTACGCACCCCAGCCGCCGACGAGCGCCAGCGCGAGCAACGCGACGACCGCGACGACGTACCACTCGTCGAGCGCGGCCCGCGCACGCACGACCAATCGATCGCTGTTCATCGTCGATACCTCCCTCGAGACGCACCAGTCACATCCATGATTGTCACCTCAGAAATCCCCCTGTCGAATCCGAACGACGCCGCGAGCGGGTCCTGATCGTGCCGGTGCCCGCCAGCAGCGCGAACGGCGAGACCACCAGTCCGGTGAGGACGGTCGCCACGCCGGTCATCGCCACCCAGGGGTGGACGGCGTGCAGTCGGGCGATCAGCGGCGGCGGAAGCACCGCGAAGTACCGGTGGTCCGTGTACGACCGCAGGTAGTAGCCGGTCTCGGACGGTGCGGTCAGCGCGACGGTCGCGTCGACGGACTCGCCTCGAGTGAGCACCCGCGGATCGTCGTCGACGTCGATTCCGTTACTGGCCGGCTCCGTGATGGATACGACCGGCATCGCGCCGCCGTGGCGCAGCTCCGTCGAGTGCGTTTTCGTCTCGCCGGCGGGGACCACGTCGGGCCGCTCCGAGTCGAACTCCGCGCTCACGAGCCCGATTTCGACCGATCCCGACATCGCGACCATAGTCGCCAGCGCGACCACGAAGACGAGGGCACCCATTCCGACGACGAGCCGCCGCGCGTCGAACGCGTCGATTCGCGTTCGCGACCGCGATCGGTCGCGATCGGGCGTCCCGCGGCCGTCGAACGCCGCCGAGAGGACGATCACGAGCAGGCCGAAGCCGAGCAGGAGGTACGAGAGTCCCTGGCTGCCCGCTAACGCTCGGATTCCCAACGTCGACGCGAGCCACCACTGGGCCGACTCGAGTCCCCCCTGGACTGTCATCGCGGCCGTCCCGAGGTGGGGGATCGTCACGACCTCGCCGTTAACCTGTAGCGCTTTCGCGGCGATCTGGCCGTCGGTGACGTGCGGTTCCCCGCCGTCTTGATCGGTAAACGGGTTCGCGTCGCCGCGCGTCACGTAGCCGTGGTCGGTCTCCTCGACCACCCGATGGGTCGTCAGCCCGCCGCCCTCGATCTCCTGTGCGTCGTAGACGACGACGTCGCCTTCCTCGACGGGGCCGGCGATGGCGGTCGGAACGGCGACGAAGCCGTCGCCGGCGTCGATCGTCGGTTCCATGCTGCCCGTCTCGACGTACCCGAGACCGATCGGTACGCCGAGGACGTGTCCGGCCACGAGCAGTCCGACGAGAGCGACGACGCCGATCGCCGCCGCTCGTCCGAGAACCGTCCCGCGTTCCGCTCCCGTTCCTGTCATTGTGTTCCCCAACAGTCGACGCGCCGCCGTCTCGTCGAAACGCGATGGCGCACGTCGTTCCGCCCGACGTGACTGTCAGGTATTGCTATGTACCGTTTTCCGACGCTGCTGGCGACGCCTGCGGCGGCTCAATCCGCTGTTACGAACGCGAGACGTTCTTCTACCGGTGCCATACCCGCCGCAAGTACTGTTCATTTCGTTTACGTTTGGCTAACTGATTTTCTCAATGGCTGTTCAGACACTGATACACTGGTAACTGCGGGCCGAGAACGAGTCGCCACGTCATAGTTTACAATTAATTAACATGGCCGACGGCGAGCGGGTGGATGGGGATGAAGGGGTGACGAACCTGTCTTCGAGAGACGAATCGCGAACGGACGAGTTGACACGCGACGAGATATTCACGATGTTGAGCAACCGACGGCGCCGGTGGGTACTCCACTATCTCAAGCGAACCGACGAGGAACGGGTCGATCTGCGGACGCTCGTCGACTCGATCTCGGCCTGGGAGTACGACGTTCCAGCCGACGAACTGCCCTGGAAGAAGCGAAAGCGGGTCTACACCGCGCTCCGGCAGTCCCACCTGCCGAAGCTCGCTGACGTCGGTGCGATCGAATACGACCAGTCACGAGGCGTCGTCGAGCTGACCGACGAGGCGGCGGAACTCCAGATGTACCTCGAATACGTCCCGGCGCAGGATATCCCGTGGAGTCACGTCTACCTGGGGTTGACTGTCGTCGGAACGGCGCTGACCGCACTCGCACAGTACGCGATCTTCCCGTTCGTCGACCTGGGCGGAACGGCGCTTGCGGCGATTTTCGTCGCCATGTTCGGCGTCACTGCGATCGCTCACGCGAGCTACGCACACCGCAATCGGATCGGACGAGGTGAGCCGCCGCGATGACCTCGAGAGTCGGCATCGCGATGGTCGTCCTCGCACTCGTCTCGCTCGTCGTCTCGAGCGGCGGCGTCAGTTCGGTCGTGCTCGAACGGCCGATCGAAATCGACGTCGCCGACGACCCGTCCGAGCAACTGGTGGTCTTCGATAGAGCGTCGAACGGTTCCCTCACGGTGACGAATCAGGCGACGGCGAACCTCACTGTCGAACGCGCGACCGTCGACGAATCGCGAGTCGGAACGTGGGCGTCGAACGCGAGCGTAGATCAACCTGACGAACCGATCGAACCCGGTGAAAACGCCTCGGTAGACGTTGCTGGCGATCCGTGTGCCGGCGCGGAGACCACACGGGACGTGCCGATCGAACTCGAGGTCGCGACGGATTCGACGACGATCGAAACGACCGTCGACGTCGCCGTCTGGTGTGGCGAAGACGGTGGCGCTACTCGCTCTGCCGGATAACCTCCGGTACTGCGCTCGATAGTAATCGAAATCGGAATGTTAAGGGCGAGGGTCCCCTACCGTCATCACAGACAATGACATGGATCCGTGCGCTCCTCGCCGCCGGCCTTTCGGTGATCATGCCGGGTGCCGGACACGTCCTCGTCCGGGACTGGCTTCGCGCCGCCGCGTTCGCCGCGCTCTTCCTCTCGGCGAGCGTCCTCTTTCTCCCGCTCGAACAGATCGCGCAGGCGGGCCCGATAACGAGCTACGAGCAAGCCTTCGAGCAGGCGGAGATCATGACCGAGGAGACCGACGCGATGGCGCAGTTCCTCCTCTCGTTTATCGCTCTCTTCGCCGCGGTCGATGCGACCGTCCGGGCGCTCGGCTACCGGTCGGGCGGAGCCGACGCCGCTGACGAACTGACCTGTCCGGAGTGTGGGAAAGAAGTCGACGAAGACCTCGAGTTCTGTCACTGGTGTACGACGCGCCTCGAGCCGACAGAGCCCGAAACGGAGACGGAGACGACCGATATCTAACGACTACTTCTCGATAATGCTCTCTTCGACGGCCTCGCCGAAGTGTCGGGCCGTGTCCTCGTAGTACAGCAGGATCTCGTCGCCGGCCTCGAGGTCGGTCACCGCCTTCCGTCCCTCCGCCGTCGCCACCTTGATCGTCTCGGCGTTCTGGAGGAGCGTCTCGACGCGGTCGCCGCTCTCCGTTTCGAGGGCGATCCGGAACATCGGTCGCTGCTCGATCTTGGCCCGGCCGACGATCGCTTCGCGGGTGTTCCCCTCGAGGTCGACGATCTGGACCTCGTCGCCGCTCTGGAGTTCGGCGAGATACTTCGTGCCGCCGTCGGGGGTGCGGACGTAGGCGTGGACCGCGCCGGCGTTGACCCGGAACGGCCGGGAGGCGACGTACGGCGATTCGGCCGTCTCGGCGTGGACGAAGACCAGCCCGCGGCTCATCGAGCCGACGAGCATCCCCTCGTCGTGCTCGAGCATGCTGCCCGTGTCGACGCAGACCCGGTCCGCGCTGCCGGCCCGTTCGACGTCGAGCACTTCGGCGTACTCGAGGTCGAGGCTCTCGCGTTCGGCCTCGTCGCGGACCTCGACTGTCTTGCGGATCTCGTCGGGATCGTCCGAGTCCAGCAGGACGGCGTCGGCTCCGATCTCGAGGGTCTCGAAGGCCGTCTTGGCTTCCTCGGCACTGGTGACGCCCGCCACGAGGTCGGTCTCCTCGCCGATGCGGGCGATCAGGTTCTCGAGGGGGATGATCGTCCAGTCCTCGCCGACGACGATCGTGTGGTCGGCCTCCTCGGCGGCGGTCTCGGCGAAGCGCTCGTACTCCTTGCCGAGGATGCGGACGTACGCGCCCCGCTCGAAGTCACCGTCGCGGCGCAGCGTCGAGAGGTCCGCGGATCCCGAGAAGTCCTCCGGGAGGTCGATCGTCGCGTCGCCCTCGCCGTTCTTGCCGACGACGACCGCGTCCGCCTGTGCGGCCACGTCGTCGTCGCTTCCGCCTTCGGCGTCGTCGATGTCGTCGACCAGCGTCACGTCGCCGTCGGTCCGAAACGCCGCGACGTTGATGTCGCCGAGTTCGCGGACGCGGGAGACGTCGTCCTCGTCGACCAGTACCCAGTCTACACCCGCCTCGAGCGCGGCAGTGATCCGCGCCCGGCGGTCGTCCCAGTCGCCGACGGCGTCGTCGGCTTTCACCCAGACAGATCGCGTCATAAATCGACCGTCGAAGGGAATCGGCTTGAACGTGGCGGATCGGGCAGGTGGTGTGGTCGGCCGACTCGCCCCGGTCCGGATTCACTGTGATTGTCCGGTGCTCGGTTCGTCCGGGCCGATCGTCACTGCTGAATCAACAGTCATGATACTCAGAATAGTACTGATAGTAGCAATACTTTCTCAGAAGCTGATAACATGCGATCGTTCCAGTCATCCCATATGGGTCAGCGCCACCTCGAGACCGCTGGCGAACCGACGATCGACTGCGCCGCCCGCCGTCTGGAGGTGGACGCCGCGACCGACGTCGCTCGAGCGGCGTTCGATCACGCGGGCGAGCTGGCGACCCTCGAGTACGGCCGGTTGGCGGCCGTTCTCGGGGCCGTCCGGCTCGCGTGTCGTCGCACCGAAATCGGCGAGCCCGACCGCGAGGAGTTCGCGACCGCGTTCGACGCCGAGCCGGATCGCGTCGTCGCGGCCGACGAACTGCTCGCGGAACATCTGGGTCCGCCGGCCGCCGCCGACGACGTTCGCTCGCTGCGACGCCGACTCGTCGTGGCTCAGGAGATCCTGGCCGCGGTCGAGCGCGGCCGTACCGCTGGCCCCCAGCTGCCGGGCTCGCGCCTCGCTGACGCCGCGCCCTTCCTGCTCGCTCGCGCGAGCAGCCATCTCGACTCCCGCACCGACCGCGAGTACCCGGGGCTGGAAGCGGCGGCGCTTCGCGACCACGTCGAGCGCCTCGAGGCCGACCTCGAGCTGGCTCGGCTGGGAACGAGGCTCTACGCGTGTGTTCACGACACCGAGTAACCGCTGTACCGCCCCCCGCTGACGCTCCCTCCTACCGCGGCTCGCCGGCCTCGTCCATGAGTTTGTGGCGGAACGCCCGGTAGGCGTTCTCGCCCCGCTCGGTCAGTTCGACCACGCGCCGGCGGCCGACGGATTCGATCGTGACGTAGCCGTCCTCGGCGAGCGGCTCGAGGATATGCGTATCGAGGATGCGGAACGCCCCCTTGTCCTCTCCGGCCCGTTCGTTGGGGGTGCGACGATCGGCCATAAACGAGAGGTCGTGATCGCGAGCGTACTCGATCAGATCCTTCTTCTTCGGCGGCGCGGTCCGATCGTCGTGATAGCCGTCCCACGCGTCGGGGTCCGACAGGAACTCCATGATGGCGACCTGATCGCGCGTCGGCGACTCGATCGGATAGGTCGGTACCTCCTCGATCTCGTCGACGCCGAAGGAGGTCGGCTCGGTCGTCCCGGCGTGGGCGTACGTCGAGGGCTCGACGTAGTACGCGTGGGCGTCGGTCGAGACGTCCATGCACGCGATCGTCGCGCCGATCGCCGGGATCGTGCCGGCCCCCGAAACGTTGACGTACACCTGGTCCTCGGCGTGGATGTCTGCGATCGTCGTCACGTCCCCGAGCACAGCGTACACGTCCGTCAGATCGCACTCCCACGTCCGAACCTCCGGGACGACCGACTCGAGTTCGTCACGCAGTTCCGCGTGGTACTCGGCGGCCGCGGTGGCGTTTCGTTCCGCGTGTCCGTCGGCGTCCTCGCCTCCGACCGCCTCGTCGCGGTCGCCGACGCCCGCTGCCTCGAGCAGGTAGACCAGATCGGCCCGCTGGTCCCGAATCGGCTCGAGGATCCGATCGAACTCGTAGCCCAGCGGCACGACGTGGACTCGCTTGACGACGTCCATATCTCGAGAGGCGTGTCAGATGAAATAACTACTGTGGAATCGGTGGGACCGACTCGAGTCGAGACCAATCTGCTCAGCCGACGTGTATCGGCCGCCTGATCGAACCACCGCGGGGTGGGGCTTTCGGGGTGTTCGCGTTCCTGACACCGATCCGTTTCACGCAAAACCAACCTAGTCGGCGAAACGTTGAGAACGCCCGCACTCATACACGAACGAGATGGCCGCCTACGACGCGATCTGCTTCGATCTGGATATGACGCTCTGCGAATCGACGCAGGATCCCGCCGGCCTGCTCGAGTCCGCGTTCTCCGGAGCCGGCTACGAGCCGTTCTGTACGCCCGCGGAGCTCCGGGCCGCCGTGCCCGACCTGCCGACCGCCGAGACGGACCGCGAGTTCTACGAACACCTCTTCGCCGAGGTCGCGGGCCGCGCCGGCATCGATTCGGGCGTCGCGCCGGAACTCGCGGGGGAGTACCTCGAGCGACAGGATCCGACCGCCGTCGCCTTTCGCCCGGGTGCGAAAGCGGCGCTCGAGCACGCCCGCGATCGGAGCCGGGTCGGTCTCATCACGAACGGCGGGCGGAACACGCAAACGAAGAAACTCGAGGCCCTCGGCATCGACGACGCGTTCGACGCGCGGGTGTTCACCGAACCGAGCGCCGGCATCCATCCGAAACCCAGCGCGGCACCGTTCGAGCGCGCGCTCGCCGACCTCGGGGTCGCGCCCGACGCGGCGATCCACGTCGGCGACTCGCTGCATGCCGACATCGCCGGCGCAAACGCGATGGGGCTCGATTCGGCCTGGCTGGACACCGGCCGCGATGGCGGCCCGCGCGACCACGAGCCGACCTACGAACTCGCGTCGCTCGAGGCGTTCGAGACGATCGTCTAACCCGATCCGCTGGAGACGTCGCTATAGTAACAACTGAAACGATTTACACACCGATCGCACAGCTATCGTGCGATCGGGTGTGCATCGACTTTCAGTGGCTACTATACTTCTTGCCGGGCAGGATGTCCGTATGAACGACGGCGCGATACTTGCTGTCGGACGCCTCCTCCACTCGCTTCAGTAGCGCCGCCGCCCGCTGGAAGCTCTCGGGGAGTTCGAACGGATCGTCGTCGTCCTCGTCGCGCTGTTTACAGAGCTTGACGAACGCGAGCAGGTGGTCGTACGTGTCCGTGCGGGCGTAGACCACGCCGATGTCCCGCTCGACTCCTTCGCGCCAGGTCTCGATCACCGGCTCGGTCGCCTTCCGGGGCCGTCGCATCCGCTCGGCCAGTTCCCCGGCGTCGATATCGCTCGAGCGGCCGTCCACCATTCCGTCGAAGGCCGCCTGTAGGTCGCCCGCCTCCTCGAGCGACGGGGCGGCCGCCTCCGCCTCGAGTAGCTCGGCGAACGCCTCGAGCTCCTCCCGGTGGACCGCGACGGGGTAGACGAAGTCGTGCGTCTCCTTCGGCAGCGTGTACGACTTCCCCTCGACACCCTGCTCGCCGGGGCCCGACTTCCCCAGCATCAAATCGAGTATTCCCATGTCTGAAACAGGTAGCGTGAGGCGAATAAGTGTTGCGCGGTCGACTCGATTTCGCCGTGCTCGTTCCGTCTCGCTACCACTTCTCGTCGAGCGCCGCCTTCGCACCGCCGTAGCCGCTCGCCGTTGCCCACGTTCGGCCGCTGTCCGTGTGTTCGACCTCGTACGAGCCGCCGCAAATCCCGCAGCGGTACTGATCAGGCGCTTTCACCGGCTTCGAGGCGCGATGGCGCTTCGCCCGCCAGTCACAGCCGTCCGTGAGACACCGGAGGACGTACCGTGGCTCGGTGAACGCCTCGCAGTACCGGGGTGCTTCGAGCGCCGCGGCCCGGTCGCGAAACCGGTCCCCGTGGCCGGACTCGCCGAACCGCTGGAACTCCCAGGCGTGGACGAGCTCGTGGCGGACGACGCCGGCGAACGTGGCCCAGTCGTACTCCTCGTAGGCCTGCCGTGCGAGGACGATCGTCGCCATCCCGCGGTCGGCGTGCCAGCGACACGCCCCCGCCCGGCGGCGCGCTCGCGTCGAGACCTCCCACTCGAGCGCCTCGAGGTCGACCGCCAGCTCGTGGTCGTCGACGACCTCGCGGGCGTGGATCCGCGCACGGGCGACGATCTCGTCGGCCAGCGTGTACTCCTCGCCGTCGGTCACGCCCTCGAGATGGGAGACCGCGACCGAAATTCTTCCGGTGGCGACCGATTCGGCCGCCGCACGCGGAATTATTAACTCAAGCCAATTCATTTGTGAAGGTTGCTAGTCTATCCGCCGCTCAATAGCAGCCGAATTAATAAGCGGGACGGGCCGAGTTCGGATACGAATGAGTCCCACCGAGTCGGCGCACGCCCACGACGGCTCGCACTCGCACGACGAGCACGGACGCGATCACGACCACGGCGGTCACGGACACGGCAGCGGATCGACGAGCAGCCGCAAGCTCGCCGCCGTCTCGCTGATCAACGTCGTCGGTTTTCTCGTCGAGCTCGCGGGCGGGCTGGCGTTCGGCTCCGTCGCGCTGATCAGCGACGCCGTCCATATGCTGTTCGACGCCCTCGCGTACGTGATGGCCTTCGCCGCCTCCTACGTCGCCGAACACTACGGCGACGGCGACCGCTGGTCGTACGGCCTCCACCGCCTCGAGCCGTTCGCCGCCTTCCTCAACGGCCTGTTGCTCCTGCCGATGGTCGGCTTTATCGTCTGGGAGTCGTATCGGCGCTTTCTCGAGCCGGCCAGCATCAGTATCGGCGTCGCTCCCACCCTCGCCATCGCGGTCGGTGGGCTCGCGGTCAACGTCGTCTCGGTGATCGTCCTCCACGGCGACGCGATGAGCCTCAACGAGAAGGGGGCGTTCTACCACCTCCTGGGCGACGCCGGCGGCTCGGTCGCCGTCATCGTCTCCGTGATCGCCATCGAGGTGACCGGTATCCGGGTCATCGACCCGATCACCGCGGCACTGATCGCCGCCGTCGTGGCCTGGTCTGCAGTGACGGTGTTGCGCGGCAGCGGCGAGATCTTCTTCCTCAGGACGCCCCTCGAGAGCGACGAGATCCGTGCCCACGTGAGCGAGATCGACGGCGTCGACCGGGTCGACGACTTCCACGCGTGGCAGATCTGCAGCCAGATCACGGTCGCGACGATGCACGTCGAGACCGGCGTCGAGACGATGGCGGAAGCGGAGGCGGTCCTCCAGCGCGTCCACGACGAACTCGCGACCCACGGCGTCGACCACGCTACCGTCGAACTCGGCCCCGGCTACGCCGACCGCGACGTCCACCTCGATACGCACTGCCACTGAGGATCACGCCGGGCTGCTGGCGAATCGGCCGGCCACGGCGAGAAGAACGGAGAAGAGAGGCCTCAGACCTCGAGCGCCAGCCCCGCCTCGGACAGCGCCTCGTCGGCGGAGAGGTCGCGGTGGACGACCCCGGCGACCGCCCGCGCGATGGCTTCGGGATCCTCGTGCTGGAAGATCGACCGTCCCATCGAGACACCGGCACCGCCGGCGTCCATCACGCCGCGGACCATCTCGATGGTCTCGCGATCGGACCCTTTCGACCCGCCGGCGATGACCACCGGCAGCCGGGTCGATTCGACGACGTGCTGGAAACTGTCGGCGTCGCCGCTGTAGCCCGTCTTGACGATGTCCGCGCCCAGTTCCTCGGCGAGTCGAACGGCGTGACCCAGCGCCTCGGGGTCCTCGGGGTCGACGCCGGGACCGCGGGCGTAAGCCATCGCGAGGACCGGCATTCCGAACCGTTCGGCTTTCTCGGTGACTTCCGAAAGCTGGGTGAGCTGGTCCGGTTCGTGGTCGGAGCCGACGTTGATGTGGAACGAGACGGCGTCGGCGCCGACCCGGATCGCTTCCTCGACGGTGCCGGTCACGCGCTTGTCTTCCTCGTCGGGGCCGATCGTCGTCGAGCCGTTGAGGTGGACGATGTAGCCTTTGCCGTTCTTGTTCTCGTGAACGCGGGGCGCGATCCCCTTCTGCGTGAGGACCGCGTCGGCCCCGCCGCTGGTCACGCCGTCGATGGTCGATTCGATGTCTTTCAGCCCCTGGACGGCACCCATGGTGATGCCGTGGTCCATTGGGACGATCACGTACGATCCGTCTGTCCCGATTCGCTCGAGTCGTGCGTCGATTCCTGTGGTCATTGCGGCAGTGTAGCAAGCTTGTCGTTATGGCTGTTCTGGTTCCGGTGCTTCTTCCTCGCCCGCCCCGCGGCGCGCGCCGCGTTTGAGTTCGCGGGCCTTGGCCTCGAGTTCGTCGGCCGCCGCGTCGGGCGTCTCGCTCGAGGCAATTATATCGACTAGGGCGCTGCCGACGATAACGCCGTCGGCACCTGCCTCGACGATCTCGGCCGCGTGGTCGCCTTCGCTGACGCCGAAGCCGACCGCCTTCGGAACGTCGTATTCCGAGAGGCGCGCGAGGCTGTCGTGGGTCGCCGTCGAGACGTTCGCCCGCGCCCCCGTCGTCCCGAGGCGGGCCTGCACGTAGGCAAAGCCCGACACGTGGGACATGATCCGATCGAGGCGCTCGCCCTCGGTCGTCGGCGCGACGATGAAGACGAGATCGAGCCCGTGGTCGTCGCAGGCCTCCCGCAGCGGATCGGCTTCCTCGGCGGGCAGGTCCGGGACGATGATCCCCGAGAGCCCCGCCTCGGCGGCGCGCTCGACGAAGGGCCTCACGTCCGGCTCGGAACCGTACTGGAGGATCATGTTGTAGTACGTCATCACCAGCAGCGGTGCCTCGGTCTCGAGGTCGCCGACCATCTCGAAGAAGCTTCGGGGGGTCGTCCCGGCCTCGAGCGCGCGGTTGATCGCCGCCTGGATCGTCGGCCCCTCGGCGATCGGTTCCGAGAACGGGAGCCCGAGCTCGATCAGGTCCGAGCCGCCCCGGTCGAGCGCTTCGACGTAGGCTTTCGTGTCCTCGAGCGAGGGATCGCCCGCGGTGATGTACGTGATCAGCGCGGGGCGGTTCTCGCGGATGGCGGCTTCGACGTCGCTGTCGTACGCGGTCGGTTCGCCGCCGTCGGCTCGAATCTCGCGGCTCACCCGTCGAACACCTCGACCTCGGGTGCGGCCTCGAGATCGCGTTTTTCGGTCTCCTCGAGTACCGTCTCCAGGTCCTTGTCGCCGCGTCCGGAGACGTTGATCACGACGAGGTCGCCGAGTTCGGCGTGTTTCTCCTCTACATAACCCAGCGCGTGACTCGACTCGAGGGCCGGGATGATCCCCTCGAGCCGCGAGAGTCGGTGGAAACCGTTGAGCGCGTCCTCGTCGTCGACGTTGGCGGGCGTGACCCGCCCGGTCTCGACCAGATGCGAGAGCTCGGGACCGACGCCGGCGTAGTCGAGCCCCGCGCTGACGCTGTGGGACTCCATGATCTGTCCGTCCCCGCTCTGGAGCAGTTTGGTCATCGCGCCGTGGAGGACGCCGTCGGTCCCCGTCGAGAGCGTCGCCGAGTTGGGGGCGACGCCCGACTCGTCGTCGAACGCGAGACTCGAGCCGCCCGCTTCGACCGCGTAGAGATCCACGTCTTCGTCGGGCACGAACGCGTGGAAGGTCCCCATCGTGTTCGAGCCGCCGCCGGCGCAGGCGACGACGCTATCGGGGAGCCGGCCGGCTTTCTCCTGTACCTGCTCGCGGATCTCGTCGCCGATGACCGACTGGAAGTCCCGGACCATCTTCGGGAACGGGTGCGGGCCGACGACCGAGCCGATCACGTAGTGGGTCCGCTCGACGGTGGTCGCCCAGTCGCGCATCGTCTCGTTGATCGCCTCCTTCAGGGTACCGCTGCCGGCCTCGACCGGGTTCACCTCGGCCCCGTTCATCCGCATCCGGTAGACGTTGGGCCGCTGGCGGTTGACGTCGGTGCGGCCCATGTAGATCTCGCAGGGCATGTCGAGGTGGGCCGCGGCCATCGCGGTCGCGGTGCCGTGCTGGCCGGCCCCGGTCTCGGCGATGATCCGCTCTTTGCCCATGTACTTGGCGAGTAGCACCTGTCCGAGCGCGTTGTTCAGTTTGTGCGCGCCGCCGTGGACGAGGTCCTCGCGCTTGAGGTAGATCTCACGGTCGTAGCGCTCGCTCAGCCGGTCTGCGCGCTGGAGCGGCGTCGGCCGGCCGCCGAAGTCGCGCATCCGCTCGCGAAACTCGTCCATGAAGCCGTCCTCGTTCTCAAGGACGTACCGCTCGTAGGCGTCCTCGAGTTCCTGTACGGCGGGCATCAGGGCCTCGGGGACGTACTGGCCGCCGTAGTCGCCGAACGTGCCCGTGCGCCCGGAGTCGTGATCGTCGCGTTCGCGTTCCGTGCTCATGTCTGTGTGTCTCCGTCGTGTTCGCTCATGTCTGCTCCGTCTCCGTCGCGTCCGCCGATTCCGCCCGCACGAGTCGACGCGTGTTCTCGGTCACGTCGCTGTCGCCCGCACCGTGGTCCATGATGGCGCTGCCGACCAGCAACGCGTCGGCACCCGCTTCGCGCATTTGCCGCACGTCGGCCGGCGACGAGATCCCGCTCTCGGCGATCAGTATTACGTCGTCGGGAACGTGTCTCGCGGCCTCGCCGCTCGACTCGTCGAGACCTGTCACACGTCTCGCGTGGGGCGCAACCGACTCGAAGGTTTCGAGGTCGACCTCGAGTTTCGCCAGATCGCGGTTGTTCACTCCGATGATCTCCGCGCCCGCGTCGAGGGCCGTCTCGAGTTCCGCGCGGTCGTGGACCTCGACCAGCGGTTGGAACCCGCGTTCGCGGGCCGCAGCGACGAGTCCCTCGAGATCGTCGACGAACCGCGCGATCAACAGCAGCAGGTCGGCCTCGACGACGTCCATCCCCGCTTCGTCGAGGACGAAGTCCTTTCGCAGGACGGGGACGTCGACGGCCTCCCGAACGCGGGTCAGCGCCTCGGGCGAGCCGCCGAAGTGGGTCGGCTCCGTGAGCACCGAGATCGCCGCCGCGCCGCCCGCGACCATCGCCTCGGCCAGTTCGACGGGATCGTCGGCTCGCGTCCCATCGGCCGTCGGACTCGTCGGCTTTACCTCGGCGATCACCGGGACCCGTCCGTCGGCGTCCGCCGCCGCCAGCGCGTCGGGCAGCGACCGCGCGTCCACGTCGACGACGCCGTCGCCGCCCGAGCGCTCCCGCGCGGCCTCGAGGATCGACTGCACCGCGGGAGCGAGCTCCGCATCGGAGTTCATTATTGTACATCGACGTACTCATATGTACATAAGGCTTGCGCCATGGCGGCATACGGGACCGGTGGAGGGGAGACGACCGACGAGTCCGAGGACCGGCGGCTATTCAAGCCCGGACCGCTTACGGCAGCGTATGGAGGACGTTACGGACGCTGGGATCTACGCGCGGGAGTCACCGTACCTCGACCGGTACGTCCAGCTCGGAGCCGCCAGCGGGCGGGTCCTGAGCGTCTCTTTCCCCGAGATACCCGACGACGACGCCGAGGACGACCATCCCGTCCTCGATCGGATCTTCGAGTACTTAGACGGCCTCGAGCCGATCGACTTCGACGACGTGCAGGTCGCGATGACCATGCCGACCGACCAGCGGGCCGTCCTGGAGAGCGTTCGCGAGATCCCTTACGGCGATCAGGTTTCCGTCGAGACGCTCGCGCGGATGACGTCCGGCCTCGACCACGAGGACGACGACGATATAATCCTCGTCCGCACCGCGCTCGACGAGAACCCGGCCCCGCTGCTCGTGCCGGACCACCGCGTGCGCGACGGCCCCAGCGCCGCGCCGCCGGACGTCGAACAGAAGCTGCGGTCGCTCGAGGAACTATAGGCCATCGACCGTCGGGTACTCTCAGACAGTGCGATCGATTTTGATGGGACGTTTCGAGAGCTCGGTGACTGACGCTAGAACTCCGACCGGTCGACCTTCTCCGGCGCTTCGAACTCCGTCGCGAGTTCGAGCAGCTGCACCAGAATCCGGCCGGTCGCGCCCCAGACGGTGTAGCCGTTCACGTGGAAGTAGTGGATGACGATCTCGCCGTAGTAGGGATGCGATCGGCGCTCGTACTCGTAGTTGTCGGGGTCGAGCAGTCCCGACAGCGGGAGGACGACGATCTCGGCGACTTCGCTCTCCTCGCGAACGTACTCTCGGTCCGGAATGTGAGCGACGAACGGCGTGACGGCGTACTCCGTGACCGTCCTGATGTCGTCCAACTGGCCGACGACCTCGGCCTCGCTGGGCTCGAGGCCGATTTCCTCGTTGGCCTCTCGGAGCGCAGTGTCTAGAATCGTCTCGTCGACCGGCTCCGCCCCGCCGCCGGGGAAGCTCATCTGTCCGGGGTGTTCGCCGAGGTGGTCGGCTCTGCGGGTAAAGAGCAGGTGGTCCTCGCCGTCGCGGTCGACGATCGGCGCGAGGACGGCCGCGTCGTACTCCTGGTCGCCGATTTCGGTCGGCTCGTAGTTCGCGACCGGCTCGAGTGACAGTCTCTTGGTCATTCCTCGAGGGCGTCCTCCAGTCGCGTCCGTTCGTCGGTGCAATCGACCGGCGCCCACGCCTCGAGGTCGTAGCTGATATCGAGGAGGGTCCGGATCCGTTCCGCGTCGTCCGCGGTGACGGCGTCGTCGGCGACCGCGACGAAGCGCTCGCGGGCGGCCTCGCCCAGCGCCGCTCGGTCGAGCCGTCGCCGCTCGACGTCGAGGATGTGTGGCACGTCTTCGGCGTGGTCCGGGACTGTGGGAAACGCGGTCGGCCCGGCGACCAGCAGCGGCTCCGATCCGTCGCCGTCCGGTCCAGCGCCGTCGGCGGCCGCGTCACTTCCGCGTTCGGGGTCGTATCGGACGAGCGCGAACGACTCGAGGGCCGCCTCGATCGCCTCCTCGAGTGCGGCCTCGTCGACGGACTGCCCGTCGGCGCGGTAGGCCGCCTCGGCGAGCGCCCGCTCGAGTTCCGCGCGGGTCAACCCGCCGAAGAGGTCGACCACGCCGGCGAGTTCGTCGGCGGTCGCGTCCATACCCCGTTCAACGGCCGGTGGTGGGATTAGTCTTGCGAGCGCGAGCCGAGCCGGCGCTCCCGCCAGGGGCTGGCCGCCGCGAGCACGTCGGCCGGGCCGAACGGCGCCTCGGTCCACCGGGGTAGCCGCGTGTCGGGTCCCGGCGGTGCGATCGACTCGGCGTACCGCGCGAGCTGGTCTCGCTCGCTCGCGGGATCGTACTCGAGGCCGTTGAACGCCGCGTCGGCCCGATAGCCGTCGATCAGCTCCTCGCCGGCGGCCCGGTAGCGCTCGGGCAGCGTCTCGTAGTCGGGGGCGACCCCGCCCTCCTCGAGGACCCGGAGGAGGGCGGCGGCGACCTCGCGGCTCATCCCCTCGAGGCCGGCGTCGCCGGCGACCGCGCGGTGGTCGTGCTCGTGGCGACCGAGATCGACCTGCGCGGAGCCGCCGAAGCCGGCGACCTCGTAGGCGTCGCCGAGCGTCCCGACCTCGAGTCCCCACGCCCGGGGCGCCCGGAGCCGCCGGGCGAGGTCGGCGGTCGCGGCGAACTCGCCGGCCAGCGCGTAGCGGAACGCGCCGAGGTAGTCGACGATCGCCGCGTCGTGGGCGTCGGCGAGCGCTCGGACGAGCGGTTCGTAGAACAGTCGAAAGAGCCGGCCGTAGAGCCGGCCGCGTTCGACGCGTGCGTAGTACCCCTTCGAGAACTGGTACCCCATCGTCAGCGGCGCGAGCAGCCGGCGGACGTGACCGCCCTCGTAGCTTCGCGCGTCGGCGTCGTGGACGACGACCGACTCGGCGGCATCGGCGGCGGGGCCGAGCGCGAGCCAGACGTCCCGGCCCTTGCCGAAGCCGCCGCCCAAACCCGCGTCGGCGAGCAGCGCGTCGACGGCCGGTGCAGTACACCAGAGAACGCGGATCGGCAGCGCGAAGGACTCGAGCCACTCGCGGAACGCCCCGATCTCGTCGGGCGCGGCGCGGACGGGGACGAAAACTGCGGCCGGAGCGGGCTCGAGGCCCTCGAGTTCGCGGAGGACGCGGTCGGCGGCGGGACTCTCGTACTCCCGGGCGGTCATCGGGACGACGACGGCCGTCTCGGCGACCGCGGCGGCGGCTTCGCGGGCGAGGTCGCCGCCCGCCCAGCCGCCGTCGCCGAACGCGTGGAGCGTTGCGATCCGCTCCTGAACGTACTCCATCGGTAGGGTATTCGGCCGAACCGATAAAACGGCCACGGCTCCGGCCAGATAGACCGGTCGGCTGCCCTCGCTCCGGTCCGCCGTCGGATCGGCGTCGCCCCCTCGCCGACCGCGGGCGTCGACTCGAGACTCGATAAAGCACCGGTCTTTTTCACCCCCTCCTTCCTACAGGATGCACATGAAATCAGTCCGGAAGGCACTTCGGGAGGGTGAACTCGACAAGGACACCTACGATCGGCTGGTCTGTGGGGACTGCGAAAAGCCGCTGAAGACGGAAAACGACCCCGACGAGATCAAGACGGTCCGGATCTGTCCGGACTGCGGAGCCGAGTGGAAGGAGATCCGGTAACGCCGGTTCCCTCGTTCGGACTGATACCGTGGTGGGTGCTCGCGGTTCCGGCTCGACCGGCCAGACGCCGTTCACGACCCTTCGCGCACCGCCGTGATCGGCCGCCGATTCGCTGCTCGCCGTAGCGCTGGCCGTCGAGTCGGCGCCCGCCCCGCCCTCTTTTGTCGGCTCCCGTTCCAGAAGGGACTGTGAGCTACGGTGACCTTCACGACCGCCTGGACGACTTCGAGACCGACGCTCGACGCGTCGTTGCGCTCCCCGACGGCAGCGTCGACCACCGCTACGCCCTCTCGGGAGCCGGCGGTCGCCGCGTTCGGACGGCCGACGACTTCGCTCGGCAACTCACCCGGGGAAGCCGCGCGTTCGCGCTCGAGCCGCTCGGCGTCGAACCCGGGGGGCAGGCGGTCAACGCGTCCGTGCAGGCCCACGCGCTCGGCGACGAGACGCTGCTCGTCGGCCACCTCGATCATCCGGTACTGGCCGACCTCCCGTTCGAAACGCGCTCGATGGGGAGTCCGGCCGAGATTCGCGTCGTCTCGCTGGTCGAGAACGACCTCCTCCTCTCGGAGCCCGGCCCGACCGACGACTGGCTGCTCGAGGAACTGTTAGCGGTCGTCGACTGGGAGCGAGTCGTCGGGGCGGACGGGCTCTGCTGTGCGAACTGGGTTTCGGTACGCGGTCTCACGGCCGTCATCGACCGGCTGGCGGCTGCCCCACCCGACGATCGGCTCGCGGTCGTGGTCGATCCGGGCCCGATCGACGCCGTCGAGCCGGCGGCGCTCGGCGGGTTGTTCGAGGCCCTCTCGCGCGTCGCCGGGGCCGACGCGCCGCTCGAGGTCGTCCTGAGCGTGAATCCGCGGGAACTCGCGGCCGCCGCAGCGGCCGTCGACGGGACGAAAGCCGAGAGTGGCGACGACTCGAGCCCGGACGGAGAACGGACGCGAGAGCGGGCCGCGACACTGCGCTCGGCGCTCGACATCGCCGGCGTCGTCTCCCACGGCTCGGACGCGGCCGTCGGGGCCACGCGCGGCGACACCGTCGCCGTCGAGATGCTCGACGTCACCACGATCGAACGCACGACCGGCGCCGGCGACCGGTTCTCGGCCGGACTCGCCTGTGCGCTGGCTCGCGACTGGCCGCTCGAGACGGCGCTCGCGCTCGGCAACGCGTGTGCGGCACACTTCGTCGAGACGGGCGAGACAGCCGATCCGGCGGCGCTGCGATCGCGACTCGAAGACTAGCGTTCGCCGGCCAGGGCGGCGAAGAGCCGTTCCTCGAACTCCTCGCGGCTGATCCCGTCGGAGGGACCGATCCCGCGCATGTGATCGACCGAGAGCTGCCCGCCGCCCATCCGCGCGTGGCCGCCCGCGCTGGCCATCGGAATGTCGCTGATCGCGTGGCGCAGCGTCTCGCCCATGTGTACCCTGTCGTCGCGCGACCGGCCGGAGAGGTGGAGCGTCCCGTCGTTCTCGCCGTAGACCACGACCGCCGTCACGCCCTCCAGGTGCATGAGTTCGTCCGCGGCCTGGGGAATCGCGTCGACGTTACCGATCTCGCCGACGTCACAGACGGCGAAGGGACCCTCGACGCGTTTCTGGGTGATCGCCGTCGCCTTGACCTGCAACACGTCGTCGCTGACCTGCGGGTTGGCGATCCGGTCGAGCAGGTCCTCGTCGATCCCATCGAAGAGGGCGGCGCAGGCGTCGAACTCGGCCCGCGAGCAGCCGTTCGTCAGGTGATTCGTGTCCGACTGGATCCCGTAGAGCAGCCCCGTCGCCAGCTCCGGCGAGATTTCGAAGTCGCTCGTGCCGTCCTCGTCGGCCATCGTCGCGCCGATGTCGTCGAGATACTCGACGATGATCGTCGACGCCGCGCCGTAATCGGTCCGGACGTCGGTGAACTTCGTCCCCGCCCCGTTGCCGGGGTGGTGATCGACGACCGCCACGGGCTCGACGGTCTGTGCGCCGGTAAAGCCCCGCGGCGTGTTGTGATCGACCAGCACCACTGCATCGGAGTCGAGTTGGGAACTCGCCTCGACGGACTCGAGGTCCAGATCGAGAACGGTCCGGAACGCGCGGTTCTCCTGATGGCGGATCTCGCCGGAGTACTGGAGGGTCGCCTCGGTGCCGACCGAGTCCGCGATCGCCGCGACTCCCATCGCACACGACATCGCGTCGGGATCGGGATTGGGGTGCATCAGCACGACCACGTCGTCGTGGTTCGCCAGCACGCGCTGAAGCCGGACGCCGGGGGGCCGGCGGAACCAGCGGATCGCCCACCAGCCGCCGAGAACGAGGCCGACGGCGACGAGTACGAGCAAGGAGAGAACGAGCGGCTCGAGGGAGCGCAACGAGTCGCCGACCGACCCGTTTGCCAGTGGCCCCGTTCCGGCGAACGCAGCCCCGCTCGAGGCGCTCTGAAAGCTCATATCAGCAAATCAAATCGAACGACCAAGAATTTTCCCCATACTGTCCGGTTTCATCAGTCAGTCGACTCGTCGCGGTAGCGCTCGATCGCTGCGCGATATCCCTCGCGGAACGTCGGATAGGCGAACTCGTACCCCAACTCCCGCAACTTCTCGTTCGAACAGCGTTTGCTCGTCAGAATCCGGCGGCGGCCCGCCGCCGAAACGTCGTCGTCCGCGAGCCGTTCGGCTTTCGTCCGCTTGGGCGGCCGCTCGACGCCGCACTCGTCGGCCAGCCAGTCCGCGAACGCCCACTTCGAGGCGGGTTCGTCGTCGACCACCTGCACGACCTCGTCGCGCGCGAGGTCCTCTTCGAGCAGGTAGCGGACCGCGCCCGCGGCGTCGTCCCGGTGGACCATGTTCAGGTAGCCCTCGGTGACGGGTCCCTCGAGGTAGCGCTCGAGCCGGTACCGGCCCGGGCCGTAGAGGCCGGCGTACCGGGTCACGGTCCCATCGTACCCGTACTCCGCGGGCAACTCGAGGGCGATCCGCTCGGCCTCGGCGAGCACCTCGGTCTTCTCGGTGGTGGGCTCGAGCGGCGTCCCCTCGTCGACCCAGTCGCCGTCGTGGTCGCCGTGGACGCCGGTCGAGGAGGTGTAAACCAGCCGCTCGGGGGAACGTTCGCGCTCGCCGAAGGCCTCGATCGCCGTCCGAAGCCCCTCGACGTACACCTCGCGGGCAGCCTCGGCTCCACGCCCGCCGCTGCTGGCGGCGACAACGATCGCGTCGGCGTCGGGGACCGCCGCGAGCGCCTCGCGATCGGTGATATCGGCCCGTACCGCCTCGAAGCCGGCCTCCTCGATCCGTTCACAGCCCTCCGCCGAGCGGCGAACGCCGGTCGGCTCGTGGCCGCGCTCCGCGAGCTGTCGGCCCAGTTCGAGGCCGACGTGCCCGCAACCCAGAATTGCGACCTTCATACCTCGTCTCGTGGTCGCTCGTACATAATTTCACCGCTCGAGGACCGGTTTCCGATCACCTCCTCCGGGATTCCCTGCGTATTTTCAACTCGCTTCCTCGAGCCGGCCGAGAACAGCCTCGGTCACTCGACGGTGACTTCGACCGCGTGGGGGAGAACGGCGTTCTCGGCGTAGCCACCCTCGTTCCACGGATACTCGCCGTCGGCGTCCCCGTCGGGCTCGGAAATCCGCATTGGCTGGCGGCGGCCGCGTTCGTCGGTCGCCCGCGAGACGAGCGTGTAGGTGTCGGGCGAGGGCTCCCACTCGTAACGGAACAGCCGCCAGGCGCAGTCGTAGTTCGGGCCGAAGAACTCGCCCTCAGCCCAGCTGTCGCCGCCGTCGGTCGAGACCTCGATTTCGGTCACCTCGTCGTCACCGGCCCAGGCGACGCCGACGATCTCGAGCGTACCGTCCTCGCGCGGGGAGACGGTCGCGCCGTCCGCGGGCCGGCCGATCGTCGACTTGACGTTCTCGTCGAAGGTATAGGGGTGGTCGATCTCGTCACCCTCGAGCTGGTCCCAGGTATCGAACGTCGACACCGTCGCGTTCGAGTCGGGCTCGACGCCCTCGGGGTGGATCCGGTAGGACGACTGCTGCCACTGCGTGTAGTCGTCGCCGTCGCGGTCCGCCCACTCGGGACCGTGGACCATCGTCTCCGCGACGTGGAGTTCGGCGAGCCACTTGACGCTGTTGACGCCGTACCAGCCGGGGACGAGCAGTCGCACGGGATGGCCGTGCTCGGGCGGGAGCGACTCCCCGTTCATCTCGTAGGCGAGGATGCAGTCCTCGAGGACCTTTTCCATCGGGACCGAGCGGGCGAACAGGTCGTTTTCCCCCTCTACCTCGGGGTGGTCGCCGCCGACCGCAGTGAGCCACGTCCCCTCGTCGGTCGCCGCGCCGTGATGAGCCAGGATCGACTGCAGCGGTGCGCCGGTCCAGATCGCGGTGCTCGCGGCTCCGTACTCCCACTGGACGCTGCCCGTCTCGGGGTCGAAGTAGCCGCGGCCGTTGCCGGCACACTCCATCGTGTGGGCGACCGCGACCGTCGGATAGTCGTCCCGAAGCTCCTCCATCCCCAGTTCGGCCTCGCGGTCGACTGCGCCCCCGAGCGACACCGTCCACTCCTCGGCCGCGGGATCCAGCGTCTCGTTGCGGTGGCAGACGTAGTGCTCCTCGATCGGCGTGAGCCAGTTCGCGTACGTCTCGCGATCGGCCGCACCGACGACCCGATACCGATCCTCGAGATCGGTGACGGCCTCGGTGCCGGGTTTTCGCTCCAGGATCTCGTCGGTCTCACGTCGCCGGTTCTCGCCGCGCGCCGAATTCGACATGGGGGTCGGACACCGGCCAGAGCGATAAATCACGGGGCTTGGTAGCAATGCTCGTAATCGGCGAGGGGACCTCTCGTTCGAAACGCGGCCGTCCCTACGGCGCGCCGTCCGCGATCACGTACTGGACGTGGACGAACTCCGCGAACGACATCGGCGCTCGCCCCTCGAGTTTCTGCTGTACTTCCTTGGCGTCCATGTCGATCTCGAGGTAACTCTCGACCGCGTCGACGTCCAGTACCGCCGTCGACATCCCCAGCAGGAGGTGCTCGAGCGCCATCGTGACGATGGTCTCCGGATCCGGCGTTCCCTCCGCGAGGGCCTGGATCTCGGCGGCCTCCTCGAGCGTCAACTCGGGCGAGTCCCCTGCGGCGAGCGCCTCGAGCGTCCCCTCCTCGAGGTCGGTATCGGCCGCGACGGCGTCGGGCCCGCGGTCGTCGACGATCGCTGCGAGGTCGTCCTCGTACTCGGCCCGCAGGTCGGCGGGCGAGTCGGGGACAGTCATCCGCTGTTCGTAGAACATACCCGGAGAGACGGGAATGGGGCAGAAAGATATTGTGACCTTCGGTGGACGGGGCGTCTCCGGGTCGGCCACTGGCCCGCGCCGCGTGCGTCCGCTCGCTTGAATGGGCCTCAACGGGAGTGGCATGCGGGTGACGAGAAGGACGGTCGCCTTAACCCGGACGACAATATATTCAAGAAGTTTTCTGTTACGACCCGTCGCTCAAAACGATTGAACGGGTGAATAGAGGGAACCACACCCATAATGTAATAATACCTATTGTGGCCCCTAACGCAAAGCAACCCATATCAGAGAAGACAGCGAAATCAATCCAAGAGCTCCCCCTGTGAAGAATATGAGCGTTTCCCAAAAATCATCTACACTTAGTATTCCGTCGATCCCTTGAAAGTAAACTGAGGACGCCATAACGAAGACCGAAAGGATGAGCATAAACACGGACATTTTCGGGTCTTTCGTGAATCCCGTTTCGAACATTGTTAACTATTTTAACTTCAGATTGTGGCAATGATTTTGTGTGTTGGTGGTCTCAGTGCTGCGGTTCGAGTCCACCGCCTTTGAGATTCCCGCCGAAATAGGTCGTAGTAACGGCGACTACGATGCCCTCGCCCTCATCGTTATTGCTGATTGGGGCCTTAGCAGTTCGCATGAGGAATATAGCGACCGCACTGGCAACCGCAGCTGGGATATTACCGTAGATCGCGCTAATCGCTGCGGCAAGCACACCTACCTCAACACCTATACTAAGCATGTCTACGATGTCATTACAGTTACAGTGATCAATCCAGAGCTTGTGCCTCATACCGTCACCGGTGACGTAACTCTTGTATTTGTTCTTGCCAGCGCAGCCCGCAGCGGTTATCACTACGCTTTCAGGCTCGGACTGTGACTGAGTCACGACTACGCCGTTCTCCATTGCGAAATCGAGTTCTCCGTCGTCGTACTTCTCGTTTATCGCCTCAACCGTGGCACGAATCTGGCCGTTCGTGTCTCCATAGTAGACGAGATGTCCACTGTCGTCGATCCCATACCCATACTTCCCCTGAGTCTCCCGGGCCCGAGACCGGGCCGCCCCCGTACCTGAGGCGAGGAAAGAGGTGAGACCGAGACTGGACAGGGCCGCGCTTGATCTGATTACGTTACGCCTTGACAGACGTCGGTTGTGGTTGTCTTCCGTCACATCCGGAAGAGATGGAGGTTAGTATATTCAAACATTCTAGCTTATTCACATTCAGAAAAAGCTTCGACTGGGAGAAATAAAACCAGTCCCAGCCCTTCTCTATCGGCTCTTCGATTGTCCGACCGGGTTTTATCGATCGACTCAATCGTTTCAGCGACTCTTTCACGTAGTCATTCCGACCCACTATCCCCGCTATTTCACCTTACCGGAACGTTCAACAGGACCCACTTACATGAGAATATCATGAAAGTAGCCCTGATCGGAGTCGGTCAGGCCGGTGGAAAGATCACCGAACGGCTCGCCCGGTTCGACGCGGACATGGGATACGGAGCCGTTCAGGGTGCGCTGGCCGTCAACTCCGCTGAACCGGACCTCCAGTCCCTCCAGTACGTCGATACGCAGCTGATCGGTGCCGACCGCGTCAACGGCCACGGCGTCGGCGGCGACAACGAACTCGGGACCGAAGTGATGCAGTCCGACATCGAGCAGGTGCTCGGCTCGCTCGACGGCCGCGTCACATCGAAAGCCGAGGCGATTTTCGTCGTCGCCGGTCTCGGCGGTGGCACCGGCAGCGGCGGCGCGCCCGTTCTCGTCCACCACCTCCAGCGGGTCTACGACGTCCCGGTCTACGCACTCGGCGTCCTGCCGGGGCGCAACGAGGGGGCGCTCTACCAGGCCAACGCTGGCCGCTCGCTGAAGACCCTCCTCCGGGAAGCCGACGCGACGCTGCTGATCGACAACGACTCGTGGCACGAACAGGGCGAGAGCGTCGAGGGCGCGTTCGAGACGATCAACGACCGGATCGCGAAGCGAGTCGGCCTGCTCTTCGCCTCCGGCGAGGCCGTCGAGGGCGTCGGCGAGAGTGTGGTCGACTCGAGCGAGGTCATCAACACCCTCCGCGCGGGCGGCGTCGCGGCGCTGGGGTACGCCACCGAAATAGCGAGCGAGGACAGCGCCGAGAACATCACCACCGCGATGACCGTCGCGAGACAGGCGCTGCTGACCGGGACGAGCCTGCCCGAGGCGACGACGGCCGACTCGGCGCTGCTGGTCATCGCCGGCCAGCCCGAGACGATCCCCCGCAAGGGCGTCGAGAAGGCGCGACGCTGGCTCGAGGACGAGACTGGCAGCATGCAGGTCCGCGGCGGGGACTTCCCGCTGGACAGCGACCGACTGGGCGCGCTGGTGTTACTCGGCGGTGCGGAACGCTCCGACCGCGTGCAGGCGTTCATGGACCGTGCCCGGGAAGCCAAGGAGGCCCAGGAGTCGGAATCGACGGACCACGCGGCGGCGTTCGAAGACGACCGGCTCGAGAACCTCTTCTAGCGGCGTCTGAAACGTCGGAAGGGCTTTTTACCCCCGGTTCACTCACAGTGACAATGACCGAGGAGTGGACCGGTGGCATCGTCACGGACCGCGACGGTGACGGCCCGCCCGCCGTCGAGGAGTGGCGGTCGGTGTCAGTTCCAGGGCGAGCCGCGGGGTTCGCCGGCGAGGGGCCGATCGCCTACCGAACGACGTTCGCCGATCCCCGGAGCGACGCGACCGAACGGGCACTGCTCGAGCTCCGCGGCGCCTACGACCGCGCGACGGTCTGGCTGAACGGGACGCGGCTGGCGACCCACGAGCCGCACTTCGTCCCCCTTCGCCTCGAGTTCGAACCCGAATCCGAGAACGAACTGGTCGTCGTTTGCGAGCGCCCCGATTCCTTTACGGGTATCTACGGGACCGACGCAGTCCCCGACCACTTCGGGACGCCGGGCATCTGGTGGCGCGTCGAGATCGAGTCCCGACCCGCGGCGTTCGTTCGGCGCTTCGAGGCGCGGCCCCGGCTGGAATCGAGTCCGGGCGCGGGCACGGACGCGACCTCGAGCGCGGACGCGACCGGTGACACCGCGGACAACGCGACTACCGACGGCGCGGGTGCCGCGATCGACGTCACGCTCGAGATCGACGCCGGGCGAGCGATCGACGACGCGGTGACGCTATCGGTGCGACCGGAGGGGTTCCGCGGCGGCGCTTCGATGGAGCGCGTTCCGGTCGCGGCCGCGGCGGGCGAGCGAACGACGGTATCCAAGACGATCCCGATCAGGGATCCCTCGCTGTGGTGGCCTCGCGAGTACGGGCCACAGAGCCGGTACACGATCCAGGCGAAACTCGGCGGGGACGCCCTCGAGCGGACCGTCGGCCTTCGGGAGATCGAGCGCGACGATGACGGCCTGCTGGTCAACGGCCGGCGCGTCCGTGCCCGCGGGTTCACGCGGCTTCCCGGCGGCGACCCGCGCGAGGACGTCGATCGGGCGGTCGACGCCAACGCAACGTTGCTTCGCACCCGCGCACACGTGGCGCCGCACGAACTCTACGAGGCCTGCGACGAGGCAGGCCTCCTCGTCTGGCAGGACCTGCCCGCCGTCGGCTCCGACCTCCCAGTCGAGCGAGGGACCGAACTGGCGGCGGCGCTCGCCGAGGAATACGGCCGCCATCCGAGTCTCGCGATGTACGGCGTTCAGGACCAGCCGACGGATCCGTTCGCGGAGCCGCTCGGGAGCGGCCTGCTCTCGCGACTCCGGCTTCGATATCGTGCGTGGCGGACGTCGGTCGACGACGGTCCTGCGCGTGAGATCGCCGACTCGTTCCCCGACGATCGCCCCGTCGTGGCGACGACCGGCGCGCCGGGAACCGGCGCGGAGGCTGCCCACCTCGCGCTCGGCTGGCAGTACCTCGCGGCCGACGATATCGACTGGCTGCTCGAGACCTATCCCTCGCTGGCCGGGACCGTCGGCGGGTTCGGCGCCGGTTCGCTCGCGGACGACGATGCCGATCCGTCGGACGTGGCGGGGCTCGACGCGGCCCTGCTCGAGCGGCGATCCGCCGACGTCGAGGGATCACAGCGCGAGCAGGCGCGAACGCTGAAAACGGTCGCGGAAGGGCTTCGTCGGCGCGGCTGTAGCGTCCTCGCGGCGTCGACGATCCGGGACAGTGCGCCGGGCGGCGGGATGGGCGTCCACACGGTCGACGGCGAGCCCAAACCGGCCGCCGAGGCGATCGCACAGTCGTTCGAGCCCGTTCAGGCCGTTCTCGACGGCTCGCCGAACCCGGGTTCGGTCGGGATTACGCTCTGTAACGATACCGACGAGCCCTTCGAGGCGATCGTCGGCTGGCGGGCCGGCGAGAACACGGACACCGAACGGGTCAGCGTCGGGCCCCTCGAGACGGCCGCCGCCGGATCGGCGCGGATTCCGGCCGATGCCGACCGAGTCGACCTCGAGGTCGGTATCGGGGATCAGCGGATCCGTAACCGGTACCATTTATAAGCAGCAGACACCGTGTGTTACACTCCAACATGGCACGACGAGGCCCCTGCGAACCGGTTTCAGGGGTTTGGCGACCGGTACATTTAAATTACAAGGGCCAGTATTTGCGGGTACCAGAACGCCACCGGGGCGCGTATCGCTCGACGATCGATGACAGGAAATCTTATTCACCGAGGTTTCGCAGATCGTGAGCAGTCGCTTCAGGCGGCCGGACGGCCGTCGATCGGATTCTCTCGACCGATAGCGAGGGGTCCGCACGGCCCGTCCGACCGACTCCCCCGGTGCGGGTATGGCACAGAGGTTTGAGTAACATGGTAGACGAATCGAAGAACATCGAACTGACAGAGGACGACCTAGAAAACAAATCGAAAGGACAGCTCATCAAGATGGCCGGTCAACTGCGAGACCGGCGAAACGAGCTGAACCAGATGGCTTCCGAGCGGGCTTCTAAACGCGACGATCTCAACGCGAAGACTCGCGAGAAAGTCGACGAGGCTCAGGAGCACCGCGAGAAGCGCGACGAGCTCAACGAGCAGGTCCAGGAGCACAAGGAGAGCCGCAACGAGCTCAACGCCGAGGCCAACGAGCTGTTCGACAAAGTCGAACAGCTCAAGTCGGACATGGAGCTCGACGAGGGCAAGGACCTGGAGGAACTCGAGGAGGAGATCGAACAGCTCGAGTTCAAACAGCAGACCGAGGTCCTCTCGAGCGAGGAAGAGAAGGAGCTCATCGAGAAGATCGAGAACAAGCGCGAGGAGTACGAGGAGCGCAAGCAGAAGCTCGACCAGAACGAGGATTTAGAGGAGCTCGTCGAGGAAGCCGAGGAAGTGCGATCGGAAGCCTCTCAGCACCACCAGAAGGTGACTGAACTCGCGGACAAGGCCCAGGAACACCACAACCAGATGATCGAGGCCTACCGCGAGGCCGACGACATCCGCGACGAGGCCGACGAGATGCACGAGAAGTTCGTCGAGGCTCAGGAGGCAGCCGACCGCCACCACGAGGACTTCGTCCGCGTCCAGAAGCGCCTGCGCGAACTGGACAAGAAAGAAGAGGAAGAGCGCAAGTCCGAGCGCGACAAGAAGAAAGAGGAGGCCAAGGAAGAGGCCGAGGAGATCTATCAGAAGTTCAAGGAGGGCGAAACCCTCGACACCGAGGACCTGATGAAGCTCCAGAAGACGGGGCTGCTGTAAGCCGATCTCGTCTACCGCGTCTTTTCTCCCGATATTCGGGATTCGAAAGCGGGCGTGTAGCACCACGTGATGCGCTCACAGCGATAGCCGCGTCCGGATGAGGGATCGTCCCTCGTGACAGTCTCGCGTTCGTTCTCATCGCCTGTGAACCGACTGGCGCTATTTTGTTCGTCTCGGTCCTCGAGTACTTCTAGCAGAGCAATGAAATCGAACGAACGTCGGTCGGTCGAGAGTCCGACCGCTCGAGAACGACTCACCGAGTTCTACGCGGCGTTCAATCACGTCGTGACGGACCGCAGCGAGGCCGACGAGATGGCGTCGCTGTTGGCCGACGACGTCACGTGGACGGACGCGACGACCGGCGACCGAGCCGATCGGACCTACGCGGGAATCGACGCCGTCCTCGAGAATGTCGTCGCGACGCCGGGCGAGCGGTCCGATCACGTCCAGGCGCTCCCGGACCGGTTCGTCGATGCGGGCGATACCGTGGTGGTAGAGGGGTCCTACGTCGGCACGGCTGGAGGTAGGAACTTCGATATCGCGTTTGCTCACGTGTTTGACCTGCGCGACGGCCGGATAGCCGGCTGTACGGCCTACAGGGATACCGCGATCGAGAACCGGGTATTCGATGCCTAACGGCGCGTATCCGCGGCCAACCCGGAACGGGAACCCGTGGCGCACAGTATTCGATCTATAACAATGGAACCAGATCCACTGCCATCGGTTATGGAACGCTCCAGGGACGACGCAAGCGTGGTCGTGCCGGGGATCGACGCGCCGAGTACCGTCGCCTGTCTCCGCTCCCTTCGACCGCGCGGCGTCCGCACTATCGTCGGCTCCGAGTCGCGGTCGACGCCGGCAGCCGCCTCCTCGCATCGCGACGAGTTCGTTTCCCTTCCGGATCCCGAGACCGATCTCGCCGCCTACGGCGACGCGTTGCTCTCGCTCGCCGAGCGCCCGGACGTGGAAACGATCGTCCCCGTCCGGGAGGAGGACGTCTACGTGCTCGCGGATCGGAAAGCCGCGTTCGCCGACGAAATCGCGACGCCGTGGCCCGATTTCGAGACTCTCCGACGCGTCCAGGACCGTGTCGAACTCTTCGAGGCAGCCGACGCTGCCGGGGTCGAAGCCCCCGCGACCTCCCTCATCGACGAGTGGGACGACTGGGACCGCGAGACGATCGTGAAACCCCGGTACACCGTGGCTGCTCCCGCCTACCTCGGTTCGGGGTTCGATCGCGCCGAGATCGGCTCCACCGAGTACCAACGGCCAGGCACGCGACCGGATCCGTCGACGGAGGTCGAGACCCGCGGCCACGTACCGCTCGTCCAGGAGCGGATCCCGGACTCGAGGGAGTTCGGCTTCTTCGCGCTCTACGATCGCGGCGACCCGGTCGCGACCTTCCAGCACTGTCAGCGCCGGGGCTGGGAGTACTGCGGCGGGCCAAGTGCCTACCGGGAGTCGGTCCACATCCCGGAACTCGAAACCGCCGGGCGCGCCCTCCTCGGCGAACTCGAGTGGCACGGCCTCGCGATGGTCGAGTTCCTGCGCGACCCCGCCGACGGCGAGTTCAAGCTGATGGAGATCAACCCCCGATTCTGGTCGTCCCTCCCGTTCTCCGTCCGCGCGGGCGCCGACTTCCCGTACTACTACTGGCAGTTGGCGACCGACGAGCCGATCCCGTCGGATCCGACCTACGAGGTCGGCATGGGCGGGCATCTCTTGCGGGGTGAACTCAGCTATCTCCACAGCGTCGCGACCAAGGAGTACCCGCTCGTCGAGCGCCCGTCGCTGAACGAAGCCGCGCGCGACGTTGCCGCATCACTCGCCCGCCACCCCCGGTTCGATTACGCGGTTCCCGACGACCCAGTCCCGTTCTTTCAGGACGGCGTCAACCTCGTCCGGGCGTGGCTCGAGAGCACGTCGACGACGGAATCCTCGGCCGTCAGCACCGATATCGACGCCGCAGACGGGGCCGAACCCGAACGCGGGCCCGCAGGCGGAGACGGTGCGGAACCGACCGACGCGGACCTGGCTGCGGACGGCGATCCGACCCGGTCGGCACAGACCGACGGCGGTTCGCCGTCCGAATCGAAGCGGCCGTAGCGATGGCTGGCATCGGATCGCGGCAGCACGGTCGGTGACCGCCAACGCTTAACGGGAACCGCTTCCAGATACGGGTATGAGTTCGACTCGAGGTGGCTGCCGTGGTCAGTAGCGAGGATATCGGCCGACTCGTGATCGTCGTCGCCGGCGGGCTCGCGTTCGCGGCCGTCGGCGTCGTCCTGTTCGTCCTCTTTCCGACGACGCTGGCGGACCTGCTGGGCGTGCTCCTCGCGCTCGCGGTCGCCCTCGTCGGCGTACGGTTCGCGGGCAGCGCCGCCGGCTCACTGTTTCCGGGCTACAATGTCGCCGAGGTCGCCGTCGAGGGACCGATCACCCGCGACGGCGGTGGCAGCCGATTCCCGTCCAGCCCGGGGTCGACGCCGGCCGACGACATCGTCGACCAGATCGAGCGCGCGAACGACGACGAGAACGTCCAGGCGCTCCTCCTGAAACTCAACACGCCCGGCGGCGAGGTGGTGCCGAGCGACGATATCCGGCTCGCAGCGAAGCGGTTCGACGGACCGACGGTCGCCTACACGACCGACGTTTGCGCCAGCGGCGGGTACTGGATCGCCAGCGGCTGCGACGAACTCTGGGCTCGCGAGGGCTCTATCGTCGGCTCGATCGGCGTCATCGGCTCCCGGATCAACGCGAGCGACTTCGCCGAGAAGGTCGGCCTCTCCTACGAGCGGTTCGCAGCCGGCGAGTACAAGGACGCCGGCAACTCGCTCAAGGAGATAGACGAGGACGAGCGCGCGTACCTCCAGGGGCTGATCGACGACTATTACGACACCTTCGTCGAGCGGGTCAGCGACGGCCGCGACCTGGAACCGGAGTTCGTCCGCGACACCGAGGCGCGGATCTACCTCGGTGAGCAGGCGTACGACATGGAACTGGTCGACCACCTCGGGACGCGCCGAGAGATCGAAACCGAACTCGCCGACCGGCTCGACACCGACGCGGTGACCGTCGAGGAGTTCGAGCCCGAGCGGCCGCTGATGGCTCGCGTCGGCGCGGGTGCCCAGCAGGTCGCGTACGCGTTCGGGGCCGGGATCGCCGGCCTCGGCGACGGTCGCGGCTTCCGACTGCGGAGCTGAGTCGACGGACGGCCGCGCTCGCGGCTGGTCGTGCGACCGCCGAACACGCGAGACTGTCTCGAACGAGTAAGTGGTTTTATCGTCGCACGGAACCCAACGCCTATCCGTGACAACGCTGGTCGTCTGCCTCGACCGGACCGACGACGTGGGCCGCAAGACCGGCCTGCGCTCGCCGGTCGTCGGCTGGGAGGCAGTTCGCGCACTCGTGACCGACGTCGGCCTCGCGGATCCAGAGGACTCGGGCGTGAACACGCTGCTCGAGTCCCTGCGCGTCGCACAGAACCTGCGCGACGAGAACGAGGAGGTCGTCGTCGCGGTCGTTTCGGGGGATCGGGAGTCGATGGTGTCGGCCGACCGAGCGGTCGCCGAGCAACTCGACGACCTCATCGCCGACTACGATCCGGAGTCGGCCGTCGTCGTGACCGACAGCGCAGAGGACGAACGACTGATTCCGATCGTCGAGAGCAGGGTGCGAGTCGACTCCGTGGATCGGGTCGTCGTCCGACAGGCCCGCGACATCGAGTCGACCTACTACCTGCTCAAGCAGTTCCTCGCGGACGAGGAACTGCGCCAGACCGTCCTCGTGCCGATCGGGCTGACGCTGCTGGTCTTTCCGTTGCTCGCGACGACCGTCGGTCCGGCGGAGGGAGCCGCCGCGATCACCACGGTGATCGGTCTCTTCCTCCTGTACAAGGGGTTCAATGTCGACGAACTCCTGACCCGACTCGCCCGTCAGACGCGGGAGTCGCTGTACTCCGGACAGGTGTCGGTCGTCACCTACGTGGTCGCCGCCGGGCTGACGTTCATCGGCCTGTTCGTCGGCGCGCTCGGCGTCTCGAACCTCGGCGAAACGCCAGGTGTGGTGATCCCCACGACACAGTTCGCCTTCGATAGCATCCCTTGGCTCGCGATGGCCGCGCTGACCGCGAGCGCCGGCCGGCTGCTCGACGAAGCCATCAGCGAGGAGCCGATTCGCACCTCCTTTCTCAACCTACCGTTTATCGTCCTCGCCGTCGGACTGGTCGTCCGTGGCTTCTCCGCGTACTTCCTCGAGCAACAGAACGTGATCGAACCCTTCGTCGTCCCCGCGGCCGAACTCGGGGTCGTCTCGAACGAGCGGTTTGTGATGGGGGCCGGCGAACGGCTTGCGGTGTTCGTCGTCACCGCCATCGTCGTGAGCCTCGTCGGTGCGCGCATCGCCTCGGTCTTCAGCGACTCGAGCGGGGATGCGGAACGGGGCGACGGCGGCCCGGACGCCGGCACGGCCGGCGGCGGTGACGGCACCGATGCCTCGCTCGAGTCAGCCCGATCGGCCGACGCGACCGCCGACCCCGATGCCGAGCGAGGGCTGGACCGGACCGATCCCGAACTCACCGATGGCGGGGCCGACGCGAACGCGAATCCGAACTCCTCCCGGGATCGGACCCGCTGAGCCGACCGAACTCGGTGCCCCTTTACCCGCGCCGGCCCACCTCCGACTATGAGCGACGCAGACGGCGCGTGGGTGAGCCTCTTCTCCGGCGGCAAGGACTCCTCGTGGGCGCTGTATCGAGCGCTCGAGCACGGACTGCCGGTCGAGCGGCTCGTCACGGTCCACCCCGAGGGTGACTCGTACATGTACCACGTCCCCGCGACGGAACTGGCCGCACTGGCGGCCGAAAGCATCGGCATCGACCTCGTCGACGTCGAACCCGACGACTTCGAAGCCGACGCGGCGACCGACTCGAGCGCACAGGGTGACGACGAACTCGAGCCGCTCGAGGCGGCGCTCGCCGACCTCGATCGCGACCTCCCGAACGGTCTCGCGGGCGTCACGGCGGGAGCAGTCGAGAGCGAGTACCAGACCAGCCGCATTCGGGGGATGTGCGATCGCCTGGGCTGTGAGCTCTTCGCTCCGCTCTGGCAGGAAGAGCCCCGGGAGCTGGCCGACGCGATGCTCGAGGCCGGTTTCGAAATCGCGATTATTCAGGTCGCGGCCCACGGGCTGGACGAATCGTGGCTCGGCCGGACGCTCGACCGCGAGGCGATCGCCGACCTCGAGGCCCTCAACGAGGAGTACGGCGTCCACATCCTCGGCGAGGGCGGCGAGTTCGAGACGTTCGTGGTCGACGGGCCGCACATGGATCGGCGGATCGATCTCGAGTACGAGACCGAGTGGGATGTGACGCGCGGGCGATTGCGGATCACTGACGCACGGCTGGAATAGTGACTCCCGTACTGCGAGAGATCTGGCGCTCAGAACGGCGGCACGTGCCGATAGCTCTACTCGACGGAGACTTCACCACGCCTCGAGCGTGGCCTCGCGCTCCTCGGGGTCGGTGTACGTCCACCACGCGATCCGGTCGAGTTCCAGCGGGGTGTATCCGGAGACGAACGCGAGCCACTCGCAGGAGGCGATCGTTAGCCGGTCGGTCGCGGTATCGATCGGCGACGATTCGAGATCGTCGTCGACGGCCTCGAGCAGCCGTTCGATCGTCGGATCCGGCGTGACGGTGCCGACGCCGGCCAGCTGGCGTAGATACTGGAACGTCGACGGGCCGACGCCGGAAATCGCTCCGATCGGATCCTCGTCGTAGCGGTAGTGGTCCGCCGTCGCGGCCCAGTCGACGAGCGCGGCCAGATCGTCGTCGGCCGGCCACTCCGTGAGCACGCGGGCGATCTCGAGGAGAACCTGTCGCTTGCGCTGTGCGCCGAGGGCCTCGACGAGGTCGTCGTCCTCGAGATCGATCTCGGCGAGGGCTGCAAACGAGTCGACCCGACCGGTCTCGAGGAAGGCGTCGCGAAACCGTTCGACGGCCGGTTTGATGCCGTCGACGAATCGCTGGCCGGTCGACGCGGCGGCGGCCTCTGCGATCAGCAACAGCGGGTCGTCGCCGGTCCAGCGCCGGAACTCGCGAAAGTCGCGTGCGAGGTCCTCGTAGGGCACGCCGTCGGCGTAGGGGTCGAGCACCGATCGAACGGCCGGAACGGGTTGCATGTGCGTCGTCCCCACGTATCACACGGGGGACTCATAGCTGTGTCGACTGATTCGAAACGAAGCACCTCCCGCGGCCAACCGGTTCTACTCCGCGCCGTTCGTGATCGTCGTATGCGCGCCGATGAGCGCCCCCGCGAGGTCGAGATTCTCGATGTGGGTCCCCTGGTCGATGATCGAGCGGCGGATGTCGCCGTTGCGGACCGTCGCGTCCGGGAAGATGACCGTGTGTTCGAGGTCGGTCTCCTCGAGTGTCGCACCGTCCATCACGTGGACGTTCTCGCCGACCGAGGCGTCCTCGAGCGTCGCGGAGTCGGCGACGAGCGACTCGCCGTCCAAGTGCCAGGCGACGGCGTCGAGATAGCTCTCGGGGGTACCGATGTCGAACCACGCGCCCTCGAAGGTGTAGGCGTAGGTGTCCTCGCGGTTCTGGAGCCACTGGACGAACCAGCCCGGTTCGTCGGGGTTGTTGCCGTCTTCCAGATACGTCGGGAGCAGGGACAGCGAGTCCTGCGGGAACGCGTAGCAGGCGATCGAGACGAGCGTACTCTTGGGGTCGTCGGGTTTCTCCTGAAAGTCGACGACGCGGTCGCCCTCGAGGTCGACCAGCCCGTAGGACGTGGCCTTCTCCCGGGAGCCGACGTCGTAGGCGGCGAGCGTGGGCGCGCCGTGGTCCTCGAAGTAGTCGAGAAAGTCCGAGACGGCGAAACTGATCAGGTTGTCGCCGGCGATGACCAGCAGGTCGTCGTCGACGTTCTCGCGGTCGATCAGCTGGGCGAGCGCGCCGACGACGCCGAACTTGTCGTCTTCCTCGGTCGTGTCCTCGACCGAGAGCTGCGGTTTGTCGAACTCGCTGTCCGCCAGGTGGGCCTCGAAGTCGGGGGCGAACCGCTCGTTCGTGCTGACGTAGACCGTCTCGATCCGGTCGTCCGCCTCGAGTTCCGCGAAGATGCGATCGATGACGGTCGACTCGCCGATCGGGAGGAACATCTTGGGCCGATGTTTGGTAATCGGCCACATACGCGTCGCGTACCCGCCTGCAAGGACGACGGCCTTCATGGGCCGCTGTTCTGCAGCAGGGTGTAAGTCACTTACCCTTTCAGCGGCCCGATGGGAACTCGCTCGATACGCTGGCCCGCGGTTTCCGGGCACGGCCGGGCAGAGCAAACGGTAAAAGCACGAGTGCCGTGACCGGACGTATGCGAGAGGCCGACGAAACGACGCGACAGCAACTCGCCGACGCCCTCCGTGCCGAACCGGCGACACCGAGTGAACTGGCCGCGCAGTTCGACCTCACGCCGCACGCGGTGGTCCGCCACGTCGAACACGTCTCCCGGTCGGTCGACGGAACCGACGAGCAGTTTCTCGTCGCGCCGCCGACCTGTCGAGACTGCGGCTTCGACGAGTACGACGACCTGCTGAACCTCCCCTCGCGGTGTCCCGACTGCAAGAGCGAGTCGATCGACGAGCCGACGTTCACCATCGAGTAACGCTGTCACCGTCATCCCTCGCTGACTGTCAATGTCGATTGACAATGCTCAACCAGATTCGATACTAATATTTACGGCGCAGGCAAGAGCCTGATACGAACCCTCGAACGAGCGTCTGTGTCCCATCGATTGCGGCGGTCCGTCTTCCGGCGCGATTGCTCGACTCGAGGACTCGAGCACCCATGACTTCCGGATCCAACTCGGAGTTCGACGCGGTCGAGTTCGTCCAGCGACTGCTCGACTGGCTCGACGGCGACGAGCACGATGTGTCGGGTGAATCGCTCGACGACGCGTTCGCTCTGCTGGCCGACCAGCGCCGGCGGCTGTTGCTCGAGGTCATGCGAACCTACGGGGAGGAACTGACGCTCCCCGACGCGGCGGAGGAAGTCGCTATTCGCGAGACGGGAAACAACGTGCGGAACATCTCGGCCGAACGGGTGCAGGAGGTCTACCTGTCGCTGTACCACGACCACCTTCCGCGGCTGGTCGACGCCGGCCTGCTCGAGTACGATCAGGAGCGGGATCTGGTCGCCCCTAACGCGGTCTAGAACTCGACGTTCGAGGTCGAGGTTCGGTCGAAATCGTCGCCCTCGATCGGCCCCAGTCCGACGACCTCGTAGCCGCCGTCGGTCAGATACACGTCGCCGTCGGAGACGCTCACCTCGAGTTCGGTGAGGTAGGCCCCCTCGCAGGGGCCGAACGTACACTCGCCGGAATCGGCCTCGAAGTAGGCTCCGTGATTCGCACAGACGAGTTCGCCGTTTCGCATCGGCGCACCTGACCCCTTATCCAGTTTGATGTGTGTAAAGTGCTGGCAGTAGTTGAGCCAGCAGGCGACGCCGTCCGCCTCGGCGGTCGGTTCTCCGTCGTCCGTTTCCACCGGGTCGGTCCTGACGAGGATCGCTTCCTGCACCTCGCCCGAGCCGTCGGTCACGCGAAAACAAACCGTCGAGTCGTCGGGCACCTCGGAAAGCGCCGTGATCCGTCCTGCGTCCATCACGCCCCGGTTATCGGTCGGCCGCCCTGAACGTTACGCCACCGGGCGAGCACATGTCTGACGGAATTTTAAACCCCTCTCCAACCAACGCCGTCTATGGACTCCCTTCTCATCTACGGCTCCTACGGGTACACGGGGCGGCTCATCGCCCGCGAGGCCGTCGCGCGAGGCGGTTCGCCGGTCGTCGCCGGTCGCGACGGCCGCGCGGTCGCCGAACAGGCCGACCGGCTCGGCGTCGAAGGTCGGACCTTCGACCTCGAGTCGAGCGATCTCGCGTCTCACCTCTCGTCGTTCGACGCCGTCCTGAACTGCGCGGGACCGTTCGTCGAGACGGCCAAACCGCTGGTCGCGGCCTGTCTCGAGACGGAAACCGATTATCTGGACATCACCGGCGAATTCCCCGTCTTCGAGTGCCTCCGCCAGCACGACGCCGTGGCCCGCGAAGCCGAAGTCACCCTCCTGCCCGGCGTCGGCTTCGACGTCGTTCCGTCGGACTGTCTGGCGGCCTACCTCGACGAACAGTTCCCAGCGGCCGACCAGCTACGACTCGGCATCAAGGGCGGTGGCGGACTCTCGCGGGGCACCGCCAGGACGCTCGTCGAACACCTCGGCGACGGCGGCGTCGTCCGCCGAAACGGGCGGCTCATTCAGGTGCCGACCGCCTTCCGAACGCGCGAGATCGACTTCGGCGACGGCCCCGAACACGCCGTTACGATCCCCTGGGGCGACGTCGTCACCGCGGCCCACTCCACCGGCATCGAATCGGTCGAGGTCTACGCCGCCGCGCCGCAGTGGGCCACCAGGGGCCTCTCCGCCGTCGACTCGCTGGGCTGGCTCCTCGAGCGGCGCCCCGCCGAGCGGCTGCTCAAACGGCTGATCGACGCCCGCGTCGACGGCCCGGATGACCGGGCCCTGGCAACCGGCAGCGCCGTCGTCTGGGGCGAAGTCACCGACGAGGCTACCGGCCGACGGGCGTGCGCTCGCCTCCGAACGCCGAACCCCTACGCGCTGACCGCCGAGGCGGCGGTGACGGCCGCGGAACGTGTCCTCGATCGCGGGAGCCAGCTTTCGGACGGCTTTCAGACCCCCGCGTCGGCCTTCGGGAGCGGATTTGCGCTCGAGCTCGAGGGAACGGAGCGCGAACTGGTTGCGGCACCCGACGGATCGGACGAACCGGACGAGTCGACGCAGGTGGCCGCCGAGTCGGAGTGACGGTTCGCAGCCGACTCACTCGTAACACGTTCGCTCGACGCGCTCGTCGTACAGCCGCGCGAGTTGATCCGTGACGGGACCCCCGCTGATCGGCTCACCGTCGAGCGCGGCGATCGGCCGGAGTTCCCACGTTCGATTCGTAAGAAATGCTTCGTCGGCCTCGAGCACGTCGACCGGCTCGTACCGCCCCTCGTGAACCGGAACGCCGGCCTCTCGAGCCAACTCGAGGACGAGTTCCCGCGTGATCCCCGGTAACACGGGACCGTCGGTCGTCGGCGTGTACAACTCGCCGCCGCGGACGAAAAACAGGTTGCTCGTCGCGCCCTCCGCGACGTACCCCTCGAGGTCGCACATGAGGGCCTCGTCCGCGTCGTCGCCGAGTTCCGTGCGCGCGAGGATGCCGTTCAGATAGTTGTGGGTCTTGGCCGCGGCCGGCACCGCCTCGTTCGGGACGCGGCGAGTCTCGACCGTCTCGACCGTTGCCGGACCAGCCCAGACGGGGTCGCCCGCGAGCCCGCCGCGAGGGAGCGGTTTGACGTAGATCACGACCGTCGGATCGACCTCGGGCTGGGGGGTGAGCTTGCCCGGCTGGACGCCGCGGGTGATCGAGAGGCGGACGTAGGCGTCCGCGAGGTCGTTCGCCGCGAGCGTCTCGTCGATTCGCTCCCGGAGGTCGGCTGCCGACAGGCCGTGCTCGAGTGAGAGGGCCTCGCAGGTTCGCTCGAGGCGCTCGCGGTGGGCGTCCCAGGCGAAGATCGTCCCGCCGTAGGCCCGCAACGTCTCGAAGGCGGCGTCGCCGTAGCGAAAGCCGCGGTCGTCGACGCTGACGGTGGCTTCGCTCGCAGGGACGAGGTCGCCGTCGACGTGGTAGATGCGGTCGTCAGTCATGTGGTGGACTCGAGTGGGGTGTTGTCTCGTCGTGGCACTCGGAGCGGTATCAAGCTACGGTCTCCTGCTCGAGCGGGGCGACTCCGTCCGCCGATACGCCCTCGATTTGCCCGCCGTTCGGATTCGTGAACTCGTATACGCGACTCGCCAAGTCGTCATTCTTGGCGTTCTCGAGCAGCCTGTACCCCCCGTGAGCGGTGGATTTCCATCATCCGATCTGAAAATCGGCTGGTTCCTCGAGTCGATAGCCGTTGATAGACACGTGCGTTCAGCATTTCGTGTGCACATTCGTTGAGTTGGTATTCGAGAATTTTCACCCAATACCGGTCGAATCGAAATGGTTGCTTTTCCTCTTCTATTCACTCAGCGGTTGCTGAACGCCGCGATAACTTCGTGTGCAAATCTCACACTGGTACTTCCATCAGCTATCGGTGATGTTGCCAGAGCGGTGCTAAATACAGGGTGCGTATTCGTGACGGGAATTCCCAAGATTTTGAACCAATACGAGTGACGTGAGTAATAAAAATAGTAAAGCAACACTGATGGACTATAACCAGCCATCTGGGAGTTCGTCCTGGTGGTTCAACATCAACTCTAAGATCGGCTTGATCACATCGTAGTTTGGCCCCTTCGTCACCTTCCCTTTGTCCTTATCCCAGTCGATAAAGCCGTACTCTTCCAATTTTGGAAGATGCGTATGTTCCATCTCAACGAGCAACTGTCGCAACTCCTCGTCACTCGCCCCATCATCCACAATGTATAGTTTGGAATCATCCTCCGGATTATGGGACAACATGTGGACCAATATTCGTCGCCGTTTCACATCCGAGAGAGCATCGAAGATTTTGTCAGTAGATTCCACAACTCTATATACTGATTGTGTATAGTTAACATACGTCAGTTTTCACAGAATGGGTGACAAAACGCGTGAAAGCGTTCAGTCTTGCTCCAGCTATATAGAGGATTCAATTCAGAACCTATGGACAGAGTAAGACTGCTGAAATAAGTAGAGGATCTGTACTCAGAAAGCCGCTTCTGATATCTATCCGAAATATCGGTGTCCGCTCCAGTAACGCTTTCACCTGTACTTACCGCCTGACGATAGGGTCATCATACTCTCCTAAGCGGCCTCGACAACACTCGTAATCGGGTCCCAGCCTCTTCTACTGGTGGAGCAGCACCGTTGTTCCGTCTCGAACCCGCCAGCTTGATTTTTATCAGCGCGACGCACTTTCTACGTGTCTTGCAGTTGCCCTGCCCCCGTAGGGGCAGCACATTTTTTCACACGAACCGGACGAGTCACCGCTGGGTCTCGTTCTCTGGAGCAACACCGAGATACTCAACCAGTCAATATCCTAACGTTCTTTAGAATAGATTGCGTACCGCACGGATGCGCACAAAAGTGCGCTGAGCCGGAGTGTCAAGGACCAACCAAGCGCTCCGGCTCACACACAGCCCCCGCGTCGCGGGAGCAATCCACCGTTGGCGTTGGCGAAATAAAGAAGTACCGACGTCCTGCCGACAAGTCGCGACCGTCGCCGACTCGCTCACTGGATTGTCTCCGCCGCGTTGGGACCACACACCCAACCTATGGACTCGAGCATCACCATCCACTGCACCTGTGAGACAGACGTTCGTATCGAAACGACGGCCGACCCGGTCGGCTGTCCGGACTGCGCGACGACGTTCGAACTAACGCTCGTCGACCACCGCGACGATCACCATGCATCCAGCACTCGCCACGGCACTCACGTGTATCGCGGCCTGTGAGGACCGCGCCGTGACGGACCTGCCGCCCCTATCCCAGACGGTGGACCCCGAGGCCCTCACCGCGGTTCTGGAGTCGAACCCGACCGCCACCGTCCGCGTCGAGTACATCGGCTACCGTCTCGTGCTCGGTCCCGGACCCGACGAGGTGGCGGTGATCGATCGAGAGCGGTGACGGCCCGCCGAGCGCCGATTCGGGCGGGCCGATCACTCGCCGACGCTCGCGGCGAACCGACAGAAGTTCGCGACCATCCGCTTGCCGAGTTCGAGCGAGATCTCCTCGCCGGTGCCGTCGTCGCTCGATCCGATCGCCCCCGCCGGTCCGGTCGCCGACTCGGACTGGGCCCGCGTGAGGATGCTCTCGGGGTGGAACTGCACGCCGACGTGAGGCCGCTCGCCGTGGCGGACCGCCATCAGCACGCTGCGCTCGTCGGTCGTCTGGGCGGTCTCCTCGAGCGTGTCGGGGAGATCGGCGCGGTCGACCGCCAGCGAGTGGTAGCGACCGACCTGAAACGTCTCCGGGAGGCTATCGAAGATCCCACTGCCGTCGTGGCTGATCGTCGACGGCTTCCCGTGGACCACCTCGGGTGCGTGGACGACCGGCGCACCGTTTGCCGCACACAGCGCTTGATGGCCCAGACAGACACCGAGGATGGGGTATTCGGTGTCGACGAACAGCGGGATCGAGATCCCCGCCTCCTGTGGGGTCCCCGGTCCAGGCGAGACGACGATCCCAGTCGGCTCGAGGTCGTGGACGCCCGCGATATCGATCTCGTCGTTCCGACGGACAGTCACCGCGTCGGCGACCTCGCCGACGTACTGGACGAGGTTGTACGCGAAGGAATCGTAGTTGTCGATCACCAGAACGTGGGTGCGGTCAGTCACCGGATTCACCTCCGCCGACCGCCCCCGAATTCGTCTCGCCGCCGTCGGCCTCGAGTCCCAACTCGGCCCGTTCGTCCAGCGCCTCGTCGACCGCGGTGATGAGCGCGCGGGCCTTGTCCAGCGTTTCGTCGTACTCGCGTTCGGGCTCCGAGTCGTGGACGATCCCCGCGCCGACCCGCAGGTGGTACTCGTCGGCGTGGCGAACCAACGTCCGGATGACGATGTTGAGCGTGGCCCGGCCGTCGAAGCCGAAGATCCCGACGCTGCCCGTGTAGGGGCCGCGCCGGGTCGCCTCCAGTTCGTCGATGATCTCCATCGTCCGCGGCTTGGGCGCGCCGGTGATCGTCCCGCCGGGGAACGCCGCCGCGATCGCGTCGGACAGCGTCGCATCGGCGCGGAGCCGGCCGGTCACGTTCGAAACGAGATGCATCACCTCGGCGTAGCGGTCGATCCGACGGTACTCCGAGACGTCGACCGAGCCGTACTCGCAGACCTTCCCGAGGTCATTGCGCTCGAGGTCGACCAGCATCGCGTGCTCGGCCCGTTCTTTCTCGTCGGTCAGCAGGTCGTCCTCGAGCGCGTCGTCTTCCGCGGGCGTCTCGCCGCGCGGTCGGGTACCGGCGATGGGCTCCGTTCGGACGAACTCGCCGTCGCGCTCTCGCGGACTGCGAGACGGCTTCGCCGTCTCGTTCGAGGCGGTGGAATCGCCTCGCTGTCCGCTCGAGAACGCCGGGGAACGTGGCTCCCCGCGCTCGAGCAGCAGTTCGGGACTGGCGCTCACCAGATCGGCCGCCCGGAACTCGAGCAGACAGGAGTACGGTGCCGGGTTGACCCGCCGCAGGGCGTCGTAGGCCGCGACGGGGTGGACCGCCGCGGGCGCGACGAGCCGCTGAGAGATGTTCGCCTGAAAGGTGTCGCCATCGCGAACGTACTCCTTGACCCGGCGCACGCGATCAGCGAAGGCCTCGCGGCCACAGTCGCTCTCGAAGGTCGCCTCAGGGATCGAGACCGGCGGCTCGCCGATTCCGGGATCGCCCTCGCGGACGGCGGCGGCGAGGTCGAGTGCCCGGTCTCGGCCCCGTTCGTAGGCTGCCTCGAGGTCGGTATCCGTCGGCTCCGACGCGCCCTCGCCGCCGACCCGTGGGCAGGCCGTGATCTGTAGCGTTACCGCGCCGTCGGCCGGCCCCTCCCAGGCCGCGAACCGGTCGTAGACCCCGACCTCGAGCCGGGGCAGCCCGCGGTCGTCGACGGCCGACTCGGGGAGGGCCTCGAGTTCGCGGGCCACGTCGTAGGAGAGCCAGCCGACGGCCCCGCAGGGGTAGGGCACGTCGCAGTCGCCGCGGGCGAGTCGGTCGGTCGCCAGCAACCCCTCGAGCGCGGCGAGCGTCGGCGATCGCTCGTCGTCGCGCGCTCGAGGGACGGCATCGGCGCTGACGGTCAGTCGATCGACGGGTTCGACGCCGAAGTAGCCCCAGCCGGGTTGGCCGCCGGTCGTCTCGAGAAAGATGCCGCCGTCGCCCTCACGGGCCCGACGGTAGGCGAGAAACGGATCCTCGACGGTCGTCCGGACCTCGACTGGAACCCGGCGCCCGGCGTGGGTCGGGCCGTCACGGTCGGCCGCCGCGTCGCCGTCGCGGCCGCCAGCGGCGGCGCGAAACGAGTCGAACGTCGTGACGACGTGCGGATCGCTCATATCTCTTGCGTCGGGACGTGCGGATAATCATTTTGCGATTTCGGGGCTGCCGACGGCCGTGGTGTGACGAATCCGGTGTCGCGAACACGACTCACAGTTGCGTCGACAGTGGAAAAATCGGTAGCGAGTGGCCACTCGAGGACGAGTCGGGAGGGTCGGCTCTGGATCGCCGAGCGGTGCGGGTGGATTATCGGACTTCGGCGCGGTCGATCCAGCCCTGAATGCGCGTCTCGGAGATGTCGGTCTGCTCGGCCAGTTCGGCGGCGTCCGCGACGGCGAGTTCGCCGACGGTTTCGACGCCCGCACCGGCGAGCCGGTCGGCGTAGGCCGGACCGATGCCCTTGATCGAGTCGACCGATTCCTGGTTGGTCGGCTCCGATTCGGGCTCGGTGTCGGCCTCGTCTGCGTCCGGTTCGGCCTCGGCGGTTTCCGGCTCCGCTTCCGCTTCGGTCTCCGTCTCGGTCTCGTCCGTGCCCGTCCCGGCCTCGGCTTCGGTCTCAGCCGCGGGCTCCGCGTCTGCGGCCTCGCCGTCCGCCGCGTCGGCGGCGTCCGGTTCGGCCTCCTCGACCGGCGGCTCCCCCTCGGAGAGGTCCGGCGTCGTTTCGGCCGTCGGTGCCGCGTCGTCCGTCTCCGGTCCGGCCGCTTCCGCCGGTTCGGCACCCTCCTCCGGGGCGTCCGTCGGCTCCGTCAACGACTCCGTCGACCCCGCTGCGCTCGAGCCGCTCGCCGCCGACTGCGGCGGCTCTGCGGCCCGCCCCTCTGCCGGTTCGCTCCGGTCAGTGCCGGCGGTGGTTCCGTTCCCCTCGTCCGTCGACCCTTCCCGTTCGACCGTTACCCCGACCTCTCGAGCGCCCCCGCGCTCCGAGTCCGACTCGTCGAATCCCAACAGGGACTTCAGCTTTTGGAGGATTGCCATTATCTCGATGTAGTCGTCTCCAACACTTAAATTCGCCTGATACTGTCGCCGGAACCGGACGCGAGCGCCGTACGCTCGCGGACCGTCAGAGCCGCGAGCGAAGCGCCTCGTTCATCACCGCGATCGGTGCGTCCCGCCCGGTCCAGATCTCGAACGCCTCCACGCCCTGATAGAGCAACATCCACGCGCCGTCGACCGTCGTCGCCCCGGTGGCGGCCGCCTCGCGCAGTAACTTCGTCTCGAGCGGCCGGTAGACCGCGTCGAGGACGGCCAGGTCGCCGTGGAGCGCGTCGGTCGGCACCGGCGAGACGTTCTCCTCCATGCCGACGCTCGTGGCGTTGACCAGCACGTCGGCCTCCGGCACCAGCGTCTCGAGCTCCGCGAGGCCGTGGCCGGTCGCGCGCGGGACTTCCTCGGCCAGGTCGCGGGCCGTCGGCTCGGTCCGGTTGGCGATCGCGACCGTCGCGCCGGCGTCGGCGAGTCCGAACGCGACCGCCCGACCCGCGCCGCCGGCACCGACGACGACCGCGTGGGCTCCCTCGACCGTCACGTCGTGGTCACGGAGCGCACGCAACGCCCCCACGGCGTCGGTGTTGTACCCCGTCGGCGGCCCCGATCCCGAGAAGTCGATCGTGTTCACCGCGCCGATCCGAGTCGCCAGATCCTCGGGGGCGACGATCTCGAGCGCGTCTTGTTTGAACGGGATCGTCACGTTCAGCCCGGCGATCCCGAGCGCGTCGGCGCCGTGAATCGCGTCTTCGATGTCGTCCTCGTCGGGCTCGAAGGTTACGTACCGCGCCTCGAGGCCGAGTTCGTCGTAGGCCGCCTCGTGCATCGGCGGCGACAGCGAGTGCCCCACCGGGTTGCCGAGGAGCCCGTATACGTCCATAGCCATCGTTGCGCTCATTCGACGCGGCGGGACTATAATCGGTCCGGCTCCGATATACGGATCCGGGCCGGCACCAGACCCGGAAAACGTGAACCTCACACGCGCACCGAGCCGAAAATTCGAACGGCGACACCCGTTTTCGATCGGCTGTTACTCACCACGGCTGCGTCCGCCGAGTGCGATCAGTCGTGGCCGTCGGTCGCGGCCGACGACGAACTGACGGGATTCGTGAGATCTCGCGATGACGCGTCCTCGCTGCTCGAGCGGTCCGCGGGCGGGCGAGCCAGCATCAGTGACATTCTGTTGCCATCCCTGATCGACTCGGTCGCGGCCACTCCCTCGACCGTCGCCTCGTCCGACTCACTTCGATCCGTGATCGGCTCGTCCTGCCGGGAACGCCGTTCGAGTCCGGCGGCGTCGGCGAGCGGTCCCTCGAGCAGCCAGTCGACCTCCCACTGGGGGGCGTCGGTGGCCAGCGCGACGCGGCCCGCTTCGCGGTCGTATTCCACGAGTCCGGCGTCTGCCAGCACGGGCAGATGCTCGTGGACGAGCGATTCGGCGACGTGCGTCTCTTCTGCGGCTGCCTCGTCAGTGCCCCCCGTTCCGTCGGCGTTCGCTCGGGCGACGACCGCTGCGGCGAGCTCGGAGACCGAAACGTCTCCGCGTCGCGTCGCGAGGACGGCGCAGACGGCCTGTCGACGCGGCGCGCGAAGCGCTTCGAGCGTTCGGTTCAGCGTGTCCTCGTCCCCGGGGAACGACTCGCCCGTCGGATCCTCGAGGATGGCCCGGACCCAGTCGGCCTCGAGGACGGAGTGGTCTGCGAGGCCGACCATCGTCGTGTCTCCGCGGGTCGTCCGGCGCAGAAGGCCGAGGTCGACCAGCCGCGGGACGTGGGCGTGAACGAGTGCGACGTGCGTTCGCTGGCACTGGTCGTCAGTGACGATGGGACAGTCGTGCTCCGCGGTCGCGACCTCTGTCGCGAGCGTCTCGATCGACATCGACAGTGGGTCCGTCCGCGGCGTCCGGTCCGGCGCCGCATCCGCTCGCTCGAGCAGCGTGGCGAGCAGGTATCGTCGTCGCGGCTCCGAGAGGACGTCCGCCGCGATCGTCATTTCAGGTGCCGGGGGTGAACTCATTACTCGATAGAGCAACTGGGCGGGGGAAAGAAGTGTACCAGCATGCTCTGGTATCGCCGAGTAGTCTCGTACTGTCGGGCGAACCCGTTCGCCTGACGGAGTCACTCGTCCGTCCGGAAGTACGCCGAGAGGAGCTTCGCCATCGCGACCCGGAGGTGCTGGTGGAAGGTCTGTCGGGCGATGCCGAGCCGATCGGCGATATCGCCGGCGTCGCTGTTGCGCGTCGGCCACTCGAAGTAGCCGCCGTGGTAGGCCGCCTCGAGCGCCAGTCGTTGTTTCTCGGTCAGGGTCGATTCGACGCGCTGCCGGAAGTCGCCCCACGTTTCGACCGGCCGGTCGACGGTTCGCTTCGAGACGAGCCTCGTGTCGGGGTACGCCGACGTGATCGCGTTGATGAGGTCACGAAGGTCCGCCTCGGGACTCACCTGCACTGTCAGCGTCCCGGCACCGTCGCGGACGGTTTTCGACTGCAGCCGCGCGCCGTACTCTGCGAGCAGTTCGGTGATCGTCGCCCCGCGAACGACCATTTCCCAGTAGCTCTCCTCGTCGGTTGCGTCGATCTGCCGGAACTCAGTGACTCCCTCGTCGTCCCTCGCCGCCTCCCGGATCCGCTCGGGGGGTGCTTCGGAGGCGGTGAGGTAGTAGACGAACACCTCGTCGGTCAGCGGCAGCACGTGGTCGACCGACAGCGTACAGCCGGTCGCGGCCGACAGCCGAATACAGGTGTCCCTCCGGTCGGCCGACTCGAGTTCGAGTTCGACGACGGAGTCCATATAGAGGAGCCGCCGGACGGCCATCGCGTTGATCGCGTGACCGATCGTGCCGCCGAACTCCTGTAACACCTCTCGCTCGCGGTCGGCGAACGCCGACGGCTCGTCGGCACCGATCACGAGCGCGCCAAGCGGTCGGTCGCTCGCAGCGATGGGAACGACCGCGACAGAGTCGTAGCCCCGTTCGCGAGCGTCGATCCGCCAGTCGTCGACGGGGCTCTCGTGGAGGTCCTGGTACCGCTGGACCGTCCGGGTTTCGAACGGGGACGTTCCCGACGCGTCGGCTGGCGGATCGACCAACGACGCGAGATCGCCAGCCGCCGGTTCGTCGATTCCCGCCCAGGCCTCGGGGTCCCAGGTGTAGCCCTCGGCCGTGTTGGCGGGCTTCGCCCGGCCGATGACCGCGAACTGGTAGGCGTCGGCGGCGGCGAACTCCTCGACGACCGCCGTCTCGATCTCCTCGCGAGTCTCCGCGGCGACCATCGTCTCGTCGATCGTCCGAATGACCGCGTTGAGCCGCTCGAGCCGCTTGAGCTCTCGTTCGCGGGCCTTGCGTTCGCTGATGTTGCGGCCGATGCCGGTAAAGCCGAGCACGGTGCCGTCGTCGTCGGTGATCCGGGCGCTGTTGAACTCGTAGGGGATCCGACGTCCGTCTTCGGTGAGGACTCGTCCCTCGGCCGTCACGCGCTCTCCTTCCTCCATGATGCGCTCGATCGCGTCGCCGATGTGCTCGCGGTCCTCGGGTGCGATGAACGTGAGCGGATCCACCTCTCCGAGTTCGTTCGCATCGTAGCCGGTCGCGCGCTCGAACTGCTCGTTCCACTCGATCAGGTTCCCCTCGGTGTCGTAGGCGTAGAGCACGTCCGGCTGCGCCTCGAGGACGCTCTCGACGAACGCCTTCTCCTCGCGCAACGCCCGCTCGCGGGCCTTTCGATCGCTGAGATCTCTGCCGGTTCCCGTAAATCCGAGGACGGTGCCGTCGTCGCCGGTGATCCGGGCGCTGTGGAATTCGTAGGGGATCCGACGCCCGTCTTTCGTGAGGAAATCCGCTTCGGCGGTAACGCGTTCGTTCTCCTCGAGGACGCGTCGGATCTTCTCGGCGATCCGTTCGCGGTCTTCCGGGGCGACGAACTCGTGCGGTTCCATCTCGGCCAGCTCCGACTCGGTGTATCCCGTCACCGCCGGCACGCGATCGTTCCACTCGAGGAAGTTCCCGTCGGCGTCGAACGCGTAGACGATGTCCGGTTGCGCCTCGAAGACCTTCTCGGCGAAGACTTTCTCCTCGCGAAGTTCCTGCTCGCGTTCGCGTTGCTCGGTGCGGTCGCGGACGAACCAGACGTACCCCCGCAACTCGTTCGTCGGAACTGCTCGTTCGGCGTCGATTTCGCCGTCGCCATCGATCGAGGCGACGACGTCGTGGGCCCAGAACCGGCTTCCGCCCTCCCGGACGCGCCATCCCTCGTCTTCGGCCTTTCCCTCCGTTCGCGCCCGCTCGAGCAACTGCTCCGGGCGGCCGGACTCGCGGGCGGGTGGCGGGAAAACGGTCCGGTAGTGCGAGTCGCGGATCGTCTCCTCATCGTGGCCGGTGAGTTGCCGCGCTCCCTCGTTCCAGGCGGCGACGGCACCGTCGGCGTCCAGCAGCGCGACGGCAACGTCTTGGCTGAGGCTGCTCAGATCGGTGAGATCGAAGTTCACCTCGACCGATCCAGCGTCCGACAGTCCGATCCCATCCCCCTCGTCCGACGTGTGTCCGTGTTCTGACGGTGTATCGTTCATCGATTCTCTAGAGCGATCAGTATGTGTTGTATGTTATCACCAGACATGAAAAGCTACGGGTAGCGGTCGCAACGGGTTTACACCGATCTCGTACGGACATTCAATATATCCCGTTCCCGAAAGCGTAGACTATTCGTCTTCCCCCCGGCAACGCTCTTCCGTGATCGCGATCGTCGAAAGCCGCGCCGACCGCGCCTCGGAGCACATCTGTGAGCAGCTCCGCGAGCACGCCGACTGGGACCGATGCGAGGACGAGACGCGCCCGTCGGCCGACGGCGGCGGCACCTACTACCGGATCGACGGGGCCGAACTCCGCTCGTTCGACGACCTCCACATCGAACTCGAGCGGCCCGCCGACGCCTTCGACTGCGACCCCGAGCTGCTCGTGTTCGCCTCGAGACACTCGGGCGACACCGGACCGCTGCTGACCGGCCACTTCACGGGCAACTTCGGCCCGGCCGAGTTCGGCGGCGACCCCGACGCCCTGGCCGACGCCGCGCCGAACGCGCTGGCTCGGCTGCTCGAGGCCTTCGACGAGTACGCGCCCGCCGAGTACGAGGTGGGGATGGAGTGCACCCACCACGGTCCGACCGACGTGGGCTGTCCGTCGCTGTTCGCCGAACTCGGCAGCGGCGACGCCCAGTGGGACGATCCCGCCGGTGCCGAGGCCGTCGCTCGCGCCATCCTCGATCTGCGAGCGGTCGATCCACACCGTGACAGGCAAGTCGTCGGCTTCGGCGGCAACCACTACGCCCCGCGGTTCGGTCGAATCGTCCGCGAGACGCCGTGGGCGGTCGGCCACGTCGCGGCCGACTGGGCGCTCGAGGCGATGGACCACCCGACGGCTCATTGCGACGTGCTCGAGCGAGCCTTCGAAGCGAGTGCCGCCGAGGTCGCGCTGCTCGACGGTGACTGGCCGGTGCTCGCGGAGACGCTCGAAACGATGGGTTGCCGGATCGTGAGCGAAACGTGGCTGCGCGAAGTCGGCGACCGGCCGCTCGACCTCGTCGATGCAGTCGAGTCGGAGTTAGGCGCGATCGACGACGGGATCCGCTTTGGCGACCGAGTCGCCGAGTCGATCACCGTCGTCGATCTCCCGACCGATCTCGTCACGACGGCGGAGGGGATCGACCACGAATACGTTCGGACCGTCGTCGAAGCACACACCGTCGCCTTCGCGACCGAGAACGGCGGGAGCCGCGTCGGCTCACGGGCGGCGGTACCGGTGACCGTCACTGAGGCCGAGGACGAAAACGGTAGCAAACTGACCAGTCCTCGAACGGCGATCGTCGAGGGACTCGCCGCGGTCCTCGAGTCGAAATTCGACGCGGTCCGGCTCGAGGACGACGCCGTCGTCGCGGAGGAGACCGCGTTCGATCCCACACTCGCGCGCGAGGCCGGCGTCCCGGAGGGGCCGAAGTTCGGAGCCCTCGCCGAGGGCGAGACGGTCACCGTCGACGGGGAAACGGTCAGTCCCGAGAGGGTTCGAACCCAACGGACGCATCGTTTCCCGATCTAACCGGCTCGGCGGCCGATAGTAATATATACTTAATCAGCGCCGTCCTGCGATTTCCACGTCTCCACTACTGAATATATAAGTTTTCATTAACATGTCAGACAGACGGCTGACGTGTAGGGGAAAGGTAATTATGCTCCATCTTTTAGACAGTGCCAAGAATGGACTCTATCATCGACGATGCAATCGACGAGGCCGAGAACGGGGACCCCGCTGGGACTCCAGACGGCGCTCCGGGGGAGGGGCAGTCGCCCGACGGCGACGCTGGGCGACAGACGGGGACGATGACCGACGACGAACTCGAGGACGTTCTCCAGGATCTCCAGACCGATATCACGGTCGTCGGCTGCGGTGGTGCCGGCGGTAACACGATCAACCGCATGCACGAGGAAGGGATCCACGGCGCGAAACTCGTCGCCGCCAACACCGACGTCCAGCACCTCGTGGAGATCGACGCCGACACCAAGATCCTCATGGGCGAGGAGAAGACCGGTGGCCGCGGCGCCGGTTCGCTCCCCCAGGTCGGCGAGGAAGCCGCCCTCGAGAGCCAGCAGGACATCTACGACGCCATCGACGGCTCGGACATGGTCTTCGTCACGGCCGGCCTCGGCGGCGGCACCGGCACCGGCTCGGCCCCCGTCGTCGCCAAGGCTGCCCGCGAGGCCGGCGCACTGACGATCTCGATCGTCACGACGCCCTTCACCGCGGAAGGTGAGGTCCGCCGAACCAACGCGGAGGCCGGCCTCGAGCGCCTGCGCGACGTCTCCGACACCGTCATCGTCGTCCCCAACGACCGGCTGCTCGATTCGGTCGGCAAACTCCCCGTCCGGCAGGCGTTCAAGGTCAGCGACGAGGTGCTGATGCGCTCGGTCAAGGGCATCACCGAACTCATCACGAAACCCGGCCTCGTCAATCTGGACTTCGCCGACGTTCGCACCGTCATGGAGCGGGGCGGCGTCGCCATGATCGGTCTCGGCGAAGCCGACTCCGAGGCGAAAGCCGAGGACTCGGTCAAAACGGCGCTGCGATCGCCGCTGCTCGACGTCGACATCTCCGGTGCGAGTTCGGCCCTCGTCAACGTCACCGGTGGCAACGACATGGCCATCGAGGAGGCCGAAGGCGTCGTCGAGGAGATTTACGACCGGATCGACCCCGACGCTCGCATCATCTGGGGGACCTCGATCGACGAGAGCCTCGAGGGCAGCATGCGAACGATGATCGTCGTCACGGGCGTCCAGTCGCCCCAGATCTACGGCCGACCCGACGGTGAGGAAGCCGTCCAGCCCGGCCCGGCACAGGGCGACGACATCGACTTCGTCGACTGATCGACACGCGCCGACGGCTCGAGTCCACTTCGAATTCATCCCTTTCCGTTTTCTCGACGGCTCCCGGAGCGAGCCGCGGCTCAACAGATCGGCTTCGGATCGAGCCCCAACTCGTTCAGCGACGCCGCATACACCTCGTACGCGGCTTCGATCACGTCCTCGGCGGCCGCTCGAGCGCGATTCCAGTCCTCGGCTTCGTCGCAGACGTCCTCGAGCACCGCGAGCGCCCGATCGCCCTGCGCCGCCGTCTCGCTTCGCAGCTCCCGGAACGCGTCGGCGCGTCGCTCGTCGCCCTCGTTGACGAAGAAGTTCACCACCTGAAGGTGCGTCCGATCGCCGACCAGCGACCGTCCGACGAGGCCACCGAGTCGCTCCGCCGTCGTCTCGAGCGATCGGAGACGGTCGTGCATCGGCCCGCCGTCCGCACCGTCGCTCTCGTGGTCGCCCTCGAGCAGCGCCGTGACCCGCTCGTAATGGTCGCGCTCCTGGTCTCGGAATTCGGCGAACGCGTCCCGTGCGCCGTCGTGGTCCTCGTCGTCGACCCACGCCTCGAAGGTCTCGGCGGCGGCGCGTTCGCTGTCCGCGGCCGTCTGCAGCACGCGCTCGGTCGTGAGATCCGCGTTCGTGTGGGCCACGAGGAGTTTGGAGGAGCCAAGGCGCTCGAGTTCGGTGCCCATCGATTCTTCGATCGCGGGCTGGAAGTCGTCGGCGTCCATACCGGGTCGACACCGCCGAACGTGTTGAACGTTGGCTGCGATTCGGCCGGCGGTATTGTACGGCGGGGCGCTACTTTACCCGCCTCGAGCGCGTATCACACGGCATGATCGACCGGAGCGACGACGCCGACCGATCGGGCGACGGCGTGGATTCGATAGCCCCCGAGGAACTGGCCGACCGGTTGCGGTCCGGCGACGAGCTAACCGTCCTCGACGTCCGCGACCGCGACGAATTCGAGCGCTGGCACCTCGAGGGCGAGGGCCTCGAGGCCGTCCAGATTCCCCATATGAAATTCATTCAGGCCGAGGCGACTGGTGGCGCGGACGACCTGGTCGCCGACCTCGAGGAACCGATCCTCGCGGTCTGTGGTCACGGGGAAGCGAGCGCACACGCCGTCTCCCTCCTCCGGGAGGCGGGCGTCGACGCGCGCAACCTCGCCGGTGGGATGGACGCCTGGGCAGATCTGTACGTCGCTCGCGAACTCGACGTCGACGCGCCCGCGACGGTGCTGCAGTACGATCGCCCCTCGAGCGGCTGTCTCGCCTACCTGATCGTCAGCGGCGACGAGGCCGTGGTGATCGACCCGCTGCGGGCGCTCGCGGACCGGTACGTCGCAACTGCGGCCGACCGCGGTGCCGAACTCGTCTACGCGGTCGATACGCACGTTCACGCGGATCACGTTAGCGGCGTCCGCGACCTCGCCTCGCGAACCGATGCCGAGCCAGTCGTTCCCGAGGGCGCTCGGGACCGCGGCCTCGCGTTCGACGCCCGAACGCTCGGAGACGGCGACGAACTTCACGTCGGTGAGGCCACGTTGACCGCGGTGGCTACGCCGGGACACACGACCGAATCGCTCTCGTTCCGCCTCGGCGACGTGCTGTTCACCGGAGACACGCTGTTCCTCGAGGGCGTCGGTCGGCCCGACCTCGAAGGCGGCAGTGAAGAGGCACCGGCCGCCGCGCGGCGGTTGTACGAGAGCCTCCAGCATCGGATCCTCGAGCGGCCTGACGAGACGACGATCGCGCCGGGCCACTACAGCGACGCCGCCGATCCGCGAGACGACGGTACGTACGCCGCCCGCCTCGGCGACCTTCGCGACCGGCTCGCGGCGCTGTCGCTGAGCGAAGACGAGTTTGTCGATCGCGCCACGAGCGACCTCCCGCCGCGGCCGGCCAACGACGAGCGGATCGTCGCGGCCAACCTCGGGCTCGAGGCCGTCGATGAAGAGACGGCGTTCGAACTCGAGTTGGGACCGAACAACTGTGCAGTCGCCGACTGAAGGGGTAGCTCTGCTCGGCGGCGAACGGCTCGAAGAAGTCGCGACCACCGACGGCAGTGTGCGGTCAGTCGTCGGCGACCGCACCGTCGTTCGCGCCACCCGCGAGGTCGCCCTCGATGCTCGGCGGGTACTTCCCGCGGTCGAGTTTCAGGTCCGACTGCGGGCGCGCCATGCAAGTCAGCGCGTAGTTCTCGGCTTCCTCGTCGGTGAGCCCCCGGGCGGCCGGCTGGGTAACCTCTCCCTCGAGAATTTCCGCCGAACACGCCAGACACATCCCGACCCGGCAGGAGTACTCCTGGGCGATGCCCTCCTCGAGGCAGCGGCTGAGAATCGTCTCCTTGTCGGTGCAGGTGATCGTCTCACCCGTCCCGACGAACTCGATGGTGTACTCTGTCATACACCTCGGTACGGATGACCTGCCTAAAACGTTTTATGTGCCGGGAGCTGTCGGGTTCGGCCGGTCAACCGAGGTATACGGACGCTTGGCGACCCGGCAACCACCGCGGATCGACCATAAAACGTTTTCTTACCGCGGTGTGCACAGTGTGGGTATGAGTACGCAGGAGCAGTCGGGCGCCGCGACGACCCGGACCCAATCGCCGGACGCGGTCGTCGTCGGAGCCGGTACTGCAGGGTGCTACGCCGCGGCGACCGTCGCCCGGGCGGGGTACGACGTCGTCGTCATCGAGCGCAAATCCGAGACCGAAGCGGGCCACATCGCCTGCGGGGACGCGTTGAAGGGTGCCGATGCCTTCCCCGAGGCGATCCCGAAATCGAAGCTCGAGCCGGCCTTCACGAACACCGGCGTCGACCACGGTCGCTTCGAGATCCCGCAGGAGGACACCGTCCTCGAGATCCCCGTACCGGGCGAACTGGCCGTCATCGACCGCTGGGAGTACGGCCGGCGGATCATCGAGGGCGCGGGCGACGCCGGCGTCGAGTTCCACTACGACACCGTCGTCAAAAACGTCGTGCAGGCCGACGACGGCCGCGTCACGGGCGTCGAGGCGGTCCGAAAGGGCGACCCGATCGAGTACGAGTCCGACATCGTCATCGACGCCGCCGGCTCGCTGTCGGTGCTGCAGGACAACGTCGACTTCTCCGACTCGACGTTCGACACGAACGTCGACTACACCCACTTCTGTTCGGCCTACCGCGAGATCGTCCACGTCGACGAGCCCGTCGAGTGGTCGGACGCCCTCGTCTTCAAACCGACCGAACGGGCCGCGGGCTACCTCTGGTACTTCCCGCGCACCGAGACAGAGATCAACGCCGGGCTGGGCTTCCAGATGACCGAGGAGCCGATGCAGCTGGTCGACGACCTCAAGCGCGACCTCGAGAACCGCCCCGAGTTCGCCGGCGCGGAGGTCGAGGACAAACTCGGCGCGGCGCTGCCGACCCGCCGGCCGTACGACTCGGCCGTCCACCCGGGCTACATGGCCGTTGGCGACGCCGCCGGACACGTCAACCCCACCACCGGCGGCGGCATCGCCGGCGCAGCCTACGCCGGCAAGTACGCCGCCGAGCAGGCCATCGAGGCGCTCGAGACCGACGACTACAGCGAGGACACCTTCTGGAAGTACAACGAGCGCGTCATGGACCACTTCGGCGCGCGCTACGCCGCGCTCGACGTCTACAACATCCTCTCGACGGCCGTCGACGTCGACGACCTCATGGGCCTGCTCGCCGCGATGCCCGGTGACAAGCTCGCCGAGGCGCTGTACTCGGGCAGCACGGACATCGGACTGAAGCTCAAACTCGAGGCCCTGCTCAAGAGCCGCGGCCACTGGGGGACGATCTGGAACCTCTACCAGACCAAACGCCGCGCGGACGAACTGCTCTCACACTACGAGAACTACCCGACCAGTCCCGAGGGTCTGGCCGGCTGGCAGGATCGCCGTGACGACCTCATGGAGAAGGTCTACGAGACGACCGGGGCGGAGCCCAAATACTAACACCGACCTTTTACGCTGCGGTCTGTCGCGCTGACGGCAGCATAGCTGCCGCACAGCGCGACGTCCCTCGGTAAAAGGTCGATCAAAAGCACTCCTCCCTCCCCTCCGCGCGGCAAGCCGCGCTCGGCTCACGGCCTTCGGCCGTTCGCCCTTCCGCGCTGCTTCGCACCGCGCTCTCCGGGTCGGTCGTCGGCCGCTCGTCTTTCCGCGGCGCTGCGCGCCGCGCATTCGGTCGCTCGCGGTGAGTGCCGGTGAACCGCCTGCCCTCCCCCGTTGAGCGGACGCTCCGCGTCCGCGAGGTCGTCGGCGCGAAGCGCCGACTGCTCGAGGCACCGCTGGTCCCTGGCCGCTCGGAAGAGCTTGCTCTTCCGTAGGGTCGGACGGCTCTCGCGTTGCTCGAGCCGTCCTCCCGGCCACTGGACGCTCAAGCGGGATGTGGCTACTCGAGCGGTCGATAGCGCTACTGTAAAAGTCCCTATCGGTCCGCGCTGCAATTACCCTACTCTGTTAGGGAACTTCGATTTTCCCATCCGTCAAATAACGGGTAATATGGCAGAAAGCCACACGCGCCGACGCGCATTGACACTGATCGGAACCGCGGGCGGCATCGCGCTCGCCGGCTGTATGGGCGGCGGCGGAGACGACAACGAGATGAGCGGCGGCGAATCGGGCGATGGGATGGGAGATGAGTCGATGGACGACGGTGGCGAGGAGATGGACGAGGCGATGGCGCACGTCCGCGTCGCCCACCTCTCGCCGGACGCGCCGAACGTCGACGTCTACGTCGACGGCACGGCCGTCCTCGAGGACGTTCCCTTCCCGAACGTGAGCGACTACCTCGAGCTGCCGGCCGGCGCTCACCAGGTGACGATTACGGCCGCGGGCGACCCCGACACCGTCGCCTTCGAGGGCGAACTCGAGGTCCCCGAGGGCCCCTCGACCGTCGCGGCGCTGGGCGAACTGAGCGAGGAGAACCAGCCGTTCCAGCCGGCGCTCTTCGAGGGCGATCTGAGCGACTCCGGCGAGAACGCGCGAGTGCGATTGATCCACGCCTCGCCGGACGCCCCCGCCGTCGACGTGACGGTCGGCGACGGCGAGACGGTGCTGTTCGAGGACGCGGCCTTCGGCGAGGCGGCGACGACCGAGGTGCCGGGCGGCGAGTACACCCTCGAGGTCCGCCCCGCGACCGAGAACAACGACGGCGAGGTGGTCGCGACGTTCGACGTGGCACCCGAAGCCGGAACCGTTTACACCGCCTTCGCGGTCGGCTACCTCGAGCCCTCGTCGGCCCCCGCCGACGTGCCGTTCGACCTCGAGGTCGTGATGGATACTATGGAGAACTGAGCGACCGGCGATCCCGCAACTCCCTCCCCGACTCAGACCCCGTCGCGACCGATCCGCTCGATCGCCCCCGCCAGCACGTCGATCCCGTGACCGATGCTCGCTTCGTCGACGTCGAACGTCGCGGTGTGGTGGCCGCCGGGGTGGTCGGTGCCGACGCCGACGTAGCAGGCGGTCCCGCCGTTTTCCTGCACCTTTCGCATGAGGAACGTCGCGTCCTCGCTCCCGCCGAGTTCGTCCCGCTCGAGGACGCGCTCGACGCCCGGGGTCGCCCCCGCGACGTCGACGACGATCGAGACGAGTTCCTCGTCGCTGGTCGCGCTCGGGGCCTCAGCGCCGGTCTCGATCGAGACCTCGCAGTCGTGCATCTCGGCGGCGCTCCGGATGATCCGGCGCGCCCGCATCTTCATCGAATCCATCAGGGCGGTCGTCTCGCCGCGGACCTCGGCGACGATCCGCGCCTCGTCGGGGATGACGTTGGCGGCGCTCCCGCCTTCGACGACGCCCGCGTTGACCCGCGTCTTCCCGTCGTTGTGCCGGGGGATCCCGTAGAGGTTCTGTACCGCCGTCGCCATCGCCTGCACGGCGTTGCGCCCCTGCTCGGGGTGGCCGCCCGCGTGGGCCGACTCGCCCGTGAACTCGGCCTCGAGGTGTGACACCGCGAGGAAGCCGTCGATCCCCGCCACGATCTCGCCAGTCGGGTGATCGAGTCCGATGTGGACCGCGAGCAGCGCGTCGATGTCCTGGAGGTGCTCGCTTTCGGCCATCGACTTCCCGCCGCCGACGACTTCCTCGGCGGGCTGGAAGAACAGCTTCAGCGTCCCAGAAAAGTCGCTCTCCGCGATCCGCTCGAGCACGCCGATCCCGATCGTCGCGTGGGCGTCGTGGCCGCAGGCGTGCATCGCGCCCTCGTGTTCCGAGCGGAAGCTTTCGGCCGCGGGAACGTGGCCCGGATCGTCCGACTCGTTTCGGGGGAGCCCGTCGATGTCGACCCGAAGGCCGACCGTCGGTCCGTCGCCGCGCTCGAGCACCGCGACCGCCCCGGTGTAGCCCCCCTCGAGGCGCTCGAGAATCCCTTCGTCGACGCCCGCAGCTCGCGCCTGCTCGTACCAGTGGGTGAGGTCGCTGTCGTCGGGGACCGCCATCCGATGGTCGCCCGCGATGGCGTCGGGGCCGACGTGGAGAGCGGCGAGGCCGTCGCCGAGTCGGGACTCGAGTTCGTCGACGATTCGGGCGGTAGTGTAGAACTCGCGCCATGCTGGCTCGGGTTTCCGGTGCAGGTCACGACGTAGCGAAACGAGGTCGTCAGCGGTCATACCTCCGACGTAGTCGCGAACGGCAAAAAGCTCTACTGGCGCTCGCGCGCCGTGAGGGGGCAACGGCGTCAGTTCCCGCGACCCGCGCCGTGGATCTGTTCGACTTCGGCCTCGATGTGGACCGAGTCGGGGAAGTTCTGCGAGGCGATGTTGCGCGCCAGATTGTCGTGGCCGTGAATCTCGAGTTCGCGCGTGAAGACGGTGTACTCCCACGAGGAGAAGTGTCGCTCGTCGTCGGCGTGGAGCCGACAGCGCTGGGGGACGGAGAGCGTTTCCGGCGGATGTGAGTGCGGTCCCTTCAGTGCGGCCCCCTTTCGTTCGGCGGTTGCTTTGATGTCCTCGACGATGCCATCGAGCGCGGCGCGATCGCCGCTCTGGAGGGTGAGACGGGTGACGAAGGTCATGGCTGTTGCTGTCGAATACGTCTACGGTGGGTGCGTAAAAACCTGCTGAGACGCGCCGACGCCCCGCACTGGCGGGACGCGACTGCAGTCGGTCGCCACTCGAGTGCGTGGCAATCGGATTCGGAAGCAGTGTCCGTTGGACGAACAGTCCGATATTCTCTTAACGTCGCATCTGTTATCCCACTTAATGGCAGTCGAAGCTACGAGCGCAGGCGCGATCCTCTTCCGCGATACGCGGGGCCGGCGCGAGTATCTTCTACTCAAGAGCCGCCCAGGCGACTGGGAGTTTCCCAAGGGCGGTGTCGAAGGAGATGAAGAGCTACAGCAGACGGCGATCCGCGAAGTAACGGAAGAGGCAGGTATCGAACAGTTCAGACTACTCGACGGGTTCCGCGAGGATTACGACTACGTCTTCGAGGCGAACGGCAAGACGATCCACAAGACCGTTCACCTCTTCATCGCGAAGTCGTTCGAGGCCAGCGCTGAACTCTCGAACGAACACCGCGACCTCCAGTGGCGCGACTACGATCAGGCGGTCAACACCGTCACGCAGGACGGCCCACGCGAGATTCTGGAGGAAGCCCACGAGTTCCTCGACGAGCGCGAGGAGGAGGACGAAGAGTAGGCACCCCTCGAGAATCCGATGCGAGCGGCGGTGTGAGCCGAAGGCTCGCTCGGCGACGGTTCCAACGTCGCCCGACGACCGGATCGAGAAGTGCTTTTGCGCACCCGGGCCCAACGGCCGCTGTGAACCCATACGCCGCGGAGTTCGGGTTCGAACTGCGGACCTGTCGGTGGGCCGAACGCGAGTGGCCGGTCGACGGCGCTGCCAGCGACGGCCGCGCGTTCGTCGTCGCCCGCCAACTCGGGACGAAGCGCCGCCGCTGGGACACCATCGTCCTCGAGTGCGACCGCGAGGCCCTCCGCCGGCGGGCGAACTTCGGCCTCGACAGGCTCGACAGTGACCTGCTGCACGTCGTCCGCAACGCCCCCGCCGAGTGGGCCTACTACCGCGATGCGCTTCCCAACCCCGGCTACCCCTGGCGGTACGTCCGCGAGTCGATCCATCGAGCCGCCGACCGCGGAATCCTCGAGACCCGCAAGTCGGGCAATCGTATCGAGATCCGGCGGAAGTGGCCCTATCCCGACTGGCTCGAGCGGATCGTGGCGATCGAGAACAAACCGGACCTCGACGCGAGCGCCGCCCGCGCGCTCTCGTCGCAACTCGAGTACGACGTCGCGATGGGGCTGGCCGACGAGGTCTGGGTCGCCACCGAGACCACGGACGAGCGCGTCGAGCCGGTGCTCTTCGAGGACCTGCCCGTCGAGGTCGGAATCCTCGCGCTCGAACCCGAGTCGCTGACGGCCGACGTTGCCTGGCACCCCCGGACGCTCCCGGTCGACGATCCGGGGACGAGAATCCTCGAGCGACCGGACGGTGGCGAGCGCGACGGCTCTGCAGCCCGGTTCGAGTACGTCGACCCCGAGACGAAGGCCGAGAAGCGGCTCGCGATCGCCGAACGCGCCTACGAACGCGGCTGGCGCTCGTTCGTCGACACGATGCGCCCCGATTGCCGACACTTCGAGTTGCGCGCTCGAGACGCGTCCCAGGCGCTGCCCCACTGCGCCGCCAAGGGTCGGTGTCAGACCACGGCCGAGTGTGCCGGCTCCTGTGCCGACTTCGAACCCGAGCCGCCGACCTGGCGCACCCGTGGCTGGCCGATCGAGGGCGGGCCGGGAAAACGGCTCCAGCGGGTTCTCGAGGAACGCCGGCGGCGACGGCGGCCGGGGCTGTAGTCGGACTCGAGCGCGAACGGATCAGTCGGCGACGCCGACCTCGAGCTCGTCGCGCTCGACGGCTAGCCGGAACGTCGGAACGGTGCGGTACTCGACCTCGACCACGCCCTTTCGGCGCAGGCTCTGGAGCCCCGAGCGGACGTCCTCGGCTTCGGGATCGACGTCGTACTCGTCTCGGAGCTTGTGGAGCACCGAGACGACGCTCTCGGACTCCTCGTCGGGCCCGGCCAGCACCGCGACGATCTGTGTCTGCAGTTCGGGGACGCGGATCTTCGAGGGCACGCCGTCGTCGGGGTCGCTCTCGATGCCCGGTTCGACGTCGACCAGATCGGCCGCCTCGGCGGTCGCCCGGATCAGGCTGTTGTCGTCGCGGAAGTAGTAGTCGCCGAGTTCGTTCTCGAGGTACTGGTGGACCTCGCTGCCGCTTTCCATCTCCCAGCGGTCCTGTAGCTCGGAATTCTTCGTCGGCTGTAGCTCCACTACGTCCGCCAACCGGTCCTGGGCCTCCTCCGAGAGCGTCATCGTCGAACCGTAAGCGGATCCGGTACTTTTGCGTTGCGTCCCGCCGTTCGGTCGCGCGTTTTTCCTCGCGAGCCGACGTTAACCGAGATCGCCGACGAAGGACCGCAGATCGTCGACGAACAGGTCGGGGACTTCCATCGCCGCGAAGTGGCCGCCGTCCGGCATGTCGGCCCAGTGGACGACGTCGTAGACCTCCTCGGCCCACGCGCGGGGCGTCTTGTACACCTCGGCCGGATAGCGAGCGTGTCCCGTGGGAACGTCGACTGCGTCCGGCGTCGCCGCTCCCACGTCGGTCTCGTAGTAGACCCGCATCGAGGAGTTGATCGTCTCGGTGAGCCAGTAGACGCTTACGTTGTCCAGCAGCCGATCCCGGTCGAACTGCGACTCGAGATCGCCGTTGCAGTCGCTCCAGGTCCGGAACTTCTCGACGATCCAGGCCGCGAGCCCGGCCGGCGAGTCGGTGAGCCCGTAGGCCAGGCTCTGGGGTTTGGTCGCCTGAATCTCGTGGTACGCGGTCTCCCCGTCGCGGAACTCGGCGGTCTCCCGGTAGTCTGCCATCCCCTGCTCGTCGAGCAGGTCGGTCGGATCGTCGGTCTCGAGCGACGACGGGTGCAGAAACAGCATGTTCGTGTGGATCGCCTCCACCCGATCGGGATAGTTCGCGCCCAGTAACGCGGTGACGAGCGCGCCCCAGTCGCCGCCCTGTGCGACGTACCGGTCGTAGCCGAGCCGATCCATCAGTTCGGCGACGGTCTCCGCGATCCGCGGCACGTCGTACCCCTGCTCGTCCGTGGGCCCCGAAAAGCCGAACCCCGGAAGCGACGGGGCGACGACGTGAAACGCGTCCGCCGGATCGCCGCCGTGGGCCGCCGGATCCGAGAGCGGACCGAGCACGTCGAGGAACTCCGCGACCGAGCCCGGCCAGCCGTGACTCAGTACCAGCGGCGTCGCGTCCGGCTCCGGCGAGCGGACGTGATAGCAGTGGACCCGCTGGCCGTCGATAGTCGTAACGTACTGGTCGAACTCGTTGAGTCGCTCCTCGAACGCCGCCCAGTCGAACTCCTCGCGCCAGTACGCACAGAGCTCTCGGAGATACTCTCGTTCGGTCCCGTACGCCCACCCTGCATCGGGGAGTTGATCCGGCCAGCGCGTCCGCTCGAGGCGCGTCTGGAGATCGTCGATCTCTTCGCGATCGACCGACACCTCGAACGGTCGAATCGCGTCGTCGTCCGTCGTCATGACGATCTCGCGACCCCCGTACCGCCGTTCCGACCGGCTATGGAAACGTTTCGCATACCGTCCCCGATTCGGTCGCGGCCCAAAATACTGTCGCGGCGCGCGGCCTCAGTCGCTTCCGACGACCGGTACGGAAGCCGTCGCCTCGAGCGTTTCCTCGACCTGGGTGTACACGAGTATCGCCCCGAGGACGGCGAGCGCGCTGCCGAAAACGAAGGGGACCTCGAAACCGAACCGGACCAGCAGGCCCGAGGAGAGCGGGCCGGCAGCGATTCCGTAGCCGAAGGCCATCGTGAGCACCGACAGCTTCGAGCCGGACTCCCCCTCGCCGGCGAGGTCGCCCGCCAGCGCCAGCGACGGGGCGAACACCATCGCGGCCGCGACGCCCTGGAGCAGCCGGGCGAGAAACATCAGCGGGGACGAGAAGATGAACCCCTGTACGAGCGTCGTCGGGATCAGAAACACCATGCCGGTGACGATGAACGGTCGCCGGCCGTACCGATCGCAGGCTCGCCCGATCGGCGTCTGCAGGGCGACCTGGGCGATGATGAACCCGGCGAACTGGAGGCCGAACCAGGTCGCGCCCTGCTCGAGGCGGGCGTTGACCTCGGGCTGGATGGTCGCGAACAGCGCGATAGCCGTGGCCATGAAGAACGACGCGAGGCCGAGCGTGAAGATCGGATCGAGCAGGTTGGGGCCCGACCGGTCGAGGATCGGGATCGAGAGGTCCGCGCCCGCGTTGGCGACCGTCGATTCGGGGTCGGAGACGAGGACCGTCACCATGACGTAGCTCGTCGTGGCCGCGACCGTGGCGACGTAGAAGGCGGCGTCGAAGCCGTCGACTGTCATTCCGCCGGGGAGCACGTAGGGGCCGCGGCTGACGACTGCGCCGGCGACGGCCGGCCCGGCACCGAAGCCGATCAGCCGGAACGTGTTGTAGACGCCCATGTTCCCGCCGCGGTCCCCCGACGTGGCGAGTTCGTTGACGAGCGCGACCGACGACGGGATGATGAAGGCGACGCTGACTCCCTGCAGCCCGCGGATGACGAGCAGCGAGACGTACGTCTCCGCGACGACGTAGGCGGCGTTGGTTAGCGCGAGGCCAGCGAGTCCGACCAGAATGAAGGGTTTGCGCCGCCCCATCCGATCCGAGAGCCGGCCGGTCAGCGGCTGAAAGCTGCTGTTGAGGAAGCCGAAGAGCGAGAGAATGAGCCCGATGATCAGCGACTCGCCGAGCCCGAACGCCGTCCCGCCGACCACGCCGCTGGTCACGTACAGCGGGATGACGATGATCAGAAACGAGTTGCCGATCCCGTCGGCCATCCGGGCACCCGCCAGCGCGAGCACCCGCCGGTCGACGGCGAACGGCGCGACGAGTCTGTCGAGGAGGCCCCGCATCGCCTTTGCCGTATGCGACCGCGTCCGATTATAGTTTCGAACCGAAACATCGGATTCGATGACAGTCCCGGCCAGCGCGGGAGAGGTACAAGCCGTCGGCCGGCGTCCGTTCATCTATGTCGGAAGTCAAACTCAGCCGCGTCAGTGCAGTTCTCGAGGACCTCGACTACCCCATCGCCCCCGATCAGGCCGCGACCGAACTCGAGGACGTCACCCTCCTGCTCGCGGACGGCGAGCGAAATCTGGGCGACCTCGTCGAACGGATCGACAGCGTCCGTTTCGAGTCGAGAGAGGACCTCGAGTCGGAACTCCACAACGTGCTCCCGCGCGAGGCCGTCGGCGAGCCCTACCAGTCCGAGGGCGAAGGATAGAGCCCCGGCGGTCCCGCAGACGGTCGACGGACCCAAACGGGTCCCTTAAGTCGCTCGACCTCCGTAGCCCGGACAACGATGGAATTTTGCGACGAATGCGGTTCGATGATGAAAGCCGACGATGGCACGTGGGAATGCGGTAGCTGCGGGTTCACGAAACCGAAAGGTGACGCGTCCCAGTACACCGTCACCGACGCTCAGGAGGCCAGCGAGATAATCGAGTCCTCCGGCGAGACCTCGCTGCCCGAGACCGACGCGATCTGTCCCGAGTGTGGCAACGACCGCGCCCACTGGTACATGCAACAGATCCGATCGGCCGACGAGTCCGAGACGCGCTTCTTCATCTGTACCGAGTGCGAGCACAAGTGGCGTGAAGACGATAATTGAGTGAAGACGAGCAGTGCACACCGGAACCACGGGTATAGTTCTGTCTCTCCCTGATACGGTGCTCGTCGACACTCGTCAGAGCGGTTCTTCGCCGTCTATGATCCGCTCGGCCCAGGCGGCGTATTCGGGAACGCGCTCCTCCATGTTCGGGTAGGTCGGATCGTTACTGTTGCCTTCCAGGTACCGTCGGAAGAACATCTCCGAGGCGGAGGCGATCTTGAATACGCCGAACGCCCGGTAGAACCGCTGGTTCTCGAACGTCCATCCCGTCCGATCCTCGTACCGCTCGAGCAACTGTCTGCGGGTCGGATAGTCGGCGTGAGCGAGGAACGACGGCGTGAGCGCCTTCGTTCGTTCGGGATCTTTCTCGTCGGGCCAGTACGCCAGCATCCACCCGAGGTCCACGAAGGGATTCCCCCGGGTACACATCTCCCAATCGAACACGCCTCCGATCTCGGGCGGCGTTCCGGGCTCGAACAGCACGTTGTCGAGCTTGAAATCACCGTGAACGAGGGTGTTCGCGGGCGGTTCGGGAACGTTGTCGGCCAACCAGTCGGCCACTTCGAACAGCGTCGGTACCTCCCGTCGTTCGCTCGTCACCTCCATCGCCCACTCGATCTGCGCCGTCCACCGGTCGACTTGCCGCTCGGTGTATCCGTCCGGATGCCCGAGGGATCCCAGCCCCACCGCTTCGGGGTCGAGCGCGTGTATCTCTGCGCCGACGTCTACGAGTTCGGTTCCGATCCGTCGGCGGAACTCGGGCTTCCCGAAGCGTTTCGGCTCCGCCTCGCGGATCACGTCGCCGCGGAGCCGTTCCATCACGTAGAAGTCGGATCCGATAACGTCGTGATCGTCGCACTCGAGTACTGTCTCCGGAAGCGGAACGTCGGTCCCCTGGAGCGCGTTCATCACGCGGTACTCGCGGAGCACGTCGTGTGCGGAGTCCGCGGTCGCTCCCGCCGGCGGCCGCCGGCAGACGAGTTCTCGCTCCCCCCAATCGACGAACAGCGTTTCGTTCGAGTGTCCCGCCTGGTGATACGTCACCGCGAACTCGTCGACAGCGCCGAGTTCCGACGCGAGATACTCCCGCAGCGACTCCTCGTCGATGAGTTGCTCGAGATACGCCTCCTCGCTCTGCCCGTTCGCCATACCGTTTCTGTGTCCGGTGGCCGTGATAAATATTCACTGTCATAGTGCGGTCTCGGGCCGCGAACCGAGTCTCGGTCACCAGTCGAGAAACGCTCGCCGGCCGCTCTACAGGAGAAGTGCCCTACTCGTTGCGCGCGATCGTCAGATATCCCGTGTGACCCACGGGTGCGGTCGAGGGCCTCGAGCCCCGCTCGTCGAACTGCATCTCGCGTTGAATCGTCTCCCGCGTGGTGACGTTCGCCAGGCCGACCTCGCGGGCCGTCCGTGCGACCTCGCGGGTCGACTCGACGAACGGGCTGTAGACCGCGACGAAGCCGCCGTCGACCAGCAGGTCGGGCGCGTGCTCGACCATCGCGGGCGCGTCGCCCGTATCGAGGGTCAGCACGTCGAACGACGACGGCTCGAGGTCGTCGACCGCCTCGGTCACGTCGCCCGTCCGAACGTCGACGGCGTCGGACACGCCGCCCAGCGCCATGTTCCCGCGTGCCACGTCGGCGAACTCGTCGTCCTGCTCGTAGGTCACGACCGTCGCGCCGGCACGCGCCATCATCGCCGCGAGCACCCCGGTCCCGGTGCCGGCGTCGAGCACGCGGTCGCCGCGAGCGATCCCCGTCTCGCCGATGACGAGGCCGATGTCGCGGGGGACCATCGGCGCGCCCGTCCGCTCGAAGTGATGGAAGAGGTCCGGGCCCCGGAGTCGACGCACCTGAAACTCGTCGCCCAGATGCGTCTCTATAGTGTCGCCCGACTGGACGTCCTCGGGAACCTCGAGCACGCCGAGGTCGGTCCCCTGTTCGCCGCCGGGTTCGACGAGGTACTCGCGGTCGCCGCGGACGAGCAGCACCGGGACGCGGTCGCCGTCCGAATCGTTCCCGTCGCCCGCGCTATCGGCGTCGTTCACTCGAGGGATTCGACCGCCGCGGCGAGATCGCCGTCGTTGTCCTCGAGCGCTGCGCGGGCCTCGTCCTCGCTGACGTCGGCGCGCATGGCGACGAGTTCGACGTCGTCGTCGGGGATCGACGGCTCTGCCTCGCTGCCGGCGTCGTCGCTGCCGGCGCTGCCGCCGGCCGACCCGGCCTCGACTTCCTCGGGCGAGCCGATGACCTGGTAGGTCTCCTGGCCACGGGCGTCCATCTTGGTGACCTCGGCGTCGTTGAAGACGAGGTCGTACTCCTCGGTGCGGATGATGACCTCCTCGGCGTCGATGTCCTCGACGTCGATGCCCATCTGCTCCATCATCTGTTCCATCTTGCGCGGGTTGAGTCCGCCGCCGCCTCCTCCGAACATACTCGCCACGTCGCCGTGGGCGACCTTTTACTTTGTCGTTCGTCGACTCGGCGGAAGCGCAACGCACCCCGAACCGAGCGGGCGGGAAGGGTAACGAAGCCGGCGGCGAGGCGACCGAGACCGACGTTTTCAATCGGTGTCGACGCGTCGAATTACCCATGACCGACGAGTTCGCCGCGCTGCTCGAGGCGTTCGAGTTGAAAGACGAGTCCAGAACGGGATGGGTCCTCCGCGGGATCGACGCGCCGGAGTCGGTGGCGGCACATACCTGGGGGACGGCGACGCTGTGTCTGCTGTACGCCGACCGAGCGGGGGGCGACGTGGACCGCGACCGGGCGGTTTCGATGGCGCTCCTCCACGACCTCGCCGAAGCGCGGACCGGCGATATCCCGACGCGAGCCGACGAAACGAGCACTGAGGACGGCGACGATCGTCCGTCAGCCGAGGAGAAGGCGGCCCTCGAGCGAGCGGCGATTACCGACCTGCTCGGGCCGTTCGAAGGCGAGGACCGTGATCTCGATCTCGTCGCGCGCTGGGAGGAGTACGAGGCCCGGGAGACGCCGACCGCGCGGTTCGTCAAGGATATGGATCTGATCGACAACTGCCTGCAGGCGCTCAAGTACGAACGCGAGGAGCGGTACGACGAAACGACACCGAACGAGGCGTTTTCGCGATACGAGAACCTCGACGAGTTCTTCGCGACTGCCGCGCCGCGGCTCCGGACGACGATCGGAGAGTCGCTGTTCGAGGGGGTCAGAACGCGGTACGAGCAGGAAATCGGACGGGAGTGTCAGCTGTAGCGTCTCCCCGCCGTCGACCGGCTCACGTCTCCGCGGGTGCGCCTTCGCGCACGTTCACCGCCATTCCCGTCTCGAAGTCCCGGATCGCGTCGGCGGCTAACTGCGCCGTCCCGACCGCGAGCAACTCGTCGCGCTCGTGGACCACCAGCACTTCGTCGCCCGGCCGGATCTCGTCGCCGGCTTCGAGGACGAACTTCGCGAAGACGTTCTTCTCGTCGCGGACGAACGGCTCGCTCTCGTCGTCGACGACGACGCGATAGGCGGGGTACTCGAGCGCGGCGTCGAGCCGGCGACCGCCCTCGAGGCCGAGGGTGAATCGCCCGTCGGTGCCGAACGAGACGATCCGCCCCGCGTCGGCGTGGATCTGCTGGGGGCGGCCGGAAGTAGTGCGCTTGATCGTCAGCGATTCCGCCGGCGGGAACAGAGCCGCGCCAGCCCCCGCGCCGAACTGGTAGTCCGCGATGGTCCGAAGTTCGGGCAGTCCCGCGCTACCGTCCGTCGAGTCGCTCATTGGCCGGCGTTCGGTGCGGTGGGTCGAAAGCCCTTCGACCTGTTCGCGTGGTAGCTGCGACGGGTTGCTCACGCGAACGGCGGCGGAGGTTTCGGTTTGATACATGTGCGCGATTATCAGAATCGATATCAGAACGAGATGGTGAATATTAAGGTAATTGATTTAGAACTACCGGCAGCGATGGACGTCACACAGATCGGTCTCGGGGTCGCCCTGCTCGTGCTCGGCACCCTGACGCTCGCCGGCCCGGCCACGATCGTCACGGGACCGTTCGTCTACCTCCTGACTGGGGCGACGCTGCTCATCACGGGCTACGCGCTGTTGATCGGACTCTGGCAGAACAGACAGCCGAATTAGCCCGACGAGCGCGGCCCGCTCCGGAATATTCGGTTCCGCGCTCGCTCGAGCACAGCCGCGAGCGCGGCCCGCTCAGAGCAGGAACGTCTCGTGTCGATCGCCGAGATCGAGGAAGGAGTCGGCTTCGGCGATCAGTTCTTCGGCCGTCGAGGATTCGAAGGCCATCACTTCGACGCGAACTCCCTCGTGGCGCAGGTGCGAACAGAGCCGCGAGAAGTCACCGTCGCCCGTACAGAGGACGATCGTGTCGACGTGGTTCGCCAGCGTCACCGCGTCCAGGCTCATCCCGACGTCCCAGTCGGCCTTCTTGGTGCCGTCGGCGAACGTCTTGATGTCCTTGATCTTGGGCTCGAAGCCGATATCGATCAGTGCCTCGAAGAAGCTCTCCTCTTCGGGCGAGTCCGCGCGGATGACGTAGGCGATGGCGCGCGTGAGTTGGCGGTCCTGCACGGCTTTCTCGAGCAGCGCGGAGTAGTCGATGTTGCGGCTGTGGATGCTCTGTGCGGTGTGGTAGAGGTTCTGAGCGTCGACGAGGACGGCGACGCGCTGACCGGGATGAATTTCCGTCATATACTAGCATGTCGTAGGCGGCTATAAAAAATCGCGGCGTTCGGTTCGGTCGTGGTGCCGCTGCCGGCAGTGTTCAGGACCGGAGCTTCTGAATGCGCTTCTCCGTCGGTGGGTGCGTCGCGAACAGCGTCGCCAGGAGTCCCTTCTCAGAGTTGAAGATACATAACGCACTCATGCTATCGTCGAGTTCGGACTCGCGGCCCTGTGCGCCCTGCGAGATTTTCTCGAGTGCGCGGGCGAGCGGGTCGCCGCTGCCGATGTACTGCCGGGCGTCCTCGTCGGCGACGTACTCGCGGTACCGCGAGATGGCGAGGACGAAGACCATCACGAGCATCTGTGCGATGTTCGAGATGACCATGCCGACGATGATGCTACCGATGTTGCGTTCGCCGCCGAACATGTAGACCATGTAGGCGACCCAGCCGACCATCATGGCGATGGAACTCCCGAAGACCATCGCGAGGACGTCGCGGTTCTTGATGTGGGCGAGTTCGTGGGCGATCACGCCCTCGAGTTCGTCGCGCTGGAGGAGCCGGATGAGTTCCGTCGAGACGACGACGACGCCCTTGCCCTTCCGACCGGTCGCGAAGGCGTTGGGAACGCCCATGTCCATGACCATCAGTTTCGGTTTGTCGATCTTCATATCCCGACAGAGCGAGTCCGTCATCTGATGGATTTCCTGATACTGGCCGTCTTCGGGCATTTCTTCAGCCCGTCTCGTTGCCGACCACGTTCCGATCTTGTACTGGATGACCGGTAACACGAGCAGTCCCAGAAGAACGAGAGGCCACGCGCCGAAGCCGAACATCGCCAGGCCGAAGGCTCCGACGAGCATGTAGAACGCGAACAGGATCGATCCGACGACCGCCATTCGCAGTTTCAATCCGAAATCTGTCACACCGGGTTGTAAGTAACGACTGGGGATAAATTACGCGGAACTGTATCTCAGCTCTCGAATGGCACTGCAACCGATTCGATCAAAGTCACAATCAATAAGTCGGACGAGCAGTATCTGTCGTCTATGCGCCGCGTCGCTCACCCGACCGTTGGCCCCGTCGTGAGCGACGCCCGCCCTCGTTTTCCGAAACGTAAACGCGCGTGAGAGCGCTCGCGGCGGGCGTGGCACCCCCGTCCCGGGCGCGGTTCGACCGCGCACAGTTGCGTTCGACCGACTAGCAGCCGCCCACCGATCGGAACCGATACACCCTACCGATTGGGGGCCGACACACGACCCAACGACACACCTATGACAGCAATCGACCTTTCGGGCGTCTTCCCGGCGATGTGTACGCCCTTCGACGAGGACGAACGAATCGACTTCGAAACGCTCCAGACCGACGCCCAGCGCCTCGAGGCCGCGGGCGTCGACGGGCTCGTTCCCGTCGGCTCGACCGGCGAGTCCGCGACCCTGACCCACGACGAACACGTCCGCGTCGTCGAGGCGGTCATCGAGGCCGTCGACGACGTACCCATCATCGCGGGCACGGGCTCGAACAACACCCGCGAGGCGCTCGAGCTCTCCGAGCGTGCTGCCGAGGCCGGCGCCGATGGCCTCCTCCTGATTTCGCCGTACTACAACAAGCCCGAGCAGCGCGGCCTGATCGAACATTATCGAACGATCGCGGACGCCGTCGACCTCCCGCAGATCGTCTACAACGTCCCCTCGCGGACGGGCCGAAACATCGAGCCCGACACCGCCGTCGAACTCGCGAGCCACGAGAACATCGCGGGCTTCAAGGCCGCCAGCGGCGACCTGGGCCAGATCGGCGAGATCGCCGAGCGCACCGTCGACGAGGAGTTCGCGGTCCTCTCGGGCGACGACGCGCTCACCCTGCCGACCATCTCGGTCGGCGGGACCGGGACGATCAGCGTCGCGGCGAACATCGAACCCGAGCGGACCTGCGCGATGGTCGGCGCGGCGCTCGACGGCGACTACGAGCGCGCTCGCGAACTGCACCACGAGCTCGGCCCACTGTTCCGCGAACTGTTCGTCGAGACCAACCCGATCCCGGTCAAGGAGGCCATGCAGATCCGCGGCTACGGCCCCGCCCGCATGCGCCCGCCGCTGAGCCGTCTCGCCGACGAGTACCGCGAGGGGCTCGAGGCGGTCCTCGACGACCTCGAGCGCGATACGACCGAGGTCGCCGACGCGACGGAGGGTGATCGATGACGGTCAGGCTCGGCGTCACCGGCGCGACGGGCCGGATGGGTCGAGAAGTGATCGCCGCCGCGACCGACCGCGAGGACTGCGAGGTGGTCTTCGCAGTCAACCGCGACCCGGACGACGAGACGGTCGACGGCATCGACGTCGAGCCAGCGAGCGAGTTCGACGCGCTGGTCGCCGGCCGCGAGCCCACGGTCGTCGTCGACTTTACCGGCCCCGAGTCCGCCGTCGACTACGTCGAGGCCTGCGCCGACGCCGGCGTCGCCTTCGTCACCGGAACGACTGGCTTCGACGACACGGGCCGCGAGGCGCTCGAGACCGCCGCGGAGGACGTAGCCGTCCTCCACGCGCCGAACTTCGCCCGCGGGGTGCAGGCGCTGCTCAACGTCGTCGGCGAAGCGGTCCAGAATCTGCCCGGGTACGACGTGGAACTCGTCGAGACCCACCACAACGCCAAGCGCGACGCGCCGAGCGGGACCGCGAATCGCCTGCTCGAGGAGATCGAGGCCAACGGCGAATTCAGCGAGCGCACGCACGGCCGCGAGGGCGAGGCCCCGCGCGAGGAGGCCGAGATCGGCGTTCACGCGCTGCGGGCGGGCGACATCACCGGTGAGCACGAAATCTTGCTGGCGGGCAACCACGAGGAGGTCCGGCTCACTCACCGCGCGGAAGACCGCGGTGTCTTCGCCGCCGGCGCGGTCGACGCCGCGGTCTGGATCGCTGGACAGAAGGCGGGGAGCTACGACTTTGCGGACGTGATCGCAGAATGAGCGCACTCGAAAACGAAATCGACGAGCTGTGGGACCGCAAAGAGAACGGCGAACTCAGCGCCGAGACCGCCGGCGAGGACGAGTACGCGACGCTCGAGGCCTTCCTCGACGCCCTCGAGGACGGCGAGATCCGCGCCGCCGAGAAATCGGGCGGTGAGTGGGAAGCCAACGAGTGGGTCAAGCAGGGTATCCTGCTCAACTTCGGCCTCCGCTCGATCGAGCCTCGCGAGCACGGCGGCGTCACGTACAACGACGTGCTCCCGCTGGCGGACTCGAGCGAATACGGCGACCGCGGGAGCCGCAACACGCCCGACGGGACGGTCGTCCGTCGCGGTGCGAATATCGGCTCGGACTGCATCATGATGAGCCCCGCGTTCGTCAACATCGGCGCTCGCGTCGGCGACGGCACGCTCGTCGACTCCTGTGACACGGTCGGCTCCTGCGCCCAGATCGGCGACAACGTCAAACTCGGCGCGAACCTCCTCATCGGCGGCGTGCTCGAGCCGGTCGAGAACGCGCCGGTCATCGTCGAGGACAACGTTTCGCTCGGTGCCGGCTGCCGGGTCACCAGCGGCTTCGTCGTCGGCGAGAACAGCGTCGTCGGCGAGAACACCCTCCTGACGCCGCGCATCCCGGTCTACGACCTCGTCGAGGAAGAAGTGCTCTACGGCGAACTGCCCTCGAACCGGCGCGCATTCACCCGCTTCGTCGAGTCCTCGATCGGCGACCACGACCTCTTCGACGGCGGCGCGTACAAGCCCGCCGTGGTCGCGACCGACCTCGAGACAGAGACGCTCGAGGCGACCGAGCGCGAAGACGCGCTGCGCGAGTAAGCGCGCGTTCGGCGGACGAATCGCGGTCGATCGATTTCTTCGTGACCGACGTGGGACCGAGACGAATTTCGTGGGAAGACTTTTGATCGTTTCCCCTGTAAGAGACCGTAATGAGCAAACGAGCCGAGGCCGACGATCGGGGTCGAATCGTCATTCCGCACGAGATCCGCGAGAAACACGGTGATCGGTATCGCGTCGTCGAACTCGACGATCGGGTCGAACTGATCCCCCTGAAAGACGATCCGATCGAGGGCCTCCGCGATGCCGTCGGCGGTGCGTTCGACGGAAAATCGATCAGGGAGATCAAGCGTGAGGCGTGCGAGGCCGCTCGAGAAAACGCGATCGACGACGCGAGCGAGTAGGAACCGATGATCTACGCCGACACGGACTTCTTCATCGCATTGGTGAAAGACGACGATTGGCTTCAGGACCGGGCGACCGAGATCGCGCTCGAGAACGAGGGAGAGATCTACACCTCGCGGGCGACGCTGCTCGAACTGCTCGTGATCTCGGACCGGTTCGAGTTCGATCGGATGGAAGCGCTCACGTACGCGCTCGAGATCGCATCGGTTCCCGAAGACGAAGACGTCCTGTTTCAAGCGGCGGACTACATGGAACAAGAGGGTCTCACCGCGTTCGATGCATACCACGTCGCCTACGCGGCCGAGGATCCCATCGTTTCGTCTGATAAATCGATCGGCGACGTGGCGACGGATCGGATCGCGATAGAAGAGACTGACTGACCGAAGACGGAGACGCTCGAGGCGACCGAGCGCGAAGACGCGCTCCGGGAGTAGCCGGTTCGGGCGGCGACGCTCGAGTAGTCGAGTCCGCTCGAACGTCGATCGACTTCTCGCCGGGCACGAAATACCGGTGACGGCCCGTATCGCCGATGGCGCCAGCCGATCGATTCGTTCGTCACGTCGTCCACCGCTCGGTCACGGCTCAGCGTCCGCCACTGATCGTCCCGAGAGAGCCGTCCAGCATCCGTAATACGTCAACAGAGTGACTTTATTCCTGCGGGCGATTCCTACGACTCATTGCGAATTGAACAGTAATGAACGGACCCTAGACGTTTAATTGATTGATCTCGTATGCAATTAATTGTGAAAACTGGACCCGGAAGAACGAACGACGCAGTGGGGAACTGGGACGAACCCGCCACAGATGCCGTCGAGGGGGCCGCTCGAGCGAGCGACGTCGCTCGCGTCGATACGGCCGCGTTCCGGGCCGGCGCCCCGTACGGCCGCGGAGACGCTTCGTCGATAACAGTGGTATGAGAACACACGACAATGACCAGCCGTCGCGAGCGACCGAGCGATCGAGCGACCCCGTCCTCGACGAGTTGCTCGAGGCTCTCAGATCGGATCAGGGCGGTGCGCGGACGGAAGCGATCAAACGCGCGCTCGAGCGGGAGTCGGGCCCGCGGAGCGAGGAAACCGAGCGGATCGCGGCCCTCGAATCGACGGTAGCGCAGTTATCGTCCGAGATCGAAGCCGACGCGGACGACGGCGACGGGGCCGTCCTCGAGGACGTTCGATCCGAACTCGACGCGACCGTCGACGAACTGGCGACGCTTCGATCGGCGGTCGACGCGTGCGAGTCGACTGATGCGGCCCTCGAGTCCCGGATCGACGACCTCGAAGCCGCGGTCACCGAACTCGCCGATCGACTCGCGAGCGTCGAGGAGTCGATACAAAGCGGCCGATCGGAACGCGCTGCGGCCCGCGACGCTTCCGACGACGCGGCCGGGAGCGGAGAACCGTCCGGGGATTCGATGGAACGGGACGGAGACGACGTCGCCAAGCGGATCCGCCACGTCGAGACCAAACTGGACACGCGGACCAACGCCCTGGCGTCTCGGCTTCGCGAAATCGAAACGCTGGCGGACCGGATCGACGACCTCGAGGAGCGAATCGACGCGCGAACGGCCGTCCTCGAATCCGGACTCGAGAACGTCAACGATACGATGGAAGAAGCGATCACGCTGCTCCGAGAAGAGACGCAAACGGAACTGTCGGACGTTCGGTCGGACCTCGACGACCTCGACCGAGAGTTCCGATCGTCGATCGAATCTCTGGAAGACGACATCGGTGCCCTCGAGACGCACGCGGCCGACATGACCCTGTGGCGAAACTCGATCGAGGGGTCGTCCGAGGGCCCCGAAGGCGACCGCGAAGAGGGGGCCGAGTGATCGCGGTATGCGCCGAACCGGCGGCGTCACCAGCGGCCGTCGAACGGAGCGCGGGTCGCCGACGACGGGATCGTGGCCGAGTCGGTAGTCCGTGACAACGACGTGACGGTCGGCTCGCTCCCGCCCGAAACGCGGAATCCAAACGCTTGAATCCTCACGGACGCTTGAACCGACCAATGACTGAGCGTTCGGACTCGCCGGCCGTTCGCCGGCTCACCGACTGGGATGCGACTCGACTCGAGTCCTTCATCGATGCGTACGGCTCGCCGCTGTACGTCCTCGACCTCGAGCGCGTCCGGGAGAACTACCGACGGCTCGAGGCCGTTTTCCCCGACGCAGAGATCCTCTACGCGGTGAAGGCGAACGCGCTGGGCGACGTACTCACGGTGCTGCTCGAGGAAGGCGCGGGCCTCGAGTGTGCCTCCGCGGGCGAAGTCCAGCGGGCGCTGGAAGCCGGCGCGTCAGGGTCGGAGGTTCACTACACGGCGGTCAACCCGCCGGCGCAGGACCTCGACTGGATCGTCGACGCCTGGAACGAACACCCGGAGCTGACGGTCACCGCCGGCTCGGAGGACACGATCGATCGGCTGGCCGACCGCGGCTACGACGGCCGGCTCTGTCTGCGTGTCAACCCCGGAATCGGCGCGGGTCACCACGAGAAAGTCCAGACCGGCGCGGCCGCGAAGTTCGGCGTCCCGGCCGAACGCGCCGTCGAGGTCCTCCGAGACGCCGCCGACCGCGGTTTCGACGTGGTCGGGATCCACGCCCACGTCGGCTCGGGCGTCTCGAGCGACCAGCTCGACGACCACCGGGAGTTCGTCGCGCGAATGGGCGGATTAGCACGAGAGGTCAGTGAGGCGATCGACGGCGACGGCCTCGAGTTCGTCGACGTCGGCGGCGGCTTCGGCGTCCCGTACCGCGAGGACGAGGAGCCGCTGGACCTCGCGTCGGTCGCCGACGCGACCCGAGAAGCCCTCGGCGAGATAGACGCGCGCCTGACGATCGAACCCGGCCGCTACTTCGTCGCGGACGCGGGCGTGCTCCTCACCGAAGTGAACACGGTCAAGGAGGCCCGCGATACGGTCGTCGCCGGCGTCGACGCGGGGATGACGACGCTGATTCGACCGGCGATGTACGACGCCTACCATCCGATCCGGAACCTGACGGCCGACGCAGCGGAAGCCGCCGAAACGGCCGGCTCGAGTGCTGCTGAGGCTCGCGAGACGATTCCACAGACCGTAGCTGGGCCGATTTGCGAGAGCGGCGACGTATTCTGTTCGAATCGCGACCTCCCGGCGAGCGAGCGCGGCGACGTCCTCGCGATCGGCAACGCGGGTGCTTACGGCTACGAGATGGCGAATCAGTACAACTCTCGGCCCCGGCCCGCGTCGGTCGTCCGCGACGGCGAGGCAGTCCGGCTCTCGCGACGCCGCGAGACCGTCGAGGACGTGACGCGGGTGGAACGCGAGGCGCGAACGGTGCGAGACTAACGTCTCGCATGCCGTTCGCGCGGCGCTGCCGCGCGAAGACGAAGTGAGCGCCTCGAGGAGATGAGCGGGAAGGGACGACCCGCGAACGCGAGCCCGGAACGGAGTGTGGGTCGTGGCTCGCTGACACAATCGGCGAGCGACGGATTGAAGACGCAACCGAACAGAGAAGGTGTACACGACTGCGAGGTCGCCGAGGAACCCGTCGGCGACCGCGACGACGAGCACACACCACTGATCGCACGATGACCGTTCCATTCCAGAAGTACCACGGCACCGGCAACGACTTTCTAATTATCCACGCGGACGAATACGTCCCCGACCGCGGCGCACTCGCCGAACGCGAGTGCGATCGCGACGACGGCGTCGGTGCCGACGGCGTTCTCTACCTCGCTCTCGAGGAGAAATTCAACCCGCCTCGCGTCGTCATGACGCTGGTCCAGCCCGACGGCGCGACGGCGCCTATGTGCGGCAACGGCGCTCGCTGCGCCGCCGAGTGGGCGATGGAGCGAACGGGGACCGATAGCGTGATGATCGACACGCAGGCGGGCACACTGCGCGCCGATCGAGCGGGCGAGGACATCATCATCGAAATGGGGACCCCCACGTTCGATCCCGACGAGATCCCCGTCGACGCCGACGAGCAGGTGTTCGAGGAGGAGATCGAGGGCCTCGAGGTAACGATGGTAAACACCGGCGTCCCCCACGCCGTCGCGTTCGTCGACGACGTAGACGACGTCGACCTCGAGGCGGTCGCGCCGGCCGTTCGCTACGCGGACGTCTTCCCGAAGGGGACGAACGTCACCGTCGCGAGCCCCGACGGTTCGGGCGGCTTCCGCCAGCGCACGTACGAGCGCGGCGTCGAGGGCGAGACCGAATCCTGTGGCACCGGTGCGGTCGCGATCGCCGTCGTCGCGCGCCGACTCGGCCTCACCGACGCCGACCCGGTGACCGTCTCACCGCCCGGCGGCGACCTGCAGGTAAGCTTCAACGAGCGCGGAAACGCGACCCTCGCCGGCCCGGTCGAACACGAGTTCGACGGCGAGGTGGCCGTCGAATCTCCCGTCCAGTCGTGACGGGGTTCGACTCGAGCGCGGACGGCGCGTTCGATCCGATCGCGTTCCTCGAGGACGCCGTCCAGCACGCTTCCCACGAGGACGTCGACCCGATGCGGGAATTTCTCTGCGAGACGCTCGCAGACCAGGGTCTCGAGGCCCGCGTCGACGGTGGGGGGAACGTGCTGGCCGCCCGCGGTCCGCCCGCTGCCGATACCGAGACCCACGTCGTACTGAACACGCACATCGATACGGTCTCGCCCCACGTCCCGTTCGAGCGCGACGAGGACGCCGCCGAGGCTGACGAGGGTGCCGTGATTCGCGGCCGGGGCTCCTGTGACGCGAAGGGTCCGCTCGCGGCCATCCTCTCGGCTTTCTTCGCCGTAGAGCCGACTGACGGCCGCGTCACGCTCGCGATCACCCCCGACGAGGAGGTGCTCTCGACGGGCGCGTACGCGCTGGTATCCGGTGAGGAATCCCCGACGCGGGACGCCGACGCGGTGATCGTCGGCGAGCCGACCGGCCTCGACGTCTGTACCGCTGCGAAAGGGCGCTTTCAGGGAACGATCCACCTGTCGGGAGCGAACGCCCACGCAGCCGAACCGGAGACCGGAATCAACGCTGTCGCGGCCCTCGAGCCCGTCCTCGCGGCGATTCGGACCTTCGACGAGCGCGACGATGCACCCCCCGCTCACCCCGAACTCGGCGCGGCGACGCTGACGCCGACCGTCGTCGAGGGCGGCGAGGCCACGAACCAGGTGCCGGCCGACTGCGCGCTGACCGTCGACCGACGGAGCGTTCCGCCGGAGACCGCCGACGGATTTCACGAGGCGTTTTCTGCCCATCTGCGGGCCGCCGTCCCCGACGACGTGAGTCTGGAGTTCCGCTTTACCGACCGGCCGACGCCGTTTCTCGAGGCGTGGGACACCGACCCCGACGCGCGGGTGGTGCAGACGCTTGCGGACGCGGCCGGCGGCGACGTGCGCCCGTTCACCGCGGCGACGGAGGCCTCCTACTTCGCTGCGGACGCGCCGACGGTCGTCTTCGGGCCCGGCGTCCTCGCCGACGACGAGGGGGCCGTCGCGCACGCCCCGCGGGAATATGTCCGGGTCGCTGACGTTCGCGAGGCGGCGAACGCGCTCGAGACGACGCTCGCAGACTTGATTGCGTAACGTTCTCGTCGAGGCGTGTCGCTCGAGCGTTCCCCCGAACGATTTTGTCAATTGAACACCAACTATGTGTGGGTAGATACCATGCAAAAGAACGTCGGCGGGATCGACCGAACAGGACGTCTCATCGTCGGCACGGTCGCTGCATTGGCCGGTATCGCCGCGCTGACGGGCTACTGGGCCGTTGGCATCGTGACCGCGCTCGTCGCGCTCGTCATCGGCGTGATCTTGCTGGTGACCGGGACGACCCAGAAGTGTCCGATCAACGACGCCGCCGGGATCGATACGACGAACCGGCGGTGAACTCGAGGGGACGGCTCACACGGACATCAGCGCGATCGCCAGCACGCTCAACCCGATCGCGGCGACCTTGCGGGCGGTGACCGCCTCGTCGAAGGCGACGATGCCGACGAGCGAACTGACGACGATGAAGAGGCCGTAGATCGGGACGACGACGCTGACCGGCCCGAGCGCGAGCGCCCGATAGTAGGTCAGCAGGCCGACTGTCAGCAGGACGCCCATCACAGCGATGTACGGCGTCCGGGGGTGTCGGAGATAGGGCCGAACCGACAGCCCGCGGTAGCGGATCACCAGTCCGACAGTGACGAACATCACCGAGTTCGAGAGGAACACCGCTAGCGTGCTCGGCAGGTCGGTCATCGCGATCGAGAGCAGCGGCGCGACCAGGCTGTAGGCCAGGCAGGCGAGGATCGACAGCCCGAGGTAGCGGCGCATCACTCCTCACCCCCGACGGCGAGGTAGATCGCGAGCACCGCGACGACGATCCCGGCCGCGCGGGTGGCGGTCAGCTCCTCGCCGAGAAAGGCGATCCCGATGATCGAACTCCCGACGATGAAGAGGCCGTAGATCGGGACGACGACGCTGACCGGACCCTGCTCGAGCGCCTGATAGTACGCCAAGATTCCGGTCGAGAGGAAGAGGCCGGCGACGTAGACGATCCCCGCCGCGGGAGTGGTCGCGTCGGCCGGCCGGCCGGTGCCCGTGGCGACGAGGACGACGGTCGTCAGGCAGAGGAAGATCGTCGTCGAGAGGAAGAGCGCGACCGCGGGCGGCACGTCCGACGTGACGACGCTCGTCAGCGGTGCGACGAGCCCGTACGTGACGAGGGCGACGATCACCCACAGCAGGTACTCCATATCGGCTCGTCACCGACGGTGCCCTATACTGTCACGATCTCGGAACGCAGGGCCGCAACCGGCGTCCTCGACGAGACGGCGACAGCCCGCGCGGAAAACCGGCTACTCGCCGCGCTCGAGGTCGGCGACCAACTCGCTCGCGACGCCGGTGTATCCAGTGGGAGTCAGTGCGTGCAGTTCCTCGCGAACGTCGTCGTCGACCTCGAGTTCGTCGAACATCGCGCGGAAGTCTGCGAGGGTGACGTCTTTCCCCCGAGTGACCGCCTTGACGCGCTCGTAGGCGTCGGCCTGACCCTCGCGCCGGAGGATCGTCTGGACGGCTTCGCCGATGATTTCGGGCGTGTTCTCGAGGTCGTCGCGCATGACCTGCTCGTTGGGAACGACCTTCGAGAGCCCGGCGGCGGTCTTCCCGTAGCCGATCAGGCAGTGGGCGAACGCGCTCCCGATATTGCGCTTGACCGTCGAGTCGGAGAGGTCTCGCTGGAGCCGAGAGGTGGTGACGTAGTCGGCGAGGAAGGTCAGATCGGAGTTGGCCTTCGAGAGGTTGCCCTCGCTGTTCTCGAAGTCGATCGGGTTCACCTTGTGGGGCATCGTCGACGAGCCGGTCTCACCTTCGACGGCCTCCTGACCGAGGTAGCGGTCGGAGACGTAGAGCCACACGTCGAGATCGAGGTCGAGCAACACGTCGTTTGCCCCGCGGAACGCGTCGAACAGCGCCGCGAGGTCGTCGCAGGGGTTGACCTGTGTCGTGAGCGATTCGAACTCGAGTCCCAGATCCGTGACGAACTCCTCTGCGAAGGCCTGCCAGTCCACGTCGGGATAGGCGGCGACGTGGGCCGCGTAGGTGCCTGAAGCCCCACCGAGTTTCCCGCTGAGGTCGTCGGTGGCTCGCCGAATTCGGCCCGTCGCGCGACCGAGCCGCGAGGCGTAGACGGCCATCTCTTTGCCGAAGGTCGTCGGCGTCGCGGGCTGGCCGTGGGTGCGGGCCAGCATCGGGAGGTCGCGGTACTCGCGAGCCATCTCCGCGAGCGTATCGCGCACGTCGTACAGTTCGGGAAGGAGCACCTCGTCGACGGCGTCGCGGACGAGCAGTCGGTGTGCGAGGTTGTTCACGTCCTCGCTGGTCAGCCCGAAGTGGATCCAGGCCGAGGCGTCGCTGTCGTCGGGCAGCCGATGGCGGACGAAGTACTCGACGGCCTTCACGTCGTGGTTCGTCGCCTCGAACTCCTCGTGGCCCTCGGTCTCGAGTTTCTTGATCAGCCGGGCGTCCTCCTCGGCGAAGTGCTCGTAGAGGCCGCGCAGGTGTTCGCGATCCGCGAGGTCGAGTTCCAGCGGCGTCGCCTCGAGGTCGGCCAGCGAGATCAGGTACTCGACTTCGACGCGAACGCGGGCGCGCATCAGCGCGGCCTCGCTCGCGTACGGCGACAGCGGCGCGGTCCGGCCGCCGTACCGGCCGTCCAGCGGTGAGACGGCGTACAGGGCGTCGGTCTCGGTCATACCCGTCGTTGGTCGAGGTGGTCGCAAAAGCGTGTCGAAACCCCTGTCCGGACTGGGCCACGAGCGTGCATACCTCCGGGGGGTGAGCCGAGAATACGGCCCGAATGATACACGTTTGTGCATACAACGGGGCTCGAGACCGCAACCACTTTGCCGCTCGCGGGCGCGGGTTCGACCATGACGCGAATCGCCGGGATGGCCGGCAACCGAGGGCGCAACCTGTTGAACATCGCCGACCGACGGCCGGGCGGGGCCGAGTTCGCGGTAATCCTGACGAACACGGAAGACGCGCCGGTGCTCGAGGCCGCCGAGGAACGCGGGATTCCGACCGAAGTCGTCCCGATGGACGACGACATGAGCCGCCGCGAGCACGAGGAAGCGGTGCTCGAGGCCCTCTCGGAGTACGAGTTCGATCTGGTCTGTCTGGACGGCTACATGCGGATCCTCTCGGATACGTTCCTCGAAGAGGCCCCGACGACGCTGAACGTCCACCCCGCCTTGCTGCCCGCCTTCCCCGGGATGGACGCCTGGAGCGACGCGCTCGAGGCCGGCGTCTCGGTCACCGGCTGTACGGTCCACGTCGTCACCGACGCGACCGACGAGAACGGCGACGTCGTCGAAGCGGAGGTCGACGCCGGCCCGATCGTCACCCAGGAGCCGATTCCGGTCTATGAGGGCGACGACGAAGAGACGTTGAAGGAGCGCGTCCTCTACGAGGGCGAGTTCCGCGCGTACCCCCGTGCAGTGAAGTGGTTCGCCGAGGGAGCCGTGTCCGTGGATACGGACGCGGGTGGGGTATCGGTCGACGCCGATGTCGCGAGCACTGAGGCCGATGGCCACGACGGGCTGCCGGCCCGCCGACTGATTTCGGACGACCGCGCGGACACCCTCCGCTACGGGGAGAACCCACACCAGGACGCGGCGGTCTACGCCGACTACACCACGGACGAGGCCAGCGTCGTCCACGCCGACCAGTTGAACGAGGGCGCGAAGTCGCTGTCGTACAACAACTACAACGACGCCGATGGCGCGCTGAATCTGATCAAGGAGTTCGACGAGCCCGCAGCGGCGGTCATCAAGCACACGAACCCCGCGGGCTGTGCGACCGCCGATTCGCTGGCCGAGGCCTACGAGAAGGCCCTCTCGACGGATCCGATGAGCGCCTTCGGCGGCATCGTCGCGCTCAATCGGGAGTGCGACGCCGCCACTGCAGAGCAAATCATCGACTCGTTCAAGGAGGTCGTCGTCGCACCTGACTACACCGACGACGCCCTCGAGGTCCTCTTCGAGAAGGACAATTTGCGCGTACTGGATGTCGGCGAGTTAGGTGAGCGCACGGAGCGCTTCACGGAGAAGCCCCTCGTGGGCGGTCGACTCGTGCAAGAACGGGACCTCCAGTCGATTTCGGTCGACGACCTCGAGGTCGTCACCGAGCGCGAGCCCACCGAGGAGGAGCTCGAGACGATGGTCTTCGCGTGGCAGACGCTCAAACACGTCAAGTCCAACGGGATCCTCTTCGCGGACGGCACCGAGACGGTCGGCATCGGCATGGGACAGGTCTCCCGCGTCGACGCGGTTCGGTTGGCGGCGATGAAGGCCGACGAACACGCGGAGGGCAAGGACGCCGAGGGCGCAGTCATGGCCTCGGACGCCTTCTTCCCGTTCCCGGACGGCATCGAGGAGGCCGCCGAGGCGGGTATCGAGGCGGTCGTCCAGCCCGGCGGCTCGGTCAACGACGAGGACGTGATCGAGGCCGCTGACGAGCACGGCATTGCGATGGCGTTTACGGGGCAGCGGTCTTTCAGGCACGACTGAGCGAGAGCGAAGGCGTGTCTGAAATTCGAAAGACGATCGAAGTGACGTCTTTCGTCGGTTCAGACGCGATTAGATCCGTGACGGCTGAAGGGAAGAAACGGATTTGTGGTCGAGATTTCGGAACCAGCGCAAGGCGGGTTCCCTCGAGGCGGCGAACGATCGACCCGACATCGGAACTCCCGTCGCTCGAGCGATCCGAACCGGGCCGCGACCAGATCGGCTGTTTTTAATCGCTTCTCGAGGATCGTTCGTTCATGAACGAGACGACCATCGAGGACCGCGATCGCCTCGCTTCGAGCGACGCCCGCGACGTCGCGCTCGCCTGCGTCGAGGCCGGCATCGGAGCGGGTCATCCCCGCACCGTCGTCCGAGACGCCGTCGCGTTCGAGGGCGATACCCTCCGCGTTGCGGACGGGACGTACGACCTCCGCGAGTACGACGATGTCGTCGCCCTCGGCGGCGGCAACGCCGCGGCCCACGTCGCCGCCGCGCTCGAGGACGTGCTGGGCGATCGGATCGACGGCGGCGTGGTCGTCACGGACGACCCCGTCGAAACCGAGCGCGTGACGGTTCGAAGGGGCGACCACCCGGTCCCGAGCGAACGCGGCGTCGAGGGGACTCGTGAGGTGCTCGAGGCGGCCGACGCGGCCGGCGAGGACACGCTCGTGCTGGCGGCGATCACCGGCGGCGGGAGTGCGCTCATGGCCGCGCCCGCCGGCGACGTGTCGCTCGCCAATCTGCAGTCGACCACCGACGCCCTGCTCGCGAGCGGGGCCGACATCGGCGAAATCAACGCGGTCCGCAAGCACCTGTCGGCGCTGAAAGGCGGTCGACTGGCGCGCCGGGCCGCCCCCGGGACGGTCGTCTCCGTGATCCTCAGCGACGTGGTCGGGAACGACCTGAGCGTGATCGCGAGCGGCCCTCTCGCGCCCGACGCGTCGACGTTCGACGACGCGCTCGCGGTCCTCGAGCGCTACGGGATCGACGCGCCAGACACCGTCGTCGATCGCCTCGAGCGCGGCGCGGCCGGTGAGGTCGCCGAGACGCCTGGACCGGACGATCCGGCCTTCGAGACGGTCTCGAATCACGTCGTCGCCGACGGGATGACCGTGCTCGAGGCGGCCCGCGAGACTGCTCGAAATCGGGGTTACGACCCCCTGATCCTCTCCTCGCGCGTTCGCGGTGAGGCCCGCGAGGCGGCGACGACCCACGTCGCCGTCGCCGAGGAGGTCCGTGCGACGGGGACGCCGCTCGAGCCGCCGGCCGTGCTGCTCTCGGGCGGGGAGACGACGGTGACGGTTCGGGGTGACGGAACCGGCGGTCCGAACCAGGAGTTCGCGACGAGCGCGGCGCTCGAACTCGTCGAGGGGGACGAAAACGGAAGCGAGGCCGGCATCGCGGTCGCCGCGGTCGACACGGACGGCATCGACGGGGCGACCGACGTGGCCGGCGCGCTCGTCGACGGTCGTTCCGTCGACGATTCCGACGCTGCGCGCGAGGCGCTCGCGGAAAACGACGTCTATCCGTATCTCGAGTCCCGTGGCGCGCTCGTTCGTACGGGACCGACCGGGACGAACCTGAACGATCTACGGGTGCTGGTCGTCCGTTAGAAGACCATTCCCGCGACGTTCCGGAGGACGGCGATCCAGACGATGCTCGAGACGCCCAGCACCAGCGTCGCGAGCGTCCAGGCCTGGTAGGCCGTCGACGTCTCCATGTCGGTGAACTCCGTGATGATCCAGAAGTAGGAGTCGTTCGCGTGGCTGACGGTCATGCTGCCGGCGCCGATCGCGAGGACGGTGAACACCCGGCCGATCTCGGTGTTCAGGCCGAGCGAGCCGAGCAGCGGTGCCACGAGGCCGGCCGTGGTCAGGATCGCGACCGTCGAGGAGCCCAGCGCGGACTTCATCGCCGCGGCGACGACGAACGCGGCGAACAGGCCGATGCCGAGGCCGCCGAGCGTGTCGGTGATGAAGCTCTCGAGGGGCAGCGCCGAGAGGACCTCGCCGAACGCGCCGCCGGCACCGGTCACGGCGAGGATGACGGCGGCGTTCTTGATCCCGTCGGAGACCCACTCGTCCGTCACGGCGCTCTCGAAGTCGGGCACGATCGCGAACGCGATGAACGCGCCGATCAGCAGTGCGACAGCGGGGTCGCCGAGGAACAGCAGCCAACGCTGGAGGGTGCCGGTGATCAGTTCCGGATTCTCCGCCTCGGGGTAGGCGGCGATCGAGCCGACGGCGATGAGCGCGATCGGAACGAGCAGCGGTGCGAACGAGGCCGCGCGCGATGGCATCGTTCCGTATTCGGCTTTGATCTCTTCCATCGTCAGCTCCGGATCGGGATCGATGTGGTAGTTCGACGCCACCGTATCGGCCCACTTCGCGGCGACGAAGACGATCGGTGCGCTGACGACGATTCCGGCCAGCATGACGAGACCGATGTCCGCACCGATGATCCCGGCCGCGGCGATCGGGCCGGGCGTCGGCGGGACGAAGACGTGCGTGATGTAGAGTCCACCCGCGAGGGCGACTCCGAGCGTCGACAGCGAGAGGCCGGAGCGCTCCGCGAGCGATCGGTTCAGTCCGGAGAGGATGACGAACCCGGAGTCACAGAACACCGGAATGGAGACGAAACTTCCCGTGATCGCCATCACTTCCGTCGTGTACTCCTCGCCGACGTAGTCCAAGACCGTCTCCGCGATGACGATCGCCGCACCCGAGCGCTCGAGGCAGGTGCCGATGATCGTCCCCGCGAGGATGACGATCCCGATGTAGCCGAGGATACCGCCGAAGCCGTCGGTCACCAGCGAGGCGACCTCCGCGGGATCGATCCCCGCGGCGAGGCCGGTCAGATAGGCGGCGATCAGCAACGTGAGAAACGCGTGGAGATCGAACTTCGCGGTCGCGACGATGATAAAGGCCACCGCCGCGGCGAGCAACAGTACCAGTGGAAATCCTTCGAGCATACAATCGGTCTCCGATCATGAACAATGATGAATTCGTCGATCTACCAGTATATGATGATATTCGAGATAGGGTTAGGAGGCAGATATATGGGTATAATAGTACGAATGGAGATATATAGTAAATAATAATTGATGTGTGCGTAGAAGGTACTGACATTTTCTACACATATGAAATCGGCGGCCATCGCTCGCACACGGCTCGGTCTCTGCGATCGGGCGAGGACCGATATCGTCGGGCGAGTGTCGTGGTGACACGCCCTGCAGTCGCGGAAAAACGAGATCGACTCTCAGGGTTGTGCGTCCGGCGCGAGCGCGTCGATCACGCGACAGGCGTTCTTCGAGAACGCGCGGCGCAGCATGTCCTCCGAGACGTCTAGGGTGAGAATCTCCATGACGGCGACGTTGGGATGACAGGCGGGCGCGCCGCTGCCGAAGAAGACGCGATCGGGGTGTTCGAGGAGGGCGCGCTCGAGTTGCTCGCGGTAGCGGACGAAACTCGTCTCGAGGTAGCAGTCGTCGAACTCGTCGAGGAGGTCGATCATCTCGTTCATCAGGTCGCGGTTCAGGGGGTGACCGCCGAAGCGACCGACGACGACGGGAAAGGAGCGCTCGAGCAGCGTCTCGGCGAGCGTCTCGGGCGGCGCGTCGACGCCGCCGCGGACGATCACCGGCAGGTCGACGTCTTCGAGGGCCGTGAGGACCTCCTCGTCGGGGTAGTCGTCGACGGCGGGGTCGAGAACGAACCCGTGGAAGCGGTCGTCGTAAGCGTACTTCTCGATGTCTTCGGGTGAGGTGTGGTGCTCCTCGCGGCGGCTCACGACATTGCGGAGTCGACCGGTCGCTTTCCGACCCGGCGTTTCGGTCCCGTTGATCCGGGCGAAGGCGACGAGCGGCCGGTCGACGCTCCGCCTGGCGACGCCGTTGTTCGGCGCGAGATAGCTGCCGTCCGGCTGCGACGGCGGAAAGACGATCGCTTTCGTGATCCCCGCCTGATGCATCTCCCGCTCGAGCCGATCCGCCGTGATCGTTCGTCTCCGGGGACCCCCGCTGCCGTCGGCCGGCGGCAGCCGCGTCGCGATGTCGACGACGCGAAATCCGTGTTCCAGCTCCAGCATCTACCGGGTGTTCCGAGTCGAGCCATATTTCGCTACCGGCTCCGTCGCCGACGGGCCTGCGGTCGGTTCACACACGCAATCGCCAGAGGGAGCGGTGGTAGTAGGGAAAGAGTTATATAGAAGTGCTGACGACATGGTTAGTGAGGATCAACGATGGCACAACAGCGACGCATGGGCGGACAGCCCATGTTCATTATGAGCGAGGATAGCCAGCGAACACAGGGCCGCGACGCCCAATCGTCGAACATCATGGCCGGCAAGGCCGTGGCGGAGTCGGTACGCACGACGCTCGGCCCCCGCGGCATGGACAAGATGCTCGTCGACTCCGGCGGGGACGTCGTCATCACGAACGACGGCGCGACCATTCTCAACGAGATGGACATCGAGCACCCCGCGGCCCAGATGATCGTCGAGGTCGCCGACTCTCAGGAGGAGGAAGTCGGTGACGGGACGACGACCGCGGCCGTCCTCGCCGGCAACCTGCTGGGCGAGGCCGAGGACCTGATCGAGCAGGACGTCCACGCGACCACGATCGTCGAGGGCTACCACGAGGCCAGCGAGATCGCCCTCGAGGCGATCGCCGAGCAGGTAAACGAGGCCGACGTCGACGACGACATCCTCCGGCAGGTCGCCCAGTCGAGCATGACTGGCAAGGGAACCGGCGGACTCACGGCCGAATCGCTGGCCGAGACGGTCGTCGAAGCGATCCGCCACGTCGACACCGACGACGGCGTCGCCCGCGACAACGTCACCGTCCACACCCAGATCGGTGCCTCCTCGAACGCGACCGAACTCGTCCCCGGCATCATCGTCGACGAGGAGCCCGTCCACGACGCGATGCCCGGCGAGGTCGAGGACGCCTCGATCGCCATCCTGGACGTCGAACTCGACGTTCGCACGGGCGACGTCGACGCCGAGTACGCCATCGACTCGATCGACCAGCTCAACGCAGCGATCGACGCCGAAGAAGGCGAACTGCAGGGCTACGCCGAAACCGTCGCCGAGAGCGGGGCCGACGTCGTCTTCACCACCGAAGACGTCGCCGACCGCGTCGCCAACGCCCTCGCCAACGAGGGAATCCTCGTCTTCGAGGGCCTCGGCGACAGCGACGCCCGACAGGTCGCGTCCGCGACCGGCGCTCGCCGCGTCGGCGCACTCGAGGACCTCGAGGAAGCGGACTTCGGCTCGGCCGACCGCATCCACACCGAGAACTTCGGCGACGACGATCTGGCGTTCGTCGAGGGCGGCGCGGCCGCCGAGACGGTCACCGTCTTCGTCCGTGGCGGCACCGAACACGTCGTCGACGAACTCGAGCGTGCCATCGGCGATGCACTGGACGTCGTCGCGACGGCGCTGGAATCCGGCGAGGTCGTCCCCGGCGCGGGCGCGACCGAGATCGCGATCGCGGACAAGATCCGGAAGGAAGCCGCCGGCATCGAAGGCCGCAAGCAACTCGCCGTGACGGCCTTCGCCGACGCGCTGGACGTCGTCCCCCGAACCCTCGCGGCCAACACGGGCCGCGACCCTATCGACGCGCTCGTGGACCTTCGTTCCGCTCACGAATCCGAGGGACGGGCCGGCCTGATCACCGACGGCGACGAGGTCACGATCGATGATCCGTTCGAGCACGGCGTCGTCGACCCCGCCGACGTCAAGCGCGAAGCCGTCGAGAGCGCGACCGAAGCCGCCACGATGATCGCCCGTATCGACGACGTCATCGCCGCGGAATAACGTCGTCCGTCGCTGCTGTCGTTTCACACGTCTGATCGTTTTTTCGCTCGTTCTCGTCGCCGCCTCGTCGTGTCTTTTGGCCAATAGTGTTAAGTGTTAACATATGATATTTCGGAGTATCATGTCCGGAACCGCTCCGCGAGCGAACCTGACGCCTATCGGTACCACGACCGGTCGAACGGTCTACTACGACGAGGACCGGGAGTCCTACCACACGTGGTGTGACGACGGCGCGTACGAGCCGGTGAATACGGCGCTGCTCATGGCCGTCTCGTCGGTGCTCGGGGTCGAGCCGGACGACCTCGAGTCGCTCTCGGAATGCGTCGAACCGGACGCGCTGAACGCGCTGTTCGTCCACTGGCGAGATGACGAGCCCCGCATCGGCGACGGTTCGATCTCCTTTCCGTTCTCCCAGTGTGCCGTGACGGTGCGGTCGGACGGCGAGATCGTAATCGATCCGGTACGACGGCGGCTCCACTCCGCCGACGACTGAGCGACTCGCGGCCGCGAACCGCAGTCGATCCGTCTCAGTCGTCGGCGTCGACGGCCGGCTCGAGGACGACCTGATCGCCGGTCGCGAGCCCGAAGGCCTCGTCGCCCCGACCCCGATTGACGTCGAGTTCGACGTAGCCGTGGCTCCCGACGGTCGCGAGTCGCTCACCGACCGGTACGGCGGCGAAGGTCTCGCCGACCGGGACGTTCTCGCCGTTCGCCGCGATCCGTTCTCTGCCGTCGAGATACGAGCCCGGAACGTTCGTGATCGCGTTGCCGAAGCCGTCGACGACGAGTACCTCGCCGATCGCTCGCCCGTCCGCGAGGTCGGCGGTCGGGAGCACGAGATCGACGTCGAAATCGGTCGGCGAGAGCCACTCGAGGTCACCGAGCGCGCCGAGATCGGTCTCGTGGACGGCCGCGGCCGCCGGCGCGAACACGTCCCGGCCGTGAAACGTGGCACTCGCGGGGCCGTCGTCTCCCGCGAGCGCCGTCGCGCTCGGGGCCCCTGCGCTCTTGCCGGTCGGTTCGACCGGTTCGAGACGGCGTTCGTCGACGGCGTAGACCTCGAGTCGGTCCTCGTCGTTTCCGACCAGTCGTCGGGTCGCGGGGAGCAAGACGCCGTTGTCGGGGCCGACGAGCGTCCCCTCGCCGGCGCGAACGACGAGCGCGTCCCGGTCGGTGCCGACGCCGGGGTCGATCACGACGAGGTGGGTGGCCGGGGGAAAATAGGGGAGGACTTCACGAAGCCAGAAGGCGGCCGCCCGGACGTCCTGTCGGGGGAAGTCGTGAGCAACGTCGACCAGTCTGGCGTCCGTTCGCTGCAGCAGTACGCCCTTCATCGCCGCCGGGTACGGCGTGCCGAAATCCGACGCGAGCGTGATCATGGCAGACCCTACGAACCGCCGTCCCAAATCAGTCCCCGTTCGAATCGGAGTCGCTGACCATCTGGATACGTTCGATGCCGTCCATCTCCTCGACGACCTCGACGACGGCCTCGGGGACGAGCGACTCCCAGTCGCCGCCCGTTATCATCCGCTCGCGGACCTCCGAGCCCTCGAGCACGTCGCGGTTGAACATCGGCGACTGGCGGATCTCGATGCCGGCCTCGCGAAAGAGCTGGATGACCAGCGGGTTGTTCGAGTAGGCCACGTCGAAGTCCGGACTCATGCTCTGGACGTGGCTGACCCACACCGAATTGCGCTCTAGGTCCTCGATCGGGACGGCGTAGGTGACGAGATCGGTATCGACGAGTGACTTCGTGATCATCATGATCCGCTCGCCGGCGGTGAACGGATCCCGGACCGTGTGTGAGTTGTCGGCGCTCCCGATGCCGAGGACGAGTTCGTCGACGTCCTCGGCGATCTGCTCGACCATGCTCCGGTGGCCGTTGTGAAAGGGCTGAAATCGGCCGATGTAGAACCCCCGAGTCATGCCGAACACTGCTCGAGCGGTCCGCTTAAGCGTGGCGAGTTTCCACGCGCCGCGACGAGGCGTCGGTGGCAGTTCGCCGCCGACACCTCCCGGCCGCGCTCGCTCGAGGCCGATCGATTTCGAGGCAGTATATTCAGCATTGTTTTGATATGATCCAAACATGGGATAGGCACAGCCTGAACACCCCCGTCGGCCGCTGTGTCTGCCGGTATCAGCAACTGACACCATACTCCGCATGGAGAAAGTATATCAGTCGCAATCCCTTCCAGATAGGTACCGAACAGAATTCTATGAGTAACGATACGAACGTTGACGACCCTCCCGAAGACGCGCCGGACGCCGCTCCTGACGGGGACTCCGTCGAGGAGCAGCGCGAGCGTCAGGGAGAACGGTCGCCGTACGAGGAGGACGGCGACCGTCGCACCGACGTCGACGATCCGACCGACGACCGCTCGAGGTCGTCCGACGAGGACGACGACATCGAGACCGTCAACGACCTCGGCAGTTCCGTCGAGGTCGATCCCGGCGTCGAGGTTGACGAGGATATCGCCGAGGACGACCTCCTCGGCGGTCTCAAGATCGACTCGACGGAGGACATCGAAGTCCCCGATCGGCTCGTCGACCAGGTCATCGGTCAGGACGAAGCACGAGACATTATCATCAAAGCGGCCAAGCAGCGCCGGCACGTCATGATGATCGGCTCGCCGGGGACCGGCAAGTCGATGCTGGCGAAGGCGATGAGCCAACTGCTACCGAAGGAGGATCTTCAGGACGTTTTAGTCTACCACAACCCGGACGACGGTAACGAGCCGAAGGTCCGCACCGTTCCCGCCGGCAAGGGCGAACAGATCATCGACGCCCACAAGGAGGAAGCCCGCAAGCGCAACCAGATGCGCTCGATCCTGATGTGGATCATCATCGCGATCGTCGTCGGGTACGCGATCCTCTCGGGAAGCATCCTGCTGGGGATCCTCGCAGCGGGGATCATCTGGCTGATCTTCCGCTACACCAGTCGCGGAACGGACGCGATGGTGCCCAACATGATCGTCAACAACGGCGATCAGCGCGTCGCCCCCTTCGAGGACGCGACCGGCGCTCACGCCGGTGCGCTGCTGGGCGACGTCCGCCACGACCCATTCCAGTCCGGGGGTATGGAGACTCCGAGCCACGACCGCGTCGAACCGGGCTCGATCCACAAATCGAACAAGGGCGTGCTGTTCGTCGACGAGATCAACACGCTCGACATCCGCACCCAGCAGAAGCTGATGACGGCCATCCAGGAGGGCGAGTTCGCCATCACGGGCCAGTCCGAGCGCTCCTCGGGCGCGATGGTCCAGACCGAGCCCGTCCCCTGTGACTTCATCATGGTCGCCGCCGGGAACCTCGACGCCATGGAGAACATGCACCCCGCGCTCCGCAACCGGATCAAGGGGTACGGCTACGAGGTCTACATGGACGACACCATCGAGGACACCCCCGAGATGCGGCGCAAGTACGCCCGCTTCATCGCCCAGGAGGTCGAACGCGACGGCCGCCTGCCCCACTTCACGGACGACGCCGTCGAGGAGGTCATCCTCGAGGCCAAGCGCCGCTCGGGTCGGAAGAACCACCTGACGCTGCTGTTCCGTAGCCTCGGTGGCCTGGTCCGCGTCGCCGGCGACATCGCCCGCGCCGAGGACCGCGAGTTCACCACCCGCGAAGACGTCCTGCAGGCCAAGCAGCGCTCGCGCTCGATCGAGCAACAGCTCGCCGACGACTACATCGAGCGCCGCAAGGACTACGAGCTGCAGGTCAACGAGGGCGGCGTCGAAGGTCGCGTCAACGGCCTCGCCGTCATGGGCGAGGACTCGGGCATCATGCTCCCCGTGATGGCCGAGATCGCGCCCGCCCAGGGTGGCGGTCAGGTGATCGCTACCGGGAAGCTCAAAGAGATGGCCGAGGAGTCGGTCCAGAACGTCTCCGCGATCATCAAGAAGTTCTCCGACGTCGACCTCTCGGAGAAGGACATCCACATCCAGTTCGTTCAGGCCGGCCAGCAGGGCGTCGACGGCGACTCCGCCTCCATCACGGTGGCGACCGCCGTCATCAGCGCGCTCGAGAACATCCCGGTCGATCAGTCGGTCGCCATGACTGGCTCGCTGTCGGTCCGCGGTGACGTGCTGCCGGTCGGTGGGGTCACCCACAAGATCGAAGCCGCCGCGAAGGCGGGTTGCAGCAAGGTCATCATCCCCGAAGCGAACGAACAGGACGTGATGATCGAGGAGGAGTACGAGGAAATGATCGAGATCATCCCCTGTGCGAACATCAGCGAGGTCCTGGACGTCGCCCTGATGGGCGAACCCAAGAAGGACTCGCTGGTCGATCGGCTCAAGTCGATCACCGGCACGGCGTTCGATCAGGGCACCGTCGGTTCCGCCGGCGGGTCGAACCCGAGCCCACAGTAAATGCCCCAGTGGGCGACGTTCGTCGGCCTGACGGGCGTCGTCCTCGTCTTACTGCTCGTTCTTTCGCACCTGACTCAATCGGCGTTTAGCGACGGCGACGCGGACGCCGGTGCCAGCGCTCGGCATCCGGCCGCCACGCCACGCGACGATACCGCGGTCGGAGACGACGCGGATCGCGCCGACATCGCGGTCGATCTGCCGCCGCGGCGTCCAGATTCGGACGCATCCCCGCACGCCGACTCCGACCGCTATCCAACTGATGGGGCGGACCGCGACCGCAGCGAGAGCGCCCGAGGGGACGACTCCCCGGATACGCGAGCGCCCTCGAGCGTAGCGGATCCCGTCGACGGTCGGACCGGCCCCGACCGACGCCGCGACTCGAGCTGGTCGGCCGCTTCGACCACCACTGGCGACCGACGACGGCCACCCGAGCGCGGCGTCGATCCGGGCTCGCTGTCGACCGGGATGGTCCTCGCGAACGTGGCCTTCTCTCAGGGGCTGTTCGCGCTCGTGTTGCTCGGTGCGGCGGTCTACACGGCGATCCCGCCGTCCGCGCTGGGCGTCGACTTCTCACTCGCGTACCTCGAGACGGGGCTCGTCCTGGGGACCGTCGCCGGGATCGCCTTCTACGCCGCGAACGAGCTCTCGGCGGCGGTCGCGACGCGGTTCGGTTTCGACCACGAAGAACAACTGCGCGAACTGCTCTCGCCCGATTCGATCCGGGGCTGGCTGCTCCTCTTGCTCGGGGTCTTGCCGATCATCGCCGGCTTCGAGGAACTCCTCTTTCGGGCGGCGCTGATCGGCGTCCCCGCTGCCGGCTTCGGCATCTCGCCGTGGCTTCTCGCGGTCGGCTCGTCAGTCGCGTTCGCGCTCGGCCACGGGATGCAGGGCTCGGTCGGCGTCGTCGTCACCGGGCTCCTCGGATTCGTCCTCGCGGCGGTCTTCATCGTCACCGGGAGTCTGCTGGTCGTCGTCGTCTCCCACTACCTCGTCAACGCCCTCGAGTTCGTCGTCCACGAGGGCCTCGAGTTCGACTGGGCCGAAACCCTCGAAGGCTAAGGCCGAGGCGTCGGTACTCGAGCTATGGACGAGACTGGCAGGGCGGTGACCCGCGCTCGAGTAATCGTGGCCCTGATCGTCGGCTACTTCGTCGTGCTCGCGTACGCGACGGTCGCGAACGATCCGCTGGCGACGACGGTCACGGAGCTCGGGTTCGGCGTAATCGCGATCGCTGTAGGAGCGTCTCTATACGACCGCGCGGAGGGCGCGCGATCGGCGCTGACGGCGGCCGCGGTAGCTCTCGCCGTCGGCGGCGTGCTCGCGGTCGTCGCCGTTTTCGCCGACGCTCCGGCTCTCGATTCGCTCTCGTCGCTGTTCGTGTTCGCGGGCGTCGGCTGGTACGGGTACGCGGTCTGGCGCAGTTGATCCGGTCGCGGTCCTCGCTCGATCAGTTCCCGCCGCCCTCGAGTCCATCGCCGATCGGGATCGTCACCGTTCGATCGCTGGCGAACAGCACGAACAGCGCGAAGAGTCCGAACAGGGCCGGCTCGTCGGTCGGGATGCCGAGGACGCCGAGAATCCCGAGCGCGCCGAGTCGCCGCAGTCGGATCGTGACCATACGACACGTTTGTCGTCGCGGTTCCAAAAGCCGGAGGCTCCGTATCGAGGGCTTTTATCGTGTGCTCCGGCTCGAGCCGCCGGTCCGTCTCTCACGTGCTATCCGGCCGACAGCGACTCGCGCCCGCGCCGAGACCGAACGCCGACGACGATTCCGGTCAGGATTCCCAGCAGGGTCCCGGCCGCGATCGCGATCGTCACACCGGCCCCGAATCCGACGACGACGAAGACGGCGAGGAAGGTGACGCCGAACGCGCCGAGACCTCGAGCGAGCCACCGACGCGTCGGATCTCCATCGCGGCCGACCTGTACGAGAACGACGGCCGCGATCAGGACGCCGGCGGCGATTCCGGCCGGGAGGCCGACGAGCACCGAGAACTCGATGTAAGGGAGTAGTAGCTCCGACACGGCGGCGAAGACGACGAGAAACGTCGCGATGCCCGCGGCCGCGGCGTAGCCGAGCGTTCGAAGGCGCATATCAATCACGGAGACAGTACGACGGGCTCTGCAATAGGTACTCCGACTGGTCCGGCGGATCGGTCAAAACTGCTCGAGCCCGGTCTGCTCGGCCTCAGCGAGGAGGGCTTCGCAGGTGGACCACGATTCGCGCGCGAACGGCGGGAGGTCGCCGTGCTCGTCGACGTACGTCTCGAGGAACTCCCGCGTCGTGGCGTCGCCCGGGTAGCCGCTGCCGATCGGGCCGTACTCGTCGGCCAGCGCAGCGACGTGGGAATCCCGTTCGACCTTGGCGACGATGCTGGCCGCGCCGACCAGCGGCGACTCGTCGTCAGCTCCGTGGCGCGCGTCGATCTCGAGGGCCTCGAGCGAGCAGGCGTCGGTCACACGGCGCGCGAAGCGGTCGGCGTCGGTGTCGCAGGCATCACAGAGTCCCGAGAGCGTGTCGTCTGTAGCGCCGTCGCGCTCGAGGTCGTCGGCCGCCGCCTCGATCGCCTCCGCGTGGGCCGCGACTGCCAGCGAGTTCATGTCCGTCCCGGGGTCGTCGATCCGGGCCGGCGTGATCTCGCTGACGCCGACCGCGATCCGATCGTCCTCGCGCAGGGTCGCCGCCAGTTCCTCGCGACGCTCGGGCGAGAGCCGTTTGGAGTCCCTGATGCCGTCGGGGAGGGCACTCGAGTCCGCGAGGTGGACCGCCGCGGCGAACATCGACCCCAGCGCGGGACCCTTGCCGGCCTCGTCGACGCCGAATGGCATATGGCGTGGCTCGGTCGCGGATACGAAAACCGTTGTGACTCGTCCCGCCGATCAGCCGGTCGTCTCCGCAACGTCGTCGTTCGACTCCGTCCGCGGCTCGTCCCGGAAGAACGCCTCGAGTTCGAACGGCTCGTCCTCGCCTTCGACGCCGGTCACGTCCAGCGCGGTCACCTCGGCGTCGGTCTCGAGCAGCCCCGCCAGACTCGGCTCCGTCCGTCCGTTGTCGCTGCTGATGAGCTCCTTCACGTAGAGGCCGCCCTCGCCGTGGAGTCGCACCTCGGCCTCGGTCGGCGATCGGAGGTCGCCCTCGATCCCGTAGACCGTTCGTTCGCGGGTCAGTCCCGCCCGCCGGTGGTCGACCCGCTCGGGCGTGTACTGCTCGACGGTCGTCCCCTCGAGCTCGTCGAGGGCGGCGTCGAACGCACCCTCGTCGACCGGCTCGGCAAACTCCACGTCGGTCCGATACCGTTTGCTCGCGTCGTGTTCCTTCACCCGTTCGACCATCTCGTGGGTCGCCAGCCGCAGCCCCTCGACCTCGACTTTCCCGTCGGCGGCGTCGTTGATCTCGCGCTCGAGTTCGCCCGGATCGGGATCGCGTCTCCGGGGTCGTTTCACCTCGAGGACGAACGGCCGCCCGCCCTCGAGCATGCGGGCGTCGACGTCCTCGCGGCCCGCGCCGTGGAAGGTGCCCTCGTCGCCGTTCATGGCGTCGACGACGTGGGGTCGAACGACCTGCTCGACGCTGGTGTCGTACATGTAGCCCGAGCCGCCGCAGTAGTCGCAGGGCTCCTCGCCGTCGTCGCTCAGTTGGACGCCGCTGCCGCCACACTCCCGACAGGGCCACTCAGTCTGCGGGATGTCGCGCTCTAACTTGCGGTAGCGGCCATAGACGAAGGCGGGGTTGACCTGCACGTCGACCGCGTGGCCCGTGACGGTCCCCGACTCGAGGGCCTCGAGCGGGTCGAACCCCTCGAGATCGACGATCGCGAGCACGTCGGGTCGGTCGAAGTCCACCTCGGTTTCGGTCGTCGCGCCGACGCGCCGGCCGACTTCGCGGTTGACCTCCCGCTTGATCGACTCGCCGACGTCGGGGTCGAGGCCGGCGTCCTCTCGAAAGAGGCGTTCGTTCTCCTCGACCAGCGGCGGGACGCGGGTGCCGACCTGGTAGGTAGCGAACTCGGTCCCCTCGAGGGCGTCGACGATGGCGTCGGAGATCGCGTCGAAGGTGCCGCAGTACCCCTCGCAGACCCAGCAGTCCGCGGGGTCGGTCGGCTCGAAGTCCTCGTCGTCAGCTAGCGCGACCGTGGTCCGCAGCGCCCGGCCGCGCTCGGCGTTGGTCAGCCCGAAGCTCCGTTCGGCGAAGGGCCGTCCGAGACAGGAGTCGCAGACGGCACCCGTCGACAGCAGCGCGCGGGCGTCTTCCGTGATCATGTCTCGGGAGTCGGGTGGCCGCGGGTAACACGTTTTCCCTTCGTGGAGACGGGACGGCGACCCGGAACGCCGCTCGGGACGAGTGCCGCGGCTTGAATACGCCGGTCGTTTGCCCGGAGGTTCAAATGGGTCGGGTCCTATCGCCCCATCATGCACGATTCCCGACTGGATCGGCGCTCGTTTCTCGCGGCCGCGAGCGCCGGCCTCGCCGGTGCCGTCGCCGGCTGCGCCGAGCCCCGGGCCGACAGTTCGATCGAGGGCAGCTCTTCCTACGGCATCGACCGCAGTAACCTCGCGGAGGGGTCCGCCTTCACCGACCTCTACGACGCGATCATCGAATCGGTCACGCAGGTTCGCGTCTTCGGAGTCCGGAATCCCGACACGGGCGCCCAGGGTCGCGGCCAGGGCTCCGGCTTCCTCTACGACGACCGCCACGTCGTCACCAACGACCACGTCATCGCCAACGGGACGGCGGCCGACCTCCAGTACATTACCGGCGACTGGACGAGCACCACGCTCGTCGGCCGGGACTACTACAGCGATCTGGCCGTCCTCGAGGTCGATCACGTCCCGAAGGCGGCGACACCGCTGACCCTGACCGACGAACGGCCCGTCGTCGGCCAGCAGGTCGCCGCCGTCGGCAACCCCTACGGCCTCGAGGGGACGATGTCGACGGGGATCGTCAGCGGCGTCGATCGGACGCTGTCGCTCCCGGATCGCCAGTTCTCGTTCCCGAACGTCGTCCAGACCGACGCCGCGGTCAACCCCGGAAACAGCGGCGGGCCGCTCGTCGATCTCGACGGTGAGGTCGTCGGCGTCATCAACTCCGGTGGCGGCGACAACATCGCCTTCGCGATCTCGGCGGCGCTGGCCGGACGGGTCGTGCCGGCGCTCATCGAAGACGGCGAGTACGAGCACGCCTATATGGGCGTCGGGCTCCGGACCGTCGATCGGCTCGTCGCCGAGGCCAACGACCTCTCCGAGGCGACCGGCGTCATGGTCACGGCCGTGGTCGACGGCTCGGGGGCCGACGGCGTACTTCGGCCGGCCTCGGGGACCGTCCAGCGACGCGGCGAGCCGATCCCGGTCGGCGGCGACGTCGTCCTCGCGCTGGACGACGAGCCGATCCCCGACCGCCACGCCCTCTCGACATATCTCGCGCTCGAGACTAGCCCCGGCGATACGATCGCGGTGCGACTCCGGCGAAACGACCGAACGATCACTCGAGACCTGACTCTCGGTGCGCGGCCGTCGGTCTAACCCGCATCCACGACGGGGTCTCGTCTCTCCGGCCGCCCGCGAGACATCGTTCACAACGAACCGTTTACGTCGGTTTGTTCGCGCCATCTTCGATTGCAGCAGCGCATAGCGACATCGTACACGTCAAGTCCCGTTACGTTCATTTTCGGCCGATTAAACCGTCCAAATCGCGACGGATCCGGACGCTATTTGCCGGGTTCGCGGGGTTAGCAACTCGATAACAATAGTACGGAATCCGGTATCATTCGTCGGCGCGAGCACCCGCCGCCTGACACTGCATGACCGACGCCGACTTCCACCCGCCCGACACCGAAGCACCGATCACCGATCTCGAGCACGTCACGGTCGAGAACGACGACGCCCCCAACGAGTGTGCGATCTTCCCCCGTGACGCCACCGAGGACGTGCTAACGACGACCTGGATCTCGGCCCACGAGGACTCCTTCGTCGACCTCGAGTCGATCCGCTGATCCGCGACGATGCACGTGAGTCACTCCGTCACCGCGGCCGGCTTCTGGCTCGGAACCCTGCTTCCGGTCGCCTACCTCCCCTTCCTCGTCGGCGGCATCGACTCGATCAGTCAGCTGTCGCTGTTCCTCGGGCTGGTCTCGATTCACGCCCTCGCCCTCGTCGTCGGCCACGACTACTCGGGGTCGCGGTCCCGCTGACCCTCGTCTCCTCCGCTTTTCGGGGTCGCCTCCTCCACCCACCGGTGCCACTCCGATCGTCCGCTCGTGTTCGTTACCGGTCCGTGACTGGTCAGGTTCGCACCGAAAAGGGATATGTGTTCGATCGGGGCAGACGGTCACATGCAAACCCGCTGTCCGCTCTGTCGGCGATCCATGTCCCGCGACGAACAACACTGGTGTCGCTGCGGCAAGCCGATAGATTCGCGCTGTTACGACGCTCACGGTGACTGGTGCGCCGTCGGCGGCGTCGACGCTGCAGTCGGCGCGCTCGAGCGCTAGCGGCTTTCGATGGCGTTACTCGGCCGTCGGCGACCAGACCTGCGCTTGCGGCGTGCCACACTCGCCACAGACGACCGCCCGCTTGTTCTTGTACGTATCGCGCTCGAGTACCCCCTCCGAGCAGTTCGGACAGGTCCGCCCCTCGAGGATCGCGAGTAGTTGCCGCTTTCCGCCTGACTGCGACGACTCTGATTTCGCCATATAGACACTCCATACCGGAGATCGATGAAACGGTTGGCCATGCCTATGCAGCCCGACGGTGCGTTCGAGCCGAAGGGCCTATACTCGTCTCCGCTGTACGCCCGCAGGATGTGGCCCTGGGGACACCTCGCCGTCGCCTATCTGCTGTATTCCGTCGTCGCTCGCCGGCGTTTCGATCGCCCGCCGCGTGCGCTGCCGGCGATTGCGCTCGCGATCGGCTCGCAGTTTCCCGATCTGATCGACAAACCGCTCGCGTGGAACTTCGGGGTGTTGCCCGGCGGCCGAACCCTCACCCACTCGCTGTTCACCGCCGCGATCCTCGTTCCCGCCGTCTACGTCCTCGCAGACCGCCTCGAGTGCCGCACGATCGGCGTCGCTTTCCTCGTCGGCTACGGCTCGCACCTGCTGGCCGACGTCCCGCCGTCGGTCCTCTCGGGCGAGTTCGTCGGCGCGGCCTACCTCCTCTGGCCGGTTCTCGAGCAGCCGCCCGAAGCCCCCGTCGCGGGGATCCTCGACGCGTTCCTCCACTACTACGAACTGGGCCTCTACGAGTGGACCCAGTTCGCCCTCTTCGCCGTCGCCGTCGTCGTCTGGTACGCCGACGGGATGCCGGGGCTCGGACTCGTGCGTACCTCGCTCGAGCGCCGTCTCGGCGTGCAGTCCTGATCCAGCCGGCCCGCCGGCGAATCGTGGCGGCTATCCCGCCGGCCGCCCTCTGCCCGATATGCGCCAGTTCGTCCTCATCGGTCACGACGTGCCGACGACGCCCGACTTCTCGCTCGACGACCTCGCCGGCGGAGCCGGCCGTCTCGATGCCCTCTGCCGGTCGATCACCGCCGCGTTCGTCACCTCCCACGGCATCCGCGAGGACGTTCGCGTCCACCTGATCGCTCGAGACGAGTACACCATCACCTTCGACGGGAGCGAACTCCGGCGTCTCAACCCCGACGAGCGGAGTACGGCCGCGCTGGTTCGCACCGCGCTCGAGCACCGCGAGGACGCCATCGGCGCGCTCCCCGCGGAACCGAGTCCGGGCGTGGAACTGTATCGCCGCGGATTCGCGGGGACGCTCGAGGCGATCGCCGACGACGGTCCGATCGTCCAGTTGCACGAGGACGGCGAGGCAGCGATCGACGTGGATGCTGACGCGCTCACGGACGGTGTGTTCGTCCTCTCGGATCATCGGGACTTCACGGACGAGGAGGCGGCTGTACTCGAGGACCACGCCGATCGGCGACTCCGGCTCGGCCCCGCGTTGCTGCACGCCGATCAGGCGATTACGATCGCACACCACTATCTGGACACGGACGGCTACGAGCGGTTTTGAGTGGGCGGCTCGAGCGGAGTTGGGCCGCCGTCGGGTGGTGCGACAGCCCCTTTCGCAAGCGTTAAACGAACGGACGCGTTTTCTCAGAATGCGGGCCGGTGGGGTAGCTTGGTATCCTTCGGCCTTCGGGTGGCCGTAACCGCAGTTCGAATCTGCGCCGGCCCACTATAGCTCGCACCCTTTCTGGAGTCGAGGAGAATCGCCCTATAGCTTGGGGTTCAGGGGGTGCGATGCCGCTATCTGGCGCGAGAGTCCAACTGCGCTGCATACGGGCGTCCAAGCCCTACGGCGATTAGGTGTAGAGCTACCAGGGCAAAAGTGATGCCTCCACCAGTTGCGGTGGCGGCGCGACGGCGGCCCGCTATCGCGGGCAGTCCGGGTCGCTACACTCCCGGCGCGGGATGCCGCCGCGCGTCGACGACTGGGTCATCCGCGCACCACACCGCGGGCAGTACCGACTAGTCATCGTCACCTCGCGCTTCCTTCGCTTCCTCGAGGTATCGCTCGAGGTCTTGCTGACCGACGATCTCTCCGCGCTCGTCCTCATCGGCGTCTCCGTACCGCTCGAGCGCACGCCACGCGCGGCGCGTCGTCTGCCACCCGTCCTCGCGCTGCTCGATGAGACCGCGGTTGCGCAGGTCGCACAGGATCGACCGGCTGAGACCGGTGTCCGACCACTTCCATACCGGGCCGGGCGCCGGCAAATGGTCGTCGAGAACCTGGTGGTGCGACCGCATCCAGCACGCGTTCGCATGGGTTAGCTGCTGACCACCGCGACCGGCCGTGGTGGTGGCGATCATCGGCCCATCTCCTGCGGTCGCTTCGCCGCACGGTACTTCCCTCTGTCCGGCTCGTACACCGCCCCTTTCTGCTTCAGCGTCTCAATGTCCGCCTCGACCGTCTCGGCGTCGTCGGTTGCTTCCTCCACCACCGCGTCATGCGGCGCGCCGGACTCTTCGTCAGCGATGTCGTCGATCGTCCTAACGAGTTCCGGCAGTCGCTCGGCCTGCGGCGTGCCGTTCTCTTCGTTGTCGCCGTCGCTTCCGACCAATTCGATGTCTGCGCCTTGGTCGTCGATCCGGTCAGCAGCATCGAGTTCATCGAGCGCGTCCTCAAGATGGGTTCCCGTCAGGCTGCTTCCCTCAAGCACCGTTCTCCTCAGGTAGCTACGCGATGCCGCCGATCTCTTGCTGTCCTCGAGGATCTCAAGGACCGCCTCCTTCGCTCGCTCGACATCGTCGATGCTCTCGTCCTCGCTGGTGTCGCTATCACCACCAGCACCACTGTCCAGGTCATCGTCCTCGTCGTCACCGTCCGTGTCGAGACTGCTTTGCTCGCCGTCGGTGTCGATCTTCCCGACCTCCGTACCAGGGGTGATGACGACTATGATACCATCGTCGTCCTCGACGTCGACGTTGCGCAGGATGTACGTCTCTCCGGCTTCTAGGCCGACCGCGCAGAACCGCGTTTCGAACTTGACGCCACTTCCTTCGTCGTCGATCCGACCCTCAACCTCGACCTTCCCCCACGGCGGGCCATTCGCCACGCCCATGATGGGGGCGGCGATGTCGACATCTTTCATTCCGGCTTCGAGCGCGTCGAGTTCTACTAGACCGCCGTCTTCCTCTTCGTCGCTGCTGATGGAGTCGCCTTCTTCCTCTTCGTCATCGCTACCACCCGCGTCGAGACCGTAGCGCTCGGCGACCGTGTTCGGAAGGTACCGCTCGGCACCCTCGACCCATCGCACTCCCTTCCAGCACGGGAGCGTCCGGTCCTCGTCATGATGGCGCTTCGAGCGACCGGTCTCAACTGACAGATAATCCTTCGTCATGTCGCTCGCAAAGTCTCTCTTGCCACGCCGCTTCGACGTCGACATCTCTTCGGCGATTGCGAGATACGCCTTGTGTGCGTGCTTCTTGATGATGACGTCCTCACTGGTGGCGTCCTCGGTCGTGATGAGAGCGGCCACCCGTGCTTCCGGGTCGCTCAGGTTCTCATACTCTTCGAGGCGCTCTTCTTTGCTTTCGGGGATCGACGTTTCGCCACCGTCGAGAAGCCGCTGCGCCCCGTCAACCGCGAGCTTCAGCAGGCGTTCAAGCTCTTCGTCCGTCGTGAGCTTGCTCTTCAGGTCCCGGTCTTTGTTCGGGAGGTCCGGGTCTTCGTCGCTGTGCTGGTTTCTGAAGGGCACGTGGTACAGGCGTTCGGCGACCGCTTCGCCCTTCTGACCCAGCGTCGGCGGGTCGTTGCTCGAGAAGATGAGGGTCGCGCGGTTCCTGAAGTCCTGCGGGTCGATACCCTTCTTTTCGGCCGGCACGACGTCGTCACCGGTGAGCTTCTTGAACAAGCTCAGGTCGTTGATGCGGTTGCCCGACAGATCGCTGCCGATGTTCGCCATCGAACCAACAAGGTCAGCAAGCGCGAACCGGTTGCTCGTCAGCTTCTCAAGCGGCTGGTGCGACGTGTTCCCCGACAAGAGCTCGGCGATGACGTCTTCAAACACGCCCTTCCCGGTGTCCGGCGGCCCGTGCATCACCAGCGACAGCTTCGGCTGATACCGCGGCAGAAGCGTGTGCCCGACGACTTCCTCGAGAAACAGCCGATCTTCTTCACGCTGCGTGCTCTCATCGAGGAATTCGTCGATACGGCCAGGCTCAGCATCCGGGGTCCAATCGGTGTCGATACCGGTGATGAAATTGTACTCAGGGTCGTGGTCTTCGAGGTCACCGGTCTCGAGGTTGAGCACGCCATTCCCGACGTTCAGCAACGGCTCATCGTGGTACCCGGCGTCGACCGCGGCGCTCGCAGTCGCCTCTATCGTCTGTATGCGCTTCTTGATGTGGTTCTTTTCAGCCGGCGCCCAATGCTCGTCAAGCTTGTTCTCGAGGATTTCGCCGAGTTCGTCACCCTCATCGTCCTCGTTGTCGGGGTCTTCGGGTTCGTACACGCCCGTCTCGGAGTTGTACCACCAGAGTTCTTCGAATTGCGGGAGGTACATCCAGTCGTTGTGTGCGAGCACCAGGTACGCAGCGATCTGCCGCGCCTTACCACGCCGACCGTCCTTGTACAGGTCTCGCACGTCACCCCACGACCAAACTCGGCCGACGACGTCGATGCGCTCGTCGGTCGACATGTCCTCCCATCGCGCGGGTAGCTCGTTCTCATCCGGGTCAGCATCGGCGATGCTGGCGGCGTCGACCTCGCTCGCCGAGTCGACGAGCACCGTCACCTCGTCTGCTTCCGCGTCGTACTCGACGACGTCACTGTACACGGCGCGCACGATCCACTCGCCGAGCGTCAGCGCGGCGTCGTCCGGCAGGCGCTCGCGCACACTCTCAAGCGATGCCGTCTTCTCTCCGTCACCGTCGAACGTGACCGCGCGCGTGACTGCCGTCCAAATCGCCTTGCTCGCGTCGATCTCGTCGTCGCTCGCGCTGCGGAACAGTTTATCGAGCTTGGCTTCTTCCCGCTCTTCTACCGGGTTCCACTCGGCGCCCCCCTCTTCGTCGCTGCTGGTGGCGCCTTCTTCCTCTTCGTCGCTGTCGCCACCATCGCCTTCGTCGCCAAAGACGATCGCCTTACCGGCGTCGAACAAGTCTTCGATGTCTTCTTTTTCGCCAGCGGTATCGCTGGCGGTCGATGCGTTCTCGTCAGTCCCGGTGTCTTTATTTTCCGGGATGTCCGTTTCTGACATGGTGATCGGTCGCTCGGTCACCAAACCCGTTTCGCGCGGGCGGTGGTGACGCCCGCGCGATTTTACCTCGATGGAACCGGGTTCGGCTTACCTGGAAGTAGCCATCATCGACACTTATACCCTTGGGGTGCGTAAGGTGATACGATCCTATGAACGAAAAGATCGAAATCGACCATTATGCGGCTGATTTCCGCATATTACAGCACCTCCTTAAGGGGCGTAACCTACCAAGCAACCTCGCCGACGATCTCGACCTGTCTCCCGAGTATGTGCGCACCAGATTGCGCAAGCTGAGACGTGCGGGGATGGTTGAACACGTCGGCGAACCTGACCGTGGCCTATACCAAATCACCGATCGTGGCGAGGTGGCACTTGACTTCCAAGACAAGTGGGACACTGCGGCCGACCGCGACGAATACCGGCAGATCGTCGCTGAGGCGGACCCCAGTCGTTCATAAGACCATAGCGCTAACTCACCGATGACGCGGTGGTGACGCGTCACGGTCGGTCGCTCGGTCACCGGATATTCACGCGCGGCCGTTTTGGCCGCGTTCACTCTCCTCTCGGTCGTTTATGGTGTGCTTCCGTGTCATCTCACTCCGGTGTATCCACGAGTGCGGAAAAAGGGTTAGCCCTACGCTCCCCAAGGTTCCGCAGATGCCGCAGTCGTAGGTCTCGAGGAGTGTCGCACTAAGGAACACCACCTTAGAAGGTCGAGAAAGCGTTCACAGCTTCCACCAGTCGACCGACCGCGGCAAGAGGTATCGATGTGGGTTGAGGAGGGGTTGAGGGGTCCGTGAGCCCCTACCCCTCAATCCAAATCACGGGCGAGCGGTTCTAAACCGAGCGAACCGATAGGGGGTTAAGGTGCTTAAGGGGTGAATCGCCGCTACCCTCCTATTACTATATTCTACCCCCTCTCTTCCTCTGTCAAGTGTGGTTTCTCTATTTTCTTGCCTACTATTCACCAAACACCCCTTAAGCCCCTTAAGCCCCCATCCAAACGCGAGAGTTAGAGTCTAAATCGTCAGAAATGGGTTGAGGGGTAGGGTCTTAACCGCCCCTCAACCCCCCTTTAACCCCTGACCGGGCACACTCGATACTCTGTGAGTTATCCTCGATCTTGCGGGTTGATGTCTCTCAGGGTTGTATTTCCCTCTCACCACTAGTAGGCCGGCGGCCGTAACCGCAACTGGTGGAAGTGCCACCAGCGGCTACACGGTAGGAAAACAATCGAGAATCGTCGAAAAGAGTAGTGTCACCACCAGGGTTCTTCGATCGCTTCGATGACGTGCTCAGGGTCGTCCCATAGGCTACAGGTGGGCACAAACACGGCAAGGCCGCGTTGTCCCTCGCGTTCGCGGCCGAAGCACGCACGCCCGGTCTCGGTCAGGGTGCCATGCCAGACTGCGACGTCGGGCATCGACGAGCGGTCAGCGGCGTGTTTGAGTATCGCGATTAGCGGGGAGTTCGCCCAGGAGAGCGCTGCGGTGATTTCCAGGCCGTCGGAGTGCCACCACTTGTTGATTTCGTTGGCGGCTGCTTCGGCACTGCAAGCGGGATTCGCGAGCGTGTTCAGGTTGTCCTCTGAGACTTTTTGATCGGACCAGGGTTGTTCTCGAGCGTCGCCATCGCCGACGTCGCCGCCGTGGAGGGCGGCGTGCTCGGCGTCAAAGATTCCGAAGACACCGTCGGAGACAAACACGGCGATGCCGGGCATATTCCGCCGTCTGCGGCCGAAGCTGACTCGTCCGCAGCTGCCAATCGTGGTGGCGCGGGCTTTGGAGTATGGGGCAGCGGCGATCGTCGCGGCGGCGGTTGCGAGGGTCGCTTCGTTGATGTCGTCGGGGTTGTCGATTTGGGTTAGTTCGTGGGTGATGCGGTCGATGTCAAGCCTGAGCGTTGAGTTGGTTTGGCTCATCTCGATTAGAGGTTGGTGGTGGGTTTGTAAAGTCGACCGTGTGGCATTTCGTGTGGAACACAGCTTTGCGGGCGTGGTATTTGCCGTGGAACAGAATTTTGAACAGGCCCGCCCCCACTCGAACAATTTGGCATGTGGCACAATCCTCTCACAGATCCTAATGGCGTTATAGGCTGATTTCTATCGTCTCAGGCCGCTTGACACGAGATATGCCACACTGAGGCGGCTATCTCGGTCCGCAATATAGTGGGGGTTCACGGTACAACAGCCTATTAAAGGCATTAGTGGATCGCTCGGCCGCTCGGGCGGCCGGGCCGGCGCGCCGGCCAGCGCCCAGCAGTGGGTCGCTGTGTCTATTGTGATCAATAGTGACTCCATCAGATACTCGGCCACCGCACACCGGCTAAGGAAGTGCTATATTCGACGGTCCCATCAGGGCCATAGGTACGGAAGACTCGATATGTGTACCTCTAGTATCTGAGCGGTAGTTCATCGACTCCATACCGTGAATTGTAGTCGAAACAGCAAGATGCAACTATTTATCCTAGTTCAGTCCGCATCCAACCATACACCGCACAGGTACGATGTGCCTCTGACAAATGGCCCGCGCCCTAACGCGGGCCCAGGTGCGGTGTTGGAGCTAACCTAACCGCAAATGTACTTACGAGTCAACAGGCAAAAAGACCTTGCTCAGGTCGAATCGTCTCGTCCACCAGTTAATCCGGCTACGGAGGACAGCAATGAATAAGATCGGGAGTGAGAAACACGAGCTCCCACTTGCAACGCTGCTCAGTAACCACCGAAGAATCAACGTATCTCGGTACCTCCTCGAGGAGAATCCCGAGTTTCCAGTAGATGTAGGTCAGCTTGCTGAGGGGGTTGCAGCGATCGAGTACGACAAGTCAGCTGAGAGAGTTAGTGGAGACGAGAAGCACCGAGTCTATGTAGCTCTCATTCAGAGCCATCTCGACCCTCTAGACCAAGAAAACGTCGTGCAATTCGACAGTGAACGCAAAACCGTCCGACCAGGGGCAAACCTACGACAGTTCTATGCTTTCGCGATGCTTCTTTTGGCTCTGAATTAGACCTGCCAACGCGAGAAGAACGATCCTCTTCCTTACCAAGTCGCCTCCAGAACAGCTAATACAGCCAAATCACAACTCGTCGGCTATTTTAAGATGTTTCCTTATCTCGTTCTCTAATATTTGGGTATACGGCGTTCTATCTCCTGATCTGATTTTGGATAGCCAGAGAACTAAGGCAGCACATAGCCAACTATCTACCGCTATTATACGCAGTTGATGGCTCCCGACTCGAGTAACCAACAGCACGTACCTGAACTCGCAGAAGTCGATGAATTCTACGAGGGGTTGGATGCTCTCGATACTGTTCTCTTCGAGTTGCCCCGTGATGTTCCAACTTTAGCAGATGATTCCAGTATAGAGCCCGCTTCAGATGTTCGGGAGACCGAAACGCAAGTCGGACAGATGTGGTTCGAGGTTTCAGAGCTCGTCAAAGACTGTTTCTCGGGTCTCTCCGCAGCCGACCACGAACTGGATCCAGAGACCAATAAACCGCTGTACCTGAGAGCAGCATACCCCGACCCATCAGATCCTATCGTAACCACTCGGATCACCTACAACCCTTCCGGACATCTTTTTGTTGAATCGCAATACTACATCGGTCACATGTCGTGGCCGTACTATATGGGGTCCAATGAGGGACTCTCTACACCAACCCTCTATGCGGCAGCAATCGCGGCGGGACTTAACTACTCCTCTGTGGCAGTCGCAACGGGACAAACTCAACTAGGCTATCATCACGGTCTCGTAATCAATTCGGCAGTCGGAGATGCCCACGCACGGCTCGAGGATCTTCGAGATGACCCTGATGGTTCTGATGGGGAGCTGCTCGACTCGTTTTTAGACCTCGTCAAGGACCGCCCGGAATGGACGATCTGATTTAGTGTCGTCTCACTTTATTCGAGAAGATCGTCGACTTGGGATTCCAGGTTGGAAAACGCTTCTTCAGCGATTTGAACCTCTGGATCCCCTGTAACTACGACTTTTCCGTTTGCAAAGAGTAGTAGCACAGTAGGAAACTCGGTAGGTCGGTAAACTAAACCAGGAAACTGTTCTGGCTCATATTCGACCGCCTCGAGACCCAGACCGATTGCGAGCGCGTTGAGGTTCACACTGTGTCCCAGATCGGCCGTACAGACGACGTTCTGTACGGTGAATCCTGGATCAAGGTCAGAATCGATGATACCGAACTCGATCAAGTGCTCGAGGAACTTTTCGTTCGTATCCGCCAGTTCTTCGAACGTCGAACATCCGCTGATGATGTATTTCCCGCTGCGATAGACAGTGATCAATGGCCCGCCCTCCACCAGACGGACGTAGAGGCCATGATAGTTCTCTGGGTCGTATTCAGTATACGGCACATCCAAATCAGCACCCAGTTGCTCAACGTCTAACTCAACGTTTAGACTTCCCGACCCGACAATATTGGCGATACTGACCATTACTCAGCCTCTTCTTCTGGAATGACGAACGCGGCCGACACTAAGTCTGGCTCTTCTGGCGTGACGTGTTTCTCTTCTTCGAGACGAGCCAGTTCTTCGTCCCGCTCACGCCGGAGCGATTCGAGCTTCCGTTTTGCATTTCCGATTGGAGCAGACATGTCCTTTCCCTCTTCGTCTCGTTGCTGATACGTCTCAAGGCGCTCTTCCCACTCACTGATTTGCTCCTTGAAGTACCGCTCTGCGTGCTGGCGCTTGATCTCGATCTCGCGTTCGCGCTCCTCTCGTGCTTCATCGGCGAACGACTCGACCTGCGTCCAAGCTTCCATCTGTGCCTCCTGGTGGAGTTCTTCAGCCATCGATGCCAAACGGTCGAGAGTTTGGTTAGAGGACGTCTCCTTGGGAGGGAGTGTATCGATTATCTCGGGAGCACTGGTGGAGACCTCGCCGTCTGTGGTAACGTACAGTGGAACGAGTTTCTCGGTAACGACATCGCCAGCCCCCGAGACGTAGCCTAGTCGGTAGGTAAAGAGTATTCCCGGTGCTGGCTGACTTCCACCAGTGACTTTGACGGCGAGCTGGCCTTGGATGCGGTCAGAGCTGAGACAGAACTCGATAAGCGACTGGACTAACGGGTGATCGAGCGCAATGAAGTCGACGTCATCCTGGTCCATCGCGACCTCTTTGGTAAAGGTCGCACGTTCGTACTGTCCGGAAACTTGGTCACCCGAGAGTACGTCCGGAACGTCCAATTGGTAGACGTCTCCACTAGAACGCGAGGGGCCGGGGCGAATGCCCTTGACTATACCGCCAAACTCATCGAAGAACTCGCGAACAAGAACTTCGATGTCGTCTTCGCTCACTTCGCCGTGCTGACTACGCTCAATTACGTCGAGAACCTCTTCGTCCTCGTTGGAGAGGTCAAACCGGTCTCGAATGAGGAACTCGTTCTCAACGGTCTGTAAGGCGTCTTTGCGTTCCTCGATGGTCGATTCGATGTCTGCCACCACCTCGTCTGTTGGCCGACCTTCAGCGATAGCAGACATGATCGTCTCGTCGAGGTCGACATCCTCCAGAACACGACCCATCACGTCCGACCGCATTCCGAGGTCAGACTCGATCTGGTTGGTTTTCTCGACGAGGAGGTTGAGAATCTCGCTCTCGCGAGTATCCTTGAAGAACAGGTTGCGAATCTCGACGGTGTGTTCCTGTCCGTAGCGATGGAGTCGGCCCATGCGCTGGTCGATACGAATCGGGTTCCACGGCAGGTCGTAGTTCACCATGATATGGGCGAACTGGAGGTTGAGCCCCTCCTGTGCCGCGTCGGTCGCGAGCATCAGGTTTGCTTCCTCTTCGAACTTCTCCATCTCCCGCCGTCGGCGCTCCTGGTCGAGGTCACCGTACACCTGCGCGATGTCGTGTTCAGGGAACACCTGATCCCGCAGGTACTCGAGGGTGTCTGTGTACTCAGTAAAGATGAGGATTTTCTCATCGGGGTCTTCCCGCAGAATGCGGTCGACAAACTGGCGCAGCAGTTGCGCCTTCGAGTCGGTCTCGATGTTCTTGGCTTGCTGCCAGAGCTGTTTAACGCGGTCCAGTTCCTCCTGCATCTGCGACCGATTCAGGGTGATTGTGACCGTCTCAAGGGCCTCTTCGACACGTGACCGTTCGGCCTCGGTTAGCGTCTCGGGTTCCGTACTGTAGCGCGGGATAAGCTCCTGTACGTCGTCGGGAAGTTCTTCGGCGATGCCGTCGTTCTGGATCGCCCGCATGCGGTTTTCCAGCGATTTTCTGATGGCATGGACGCTAGAGACCAGCCGCTTCTGGTAGATGACCATCGTAAAGCCGGCAGCCTGGTTCTCCTCTTGCTGTGCGAGGTTGTAGTATTCGCGGATGTACTCAGTGACGTCCTCGTAGAGCTTTCGCTCAGCCTGGGACATGTCGACACCCAATGCCTCGATGTTCTTCTCGGGGAACATGCGCGTCCCATCGGTGTCGTACATGTCGTCTTTCAACCGCCGTATCATCAAGTCGTCCAGCGCGTCGGGGTTAATTTGCGACTCATGGCTGAAGCGGTACGGGTCGAGCAGGCTGACGAGGAAATAGAACTGGTCGGACTTGCCCTTGTGTGGCGTTCCTGTGAGGAGCAACAGGGAGTCAGAGTTCTCAGCGACCGCCTCGCCCACCAGGTAGCGTTGCGTCCGCTCGATAGAGTCGTCACTCGAGCGGCGAGCTGTCAGGTGATGTGCTTCGTCGAAAACGGCAACGTCCCACTCCTCGTCGAGGTTATCGAGAGCGTCCAGAACAGAAACCCTGTCTGAATCTGGATCGTCGGTCGTCTGTTTCGCGAAGTCGATCGAGGTTATGATGAGGTCCTCTTGTTTCCAAACGTTCTGATTCGGGTGGGATTGCCGATGAGTTTCGACCGTCTCCCGGTCGTAGATGACGAAGTTCCGGTCGAATTTCTCGCGCATCTCTTCTTGCCACTGTACCGTCAGTGGCGCCGGTGCCACGATAAGTACGCGCTCAGCACGTTCGCGAGCGATGAGCTCCTCAATGACGATACCGGCTTCTATAGTTTTACCGAGGCCGACTTCATCGCCAATGAGGTAGCGATGATCGTACGAGTTCAATATTTCGTAGGCGGCTTGGACTTGATAGGGTTCAATCTCGATGCGGTTGTTCGTTAGCGAGAGGAACCGATCGTACCGGTAAGCAAGGTCAAGACGAGTTGCCCGTGAGTGTAAATCGTGGTGGAGGGGGTTATCGACCTGCTTTGCTCTGAGCCGGTCGAGGAGAGAGTCTATTTTTTCAATATGAGGCAGACCGCTTGGGAGCTTACGTAGTTGTCCCTCTGTAGTGTAGACGTGCAGTAGTTGGCTTCCGTTCGGGCGGTCTTCTATTTTCGTGATTTCACCCTGTCCGCCGGCGAACTTAACGCGGTCGCCGACTTTGAAATCAGTCATTCCTCAATCAGATTGGATAGCGCATTTTCTACAAGCTCCCTCTCTGCACTGGATAAACCATAGAGCTCAAACACGAGGTCATCAATTTCATTTTCAGCTTCTTGTATTCGTGAATCAATTTCATCTACCCGTTCCTTCACGTCTGCAAAGCGTTCCAACCCATTCCTACAACTTTCAATCTCTGGTAAGGTTAGAGATGTGAACCGGTCTATAAGAGAATTAGTCGACGTGGCAGTTTCTCGGAAGCCTGCAAACCCGCCCGCCTCATCAACTGCTAGTGGGATGAACTCTTTGAGGAGAACCATCTCGATGTCTGACAAATTAGTGAACTTCATGGCAGGCATCAAGTCGGTTTCAGTATAACCCCATTGATCAGTCTCAAAGTTCTCAGGTTCTGTCGGTTTATACCTAGCAGAGGAGTAGAGGACCAAGTTGTCTCCATCCTCTTTCAGTTCGATACTGCCAACACGTAGACTGTCTCTTTCATCCTCTGTGTCAGTAAGAATTGAATCAGAAACGTCTTCAGGTGGGAAATAAATGTCTCCGAGGGTTTCACCATCTTCATACCCGCTAAGATAGTCAAGTAAATTGAGATTGAGATTCCTTCGTTCATCATTCAAATCTAGCAATTCCTGTGAAAGTTTCTCAATTCGCCCAGCGAGTTCTCCTTCGCTATTCCCGTCTGATCCATAGACACGCTCGGACGGGTCTACTTCCTTGATTGGCAGATTACCGACGTATTGGGCTTTTGGTCGAAGATAACCGCCTCTCGCCTTGGCACACTCAACAGCAAGAATCCATTCTAGCAGGGCTGAATTTAGCAACCCAAGATAGTATCTATCCGATGATTGGAGGATGAATCCAGTAGTAGTCACCACACTCCCACTTGTATCAATCGTATAATGTGCACGTCGTGAGATGTCTGGGTAGACGATTTTCTCCTTGGATGGGTCAACATTTTTATTCACTTGCTGGAGCTCGTACCACTCCATTTCCCCCTTAGGATATTTGTCCTCGATGATTGCTCGACTCACCAAGTCCTCCTTGTGCTGCTCTAGGTACTGTTTGGTCACTTCGTAATCTTCCAAATTCGCAACTTCAACCCCATTATCTGTCCGCTCATAGGGGTACATTATATAACTCTCTGGTTTGGGTGATCTGAACCTCTTGATCTCCTTCCCAAAGATGATCGGCCGGAAGAGTTCAGTGTCTTCTGTTTCACCGAAGAGGTCAGTCAGCTTCTCTTCGTCAATTATGAGTACCTCATTGAGTCCGGACTTCACCCCCACAAGGGGATCTCCAATTGCTTCGACTACTGGCCTACCAATATCTGAGATTCGGTTCTTCAATTCACGCTCTTCTTTCCCCAAGAATGTCCACTCATCTTTAGAGAGGTCTGACTGATCTACATCCTTTTTAACTTCTTCAACCCTTTCAGGAAGTGAAGAGAAGCCCAAATCATCAATTTTGGCATATTTGAAATCGTCAGTTGGGGAGCTAGTGGAAAGGACCATAATAGCAGGGTATGCGCTCACGTCTGGCCCGAAGACAGGAAGGTCTTGGAAGTCAATGAATTCCTCAATTTGATACCCTCCCACAAGATTTCTTAGCCCCTTCCCAGACTTAACCTTCGTAAATTTGTGGGAAAGAATGTATGAGAGGCGACGATTCTCTCCAGCCAACTCGATTGCCTGCTCTACAAAGTAGGCGTAGATGTCTGCACGGCCGTGATAGACATCAAACTCTTTCTGGAGGTAATCTTTGAGTTGAGTGATTAACTCTTGGCGAACATATGGAGGGTTACCTATTACTGCATCAAAACCAGGGACATTAGCACTCTGTCCATCTTCTTGATAATATACTTCAGGGAACTCTAACTTCCAATGGAAGTAATTATCATCGTCGGCCCATTTTTGTGCATCTTGGAACCACTGCATCTGTTCAATTTCTTCCCACTCGTCGTCGTCTTCCAACGCTGCGGCCATCCGTTCATATGCATCCGATGGAAGATTATCTAGTCCGAAGTCTTCGGCAGTATGGACATTCGCCATCGCTTCAAGCCGTTGTCGAAGCTTGTTCCGCTCAAACTCGTCGTACTTGGACTCCATCTCCTTGACGTCCGCAAGTTCCTGATTCTCGATGGCGATGAAGTCCTCGTAGATCCGCATCAACTGCTCAATTGTCCCTTTCCGGGCTACACCGAAGTCTGCAAGCGAAGCGTTCTGACCGTCGCCACCGCTATCTGATTCTAGTTCCTCGATTTCCTCGATGTCGCTCCCGACAAGCGAGTTACCGGTCTTCAGGTGGTGATCAAGGAATGCGAGCGGCTGTTCAGCGGCGAGCGTTCGCAGCCACAGAGATACCTTAGCTAGTTCGACAGCAAGCGGGTTCAGGTCAACTCCATAGATACAGCGCTGGGCGACCTGTCGACGTGCCCAGTTGATGTCATGTTCCTCATCGACGGTTTCAATGCCTTGCTGCGCAGCCTGTTTCTCCTGAGCGTCGATAATCTCGCGGGCCAAATAGTCGATAGCACTCGTGAGGAAGTGTCCGCTTCCCATTGCTGGGTCAAGGATCTTCAGGTCGAACACGCGCTCGGCAAACTCCGCAGCGAAGCCACGGTCACCCCGGGCGTTCTGACCGGCTAGTTCTTCCCGGATGTCGTCCACCAGCGGTTCAAGTGTGTTCTCGACGATATACTCGACGACGTACTCGGGCGTATAGTACGACCCAGTAGCCTTCCGTTCACCGCTGCCTGTCGTCAGGTACACTTCGCCCTCCTGCACGACGACATCATCACCCTCGTTGGCGCTCACGTACTCGCCATCGTCGAGAGCTAACGGCTCCTCGGCAATGTTGAGCTGATACTCCAGCAGTCCCTCGTAGATGCTTCCCAAGTGACGTACGTCAAGCGACGAATAGTCGACGAATATTTTCCCACCACCATTGGCGTTCTCGCTACGAGTGAGAAGGTCGATGACTTTTGCAAGATAGGCGTCGCCAACGTCGTGATTGGCGAGGAACTTCGCCTCGCGGCTGTCGTCCTCGTCAGGATCGGTACGGAACAGCCCACCGTTGTACGCCGGGATGTAGAGATCCTCTTCGGGAATTCCGCGCGACTTGCTCCCCTTGTCGATGAGCGTGAAGAGCTCGTCCAGACGAGACTGGAGGTTATCCTGCCAGTCGCGATACTTCGGGTCTGCACTATCGAGTTCCTCGGCAATCTCCTGCTTGAGCGAGTTCAAGCTGTACGACTGCTCGTAAATCTCGTTATTCGTATTGAGCAGGTCGCGGCCCTCACTCTCAGCATAGAGGACGAAGATGAGCCGATAGAGATAGATGAGCGAGCTGTCGTGGATCAGGTCAAGGTCGTCTTCGTCGAGATCGTTGTCCGGGTACTGAAGGAACCCTTCTGAGAGGATCTTGATTGCCTCGTAGATGTTGTCCTGAAGGTCCTCCCCCAATTCCTGAGCGAAAACGTTAGACTCGTCGTAGACGTCGTCGAGGAAACTATCTCCACCAGTGTCCTCGAGGAAGGCTTCGTGGCGGAAGAAGAGGTAGAAATACTTGAAGTCCTCGAGGTCGCCCTTTTCCAGCACGGTCGGAAGGTCAATCTCGTAGTAAGAGTCTAGCCGGTGGCTCGTCGGAGCGTAGTAGAGCCGCCACTTCTTCCCGTCTGTGAGCACTGCCCACCGTGCGGGCGTCTCCTGGAGGTAAACGTGGATCTGGTAGCTGGGGTTCTCGAAGTCGCGCTCGTGTTCACCACTCCCACGAGTGTCGAGGGGGCGCCCCCAGCGCTTAGCGTCGGCGACGGCGACAGAGTCCTTGTAGAAGTCACCACCCTCTTCGCGACGTTCGAACGCCTTGCGGGCGGCGTCTTCTGTCTCGAAGAAACCGTAGTCCGGACGTCGCTGCGTACGACTGGTACTTTCCTCAACCTCGAACGGAATGCCCAGCTTCCGGAACATTGGCCGGATGAACTTCTCCTCGAGCTGGGACTCGTTCCGCTTCGGAGCCGTACTCTTCTCTCGCTCCCAGAGGTCTTTGATGTCCTCGTAGGCCTCTTGGAGTTCCTCATCACTGACCTGGTCCCACTCTTCGGTCTCGGGGAGGTGTTCGTCGAGATAGTGGTTGGAGAACAGGTCTCGGTTCGTACGGTAGGTGAGTGCTGTCTGCATGTATTAAGCCGGTGTAACGATGATGAATTCGTCTGCGTCCTTGCTGTCGATGAGCGCGTGTGCGATTTCCTTTGCGTCGACGACATCGACTTCGACCGCGTCTCCGATGTCGACGCCGAGTTTGTCGAGTTCAGACCCGGAAACGTTGATCCGTCCGGACTGTCCGGTGTTTCGCCCGATTTTCTTCCGGGTCATTCGTTATGCGCTCGAAGTGTTACTGGGAATATATAGTCTTTACTTAGTCTAGTAGAAGTCGAGTGTAGTTTGGTACTCTGCATCGACCCATTTCCAAAACCCCTCACGATCGTCGTAAATGACCTCACCACTCTGGACGTCATGACCGTGTGATGCCTCGTGACAATCGCTGCAAAGAGTAGCTAAGTTAGTTCGATCAGCGGACCCGTCTTGGTTAGCAGGGATGATGTGATGAACGACAAGATTGCCGTCGACCCCACATCTGGCGCACTCGCCATCTTCTTCTACGATCTTATCGCGCTTTGCGGGCGAGAGCTTTGATTCCTCGTACGTACTCCACCAGTCTTTTTTGCGGGCGGTCTCTGTCTCATCATCATACTCGAATTTTGCGGCGTGACTATGACTGCATCCCACGATTTCTGCAACTCGACTCGTGCGAATGTCGCCCTCGAATGCTTCCAGTATACCCAAAACCAGTGTCTTGTATTCAAGATCGAATTCTTGGACCCAGGCTTGGAATTCACGCTGTAATTTCTGGTGTCTTGCTTGAGTGTGATCGATCGCTCGCGACAGCTGGTCGTATTCTTCACCTTGGATGTCGTCCCAGTATGCTAATCGCCCAGTTTCTTCTTGAACGCGCTCTTCGACTTGCGATTCATATTCTTGGCGAGCACTCTTTGCGTCTGTTATCGATGCTTGCGCTTCAGAAAGACGATCTCTCCACTCTTCGACGCCTCTCCTAAACTGTTCCCTCCCACCAGTTCGGCTATCACTCATTATCTGCTTCACCTACTGAGGTGCCTTCGCAAACGAACACCGCGAGTCTACGCCTGCTCGATTGAGACGTCCCATCCCTCGTGTTCCTCATCATCCATGTATTCGAAGTGGTTTTGGGCCTGTTCGTAAGTATCCATACCTCTGAACTGGAAGAAGGGAGCATCGCATGCAGGGCACGTCGGTTCATCAGCGAAGTTGCTGGGGTTGCCGCTGGTGGTCTGCTGTCCTTCAGCTGCCCGCATTGCACGGCCCACATAGTTCGTATCACCTGGAACGAATTGGTTATCGATCTGGGTCATCAGGGCCAGAGTCCAATCTCGGGCGTCAGCTTCTGAGGTAATCTGATCTACTGGGTCAAAGAAATCTTCCACGCCGCCAAACCCGTCAGCAGCCCATTGAAGGGAAATACTGTAAAATAAGTCTGTATCTGCTTCGGGATTCATCTCATCTGCATCCATCCCGAGTACCGAAACTTCGACATCGAGATACTGGTGGCGGTATGTCCACGTTGGTGACGGGTTTTCTGATACTCGATACTCCTCCCAATCCCGTGGCAGGTCTTCAATCAGACTCATATAGTGCTCATCTCAGCCACCCAACTTCTATACTATCATTCTCTATGCCACCCTTTACCAACCCCCTTACCCTTTTACCGGTGTTGTGTCTAGACCTGGGCGCCTTGGGTGTTCATCCACCAGTGAACGCCCGCCACAGTTCGCAAAATAACCATGCCAACGAAAATTCGCACGAATCCCTGTGACCACGAAATTAGCATTGAAACAGACAACGTTAGCACGCCATTCTCGTTGGAATTCAACGAAAACGAGCGTGCCGTTGCCGTCCAGAAACGGACTGACATCAAGAAAAAATTCGGTATCGACCTTGACACAGCCTTTGAATTTGAAGTAGACGAAGAAGATGAGGGTGGTTCGGAATGACGGCGCAGAGTACGCGTTGGTTCGAGTACGACGAGCCGACCGGGAACGGGCGTGTCAAGGCAGTCATTCGGACGACATACCAGACCGGACCAAACGAGCGTTCGCGTGATGATGACGTTCAGCACGGCACCGTCGGATACGACGCACTCGAGGTGATAGACGAGAACGAAGAGGTGCAGCACCACACTCACGACGACGGTGCGGTAATGCTCTCTGGGCTCTCCGTGGACGCTGAGGAAGAACTGCTGGAGACTTTCGAGCCCATCGATATGGTGGAACAGATCCGATAGTGAGTTGATAAGGGCTTTCAGCGGCTATGGCGCTAGTTTTGTCTCTATTTAGTTATTGACAGTGCCAGGATCGTTGACCACGCTCGAAGTCTGTTAATCAAATACACTGTCGTTGTTAGCCTGTGTAGGATTTGTCTCCGGGATGCCGCCACCACTGCGATCGGAGCAATTGGTGGAAACAGTGTTCTGTTAGAGTAACATTGCTAAGGTATAGTCGACCGGCTGAACACCGCTGATACATTACTCGTCACAATCGGGGATGCGGCCAACGCATTTGATCATGCCATTGAGGATGCTTGTTGAGCAGTGAGGATTCCGCCAGGTACAGATGGGGTTCACAGAAGAGTAGTGAATACAGAGCTTAATTACGACTTCATTTAGTGCTGGGGAAACATAACGAGCCCAGCGAGTAGAGAACTGATGGTCCCGGACTCAGGTACAACCTGAAACCATTCACAGTATGTCATCGGTCGTTTCTGCTTCCTTGAATCGGCCCAACTCTGTATAGCGTAGTGAGTAGGGTACTCGACTTTCGTACTCAATTGGGTCTTCTAACTCGTGCAACGAACCCGGTTCGAACACGACGACCTGCTTGTTTTCATCGAACTCCGCTTGATCACCCACGTAAGACTCCAGTGTCCGAGCGAGAGTGGCTTCCGTCGAGGAAACAATCTTCTTCACACGAGCCACGTAGCGTATCTGCTGGACGTCATCGGAGATGTACATCGCTACATACTCCGGTTGCTGGTTGATGTGAACGAAGCCCCACGCATTGTTCTCCTTCAGGAACTCAACACCGGACGTCTGAGATGGGAACACAGCGACCGTGGTATCATCATCCCCTCTCAACTCGTCTCGAGAGATGGTCCCCTGTACTGCGTTCCCGCCGGTCTGTGGTCCTTCCCACTCTGTTCCGGCTGTACCGCCCCCGTCTGTAGACCCGCCTTCTATACCGCTATCGTCTTCACGGAACTCAATAACGTCTTGAATCAGCCCGACCAGTTGTCCGACATCTACTGCGTTGATCGGGAGCAAGACATCAACGACCTGATCGTGCCGAAGCCCCGAATCTTCCTGAATTCCGAGTAAATCAAGTAAACGCTGTGCAGTTACCACTCGCATCCGCTCCCGGTACTGAGACCCGAACACCGTCTGTGCAACCGTCTCGACATCTCCCTCACCAATCACGTACAGGCCGTAGACTTGTGACCGGTCAATGCCTTCTTCGGTCGTGAGTTCGTCCATATAGTCGCCTGCCTGTCCCGGATCTATTGAGTAGGCGGTCGTCTTCTTCGTCTCCACGACGAGGTGTGTGTCGTCTTCAGTTGCCGTCGAGACCCAGTGACCGTCGTATCCGATTGTGTCGCTTCGACCCTGATAGACGCCGTATTCAACTTCGAAGCCAAGACGTCGCCCGATGTTATTGACGAGGTCTTGCAGGGCGCGGTTGTGGTACTGTTCAGTTCCTTCCATCGCCTCAAGCAGATATGCTTCGATCTCCTCAGTTGTGGTCTGTTCGTCCTCGATGATCTCCCGGAATTGTTCACTTGCCCGAGAACCGTCATTCCAATCGCCAGCGAGACTGACGATTCGGTCCAGCGTGAGTTCGACCATGTTGCTTCGTTTCAGACAGCAGGTATATAGAAGTCATCAAGCCACTGTATTCAGAACGCGGTTTCTGGCAGCAACCAGAAAAGTGGACTACAGCTTCGGTAATGCCTTAGCCTATACTGATTGTTTACTCTCGGGGCCGAGGGGTACGTTGCCACAGTAGTGGTCTTGGAATTGCTCGTGACTTCCTCGAGGTGTATTTGGTGGACTAGTTGAGAAGCAGATAATCCCCATCCATGGAGAGTCCTGCTCTACAGTTTAAGTGTGAGGACGAGACAAATACAAGGTATGAGCCAACTCAAGCTCTTCGACTCGGTTCTTCATGAGTTTGACATAGGCGATCGGATGAACATCGGTTTCGAAGGAAAGACTGTAACAGGGATAGTCATCTCGAAGCGTCGCGTGATAAGGGAACTATCTGAACCACATAGCTACACCGTATATGTCGAGGAAACAGATGGGCAGAGGTGGAGCCTCAGAACGAATGCGGAGGAGGACGACGTCAAACTCAGGTTTGCGGTCGGGGAAAGTTCGGGAGAGAGGCCTGCATTGGATTCTGTCGAATGGGAAACGAGAGGAGTCGTCGATAAAATCGAATTCCTCGAGAACGCGAAGGATGACAGTAGAGTGCCTTCACGGTTCAAGTAGCGGTGAATAGCCGAAGTCGGGAATCACTCAGACTTAAACTCGACACCCTGCTACGTCTGATTGAGCCTGCTTATCCTCCACCAGGGAGATATTGGGATCTTGATTCCCGGGCTATCTGAGTGGGGAGATTCAAGAAGATGACGTCAACCTCACCGAGGGCTTCTTCGATTGCTTCAATCCGCTTCTCGGGACGAGTCATGTGATAGCCACCAGCGATGTAAAGACACATTCAGTGGTCGCTCATGCGAGATCGGCCTCTTCAAACGCCTCATTCACGACCTCTGGTGTCGGGGAGTTCAGGTAGGGCTCGATTGCTTGGAATGAATCCCACCCGCCAATAGCCATCACGACGCGGGGATTCATTTGTTCATCAACGAGCAGTCTCTGAGCGAAGCGGCGTCGAAGGTCGTGGCTACTGACGTAGAGATAATCGTCGTCACCAGTCTGTTCAGCTGCGCGTTCAGCGGTGCGCTTGACGACGTGTCGTACGCCGCGCTCAGACAGATTAATTAGCGGTTCATGTCGACCAATGTCCTCAGCGGTCTGGAACCGATGAATGTCGCCTTCGACATCACGAGGTAGATAGGCATCCCGGGGTTTCCCACCGGTACCGGTCGTGTCCTTGCCCTCGGGCACCCGGACCCGGTAGTGTTCACCATCGTCTGTCCGCTTCACATGTTTCGGCCGAACCTGCGGAATTTCGAAGGCACGAAGCCCAACATACCCGCCCAACTGGATGATTAAGTCGTCTCGATGACTCGTAGCAGCACGACGTAGTTCTCGCAGTTCTTCGTCGGTCATCCAGACCTTGTACTCGTCTTGTTTTGCTGTCGCCTCGAGTCGCATTGTGGTTTGTTAGAACAAGTATTCACTAAATTGTCTGGATGTCGCCTCAATCGACCCCTTGTCGCGGGGGATTACCGTATCTTGTTTCCGACTTGTCCAAGAAGTCGGCAATGAATCGAGAGTAGGTTGAGTTAGGGGGATTCTCACTGCCTTCATCTAACCAACAATGACTGAATCGAGACTTTATTTTTCTGGACTGATAAGGCGACTCCAATGACAGATGAAAATCCATTTGAAGGGGTGAAAAGCGCAGAAGAGGTGTTCAACGAACTCAATCAGCAGTTCCAAGAAATAGACGATGTAGATGCTCTTGAAATACAGAGGAATCTACTGAGTAACTCCCCTGTAGTCGAAGATGACGAAGGAAAATATACAGTAGCACATCTAACTCTCGCCCAGAAATTCCTTGAGATCACTCGAGGGGAAAAGCAAATAGAACGATGGTGGGACGAGTATGCTGATCAGCTTGACCCAGATGACTTTCCAGATCATGCCCATCCTCAGCGCCTTGCTGCTATGGGCCGGAAAACCGAGAAACGGAAAGAACTCGCCGATGATATAATATTGTTGTTTAGCTTGGGCCAGGAGGTGATTGATCAGCACATGGTTCAGTTATGCATTACTGAGCTCTCCAGTAGTGCTCCGTCTGATCTCGACCAAGAACGAACTATGGAAAACGGAGATATAAAAGAACACGCAAGTGATCTGAAAGACGAAATAACTCAGAATACAGATACTGAAAAGATTGCTCGTGAAAAATTCTCGCGGATACAGAGAGAAAAGTATCTCTACTATAGAGGAGTTATTGATAAGACGTTACACGACAGGTTACAAGACATTCGTACGAACATTCGTAATTCCCTCATTCACAATGTTGATGACCGCCACACATTGGATCCCGTCAAGAACATAGAACGGGACTGTAGAGATTGTATTGGTGTTATCAATCGGCTTAGCAGAATTGAACAGGATGAAATCGCGATACCGGTTTCTCGGTCTTCGGGAGAAACAATCGTATTTGACCCCTGATCACAGTCTAATTGACGTGTCTCTATGTCAGATGGGTATTTTCCGTTCAGAATATTCCTATGGGGTCAAACTTATTTGATAACACTCCGATAGATAGTGTATGCCACGACCCGCTGAGGCGAGTGCTTCAATTGCTGAAGACGCCTTTGAGGGGACGATCATAGCTCTCCTCCTAATACCTACTTTTCAGACCATCTTTCTGAAGATGGCAGGGGCATTTCAGACAATGCCCTCTGCTGAAAACGCCTTCATTGACCCGGCAGGATATGCGCTCATGATGGTTGGTGCCCTCGGCCTATTCAGCATTGGATTAACAATCGTATCAGTTGTTGGGTCATATGTCATAGCAGGCATTCCCGGTGTTGTAGCATATTTTGTGTTTGACTTGCTCGTGGCGGCTATACTGAATTCAATCACAATTGCTGCGCTGCTATTCGTGGTTGGAATACCAACCTTCGCCTTTCTGATTTGGATGAACCAGCGATTCAGGCAACCAACCTACAGACGCCGATAAGTTGTCGCGATTTTATTGCGATCCAATGCCCAGACAGTCCGCTTCCTGGTCGACGGGCGTCAATACAAGAATGGTCTCGACGGCTTTTCGTAGAGTGTCTATCTACTGACCGTATGGATATTGAACTCGCTGCAATTGTGCGGTTCGACTTTTGCGAAGCCTCCTCCGAGGAATCCCTCGAAGACCAGCTGTCGCAGGTGTATGGTGAAGAGGGTGACCGATATGGAGGACCAATCATGGGCACTGGTGGAACTTGGCGACGTACGATTTATTCGGCGGATGGAGATTCATTCGACGATCTTCCTGCCTTCGACGAGGTATTCACCCTAATTGAACCAGACTGTCGTCATATTCTGGATGTCACCACAGTCGCAATTCTCTCTGACTCTCAGATTAGCGACCTCACAGAACAGGAGTCCTCGCGGACTCACGTCGTTCAGAACGAACTGATGGACTCACTGAATTGGATTTCCGAGTCTATACCTAGTATTGCAGATACCGACCGCAGAGACCCTCCGACAGCCTTCTACATAGAACCGAGCGAAAAGCAGGAAATCGGTGTTGAAGGCGGGTCTCTTGAGACTGAGGCAGTTCATGAGTTTCTTGAAGGACATCAAACGCTCCTCGGAAAGTTCCAGTTCTTACTCGGCCATCCAATCGAATTCGCCGGAGAAGACCTTATCACACCCCAGTCATCGGGTGCCGACGGCGTCCGGAACTTGACGGTTCTCAATACCACCGCATCCTACGAGCAACAGGAAACAGAACCATGGGGTCCTTCGTGGCTTCGTCGTATTGAGGGCGTTCTTAAGCCGTATTTCCGAGCCGATGACTGGCTACGTCACCGACGGGATTTGATCGCAGATATTGATCAGGAGACGCATGGTATAAACGATGTTCTCAATCAGGATGCGGACGGTGTGGAAGCAGCTCTCTCGTCAGAGGAAGAACTCGAACAACTTCGTCGGGAATGGACGGACATCTACACGAAACTCGTTGATGAGGTTACTGTACTACGGGAGGAAACTAGTTGGTTAGATGATGAGGAACGAAATGGTACGGTTTCAATATCTCCCCCAGCAGTGCCCGAACAGCAAGTTTCGATGTTCGATTCCTATGACGAACATCTGCGAGAGCTGTTTACCATAGCCGAGAACGACCTCGATCGAGTAGGCGCCAAACTAGATCGAATCTCGCAATTCATCCACGATACTGTAGCGGCCCGGACAGCTTCAGCTAACATGGATCTCCAGAAGGATGTGAAGAATCTCACAATCGTAATGACGGTACTGACAATCGTCCTTGCTGTTCTGAGCTTGGTACAGTTCCTTTAGACCAGTGCTGAATTCCAGCACTCACATTTATGTATACTTCCCGTTAATTACAAAGAAAGTGCGAGGCCTCTTGAGTCTGTTCAGGAAAGCCAAGGGAGACTATCGAAACAATGCGAGCGCAGCATACACGCATGGCCTGAGAATCCTCAGCTTCTGGGGTATGCTTGCTCTTGTAGTGGTTTCATTGCTAGCTATGGAGGGTGTTATCGCACCGTCACAAGCGGTACAAGCGTTTGCTTACGCTGGTTTGATGTTTTTCTTTGATTTCGCTCTCCTCAGTGACTTCGCCTTGTTATTACGGTTTGCTGGACCCGAGCTATTCGGCGTACTCGGATTTTCGAGTGTCCTCGCTATCGTAAGAGGCACGGGCGCACTCTCGATTGCGCTTCGATGGTGGCGTTCTTAGTCACTCATCCTATGCTTATCCCTTAAAACACCGGACTCGATTAGAGGCTTAGTAAAGTTGAAATCAGCCCCACCGCGAGTGTGCGATAATGGATACACCGCTGTGGCAACTTGACGAGAATGAAATCCGTTCCCGTTCTCGTAAACGGATGCACGACCTCACACACGACACTTCTGGTGATTTCTTTGTTTATGTCCTAGAGTGCGAGCCTGAAATCAGGCTGCGAAAGGAGATTGAGGCATATGATGGGAAAGGAATCGTAGAAGCAGTGCAGGAGGGGAAAGATGCATGGCTGGATTACCCTGCGAAAATTCGACCGCCGATAGGGGATCACCAGTCGAACTTTCCAAATTGGGTCGAACAAGCGGTCGAAGCGGACGAAGTCTACTATGTTGGCCAAACATTGGACCCTGTTGACCGAATCGCTGAACACGCAACTGGCGGGGATAACTCAGCGTATGCAACCCGCCTCTTCCCACCAAAATCGATTATTCACATGGAACGGGTTCAGGACAGAGAGGAGGCCAAAGCGCTTGAGGACCTGATTGCGCAGGTCATCAGTTTCGGTTGTGAAATTGAAAGCGAGCACTATACTGGGTACGGCAGCGTCCCTGAACGGTTACACGAGCGATTAGAGAAGTTTGCTGATCCAGATGGTCCCGAGTTAGAGATTGAAAATGGCCGTAACCTCGCTACGTTCCATGCTGCGCCCAATGATTACTGGACGTTCTATCTCATGAGTTATATTACTGAACTTCCGAGCCCGATGGCTCCCTGGGACACTCATGAAGAATTCGATGCATATCCCATTGAGGAATCAATAGTCGTCGATTGGTATCTGACATCTCTAGAATCCGCTGCAAGAGCCAGTTCCTTCCAGTATCAAGAGGACCTACTCATGAAGCACATTGAAAAATTTGAGGAGTGGTTGGAGTCGTCCGATGAGTACCCCGAACGGGGGGACCCAGAAGACAACTACTGGGATGCCGATGAGGGAATCGACTCGACAGAGGAAGGTAAGCAGTATTTTTGGCAATTACACGAAATAGCGCAAGAATGGATTGTCGAGCCATTCCTTGCTGAGTACCGCGAGGAAACCCGATCGATGCATCCATCCCCCCTACGGTTTGCGTACAGCGATAAATCACCAAATGTTTCTCTCAAATCTGGACCGGAGGGTAGTACGTTGACCTCCTCTGAGCAGGGTGGCAAAAAAGGTACGTCCACAGAGCCGTTGACTAATGAAGAACGAGCTCGGTTAGAGGACGTCATCGAACTAGCGCCTACATCGAATGGTGAGCTTCAGGATAGGTGGGGTTTCGACGAGAGTGCTGATGTCCATCACTATTTAGAGGATCATCTCTCAGAATGGTACTATCGAGACGCAGATAGTCGAATTCGGCCGACTGACGACGCTGAAGATCAATTATAGTTGTACTTAGTTATATTCCTAGCTGAACTCCCAAACACTTCGTACCCGTTCCCAGCGGATGTTTGCGCAACACGCTCAGCCAGACTCATGCTTATTCACTGGTAGACTCTGTGCTGCTATCGCTGTCGAACAATTCGTCAAGTGGTCGAGGCCCATCCGTCTCGGGAGGGTCGACTGGATCGTTATCGAACAGTGTGTCTGGAGCGGATGGCTCCTCAATCCCCTCGGCTAGCGCAGCATCGAGTCTCTCAACAGCGTCCTCTGTCGGCGCACGCAGAGTCTCATCGAGATCAGGAGCATCTGATACAGCAGCAAGTACCGCACGCACGCGTCGCGTTCGATCCTCTAGTGATTCGTCAGAGGAGTCCATATCTGGGACAAATACGACGGGAAGGATAAGATAAGGGGTTAGTTAGACCGAGTCAAGGTAGTCTCGCCGCTGTTCCATGCGTTCTCGTTTAGAGCGTTTGTCGTAGTGCTCGTCCAATACGTCCTTGGTCACGTTCATCCGGTCGCTAACGACCTCAGTCGGCACATCCTGGGTTAGCCAGTGCGTGATAGCTCCACGGCGGATTGCGTGTGGCGACCGGGATTCCGGGCATTTCGATGCGCTCATCCTACTTTCGACAGCTTCGCAGTCATCGGGATCGCGGCCGACCGGACAATCCTTGCCATACTGGCACGGCCGCGATAGCCTGTACACATACGCACGTAGCGTATTTTTCGTAATTCGGCCGTATTCAGTCGTAAGAAGGGGATTGCGACCGTAGTCGTCAGTCACATCGTGCCGATGTTCTTCAATATAGTCTTCGATGAGTAGCGCAGTGTCCGGCGAGATAGCGACTTCTCGCTCTCCACGCTTTCCGTTCTTCAGCGGCGTATCAGTTTCAGGCTGGTGGTGGAGTTCGATGCGGCAGTCATGTAAGTCGACGTGATCGACGTCGATCGCGCGCGCTGCACCCATGCGACAACCAGTCTCCCACAGGATGCGCAGTAGGACATGATGAATGTTGGCGTAGTTGTACTTAGCGAGGTAAGCAAGGATGGTTTCCGCACGGTCAGTTGGCAGAATAGCGCCGCTGACGTTGTCCTCACGGTCGACCGTTGGACTCACCACTGATTCAGCAACACCATCACGCACGCCATCAAGCGACTCACAGAACCGAAGGAACACCCGCAGGGTGTCCATTTGTGACTTGAGGGTGACCGTGCTCACTTGCTGTTTGCGGAACAGCTTGAAGCGCTGGATGTCCCGGCCGCTGACATCGTTGAGGTTGTCGATGTCCTCGCGTTCGCACCACTCGATAAAGCGCTCCAGTCGGTATCCGTGTGACTGCAACGTTGCGTCGGATACCTCATCGCGACGGTCGGCCTCATACAGTTCTACAGCTTCCCGAGGAGTCAGGGGTTCGAGTCGATCGTTGGGGTTCGACATGTGTAGTCCTCGGCGCGAGGATAGTGGCGCGCGGCCCGGCGTTCCCCTGCGTCAGGCGGCCGCGGTGGCCCAACTGGTGGAAGCGCAGCGGTCGCGAAGCGACCGCGAGAACCGCGAAACCGCTCTTACGGTAGCGCCGGTGTAATCTGCGCCGGCCCACTGGATACATATACCTTTTCACCTTTCCTTACACTTAGCGGCCGCTCTACGGGGTGGTCAGCGTGACGGTCACCCCGTGGCCGTCGGTCGACAACTCGACCTGTCGGCACTGTGATGATTACGTCACTGACCGATTCCGTCGCATCTTCCGTGACGACGACGATCGCGCCCACCGCTGTGGTGGTTGCGATACCTACGCGCGACTGAGCCGTGGCTCTGCAGTTGGCGTCGACGTGGCGATCCCAGATCCGGAAACGTCGCTCGGCCGCCACGGCGGTGAGGCCGATGCGTGACGAGTTCGTTCCGGCGAGTCGGCTGTACGATGTCGAGAGCCGGACGCCCATCGCCCATCCGGCCCATCAAGCGACCGACGCGGACGTTCGGCAGGCGTTTGAGGAGCGGGAAGCTCAAGCTGACGGTGAGCAGTTCTCAAGAAAATCAATTCGGTACTGCCACAGCCTCTACGGGCTATTTACTGAAGAACGATTTTGCTGCAACAGCGATTTCTCACAATCGTGTTTCAGGAGAAGTTCGACGAGTATCGAGTATTTCTCCCAGGGCCTGCAAGGGTTCGTCGTTCTCGAGATACGTAGTAACGTCATCACGAATCGGACTCGGGACCAGATCTCGCTCGAGATATTCAATGACGACCGCTTCTGCCTGTCCTTCTACGGTTCTTCTCGGCGGCGTCATTCTCATTCTTCGCCTGAGACAAGAGATGCGAGGACGAAGAAACTATTGGCCATCTCCAATGGTTCGAAGTCCGATTCCGCCGATAGCGAGAATCAATCGATAGGTTCTGAGCGTGAAAGCGGTGGTTCTCTATGAACCGCCTCGTCGAGTCTGACGAGTGCGAGCGCTGCGGTGACCGTGTCGACGTGCTTTGGCGACTCTGTCCGGACTGTACGCGCGCGGTTCGCGACGCGTGGGAGGGGCCGCTATGAGCTCTCGAGCGTCGGAACTCGAGAGTCCGAAGGCCAGCGGCGACGCTGATCGCCACGGTCGTGACCTCGAGGCCGAGCTGGCGAGTCCGGTGGCTGGGCACTCCGGTGTCCGCGTCGAGCGCGCCCGAAACGGTACTCTCACCGGTGGCTTCTTTCAGGTACTTCCACTTCCGCTCTCGAGCCTCGGTTTCCTTGATTCGCATCGTGATTTGCACAACCCCCTCGACGTTCTAGGATTTCCGGTGACTCGAACCTCGAGCACATATAAAGAGTGGCCAATCGAAGGTGATGAAAGCCTTGTTCGTCACGATGAACGGCCCGGCTCGAGGTCGATCTTACACATCTCGACTCGAGATCGATGTGCAAAATTGGAAATCGGATTTCGTCGACGTGTGCCCCTATGGCGATTGGCTACGGATGACTCTGTTGAAACCCTCAACGCTTGATAAGAGTTGTGTGCTGAATACAGAGGATGGGCCTTGTTTAGACGCGGTGCAGATCGTCCTCTACGGCTGTTATCCAAACAACAAACCGAGTCGAGAGACGCTCACGAACTGGTTCTGTTTACCCGTCGTAACTACTAACCGGTTCCTTCGGGAGCGTCTAAACAAGGCTCAGAGGATGTATGCAGTATGGCGGGGCGTGTCGGTCGGCCGTGACGAGGTGAACCAGCTATTGGTCGGATAGGTAGCGTGAGCGACTCGTTTATTGAGCTACGAGGATGACAGCGACACCCGCGAGCAGGAGTCCTGCGACTCTCGTCGTGGTGATTTCGTCTCCAAGCACGGCTATCCCGATGAACGCTGCGACGACGAAATACATGGCACCGAGAGTCGATACGACCGTCGTTGAGCCACGTGAGAGACCGATGTACATCGAGACGAAGCCGATTCCGGCGAACAATCCAGCCACGCCAGCGATCGCCCCGCCTCGTGGCGTGATGGCCAGCGAGGCACCTGACACGATAACAAACCCGACTGCAAGGAGGGCTGCGACGAGATACGATATCGCGGCAGCCGTCTTCGGGTCGATGGACTTCGAGGCAGCGTTCCCAAGGACGATCCAGATTCCCCACGAAACCATCGTCAGCGATCCGAATACCACAGCCGAATCTACCTCAGGGACTCCCATCGGTGCGTACCTTCGCCCCTGTGACGGTAAAAGACGCTGTTTGTAGCAGTTCTGATCGAGGCAGAGGGAACAACTGCTAGTGACCGACTCGCGCTCTATGTTCAGCACCTCCGTTGAAACTTATCACCGGTTGCTGATTTCAACATCATTTGAAACGATATTTAATCAGTTCTATGATTCGATAGCTCAGCCAGTGGGAGAATGCGAACAGGTAACAAGCTCGTTGAGGACGTGGTAGGTACGCATGCCAGAACCAGTCATCGCGTCGGTCGGCGCCTCGCCGCTCGGCCGCACGGACCTCCCGGGCCGCGACCTGTTCTCGGTCGCCCTCGCGGAGGCGTTCGACGAACTGCCCGACCCTGCCGACCTCGTCGAGGCGGTGTACGTCGGCAATCAGTCGGAGAGCTACGAACACCAGATCATGTACGGGACGCTTTTGGCCGAGTGGGCCGGCCTCCGTCACGTCCCCGCCGAGCGGGTTGAGGGGTGTGCCGCCGCAGGCGCGCTCGCGTTGCGCCACGCGGTCAAGGACGTCCGCAACGGAGAACACGAGGCTGTGCTCGCGTGCGGCGTCGAGAAAATGACTTCCGCGGGCACCAGCGGCGCGACGGACGCGCTGTCGGCGGCGTTCGACCGTGCTATCGAGCAGCGCTCCGGCATCACCGCGCCCAGCCAATACGCACTGCTCGCCAAGCGCTACCTCCACGAGACGGACGCCACGGAACACGACCTTGCCGAGATCGCAGTGAAGAACCACGCCAACGCCGCTCGAAACCCCCGGGCGCAGTTTCCGAAGGAGATCGACGTGGCGACGGTCCTGGAATCTGCCCCCATCGCCCCGCCGCTGAAGCTCTACGACTGTGCGCCGGTCGGGGACGGCGCCGCGGCCGTCCTCGTGACGACCGCCGAGCTGGCGGCCGACCTCGACCAACCGCGGGTGCGCGTCGCGGGAAGCGGGGCCTCCGCGAACAACATCGCGGTCGCCGAGCGGGACATGACCGACATCGCGGGCGCTCGCATCGCCGCCGAGACGGCCTACGAGGAAGCGGGCATCGACGCCGCGGCCGTCGATATCGCGGAAGTCCACGACGCCTTCACCGTCTGCGAGGCGCTGCTCGCGGAAGCTGCCGGCTTTGCCCCCGCGGGAACGGGCTATCAGAGCTACCAGACGCCAGCGGAGCGGGCAGACGGCTGGACGGACGTGCAGTTGAGTCCGAGCGGCGGACTGAAGGCCCGCGGCCACCCCATCGGCGCGACCGGGCTCTTGCAGGCGCTCGAAGCCTACGAACAGCTCACGGGGGCCGCAGGCGACCGCGCGGTCGAGGGGGCCGAGACGGCCTTGTTGCTCAACGAAGGGGGCGTCGCGGACGCCGTCACCGTCGGCCACGTGCTCACGACGGCGGAGGCACCATGACTGACGGTGACCTCGATGCGACCGACCCGCGGACACTTCCGGGCTTCTTCGATGCCCTCGCGGACGGCAAACTCCTGGGCGGGGTCTGTGCGGACTGTGGACAGGTACTGTTGCCGCCGCGGCCAGCCTGCTACGCCTGCGGCAGTCGCGCCGTCGACGTCGAACCGCAGTCGCGCGAGGGCCAGGTCTTCTCGTACACGGAGGTCCACACGCCGCCGCCGGCGTTCGCGGCGGACGCGCCCTACACGGTCGCCGTCGTGGAACTCGCGGACGGTGGCCGCCTCCTTGGGCGCGTGGCCGCCGACTACGCCGACGTCGCCATCGGTGATTCGGTCGAACTCACGGTGCACGAGCCGACGGCCGCAGAGCGGGAGGTCGCGCTCGACTACGAGACCGACTGGCCGGTCCACGTCTTCGAGCCGCGGTGAGGGTCAGGCCCGGCTCCACGCCGGATGTCGGTGGCTGACCAAGTAACTCAACGATCCGCTGGTTTCTCAAGCTGGCTTTATTCACGATATCGTGCTCAACCGGTGTAGACGGCTCTGAACCTAGACGCTCATCGCCCGTACGCTGGGCGGCGTCACAGATGGACGGGTCGCTGACGGTGGCCAAGAACGAGCCGATCGGGATACGGGTAACGATCACGTTGCCCTCGCGTGTATACGAGTCGCCGACCCAGCGTGGTGCGCTGGAGCAAGACTGAGTCAATCGTCCTGGGGGTGGTGTCACCGATTGAGGTTCCCGATACGCCGAGCGATGTTGCTGATTACGCGTACTGTATCGATCGGTCGATCCAACAGACTCATTTGAGACAACCCGCTGGTGACCGATTCGCGTCCTCTGTTCAGCACGCCCGAACTAACCTATACAAATCCCGGTAGGAATCGAGTGCTGAATATAGAGGATGGGCCTTGTTTAGACGCCCCTGAATGGACGAGTCAGAAGTTCCCTGGTCTAACCAGAATACGGTAGTGACCACCTCACGGTCCAGTTTCGTGTGTAGAGAACAACGCGTGAGAGCCGATTGTTTCCGCGTCTAAACACGGCCTAGAGGATGTATTCATCATCCATTCTTTCTGCCTGAATTCGTCCTAATCGGTCAATTTGTAACAAGGGAAAGGCTATCTACGCCGCTAGCCAATAGGTGTCATGTCGCAAGGAAGTCGGGAAGAGAGGAGGCGATGGCCGAGCGATAGGTACAGGTGGGAGAAGTATCGCTTAGAGGAGACGGATCATAGAGTGGTAGATTCGGCATGGTCGTAGAAAATACTGATACCTGCTCGGCACCAAACGCTACAATTGGGGTTGGATGATGAGTAAGCTTAAACAATTGCGGAATAAGGATCGCGGGAAGAGGGGAACCAGCAACACGTCGCTGTACGAATGCCGTAACTGTGGCCAAAAGTTCGCGACAGACGTTGACCAGTGTTTCACCTGTGAATCGGCGGAGATCGCTCACTACGAATTCTGAGCCGTCACCCAGAGGGGCGTTTGCCCCGACGTATCTGAGACGGACTTACAGAATGTGTTCTGTTCGTACATGTCATTATTACGGCGTTCAGCTTCCCTCCAGGTGGATAGGAGATCGTGCAGCATCGTTTCGACTGCCTCGAGTCGAACGTCGCCGGAATCCAGTTTCCGAATCTGCACACGACTCATCCGCATTCGGTACTATAGTACCAACTAAATCGATTTCCACACCGATCGAACGACAGCTGTGCGATCGGGTATGCAGTGATTTTCAGTGACTACGATACCCGCTCACGGGTGCCGGATACGCACTGCTGATCCAGCGCGCCGAGCGTCTCGCGGACGCCTGCGACACGACGTTCGGTAACTCCGACACGCTCACTCGAGAGTGGCCATCCGCGCCTGTACGGAGACGAGAGCCGCGCCGCGCGGACACGGCTGTCGGCTCGGTTCGCCGTCCGTTCAGTACGGCGACCTTGTGCTTGTAAGTGCCAGCATTATGCCGGCCGACGCCGTACGTCCCGGTGCCGGGGTTCATCGAGAGACCGACGTCATCACTGTCTCTGCCATCATACTCCCCCGGCCCGCCGTTTTCCCGCCTCACCGTTTTCGCCGATCGGCGCGATCCGACGTTGTGGACGACGCCCGTGTCGGTAGCTCTCCGGATCGAACGAGTTCCCGTTCCAGCAGCCGTGACTGCGTCTCGCGGTCGGGGAGAGGAACTCGCACCGAAAACAGACTCAGCCGCGTCGACAGCCGAGCGAAGCGTTCAGGGCCGATCCGATCGAGACGGATTACCCGGTCGTGTTGTTGCCACCGCTCTCGTTGCCACTCATGTTCCCGGTTTCGTTACCCGTCTCGTTGCCGGTTTCGTTGCCGCCGCCACCGCCGCCACCCTGAATCTGGATCTCGCCTTCCATGCTCGGGTGGGGCTGGCACCGGTAGACGGCGATCTCGTCGGTCGCCTCGAACTCGAAGAACTGATCCTGGGGATCCGAGACGGGATCGCCGGTCGTGTACTCGTCGACGACCTCGCCGTTCGAGTCGCGCAGTTCCATGTTGTGTGCGGCGCCGTCGCCTTCCGACCAGCCGATCTCGTAGGTCTCGCCGCTCTGGAGGATCAGCGTCGGGTTCTGCTCGCCCTCGATCGAGGACGGTGCGAGGCCTTCCCAGTAACTGGTCTGGCCGCTGAAGTCGATCTGGGTTCCGGGCTCGACCTCGTAGCCGCTGCCGCCACCGCCACCACCGTTACCGCCGCCGCCGTTTCCATTGCCGTTGCCACCACCACCACCGCAACCGGCGACGAACGCCGTTGACGTCGCGACACCTGTCAGCTTGAGCATTCGCCGTCGGGAAACCTGCTCGTCTCGTGTCATCAATTCCGCTTTGTACTCGAGCGGAATAACCGAACACCCGTCTCTTGCATGCCAGGTTAAGATTTCCGCCCGCTCAATCGGTACCTGCTGATTCAGTCAGTTTGCCCTGATGATCTCGCGCGATGGAACGAACTCGCTGGCGACGCTACTGGTACGAAATCTGCCATATGTCGACGGCTCGTCGCCGCTAGTCGGCCAGCGCCGTAACGAGCGTTTCCACGTCGAAGTCGTTGAGCGGGTTCTGCTCGTCTTTGACCGTCGTGATGACGAACTTCGAGGAGGTCCGCTCGATCTCGTCGATCGCCTCGTAATCCTCGACGAGCGTCTCGACCATCTCGCGGTTGGCCAGGTGGGCGATCACGACGAAGTCGGTGTCGCCCATCGTGAAGTACACCTGGTTGACCCCCTCGACGGCGGCGAGTTTCTCGCCGACGGTGTCGTGGTATCCCTCTCCGAACTCCGCCCAGATCTCCGAGATGAGCGTGATCGAGAGTCCGACCTTCTCGAGATCGATGTCGTACAGATCGTTTTCGATGACGCCGGCCTCGCGGAGTTGGTTGAGTCGGTAGTGGACCGTCGATTTCGGGATGCCCGTCGCGTCCTCGATCTCGTCCGGACTCGCTGTGCCGTCTCTGGCGATGGCGGTCAGAATCCGAATGTCTTTCTCGTCCATAGGCGAGTTCTGGATACCGTTCAATGGTGTCGGAGACGTATAAATGAATACTGGTTAGAATTCCGTCCGGTCGGCCGCGGCTCGGCGGGGGCCGGTCAGGGCGCGCGCTGTTCGATCGCGTCGCAGATAATATCCATTCCGACGGTCGCCTGCTCTCGAGTGAGAACCAGCGGCGGAATCAGCCGGAGGACGTTACCCCGGCGGCCGGCCGACCAGACGAGGACGCCGCGCTCGTAACACTCCTCCTGAACCGCTTTGACGAGTTCCTTGCCCGTTTCATCCTCGCCGTCGGCGAACTCCGCACCGACGAATAGCCCGCGTCCGCGCACGTCGACGAGGCGGTCGTTGCCGCCGGCCGACTCGCGCAGGCGATCGCGGATGTACTCGCCGAGGTCTCGAGCGTGGGCGAGCAGGTCGTTGTCCCGGATGTACTCGATCGCGCGGAGGCCGCCGACCATCGCCGGGGCGTTGCCGCGGTAGGTGCCGACGTGGCCGCCGGCCTCCCAGGTGTCGAGGTCCTCGTGGTACATCGTCGCCGACAGCGGCAGCCCGATACCGCCGATCGCCTTGGCCATCGGCATCGCGTCCGGGGTGACGCCCTCCCAGTCGCTCGCGAACCACTCGCCAGTCCGACCGAAGCCGGTCTGAATCTCGTCGACGATGAGGGGGATGTCGTTTTCGTCCGCGAGCTCCTCGAGGCCGGGGAGAAAGCCCTCCGGCGGCGTGACGATGCCGCCCTCCCCCTGGATCGGCTCGACCCAGATCCCGGCCGGGTTCGCCAGTCCGCTGTAGGGATCCTCGAGCAGTTCTCGGACGTTCGCCAGCGCTCGATCGGCGGCTTCCTCGGGGTCGACGCCCTGGGCCTGCGCGTACGGATACGGAACGTGGCGGACGTTCGGGAGCATGGGCGTGTAGTTTTCCTTGTATTTGTTGCCCGCCGTGAGGCTGAGTGCGCCCGCGCTGCCGCCGTGGTAGGCCCCCCGGAAGGCGATGAGGCCGTCGCCGCCGGTGTTGTGCTTGGCGAGCTTGATCGTCGCCTCGATGGCGTCGCTGCCGGTCGGCCCGCCGAAGACGACGCGGTTGTTGTCGGGGAGCCCGCCCGGCGCGATGTCGTTCAACGCCTCGATCAGGTCCAGCCGCGCTTCGGTCGGGAAGTCGATGGTGTGTGCGACTTTCTCGGTCTGTTCCTGCACCGCCTCCATCACGTACGGGTTCGAGTGCCCGACGTTCAGGACGCCGATCCCGGCGAAGAAATCGAGGAACGTGTTGCCGTCGACGTCCCGGACCGTCGCACCCTTCGCTTCCTCGATCGCGATGGGGACGACTTTCGGATACGCGACCGCGCTGCTGTCGACGTTGCGCTGGCGCTCGAGGAGTCGTTTCGACTTCGGGCCGGGAATCGACGTCTCGATCTCTGGCTGTTGTGTGAAGTGGAGGTCGTCGAACCGCTGCTCTACGGCCATAGCGGAACACAGTTCTACTCAGTACTAAAACTTTGGACTGTATCCGATAATATGTTTTATTTTCCGAGGTGGTCCGTCTTCTGCTCGGCTAACCGGCTCGGTCCGTCGGCCATCGGTCGGCCTGGGCGGGGGCTCGAGCGCTTGGCCGAGTTGCGGCACAGGGATTGGTTCTCCTCGCTTGCAACGGATCACGGACGCGTCCACTCACCTGCGCGGCAGTCGATAGAGTGTCGAACTCTGTCCGAAAAATAATGATACAATCGGACTCAGTAAGACATATATATCTCTACCCGGATCGCATGCATATGGTTGACACGCAAACCGAAGGAAAGTTCTCACGCGTTCTGACAACGCGTGACATATTCGTGCTCGCGTTCGGGGCAATGGTCGGCTGGGGCTGGATCATCCAGTCCGGCTACTGGATCGACCAGAGCGGCGTCACCGGCACCATGCTGGCGTTTGTCCTCGGCGCGTTCATGGTCGCCGTCGTGGGACTTATCTACGGCGAACTCGCCTCGGCGATGCCGTTCGTCGGCGGCGAACACGTCTACAGCATGCGCGCGCTCGGCCCGATCGGCTCGTTCATCTGTACCTGGTCGCTGATCTTGGGATACGTCGGCGTCGTCGTTTTCGAGGTCGTCGCGTTTCCGTCGGCGCTGGCGTACGTCGTGCCGGGGTTCAACGCGATCCCGCTCTGGTCGATCGCCGGCCAGACCGTCTACGGCACGTGGGTACTCGTCGGCGGGGTCGGCGCCATCGTCATGACGTACCTGAACTACAGGGGCGTCCGTCCCGCGGCGCAGTTCCAGACGATCCTGACGCTGGTCATCGCGTTAGCGGGGCTCACCCTCGCTATTGGTGCGGTCGCGAACGGCCACTCGACGTCGACGCCGCCCTTCGCCGGCTCCGGAATGGCCGGCGTGCTCACCGTCGCGATCATGACGCCGTTCATGTTCGTCGGATTCGACGTCATCCCGCAGGCCGCCGGGGAGGCCGACGTTTCCGAACGACTGCTCGGTCTGCTGATCGTCGTCTCCGTCTCCGTCGCCGCGCTCTTCTACATTCTCGTCATCTGGGCTTCCGGGCAGGCACTCCCAGGCTCCGCCCTCGTCGAGAGCCCGCTGCCTGCGGCCGCCGCGATGGAGGCGCTGTTCAGCAGTGCCCTGATCGGGAAGATCATGGCGCTGGCCGGCATCGCCGGCATCCTCACCAGTTGGAACGCGTTCCTGCTCGGCGGCAGCCGCGCCATCTACGCGCTGGCCGAGTCCGGCATGCTGCCGGCGACGCTGGCGACCGTCGACTCGGAGACCGACACGCCGTCTCGAGCGCTCGCGCTCATCGGCGGGCTGTCGGCGCTCGCACCCCTCTTCGGCGAACAGATGCTCATCTGGATCGTCAACGCGGGCAGCTTCGGTATCGTCCTCGCGTGGGTGATGGTCGTCGTCTCCTTCCTCGTGTTGCGCGTCCGCGAACCCGAGATGGACCGGCCGCTGAAGATTCCGGCCGGGAAAGCGGTCGGCGTCCTCGGACTCGGACTCACGCTCGGCTTCACCGCGATGTACCTGCCCGGTGCTCCCTCCGCGCTCCAGTGGCCCTTCGAGTGGGGGATCGTCTTCCTGTGGGTCGTCCTCGGTATCGGCCTCGTCTCGCAGTCCCGTCTCGCCGGCGACACCGCACAGGTCGAGGCTCACAGCGTCGAGGGAGAGTAACGGTTCGAGAACGCCTCGCTCAGTCGAGTCGGATCTCGATCAACGACAGCTCGTCGGACGGGACGGCCTCTGCGAACGCCGCCTCGACCGCGTCCCACGTCTCGGGGCGGTAGGCCTCGAGTCCGAAGCTTTCGGCGAACGTCACCAGGTCGGGATTCGTCAGTTCGGTGCCGGTGTGTTCGCCGCGGTGTTCGTCCTGTTTCTCGGAGATCAGGCCGTAGTCGTCGTCGTTGAACACGACGGTCGTGAAGCCACAGTCGAGTCGGCTCGCGGTCTCGAGTTCCGCGGCGTTCATCAGGAAGCCGCCGTCGCCGGTGCCCGCGACCACGTTCGCGTCGACCGCGAGATCGGCCGCGAGCGCGCCCGGGACGGCGATCCCCATACTCGCCAGCCCGTTCGAGATGACGCACGTGTTGGGGTCGTAGGCCGGGAACGACTGGGAGATCGCCATCTTGTGGCTGCCCACGTCCGAGACGAGCACGTCCGAATCGGCCATGGCCTCGCGCAACAGCGGCAGGGCGTTGCGCACCGTCACCGGATCGTCGTCGGCCGGTGGCGCCGTCACCGCCTCGAGCAGCCGATCGTGGAGGTCGCCACACCACACCGAGCACGCCCCGGACTCGAGGCGGTCGTCGATCGCGCCCAGCGCCGCGCCGACGTCCGCGACGATCTCCACGTCGGGGTTGTAGTGGCGGTACACTTCGGCGGGTTCGTAGTCGACGTGGACGATGGTCTTTTCGAGGTCGGGGTTCCACCCCTCGGGGTCGTGCTCGGCGATGTCGTAGCCGACCGCGACGACGCAGTCGGCACGCTCGATCGCCCGCGCGGCCTCGCCCGCTGGCCCCGAATCGAGCGTCATCAGCGACGCCGGTTCGCGGTCCGAAATCGCGCCCTTACCCATGTACGTCTCGACGACGGGGATGCCGACGCGGTCGACGATGGCCCGGATGGATTCCGATGTGCGGGTCCGTACCGCACCGTTTCCCGCGAGGATGATCGGGCGCTCGGCGGCTTCGATCAGCGCTACGGCGCGCTCGGCAGACTCGTCGTCGGGGTCGGGCCGACGCACCGGATCGCGGCCCTCGATCGGGTCGGCCTCGACCGATTCGGCGGCCACGTCCTCGGGAAACTCGAGGTGGGTCGCGCCCGGCTTCTCGTACTCGGCGAGTTTGAACGCCTTCCGGACCGACTCGGGAACGATCTCGGGCTCGGCGATCTGCGTGTTCCACGCGACGATCGGGTCGAAGATATCGACCACGTCAAGCGCCTGGTGGCTCTCCTTGTGCAGGCGCTCGCGGCCGCCCTGGCCGGTGATCGCGACGACGGGGCTCTTGTCGAGTTGGGCGTCGGCGACGCCGGTCATGAGGTTCGTCGCGCCGGGGCCGAGCGTCGAACAGCAGACGCCGGCCTCGCCGGTCAGTCGACCGTGCACGTCGGCCATGAACGCCGCCCCCTGCTCGTGGCGCGTCGGGACGAACCGGATCGGCGAGTCACGCAGCGAGAACAGGAGGTCCTCGATTTCCTCGCCCGGCACCCCGAAGACGCGGTCGACGCCCTCGGACTCGAGACAGCTGACGAGCAGCTCGGCTGCCGTTTGCATAGTCGCTCCGTCCACACCGCCCGCCATTAATCGTCCACCTTTCAGGGGTCCGCGACGCGGTCGGACAGCGGCGTCGGTGTCGTCGGTCGTGACGCCGGCTGACTCACTGTCGGCCGCCGGTTCAGAGGACCCGATCTGGCCGAATCCGCAACACGACTCGCTCGGATTCGATCGGATTCGGATACTCGTCGACGTCCATGTATCGCCGGGCGAGTTCGTCGATGTGTTCTCGAGCGCCCTCGGTGGTGATCTCGTCGATTTCACCGATCACCGAGAGGTGTCGGTACGGGTCGTCGGGATCGACCATGCTGACGCCGACGCCGGGGTTGTGCTCCGCGTTCCGCGCTTTCTGGCGGTGGCGCTCGGTGTTGACCAACAGCCGGTCGTCGTCCGCGTCGTAGTCGATCCAGACCGGCGTGACGTGGGGCAGCCCCTCCTCGGTCAGCGTCGCGACGTGGGCGAACGTTTCCTTCTCGAACAGGTCGTGAAAATCCTCGGGAATCGAGGCCATGGGTGTCGTTCATCGGCCCCGGGTTTGGCTGTACTGCCTACAGTGATAGCGAGCGAACGGTCTCCGAAACCGACGGGACTTGCCGTTCGTGACTAGAGATGCTTGCACATGTCACGGAGGGCCACTGACCACGCAAATGACGGCTAACGGCTTATGAAGATCGATTGCGTCCCCATCAGTAGATGTCCGACCAGCAACGAGCAACCCGTCGGCGAGTACTGAGACTCACAGGCATCGCGGCGTCTACCGCCCTCGTCGCCGGCTGTGGCGGCCCGGGAGGCGAAGAGAACGACACCGGCGACAACGAGACCGAGGCCGAGGAGGGAACCGGCAACGGACAGGCCATGGAGAACGAAACGGAAAACGAAACCGGGAACATGACCGGGAACGAGACGAACGAGACTGGGAACATGACCAACGAGACCGGGAACATGACCAACGAAACCAACGCGACGAACGAAACCGGCTAACCGTCGTCCCGACGACGCCGCGCTCGCCGAACCGGCGTAACCGTTACCGGGCTTCGGCTCCTCCCTCGAGTGATGACCGACGGACTCGAGGCCGACGTAGAGGGAACCGACGAGATCGCCGAGCGGCGCAACGACCTCGCGGCACGGGTGCGCGCCCACGCCGGCGAGATCGCGCGGGAACTCGCGGTGCTGCAGGGCGGCGACTATGGGCAGGAGACGTTCGACACCGACGGCGGCAGTTGGACGCTCAAGTACGAGGCCGGCGACGTCCAGTATCTGCGATTCGATCCGAAATCGGGGTCGGAGACGTACGTCGTCTCGAGCAAACAGCCGCCCGAACCGGAACCGCTCGAAACGGCGATGGACGATTACGGCGCGTTCGTCGCCGCGTACAACGAGTACGTCCGCTCGTTCGACGGGATACTCGAGGACGTGCCCGACGAGTTCCCGACCGTCGAATCGACGGCGGAACTGGTCGCCGAACGCGACCGGATCGTCGAACGCATCCGCGAGGTCGGCAACGCGATGGCGGCCCAACTCCACCGGTACGACGGCGACTACGGCACCTACGCGACGACGGTCTCGGGCTCTCGCTGGGAGCTGAAGTGGGACGGCGACGTCGCCTCCTACCTCCGCGTCGGCGGTTCCGACGGCATCTATCTCCTCTCGCAGTACGGCCCGCCGCCGGCCCCGGAAGTCCGCCGGCTGGCCGACGACGTACCGGCGTTCGTCGACGACTTCAACGACCACGTCGACGACCTCGAGGCGGACCTCGAGCGAGTCAGTTTCGACGGCCGGTAGCGCCGCACCTGGGCGACGTAGCGTAGTCGACGACCGTGTACGGTATCGTTTCTCTCAGTACGGTCGCCATACGGCGGCTCCCGTTCCGACGCTGGCTGCCGTCGCTCCGCTCGCCGCCGCTGGCTCCGCTCGAGCGGAACCGATACCGAGCGCACCCGACCGCTCTATATGCGAACTAGTAGCCGTTTTGTACACTCCTGCCCTACGGGACGGTGGCGACGACGCTCGCCTGGACTACCATGGATGGCTCTGCCGACAGGACCGACGAGGGAACTGCCCACGAGTACGCGGTTGACACCGACGAGGCCGAGATCGCGAACGGAGTACTGTTCGACGCCGTCGTCGTCCGGTACGAATCCGGCAACGACCGCTGTACGCTCGTTCCCCACGACGCCACGACCGGCGAGAAACTGAACGCCTGGCTCTCCGCGGACCTCGAGACGGTCGTCGATCTCGACGGCGCCCGCTGAGGACGGCTCACCCCTCCGATCGGACCAGCCGTTATCGCAGCCGACGCGAAGCGAGGCGCTCACCGTCTGCTTGCTGTGAGAGAGGACGATGCCGGGAGTCAGACGTCGACGTACTGGTCGACCCACTCCTGGCGGCGCTGCAGCGCGCGTCGACCTTTCGGCGTCAGCGCGTAGTAGTTCGTCCGGCGGTCGAGCTCTCCCTTTTCAACGAGTTCTTTCTCGACGAGCGTGTCGAGGTTCGGATACAGCCGGCCGTGGGTGACCGGCTGATCGATGTAGCTGTTGATGTCGTCGAGAATCTCCTGCCCGGACGGTCGGTCTTTGCCTGCGATCACGTACAACAGGTCACGCTGGAAGCCAGTTAGCTGGTCCATGGATCACCCTCTGAGTGACGACGTTCACCGCTCTGTGGCTTTGTTATAGAGCTGGTACGGCTCGCCGGTGGTGCGGAACGCACCGCGTAGGACCGCCCGTGGCCCCACGCAGTCGGCAGCGACCCCTTCGCACTCGGCTCGCCGACGTGACGCGGCGCTTTTGACGATCACCGCCGTAGCGGCCGCTATGCCGACCGATCCACTCGAATGGGAAACCCACGATCGCCGAGTAGCCTACTCCTGTCCGGGGTTCGACGTCGTTAACGAATCCGTTCGCCTCCCCGACGGGACTGAAACCGACTTCGATTACCTCTCCGAACCCGCGAGCGTCTGCGTCCTGCCGTTCACCCCCGACGGCGACGTCGTCTGCATCGAGGAGTGGCGGCAGGCCGTCTCCCGGGTCAGCCACGGGCTCCCCGTCGGCGGCGTCGAACCCGAGGACGACGACCTCGAGGCCGCGGCGCGCCGGGAGCTCGCCGAAGAGACCGGCTACGAGGGCGACGAGTTCGAACCGCTGGTGACCGTCGAGCCGGCGAACGGAATCGCCGACAGCCTCATGCACTTCTTCGTCGCCGAGGGCTGTCGGCCGACCGCCGACCAGCGCCTCGATCATAACGAGAGCATTCGCCCGACGACCCGCTCGCTCGAGGCGCTGATCGAGGCGGTGGCCGACGGCGAGATTCGGGACGGCCGGACGGTGCTCGCTGTCTCGTACTATCGGCTGTTCAACGGTGCGGGGAGTACAGAATAAATCGCGACGCGTCGAACCGAGCGGTTCGACGTTCGGCCGGACCGGTTGTTAGCCGGTCTCGTTCGTCTGGTTGCCCGTTTCGTTCGCGCCGCCCGCAGTTTCGTTCATATCGCCCATCTGCTCCTGGAGCGCCGCCTGCAGGCCCTGCGATTCGGCGAAGGTGACCGTGTCGGCGGCGGCGTCGCCGATCGTCATCGATTCGGCGTCGATCGACGAGATCGTCTCACCGGTCGCCGTCTCGTTACCGGCGGTCATATTCGTCTCGTTGTCGCCGGTCGCGTTGTCAGCGGTCGCGTTCGTCTCGTTCCCAGTGGCGTTGGTCGCGTTGTCCGTCTGGTTTCCGCCATCCTGCTGCTCGAGGGTCTGGATGGTCATGGAATCGACCGTGATCTCGCTGACGTTGAACTGTTCGACGGTCAGCGAGTCGATCGTCTGGTCGGCTTCGCCTTCCGCTGTGGCGTTCCCCTCTTGTCCGTCGCCACCGTCGCCGCCACCGCCGAACAGGCCGCCGACGAAGTCGGAGATACCCTGAAGGATACCGCCGCCACCGCTCTCCTGGACGCTGAGGTCCTGGATCGACAGCTGATCCGCGTTCATCGATTCGATCGTCATGTTCTCCACCATCACGCTGTTCGCGTCCGGATCGACGACCTGCTCGAGACCGCCCATCGACGCGTTTTCGGACATGTTCTCAGACATGTTCCCGGTCATGTTCTCGGACATGTTCCCGGTCATGTTCTCGGACATGTTCCCGGTCATGTTCTCGGACATGTTCCCGGTCTCGTTCCCGAGTTGGTCGAGGGACACGTCCTGAAGCACCAGTGACTCGAACGAGATGTTCGAGATGACGACTTCCTGGGACGCGTTCTCCGCGGTCTGGTTGGTCGCGTTTCCGGCGGTCTGGTTAGTCTCCGACTCGTTCGCCGTCTCGTTCAGTTGCTGCTGGACCTCCTGTTCGGCAGCGATGTCCAGTTGCTGGACGGTGAGTTCCTCGATCGTCGCGTTCTGGATCGTGACGTTGTCGAGTTGAAGCGTGCCGACCTGTACGTTCTTCAGCGTTGCACCTGTGTCGCCCATGTCTCCGGCGTCGCCGTCCGCGGCTGTGGTTGTCGTTCCACCGACGAGGGCGGGACCCCCCGAGAACGCAACCAGCAGCGCGACGAACGCGACACCGATCGTCCGCGGTCGTGAAACCATACGAACTGTTAGACGGCGGATTTCAGGCTAAAACGGGACGACTGTTACGGAATTACTGCATCGAAAACGACTGTTGTGATCGACACCGCCGACCCACGCAGGAGGCGTCCCAGTCCCGCCGTTCGGCTCCGATTCCGCAGCGATGTCGTTCCACCGTCCGGCGATTCCCTCGCTGGCCAGCGATCACTTACCCGCACGTCCGTCCCGAAACATCCGATTGTCGCGGTGAAACGGCTCCTCTCGGCTCGAGCGTCGGGACGACGGCCCGACGACGGGCTACTCGAGGCGGAGTTCCCTGGTTTCGATCGCCTCGCAGGACGGACAGACGAACTGGTACTGGACGCGTCCGCCGGAGGTCGTGACGCGCCAGCCGCCCTCGGTGTCGACGTAGCCACACGCCGGACAGCGCAGCTCCGACTCGTCGAACTTCTCTCGGAGTCGCTCGAACGGTGAACGGTAGACCGACATACGAGTTGCTACGGTATGCTAATACATAACACACTAGCCCTCTCGTCCGCCGTGTGAACCGTCTTCGGATCCCAACCGTTCTTAGTCATCCCACCGTAGGGATACCTATGAACGATGTCGACGCGGAGCGCGGTGGCGACGTCGGTGACCCTGCGGCGGCGGCGCATGCGCTCGAGTCCGTCGTCGATCCAGTCGTCGCGGTCGCCGACGGAACGATTACGTATGCGAACGCGGCCGCCCGAGACGCCTTCGAACTCGGCGAGGTCGACCGCGACGCGGCGACCGCACTCGGGACGTACTGGAGCCGACTCGTTACGGTGATCGACGAGACGACGGTCGGCACCGCCCGCCGAGTCGATCTCGATGCGGACGATTTCGATAGCGCGCGCATCCATCGCGGCGCAGACGGTGCGACGATCACGTTCGGCCACAGCTGGAACGACACCGAGGAGAGCGGCGGCTCATCGACCGGAACGAGCGATCTGCTGGTGAAAGACCGCGCACTCGAGGAGGCCCCGGTCGGGATCACCATCTCCGACCCCGACATGGACGACAATCCGCTGGTCTACGTCAACGACGCCTACGAGGAGGTGACCGGCTACACGTTCGACGAGGTCGTCGGACGCAACTGTCGGTTCCTGCAGGGCGAAGATTCCGACGAGGACGCCATCGCCGAGATGGCGGCGGCGATCGACGCGGACCGACCCGTCACCGTCGAACTGAAGAACTACCGCAAGGACGGCACCGAGTTCTGGAACGAGGTAACGATCGCCCCGGTTCGCGACGGGGACGGCCGCGTCACCAACTACGTCGGCTTCCAGAACGACATCACCGCGCGCAAGGAAGCCGAACTCGCGCTCGAGGAGCGGACCGAGGAACTCGAGTACATCCTCGACCGCGTCGAGGGACTGATTCAGGACGTCACCGCCGTCGTCGCCGGTTCGACCGACCGCTCGGAGCTCGAAGCCGAAGTCTGCAATCGGATCGCCGGTGAGACCGGCTACGACGGGGCCTGGATCGGCGAACGGAACCCCGCGACCGGGACGATCGGCGTGCGCTCGAGCGCGGGGGCCGACCCCGAGACGAACAGCATCGCGACCGACGCCGACCACCCCGCCGCCGAGACGCTCGAGACGGGCGAACTCGCGGTCGACACCGTCGACGGGACGACGCGCGCCGCGTTCCCGCTGTCGTACAACGACATCGAGTACGGCGTCCTGACGGTCCGGACGGACCGGGACCGTGAGGTCGACGACCGCGAGGCCGTCATCCTCTCCGCGCTCGCCCGCGCGGTCGCCAGCGGGATCAACGCCCGCGAGACCAGCCGCGTGCTCACCACCGACGCCGTCGTCGCCGTCGAACTCGAGTTGACCGATCCCGCCCTCGCGCCCGTCGCCCTCTCCGCCGACGCCGACTGCCGGCTCGAGTACCGCCGGTCGGTCCACCGCACGGACGACGAGACGGCGTCGCTCTTTACCGTGACCGGCGCGAACGCCGACGAGATCGCCGCGGCCGCGGCCGAGCTCTCCGACGTGGACTGCCGCGTCGTCGTCGACCGCGACGACGAGTGTCTGGTCGAACTGACCAGTCCGACGGACCTCGTCGGCTGGCTCTCCGAGCGCGGGGCCCGCACGCGAGCGATCGAGAGCGAGGACGGTCGGGCCCGCGTCACCCTCGAGATCCCCCGATCGGCGAACGTCCGCTCGATCGTCGAGGCCGTCGAGGACCGCTACGAGGGAACCGACGTCGTCTCCTTCCAGCAGCGCGAACGCGACGGCGAGACGCGCGAGGAGTTCGCCGCCCGACTCGAGGAGGCGCTGACCGACCGCCAGTTCGGCGCGTTACAGCGGGCGTACCTCGGCGGCTACTTCGAGTGGCCCCGGCCGACGACCGGCGAAGAACTCGCCCAATCGATGGGCGTCTCGCGGCCGACGTTCCACGAACACCTGCGGACGGCCGAGGCGAAGCTCTGTCGTGCGTTCTTCGGGGACGCGTAGCGCCGCGTTTCGGTGACTGTCACGGCTCGAGACCTGTAGCCCCCACTTAGCGGCGAAAACGATCTCGGACGGTCGCCGGCGTTTATGTGGCCGCTCGTGGGACCGATTGCTATGCTCGAATTCGCAACTCCGCTTCAGATGGGTGGCGGTGGGTTCCTGTACTGGGCGATCATCTTTTTCGTCCTCGCGATCGTCGCCGCCGCAGTCGGCGCTCGCGGCGTCGCCGGGGTTTCGATGGAGATCGCGCGGATCTTCGTCCTGATCTTCATCATCCTCGCGGTGGTCGCGTTACTGCTGTAGCCGCGACCTCGCGAACGGACGGCCGCTGGCCGCCGCGATCAGCGGACCAGCGCACCGAACATTCGCTCTTCGATCTTGCGGAGGTGTTCGCCCGCGGTCACCGGTGCGATCCCGACGGCGGCAGCCACGTCCTCGTGGGTCGCCCGCCGCGGCGCGCCGTAGTAGCCGACCTCGACCGCGGCCTCGAGTACCTCCCGCTGGCGGGCCGTCAGCAGTCGCGTAAACGCCTCCTCGTCGGGCTCGTACGCCCCAGTTTTGACGACCTCGAATGTGAGCGGGAGCTCCGACACCACCTCGCGGAACAGCGTCCGAAGGGACGACTCGCTTCCGAGATGCGTGATTCGAAGCGAGCCGTCGTCGGCGATGCGGATCGGCATCTCGATGACGATATCCGAGTCGCGCTCGAGCTCGAGGATCCGCCGCATCGGAGCCGTCGGCTCGAACTGACTCACCGCCATCCACCGTCCCGTCCGCTCGCCGGAGACCATGTGGTCGACCACGTGCGGCGAATCTCGCATAATCTCCTCGTACCGGTCGCGGTCGCCGCTCCCCTCCGCGAGCAACAGCACCGTCCCGTCGGCGAGCAGTTCGACCTGATGGATTGCCTCCCGACCGATCGAGGGCTCCGCCGAGAGCGCCTCCCCGACCGGGTGGAACGCACCGCTCTCGGAGGGGCGAGCGAGAACGGTGAGATAGCGCATACTCGAGCATCGCCGCCGCGCCGACTTAAAAGACAATGCATGCGCTGCAGTCCGCGCTTCGCCGCCGCGCTCGAACGAAGAGATATGAGCCACACGCGAGAGCCGCTCGATATCGCCGTCGTCGGCGGCGGTATCTGCGGCCTGACGACGGCGATCGCGCTCGAGCAACGCGGCTTCGAACCGACCGTCTACGAGGCGGCGTCCGACTACCGGCCCGTCGGTGCCGGCATCCTCCTGCAGGCGAACGCGCTCCTCGTCTTCGACCGGCTCGGCGTCGCCGACCGCGTCCGGGCGGCCGGGCGGCCGCTCGAGGACGTGCAGCTCCGTTCGCCCGGTGGACGGGTCCTGTCGCGGTTCGACCTGAACGGCGTCGAACGGTCCGAGTTCGGCTACGGGGCGGTCGCGATCTACCGCGCCGACCTCCAGCGGATCCTGCTCGACGAGTTGGACACCACGGTCGAAACAGGGATGGCGTGCGAGGCGGTGGACGCCGCGGAAACGCCGACCGTCCGGTTCGACGACGGCACCCGCGTTCGACCGGACGTGGTCGTCGGCGCGGACGGCATCCGCTCGACCGTCCGCGACGCGATCGCGCCGGATGTCGAGTTGCGAACGCTCGACAGCGTCGCCTACCGGGCGATCGCCGAGATCGACCTGCCGGCGGGACACCGCGCGCTGGGATTCGAGGTGTGGGGCGACGGAACGTACGCTGGCGGCGCGCCGATCGGCGACGACAGGTTCTACTGGTTCGCGACGGCGGCCGGACGGCAGGCGGAGACCGCGACCGCTACCCCGGAGCGGCTGTCGGCACTTCGGGATCGGCTCGCCGACTACCCCGAGCCGATTCCGACCGTCGTCGACTCGCTCGAACCGGCCGACGTCGTCGTCACCGCTCTGGAGGACGTGCCGCCGCTCGAGCGATGGTCTCAGGGTTCGGTCGTCCTCGCCGGCGACGCGGCCCACGGCATGTATCCGTTCGCCGGACAGGGGGCGGCCCAGGCGATCGAAGACGCGCTCGCGCTGGCCCACTCGATCGCCGGCCGTGAGGAGCCGTCCGCGGCCATCGACGCGTACGTCGCCGAGCGGAAGCCGAGAGCCGAGCGGATTCGCTCCGAATCACACCGCCTGGGTACGCTCGGGACGATGCGCTCGACTGTCGGTTGTCGAGTACGGAACCTCGCGTTCAACTACTGTCCAGACGCGGTGTTGCGCCGGGCTCGCCGGAATCGGATCGCCGGCACTTCGCTGCCGGAGTCCCCCGTCGCCCGCCGCGGAACGGGCGACTGAGCCGTCCTTCGAAGTCGGCTCGCGCGAGATCGGTTACGGTGTCGCAGTATTTGCACCGTCTCGAGACAGTCTCGCTCTCGTATTCGTCGCCTCGAACCTGCCGTCGAGCCGCGAACACCTCCTCGCGATGCTCTAACCGGATTCGGTTACGTCCGGTTGTGAACTCATAACATGCTGGGCGTCGTAGATAAGGGAGAGCACTTACCATGACCGAACTCGGCGGATTCCAAGACAGGGTCGCCCGCATCGATCTCTCGGACGGCGAGGTCGCCTACGAGCCGATTGACGACGAGGACGCGAAGAAGTATATCGGTGCGCGGGGGCTGGGTGTAAAGTACGTGTTTGACCAGGGGCCGGACGTCGATCCGCTCGGACCCGACAACCTGCTCGCGTTCATGAACGGGCCGCTGTCGGGCACGCAGGTAACGATGAGCGGCCGGATCGCCGTCTGTACGAAGTCGCCACTGACCGGCACCGTCACCGACAGCCACCACGGCGGCTGGTCGGGTGCCCGGCTCAAGTGGGCCGGCTTCGACGGCCTGCTGTTCGAGGGTGAGGCCGACGAGCCCGTCTACGCCGTCGTCGAGGACGGCGAGGTCGAACTCCGAGACGCCTCCCACCTCTGGGGGAACGGCTTCCACGAGACGCGCGAGACGATCGAGGAGGAGGTCGAAGGCTCCTACGGCAAGAACCTGAGCATCATGGGGATCGGCCCCGGCGGTGAGAACGGGGTCAAGTACGCCTGCATCATGAACGAGGACGACCGCGCCTCGGGCCGGGGCGGCACCGGCTGTGTGATGGGGTCGAAGAACCTCAAGGCGGTCGTCGTCAAGTCGAACACGAAGATGCCCAAGCCCGCGGACAAGGAGACGTTCATGGAGGGCCACCAGCAGGCGATGCAGGCCATCCAGGAGTCGGAGGTCACCGCGCCCAACGAGGGCGGCCTCTCGATGTACGGGACGAACGTGCTCATGAACATCGGCGAGGAGATGGACGGCCTCCCGACGAAGAACGGTCGCTACACCTCGACCAAAGCCATGCGCGAGGCCGAGGGCGTCGACATCGACGCCGAGCGCGTCTCCGGCGAGAACGTCCGCGAGAACATCCTCGTCGACGAGCCGACCTGCCACTCCTGTCCCGTCGCCTGCAAGAAGGAAGTCGAGGTGACGGCGATGCACAAGGGCGAGGAGATGAACGTCCGCACGGAGTCCTACGAGTACGAGTCGGCCTACGCGCTCGGCCCGAACTCCGGACACACCGACCGCGACGCCGTCGCGCTCATGATCGACCGCTGTAACGACATGGGCGTCGACACCATCGACACGGGCAACATGATGGCGATGGCCATGGAGATGTCCGAGGAGGACAAACTCGAGGCCGAAGGCGAACTCGACTGGGGCGACACCGAAACGATGATCGACCTGATCGAGCGAATCGCCCACCGCGAGGACGACCTCGGTGACCTGCTGGCCGAGGGGCCGCGCCGCGTCGCCGAGCGCAAGGACGCCAAGGAGAACTCGCTGGCCGTCAAGGGCCAGACGATCGCGGCCTACGACCCGCGCTGCATGAAGGGGATGGGCATCGGCTACGCCACCTCGAACCGCGGGGCCTGCCACCTGCGGGGTTACACCCCCGCCGCGGAGATCCTGGGAATTCCGGAGAAGGTCGACCCCTACGAGTACGAGGGGAAGGGCGAACTCACCGCCCAGTTCCAGGACCTCCACGCCATCAGCGACTCCTTCGACATCTGCAAGTTCAACGCCTTCGCGGAGGGCATCGAGGAGTACGTCACCCAGTACAACGGCATGACCGGCCGCGACGTGACCGAGGAGGAGCTCCTGGAGGCCGGCGAGCGCGTCTACAACCTCGAGCGCTACTACAACAACCTGAACGGCTTCGAGGGCGCGGACGACTCGTTACCCGCGCGCTTCCTCGAGGACGGCATCCGCGGCCAGGGAGCCAGCGAGGGCGAGTACTGCGAACTCGAGGAGATGAAAGAAGAGTACTACGACTACCGCGGCTGGGTCGACGGCGTCGTCCCCGACGAGAAACTCGACGAACTGGGGATCGAGGTCGGCCCCGGCACGGGCATCAGCGGCGAAGGCGGCGCGGCTGTCTCGAGCGACGACTGATCGCGGTCGCCCTCGAGCCGTCCGTCACTTCTTACTGTTTTTCCGACGGTGGTTTTACGCCGAACTGGTCGCCGATAAATACTTATATCGTTATTTAACTTGTGCGTGTATGGGGTTCGCACAACAGTGGAAAGGGGTCAACGGATACATGATTCGTTCCCCGGGGGAGTTATTCGAAAAGTACAACGAAACGAACGGGATCGGCTACTCCATCGCGTTCATGCTGGTCTCGTACCTCGCCGTCATGCTGCCGCTCGGAGTGCTATTCGTGCTGGCGAACATCACGGAACCGAGTCAGATAGCCGTCGGCCTCGCGATCACACTGGGCCTCGCCGTCCTATACTGGGTCCTGGGACTCGTCGAGGCGTCGCTCGCACATGTCGTCCTGTATCTGTTCGGCGCGCGCGGGTTAGCGAAGACGTTCGATGCGTACGCGTTCCCGATCGTCGTTCGGAACGGCCTGTGGTGGATTCCGCTCGTTAACCTTCTGCTCGGGTTCTACGGCCTCTACCTCCAGATCAAGGGGCTGGCAGCGTTCCACGACATCTCCACCGGAAAGGCCGCGATCGCCGCGATCCTCGCTCCGCTATTGATTTTCGTTCCCGCGACCGTCGTCATCGCTGCCGTGATCGCCGCGTTCGTCCTCGACATGGGGGAACCAGCGACACAACCGGCGATGCTCGCACTCGAGTTAGTCGTCTGAATAACATCCCGTCCGACATCGATTTTAGACCACATTACGCTGAGTCCTGCCGCTGTACTGGTCGTGTATCGTCGCTCGATCGAGGGCTCACTTCGCACCCGAGTCGGCTGCTGCTGGTCCGCTCCGCGCGGCGATACCGCTGCCAGGAACTCGCATCGCCAACGGTCGGGTATCCGATAGTAGAAGGCAAAGGAACGCCAGCGACCGACTGCGTCGGCCTCGAGAAAGATCCACTACGGGCTCGAGGACCTCAGGAGAGACGACGGTTGCCGAAACGGGCCGCGGATTCAGTCATCGGCGACCGCGGCGCTCGAGCCGAACCCGGACTCCGATTCGGCGTCGGGTTTCGTCATCTCGATCTCGAGTCCCCCGCCGGCAACGGAGACGAGCACGTCGTCGAAGTTCTTGCGGTACTCGGTCGCGTGCTTGCCCGAGGTGTTGATCCGGACCTGCTCTTCGACCAGTTCGGCCTCGGTCAGCATCTCGACCTTGCGGTAGGCGGTCGACATCGGAATGTCACACCGCTCGGAGAGTTCCGTCGCCGTCAGCGACTCCTCGCTCGTCGCCTCGAGAATGGACCGGCAGGCATCGTCGTCCAGCGCGGCCAGGACGGCCTGGGGGTCGACGGGGTCTTCGCGTTGCCATCCTCGCTTCCGGGTCTCGCGTGCGTCGGGGTTCGTAGCGGACATCTGTTACACCTTCTACTACCAACCCTGCCCCCTCCAATTGACGCCCACTAAATCGGGGTGCTTTATATATGCTCACGGAATTCCCCGCTCGTGCCGCTCTCGCGGCCGTTCGTCGCTTGCGCACCGCACGCGTTCGACACGTGTTACCACCCGTTAGTCGTCGGCTCGGTTGCTTGCCGCGGCGCAGGGTTTAGGGTGCCGGCCCGACACCTGCCAGTAATGGCTTCCGGGATCCGTGCGGAGGTAAAGATCGACGATCCGCCCGACTGCGTCGTGACGCAGGCCGCTGCCGAGACGGACGGCCGAACGCACTCCGTTTCGAAGTGTACCAACCCCGCCGAACCCGAGCGCGTGACCGAGGAGTTCATCCTCGAGGCCGACTCCTACCCCGACGAGTTCGACGTCGACGCCGACCTCTCGCCGATCTTCTCGTACGGCTCGAGTTCGGTCTACCGGTTCGAACGCACCCTCGGCTGTGGCTGTCCCTGCGAGTCCGTCGAGCGACACGACTGTCCGGTCGTAGACGTTCGCGCGAAGGGCGCTGCGCTGTATATGACCTTCCACGCGCCCGATATGCGGGGACTGCAGGCCGTTATCGGCGAACTGCGGGAAAATTACGCGAACCTCGACGTGCAGCGACTGTTGCAGTCCCAGCAGGACCACGACGAGCGCAACCTCGTCTTCGTCGACCGGAGCACGCTGACCGACCGCCAGACGGAGGTCCTCGAGACCGCCCACCGGATGGGCTACTTCGAGCACCCCAAGCGAGCCAACGCCGGCGAGGTCGCCGACGAACTCGACATCACCGGGACGACGTTCACCGAGCACCTCGCCGCGGCACAGACCAAGCTTCTGGACGCGATTCTCGATCATGAGTGATCGCCAGCCAGGGGCCGGCGACCGACGGCTGACTCGAGCCGTAAGAACGTATCGGGACCTACAGGGTGACGGCAGTGAACCGCAACGATATATATACTGGCCGCCGAGCTATAACGTATACGATCGAGGGTTCACGCCGTCACCGCCACCGTCATGAGTAGATACGAATTCACGTGCCCGGAGTGCGGGCAGGAGATCGAGGTCAACGAATCGATGCGCGAGGCCACGCTTACCCACGGCTGTCCGGTCTGTGGAGCATCGGTGACGCCGTCGGCTTTCGTTCCGGAACAACAGACTGAGAGTTGAGCGCTCGCGCCGTCCTCAATCACGTTCTCTCGCCGCGCCGGTTGGCCGCTCGCTACTCTTCGCGGTTGACTTCCGTCCGCCGACCGTTGAGCGTCTCGGGCACGAGTCGGTAGAGTTCGATGTCGAGTGATTTCTTCCCCTGCGCCCAGATTTCGAACAGCGGCCGCTTCGCATCGCCGTACTGGGCGATCTCCTCCGGGGTTAGCTCCGCGGGTTCGATGCTCTCGAGTTCGCCCGTCGCGATGATGCTTCGGTACGACGAGCCGGTCTCGTCGTAGACGACGAGCCGCGCCGCGGGCGTCGATTCGAGGAACTGGCGTTTCTCGCTGTTGGGTGTCGATACCAGCCGCATGTAGAATTCCCGGTCGCCGTCGTCGTAGCCGTACGAAATCGGGATCGCGTATGGCTCGTCCGTCCGCGCGAGCGACAACACCCCCGTCTCGTGACGACGGAGGAAGTCGTCGATCTCCGCGTCGGTCATCTCGGTTTCCTGGTCGATAGCCATCGTCTCAGTGGTTTGCCAAAGGTGAAACGTGATCTTTAGAGTTGCCATCGACCGCGAGAAGCTCGGGTGACTGCGCCGTGACCGTCGGCCGAACCTAGGTGCCGTCACTGACCCCGATGATGACCGCCTCACGGATCTCGAGGGCCGTCTCGACCTCGCTTTCGCGGTCCGTTCGTCGGCCGATGCGAATCAGCTGTTCCTCGTGTGCGCGCCGAATCGCGGATAGTTCCCGGTCGCTCACGCCGAGCTCCGCGCCGATCTCGTCCCAGTGACCCCATTCGACGAGGAATACCTCGCAGTCCTCGCCCGCGTAGAATCGTTCGAACTCCTGACGATACCGCTCGATCCGCCGCCCCAACATCGTCTGTGCCCGATCGATTAGATCGGGGAGTCGGGTCGCCGGCACGCTCGCTTTGGCGGCCGTGAGCAGGAGTATCTGCCCCTCGATCGGCTCGCCCGCCATCAGCCACCCGCGCGCATTGCCTTCTGTGCGAACTGCTCGACGAGCGGCTCGAGGGTGTCTTCCGCGCCCTCGAAAGCGACGGTCACCTCGGTCAACTGCAGCGACGGCCCGACGCCGACTTTCTCCGAGGACAGCGTCGCCGTCCAGTCGTCGCCCTCGACGGTGTCCTCGGTCACCTGCTCCCCGCCGAGGTTCGTCAGATACCGGATCGCGAGCCGTTCGGAGATGCCGCGAAAGGAGCGCTCGAGACGTGTTGCCATACCCTCGGTTCGACGGCCGGACTGATAAATTCGCGCTCGACGGTACTGGGTCAGACGAGCGCCCGGAACAACACGACCGCGCCGACGCCGCCACAGAGCGCCAGCAGAATGTTCTCCGTTCGCCACATGACCACCAGTACGACGCCGGCCGCGCCCCACTCGGCCGGCCCGCCGGCCGCCAGCTCCGGTCCGAGGATCGCGATCACGATCGCGCCCGGTAGCACCGAGAGCCCCGCCTCGAGCCGGTCGCTCACCTCGATCCGGCGCAAGAGCCAGAAGCCGCCGACCTTTGCGAGGGCGGTCACGAGCGCCATCGCGAGGATCGTTCCGACGACGAGCGGCTCGAACGCGAGGGCGCCGTCACCGATCATGGCGGACCACCTCCACCGCGGCGGCTGCGAGCCCGCCGAGCAGGATGTACCACCGACCCGGCAGGAGTGCCGCGGCGACGACGGCGGTGGCGAGCGCGACCAGCCACGGCACGAGCGTCGGCCGTCCCTCCCAGAGATCGACCGCCAGCGCGACGAAGACGGCCGCGAGGACGAAGTCGAGGCCGTACCGTGCTGGATCGCCGATCACGCCGCCGGCGGCCGCGCCGACGACCGTCGCCGCGACCCAGAACACCCAGATAGCGATACCGGTTCCCAGGAGGAACGCGCCCCGGCCGCTCCCGGATTTCAGTTCGCGCATGGTCAGCGCCCAGTTCTCGTCGGCCATCAACAGGAGGCTCCCGTAGCTCCGGGCCGGCGCGAGCCGTTCGAGCCACGGTCCCAGCGCCGCCCCCATCAGCGAGTAGCGCAGGTTGATCGCGAGCGTCGTGAGGACGATCGCCGCGACCGGGAGCGGCTCCGCCCAGAGTTCGACGGCGACGATCTGAGCGGCACCCGCGAGAACGGTCGCGCTCATCAGCGTCGCCTCCGCGACGCTCAGTCCGGCCCGGCGGGCGAGCATGCCGAACGCGATCCCGTAGCCGCCGACCCCGAGCGCGACCGGGAGACAGGTGAGAAAGCCGGCGCGGATCCCCTCGCGGTCGAACGTCACCGCCGCGGCGTCCCCGTCGGCCGCTTCTCGCCCGCTCTCGGTCGAATCGTCAACCGTCTCGCGGGCCCGAACGCCTTCGGTCGGCTCGCTCCCGTCGATTTCGCTCACGGCCGTCTCGAAGTCGACGAGCCCTAAATCGGTCTCGAAATCGCCCGACAACGACCCGAAAGTCGACCGGTCCGATCGGGCCCAGCGATTCGGTCACACGCCGTAGACGAACAACGCGCCCCCGACGATCCCGAGTGCGAGCCCGTACCACAGCTCGGTCGCGACTGCGACGGCGACCGCGAGCAGCAGACCGATGAGCCCGAAGAGCAGGCAGAACTGCTCGAGTCCCGTTCGGTTCCGTCTCCGATCGACGAGCCAGTCGAACGCGCCCTCGACGAGCAGGGTAGCGATGTCCTCGAGCACGATCGATAATTAGATTCGACTGACAAAAACGTTCGGCGGTGTCCCCCGCGGGTCGCTCGGCACTGTGTGTCGTCAGCCGCCGGCGACCGGTGGAAACACCGATACCACGTCGCCCTCCTCGAGCGTCGTCTCGACGCCGGCCATGTGGACCACGTTCCGGCCGTTTTTCAGCACGCTCAGTTGCGGTCGGATTGCCCCGTCCGCGAGCAGTCGTCCCTCGAGCCCCTCGTATTCGCCCTCGAGCGCCGCCAGTACGTCTCCCACGGTGGCGTCGTCTTCGACCGTCCGCGTTCGCTCCTTCTCGCCGACGGCTTCCCGGAACGTGGCGAAAAATCGGAGATCGATGTCCATACGTGACACTCGTCGTCGGGCGGCATAAGTTCGGGCGGTCAACGGTCACGACTCAGCCGCGGGCGTGGCAGTCGACCCCGTCTCAGGCCGTCGACGCCATCGGCGACGACGTGTACGTGATCGAATCGAGGTCGGCTCGCTCGAGCGCGTCGCCGATCGCTGCCGCGCCGCGTTCGGCCGCCGCGTCCGCGTCGCCGGCCTCGACGGTGACGGTCACCGCGAACGCGAGCGAAATCGTGTACGGATCGAACGGCGCGGTCGGGTGCTCGTAGACCTCGGCGTCCGTGATCTCCCAGTCGGTGATCGGCCCGTTGGCGGCGAGCGTCTCGAGGGTGTCCGCGAGCGTCGCGGTCGCCTCGTCGCAGGCGGTCGTATCGGATCCTCCGTGCAGCGTCACGAGCGTCGTCCCCTCGCGGGACACAGCGAACTCCATACCGTCTTCTAGCGAGGCTGCGGATTTGAACGCTTGGGATGGACGTGCCGCCGGTTACGGCTCGCCGGCGTCGTGGCTCGCCCGTTCCCGCTCGATCCAGAACGGAACGCCGTGGTCCGAGAGCAACGACCGCATCCGTTCGACGCCGCCGGCGAGATCCCACCCCTCCTGCGTATAGTGCTTGTAGGGGTGGCGGAGCCACGAGTACTCGCGGTGGGCGAACACCTCGATGCCGCCGCTCGTCCGAAACAGCGCGACGTGGAGCTGCCACCGCGCGAGCGTCGATTCGCGCCGGACCCAGCTGCCGGCCGAGAGCCGGCCGTCGTCGTGGACCTTCAGGGACGCGATCGGCTCCGGTTCGAAGTCCATCTCCTCGAGCGTCGATCGGACCGTTTCCAGATCGCGCCTGACGGTGCCGACGTACTCCGCCGGGTGTTGTCGACAGATGGCGTAGCCGCCCAGCGGTTCCTTGACCCGGTGGAGCGCTGGAAGCAGCCGACGGCGAACGCGCGTCGTCAGGTCGATCGCATCGGGGCGATCCGAGACGTGTCCGTCGGTAGTCGTCGCCACATCACTATCTCTCGAGTGGGACTACAAAACCGTTATCCTCTTCGGACTGTCACTTACTCTGCCACGCCCATCAGAACCGGCGATATCGGGCCACTAATTCGGTTCGGCTACGTTTGCCAATGTATTCCACAGTTGGTATAATCGGCTCGGTCACCGGTGGTTGTCAGAGATCGCTCATTCGAATTCCGTCCGCAACCAGCCGCGCGTTTCGCTCCCGATCGAGGTGCTCGCCGAGGTCGTCGTGTTCGTGGAGCTGGGCGATCACGTCGGCGTACAGCGTCCGCCACGCGATCGCGTAGATCGGCGACTGGCCCCACGCTCGCAGTTCGGGCACCAGTTCGTCGTAGGTTTCGTACCGCTCTTCGAAGCGGTCGATCGCCTCGAGGACGCGACTCGCCGCCTCCCGGTCGTCGTCGGCGGCTTCGATCGCCCGGTTGAGTTGCGTCTCCCAGCCCGCGACCGCCTCCTGCATGTCCGTTGCCGCGGTGTCGTCGTCGGCCGGCAAGCGCTCGAGGATCGGTTCCGGGACGCCGAGTGTGATCTCGTCCATACGTCGTGGTATGCAACCGACTGCCATGAAAATGTTCGTCCCGCAGTGTCATTTCCCGATCAGGGCCACGTCGCCAGCATGATCTCGTCGACGAACTCGTCGTCGATGCAGTACTGTCCCTCGTGTTCGCCTTCACGCTGCCAGCCGTTCGCTTCGAGGAACTCGATCGCGGTTTCGTTCGTCGCGGGCACGTGCTGGTAGATCTTCCGATACCCCTCGTCGGTAGCCCACTCGAGGCCGTACTCGAGCAGCGACGAGCCGATCTCCTGTCGCCGGTAGTCCGGATCGACGCCGACGGTCAGTTCGGCCGTGTGGCGAAGCGCCGGGAGTTCCGGCGCGTCGAGGTGGAGCCAGCCGGCGACCTCGCCGCTCGCTACGGATGCATCGTCGGCGCTCTCGTCTCCCTCCATCTCGGCCGCTTCGTCGTCTCCCGGTTCCGACTCGAGAACCGCGACGAAGAACACCCGCGAGCGCTCCTCGTTCGCCCGGACGAGCGCCGGGTCGCGCTCGAGCTCCGCGGCGACGTTCTCGGCGACGACGTACGTGCCGTCGGTGGCGACCGCCCGCATCGTCTCGACGATTCCGTCCCGGTCTTCTTCGCGCGCCGGCCGGATCGTGACGGTCCCGTCCTCGCACTCGAGGTCGGTCGGCGTCGCCGAGAGCGCAACACGGAGCGTGCCGTCGTCCTCGGTCAGGTACCCCTCGGTTTTCAGCGCCTCGATGCACGACCGGAGGTCGTCCGACTCGGCGGGGGCGGTCTCGGTGTAGGCGCCCGACCGAGCGGGTTTCGAGTCGGGGCGGCCGGTCTCGATTCGGATCGACCGTTCGAGTTCGGCCGGCGTGACGGCACCGTTTTGTTCGACGTACTCGTAGACGCGACGCTGGACGTCGTCCGCGAACGATTCCGCCGGGTAGACGCTCATACGGACGGTCCCGCCGACCGACGACATTAGTATGCAACGCGTATTGCCGCCGGCTGCGCCGGACGACAGCGAAGTCGTCCATTGCTCGCGAACCGGTGCTCGTTTCGACGCACGTTCGAAGTCTCAGCGTCCGGACAATCCTCGATTAGCGCTCGGTTTCGCATCGTGGCTCGCTATCGGAACGAACGAAAATTTGATATCGCACTATTTGATTTACGAGGTGGGGAATCGACGACCAGCGCTGCATCCCCGTTTCGAAATCGGTCGGCGAACCGCACCGCGACGGTCTGGTTATCGCTTCGGCACCGCTCGAGTCGCGATCGGATAGTCGGTGCATCCGCGGCAGCTCGAGAGATGACCGGCAACCCCCTGAACGCGGACTCAACGAGCGTATCTCCTCTGACCGATTCGCAGTTCCGACGACCGCGTCAGCGATTTCCGCTCGCGGCTGCGGGCGGTGCGGTCGTGTCCGTCTCTATCGGCCTGTCCCGTGCTTTTCACAGTACGCGGCTTCCGACGGTCGAGAAAACGAATTCGGGTACAGACGACGCTCGGTTCCACTGCTGATCTCCGTTCACTCCAGCAGTCGAATACGAATGCCGGTGTCGAATTTCCGACACGCCGTTTCGTGGTAGTGTGACGAGCGTCGGAGCGTACGCCGTCGACACCGTGTTCAAGCCTGGTTCGAAGAACGGCGACTCACTTTCACCTACGTAGACCCAGCGGTTCGCGCGTACCAAACGCTGTCGTTCGAGTACTGAAGGCATATCCGTCGAACACCTCGAAAAACGTGTTTGCAATCCTCATAGATCCCGTTCGGTCGTCTAGTCGCGGCCGCGAGCGAGACGATAGCCAGCGAATTCGCGGAACTACTTTCACCGGTATCTAGCGCACGTGTTTTCGTTCACTGTGACCCGGAACTGGTCTCCATCGATTCCGAATCGATAGAACCTATCTCTTATCGAGGAGTTCGACGGAGCCGTAAACACCTGTTTGCTGATCGTAGACCCCTGGTGTGAGGGCACCGATTGCCCACTTAGCCGCGGATCACTCACCCGCTATTACAACCGATACGACGGTATTTCGTTGACCGATGCTTCTCCCGGTGTGCTTTGCGAAGTCGGTCGCGGTTTAGTAACAGATATGGCTGTGATTCCGAGAGGAACGGACTGCTAAATATAGAGCGTATATTCATCAGGACAGGCCAGCAGCAGTGTACAAGTGGAAACTCGCTGCCGGATGTAGCGTCAGTAGCTACCCGGGAGGTAGATTTTTCAGAGTAGCCACCGGATTTGCTAACAAGTGACACACATGGTCGATAATTCGCCAGTGATCAGAGATGGGGACCTTGCCCCTGATGGGGGATCGGTGACTCCCGAGTTCGTCACGCCGGACGATCTCCAATCGGCTGCCGAGACGCCAGGTGTTGACAGAAGAATGGCCTTCGAGACCGAGAATAACGTGATGGTGCAATCGCGCGTCGCCGGAAACACAGCAACTGACTGGCACCACCATGGAGACCGTCACGTCTACATCTATCTGGTTGAAGGGAGCGTAGTTCTTGAGTACGGTCCCGACGGAGACCAGCGACTCGAAGGAACCGCTCCTCTGTTCGTGCAGATTCCGCCTGGAATCGTCCACCGTGATATCAATCCCGCCGATACAGAGCAGGTGAGTATCATCAACTTCGTCGGCTCGGGCCCGCTCGTAGTAAATGTCGATAGCCCGATGGCTTCCGAGTGACGGGGGGTTCATCGAGTAAGTAGCCGACCGATCACTCGCATCAGCCGGCTCTGCTGAATTTGCGCTGTGTATTCAGCAGGATTGCCGAAACCTGTCATCGATCGAGGGTTCCAACAGGGCCATATTGTCTGTTCCGACCGGCAGTCGGCCCGGTCGCCGGTTTGGTCACCATCTGAATCGATTTCCGATATCGCGTACCCTCTCGTCTCGAGGCCTGTCGGTCCCTCGCGATAACGGCGGTGAACTGCGATATCGGCCAACATAAACCACAGAGTGCGATACAGAACGGTATCGGAAGTTTCGGAAACGGCCCGGCGTCGTTTAAGACCCTCGAGCCCAAACCGATCCGCTGTGATCGTCGACGGCCGCGTCCTGCGCGAGGATTTCGTGCCGAGCGAGGTGGTTCACCGCCACGACGAGGTGAACCTCCTCTCGGAGACTCTCGAGCCGCTGCTGTCCGACGGGCGGCCGGACCCGGCTTTCCTGTTCGGGCCGACGGGCGTCGGCAAGACCTGCCTCGCCCGCTACACGCTCGCTCAGTTGCGCGACCAGGAGCCGACGGTGCGGGCCGCTTACGTGAACTGCTGGCAGGAGTACACGCGCTTTCGCGTCCTCTACGGTATCCTCGAGTCGATCGATCGGGCGGTCGACGTCCATCGCTCGACGCCGAAGGACGAACTGTTCGATCGCCTCTCGCGGGCGGACGAGGGGCCGATCGTCGTCGTCCTGGACGAGGTCGACCAGCTCGAGGAGACGGGCGCGTTGTACGATCTCCACCGGTTGCCACACGTCTCCCTGATCCTGATCGCCAACCGCGAGGAGGAGCTGTTCGCGAGCTTCGACGATCGGGTGCGCTCGCGGCTCCACGCCGGCACCAGGGTTCGGTTCGACCGCTACGGCACCGACGAACTCGCGGCGATCCTCGCCGAGCGGGCCGAACAGGGCCTCGAGCCCGGCGCGGTGAGCGAGTCGCAGCTGCGAACGATCGCCGACGCCGCGTCGGGGGACGCCCGCGTCGGGCTGGGGATCCTCCGCTCGGCCGCCCGCCGCGCGGAACGCGAGGGGCGGGCGGCGATCACCGACGACGTACTCGAGGCGGCGATCCCGGACGCGCGGACGGCGATCCGCCGGCAGACCGTCGAGGGGCTGATCGAGCACCAGCGGGTGCTGTACGACGTGATCGCCGACGCCGGCGAGATCGAACCCGGCGATCTCTATACCGAGTACGAGCGGCGGGTCGAGGAGCCGAAGACGAACCGCACGTTGCGCAACTATCTGACGAAGATGGTCCACTACGACCTGATCGAGGCGGTCGGCAAGCGCCGCGGACGGACCTACCGGCTCGTCGCCGAGGACGGCGACGACGGCTCGAGCGACGAGCCGTAGCCGTCGACAGGACCGGCAGCCCCGCCCGACGTCGTCGAACGAGCGTCGACGCCGATGCGGCGCGCTCTTTTCGGAACCGGTATCGGAAACGGACGCGCCCCGCGAGCGGACCCACAACGGCCGATTGCGACGGCTTCGACGTTTTCGGAAGTATCGGAAACCGGGCTCCGCCGCTTATGGACCGCTCGCTCGAGTCCTCACACATGCACCGACTCGAGCTCGACCCCGGAGTAACGCTGCTGAACGTCCCGTCGGCGCGGTCGAAGATCGTTCACCGACTGGTCTGTGACCGACTGGCCGACGGCGCTGGTACCGGCGACGGGGGTGCGGCCTACTGGATCGACGCGCGGTCGGCGGCGTCGACCCACGCGCTATACGACTGCGCCTCGAGCCCGCGCGTCCTCGATCGCCTGCGGGTCGCGCGGGCGTTTACGGCCTACCAGCACCACTCGCTGGTGCGAGCGGTCGCCCGGCGAGCCGCACCGACGACGGCATTGCTCGCCGCGCCGAACGTCGCCAGCCTCTATCGGGACGACGACCTCGCGGCGTGGGAACGCGACGATCTGTTGGCCGCGAGCCTCGAGATCCTGTCCGAACTCGGGAGCGTGCTCGACTGTCCGGTGCTCCTGACGAGCGCCGACGACGGGGACGGCGACGTTTCGGACGCGGTCGCCGACCGTGCGGACACCGTTATCGAGTGCGCTCGCACGCGCGAAGGGATTCGTTTCGAGACCGCTGGCGACGAGGCGGCGACGACGGACGCGACCGCGGGGTACTGGCACGGGACCGTCTGGCAGACGACGATCCCGTACTGGGTCGAGGTCTGCGGTGCCGTCGACGCGGTCGATCCCGTCGTCGCCGCCCACGACCGGGGGCTGCTCGAGGTGAGCGGCTGATGGGGCGGACGAACCCGACCTACCGCGACGCGCTCCGGCGACTCGAGTCGGAGTGGGAGCCGATGCGCCGGGCGCTGCGCCGGGAGTACCAGGACGACTTCGACCGGCTGTTCGACCGGGCCCGGGAGTTCGCCGACGCGGCAGGCTACGCCAACCCGCCCGACCCCGAGCGTGCGCTCGTGCTGTCGCTGCTGCTCGCTCACGAGGTCGAACTCCGGCGGCTGCGCGAGGAACGCGACGCGAACGGGAATCGAGCGGACGACGATCGCCGGGCGGATCGCGAGGGGGCCGACGGATGAGCCAATTCACTGTCGAGTTCGAGGACGGGACCGTCAGGGAGTGGACCCTGACCGACGAGGGAGCCGAGCCGACGATCGTCGAGGACTACGCGCCGTCGCTGTTCGTCGCCGGGCCGGGCGACGCGCTCGCGGATCTGCGGGATCGCCTCGAGGCCGACCCCAAGGTCGCCGCGACCGGCGTCGAACGGTGGGCGACGAGCCTCCACGAGGCCCACGCGGGCGAGCGCAGCCGCGTCCTTCGGGCCGACCTCGAGCGCGTCGGCGAGGTTCGGACACTGGCTCGCGAAATCCGGGGCGTCCACGAGCGCGAGACCCACGCCCCCGGGACCTACCGCCTGTTCGACGTGGACCTCGCGCCTGGCTTTCGCTACTGTCTCGACCGGGGGCTCGATCCGACGCCAGCGCGCGAGCTGCGGACGCTCCGACTCGAGCTCGACGAGGCCGCGCTGGCCGACGGCGACGTCTCGGCGCTGGAAGTCGGGGGCGAGTCCGTCGAGGGAGACGGGACGCGAGTCCTTCGGACGCTTGGCCGCCGCCTCGAGCGTCGGGACCCGGACGTACTGGTGGTGAGTCACGCCGATCTGGTGCCGCTGCTCGAGCGGCGGGCGACCGAACTGGGGCTCGACGGGGTTTCGCTCGGGCGGCTGCCGGGCTGGACGACGCTCGCGAGCGAGAACACCTACGCGAGCTACGGACGAGCGGGTCACTCGCCGGCGCGGTACCGCATTCCGGGGCGAGCGATCGTCGATACCTCGAACAGTTTCCTCTGGCACCAGTCGGGGCTGGCGGGGATTCGGTACATGGTCGAACGGACGGGTCGCCCGCTGCAAGAAGCCGCGTGGGGGAGCATCGGGACGCTGCTGACCTCGAGGCAGATCCGGCACGCGCGTCGAGAGGAGGGGGTACTCGCGCCGTGGAACAAGTGGGAGCCCGAGCGGTTTACCGACGTGGAGACGCTGCACGCGGCCGACCGCGGCGGATTCACCTTCGCCCCCGAGGTCGGCTTCCACGATGACGTCCACGAGATCGACTTCGCCTCGCTGTACCCGCGGATCATCTGCGAGCGCAACGTGAGTCCGGAGACGCTCGGCTGTGGCTGTGACGGCACCGCCGGCAGCCACCGCGTCCCCGACCTCGGCTACGAGATCTGTGACGACGATGGCTTCCTCCCCGCCGTCCTCAAGCCGCTGATTTCCGAGCGAGCGGCCATCAAGCGGCGACTCGACGACGGTCCTCCCGACGACGCGGCCGCTCGGCTGCGCGCCGAATCGGGCGCGATCAAGTGGATCCTCGTCTCCTGTTTCGGCTACCAGGGCTACCGAAACGCCAAGTTCGGCCGGATCGAGTGCCACGAGGCGATCAACGCCTACGCCCGCGAGATCGCGCTGACGGCCAAACGGCGGCTCGAAGACGCCGGCTGGCGGATCGTCCACGGCATCGTCGACAGTCTCTGGGTGACTCCGCGGATCGACGACCCGGAGCCGATCGCCGACGTCATCGCCACCGTTTCGGACGCGGTGGGGATCCCGCTCGAGCACGACGGCAGCTACGAGTGGGTGTGTTTCGTGCCCCTCCGTGACTCGATCTCGAGCGGTGGAGCCGGCGGTCCCGCCGACGCAACCACGAGGGGGCGGGCGGCGGCGGGCGCGCTAACGAAGTACTTCGGCAAGCGACGGAGCGGCGAGTACACGTTCCGGGGAATCGAGTTGCGCCAGCGGAGCACGCCGGCGTTCGTCGCCGACAGTCAGCGCGCGTTCGTCGAAGCGCTCGACCGCGAGCGCGACCCCGAGGCCGTCTGTGACGTGCTCGGCCGGCGACTGACCGAACTTCGCGACGGAGCGGTCGACCCGACCGATCTCGCGATCACGAACCGCGTCTCGAGACCCCTCGCCGACTACAGCCGGCGGACGCACACTGTGGCGGCGCTCCAACGGTACGAGCGTCGGGGAATCGATCGCCGTCCCGGTCAGTCCGTCACGTACGTCGTCGCCGACGACGACGCCCGCGGCCCCGAGCGCGTCCGTCTCGCGCTCGAGGAGTCCCACCAGTACGACGCAGACTACTACGCGACGCTGCTCGTGCGGGCCTGCGAGAGCGTCGTCTCGCCGCTGGGATGGGACCGTGCCCGGATCCGGCGCTCGCTGCGCGACGGCCGGACGGTCCGACTGTCGACGTTTACCGACTGACGACCGGACCCGATCGCCGCGCCGTCGAGACTGTCACGGCGAGCAGACCGTTCAGCGACGCTGAAGACGAGCGCCAAGCTTACACGGCTCGCGTACTTTTGAGTCGTACTATGACTGCCCCGAATTCGTCAGGCCCGATCTCTTCTCGGCCCGGGCTCGAGCGGCCGTCGCGGCGGGCGGCCGGTGGCCGCTCGAGCCGACGGGCCGCGAGACGCACCCCATCGACACGCGCCGCTAGCGGGACCGGTCAGCAGCGCCGACCGGTCCGGAACCTCACGTATATGCGTATTCGCCTCGAAAGAGAGATCGATATGGACGGGTTCAGCTCGCGATCGGTAGACTGGGTACGGTTCGGCCGATCCGGATCGTTTCAGTTCGGCAGCCGATCGATGTCAGGTCCGTGGAGCGAACACGGAGACGGAACCGCCCGCGGTCGACGAGGCCGACGCTACAGTCGACCGGGAGGACCTCCGACGACCGATGACTGATTCAGGCACTTCGCGACCCGAGCCGGCACAGATCCTCCTGGTCGAGGACAATCCCGGCGACGTCCGGCTAACCAAGGAGGCGTTCAAACAGGGCCGCATCGAGAACGATCTCCACGTCGTCTCCGACGGCATCGAGGCGCTCGACTTCCTCACGCAGCGCGGCGACTACGCCGACGCGCCGCGACCGGATCTCATCCTTCTGGATCTCAACCTCCCCGGCAAAGACGGTGAGGACGTCCTCGAGGAGCTCAAGGACGATCCGGCGCTGCGATCGATCCCGGTGATCGTCCTGACGAGTTCGCGGGCGGAAGAGGACGTCGTCAAGTCCTACGAACTCCACGCAAACGCCTACCTCACGAAGCCGGTCGATCCCGACGAGTTCATCGAGACGGTGCGAGCCTTCGAGAAGTTCTGGTTCTCCGTCGTGCGGCTCCCCCCCGAGGTCGATAACCGATGAGCGAAACGAACACGCAGACCGGCGGTGAGCGAGGGCAGGAGGCTGCGGAGGCGCTTCACATCCTCCTGATCGAGGACAACCCCGGCGACGCTCGTCTGATTCAGGAAATGCTCCGGGACACCGAGGAACTCGCTCAGCGGGTGAGCCCCACCGAGGCGACCGGCCAGGCTCCGGAAATCTCCCGCCAGACCCGCCTCGAGGAGGGACTGACGGCGGTCGAATCCGAACCGCCCGACATCGTTCTGCTCGATCTGAACCTCCCCGACAGCGAGGGTCTCGCGACCCTCGAGACGGTCCACGAGGAGATCGGCGAGACGCCGATCGTCGTCCTGACCGGAGTCCGCGACCAGCAGGTCGGCGTCAAGGCGATCCAGCGCGGTGCCCAGGACTTCCTCGTCAAAGACGAGGTGACCAGCGAACTGCTGGTGCGGACGATCCACCACGCGATCGAACGCGCCCATCAGGAACGCGAGCGACGCCAGCAGCGCGAGCAACTCGAGGCGCTCAACCGGCTCAACCGGATCGGCCACGACATCACGCACGCGGTGATCACCACGGAGACGCGAGCGGAACTCGAACAGCAGGTCTGCGACCGGTTGACCGACTCCGACGCCTATCGGTTCGCGTGGATCGGCGGGGTGAACCCGGGCAGCGACCGGCTCGTTCCGAAGGCGGCGGCCGGCGTCGAGGACGGCTATCTCGACGAGATCGATATCTCCGTCGACGAAGAAGATCCGGCCGGTCAGGGTCCCGCGGGAACGGCCATTCGGACGGGTCAGGTTCAGGTCATGAGCGACGTCAATGCGGAATCCGACTTCGGACCGTGGCGAGAGGCGGCGCGCGCCCGCGGCTACCGATCGTCGGCGGCGATCCCGATCGTCCACGAGGACCTCGTCTACGGCGTCTTGAACGTCTACTCCGAGTCGCCGCGGGCGTTCGAGGGACCCGAAACGGCCGTTCTCACCAGGATCGGCGACGTTATCGCCCACGCGATCACCGCGATCGAGCGCAAGGACGCGCTCGTCAGCGACGCCGTCATCGAACTCGAGTTCAGCGTCGACGCGATGGCCCAACCGTTGATCGAGCTCTCGGCGTCGGAGTCGTGTACCATCGAGTTCGAGCAACTGGTCGGCGGCGACGAGACGCTGCTCGCCTACGGCTCGGCACACGGCGTCTCTCAGGAGGCGTTCTCCGAGGTCATCGAGCGGACCGACGGCCTCGGCGACGTCCGATTCCTCTCCGCCGGACGCGACGAGTTCGAGTTCGAACTCGTGGCCCCCGCGGCCGTCTCCCTGTTCGAGACGATCGCCACCCACGGCGGCCGCGTCGCGTCGGCGACGATCGCCGACGGCGAGTTCCGGTTCGTCGTCGAACTTCCCCGCGGTCGCGACACGCGCCGGATGATCGAACTCATCAAATCCAAGCGCGACGACGTGACCTACCTCGCCCAGCGCACCACCGAGCGCGGCGACCGCAGCGACTCCGCCACGCCGTCGGTCATCGAGGACGACCTGACGGACAAGCAGCGAGCGGCCCTCGAGACGGCCTACTTCGCGGGGTACTTCGACTGGCCCCGCGGGAGCACCGGCGAGGAGATCGCCGAGCGGCTCGGCATCGCGCCGGCGACGTTCAATCAGCACCTCCGGACGGCCGAGCGGAAGTTCTTCAATTCGGTCTTCGGCGAGTAACGAGGACCTCCCTCAGCGGCTCTGTTGAAACCCTCAGAGAGTTACGGATTCACCCGGTAGTGTGACTGGATACAGGACCACCACTGAGCGTCGCTGCACATCCGATCGCACGACGGAAGCGCGGGTCGGGGCGAGCAGGGAAAGCGAGAACCGCGGACTGTGCGATCGATGTGTCCATCGCTTCAGTTGTCACTATAGAACGGATGGCTCCAGCGGGAATCCCGCCCGCTCGTCTCGAATACGCGACGCTGGCCCGTCGAGCGCCCGAAAAATCGGTGTCGATTCAGACTCCAGTTAGTAGATAGACTGGCCACCGCCTTGTCGCGACGGCGTTTGGCCGCCCATCTGCTGTGACTGGCCCTGCTGTGCGACCTGCTGGCTCGCCTGAGAGATCGTCTGAGAGAGCTGCTGAGCCTGCTGGACCACCTGCTGGACACCCGGAATCTGGGACTGCTGGAGTTGCTGGGTGTTTTGTTGGAGCGCTTGCTCGGTACACTGGCCGAACGTCTGTGCCAGGTCGGACTGCCGCAGGAGGAGGGTCTTCTGGACGTGGATGACCTGAGAGAGGTCGGCCAACTTCCCAGCGGTGAACCGGTCGCCGGCGTTCATCGCCTGTCCGTGCGCCCACTCGGCGTCCGATTCGAGCTGCTCGAGCTTGTAGATGGCCTGCGAGACCTGCTGCGGGACGGCCTGATCGAACGACTGAGGCTGTTGCTGATACTGTTGAGTTGACCGTCCGGTCTGTTGCTGAGGCTGCTGCTGGCCGACCTGTTGTTGAGTTGGCTGTCCCATTTCCTGTCGCGGTGGCTGTTGGTGTGACATGGTTCTCTGGCCTGCGAGGTCGGGAAGCCGGCACTGCGTGCCTCGTAGGGCATTGCGACCAGTCCAGCCGCCTCAGTAAATATCCGGACTACTGTTTCTCTCACTCGCGTTACTGCTTCGTCCACCCGAACTCCCGGTGTGACCGTACACGTCCATTCAGGCATCCTGCCCGAGAGCACCGACCACCCAAGAGGTCGTTACTGGATCTGTTCACACGGTATATCACTGTCACGCTGCATATCGAGCCGCTGTTGACGCGACTCATATGCGTCGCCAACCGGAAATTCTCACTGGAACCCCGGACGACGGTAGACGGGAGGCGGTTCTCAGCCGTCGGCGGCCGCTCCTCCGACTCCCGCACTCGAGCGGTCAAAGCTACCGAAAACGCGAGTTTACAGTCTCAGCGGTAGCCTGTGAGAGCAGTTCTCCACTCCCGCTCTATACCGTCTTCCGTACGGCCCTGAGCATCCCGACTCGGAACTATCCGCCTGGGTACCACGTTCGCGCTGTGTATGCATCACGGGGGCTGAAAACTATCGCTGTGCGAGGAATTTCCACAAGCCCCCTCAGCGGTCCACGCCGTCCGCGATGAGCTCGTGAGAGCGAACCACGTCGTCGTGGTCCGCGATGATGTTCTGAACGATCACGTCGTCGACGCCGACCCGATCGGTCAGTTGCTCGAGCAGGGCAGCCACTGTCTCCGGGCCCCCCGAGATCGACCGCCGCCAGTCGCCGTCGGGAAGCGGGGTCGGCGTCGGATCGGGGACGCCGCCGAGTTCGTCGATCGCCGCCTCGACCGACGGGCGCGAGCCGACGACGCCGCGTCGCATCCGCTCGTAGGTCGCCTCGGCGGTCGCTCGCAGCCTGGCCGCCTCGTCGTCGGTCGCGGCGCAGGCGACGTTCATCGCGAGCATCCCCGTCGGTTCGTCGGGCCCCGCGCCGAGCGGTGACGGCTCGAACTGCTCCCGATAGGTCTCGAACGCACGTTCGGCGAGATTCGGCCTGATGAACCCGGCGAAACAGTATCGGAGCCCGAGTCGGCCGGCGATTTCGGCGCTCGAGGGGCTCGAGCCAAGCACCCACACCTCGGGAACGTCGTCGGCCGACCGCGGCAGGTCTAACTCGGCGTAGTCGTGCCCGTCCGGAAAGCCGTCGTAGAGGTGACTGACCGTCGCGTCGATCTTCTCGGCGTGGTCCTCGTCCGGATTCCGCTTTCGTCGATCGGTACCCAGCGCCCGGTCGGCGGCCGGAATCCCGGTCGCCCGGCCGAGCCCGAGGTCGATCCGGCCCGGTGCAAGCGCGTCGAGGGAGGCGAACGTCTCCGCCACCTTGAACGGCCGGTAGTGGTTGAGCAGGACCGTTCCGGAGCCGATCCGGATGTCGTCGGTTTCGGCCGCGAGACGTGCGATCAGCACTTCCGGCGTCGTGCTCGCGATGGAGTCGGCCATCCCGTGGTGTTCGGCCATCCAGAACCGCTCGTAGCCGCGCTCCTCGGCGACTCGAGCGAGTTCGATCGTATTTTCGTACGCGTCCGTCGCGGTCCCGCCGTCGGGGACCGGAGCGAGGTCGACGATCGAGAGGTTCACACCACCCCTTCGAGTCAGAACGGCCAATAACCGTTCGGTCCGGCCGCTCGAGAAGCGGATCGACGTGCGTTGGAGAAAAAACGGAGTTACGCGCCGCGCGGTTCGGTCGCGGGCGGAGTCACGTCGTCGATCGGTCGGGCTGCCATCGCGACGGTGATCATCGAGATCCCGGTCACGAGGAGGTTCGCGCCCACGAGGAGACCGATCGCCCAGGCCGCGGTCCCCGGGAAGCCGACCCAGAGGAGGGCAGCGAGGACGAGGCCGACGACGCCACTGATGGCGACCGCGGTTCGGCCCCGGGAGCTGGGCATCCGCATCGCCATCGCGAGTTCCGCGATGCCGTCGACGACCAGGTACGCCACGAGCGCGATCGTCAGGGTGATCAGCGCGACGGCGGGCGCCGCGAGGACGGCGATGCCGGCGACCACCGAGACGACCGCGAGCGCGATCTGCCAGAGCGATCCGCGCCAGCCGCGTGCGGAAAACGCGTGGACGCCGTGGACGATCCCGCCCACGACCAGCAACGCGCCGATCGCAAGCGAGAGCGAGAGCCCCGTGACGAGCGGGAAGGCCATCGCGAGAATGCCGATCAGTCCCACGATCCCGCCCGCGATCGCCAGGGTCCGCCATTCGTTCTCGAGGGAGTATCCCTCGACGGACATAGTGTCTACAGTGTCATTGCTCATTGGATTCACCAGTATAGTGTACGTCGTATACGTATATAAAATAAATATACGATTTGACACTAGGTCAGGGGAACGGACCGGTCCGAAACTCGTATTAACGGCGGTTTCGAGCGTCTTCGGGTGGTCTAGTGGCGCTATCTGTTCGACTACGTATGACGACGTGACTGCCAGGGCGCGGCTAGTGAACTACCCCACCCTACTCGCTCACGGCTGACGCCGTTCGCTCCTTGAGGGTGGGGCTTCCTGTTTCCACGACGCACTTTGCAGATACGGGCGTATCCACAGGGAGCGCAGTCTCCACAGGCATTGATTCGGAGTGAACCACTCCTATATCTTCGAGACCACGAGAAAGAATGTTCCACGCCGCGTTCGCGTCCCTGTCCGCCTCAAACCCACACGACGGACAGGAGTGTTCACAAACCCACAGCGGTTTGTCTGTCTTGACACCGCAGGACGCGCACTCCTTCGTCGTGTCTTTCGAGTCAACAGCGACGAAGTGCGTTCCTTCGCGCTCGCACTTGTATTCGAGCATCCGCAGGAACGTCCCCCACGCCGTACCCGCGCGATTCCGTGAGTTGCCGGGGAGTTCGACCAGTCCCTTCGCGTCCAAGTCCTCGACCGCCACCAAGTCGTACTCGCGGGCGTAGGAGTTCGAGAGCTTGTGGAGGAAGTCTCGTCGTTTTCGCTTCAGATCGGCGTAGCACTCGGCCACGACCTTCCGTTGTTTCTTCCAGTTGTTCGAGCCGTGTTCCTTCCGCGAGAGGTTGCGTTGGGCGCGTTCGAGCCGTTCGCGCTCCTCGCTGAAGTCAGGACTCTCGATGGCGTACCCATCAGTGTCATGGGCGTACTTGAGAATCCCGACGTCGATGCCGACGACGTTCTCGGGCGTCTCCGGTTTCTCAGACGTGTCTTCGTCTACGTTGATGCCGAAGGTGGCGTACCACTCGCCCGTTGGTTCCCGTTTGACCGTGACTTGTTTGGTGGTCGCGTCTTCGGGGATGTCTCGGTGGAGGTGTATCGGGATCTCACCGATTTTGCTCAACCACAGAACAGGCCGACCACTCGTATTCTTGAGTTCGAAGCCGGACTGGTTGTAGGTGAGTGACCGATACTCCCGAGGTGGTTTCCACTTGAGCATTCCCACGGTGTGTCCACTCTCCTTCTGTGCTTTGAGTGTGGAGAGGTTGTCGTAGACGCGTTTGACGACCATCTGGAGGACTTTTGAGTAAACGTTCCCGAGGTCGTCCCACCACGATTTGAGGTCGGGGAGCCGCCCCTGCACCTCGTAGCGAGCAGGAATGTCGTCAGACGCGTTAAGTAGGTAGAGAACGTGGTTGTACAGTTGCCTACAAGTATCGACGTGATGGCGGAGCGCCTCGCAGATGGCTTCCGACGGGTCAAGTCGATACTTGTAGTTGTACTGCATGGCCTACTCGTCTGGGTCGGGGTCTGAGACGCGGATGACTTTCACGTCGGCTCCACGCCAGCGTTTGGGAACGATGACGTGGGCGCTGTTGCCCGACGGTTTAGCAGTCCCATCAAGGACTCCTTCGATTTCAAACCCATATATCATAATCGTATATTCTTTGGATAGAAATAAAAGCAGCGGTGGGCCCGTGGGCCGAGTGTCGCGGGTGTTTGAGAACTGTGCGGCGTTGACGAGACGCTTCGCATCTCGTTAACGCTACTCGGTCGCTCCGCTCGTTGCGTTGCTCCTTGAGGAAGGGGACTTAGCGTCTAGTTACAGTTAATGCCGTCCGGGTGACAGACAGAGCCGTGAGCGACGAACGCGACGCCGACTACCGGACCTGCGACCTCTGTGGCGAACGAGTTCCCGCAGCCGTCTATCGCGAACACCTGTTGAAAGCGTGTCCCGGCCGCGGGGGGTAACCGCCGCGATCCAGCCCGGGGCCGCTCTCTCAGATGCCGGCGTCCGACGACGACCCTCTCTCGCCCTCGAGTTGCTGGTAGCAGTAGTACGAGTATCCCACGGTGATCCCGGCCGTCAGGAGCGCCGGCACGACGAGGAAGTAGACGGCGTACTCCCCGAAGAAGAGGCCGATCAGCGAGACGACGGCGGTGAGTTTGAACAGCCGGCCGCCGAGTTCGTGCGTGCGCTCCCAGACCGCCTCGCTGCTGAGCGTCCAGGGCGTTCGGATGCCGACGAACCAGTTGGGTTCCGCGCGCGTGAGCAGTTCGCCGACGCCGTAGAAGAGGACGGCGACCGCGCCGAGGACGAGCAGCGTGAAATCGAACCGGTAGCCGAGGTTGAACGCGATGATCCCGGCGTGCACGACGAACATGAACGCCGTGAAGACGACGATGAACCAGTCGTAGGTGGGACGGAACGACTCGACGTTCTCCCCGAGCGGATCGATGCGAGGGGCGAGCGCGAGGAGCGCCACCAGGACCGCCGTGAGCGCGGGAACGAGCGCGAGTGCAGGGCCCTTCGCCATCGTCCCGTCCGGTTCGCCGGCGGCGTTCCAGTGTGTCACGAGTGGGTCGGGAAGCTCCGGTGCCGCGAGGACGCTTGCGACCCCGGCGAGAACCACGAACCCTCCCGCCAGCGTCAGTCGCTGCGTCGTGTTCATGCCGGTTGATACGACGCCGGCGCTTATCAACGAGCGGGGTCGACCGTCGGCAGTCAGGAAGTGACCTGCCGTTAGGGCCGCTCGTCGTCGACGGCGGGGGCGTTCTCTCGAGACGAAACGTAGCAAAACACCTATTTGAGTCGTCGGAATCACGAACTGACAGTGACGGTGAACTCGTACAGCGCTATCCGCCAGTGTCCGGAGTGTGATCGGACCGTCAATCGATTCGTGAACGGTGCCCGGTGTCCCTCCTGCCGAGCGCCCGTCTTCGGCGTCTCCCCCGGTGACGGGGTTCGAAGCTCGAGCTCAGGCTGTAGCAGCCACTGAAACGGGCAACACCTGATCGCAGCGCAGTCGTTCGGTCAGGCATCAACGACTTTCAGTGACTACTATAGACGTCCTGTGCCCGCGACGCCTCACTTCTCCTCGACGTGGCGGACCTCGGCAGCGATGCCTCGCGTGCTCTCGGCCATCTCGCGGCCGAACATCTCGGCGCGGCCGACGGCGAAGGCCTTCGGACCCTCGACGAGTACTTCGTCACCGACGCGGATCTCCTCGTCGGCGTCGACGACCCCCGGCGCGAGGACGCTGCCGTGGGGGACGAAGCCGTCGATCTCGACCCGCTTTACGGGCGCGTCGCTCTCGAGCCAGCGCTTGGCCCCCTCGAGGGTGAAGGAGAGGGTACCGTACTGGGGAACCATCGTCGCGAGCTGGGTGTCGTCGGGATCGCGGACCTGGATCTTGGGGTAACGACTGGTCGTCTGAATGTCTTCGAAGAGGTCGTCTCCGGCCCCGTCGCCGAGCAGGTAGTCCGCGATGGCCCGGACGGTGTTGTGCTCGCGCTCGCGCTTGGAGTACTTGAGTTCGCCCGACAGCGCCGCCGAGAGGTTGGCGAGCGACTCGTCGGCCGTCGGATGACCGCCCTCGGGGACGGTGTAGGTAACGTCGAGGTCGAGACTCTCCTCGACGCGCCCGACGATGTCGCGGTAGCCCTCGTCGGGTACGTGCGCGATGATTTTCGGATAGTCGTTGCGCTCGAGGTAGCGCTCGAGGACCGCGCTCACGAACCGCTTCTCGTCCTCGGACCAGCGACCCGTGACGACGGTGTCGTAGTGCTGGGCGGGGTAGGTCGTCTCGAGTTCCTGGGGGACGACGCCGATCGGTGACGTCATCGAGACGAGGTGGGCCCGCCACTGGATGGCGTCGTGGAACTGACGGTGGCTCTGGGACTCGCTGTAGGGTTTCGCGGCCGAACAGGGGACGAGCACGAGCGGGTTCCGAAACCGGTTCCGATAGCGCGTCGTCACCCGGTCGGCGAAGCGCTGGATCTCCACTCGGCGGAGCGTGTCCGAGGTCGCGGCGCTGATCTGGGCGTCTCGCAGGATCGGCGTGCGTTCCTCGAGATAGCCCCACTGATCGTCGAGTTCGCGCATGGCGGCGGTGAGCCACTGATCCTGCCGGGCCTGCCCCTCGACGTAATCCCGGAGGCGGCCGTCACGGATCCGTCGGCGGACGACGGCGAGTTCGGCCGCGAGCGCGTTGACGTTGTGCTCGGCGCAGTCCTCGCGGGTGAACTCCTCGCGCGGCTGCTGACAGGCCGGGCACGAACAGGGGAGTTCGTCCAGGTCCTCGAGGAAGTACGCCTCGTCGGTCGTCAGATACCGGCCTTCGGTGCCTTTGACGACGGCGGCGGTCTCGTCGAACAGGTCGACGCCTGCGTAGGCCAACAGGGCGACGTTCCGCGGCGTCGCGACCCCGGAGAACAGCAGCGCAGTATCGGCGGGGGTCGCCTCGCGAACGCGTACGACGGCCTCGACGAGCGCCGCCCCGTGGCCCATCACCGACTGGACGTTCGAGAGGGCGTACGCGTCCGTTCCCTGTTCTGCGACCTGCTCGCTCGAGACGACCGCAACGCTGGGGTAGTCTACGTCGGGGTAGTCGACGGCGAACGACTCCTGTACTTCCTCGGGGGTGCCGCCGGGGAACGCCCGGTGGGGGAGGACGGTCAACCGCGAGTCGTCGCCTTCCGGAACGTCGCGGTCGGCGCTCCAGAGCGAGCCCGCGTCCTCGAGGACGTCGTCGGCGAGCGCGGGCGTCGTCACCGGCGAGGAGAGGCGAAGTTCGCCCACGCGCGCGGCCCCGTCGCGCTCGTGCACTTCGAAATAGTCGGTCATACGCGATATGACCGGGGCGAGCGAAAGAGGCTGTCGATAGCCGGCGACCGTCGGTGGGACGGCTCCGCCGCGGATCGGGGTGGCGACGCGGTCGTTTGCGACTGGTAATTTGTATTGTGCGCGTAAAGTCACGAAAATCAACCTTTATACTACTGGAGTCGAAGTTCGAACTATGCCAGAATCCGAATCACAGCCGAAGCTGCGATCAAAGGAGGGCGTCAGGGCCTTCCTCGTCGTTCTACTGGTCGCGGCCGTCGGCGTCGCGACGATCGGCCTTCCGGCCGTCTACGGTGGTGCGACGACCACTGCAACTGCGGCAGAGCCCTCCCCGAACGTCGAATCGTACGAGAGCGTTTCCCAGGCCGAGTCGAGCCTCGGCCCGGCCGACGACGTCTACCTCCGGGACGACGGCAGCGCCGTCCTCCAGTACGAGGACGATACGGACGTCGACAAGCTCGATATCGGGGCCGACGTGAGCAAAGGGCTCGTCCACATGCTCGTCGTCGATAACGTCAGCGAGCAGGACGCCGAGTACGAGGAAGCGAGCTTCTCGGCGGTCCTCGATCAGAGCGGTCTCTCCGGGGACGGCTCGCTCGTCATGGAGCAGCCGGACTCGCTGAAAGACCTCTCCGTCGACGTTTCGGGCGAGGTCTCCGAGGAGGCCAACCAGTTCGACGCGACCGCCTCCGGAACGTTCGAGAGTCAGGCCGCGGCCATGACGGCTAGTTCCGACGGCACCGTCACCGCCACCGCGGAGCGACTCGAGACGAGCGGCTCCGTTTCGGTCGACGGCGGGATGGCTGCCGGTACCGGTGGCAACATGCAGATGGACGTTTCCCTGGAAGACACCCAGAGCGGTTACGTCCTCGACGTGAGCCAGAACCAGCCCGTCTCCGACTGGTCGGCCAGCAAGTGGGAGACTCGAGAGCAAGCCAAGCGGACCCTCCAGCAGCAGTACGGAAACCTCGCGACCGGGCTCGGCGGCTCCAGCGAGATCACGATCTCGAACTACAACTTCGAAGAGCGATCCACCGGCCAGCACCGACTCGAGATCGACTTCACAGTCACGTACTCCGGGATCGACAGCGGTATCGAACGGCAGCTCGCGACCCAGCTCGCCAGCGACCCGACGACCGGTCTGAGCCAGTCCGAAGCGTCCGAGATCGCGTCCTCCGTTACCGAACTCGAGATCGAGACCCTCGAGTTCGCGGTCGACAGCAGTAGCGGCTCGATGGAGGCCACGTGGGACGTCGCCATCGCGAACTACGACGAACTCACGCTCGCGATGGTCGATCTGGCCGAGGCGAGCTCCACCACCAGCGGCGTCGCTCAGGAGGACCTCGAGAACGCACGAGCGGCCATCGAGGCACAGCAGGCGGCGAACCTCGAGTCGACGCTCCAGTGGGACGTCTCGATAGAGCAGACGTCGGACCAGGAGATGACGCTCGACGCCGAAGTCACCGGTGACACGACGAACTGGGGCAGCTACATCGACGAACTCGAGTCGCGGGATGTCGAGCCCCCGAAGGACGTCACGTTCAGCATGACCGCCGAGACGAACGACGGCGAGCTCGAACTCGACGCGAAGTTCGAACTCGAAGCCGAGGATCTGGCCAGCCAGGCGGTCAAGAGCTGGGCCCAGTCGATGCAGGGTAGTCCGACGGGAACGACGATGTCTTCGGACGCCAACCAGTTCATCACGGCGCTGTCCGAGTCCGAACTCGAGGTCGCTCGCGTCGACGCCAACCTCGGCGACGGCACGGTCCGTGTCGAAGGTGGTGCGAAGTTCGAGAACATGAGCAAGATCACGAACACCATCAGCGACACCGTCGCCATCAGCGGCGTCTCGTCCGAGATGAACGACGGCACCGCGTCGATGTACGTCTACGTCGACAGCATGGGTGACGTCGACACCGCGTCGGCGACGAAGGCCGACATCGAACACCTCGGCGTGGTCGGTGCCGAGACGACCGTCCACGCGGCCGGCGAGTGGGACAGAGAGTTCCCGTCGGTCGACACCGAGGCGATGAACAACTACCTCGAAGGCGGTAGCGAGGAGAAAGACGACGAAGGCGGCGATAGCATCCCCGGCTTCGGATTCGGGGCGAGTATCACGGCAGTCGCCGCGTTGCTGACGGCGCTCGTCCTCCGACGGCAGGAGTAGCGACCCCCGGTAGCGGTCGAACGACGCAGCGTCTTTTTTCGCCGTTCCGTGCGCCAGCGACGAATCGGGAGTCGATTCGCGGGCCGACCGACGTCTCGTCGGCGCGACGACCGGCGCCGTTTCGCGAATTGGACCAGATACGGTTTATTCGCTGCCCGCTACCGTCCGGTATGGAACCGCCGACTGCAGCTGCGCGAATTGACAGATCAACGACGCGTAGGGCCGTGCTGGGTGGTGTCGCGGTCGCCGCCCTCGGATCGATCGCCGGCTGTTTCGGCAACGAAGAGACCGCGAACGCCCCCGACCCGATCAGTATCGACGCGGAGCAAGCCTGTGATAACTGTACGATGGTCATCGGAAACCACCCCGGTCCGGCCGGGCAGTCCCATTACGAGGACCCGACGGCGGTGCTCGACGAGGACCGGCCGGCGCAGTTCTGCAGCACGCTCTGTACGTACGCGTTCACCTTCGACCACGAGCAGGAAAGCGAACCCGTCGTTTCGTATCTGACCGACTACTCGGCGGTCGAGTACGAGGTCGACGACAGCGGCCAGCGGACCGTCATCTCCCGCCACCTCGAGGCCGACGCGTTCGGCGACGCCTCGGAGCTCACGATGATCGCCGACAGCGAGGTAGAGGGGGCGATGGGGAAATCGATGATTCCGTTCGCCGACGCCGACCAGGCCGACGAGTTTCAGGCCGAATATGGCGGCGATAGCTACGAGAACGACGAAGTCACGCAGGAACTGATCATGTCGCTGATGAACTGATCCGGTGGATCGGTTCAGCAAGGATTTCTTTTCGGTGATCGGCGCGTCGAGTCCGTCGGACACGCGGGTCCGACACGGTTCTCGACCTCGAGCGTCGACTACCGGTTCAATACCCACGTCGCGATACCGAGCGACGCGGCCGTCCAGCCGCCGAGGCTCAGCAGACTCGCGATCGGTGACGCTGCCGCCGGCCCGGTCCCGGACGCGACGACGATCGCGCTCTCGAAGACGAGGCCCCGATAGGCGCTGAGCGGGCTGACCGCGAGCGCGTACATGAGACTCTCGTCGCCGATCACGCCGGCCGAAAAGCCGTAGACGAGCGCCAGGTCCAGCCCGACCAGCAGGACGACGAGCGCGACGACCGATAGCGCGAGCGCGCTGCGCGTCCCGCTGACCACTGCCGAGATCGCGATCGCGACGGCGAGGACGGTCAGCGCGAACAGGACCGTCAGGACGACGAATCGGGCGAACAGGATCGGCGAGTCGGCACCCGAGTGCGAGGCGTACAGCGTCCGCCCCTCGTCTTTGAAGACGACGACCGCGAGCGCGGCGAGGACGAGCGGAACGACGATGGCGGCTATCAGCCCCATCGCCCTCCCGACGTAGACTCCGAGAACGATATCGCGGTTCGAGACCGGATACGTCTTCAACACGTCGAGCTCGCCGCGCTGTGCGTCGCCGAGGATGGCTCGATAGCCGAACGCGACGGCGACCACCGGGACGAGGAGTTCGAGCGGCGTGAGCAGGTCGACCAGCGTCGGAACGTAGCCGGCGCGGACGCTCCCGCCGACCCAGGCGATGCCCAGTACGACGGCGGCGAACGCGAGTCCGAGGATGAAAAACGTCCGAGTACGTGCGACCGTGCGGAGCTCGCGTCCCACGATCGTCTCGAGGAGCCGTCTCGAGCCGGGGGCCGTCGGTCGCGAGCGGTCGGACGGGGTCGCGTCCCGGGCGGTGGCCTCGCCCGGCTGGCTCGCGTCGCGGCTCATGCGCGCTCACCCAGTACCTGCACGGTGTCTCGCTCGCCGCCGACGGCCTCGTCGTAGACGGGGCGCAGCGAGGCGACACCCAGTCGCTCCCGCAGGTCCGCCGTCGATCCCTGCTCGACGGTCCGTCCGTCCGCGAGGATGAGCACGTCGTCGGCGACCCGCTCGACGAGCTCCAGGTCGTGGGAACTCAGCAGAACCGCGATCCCGTCGTCGGCGAGGGTCGACGCCACGTCGAAGACGTGGAGCCGCATTCCGGGATCTAACCCGCTGCCGGGCTCGTCGAGAATGACGATCGGCGGATCGCCGATCGTCGCCTGTGCGATGCCGAGCAGCCGCGTCATCCCGCCGGAGAGAGCCTCGACGTTCCGATCGGCCGCATCTTCGAGGCCGATCCGCTCGAGCTGTGCCATCGCGTCGGTCTCGTCGCCGCCGACGAGCGACGCGTAGAACCGAAGCGTCTCGAGTGCCGTGAACCCGGGCCGGAACGCCGGATGCTGCGGCAGGTAGCCGATCTGCCGGGCGGTGGCGGGGCCGTTGTACGCGACCTCGCCGTCCGTCGGCTCGTGGAGCCCGGCGAGGACGCGGATGAGCGTCGTCTTGCCGGAGCCGTTCGGTCCGATCAGGGCCGTCACTCGGCCGCGTTCGACGGTCGCCGAGACGTCCCGGAGCACGGAGACTGTCCCGTAGTCGTGGTCGATACCGGTCGCCTCGAGGATGGGTGCTGACTCAGTCATTGCTCGTCTGCGTCGTTTCGTAACAGGTCCAGGCGTCGTCGGCCCACTCGGTTCGCTCGAGCAGGTCCGGATTGTTCGGCCCGCAACTCGGTGCTCGGTCGACGATACTGCCGGTCCGCATCCCGGGGACGGAGCCCTCGAGTCCGGCGAGGGCCTCGAGCGCGGGTGCCCGGGCGAGCGTCGGCGTTCCGTCGGTCCGGTGTAATCGCCTGTCGACCGGGTCGGTCGGCGAGTACGTCAGGTCGGACTGGTCACCGCTGGCGACGCCGGCAGCGCCCTGCCAGTAGTTGCCGCGGCCGTCGTGGCTCCAGACCCGGAGCGGGCCCGACATCGCGGTGGCGTGGACGTCGTTCCCGACGAAATCGTTGTCGACGACGCGGTTCGTCGGTAACATGGCGTTTGCCTCCGCGCCCACGTCGTTGCCGGCGATGACGTTGTGTTCGTAGATCGACGTGGTCGAGTCGACGCGGAGTCCGAGACCGTTGTTCGCCACGAGGTTGTACGCCACGTAGGTGCCGCTTCCGCCCGGGCTGATGCCGGCTTCGGCGTTCCGAACCGTGTTTCCGACGACAGCGTTCCGCTCGGGGCCGGTCATAATCATGATGCCGTGATTTGGCTGCTCCCGCAGGTCGTTGTCCGCGAGGAGGCTGTCGCCCGTGTACATCAGGTGGACGCCGAGGAAGTTGTTCTCGATCGTGTTCGATCTGACGACTGTCTCCGGAGCGCGGTAGAGGTAGATCCCGTTTCTCCCGCCACGGAACGTCGAGTTCTCGACGACGCTGGGCGACTGAAACAGCAAGGCCCCGGCGAGCCCGTCTTCCGGGGCGGGCCCTGCCACCGTGACGTTCTGCACGACGGCGTCTTCGCTCTGGTACGCGATGATCCCGCTCGCCGGCGTCTCGATACTGACGTTCTGGACGAGGAGCCCCGCCGCGTCGTAGGCCGCGACCCCGGCGTCGGTTCCGGCGTAGTACTCGGTGAAGGTGGCGTCCCACGCCCGTTCGTCGACCTCGACGGGCAGGTCACCGCCCTCCCGCGTCACGTTCCCGACGCCGGCGATGTCGATTCCCCGAACCGCTACTCGCTCGCTGGTGACGGTGATCACCGAACCGTTGCCGTCGCCGCGAAGCGTCACGTTCCCCTCGCTGGCGAGCGTGATCGGCCGATCGATCTCGATCGTCTCCGCGTACGTCCCGTCCGGGAGGACGACCGTCGTGTTCGCCGGCGCCCGATCGATCGCCGACTGGACGGTGTCAGTGTCCTCGCCGACGACCACCGACGTCGGCCGCTCGGTCAGTGCGGTCGCGTTTTCGACCCGCTCGTCCGCCCACTGCCGGTGGTCGTCGACCCGGTTGCGAGCGATCGCCGCATCGTCGCGATCGAACGACCGCTCGAGAATCCCCTCCCACCGCAGCACGGTGCCGCCGTGCTCGTCGGTGAACGCCCGCGCGTCGCCGCGGTCGGCGAACGGGACGACGGTCTTTCCGCCCGGCGTCCGCGCCTCGCTGTCGACGACGAACCACGCCGTCTCGGCGTCGGTCCAGCCGGGCGAGCTGTCCGTAATCGGATAGCCCGCGTCGGTCAACTCGACTCCGGTGTCGCTGTAGTCGGACACGTACACGGTCAGCGGGTAGCCAAACCGCTGCTCGTGGCCCGGCTGTCGCTGGTTCTCGACGAACGTTTCGACGCCGTAGTAGCCGACGACGTACTGAAACTGCGAGTAGAACACCTGCGCGCGGGGGAGTTCGACCGCGTCCTCGAGCGCGTACTCGGACTCGAGCGTGAGGCCGACGGACACCGTGTCGTCGAACGCGACGGGCTCGGGCGAGGTCGAGCTCACGTCGACGGCGAACAGGCCCGCAGCACAGAGAGAGGTGACGAGCAGGAGGCTCAGAAAGACGGTACTGGCGGAGCGATCGATCACGACCGGTAGTTAGAGACTGAACGAAATATAGGGACTGGTCTGAACGTCGAACGCCGCTCGAGGGCTCTGATCGCGTTACGCGGACTCGAGAAAGCGCGCCGTCGCGGACGTGTGGCCGCGGTTGAACGAGAGGATTTTGATCCGAATCACGTCGGTCGTCTCGCAGCGATCCGGGACGTCTTCGACGAAGACGACGAACCCTTCTATCTTGCCGACCGCTCGCCGTTCGCCGGAGTGGTGGTCGGTGAATTCACGGATGGCGACCTCCTCGGTGTCGCCGATATCGACCGGCGGCTCCCGCTTTTGGGCCGCTTCGTGGCGCTCTCGGGATCGTCGTTCGCTCGCCGATCCGGTCCGGCCGCGGAGCCGTCCGAACAGCACCGCACCGAGTACGAGGACGACGAGCCCGCCACCGCCGAGTATCGCTGGCTCGAGCATATCGGAATCGGTGCCCGCCCGGCGCTTCGGTGTTACGGTACGCGACGCGGTCGCCGTGAGCGACTGGTCCCGTCGCGGATCACACGCCGGAACCAGCAAGCGCTTGCCTCTCCGGGAGCTACCGGCACCTATGGGTCTCGAGCTCGACGAGGTCGACCGGGGCATCTTACACCACCTCCAGCAGGACGCGCGCCACAACACGGCGACGGACATCGCGGGGGACGTCGACGTGACGGCCAACACCGTTCGGAACCGCATTCGCCGCCTCGAGGACGCGGGAGTCATCAAGGGATACGTGCCGATCATCGACTACGAGCGGACCGGCAAGTCGATGCACATGGTCGTTCAGTGTACGGTGCCGATCCACGAGCGGGGTGCGTTCGCGGCGGCGGCTCTGGAGATCGACGGCGTCGTCGCCGTCAGGGAAGTGATGACGGGCCATCGAAACCTCCGTATCGACCTCGTCGCCGCCGATACCGACGAGATCACGGCGGCGGTGAGCCAGCTCCAGCAGCAGGGAATCGAGGTCGACGAACAGGAACTGCTCAAGGCGGAGTACCTACAGCCGTTCGATCACTTCGGGACGAACACTGGTGACGACTGAGGACCACCAGACGGGGGCAACGCCGGCGCCGCGGCTCTTCTACAGTTGGAAGTCACAGTATATTCGGGGAAAATTTAAGAAAACTAAATATATGTGTGTTCCACTTCGTTATAGTGGGTTTCCCCGCCACTCTTATATACTCCCGTCTGCTGAGTACGGTGTGAACAACGCAATCAGTGGTCCGTCCGGAAACGGGGTTCAGCAGTCGATAAGCGTCGCCGTCGTCACCGCGGTCGCGAGACGCCGGGGCGCGGACCCGACCGACCTGCCACCCCTCTACGAGTGGATCGATCCGGACGCGCTGGATGCCCTCTTTTCACCGACCCGACGCGGCGGCTCCAGAGACGGTCGCCTCGAGTTCACCTACGACGGCCACGAGGTCGCCGTCGACTGTACCGATGGCGCGTCGATTACGATCGACGGGACGCCGGTCGGCGAATCGGTCGCCACGGGGCTCGAAGCGAGCGCTTCGACCGACGCGTAACTGTCTCACTGAGCGCGGTGTTCTCTTTCAGTTCGAACGGATGGGAGCCGTGGCTCCGACCCGATAGCGGGGAGCGGTTACGGTCCGTCCGCGGCGAGATCGATTCGTCCGACGCCGTCGGGCACGCGCTCGAGGACGCCGGCGGGCCAGCCGCGATGGGCCAGCGTCAGCTCGGCGTCCGGGTTCGTCTCCGCCAGGCGAGCGACGCCGTCTGCTGCGGCTGCGAGCGCCGCGCGATCCGTTCGTTCGGGTACTTCGGCGGTGAGCGGGTAGCTCTTCGAGAGCGCTCGCGGGAACGGGCCAAACGGTGGCTGGACGCGCCAGACGTCGTCGTAGCCGCCGTCCGGTGCGGACCGGTCGACCGTGAGCAGCAGCGAGTCGGGGACCGCGAGCCGCTCGAGTCGCCGGTGGTGGCGCAGCACTTCGGGGCGGCGCGCGCTCTCGTGGGAGGTGTAGAAGAACGAGCCCTTCGAGACGGGATCCGAGCGCTCGAGTTGTGCGGCGTGGTCGAGCAGCGTGCGGTAGCCGTCGAGCATCGTCGGGTGGGCGCGGGCGCGTTGCTCGACGAGCTCGAGCAAGTTGCCGGCCCGGATCGCCTGTTTGATCCGCCGGATCTCGGCGAAGGTGACGTGGAGGTTGTGGGCGGCCAGCTCCGACTCGCGCTCGGGGTCGGGCAGCGCGCGGAGTTCGTCCGGCGAGTGCTCGGTACAGACGGCACACGAACAGGGGAGGTACTCGATCTCCTCGAGCGCCCGAGTGCCCCGCACCGTCAGATAGCGGTCGTCGCGGGCGTAGAGCGCGTAGGCCGCCGAATCGAACAGGTCACACCCCATCGCGACGGCGAGCGCGAACATCATGGGGTGGCCGGCCCCGAAGAGGTGGACGGGCGCGTCGGCACCGAGCCCGCGTTTCGCGGCGGCGACGACGTCGATCATGTCGTCGTAACGGTAATCGTTCATCAGCGGGACGACCGCACCGACGGGGAAGACGTCGAGGTCGGTTCCCTCGGCGTGGCGGCCGGCCCGCTCGCGGAGATCCGGGTAGGTCGATCCCTGGACGGGCGCGCTGACGAGCATCTCGCCCGTGTCGGCCGCGTCGGCGATCTCGAGTCGTTCCTGGGTCGTCTCGAGGTCGGCTTCGGCGCGCTCGCGGGAGACGTCCGGCGGCGTCGGGATGTCGACGGGGGTGGCGATGTCGGAGCCGATCTCCCGCTGGAAGGCGAGGATTTCCTCGGTCGTGACGTCGATCTCGCCGTATTCCGACAGCTGAAACGAGCCGGAGTCGGTCATGATCGCGCCCGGGAAGTCGAGCATGTCGTGAAGCCCCTCCTCGAGGGCGCGCTCGCGGAGGTCGTCGTCGCCGTGGATGATGTAGGAGTTGGTGATGAGGATCTCGGCGCCGAACTCGTCGGCGAGCCGGCGGGGGCCGATCGTGTCCAGATTCGGGTTGATCACCGGCAACAGCGCCGGCGTTTCGACGGTCACGCCGGCACGCGGGACGGTGAGTTCGCCGATGCGGCCGCCGGCATCGGTGTCCCGGAGTTCGAAGCACTCGCGCATTGAGCGTCAGTTGGCTCGTCTCACGTAAGTCCTGACGGTTTTCGACCGGTCGCCAGGTCGAATCCGTAGAAATCGGCGCGTCAGACCGAATCGAACGCGTACGGAGCGTTCCGGTCGACGAGTGGTCGGACGGTCGGCAGTCGCAACCCGAACTTTCGTTCCGACGGAGTCGCGGCACGTATCCGTCTTGTGATCGTTCCTCCCCGCGACCGAGACAGTCATCGACTACGAGGGGACGAACGCGCGATGCGCGCTCGCCGCGCGATTCTAACAGTAGGTTTCTCCGAGACAATCCCGTAACAGTCGCCTCGTTTTAGCCCGCGTCCGAGGGTAGAACGAGGCGCATGGTTTCACGACCGCAGACACTCGGCGTCGTCTTCGTCGCGCTGCTTGTCGCACTCTCGGGGGGTCCCGCCCTCGCCGGTGCGACGGCGGCCGCGGATCACGACGCCGGAGACATGGGCGAATCGGATTCCGAATCGGGCGCGGCGCTGCAGAACGTCACCGTCGAGACGCTCGAGCTCGAGAACGTCACGATCGAGAACGCGACGATCGAGGAGTTGACCGTCGAACAGCTCGATGCCGACGTTCAGCAACTGCAGGACGAACTCGGCGTCGGGAACGATACCGTCGGCGCCAACGAGAGCACGAACGCGACCGCCGGGAACGAGACCGGCGACAGCGGCAACGTGACGCTTTCGGACGTCCGGCTCGAGTCGCTCGAACTCCAGAACGTCTCGATGGAGGACCTCGAGCGCGGGGAGAACGCTTCCACTGACGCGGGGACGAACGTCTCCGCTGACATGGGGGCGAACGAATCCTCCGAGATGGGGACGAACGCCTCCACCGACGCGGAGATGAACGAGAGCGCCGGCGGGCAGGGTCTGATCGACGAGAACGCGAGTCAGGTCACGATCCAGAACCTGACGATCGAGTCGCTGACCGTCGAACAGCTGACGATCGAGGAGTTGACCATCGGCGCGGACGCCGGCACGAACGAGACGGCGGGTAACGTCACCCAGGACAACGCGACCGAGGACGTGTTCGACGAGAACGTCACGGAAGAACCAACGTCGACGGAGGACAACGTGACGATCGGTGATAACCTCACCGAGGACAACGCCACCGAAGGCAACCTCACCGAGACCAACGCCACTGACGAGAACGCGACGCAGGAGATCGAGAACCTCACCATCGAGCAGTTCCACGTCGAAGAACTGACGATCGAGTCGATGACCGTCGAAACGGTCGAGGAAGCTGATGAGGACACCGACACGGCGATGGCCGGCAACGAGAGCGACGAAACGGCGATGGCTGGCGATAACGCGACGGACGACACCGAGGCCAACGAGACGGCTGGCCTCGAGGACGGTGCCGACAACGAGACGATGGCCGACGATGGCAACACGACGATGACCGCCGACGAATCGGCCGGTCACACCATCGCCTCCCTCAACGCGTCGTCGATCACGATCGAGAACGCGACCGCCGACACCCTCTCGTTCGGCGACGCGAACGAACTCGCCGGCATCGGCGGCAACGAGACCCCGACCACTGACACCGGGATGAACGCGACCGAAGACGACGGGATGGACACCGGCACGAACGAGAGCGACAACGCGACCGACAACTAACGCTGCGCTGCCGTCAACGACCGATCTTCGTTTTCTTGACAGTGTACTCGACCAGCGCGAGCCACGGCCGCACGTCGTCGCGCTCGAGCGCCCTCGAGACGGACCGAAACGCGGGGCGGCCCCAGACGAAGGCGCTTTAGGCGCTGGCCCGCTTGCCTCTTTTAATGAGTAAACCCACGCCCGAAGTCTACGAGCAGGGCAAGGGCATGGACGCCCACAATCAGGCGATGCGGGAGATCCGCTCGCGAAAGGAGGCCAGCTACGACCCCCACGAGCCGACCCGCGTCTGGCTCGACGAGGACAACACCCCCGACGGCGTCAAAAAGAGTCTGACGATCATTCTGAACACGGGCGGCTGCCGGTGGGCCCGTGCCGGCGGCTGTACGATGTGCGGCTACGTCGCGGAAAGCGTCGACGGCGGCTCGGTCTCTCACGAGGCCCTGATGGACCAGATCGATGTCTGCCTCGAGCACGAGTCCGAAAACGCGGACGAACCGGCAGACCTCATCAAGATCTACACCTCCGGCTCCTTCCTCGACGAGCGCGAGGTCGGCGCGGAGAGCCGTCGGGCGATCGCCGAGGCGTTCGCCGACCGCGAGCGCATGGTCGTCGAGTCGCTGCCGGACTTCGTCGACCGCGAGAAGATCGGCGACTTCACCCGACACGGGCTCGATACCGACGTGGCGATCGGCCTCGAGACGGCCACCGATCGCGTACGCCACGACTGCGTGAACAAGTACTTCGACTTCGCGGACTTCGAGAACGCCTGTGCCGAAGCCGCCGCCGCGAACGAAGACGCGGGGAGCGACGTCGGGGCCGGTATCAAGGCCTACCTCCTGATGAAGCCGCCGTTCCTCACCGAGTCCGAGGCCGTCGACGACATGATCTCGTCGATCGAGCGCTGTGCCGGCGTCGACGGCTGTCACACCGTCTCGATGAACCCGTGTAACGTCCAGCGATACACGATGGTCGACGACCTCTACTTCGACGACGGCTACCGCCCGCCGTGGCTCTGGTCGGTCGCACACGTCTTGGAGGAGACGGCTGACGTCGACGCCATCGTCGTCTCGGACCCGGTCGGCCACGGCTCCGATCGGGGCCCGCACAACTGCGGCGAGTGCGACGACCGCGTCCAGAAGGCGATCAAGGACTTCGATCTCCGACAGGACCCGTCCGTCTTCGAGCAAGTGTCCTGTGAGTGCGAACTGACGTGGGAGACGGTCGTCGAACGCGAGCGGAGCTTCAATCAGCCGCTCACGCGATAGCCCCGAACGCGACCGCGGCAGTCCCTCGAGCCGAGAGTCAGGATCAGGTACTTTACCGCCGGCCGGGTAACGGTCGCTATGGCGCTGTCCGATTACCTGAACGAACTCGAGCCCACGCTGATGATCGCCATCGGTTTCGTCCTGTTCGTCTTCCCCGAGCCCGCGACCTCCGCGCTCGGCGCGGGGTTGATGCTACTCGGTGCGAGCTGGTGGTTCTACGAGTGGGGTCGCTAGCCCGTCTCAGTCGCCGGCGGCCGTCCCGTCCGACACCGACTTTACCGACTCTGCGTCGGCGCGTGGGACCTCGATCGTGACGACGGTGCCCCGCGGCTCGTTGTCCGCGAAGGAGAGCCGGCCGCCGGCTTGCGTGACGACCCAGTTGATCAGCCAGAGTCCGAGGCCGCTGGCGTGTCGGAGCTGGGTGATCTCCCGGTCGCCCTCGAGCAACTCCCGCTCTTCGTCGGGCATCCCGGGGCCGTCGTCGGTGACCGTCAGCGACAGCATCTCGTCGTCCGGACAGTCCCCCAGCGTCACGTCGACTGTCGGTCGCGCTCGGTCGTTGTGTTCGATGGCGTTCTCGAGAATCTGGAAGACGGCCGTCTGGAGGTACTCGTCGGCCCGGGCGAAGCTCTGGTCCGGCAGCGAGCTGGTGATCTCGGCGTCGTGGGCGTGCTCGAGGCGATCGATCGCCTGTTCGACGGCCGTGGTGAGATCGATCGGGCCGGCTGCGACCTCGTCGCGGTCGAGAACCCGCTCGACGGCGCGGGTCTTCCCCGCGAGATCGATGAGTTCGCTCGTTCGCTCTTTGATCGTCTCGACGTACTCGCTGTCGGCGTCGCCGACGGCGTCGTCGAGCATTTCGGCGCAGCCGTCGATGATGTTCATCCCGTTTCGCAGGTCGTGACGCAGGACGCGATTGAGGATCTCGAGGCGCTTCCGTCGCTGTTTCTGGGCGGTGATATCAGTGTAGAGTCCGAAGGTTCGATCGGAGGAGCCGTCGATTGCCATCGGGACGATTCGCATCATGAACTCGCGCATCCCGTCGGCGGTTCGACGCGTGACCTCGGCTTCGACGGTCTCGCCGCGCTGACTCCGCCGGTTGAGCGCGGCCGCCTCGTCTTTCGCGTTAGCGGGGACGAGAACGTCGTCGAGCGGTTCGTCGACGAGCGTCGCCTCGTCGTAGCCGAACACGCGTTCGAACGCCGGATTCACCGCTTCGACGATCGGCTCGTCGTCGCGGTGGCGTGCGCTGACGACCGCGTCGGGAACGTTTTCGAACAGCGCCGCGAACCGGTCGCGTTCCGTGCGGAGCCGTTCCTCGAACGCGATCCGGTCGAGTGCGTCGGTGACGTGGGAGAGCAACAGCTCCGCCAGTTCCTCGTCGCCGGGGGTGAAGGCGTCCGGTTCCGTCGAGACGGCCTGAAACACGCCGCGGTCGCCGATCGGGACGCTCAGTACCGACTCGATGTCGTCGATCCGCGGCTCCGCATCGTCGTCTGCGGTGATATCACCGACTCGGTACGGCTGTTGCGTGCGATAGGTCTTTCCGGCGATACCCTCCTCGATCGCCATTTCTCCGTCGAAGTCCCGCTCGAGGTTCGACGAGATAGTTTGCTTGACCAGCGACTCCCCGCGGACGCTATCGACACAGCAGACGTCGAAGTTGAGGACGCCTTCTGCCGCCTCGACGGTCACCTCGTAGATCTCCTGACGGCTCTCGCAGTCGTCGAGGCGCGAGGCGACGCTGTGCAGGGCCTCGATTTTGGCTTTTCGGTCGACCAGCTTCCGTTCCATGCGCTTGCGGTCGCTGATGTCGCGGGCGATGCCGACTGTCCCCTCGATCTCGCCGTCGGAGCGCAACAGCGCCATGTTGACCTTGAGCGGCGTTTGCTCCCCGTCGGGACCCACCAGCGTGATTTCGTAAGTGGCGACGTGCCGCTCGTCGTCGATGAGCGCTTGGATCTGCCGGAGCCCGCGGTCGACGCTCTCGTCGGTGAGCACCGTCGCGACGTGCTCGCCGAGGAGAGCGTCGCGTTCGTAGCCGGTCTCCCCCATCATCGTGTCGTTGATCGTGACGAACCGGCCGTCGCAGTCCAGCTGATAGACGCAGTCGCCGACCGTCTCGACGACCGTCTTCGTCCGCTCGAGTTCGCGCTCGCGCGCCGCCCGGTCGAGCGCGGCTTCGGCCGTCGTGGCGAGGACGTGGATCAACGTGGCCTCGATGTCGTCAAGCGTCTTCGCTCCCGGCGACGCCACCGCCAGCAGTCCGTGCTCGCCGAGGGGCTGGAGAATCGCCGTTCCGACGTCGGTCCCGATATCGTACGGGATCCGTTCCGTCGAGACGTTTTCGACGACGGTCGGCTCCGAATCGGTGTAGGCGTCCCAGAAGACGGTATCGTCCGGTCCGATCAACGAGATATCATCGGTGTACTCGTCGAGCGTCGGTGTGACGCCGGCGAGCTCGAGCTGGTCGCTCTCGTCGTCGTAGAACCTGATCGCGCCGAGTGACCGGTCGATCACGTCCTCCGTGGCCATCATCACGATGTCGGCAATCTCGTCGGCCGATTCGGCCCGCATCAGATCGTCGACCGTCTCGTAGAGCGCTTCGAGCGCGTCCGCGCGCTCCCGCTCGTCGGTCACGTCTCGAGCGAACGAGATGACACTGCTGACGTCGCCCGCGTCGTCGACCAGCGGCGTGTTCACCCACTCGCAGGTGACTACCGTGCCGTCCCTGCAAACGTTCCGTTCGAGGTGACAGAACGGATCGCTATCGAGGCCGTCCTCGATGAACATCTCCTGACGCGTTCGGACCGCCTCGCGGTCGCCTTCGGGGATCACGAGTTCGACCGCGGACTCGCCGATCGCCTCGTCGGCGGTGTAGCCGAACAGTTCGGTAGCCGCCGGGTTCCAGTTTCGGATCTCGTAGTTCGGGGTCCACTCGACGACCGGGAGTGGCGATCGCTCGAGCAGCGTCTCGAGTCTGTCGGCGGAGCTGTCCGTCGACGCCGGTGATGATTGGTCGGTCGCGTCGGCCTGTTCGGTCGGCCGGCGATTCGCAGTCTCCTCGGCGTCCAGCAACTCACGCGTCCGCGCGAGGAGCGTCTCGAGTCCCGCGGAACTGGGGACGTAGCCGTCGGCACCCGCGGCGACGACCGCACCTGCAAGCGCTTCGCTGCCGTCGTCGGGATAGACGATAATCGGGATATCGGCTCGCTGCGCTCGAATCGCCTCGCAGAGTTCGACCGGCTCGGCGTCGGCCGCGCTCGCGATCACGACGCAATCGGTGCTCGAGAGTCCCTCGAGGCATTCGTCGACCGCTCCGACTACGTCGGTCGCCACGTCGTGCTCCTCGAGAGCGCGTTCGATGGCGTCGCTCACGTCCGGATCGGTGGTGACGATGCGGGCGTTTGCGCTTGTTTTCGAGCCCATCCCCTGTATTCCACTCGTTTCCAAGGAACGCCGACACTATTACTGTTTGATTCGACTCACGAACTGAGTCGTGTCAATCGATGCGGGCGAATGCGACGACAAAACCAGTCTAGAGCCGATATACGCCCGTTACGTCGTCCGGAACCCTTCGAGGATCCCCTGGCCGTCGGTCGGGCCGATATCGGGCAGAGTCGCGCGTTCGGGATGGGGCATCAACACCGCGACGGTCTCGCGCTCGCCGAGGACGCCGGCGACGTCGTGTTTCGAGCCGTTCGGGTTCGCCTCGGGTCCGGTCTCGCCGTTCTCGTCGCAGTACCGGAAGAGGACGCGGTCCTCGTCCTCGAGTTCGGCCAGCCGGTCGTCGTCGATCTCGTAGCGCCCCTCGCCGTGGGCGATGGGGACCTCGATTACCTCGCCGTCCTCGTAGGCCGCGGTCCAGGGCGTGTCCCCGCGCTCGACGCGCAGGTAAACGTGTTCACACTGGAAGCGGGCGCTCTCGTTAGTCGTGAACGCACCCTCGGTGAGCCCGGACTCGCAGCCGATCTGCGCGCCGTTGCAGACGCCGAGCACCGGGACGCCGTCGGCGGCCGCCTCGCGGATCTCGGCCATAATCGGCGAGCGGGCCGCCATCGCGCCCGCGCGGAGATAGTCGCCGTAGGAGAACCCGCCGGGGAGGACGACGCCGGTCGTATCTTCGGGGAGGCCGTCCTCGTGCCAGACGATCTCGGCGTCGATCTCGAGGTGGTCGAGGGCGCGCTCGGCGTCGCGGTCGCAGTTCGAGCCGCCGAACCGGACGATCGAAACCGTCACAGTCGCCACCCCACGGTGTTGCGACCGACGGTTTCGATCGGTGTGAGAGAGACCGTCATCTACCGCTCGTCGACCTCCACGTCGTAGTCGTGGATGGTCGGATTCGCCAGCAGGCGTTCGGCCATCTCGTCCGCGCGTTCGCGAGCGCCGTCGGCGGAGTCGGCCTCGAGGTCGATCTCGAAGCGGTCGGCCGAGCGCAGGTCCTCGAGCTCGAAGCCCAGTCGCTCGAGAGCACCCTTCGTGGTCTCGGCCTCGGGGTCGAGCACGCCGCGTTTGAGTCGAACCGTCACCGTCGCGGTGTAGGCGGTCATTATCTGATACCCCGTAACCGTGCTCAAAAACGCTTTCGTCTTGACTCCGAAATACACGTTCGTGGATACCCAATCGGACCGGGACGGCGATTACTGCCCGCGTCATCACGTCGGCAGTCGCCCCACGGCCGCTACGCGGCCCGTGCGACGACGATGTCCCCCGTCGCGTGGACGGTGATCGTGTAGGCGTCTAGCTGAAACGTTACCTGTCCGGTGTTTCGCCCGCCGGTGGTGCTCGTCGGTTCGAACAACGTCTCGAGGCTCTCGGGATCGATCCGGTCGTAGATTCGCTCGATATCGGTCGGATCGGCGTCGGAAAGGTCGGCGACCGTCGAAACGATCGTCGCCGTCAGCGAGTCGTTTCCGTTCCAGTCGTGCGAGACAAACGCCGTCTTCCGTTCGCGATCGATTCGTGATCGGCCGTGGTCGTGTGGTGTTGCTGTCATCGTATTCACCCATCGGCTGGCGACTGTCACTGAGCGTGACTGAAAACTCGTTCCACAGTCGAGAGCATAAAACCCTGTCAGACAAATTACGAATACCTGTACGACAAAATAAACCAATCCGCGAGACGGGCGGCGGGTCCGCTCGAGCGTTCGTCATACGTCAGAGGCGCGATAGTCGGCGGCCTCCTTCGTAACGGGACAGGTTCGAGTAAATTTCGGACTCGCAGGGCGCCGAACTGAGAAAACGATGCGGGTCGTTCTCAGCGACCTCCACGGAAAGCAGGACTTTTAGCCGCGCGCGAACTGAGTCCGTCGTGATGGAACGAACTTCGCTCGAGCGGAGGTGGCAGCGGTGACGACCGACGTAACCGAGATCACGGTGATCGGAGACGACGACACCGGACTGATCGCGCGAGTGACGAGCCTCCTGTTCGAGCGCGGGATCAACATCGAGGACCTCGATCAGGCGGTCCGCGACGGCGTCTTCCGGATGTACCTCGCCGTCGATACCTCCGAAATGGTCTGTACCGAGGCCAAGCTCCGCGAGGACCTCCACGACCTCGGGGACGACCTCGGCCTCGACGTGCAGGTCCGGTTCCCCGCCGACCGCGAGCACCAGCAGATCGCCGTCCTCGTCACCAAAGAGAGCCACTGTCTCGAGGCTCTGTTCGAGGCCTGGGCCAACGACGAACTCGGCGCGGACATCGGCGTCGTCATCGGCAACCACGACGATCTGCAGCCGCTCGCCGAGCACTACGACGTGCCGTTCCACGATATCGGCGACGAGGGCGGCCAGCAGAACGAGGACCAGTTGCTCGAGTTGCTCGCCGACTACGACGTGGACCTGATCGTCCTCGCGCGGTACATGCGTATCCTCTCTCCCAACGTCGTCTTCCGCTACGAGGACCGCATCATCAACGTCCACCCCTCGCTGCTGCCGGCGTTCCCCGGCGCGGAGGCCTACCGGCAGGCCGTCGAGGAAGGCGTTCGCGTCGCCGGCGTCACCGCCCACTACGTCACAACCGACCTCGATCAGGGGCCGATCATCACCCAGCGCGCGTTCGACGTTCCCGACGACGCCGGCGTCGAGGAGATGAAACGCCGCGGCCAGCCCCTGGAGGCCGACGCCCTGCTCGAGGCCGTCAAGCTCCACCTGAACGGGGACGTGTCGGTCCACCGCGGCCGAACGTCGGTCAGGGAGAACGGCAGCGAGTACCAACTCGGGCTGCCCGACGAGGTCGAGGAGTTCACGCCCGACCGGCCGGTCGACGGGATCGGCAGCGCGGTCGCCGAGGATCGGTAATCGCTGTCGCTGAACAGGCCCTTTCTACGTCGCCGAGCTGCGTCACGAGCCAATTTGCGGCCGCGTCGACGACCTCCTCGAGTTCGCCCTCGCCTTCGAAGAGGCGGCCCCGTCCGCTACGACGTGAAGCTCGCGCTCGCAGGTGAGCGCGTCGTAGATTTCGCGGTTCGACTCGAGGACGGACTCGTCGTCGCCACCGACGACCAGCAGTGTGGGTGCGGTCACGTCGTCGACGACCTCGGCCGACGTGTCGACGCGGCCGCCGCGGGAGACGAGTCCGTCGATCGCCGTGTCGAGATGGGCCGCGCCGCGGAGGGCGGCCGCCGCGCCGGTGCTCGAGCCGAAGTAGCCGCTCGAGTCGACGGCCACGTCCGGCCGGTCGCGGACCCAGGCGCTCGTAGCGACGAGTCGATCGGTCAGTAAGGGGATGTCGAACCGGTTCTCCCGATCTCGGTCTTCGGCCTCGTGAGCAGGTCGAACAGGAGAGTCTCGAGACCGCGCTCGCGGAGCCGCTCGGCGACGAAGTTGTTTCGCGAACTGTGTTGGCTACTGCCGCTCCCGTGGGCGAAGACGACGAGCCCGGTCGCGTCCGGCGGGACGACGAGGTTGTCCTCGAGGGTCGCGCCGTCGACGGGAATATCGGTGACGGTGTCGATTCCGGTGGACGACATATCGACGGTCCACCCCGACGGAGTTGACTGTTGGGAGTCGCCCTCGTCGGTTCGACGCTGTCGGCTGCCCGTTACGCTGACGCTTCCCAGAGCTCGAGGCAGTCGTCGCTGCAGAAGTGTTTGTAGACGGTCGTCTCGTCTTCGACCGTCGTAATCACGCGCTGTTCGGGAGACGATCCGACGGGATCGCCACACTGTCGACATTCGGGTTCGTCCTCGTCCGTCGAGTCGGTCATCGGTTGACAGGTGGAACGAGACCCACTTTAACGAATCCATTTCGGCCGTATCGGTCGTGGTCGGCCGAATCACCCGACTTAGCCTCTGTAGCGGCAAACTCTCCGATCGTCGGACAGTTGACGGCGTCCGCTTCGCGTTCTCTCGGTCGACCGTGACGCCCCCGAACAGCGGGGCGAAGTCTCGAGCCGCGCTTTCAGGTTCTAGCGTTCGGCATCGCTCGAGGCCCTCGCTTCCCGACCAGTCCGTCGAACTCGTCGGCCCGAGTACGCAGCCGTAGGCCGGTGATCGACATCGGGTACTCGGTTGCAGAGTCCCGCAGCGGAAGCCGATGGGTCCGACGAGAGGCCGGCTCGAAACGCTCGCAGCTCGAGCAGTGCGTCGGCTTCGGTGTGCGGTCCGGTCCCTAGACCTCTCGTTCCCGTTTCCGCCGTCCTTAGCAACGTATTAATTCGGTTTTCACGTATACGACCGCGTCGCATCGGGCGGATCCAGGTCACCTATCTCGTCCATATATATCTACGATTGCGAACCACGGTATTGTATCTCAAGGTATAATAGATGTCACAGAAACTCTCAGAATCGGATATTTTCGTATTACTTAGTAAGCGACGGCGGCGGCTGATACTCCGAATCCTGCGGGAGTCCACCACGCCGCTATCGACGACGGAACTGGCTAACCGGGTCGGAGAAGCGGAGCAGGAGAACCCTTCAAACGAGGATCTCTGCCACGTTTCGCTCGCCCTCTCTCACAACCATCTCCCTCGACTCGACGAGGCCGACGTCGTTTCGCACGACCGGAACGACGCGACGGTGCATCCGGGATCGAACTTCGGTATCCTCGTTCGCGTACTGGAGCGCGTGGACGAGCGAGAACTGCCCTGGTCAGACGAGTGAGAAAGCAGGATCTCGCTTTCCGTCCGCGAACGTCCGACCGAACCGCCGCTGAACAGCGGCCTTCGAATCGGTGTCGACCGCCACCGTCGTGCTGGCGAGGGCCGCTTTCTGTCCACGACGGGCTGGTCCGAACCGCGACCTAGCCGACCGATTCCCGCTGACGGTAAGCTTAACGACGGTGACGGCGTACGTTGGTATGTTATGGCACAGCGAGAAGTCGAACAGGAGCTGTACGTCGACGAGTACACGCTCGGCCTCGTCGGCCCCGATCAGGAGTGGGCCGGGACCGTCGCGGACGGCGGAACGATTCGAACGTACACGCCGCCGGGCTGCTGGGGGCCGATGATCACGCCCGAGTTCCGCGGCGGCCACGAAGTGACCCGGCCGATCCGCGTCGAGGGTGCCGAGGTCGGTGACGCCGTCGCCCTGCACATCCGCGACATGGAGGTGACGAGCATGGCCACGAGCACGGGTTCGATGGCCGAACGCGAGGACGCCTTCGGCGACGACCCGTTCGTCGATCACCGCTGTCCCGAGTGCGGCACCGAGTGGCCCGAATCGATCGTCGAGGGAACGGGGGAGGAATCGATCAAATGCGCCGAGTGCGGCGCGAACGCCTCCTCCTTCGGCTTCGAGTACGGCTACACCGTCGCGTTCGACGACGACCATAGCGTCGGAATCACGCTCGACGAAGACGGGGCACACGAACTCGCCGAGAACGCCGACGAGGTGATGGACATCCCCGAGAACTCCCGCCAGCACCCCATCCTGCTGTACGAACCCGGCGAGATGCCCGGGACGCTGGGTCGGCTGCGCCCGTTCATCGGCAACGTCGGGACGACGCCGCCGGTCACGATGCCAGACTCGCACAACGCGGGTGACTTCGGCCAGTACCTTATCGGCGCCGAGCACGACTACGGCGTCGACAGCGAAGCGGATCTCGAGGCCCGCACGGACGGCCACATGGACATCCCACAGGTGCGGCCCGGCGCGACGCTGATCTGTCCCGTCAAAGTCGACGGAGCTGGCGTCTACGTCGGTGATCTACACGCGAACCAGGGCGACGGCGAACTCTCCCTGCACACGACCGACGTGAGTGGAAACGTAACGATGGACGTCGAGGTGATCGACGGCCTCGAGCTCGATGGCCCCCTCCTGTTACCCCCCGAGGAGGATCTGCCGTTCATCAGTAAACCGTACAGCGACGAGGAGCGCGAGACGGGTCGCGACCTCGGCGCGGATCACGGTGTCGAGGTAGAAGACGACATGGGGCCGATTCAGGTGATCGGCTCCGGGGCGACGGTCAACGACGCCACGCAGAACGCCTTCGACCGCGCGACGAAACTGCTCGACATGAGCGAGGGGGAGGTCCGCTCGCGGTGTACGTTCACCGGCGGCGTCCAGATCGGCCGTCTCCCGGGCGTCGTCCAACTAGACATGCTCGCGCCGATGGCCGTCCTCGAGGACTGCGGGATCGACCACCTCGTGCGCGAGCAGTACGGGCTGTAGGCTCGTTCCGTCTGCCGTCTCGAACGGCGGGGCTTCCGGAGTCACCGGCTGCGGTGGGACCGAGTTCGCAGGCGGTCGCGGAACGATTACGTCTCGTCGTCGGAACCGCCCTGAACGGCGGGAACCAGCGTCAGCGAGGTCGCTTCTGGAACCTGATCCTCGAGGGCGGCGCGCTCGCCGTCGACCGCGACTCTGACGCTCGGCCGGATCCGGTCGCCGTCGTAGAGCTGTGATTTCGCCCGCGGATAGGCGTCGACGAAGGCCGCGATGGCGGCGGCGACCGTACCGCCCGGCCACTCGAGGGACACCGTCTTCGCGCCGGTCGCGCTCCGCAGGGGTCCGTACACCGTGACATCGGTTTCCATGGTCGCACTGGGCCGACCGGACACATATACCGACCGGCGACGACGGCCATCGGCGGTCGAGACTGCCGTGTTACTTTTGGGCATTTGATCGAGCTAGGACTCCGATGACACGTCTGCGTAGACTTATATCGTCGAAATCCAATAGTAACACATGATTGAAGACGTACTACTTCGACAATCGGTAAACGTCCTGGACGACGTCTTCTACATCTACGACGAGCGCGGCGAGCTCGTTTTCTGGAACGACCGACTCGGGAAGCTGTTCGATCTGACCGACGAGCAACTCGCGGGGACGACGCCCATGGAGTTCTTCCTCGAGGCGGACCGTCCGGCCGTCGAGCGCGCCGTCGAGGCCGTCTTCGATACCGGCGAGGTCGTCGTCGAAGCGCGGGCGAACACGACCGAGGGTACGATACTGTTCGAACTCAGCGGCCGCCGACTGACGGACGCCGACGGCAGCGTCGTCGGATTTTGCGGCGTCGGACGGGACGTGACCGAACAGCGAGAACAGGCGATCAAACTCGCCGCGCAGAACGATCGGCTATCCGAGTTCGCGGCGATCCTCACGCACGACCTGCGGAATCCGCTCGCCGTCGCGTACGGCGATCTAGAAGGATATCGAACGGACGGCGACGACGAACAACTGGACTCGCTCGGTGACTCGCTCGATCGCATCGGTCGCATCATCGACGACGTGTTCGTCATCGCACGCGACGGCCGCGGCGTGATGGACGCGGAACCGGTCGATCTGACGACCGTCGCACGCGATGCGTGGGAAATGGTCGACACCGCCGACGCGACGCTCGACGTTCGGACGACGACCACCGTGAACGCCGACGGCTCCCGTCTCCAGCGGCTCTTCGAGAACCTGTTTCGAAACGCGGTCGAACACGCGGGGCCGTCGGTGACGGTTACGGTCACGGAGACGACGGCCGGATTCGCGGTCGAAGACGACGGGCCGGGAATCGCCGTCGAGGACCGCGAGCACGTCTTCGACCCCGGCTTCAGCCGTCTCACCGACGGCACCGGGTTCGGCCTCTACATCGTCGAGACGATCGCGGAGGCCCACGGCTGGACCGTCGCCGTCACCGAGGGCGCAGCGGGCGGCGTGCGGTTCGAGTTCACCGTCGTTCCCGGCGACGGGGAACTCGACCTCGTTTCCGCCTGACGGCGCGGGCAGCCGTCGGTCGGTTCCCCGGCGCTACAGCCGCTGGACCGCGCCGATCGCGCTCGAGAGCGGCGGCGCGTCGAAGAACTCACGCCCGGTGTAGGCGTTGGCCCCGGCACAGTACATGTCGCGAGCGGTCTCGAGGACGCCCTCCTCGAGGGGGGCGGGCTCCGCGTCGCACAGCGACTTCCAGTCGGCGATGCCCTCGCGCTTGGCCTCGGCTTTGGCGGCGTCGACGGCCTGGACCCACTCGGGCTGGGTGCGCTTGTGGTACTGGCGCAGTACCTCCTTCGAGAGCTGGACTCCCTCGTAGCTGAAGCGGTTCTCGTCGAAGGTGCCGACGACGTCTGCGACGCGGATCTCGCCCTGGTAGTACAGACACTCGATCTTGCCGTCCTCGTGGACCAGCCCGGCGGAGTCGGCCTGTTCGGTGACGATCCGGTTGACCTCGCGGGCGACCGATTCGAGGTCCTCGATCGACGCGTTCCCCGCGATCTCGTCGGCTTCGTCGCGCTCGAGCTGCCGGTCGCTCTCCTCGTACTTCGTCGTGAACTCGACGATCGGCTCGTCCAGATCGACCGCCTCGTCGGGCCACTCATCGAAGTCGAGGCCGTGGTCGGCGGGCTCGGTCCGGCTCCGCAGGCTCGAGCCGACGGGGACGCGGTTCCGGAAGACGATCTCGAGGGGGATCAGGTAGTTCTCACCGGCCGCGCCGTGGTAGTGGTCGTACTCGTACTCGCGGCCCTCGTGGGGCAGGTCGGGCACCTGCGTCAGCTCGATGGCCATCTCCCAGGGCGGATGGGAGGCGTCCTCGAGGTCGATGACGTCGCCGTTTTCGACGACGCCCCGGTAGTGGGTCGGCACGCCCTCGGCCTCGAGCAGTTCGAAGTTGAACGCGCCCATCGTACAGAGGGTCGCGCCCTTCTGTGGGATCTGGTCGGGCATCTTCCCCCAGTCGAACACCGAGTAGTCGTCGGTGAAGACGAACGAGCCCCGGCCGAGCTCCTGGGCGGTCGCTTCCTCCTCGATGCGGAACTCTTTGACACTCGTCATACGGGACACCTCAGGACGTGTCCGCCACCGCAGTTCATACTCCAGTTGCTGTGGTCGGACAGTAAGAAGGTTTCAGTATCGGGCCGGAGACCGCAGCGCGCTCGATCCGGCCCAGGGTCCGCGGACCGGTGGTCGGGATCGGTCACTCAGTTCCCCTCGACGGTCTCCAGTAACGCCGCGGCGTCGTCCTGCAGCGAGCCACCGACCGGATCCTCCCTGACGAGTTCGCGAAGCGTCGAGTCGCACTGGGGCGTCGCCAGTGCCTCGAGAGCCTGCCGACGGTACCGCTCGTCGAGACTTTCCCGTCGGACGAGCGCCTCGAGTTCGTCGCACTCGTTGGCCGTCTTCAGCTCGCGAATCGCGGCCGATCGCGTCTCCTCGTCGGCCGACTCGTCGAGCGCGCGATCGATGCACTCCCGTGGCGTCCGTGAGCTCATACGGGTGGATTCACGGTCCGCACCGATAATTCCGGGACCTGCGTTCGACGAGCCGTGCGAAGCCGACGAGTTGGCCGGGAACATTCCGGCTCGAGCGTTTTCCGGCTCGAGCCCGAACGGACGAGCGTGGTCGAACCGATTTCGGACCGTAGTACCGGGCTCCCGGCGGTCGCGCGCGTGCGAGCCGGCGCTCCCCCGGAACCGATTCACCGGTCGACGGCGGGGTGGCGCTGAGATGGATCCCGTACCGTTCGTCGTCGGAGCCGTCCTCCTCGCCGTCGTCGTCGTGGATCTGTTCTGGACGACGCTGTGGGTCGAAGGCGGTGCCGGGCCGCTCACCTCCCGGCTGATGGCGGTGACGTGGGGCGGGTTCAAGCGGATCGGCGATCGTGACTCGAGACTGCTCACCCTCGCCGGACCGGTGATTCTCGTCGTCGGGCTTTCCGTCTGGATCCTTCTTCTCTGGATCGGCTGGACGCTCGTCTTCGCGAGCGGAACAACCCCTTTCATCGATACGGTCGGCACGGGGCCGCTCTCCTGGTTCGAGTACGTGTACGTCACCGGCTACACGATCTTCACGCTCGGAAACGGCGATTACGTCCCGCGGGACGGCGTCTGGCAGCTCGCGACCACGCTCGCGACCGCCAGCGGGATGCTCTTCGTCACCCTGACGGTCACCTACGTCCTCTCCGTCCTCGACGCCGTCACACAGAAGCGGTCGTTCGCGAGCAGCGTGAGCGGGCTTGGAACGAGCGGCGACGAGATCGTCCGGACGAGCTGGGACGGCGAGGCGTTTCGGGGACTCGACGTACCCCTGAACGATCTCACCTCGCAGCTGAACGCGCTCACGGAGAACCACAAGGCGTACCCGATCCTCCACTACTTCCACAGCGAACAGCGCAACCGAGCACCGGTGGCGAGCATCGCCGCTCTCGACGAGGCGCTCACCCTCTTTCGGTTCGGCGTGCCCGAAGCCGACCGACCCAGCGACACCATCGTCAAAAACGCGCGAGCGAGTGTGCAGAGTTACCTCGAGACGCTCCGCAACGCGTTCATCGAACCCGCGGATCGCTCCCCGCCCGCGCCGGACCTCGAGCGGCTTCGCGACGCGGACGTTCCGACCGTGTCCGACGAAGCGTTCGCCGACGCCGTCGCTGACGTGGACGAACGCCGGCGAACGCTGCTCCGTCTGATCGAATCCGACCGCCGGCAATGGCCGACGTCGGAACCGACACCGCCTGCGAACATCGCACGAGAATAGTGACCGCGCCAGCGCCGATCGGTCGATCGATCCCCGTTCGACGGCCGGGCCCGAACGACCGAGATGACATCGCCGGATCGCCGAATCCACCATGCTTTTCTCGCTGTGCCGGAATCGTTTCTCCGATGGAGCGACCGGTGACCGAGGCCGACCTCACGTTCGAACACGTTCCCGAGACCGACCAGTCGTTCGAGAACGCACTGGCGAAAGCGCACGACGGTGACCGACTCGCGGTCGACGACGCGATCGAGTTACTCACCACGGGGACGGACAGTGAGGGGATCGACCGGCGGCGCAAGGAACGCGTCCTCGAGGCGGCCGATCGCCGCCGCGCCGAGACCGTCGGCGAGGAGGTCACCTTCATCGCGAATCTGAACAACAACGTCACCACGGCCTGTAACGTGGGCTGTCTGTTCTGTAACTTCAAGGACGCCGCCCACACCTTCGAGCGCGAGACGGAGATCGAGACGGCCGGCTTCACGAAGACGCCCGCGGAGTCCCGCGAAATCGTCGCCGATGCCGTCGAGCGCGGCATCTACGAGGTCACGTCCGTCTCGGGACTGCACCCCGCGTTCGCGCTCGACGAGGAACACCGGGAGATCCTCGAGGCCCACCCGAACCCGAAGGAAGTCAACTACAAGCCGCCGGCGGTCTACGACACCAGTCCCGGTACCTACACGGACCAGATTTCGGCGATGAGCGTCGACGGCGTCCACGTCCACTCGATGACGCCCGAAGAAGCGTACCACGCCCGTCGGGGCACCGACTGGTCCTACGAGGAGGTGTACCGCCGGCTGAAGGAGGCGGGCCTCGATACCGTTCCCGGCACCGCTGCGGAGATCCTCGTCGAGGAGGTCCGCGAGGTGATCTGCCCCGGCAAGATCAGTACGAACGGCTGGCTCGAGGCCATGGAGGCAGCCGCGAACGTCGGCCTCGGCATGACGGCGACGATCATGTACGGCCACGTCGAGAACGAGGCCCACCGTGCGCTGCACCTGAAGCGAATCCGGGATTTACAGGATCGAACGGGCAATATCACCGAGTTCGTCCCTCTGTCTTTCATCCACCAGAACACGCCGCTGTTCGAGCACGACGTGGTCTCGGGCGGCGCCAGCATCGACGAGGACGAGCTGCTGATCGCCGTCTCGCGGCTGTTCCTCGACAACGTCGATCACATCCAGTCGTCCTGGGTCAAGTACGGCGACGAACAGGGGCTGAAGATGCTCTCGTGTGGGGCCGACGACTACATGGGGACGATCCTCTCCGAAGAGATTACCAAGCGCGCCGGCGGCGGCTACGGCGAGTTCCGTTCGTTCGAGGACTACGTCGAGATGATCTCCTCGATCGGCCGCGTTCCCGTCGAACGCTCGACCGACTACGAGCAACGCCGCGTCATCGATCCCGACGAGCCGCCGTTCGGCCCGCGGCTCGGACCGAAAGCCGACGGGACGCCGCTGCTGACGCGAGCGGAGAGCGAAGAACGGACCGCGATCGCCGACGACTGATCGACGAAACCGTCTCGATCAGTGACGACCCAGCACCTGTAGGCTGGCTCTCGCGTGTTCTCGACAGTGGAGCGGCATCACCGGTCGGCGACCGCGCGGGTGGCAGATCTATTTCATATCTCCGACGCCGACGGCTCGCACCGGGGCGCCGTCGCTCGAGAGGGCCAGCGGATACGCCCGGAACTCGAAGCGGTCCGCAACGGCCTCGAGGTTTGTCAGGTTCTCGAGGATCAGCAGATCGTTGCCGAGCAGCGCGTGGTGTGTCTGAAACCCTTCCGGCTCCTCCGCGGTGGCGTTTTCCGTCGGCGTCGGATCGGGATTGAGCGCGTCCACGGCGACGTCGAACCCCCGTTCGACGCAGGCCTCGGCCGCCGCCGGTGAGAGGTACGGATGCTCGAGGTATCGATCGGTCCCCCAGTGAGCATCCCAGCCGGTCCAGCAGGCTATAAGGTCGGCCTCGGTATCCGGGATCCGATCCGCGGGAATCGGCTCGCGGGCCTCGAGATCGCGGCAGTCGACTCGAACCGCGTCGAAGACGAACCGGTCGATCGAATAGGACTCGAGGGTCCGGCCGTCGGGTTCGGTGTGGGCGGGCGCGTCGACGTGGGTCCCGGTGTGACTGCCACACTCGAGGCTCGAGACACGAGCGCCGTCCGCCGCGTGGGTAGTGTGGGGGCGGACGGCGACCGCGGGGTCGCCGGGGTACGTCTGCATCCCCGTCTCGATCGGCTGAGTGAGATCGACCTGCATACGGGAGAGCCGTCGGCCGAGGGGCATAACGATGCCCGGTCCTCGATCCGATCGACGGTCGATCTCTCGAATGGTGTGACAATCGTTATACGGTACCCTGATAACGTGTGTGTGTATGCGACTCGAAGGCAAGACAGCGTTCATCACGGGTGCCGGGTCCGGCCTCGGCCGAGAAGCAGCTGAACTGTTCGCCGAAGAGGGCGCGACGATCGTCGCGGCCGACATCGACCTCGCAAGCGCCGAGGAGACGGTTGACCTCGTCGAGGAGGCGGGGCAAGGTGGGACCGCGCTCGAGCTGGACGTCCGGGACGCCGACGCGGTTCACGCGGCGGTCGACGAGGCGGTCTCGGAGTTCGGCCTCGATATCATGGTCAACAACGCCGGCGTGAGCCACGAGCGCTCGAAAGTCGAGGACATCGACGAGGGCGAGCGCGACCGGGTCATCGACGTGAACGTCAAGGGCGTCTGGAACGGCTGTCACGCCGTCATCCCCCACTTCAAGGAGCAGGGATCGGGTGCGATCGTCAACACGGCGTCGCTGGCCGGCGTCATCGGCGCGCCGCAGTTGGGCGCGTACTCGCTGTCGAAGGGCGCGGTCGTCAACTTCACGCGCACCGTCGCGGCCGAGGTGGGGCCGGCCGGCGTGCGGGCGAACGCTGTCTGTCCTGGCGTGACCGATACCGCGATGCCCCGGAAGAACCGCACCGAGGAGGAGTGGGAGGCGACCAAAGAGGAGATGTCGAAGTACTATCCGCTCAAGCGACTCGGCCGGCCCGAGGACATCGCCAACGCGATGCTGTTCCTCGCCAGCGACGAGGCCGACTGGATCACCGGACAGGCGCTGGTCGTCGACGGCGGCTTCTCCTGTACGTAGTTCGCTGACCCGGAACAACCGTTAACCCGCTTCCGCACCGTACTACGGGTATGTTCGCGTACCACGCACTCTTTCTCATCGTACTCGTCGGGACGACCGCATTTTTCACCGTCCTCTCCGCGCTCAACCTCCGCCACGGGAAACGGACGCTCGAGCGCGAATCCGACTGGGTCGCGGATCGGCTGGGACTCGAGGAGCCCGACCGCGTGATCGCCTATCAGCGAGCGACCACCGTCCTCTCGCAGATTCAGACGTGGGTCGTCCTCGCACTCGTACTCGCGGCCCTCTACTCGGGCGCGGTCGCAACGGTCGTCGAGCGGCTCGAGGCGCTGGGGTACGGCCCGATCGCGACGGGTGCCGCCTTTTTCGTCGCCGCGGTCGTCGGCCTTCGACTCGTCTCAGTTCCGTTCGACGCCTACGAAACGTTCGTGATCGAGGAGCGGTTCGGCTTCAACGAGGGGACTCTCGCGCTGTTCGTCAGGGACCTGCTGGTCGGAACCGTCCTCGCGGCGGGGTTCACCGCCGTCCTCGCTGCCGCCGTCCTCTGGGTCGTGGGGCGGCTGCCGACCTACTGGCCGCTGGCGGCGACTGCGCTGTTCGCGGCCGTCTCGCTCGCGATGCTCGTGCTCTACCCGCGAGTGATCGCGCCGCTGTTCAACGACTTCGAACCGGTCGAGTCGGGCGAACTCCGCGTGGCCGTCGAGCGCGTCTTCGACCGCGCCGGCTTCACCTGCGACGACGTCTACGTGATGGACGCGAGCAAGCGCTCCTCGCACTCCAACGCCTACTTCGTCGGCTTCGGCCGGACCAAGCGGGTCGTGCTGTTCGACACGCTCGTCGACCGGATGAAACTCGCGGAGATCGAGGCCGTTCTGGCCCACGAACTCGCCCACTGGAAGCGGGGCCACGTCTGGAAAGGGTTTGCGGCCGGCGTGGTCCGAATCGGTGCCACGCTCGCCGTTCTCTGGTACCTGCTCGAGACGCCGTGGCTCTACGGCATGTTCGCGCTCCCCGAGACGACGTACGTCGGGCTCGCGGTCGGCGCGCTCTGGCTCCAGCCTCTCACGAAACTCACCCGGCCGCTCGAGAACCGCCTCTCGCTCTCCCACGAGCGCGAGGCAGACACCTTCGCGACGGACGTGACGGGCGATGGCGAGCCGCTTGTCGACGCGCTTTGCCGGCTCACAGCCGAAAACCTCTCGAACCCGTTCCCACACCCCCTGTACGCCACCTTCCACTACACGCATCCGCCGATTCCGGACCGGATCCGGTACATCCGCGAGGTCAGCGACGGGGCGGACGCGGGCGAGTCACCGCCCATGGACGCGAGCGGCGCGGACTGACGGCCGACCGCGGCTGCGCCGGTCTCGAGGGGAAGCGTTTCGGCGTCGGCCCCGGAAGAAGCGGCTATGGCAACCGACGAATCCTACGTCCGGCGGGCGATCGACCTCTCGCGGTCGGCGGTCGAACACGGCAACACCCCCTTCGGCTCACTGCTCGTGGTCGACGACGAGATCGTCCGGACGGCCGAGAACAGGACCCTCACGGACGACGACATCGCCGCCCATCCGGAGTTCGAACTGGCCCGCTGGGCCGCGAGCGAACTCGAGCCGGCCGAGCGCGCGGCGTGTACGATGTATACGAGCACCGAGCCGTGTCCGATGTGTGCGAGCGCGATCGTCTATGCGGGGCTCGAGCGGGTCGTCTACAGCGTGTCCGTCGAGTCACTCGCGGAAATACGGGACGACGGCGTGATCGAAATTCCGTGCGCGGAGGTCGTCGACCGGGCCGACGGCTCGACGACCGTGGACGGACCGGTGCTCGAGGAGGAGGGACTGGCGGTCCACGAAGACTACTTTTGACCGACGCACACACTGGGTGGCTACTGCATGTCTTCGAGCGAACGGACGGTATCTGACATCAACCACGCGGTCTCGCGCTCCGGGTCCTCGAGGCAGATCGCGAAAAACGAATCACGGCCCTCGTCGACGGTAATGCGGTACCCGTGACTTTCGAGCGTTCGGCCCTCGTCGGCGACGGGTTCGGGGGGAGTCACACACGTCTTCAGGGATAGCAGCGGATAACCGACTCGATTCGGAACGAGTGCGAAACCGGTTGGAACTGCCTAGTCCGCCGCGGCCGCCGTCTCATCACGAAGCACGGCGCGATAGCGCCGCCCGGCGGTATCGTCGGCCGCGAGCGCGTCCCGGATCGTCGGCGAGATCCACTCCCGGCCGGCGTCCGCACCGTCCGCGAGCCGCCCGTCGAAGTCGTCCGTCCGCAGGTCCGGCGGGAGGAATCGCTCGTAGACGGGCAGGCGCTCCCCCAGCGGGACGCCGGCGTGGTCGGCGATCTCCTCGAGTTCGCGCAGCGCGGGCCACGTGTAGTCGGGATTGATGTGGTCGTCGGTGACCGGCGAGACGCCGCCCAGATCGTCGACGCCGCAGTCGACGAGGTCCTTCGCGGGAGCGAGGTTCGGCGGCACCTGCACCGAAATCTCTTCCGGCAGCGCGATGCGAGCCATCGCCGTCACCTGCCGCATCGTCGCGAGGTCGGGCGAGCCGCCGGACCAGCGCTCGTTCTCCACCACCGGCTGGACGATCACCTCCTGGATGTGGTCGTAGCGCTCGTGTAACTCCCGAATTGCCAGCAGGCTCTCGGCGCGATCCCGCCAGTCCTCGCCGATCCCGACCAGAACCCCGGTCGTGAACGCGACGTCGAGTTCGCCCGCGTTCTTCAGGGTTCGCAGGCGCTGGCCGGGCACCTTGCGTCGCGGGCCGGCGTGGGCGCCGACCTCCGCGGTCGTCTCGAGCATCACGCCCATGCTAGCGTTGACGTCCGCGACGACCGCCATCTGTTCGCGGGTCTGATCGCCGGGGTTGGCGTGGGGTAAGAGCCCCTCCTCGAGCGCCACTTCACAGGCCTCGCGCAGATAGGTGTGGATCGAGTCGTGGCCCCACTCCTCGAGTTGCGCGTGGATCTCGGTGTAGCGGTCGTCGGGGTCGTCGCCGAACGTAAACAGCGCCTCGGTACAGCCGGCGTCCGCGCCGCGCCGGCAGATCTCGCGGACCTCCTCGAGCGAGAGCAGCGAGGCCTGCCCGGGCGGGTCGAAGTAGGTGCAGTAGGTACAGGTGTACCGACAGGCCGTCGTGAGCGGCACGAACACGTTCCGCGCGAAGGTCAATCGCGCTGGCGCGTCGACGTCGTTCGGGCTCACCTGCAGGAGGTCCTCGACGGCCCGCTCGTCGATCGCGATATCGACGCCGTACTCGTCTGCCCCGGGGAACATTACCTCGGAGTGTCGTCGCTCGGACTATAAGACCTTGGCTTCGTGACGGCCCGGGAGCCGTCGGCGGGCACCGCGCTACTCCAGTTCTCCGTCGCGGACTGCGACGACTCGTCCCTCCCGCTCTGCGAGTTCGAAGCCGAACTCGCGGAGACGGGACGGGGCGCGGTCGGTTTCGTGGCCGTGGACGAGCACCTCGACCAGATCCTCGGGCTCGTCGACGTCCGTCGCGAGCCGAAACGAGTCGACCGTCTCGAGAGTGGCACCGGCCTCGCGGGCGATCTCGCGGTGATCGAGGTAGGAGGCGCCGTGGTAGTCGACCCGAAACGCGGGGTCGCGGACGACGAGTGCGTTCGTCCCGCCGGCCCGCCCTGGCGCGATCGCCACGTCGGTATCGGGGGCGAACAGCTCCTCGAGCGCCGTCGGCGTCGCCAGCGCGAGGTCGGCCATGACGACGGCGACTGCCTCGCCTCCCTCGCCATCGTCTCCGTTCGCGTCGTTTTCCGACTCACCCGGCAGTCGCGCGTTGACCGCCTCGGTGAGCGGCCGGTCGTCGACCGTCACCGAGGTCGACGTTTCGATCTCGCCCGGCAGCTCGAGGGCGGAGAGCTCGAGCGGCGCGGTCGAGACGACCGTCGGCTCGTAGCCGGCCTCGACGACCGCGCGAAGCACGTCCGCGAGCATCGCGCGGGCGAGCGCCGAGCGTTCGGCTGCCGTGAGGACGGGCTCGAGGCGAGTCTTCGGCGTCTCGGCGGCGAACGGGACGACGACGCGCATCTGAATCTGGTTGCGATACTCCGGGCGCGCTCAAAAGCACGTCGGAGTCGAAATACCGACGATCCGCGCGTTCGACGGCCGCGTCCGATCGGAGTTCGATCTCGCGCCCCCCGACACGAGTCGAGCGCGGCCGCTCGAACCGTCGAAAACCGAGAGAAAGACGGCCTAGAAGAGCGGCTCGAGTTCGTCCTCGTCGTCCTCGACGAGTTCCTCGAGGTTCTCCTCGCTCTCCTGCTGGATATCGTCCATGTTATCCTGCGCCTCGATGGCGACCTGCTGGAGTCGCTTGATCCGCGGGACGTTCGTCACGCCCGAGAGCAGGATCGCCGCGGACACTTCCGGTTCCTCTCGCGGGAAGTCGCCACCGCGAACTTCCATGCTGCCCGTTTCCTCCTCGAGCCACTTGCGCCCGCGTTCGATGCCTTTCCGGTTCAGGTACTCCGAGGGACCGGAGAGGACGAGCAGGGCGCGCTCGGTGCCCTCGATCTCGCAGGGGAGCGTGAGCCGGCCGAGCGCGGCCTTCCGGACGAGGCTCGTGATGCGGTTCGTGGTGTTCGCGGCGTCGAGATTGTCGTCGCCAGCGCCGCCGCCGTCGCCGGTGAACCGGGAGAGCAGGCCGCCGCCGGAGTTGAGTTCGACCTCCTCGCTCGCGAAGCCGACGGTGGAGACACCACCGCCGGAGAGCGTGTTGATAATCTCGGAGGAGTCGACGACGCTCTCGGCGACCTCCTGGCCGTCACCGACCTCGCCGGCACCGAAGAGGATACCGAAGCGCCGGACGATCTCCTCGTTGATCTGCTCGTAGCCGCCCTCGACGGACTCGCCGGTCTGTCGCCAGGAGTCGTTGTCGAAGACGAGCAGGTTGTCGACCTCGCGGACGAACGTCTGGAACGAGCGCGCCGCGTTGAGCGTGTAGATCCCACCTTCGTCGGTGCCCGGCAGGACGCCGAGTCCGTAGACGGGGATCGTGTAGATCCGTTTGAGGTGTTTCGCGAGGACGGGCGCACCACCCGACCCGGTACCGCCGCCCATCCCGGAGACGATCAGGAAGGCGTCGACCTCGTGGGTCGGGATCGAGTCGATGGCGTTCTGAACCTCGTCGATGTCCTCCTCGGCGACTTCCGCGCCGAGTTCGTTGTCTGCACCCACGCCGTGGCCCTTTACGCGGGCCTGGCCGATGAGTACGCGATTCTCCTGTGGAATATTCTCGAGACCGATGAGGTCCGCTTTCGCGGAGTTGACGGCAATAGCAGCCCGGACGATTCCGCTGTTCGTCCGATCGTCGTAATCGAGGAATCGATCGACGATTTTGCCACCGGCCTGTCCGAATCCGATCATCGCCAGCTTCATTGTTTGTCAGGGGGCTCCGTTGGATTGGTACCAGTGCGATAGAGAATATAAGTCTTGTGCTAAACTGAATTTCTTTATTAATTCAATATTGCGCCAAATCGACCGATTGAGGGCGTATGTGGTCCGGTATTCGGACCCGAATACCGCCTTCTATTCCCGACAGTGATGTTCTTTATAATAAGATTTTTCGACAGGCTCGGTCGAACGCCGCCCGGCTGATTCGGGGAGACGACGCACCGTACCCGTCCTCACGCCGTTTCGACCGCTTGCACTCGAGAACCAGCGTCCTCGAGGCCGAGGTATACACCGAGCGTCGTCAACTCCGTCGGATCGCGACCGAACGCGGTGATGTCGTTGTCAGTGGTGGTGTTGTCCACCTCGAGCGAGCGGGCCTGATCCGGACCGAACGGGACGAACGGTATCGGGCCGACGGCCGAGAGTCCGAGCTTCGACAGGCCCATCGGAACCGGGACGATCGTGACGTCTTTTCCCTCGGCCGCGTAGGCCATCTTCGTCACGTCCGCGAGCGTGAGTACCTCCGGGCCGGCGAGTTCGTACGTCTCCCCGGCGTGGGCGTCGTCCGCCAGCGCGTCGGCCAGCATCGGGACCAGATCGCCGACCCAGATCGGCTGAAACCGGGTCTTTCCGCCGCCGGGCAGCCCCGTTACGTGCGGTGTCGTCACGGTCTTCGTGAACTCGAGGAACTCGGCCCCGTCGCCGAAGACGACCGACGGGCGGACGATCGTCCACGCGAGGCTCGAGTCTCGGACGACGCCCTCGGCTTTCCCCTTGGAGCGAAGGAACGCGGTATCTCCGTTCGGGTCGGCTCCGAGCCCGCTCATCTGCAGGAAGCGGTCGACGCCGCCGGCTTCGGCGGCGCGAACGAGGTTCTCGGTTCCGCCGAGGTGAACCTCCTCGTGCGTTTTCCCCCGCGGTGGCTTGTAGAGCGGCGAGAGCGAGACGAGGTTCACGACGGCGTCGCAGCCGGTCACGACGTCGACGATCGAGTCGTACGCGCTCACGTCGCCCATCGCCGAATCGACGCCCGCGGGGAGTTCGCCGGCGTCCGGGGATCGCGACAGCGCCGTCACCTCGTGGCCGCGCTCGGCCAGTTCCGCACACAGGTTCGTGCCGATGAAGCCGGTTCCGCCGGCGACGAGGATCTCCATACGCAGAATGTGCCGTCGCAGCGATAAATACCTAGTCGCCTTCACTGTTCGGCTCGAGCGGGCGCTCGACCGATTGTGCTACATCTAAATAGTGCTCTCCACGACGTGGGTGTATGCTGGTCACGCTCGAGGGGCTCGACGGCAGCGGCAAGACGACGGTCTGGGAGGCCCTGGACGAGCGCTATCCCGACGCCGTGTTCACGCGCGAACCCACGAGCGATTCGTGGTACGGCGAGGCCGTCTACCGCTCGATCGAGGACGACGACGCCGACCCGCTGGCGGAGCTCTTTCTGTACACTGCCGACCACGCAGATCACCTCTCGCGGGTGATCGAACCGGCCCTCGAGCGCGACGATCTCGTGGTTTCCGATCGGTACTCCGACTCCCGCTTCGCCTACCAGGGTGCGACCCTCGAGCGCTCGGAGCGGATCGACCTCGCGGATCCGCTCGAGTACGTCGTCGACCTCCATCGCCCCTTCTCGATCGCGCCGGACCTGACGATCTATTTCGATCTCGATCCGGAAACGGCCGCGGCGCGAGCGGGTACGACGAACAAGTTCGAGCGTGCCGAGTACCTCGCCGCAGTCCGTGACAACTACGAACGGCTGATCGAGCGGGATCCTGACCGGTTCGTCCGCGTCGACGCGACTCGATCGCCGGACGCGGTGCTCGAGGCGGTGACCGACGCACTGGTCGAGGCCGGCGCAGTGACGCGCTGAGGGCCGTCCGCGAGCGACCGCACTCGGGCAAACGCTTTAGTCGTGCCACGATGTACCACACTCTCGATGGTCCACGCGTTCATCATGGTGAAGACGGCCGCCGGAAAGTCCGAGGGGCTGCTGGCGGAGATCGGCGGCCTCGAGTCGGTCGCCGACGCGCACATCGTCGCGGGCAACTACGACATCATCGCCGAGGTCGACGCGCCGGAGGTCTACGACGTCCTGCAGACCGTCTCCTCGGGCATTCAGGGTCTCGGCGGCGTCACCGACACGAAGACGTACATCGCCATGGGGTAGCCCGGCCGGTCGTTCCATTCTGCGCCACTCCCGCCGATCGACTGTTCGTCGTCGCTCGAGCGCTGCCGTTCGAACTTCTCTCATGGTACTCGGGGGCAAACTTATTCACCGGGGCCGGCGTACCCCTGTCCATGCGGTTCGTGATTATCGGGGCGGGACGGGTCGGCCTACGCACAGCACGCGTCCTGCGCGATGAGGGCCACGAGGTGACGCTGATCGAACGCGACGAGCCGACGATCAGACGCGCCCGCAACCGAGAGTTTACCGTCGTCGAGGGTGACGGCTCCCGCGAGGACGTCCTCGAGGAGGCCGGCGTCAGCGACGCCGACGCCATCGGTGCGCTCACGGGCGATCTCAACGTCAACTTCACCGCCTGCATGATCGGAAATCACTACGGCTGCCGAACGGTCATGCGGATCGACGAAGCCTACCGAGAAGGGATCTACCGCAAGTACGCCGATCAGGTCGACGAGGTGATCTACCCCGAGCGCCTCGGCGCGATCGGCGCGAAAAACGCCTTGCTCGGCGGGACGATCCGCGCCATCGCCGACATCGCGCCCCACCTACAGGTCGTCGAACTCACGATCACCGACGCGGCCCCCGTCAATGGCTATACGATCAGCGAACTGCACCTGCCCGCCGACGCGACCGTCCTCGCGTTCGGCAAGCGCGACGCGGATCTCGGCATCCCAAACGAGGACCTCTCGCTCGAGGACGGCGACCGACTCGTCGTCCTCGCGGACTTCGACGTCTTGAGCGAGGTCCGCCAGTTGCTGGTCGGCGAGACGCCGAGCCAGGCGGCCGCCAACGCGGGCTCGGACGCACGCTCCGGGGCGACGGAGCTCGTGGCGGAGTACGAAACCGACGATACGGACGACTCCGAGACGGAAACTGATACTGGAGGTGTCAACTGATGGTTACAGCGTTCGTCATGATCAAAGCGAACACGGGCGAGGCGGACCGGCTCAGAGACAGCATCGAATCCATCGACGGCGTGCAATCCGCACACATCGTCGCTGGGGACGTCGACCTCATCGCGAAAGCCCAGGTCGAGACGCCGGCCGCGGTCAAGGAGATCGCCGCCACCCACATCCAGGCCATCGAGGGCATCGAGGATACGCAGACGTATATCGCGATGGACTAACAACGAAATTTTACGCTGCGGTCTGCCGCGCTGTGTGGCGAAGCCACCAGCGCGGCGTCCCTCGGTAAAATTTCGATCAAAAGCACTCCTCCTTCCCCGACAGCCGCGCGAAGCGCGGCTTCTGGGTCAGTCGTCGGCCCGCTCGCTCGTTTCACTCGCTCGCGGTCTGTGACTGGGCAACGGCCTGCCTTTCCCCGGGTCGCGCGGCTCTCGCGTCTGCTCGAGCCGCGCTCCCGGCCGATGTGCGAGTTTAATTCTACGTCGGTGACCGGCACTCGGAGAACTGGTTCGATCCGATTTCCTCGCGTCCGCTGTGATATCTGAGGAATCGTTCCTGCCACTTACATCGGCATTCCGCCGCTGCTTCCGTCACCGTCCGCGGCTTGTTGGCCACGGTTTTGGGCGCTCTCGAGCAGCGTCGCCGCCGGGCCGCGATACTCGTAGCCGGGGATGAGTCCCTGAGCGTAGGTCCCTTCGACGAACTCGATGAGCGCTTTGGCGTCGGCGACGCCCTCGCCGGCGTCCCAGGCGGTGTACTCGAGGCGGACCCTGACTTCGTCCCCGTCGCGTTCGACGGCTGGCTCGTCGTGGGTGCTCGTGTGGGCGACGCCGAAGGTGTCCTCGAGGCGGCGCTCGAGGGTCTCGAACCAGCCGTCTTCGACGACGGGGGCGACGACTTCGTTCGCCACGGCGGCGTCGAGCGTCGGGAGGAAAACGGTGACGCGGAATCGGCCGTCGCGTTTCCCCTCGGCGTCGTCGGCCGCCACGGTCGTTTCGAAGACGGTCGTCGTCAGCTCGTAGCCGTCGTCGGTCCGATCGAACGCGTCGTGAGACTCGAGTTCGCGCTCGACGGACTCGGGAAGGTCGGTCATTGCGAGAACGAAGGGGCGTGGCGAAAAAGGGTGTTACGTTGTGTCGGCCGATCTCGAGCGGGCCGGGACGGAACGGTATGAAGGCAGCCACTGTTCCGACCGTTTCACGGGAGAAGTAACGAGTTGTTACGGAAAATGATCCGCATTACTACAAGGGAAACCGGCTTCTATCCGACGATATGAGTATCGATAGACACGCTGCGGAACGTCGTCGGTTCGCTCGCCTCCTCGGGACGGACGACGACTACGGATCCGGTCTGCCCATCGGCGGGCGGGACGACGACGCGGAGGCAGAGCGGGACGAAGACGACGCCGATCTCGGCGACTCGAGCGACGCCGTTACGAAATCTCGCGCTCGCTGAGGAACGAGTCGAGCGCCGTCGCTACTTCTTCGAAGTCCTTGACGGTGAGGCCGTCGGTCGTGACGAAGACGCCCTCGCTGTCGTTCGTGACGCGGATGAGAAAGCCGTTGTCGAACACCCGGATCGTATAGTCGTACGCGCCGAGTTCGGACCCCTCGTAGGCCGTCTGGGTGGTCTTGAACCCGCGCCACTCGTGGCCGATGAACGTCGAGAGGTCGGCGTCGCGCTCTAAGTCCTCGCGGAGGTAGACCTGCTCGTAGTCGTCGCGCGTGAAGTAGGTGACCGAACGGAGGCTATCGCCGATGGCCGTTCGACAGGTCGCGACGATCTGCTCCGCTGCGTCCTCGGTGAGTAACCCGGTAGGCATAGTAGGGCAGTCGATCCGCGTGACCTTAACGACGCGGGCTAGTTCCAGTTCGCTGAAACCGCCGGCGGCGTGACGGTTGTGTCCCAGCCGCCCGGCGTCCGATCTACGCCTGCTCGATCGCTCGATCGAGATCGGCGATCACGTCGTCGACGTCCTCGATGCCGACCGAGAGGCGCACGAGGTCGTTCGTGACGCCGCTGGCCAGTTTCTCCTCTTCGGTGAGCTGCTGGTGGGTCGTGCTCGCGGGGTGGATGATCAGCGTCTTCGCGTCGCCGACGTTGGCCAGCATGCTCGTGAGTTCGACCTCGTTACAGACCGTCTCGGCCGCGTCGTAGCCGCCCTCAAGTCCGAAGGTGATCATGCCGCCGTAGCCGCCTTCGAGGTACTCTTTGGCGTTCTCGTGAGTCTCGTGGCTCTCGAGGCCTGGGTAGTTGACCCAGTCGACGTCCTCGTGGTCCTCCAGGTATTCCGCGACGGCCATCGCGTTGTCACAGTGCTTCTCCATCCGGAGGGGCAGCGACTCGAGTTTCTGCAGCGTCGTCCAGGCGTCGAAGGGGGCCTGCTGGTTGCCCAGGTCGCGAAGGCCGCGAGTGCGGGCGACGACCGAGAAGGCCATGTCGCCGAACGTCTCGCGGAAGTTGACGCCGTGGTAGGCCGGGTTCGGCTCGGTGATCTCGGGATAGTCGCCGTCTTCCCACGGGAACGAGCCGCCGTCGACGAGGATGCCGCCGACCGTCGAGCCCGCGCCGTGGATCCACTTGGTCGTCGAGTTCCAGACGAGGTCCGCGCCGTGTTCCAGCGGGCGGCAGAGATACGGCGTGGCGAAGGTGTTGTCGACGAACAGCGGTACGTCGTGGTCGTGGGCGATGTCGGCGATTCGCTCGATGTCCGGCGTCACGAGCGCGGGGTTGCCGATCGTCTCGAGGTGGACGAACGCGGTATCGTCGTCGATCGCTTCGGCGTAGGCGTCGTAGTCCAGAGTGTCGACGAACTTCGTCTCGATGCCCCGCTTCTCGACGGTGTGGGTGAGGTAGGTGTAGGTCCCGCCGTACAGCGCCGAGGAGGAGACGATGTTGTCGCCGGCCTCCGCGAGGATGAACGTCGCCAGATCGAAGGCGGCCATCCCCGACGACGTCGCGAGGGCACCGACGCCGCCCTCGAGGGTCGCGATGCGCTCCTCTAACATCGCGTTCGTCGGGTTCATGATCCGCGAGTAGATGTTGCCGAATTCCTCTAAGCCGAACAGGGAGGCGGCGTGGTCCGTGTCGTCGAAGACGTAGGACGTGGTCTGGTAGATCGGCGGCGCGCGGGCCCCCGTGGTCGGGTCCGGCTCCTGGCCGGCGTGGACGCTGTTCGTGGCGAAGCGGTGTCCGTCCGAGTCGGAATCGTCGCTCATACCAGCGCCGTTGTATCGGGCCGTAGTAAAACCACTAGACGTCTCCCTCGAGCCGGGTCGCGACCGAGTTAGGAGCAAAGGTTTCCTCGTCCGCGTGCCGCGACTCGGTGCACGGGCGGTCACGACGACCGGTCGGTCACTCGGCTGGCGTCACCCGGCTCGCCGCCGCCCGCTTCGGGTTCGACGACGCCGGGAACGCGGACGGTCGCCGTCGTCCCGTTTGCCGTCGTCTCGAACGCGAGATCGCCGCCGAGTGCCGTCACGCTCCACGAGGCGATCCACAGCCCGAGCCCGCTGCCGTGTTCCAGCGCCGTCTCCTCGCCACGCTCGAGGACGGCGAGTTCGTGGTCGGGAATCCCGGGTCCGTCGTCACGGACCGTGAGGACGGCGCTTCGGTCGTCCGCAACGCGCTCGAGAGCGATCGTCACGCGCGGCTCGTCGGCGTCGCTGTGGACGAGTCCGTTCTCGGCGAGGTTCTCGAACGCGAGGTCGAACAGCGCTCGATTGACTCGCACCACGAGGTCGTCGGGGACATCGATCGCGACGCGGCCGTCCGTCTCCGCCTCGAGGTCGGCTGCGACCGACTTCAGGGCGTCACTGGCCGCAAACGCCGACGGCGACCGGACCGTCGATTCGATCGATCGTTCGAAGTTTCGGGCCTTCTCGCTCGTCTCGAGGACGTCGTCGACGTCGTCGTGGACCGACTCGAGCATCGTCGCGACCTCGTCGTCGGCGCGGTCGGCCGCGATGCCGACGTAGCCGCGGACGGCGGTCAGGTCGTTCCTGAGGTTGTGGCGCAACACCCGGTTCAGGATCTCGAGGCGCTGTTCGCGCCGCCGCTGGTCGGTAATGTCCTGCAGGAGGACAGTGTGGCCGACGACCCGGCCCGAGCCGTCCCGAAGCGCCGAGGTCGAGACGGCGAGCTCGCGGCGCTCGCCGCGGTCGGTGTCCGTCACCACCTGCGTGTCGGCGCCGCCGTCGATGGTCAGACCGGTCGCTCGCTCGAGGGGGTCGCCGAGAACGGCCGGCGCTTCGAGGTCGAACAGGGACTCGGCGGCGGGGTTGCAGTCGACGATTCGGTCGTCGGTGTCGACGGTGAGCAGCGGGCTCTCGAGGGCTTCGATCGCCGACTGGTCGGCCCTGCGCCGGACCGAGGGGCTGTACGTGAACATGCCGCCGCCGACGAACGCGTAAGCGTCGAGCGCGATGTGCGGCAGGAACATGACCGCCGAGAGGTTGAGCTGTGGGACCGGTCCGATCCCAACGAGCCAGACCAGAAGGGCGATGCCCGGCGGGAGCGTGCTGAGCCCCACGGCGAGCGCTTCCGTCCGGTAGAGCGGTCCGTAGCTGACGACCGTATCGAACAGGAGCAGCGTCCCGGCGGCCGCGAACACGGTGCTGACCATGAGCGCGAAGAACGCCCACGCGTTGGGGTCGTAAGAGACCGTCGCCGCGCCGAACACCGGATCGATCCGGAAGCCGCTCCAGACGATCTCGTGGAGTGGGTTCGTCAGGACGAGCCCCGTCGTGATCGCGGGAACGAGAACGAGCGCGCCGAACCACGGCGTCCGAATAAGCGATCCCCGACCGGTGTACTCGAGGCCGAAAGCCAGAAACGGGACGCCGGTCCAGACGATGCCGATCCAGGTCAGCACTTCGAACGCCCACCTGAGCGTCGGATCGAAGACGAATAGCGAGACGCCGTAGGAGAAACACCACAGCGCCTGGGCCACCAGCGCCAGCAGAAACCAGTTCGCGCCGGGCTTCCCGCTGTGACGACGGAGATACCAGAGCAAGAGGAGCGTGCCGATCCCCGAGAGGATCGACCCGGCCGCCGGCCACGGAATTGCCCCCATAGTACTCGAGGGTACGAGTACATCGACTTCGGTGTTGTGGCCCGTACCGGTGCAGTATCTCGAAAGCCGCAGTCGAGTTCCGAGCTACTCGAGCAGCGACTCGCCGGTCATCTCGGGCGGCTGAGGGAGGTCGATGGCCTCGAGCAGCGTGGGCGCGATGTCGGCGAGCGTGCCGCCATCGCGGACGGTTCGCCCGTCGGCAGTCCCGTCGGGCGAGAGATAGACCAGCGGCACCTCGTTGTACGTGTGCGCCGTGTGTGGGTCCTCCTCGGTCCCCATGTCGTCGGCGTTGCCGTGATCGGCGGTGATCAGGACGTGTGCGCCGGCGTCCTCGAGCGCATCGGTCAGCCGACCGAGTTGCGCGTCGACGGCCTCGACGGCCTCGATGGCGGCCTCGTAGTCGCCGGTGTGGCCGACCATATCGGGGTTGGCGTAGTTGAGGACGAGTACGTCCGGATCGTCGGATTCGATCACGCCGATCGCGGTGTCCGTGACTTCTGGGGCGCTCATCTCGGGCTGCTGGTCGTAGGTCGGCACGTCGGGGCTCTCGACGATCTCGCGGCGCTCGCCGTCGAACTCGACCTCGCGGCCGCCGTTCAGGAAGTAGGTGACGTGGGCGTACTTCTCGGACTCGGCGATCCGCAGCTGGGTCTTCCCCGCGTCGGCCAGCACCTCGCCGAGCACCTGTTCGGGCTGGGTCGGCGGATAGGCCACCGGGAGGTCGAACGTCTTGTCGTACTGGGTCATCATCACGACTTCGGCGTCCGGTGGGTCCGTCTCGAACTCGTCGGCCCAGTCCTCCGGGCGGATATCGGCGAGCATCCGCGTGAGCTGGCGGGCGCGGTCGGAGCGGAAGTTGAACCAGACGACCGAGTCGCCGTCCTCGAGCGCGGGCCCTCCGCCTATCACTGTGGGCTCGACGAACTCGTCGGTCACGTCGCGCTCGTAGGACGCTTCGACCGCCTCGACGGCCGAGTCGGCGGTCCACTCCGCGTCTCGACCGACGATCGCGTCGTAGGCCCGCTTGGTCCGTTCCCAGTTCTGGTCGCGGTCCATCGCGTAGTACCGGCCGCTGACCGTCGCCACGTCGCCCGTGCCGTGTTCGGCGATCACGTCCTCGAGCGTCCCGAGGTACTCCCGGCCGCCGGTCGGCGAGGTGTCCCGACCGTCTGTGATCGCGTGGGTGACGGCCTCGACGTCGCGGTCGGCCGCCAGCTCGATCAGCGCGTGGAGGTGCTCCTGGTCGGAGTGGACGCCCCCGTCACTGACGAGGCCGAGGAAGTGGACCCGACCGTCGTTTTCCCGTGCCCGGTCGAACGCCCGGTTGATCGCGTCGTTTTCCCGGAAGGAACCGTCCGCGATCGAGTCCGAGATGCGGGTGTACTCCTGATAGACGACGCGGCCGGCTCCGATATTGAGGTGGCCGACCTCGCTGTTGCCCATCTGGCCCTCGGGGAGGCCGACGCGCCGGCCCGCCACCTCGAGCCGACCGTACGCGCCGGATTCCGCGAGCCGATCGAACGTCGGCGTCTCGGCCGCTTCGACCGCGTCCCTGCCGCCGTCACCGAGTCCCCAGCCGTCGAGGACGATCAGCGCAGCTTCCATACTGAATCGGAAATCGGCGCGTCCTAACTAGCTGTCGTTGTCCGTCGTCGGACGGGCTGATCGCGACCGCTCCCGCAACGGTCGAGCGTCGTTACTCGGTCTGGACGAACTCGCCCGAGCAGTCGTACTCGAGCAGTTTGTACTTCTCGATGTCCGGTTCTTCGTATGGGGCGGCCCGGTCGGTCATTCCGTAGATGGTCAACCAATCGACACCCCTCTCGTGGGTGGCGTTCCAGCGCCCGCACAGATAGTTTGCGAAGTACGAGTGGTGGTTCTCGTTGTCGGCGTAGCGCATATTCGAGACGTACTTTCGCCATCGCGCAGACTCGTAGGTCCGATCGACCGACGGCGGCCTGTCCCAGTCGACGGCCGACCCGTGGAGGACGTCGGTCTCCGTCCCGTCGTCGAGTCTTCCGGGAACTACGAGCCATCGGGCGTTGGAGATCGGGTCCGGAGCAAACATTCGCCAGGGCTGCTCCGCGTGGGTCGTTTCGATCACCTGTTCGGCGGGTTCCGGAACCTCGGTGGAAACCGCCTGTATGCTGGCGAGAACGACGAGGACGAGCAAGAGCCACGGTACGACCGTCGAGAGCAGGACGCGACAGGGGTTAGTGACTGCGGTAAGCGAGGGGATAGTCGCCCGAACCGATGGGAACAGCGGAAACGAGACCCGTGGGATGGCTCGCTGGAATCGAGTCAGGCCGCTTCGGAGTCGCGGTGTGGCTCCGGCTTGCGCCGCGAGCGCTGTCAGCCCGTCCCAGACGACGGACGGATAAAACAGGATGAGACCAGTCACGGAGACCAACGGGAAGATACCGACCCGGACCGTGACGAGCATGCCGAGGTGCATACCGACGAAGAGCGATGCGAACAGCGCTCTTCGGTAGCCAGTCAGTATGATAAGTAATGGTGAGAGCAGAACCAGCACCATCCAGAGGTGGGTGGCCGCACGTAACAGATGCGTCTGCTCCGCGATGGCGTTGCCGAGCAGGATCGTGAACTGATCGGCTCGAAAGATCGCGGCGACGGCGTCCCCACTCATCCACGCGTCGCTTCTGCTCTTGTGAACGGCGTTGACCGCGTAGACAAGCATCACCTGCGAGAGGACGGCCAGCGTCCCGACCGAGGACACCGTCGTACGGTCCCGATTGATTCGGCGGGCGTCGACCGACCACCGTTCTCCGAGCGGGAGGAACATCCCCCAGAGGAGGAGCATCCGTAACAGGAGATCGCCGCCATTGAGGACCAGCGGGTTCCGGATGTGAAGCGAGATCAATAGGACCGTCGAGGCGACCGTCGCGATTCGAGTTCGGTAGCCGACGAGCACGGCGAGCGCGGCCGCGCCCGCGACGCAAAACAGCAGCGCCTGAACCCACGCTTTGCCGGAAAGGGCGTGCAGAGAGTAGGCCGACGGATAGACTGAGAACAGCGCCGCTCGAGGGAGGACGCCGTCGTCCGTGTAGAACGCGATGAGGTTCCGCGAGCGCAGTACCAGATCGCCGATCAGCAGTGATCCGATCGCGAGCCGGAACACGGCCAGCGCTCGAAGGTCGATTTCGAAGCGGCGCTCGACGGCTCGTGTGACTCGATCCAGCCTCTCCAACGCCCGACTTTGCGCATCAAGAAGAGATCGCCCCATCGACTACTCCGTTCGTTCGCCTTCGGCTCTCGTATCGACCGGCATAAGTTTGTTGTACGCTGAAACGTGCACGGTAGTGTCCGCTGTTTTGAACCGGGCGGTCGGCGAAAACTGTGCGGTCGTCGGTCCCCGTCAGCGCGACGGCCGAGTCGCGTCCCCGTCGTGCTCGAACGTCACACCACAGTCGCCACAGGTGGTGGCGCTTCCGGGCTTTACTCGCTGCGCGAATACGGCGCCACACTCGTCACAGATCATGAAGAGCCGCTTTTCGGGGGCTACGCCCGCCTCGAACTCGGCGTGGATCCAGGCGTCGGAGTTCCCTTCCTCGTAGAGGGTGACGCCGGAACTGTTCTGTCGCCAGTTGACCGCGGTGTCGTCGGCCGGGACTGCCCGCGTGTCTCGCTTGGACATCGAGATATCCCCTCCCTTCGGCCGTTCATACTTACGTTTTCTGATAGATATTTACACGCCCTCGAGTTAACACCGTATTACTTCGTGACCACTGGCTTTTTGCGGGTCGGGTGGGTGGCCCCTGTCATGACGCTCGATCCGGTCCACTTCGACGGGATTGCGGACCTCGCGAGGCGGATCGACCACGGGGCCGACGAGCGGGACCGCCGCGCGTTCGCCGAGACCGTCTGGGAGTCGTTTCTCGACCCGCTGATCCAGGACGGCCGGACGATCCTCGAGCCGGTCGGCGAGCAGGCCCGGCGGCTCGTCGACTGCGAGGCGGTGGCGCTGCGCGACCGCGAGTTTCCGACCGAGCACGGCCTCGATGCGGGGACGATCAACCCGACGACGTTCAAGAACGGGCTCGTCATCGACATCGCGCAGGCGGCGATGAGCGCGACGCCGAGCGACCTCGACCTCCACCGATCGCGGACGACGGTGATGACGGTTCACTCGAACGACGAGACGATGACCGTCGACGAGACGTGGGGCAAGTTCGACGAGGGCTATAGCCGGAGCCGCGCGGTCAAGATTCCCCCGCTGCCGCGCTTCGCCGAGGGCGTCGTCCACGCGCTGGCGCTGTACCTCGCCGAGAGCACCCACGCTCGCGACCACGCCGAGGCCGTGTCGGACCTGCTCGTCCTCGACGGTCCGCTGTACCCGCGCGGACTGCTTCGCTGGGCCGACCAACACCCCGATCTGGCCGACTTCCTGCTCGACGACCCCCGACCGACGACCGTCCTCGAGAACTACGTCCGCCTCGTCGAGGCGTTCGTCGACCGCGACGTTCCGCTCGTCGGCTTCGTCAAGAACCCCGCGACCCGGCTCTTGACGCGCACGCTGAAGTCGAAACGCGACGTCGACGTCAGCGTCCCCTGGAGCGACGACTCGGCGCTTTTCACTCGACTGCTCGAGCGCGGCGAATACGTCGACGACGTCGACGGCGACCGCTGGGAGCGGGACACGTCGGCGCTGACCTACACGAACTGGTTCCGCTCCCGCGGCGGGGTCGACCGACCACTTTCCGCCGACGGAGACGCGCTCGGCGTCGACCGGCGGCTCGAGCGCGAGGCCTACGAGGTCACCTTCTTCGTGGTCTACGACCCGCGCGACGACCTGCTGTATCGGGTCGAGGCCCCCTACGCGTTCACGGCGGACGCCGACACGCGAGAACGGCTGACGATGCAGCTCCTGCAGGATATCGCCGTCGCCCACGGGCCGCCGACGATCGTCGAGAAAGCCGACGAACTCGCCCGGATCAGCAACGCCGAGAAGGCGTCGCTGCGCGAGACGCTCGAGGACAGGTTCGATACGGCGCAGAACCGGACCTACGACGATCACCGGTGGGACGAACAGCCCTACTAGAGGGCGGACGGTCGGAAGAGAACTGAGAGCTGTCGCTCCACCGACCGAATCTACGCGTCGTTTTTCTCGACCTCGAGGGCGACGTCGTCCGGATCGACGCCGATCCGGGCGAACTGGGTCCGGACGTGTTCCTTGGCCCCCTCGAGGGCCTGTTCACGCGTGTCGAACCCGCGGGGCATGGGTGACTCGAACGCGAGGTTGACCTCACGGCCGTCGACGCGCTGCGTCGAGCCGCCGCTGTCGACCTCGTAGAACTCGTCGCAGACCCAGACGTACGCGGCGTCTTCGTCGGGCGCGCCGCTGAACGTGGGGGCTCGCTCACCCCGTTCGTACAGCGTCCCCGTGAGTTCCGTCCCGCCGGCGCGACCGCGTACCAGAAGCATACGCGACCGTACGCCTCGTGGACGCAAAAGTACAGCGGCATCACCCCCTTCTCGGCACTCGAGTGCGTCATCGCCGCCGAACACTTCTCCTCGAGTGGGCGTAACAGACGAGTACGAGGCGGTAATCAGATATATCCAGCGTTCCGTGACGGTTCAGGAAGGGGCACTCTATCGGTGTTCACACAGTCGTGTTTCTCACGGAAATAGCCGCTATTCGGCGCTCTCGTCCGGTTCAGTGGGTTACTCAGCCTTTACTGGAGTAACACGGTCCTTCCCGGCCCAAATCGTTTTGGAAATGGGCTTATCCCCCTTGCAGAGGTTTGAATGAACAATGAGTTCGGACGCTCACCTCGGCGGCGACAGCACACCCGACCCACTCGCGAACGTTCCGGCGGAGTGTTACGAGATCCTTCGCCATCCTCGCCGGCTTCGCCTCCTCGAGGTGCTCGGTACCCAGGAGACGCGGCTCACCGTCTCGGAGCTGACGACGGAACTGCTCGAGCGGACGGCCACCGACACCTCGACCGGCCAGGCGCGACACGACGTTCGGATTAGCCTCGTTCACAACCACCTGCCGCGGCTCGAGGAGTACGATATTGTCGACTGGAACGACGACGGTGCCGCACTCGTCGACGAATCGCCCGTTCACCCGGCCGACATCTCCGTGCTTCTGGACCTCTGCGAGACCGAACGCGCCGAACAGCTGCTCGAGACGCTCGTCGATCCCGTGCGGATGCGCCTCCTTACCGTGCTCGAAGACGGCGGTCGGCCGCTGTCGGTCGACCAGCTCGCGGCCGAGCTGACCGCGCTCGACGGCGGCCCGCTGTCGAACGCCAAACGCGCGAAAGTCGCGCTACACCACTCTCACCTGCCCGCGATGGCCGACGCCGGCGTACTCGACTACGATCCGGAGTCGGGGCTCGTGACCCAGTACGACCACGCCGTCTCGCTCGTTCAGTAATCGCCCCAGCTGTCGCATCGAACAGGCGAGTACGCGTCCGACGCGTTCTCCCCCTCGTTTTCGCGGCCGCCGACCTGCGTCCGATCGCCCCGCCGTTCTGGCGGCGATCGCAAAACGGTAAGACACGTCCCGCCCTTATCGACGGATGAACGGACGATGTGCCCCGAGTCCAACGACCGTGACGACCGAGGCGACGCCGTGCCGAGTACCGACCGCATCGGTACCGTCGGCACCGTCGTCGCCGTGCTGTTCGTCCTCTCGGGGACAGCGATCGCAGGACCGGCCGTGGCGATCGACCAGGTCGCGATCCTCTCCGCTGACCGGGCGCAAGTCGCGGCCGCGCCAGGCGAGACGATCGAGATCGACGTCACGCTCCAGAGCAGCGGCGGCCACGGCGGCGAAGGCGTCAGCGCCGTGACGCTGATCGCCCAGTACAACCCCGAGTACGTCGAGATAACCGACATCCAGCGCGGACCCTGGCTCGAGGGCGACGGGACCGAGGTCCGGACTGTGGAGGCCATCGCCCACGAGCGGGGGACGGCAGTCATCGAGCAGCGCCGCGTCCCGGCCGCGGGAGGAACGACCGGCAACGGGACCATCGCCACGCTGACCGTCCGCGTCGCCGAGGACGCGCCGGCCGGGACGACCGCGATTTCGTTCGCCGAGAGCGACGTCGAGTTGACCGGTGACTGGCCGATGGCAGTCGTCGACGAGTCCGCAACCGTCGCGATCGACGGCGGCGACGAGCCACTCGACCCGTTCGACCATCCCGATCCGGACGAACTGGACCTCGCACTCGAGCCGAACGCATCGAGCCCGGGGAACGACTCCGATGGTTCCGACGGTGAAACGGCCGATTCCGGCGGCGATGCGCCGGTCCCGGGCTTCACTGCCGAAGCCGCACTGGCAGCCGTCGCGTTCACGGCGGGCGCGCTCTGGATCGGGCGCGACGATCGTCGCAGATAAACAGTCCATCCAGCTGGAGGGAAACGCGTTTTAGGGATGGGCCGGATGGAGTCCATATGACTGATCTGGGAGACTTCGGCGATTTCGACGCCGACGCCGACTCCGACGACGGCGCGGCGGCCGATACAGCCGGCTCGTCGCCGTCGTCTTCGGGGTCCGACGGACCGGGACGCGCGAACGCGAGTACGACGACCGACGGGGCGGCGACCGAATTCGAGTCGACGTCGGTCGAGCCCAGCGGGGAGGACGTCGGCATCGGCGCGATCTGCGTCTCTCAGGGACTGCGCGTCGCCGAAGACGGCGAGGAAACCACCTTGCGGGCGTACGTCACCCGTGGCAACCGCTCCTCGATCCGCATCGGGAGCTACCTGCTCGCCCCCTACCCCGACGGCGAGACGCTGTTCTGTCGGATCACGGGGCTCGAGTACGCCCAGCAGTACCACGCCGACGACGCGACGGAGATCCACGCGCGGCGGGCGATGCGCACCGACGGGATCGACGAGTCGGATTACAAGTTCGTCGCCGAACTCGAGCCGGTCGCCGTCCTCTACGATGACGACGGCGAACTGAAGCGGCGGATGACCGACCGCGTCCCGAAACCGCAGACGGTGATCCGACAGGCCGACGACACCGAGGAGATCAAGACCGGGCTGAAGATGCCCGACGACGGCGTCTTCCTGGGCCACCTCTCGGTCGGCGGCGAGAAGGTCCGAACCGCCGCGTCGCCGCCGACTATCGACTACCGGCTGAAAGACGACTACGACGCGGGCGATCCGCTGGTCTTCCGGCACACGCTCGTCGCCGGCGGGACGGGGTCGGGGAAGACCCACGGTGCGAAGAACATCTTGCGCCAGTACCTCGATGCCGATCGCACGTACCCGATGGACGACGGCCGCGAGGTCACCCCCGCGGTCGTCCAGTTCGACCCGCAGGACGAGTACGCCCAGATGCACGACGACAACCCCGATCTGGACGACGAGTTCGCGCGCCGACTCGAGCGCGAGGGGATCGCCTACGGCGGCCACGACGACACGACCGCGTTCGTTCCGAAGGTGGGGTCGGCGTCGTACGCCGCGGGCCACCACCGCGCCGAACAGGTCGAGTTCACGATCCCCTTCTCGATGGTCCACGACAACCCGTGGCTGGTCGCGGGCAGCGGGCTGAACGACAACCAGTACGGCGCGCTAGTCAGCGTCTTGCTGCCGCGGTTCCGCAAGCAGCACGGCTCCGAGGGGACCTACGAGGAGTTCACCACGTTCCTCGACGATCCTGCCCTGCGCGAGGAACTCGACGAGTCCGGGCGGGTCCACGAGGCGACCTTCGACGCCGTCCGGCGGCGGGTGCTCGGCTTCGGCCACGTCTTCGATCAGGACGCGCGGCCGATCACCGACCTCGTCCACGAGTTCGTCCGCCCCGGCGGGCTCACCGTGGTGCCGACCTACCACATCAACGACAGCCGGGCGACCGAGGCCATCGTACTCGCGGTCTCCTCGCTCGTCATCGACCAGAAGCTCTCGAACGACCCGGATTACGACCGGATCAAAGAGACTCCGCTCGTGCTCGGGATGGACGAGGCCCACAACTTCCTGACCGACGCCGACAGCGTGCAGGCAGGCAAGGTCATCAAGAAGTTCACCGAGGCAGCCAAACAGGGTCGCAAGGAACGGCTCGGGCTCTTCCTGATCACGCAGGACCCACAGGACATCCACGACGCCGTCTTCAAACAGATCAACACCACCGTCGTCCTCAATCTCGGCGACGAGGACGCGATCAAGAGCGTCAACATCCCGAGCAACCTCGAGTCCAAGGTCCCCTACATGGAGAAAGGTCAGATGGTCGTCTACTCGCCGGACAACTCCGAGCCGGTCGAGCTGATCGGCCTCCCGAAGTGTCTGACCAGACACGGCCGGGACTGAGGGTTCCCGCTCGTCCTCCGGAACTATTGCATCTCAGTCGAAGCCGCTGATCAGCGTCACGAGCCACTGGACCGGATCGCTGCGCGTGCGGACGTCCACTCGTTCGACCCACTTCACCCACTGAAACCCGCGACGACCGGGTGCCACGAGACGAAGCGGTGCCCCGTGGCCGTGGCTCAGCCGTTCGTCGTCGACGTGCGTCGCGAGCAGTGCCCGTCGCGCTTCGTCGATCGGCAGCGACCAGCGGTAGCCGGTTACCGACACGAACCGAACGAATTCCGCGTCTTCACGGACCTCGGCCGCCTCGAGGAGGTCGCCGACGCGAACGCCGCGCCACCGTCGGCTGGTGTACCAGCCGCTCGTGCAGTCCAGCAGCGCGTCGGCCTCGCTGTCGGACGTCAGGTCGCCGTACGGCAGTTCGAGCGGCGTCGTCACCTCGCCGCGGACCGTCAGCGTCCAGTCGGACCGATCGACCGGCTCGGGGTCGTCCGCGACCCACGAGGTGACCGGGAACCCCTCGTTCCCGGTTCCGCGTCGCGGCTGGGATCCCGTGAACCGCCGTTCGGCACCGGGGGTCTCGAGGCGTCGGTTCGCGAACTCCTGTAACCGGTAGGTGACCGCACCGCCGAGCAGCAGCGCCGTGTACTCGAGCGTCCTCCGGCGGCGGTCGGAGTCGCGCCGCCTCGGGAGCCGAAAGCGGGTCGTGAGATGCCACACCACTAATGGAACGAGTACGAGACCGAACCCGACGTGAACGCTCAACAGCGTCCAGTAGGAGAGGCGAACGTCGAGCCCGAACGTCCAGGCGATCCCCGTCGCGAGCGCGGCCGTCGCGGCGACCGCCGTGAGCACCGACAGGAGCGTGGATGGCCGCCACTGGTCGGGATCGGTAAGGCGGTGGCGGACTCGAGCGAGTTTGAATCCCAGCAGCGCGATGAACGTCACGCCCACGATTCGGTGGAACCAGAACACCAGCCACCCCGCCGGTGAGCCGACCGTGAACGAGACGGCACCCGAGACGACCTCGAGCACGACGAGCACGAGCAGGGACCAGTCGACGAGTCGCGGTGGCGGTCTGACGGCGATGACGGCGGCTCGGACGCGAGCCATCGGGCCAGAGCGCATACGGAATGCTTGCCCGCGCAGCACGAAGTAACGTGGCTCCTGTTCGAGCCAGTCGACCGCAGTTCGTCGATCTCCCTGGCCGCGTCTCGGGGTGGCCCGAGTATCAGCGCTGTGTGACCCGCGAGTTTCGGGGGCTCACTGCGACTCGAGCAGCGTCCGTTCGAAGAACTCCCCGACCGTGCGCGCGATTTCGTCGCGATCACCGCCGAAGAAGTGGTCGCCCGACAGCGCGGTGAGTTCCTCGCCGCGCTCGCGCGCACGCTCGACGATCGGTTCCCAGTCGACGGTTGCGTCCCGTTCGCCGTAGCAGATGTGGACGGGGCACTCGAGGGTAGAAAGCGCCTCGAGCGCGTCGAGGTCCTCGCCCAGTCGCGCCGTCGGTGCGAGGACGGCGACGGCGTCGGGTTCGGCGTCGGCCGACGCGAGCAGCGCCAGCGACGCGCCGAAGCTGTAGCCGAAGACGCCGACCGGAAGGCGTTCGTCGCCCCACTCTCGAGCCCAGCGGACGGCGTTTCGAACGTCCTCGCGCTCGCCGCGTCCCCCGTCCCACGCGCCGTAATCGAACCGCAGACAGGCGATGCCTGCCTCGCGGAGCGTGTCGCTGACGGCGACGAGGCGAGGATCGCTGCGCGAGCCGCCGTGCTGGGGATGAGGCGGGCAGGCGACGACGACCGCGTTCGGTTCGCCGTCCGGTTCCGAAAGCGTTCCGCGAACGTCGCGAGCGCCCGGGATCAGCACGTCGGTCATGTGGGTAGCCGTTACTGCCGGGCGCTAATCAAGCCCCAGTTCCCGTCGTTGTCACCCGAACCGGGTGTCGCAGTGACCGGAACGCGAGCCGAGCGGAAGGAGTACCGCCGGGACCGGTTCGGTCGCCATGCACACTCATCGCCGGGTGAGTGTCGTCGCTCGCGGACTGTTGCCGAAGTGATGTTTTTAAGTCCGGAGATCCATACGTTGCGAGTATGGGCATCCTCTCGCGGACTTCCTACATCATCCGGTCGAAGCTCAACTCGGTGCTCAACCGGGCGGAAGATCCGACCGAAACGCTGGACTACTCCTACGAGCAAATGCGAGATCAGCTCCAGCAGGTCAAACGCGGTATCGCCGATCTCACCACGCAGAAAAAGCGCCTCGAGATGCAGAAACGCCGCCTCGAGGAGAACGTCGACAAACACAACGATCAGGCGCGGACGGCGGTCCAGCAGGGCCGCGAGGACCTGGCGCGGCGGGCGTTGGAGAAGAAGAAGACGAAGATGAACCAGATCGAGGATCTGGAACGCCAGATCTCCGATCTCCAGAGTCAGCAGGACAAGCTGATCAAGCAGAAAGACGAGCTCCAGACCCGCATCGAGGAGTTCCGCACGAAAAAGGAGACGATGAAGGCGCGTCACGAGGCCGCGAAGGCCAGCTCCTCGGTCTCCGAGGCGATGACCGCCACCGGCGAGGAGTTCGAAGACGTTGGCCGCGCCATCGAGCGCGCCGAGGAGCAGACAGAGGACATGGAGGCCCGAGCCGCCGCCATGGACGAACTCCACGAATCCGGCGCGTTCGAGGACGTCATGTCCGACAAGGACAACATCGACCGCGAGCTCGAGCAGCTCGAGACCGACAGCGGCGTCGAGGCCGAACTCGAGACGCTCAAGTCCGAGGTCGGCGGCGGCGAGACCGACGCGGAGGCCGACGCGGAGAGCGAAGCGGCGACCGACGGCGCGGTCGAGGTCGACGACGAGGAACTGGCGGAACTCGAGGCCGACGATCAGGAGGACGTCGAGGCCGAACTCGCGGAGCTGCAGGACGAAGAAAACGCGTAAACTACCCTACCCTATTCCCTCAGCGCATACGCGCCTCGGTCCGTGAGGGGAGGGCTTTGATATGGACTCCCGGCAATCAACCACCGGCAATAGGCTGGTGACTCTCGGCGCTCAACGTCCCACCATTCAGGCGCACGTCTACTGGTGCGTCTCCGCTCCCCGACTTGGGCGAGGAACGGAGTCTGTGTGTCCGTTTCCGGGCGTATCGTAGCCCGATGTTCTTCGCCGCGTTATAGTCCGCGTTGCCCTCGTAGCCGCACTTCTGGCAGTGAAAGTGCTCGCCATCACGGTTTGCTTCGTGCGTGAACCCACAGTCTGTCCGAGAGCAGCGTTGAGACGTGTGGTTCGCTGCAACCTGCTTCGCCGTGACGCCGCGTTCGGCGGCCTTGTACTCGACGTACTCGAACAGGCGACGGAACGCCCATACGTGGTGCCACTTCGCCTGTGGAAGTCGCTCGCGAATGTCCGTTAATTCCTCGAACACGATCACGTCGCACCCGTTCTCGATGGCTTCCGTGACGATCTCGTTGGCGACGGTGTGGATGTACTGCTTTCGCCACGCTTCTTCGCGCTTGCCGAGGCGAAGAAGCGCGTTGTGCGCAGCTTGCGTTCCACGCTGTTGCATCTCACCACGTCGCTTCTCGAACTCACGGCACCAGTGGTCGTACTCGTCGCCCTGCCAGAACGTACCGGTCGAAGCGACTGCGAGGCTGTTGACGCCGAGGTCGATACCGAGGACTGTTTGGTGCTCGGTATCTTCCGAAACCTCAGACTCGTCATCATCCGAATCGTACTTCCGGGTCGTGATGTGGAAGTAGAACTCGTCGGTCGCCTTATCATATTGCAGTGTGCTTGCCCGGAACTCGTACTCCTCCGAGAGAACATACCGCTCGTAGGGGGTCGGACTGTCTGCCGGCAGTTCAAAGTCGCACTCGACGCGCCCGTTGACGGTCGAGAGAGACACACGGTTACGATAGAACGTAGCGCTTCGCTTGTCATAGGGCATACTCCACGACGTGAACTCCGGCTGGCTCACCCGCTTGCCCTGTTTCCACCGTTCGACGCATCCCTTGACGGCTTGGACGGCGCGTCGGATGGCTTCTTGAACGAGATTCGCGGTGAGGGCGGTTTCCTCACGAAGTTCGTCGTAGAGCGCGTCTCGTGCAGTTGTGTTGGCCGTGATGCACTCCGTGTAGGAGTTGTTGGACCAACAGAACTCGGCGGCACGGTTGGCGCAGTGAAGGAACCGCTGAGCGGATGCGTGGAGATCCTCACGTCGCTCGTCGGGGACGACGAGCTTGACAGACGCGGTACGCCGGACTCCATATTTCAGATGGATGACCTATGGTTCTTAAACGTTCGGGAGTCGGGTAGCTACTGTCGTACAGTTACGTCGTCCGTCGTCGGTTTCCTCTCCGATCTACTCACTCGCTTCCCTCGCTCTTTGAGGTCGGAGGCTCCACCTCGAATTATGCTGAATCGCCGCTTCCACGGCGGCGACGTCGCTTTCGGCACGTCGCGAGCCGTCGGGTCTCCGTCGGCGGTCGGTTTCTCCCGTCTGTTCAAACGATCTCGTCACTCCCGCCTTCTGCGACCGGGAGAAACGGTTACCATCGTTCGTGAATAACCCATACGTATGAGTGAGACTGCCACGTTCGATTCCCTCTCGCTGACCAATCAGGTCGTCCTGCTGGGCGTCGCCGACCTCGCCGCCGACGACGAGACGCCGATCCAGACCCACACCGTCCGACAGCACTGCCGACAACACCTCGAGAACGTCGACACGGAGGTCGTCGGAACGATCACCGAGGCCGACGTCATCCGATCGCTGTACCGACTCGAGGATGCAGGGCTCGTCGAGGAACGCGAGCCGTCGTCGTCGTCTCCCACTGGCAAGGGACGGCCGGCGTACTCGCTGGCTGTGAGCGTCGACGCGGTGTACGACGGGGTCGCTGACGTGTTGCTCGAGGAGTCGGCCGACTGAGCCACGAGGTGACGGGTTGCGGGCCGTCGTGCCTGTTCGACCGTCGGTCACGTCGGCGTGCCCAGAACTGTGATATCGTAACTCCCAACGTCGGACGGGGCCTCGAGGACGATGACCTGAAACGCCCACGACGAGCCGGCGTTGAGGTCACCGGTGGTAGCGAGATATCTGTCGAGAAGAGTGCCTGCGTCGTCGTAGACTCGCGTCCGCACTTCGACGGTCTGAACCCGACTGCTGCCCGTGTGTTCGACGGTTCCCTGAACGGTCGAGCCGAGATACCCGCTCTCGACGACGAACTCGTGGTCGGTCAACTCGAGGGCGTCCAGCGGCGTCACTGACGTGCTCACTTGCTGGTCGGCGAGCGCCGCCGCCGTGGACATCTCGCTCGCCGATCGACTGGCGTTATCGCTGACGTTGAGATCTCCGACGGTCCCTTCCTCGTAGGTCGGTTCGCCGCCGATGCTGTTGCTACCGGTACAGCCGGCGGCCGCGGTCGCGATACCCGTCCCGATCGACGCGAGGACGCGTCGTCGGCTCCATCGGCTCGGTGGCTCCGATCGGGTCATCGCCATCGGTGTCGCGTCTGCGGGCGGTTACCGAGCATATTTCGTCCGTACTATTGGGACGGACGCATTTCAGTGTCTGCCCTGAAGGGACAGCGCTCGGCTCGGCCTCGGTCGGCGTCCCGGCCGACCACGTGGTCCGCCACGGCGATCCACGTCGCGCTCTCGAGCGGTGGACGTGTGCAACGCAGGCGCTTATTGTCGCGTCGATGGAACGTACCACCATGGGGTCTTCCGAGAGTGACGAGACGCTCGAGACCTACGGGGCCGAGATCGGTACGCGATCGCGGTCGGGATCGCGGTTTCGGGAGTGGGTACTGATCGAGGCCGATCGGGTGCTGATCGCGGCCATCATCTCGGTCGTGGTCTTCTTCCTCTTGCTCGTTTTACACCGGCTCGGCATCGTCTCCTTCGTCAACCCGAACTCCGTGACGCGGGTGGCAAGCGGCATGATCGCGGGGACGTTCTCGCTCGTGACGCTCGTCGTCTCGATCAATCAGCTAATCCTCTCCCAAGAGTTCGCGTCTGCCGGCAAGGCACAGGAGCGCCTCGACTCGGTCATCGACTTCCGTCGAACCGTCGCCGACGAGACGGGCGCCACCGCGAGCCCGGTCTCACCGACGAAGTTTCTCGAGTTACTGATCGAATCGATCGCCCGGGACGCCGAGGCGCTCGCCGCCGCCGTCGACGATCACGACGAAGCGGTGCGACGGGCGATCGTACTGTATACGAACGCCGTTCAGGCCGAGTGCGAGCGAATCGACGAGACGCTCGAGCACACGTCATTCGGAACCTTCAGGGCCGTGTTGGCGGCGACCGCCTACGACGAGGACTGGCAGCTGCACGTCGGAGCCCACCTTCGAAACGCGTACGACGACTCGCTGTCGCCGACCGCGACCGAGCGACTCGAGGAGTTGCACGAGTCGCTGAAGCTGTTTCACGTGGCCGGCGAACAGTTCAAGACGACGTACCTGCAACGGGAGCTGACCCGGTTCTCTCAGTTGACGGTTTACGCGGGAGTTCCGTCGATCCTGTCTGCGATCTTCATCGGGCTTCTGTACGCCGATGTTACCGGGCCGAGCATCAGCATCGCGGCCCTACCATACGTCACGATCGGGCTGATAGTCGTCGTGCTCTCGCCGCTGGCTCTCCTCGTCTCGTTCATTCTTCGGACCACGACGATCACGCGCCGAACCGCTTCGGCGGGGCCGATGCTCCCCCAGAAAGCACCCGAGGAAGGGCCGTTCGACGTGATCGACGGCGACTGAACGGTAGCCGTTCTTCGCCGCGGTGATTGCCTCCCCGAGGAGTCGCCTCCGGCCCGCCCTCGCTGGATCGCGTCGTGCAGTGCTGGCGGAGATATTTCCGCCGGGTCGTGGTACCGTCGGACTCGTACGATGAGCGGCGACGGCTCCCAGCCGAGCGACACGATGGCCCAGCGTAGCGACGCCCCGACGGTGAAACAGCGACTGCTGCTGGACACGAGCCGCTGGCTCATCACCCTCGGACTGATGCTGTTCGTCTTCGGCGGACTACTCGTCGTCGCCCGGCTCAGCCCAGTCCCGCTTCGGTTACTCATGCAGACCGACGACCCGATCGAGACCGCGTTCCAGGCGCTCGTGACCGCGTTGATCACCGGCGTCACGCTCGTCGTGACGATCAACTCGCTGGTCCTCTCTCAGGAACTGGGTGCCGTCGAGGACCAGCGCGAACGGCTCGAGGGGGCGATGGATTTCCGGGAGGACGTCGAGTCGTCGATCGACGCCCCGATCAGCCCGCCGGAGCCGGCCTCGTTCCTGCAGGCGATCGTCGCCGCCTCGGAGGAGCGAGCCGAGGACTTTCGCGCGGCCGTCGCCGAGAGCCACGACGATACGTTCGTCGACCGAGTCGACGACTTCGTCGACAACCTCACCTCTCACGCCGACTCGATCCGCGACGAACTCGAGGACGCCCAGTTCGGCACCTACGACGTGCTCAAGGCGGCGCTGGACTACAACTACTCCTGGAAGATCTTCCGGCTGCGCCGGATCGAGAACGCCCACGCGGACGAGTTCGACGACGAAACGCGGGACCGATACGACGAGCTGCTCGAGACGCTGGAGCTGTTCGGCCTCGCGCGCGAGCACTTCAAGACGCTGTACTTCCAGTGGGAGCTGATCAACCTCTCGCGGGCGATGATGTACGTCGCCGTTCCCGCGCTGGTGGTCACGCTGTCGATGCTCTTCTTTTTCAACGCGACGGCCGTGTCGGGGTCGCTGCTGGGAACCGACGTTCTGGTCTGGATCGTCGCGCTGGCGGTGACCGTCGCCGTCACGCCGTTTCTCCTGTTGATCGCCTTCATCCTGCGGATCGCGACCGTCGCGAAGCGGACGCTGGCGATCGGGCCGTTCATCCTCCGCGACTCGAGTCGCGGCGAGGAGATCGACTGGGAGTGACGGCTCGAAGGGCGTGAAATCGCGTGGGAGCGGTCGCTTGCAGACGTTAGCCCTGCGGTTTTCGTCCACAGCCCCAACCGACGAATATGTCCACATCGTCCGATACCGCAGATTTCCAGCAGTGCCAGGCCTGCCGAACCGAAAACGATTCGTTTTAACCTACTGCCGGCAGTGTCTCGCGGAGCTCCCGTCGAAATCGTCGAGTCTATCGATCGTGTGATGATCGCGGCGGCCTCGCGCCCCGAATCGACCCATTGGTATAGCGGCGACCGCTACTGACCGCCGTGATCGTCGCCATCTGCGGGCCACCGGGTGCGGGCAAAACCACTCTCGCGACCCGAGTTCGAGACCGACTCGAGGGGCGCGGATCCTCGGTTCGACTCTTTCACTCGGACGATTTCTCGAGTCGCACCTACGACCAGTTAGCCCGACGGGTCCGCGACGCGCCGGCGACGGCGATCACGCTGGTCGACGGTACGTTCTACCGTCGCGAGTGGCAACAGCGGTTCCGGGCGCTCGGCGAGAGCCGCTTCGTCCGCGTGACCGCGAGCCTCGATACCTGCCTCGAGCGGAACCGACACCGTCCGGATGCGATCGACGAGCAGGGAGTTCACGTCGTGTATCGGGAGTTCGAGCCCCCCGACGCCGACTTGGTGATCGACACCGACCGCCGCGATCCCGACGAAGCGACCGATCGGGTCGTCGCCGCACTCGACGGGTGGCTCGACCAGTAGATCACACACCGATTCGAGGACGATCGACGCCGCTTTTGGCCGCGCGAGTGCCGCTTCAGTCGTCCTGTCTCCTACATGTTCATACATCGAGTTCGGACGGGACGTTCCGTTTCAGGACCTGACCGACGGTCTGACCCGGGATACCGTCGACGACGACCGTTCGAACTGAGCAGTCACTGGTGAGTGCTCCGGTTGACCGATAACCGACACCGTCTGTAACAGTCAGCGGGCCCCGCCGTGGTTGGGCCGTAACGGGACCCGCCACCTGACAGTATTGGACGGCTTCTGAAATATGTTGTGTGATAATTAGGGTTACAGGGCCGAACGCCCGTTTCGGCGAGGAACCGCCGTCGACGAAAGACGCGGAGATGAATCCTTTTCCATCTCGGAGTTCTATTCAAGATAAACGAATATGTTCGTGGTTGGGCCATGACGCGCGACGAAACGATACAGGAGGCGATCGATCTGTTGCAGGACCTCGGGCTTCAGGAGTACGAAGCGCGCTGCTTTGTGGCGCTGAACCAGCTCCCGAGCGGGACGGCGAAGGAGATTCACGACGTCTCAGAGGTCCCGCGGACGAGAGTGTACGACGCGGTCAGCACCCTCGAGTCAGAGGGGCTGGTCGAAGTCCAGCACTCGAACCCACAGGTCTACCGCGCCGTCGACATCGAGGAGGCGACGCAGACCCTTCGACGCAAGTACGCCGATCGGATCGATTCTCTCGAGACGCATCTCGAGAACGCAGAGGTTCAGGAAACGGACGAGGAGAATCACGTTCAGGAAGTGTGGTCGATGGTGGGAAACGACGCGATCGAGTCGCGTATGCTCGAGCTGATCGACGGCGCGGAGTCCGAAATCGCGCTCGTCGTCGTCGACGAGTCGATTCTCTCCGAGACGCTATTCGAGGAATTAGGGTGGGCGGTAGAGAGCGAACTCACGGTCCTGCTCGGCGGAAAGACCGACGCGATCACGAGCCGATTCGGGACGGAACTGCCGACGGTTCGCGTCTTCGAGACGAGTCTCGACTGGCTGACCGGGGCGATGGACGAGGACGAAGTCGCGATCAGCCGCATCATGCTCGTCGATCGCGAGAAACTCCTGATCGGATCCTACTATCCGGCGGCCGACGATGCGAAGGCGAACGAACAGGCCGTGTTCGCCAGCGGGCTCGAGAACGGAATCGTCGTCCTGCTCCGTCGGCTGATAACCGTCGGGTTGTCCGCCGAGGACCCCGCTGACTGATCGGCGCCGGGGCGTCGGAGACGCGTGACACAGCGAGGCCCGGTTACAGCCCCAGGTCGATCCCGAGCGGATCGGGACGCCCGACCTCGTCGGGCGTCCGATCGGGGACGAGGTCGTCCGGTAGCGCGTCCCAGCCGAGGTCGTCTTCCCCGGGAACGGCGTCGGTCTCGAAGCCCGGCTCCTCGGCCGGCGGCAGGTCGCGGTACGCCGCCGGCGGCGCGTCGTGTGCGTAGACGCTATGGGGGTGGTCGGCCGCCCAGACGTGAAGCATACAGGGCGTCCGACAGGGGAAGTCGAGCTGGCCGTCCCCGAAATCCCCCTCGTAGACCTGCCGGTAGTACCACCACGCGAACCGTCCCGGCAAGCCGGTGTGGGCGTGCCACGGCGAACATCGGCTCTCGTCTCCCTCGTCGTACACCGCCGGCGGTTCGACGGGATCGCCGTTGCGCGTCGCGATGAACATGACGCCCAGCGATCGCCACGACTCGTTATCGACGAGGACCGACTCCGGCCGTTCGGGGTCCAGCACCCCGTCGTCGCCGATAAAACTCGGGCTCAGCCAGTGCGACCAGCTATCGTCCCCCATCTCGAGCGTGTCGAAGTACGGCTTGAACCCCGCGTCGACCAGCGCGCCGGCGTCGGGAAACCGGTGCTCGAGGCTCTCGCTGACGGCGGATCGGATCGATACCGTCGCCGGATGGTCGTCCGCACAGCCCGCCGCGGTCGTTCCCGCACAGGGGGTCATCGCGGGCTCGAGGGTCGCTTCCTCGCAGTCTCCGCTCGTCCGTCCGGCAGCGTCGAGGATTCCACCGTCTCCGTCTGCCTGTACCGTTCCGACGGTCGAGAGCGCGACCGTCCCGGTCGACGCCCGGAGCAGCGCTCGCCGGGTGACGTTCGGATCGTCGGTACCGTCGTGCATACCAACGGATCGACATCGACCACCGCTATGAAACCGTGTTGCCGATGAGTTGGACAGTCCGTCGCGATGGGAGACGACGGAGAGTCGCTCGAGACCCACTCACGACACGTCGAGGACGGCACCCGTCCCCGGGCGATCGAGTCCCGTCAAGTCGATCCGGCCGTCGGGCATCGGGACGCCGGCTGCGGGGTCGTCGGCCAGAAGGAGCGAGCCGTCGAGGTCGGCGTAGTCCAACAGCGGCGCGAGGTGACACGCCGCCGCGATCGAGGCGTTCGACTCGGTCATACAGCCACACATCACCTCGAGTCCGTGAGCGCGCGCAGTACTGATGATCCGCCTGGCCTCTTGCAGTCCGCCGCATTTCATCAGCTTCAGGTTCACGATGTCACAGCGGTCCGCGACCGCCGGCACGTCCGCCAGCGTCACGCAGGACTCGTCGGCGGCGATCGGCAGCGCCGACCGCTCGGAGACGAACTCGAGTCCCTCGGGGTCCTCCGCGGAGACCGGCTGTTCGACGAACGTCACGTCGAACTCGGCCAGCCGGTCGATCTTGCGGAGCGCCTCGCGGGGCCGCCAGGCCTCGTTCGCGTCGACGAACAGCCGCACGTCGGGTGCGGCCGATCGGATCGTCCGGACGATCTCCAGATCTCGATCGGTGCCGAGTTTGACTTTCAGCGTCCCGAAGCCGCGCTCGAGGGCCGTCTCGGTCTTCGCGCGCATCGTCTCGAGATCGTCGAGGCCGATCGTATACGAGGTTTCGAGCGTTTCAGCGGGATCGAGCCCCCAGTGCCGGTAGAGCGGAACGTCGAACCGCTTCGCGACGAGATCGTGGAGGGCGATGCTCACCGCCGCGCGGGCGCTCGGATTCCGCCTGACCGTCTCGCGCATGCGGCGCTCGATCCGCTCGAGCTGGTGGGGATCGTCGACGTCCTCGACGACCGAGAGCAGGTCGGGCAGGACTGCCTCGACGGTCGCGACCGTTTCACCGTAATGCGACGACGGCGCGGCGGCACCGATGCCGGTCGTTCCGTCGCCGTCTCCGATTCGGACGAACACTACCTCGGTCTCGGTCGTCGTCCCGCGGGCGATCCCGAAGGGGTACTCGAGCGGGAGCGAGCGCCGTTCGAAGGAGGTCTCGAGACTCATAGGAGCGCATCGAGCAGGCCGTCGGTCCCGAACCGGAGCACGTCGGTCGCGGGCGCGCCGAGTGCCTCGGCGTAGTCGTCGACAGCGTCGCGGGCGGCCGCATCGCCCTCGAGGCCGGCCGTGTTGAGCGCGCCGGCGACGACGTCACTCTCGGCGACCGGCGCGGCGATGCTCTCGTAGAGGTCGACGTAGGTCCGAATCGACGGCAGCGCGAACGACTCGTAGCCGTGGATCGTCTCCCGGCCGGCCTCGTGGCAGAGGACGAGTTCGTCGGCCATCGAGCCGTGGAGGATCCCGAGCGTGACCGGCGAGTACGCCGGGTGGACGATGCTGCCCTGGCCCTCGACGAACAGGTAGTCGTGCTCGTCTCCCTTCTCGAGGACCATCTCCTCGACGGCTCCCGCCGTGAAGTCGCTGACGACCCGATCGATCGGCGTCCCCCAGCCCTCGATGAGGATGCCAGTTTGGCCTGTCGGAATCACCGCGGCGTCGTGGCCGGCCGCGCGGGCCGCTCGCGCCAGTTCCATCGTCGTCGTCATCTTGCCGACCGAGCAGTCGGTGCCGACGGTGAGGATCACCTCGGCGTCGACCTCGTCGGCGACGCCGTCGGCGACGGTGAGGTCGTCCGGCGGGTTCCGTACGTCCCGCAGCTCGCAGCCGTGTTCGGCCGCCAGCCGGGCGAACTCCTCGTCCTCAGCGAGGAAGTAGTGGAGCCCGGAGACGACGTCCCAGCCGTACTCGAGCGCCGTTCGAACGTCGTCCCGCCAGTTCTCGTCGAAGCCGCCGCCGATCGGAGCGATGCCGATCAGCAGGGCGTCGATCTCGTCGGCCTGGGGCTCGAGATCGCTCGTTTCGGCGACGATCGGGGCGTCCTGAACGTCGGGGACGAATTCGGATACCCGCCGACCGTCGTTCTCTCGGTCGAGGACGGCGACGACGTCGTGGTCTGCGTACCGGAGGATCCCGAGGGCAGTCTTGGCCCGATCGGGGAACTTCTCGTGGGCGAGGATCGCGACGCGCATACGGGGAGATTGGCGAGGGGTCACTTAAGCGTGGAGTAACCGAGCGTGACGACCGAGGGCGGAGAGCGACCGTCGCTCGAGCCGGACGATCGCCACAGCTTACTCGTTCGCGACGCAGGGTGGGGCAGTGAGTGATCGCTGGCTCGCCGCCTGGGGCCTCGGCTCGGTCGCCTTCGGCGGCGCATCGCTGCTGATTCCGCTCTATCTCGTCGAACTCGGTGCGACGCCGGTCCAGCTAGGGCTGCTGGCCGCGACAGCCGCCGGCGTCGGCGCGCCCGGCGCGATCGCGTTCGGCCGGCTGGCGAACCGGGTCGATCATCGACGAGTACTGGTGCTCGCGACGCTGGTCGGCGTCGCCGCCTCGATGGCCGCGATTCCGTTCCTGACGTCCATCACGGTCGTTATGGTCGCCAACGCAGTGCTCTGGCTGCTCGTCTCGTCGGTCGGTCCGGTCCTGACGATGATCGTCGTCGACGACGCGCCTGAATCGCAGTGGAGCGAGCGGATCGGGCTGGTGAACGCGTACCAGGGCTACGGCTGGGCCGGCGGGTTCGTCCTCGGGACGGTCTGGCCGCTCGTCGGCGGCCGACTGCTCGCCGCCGGTGCGGTCACGCGATCGCTGTGCTGGCTGCTCGCGGCGTGTGCCGGGGCGAGCGCGCTCCTCGCCGCGCGAACGCTCCCCCGACCCACGCCCGCCGACCACGTCATCGACGAGCGCGCCGCTCGACGGATCGGCCGGCTCCTCGCGACCTCGAGTCGCGGCGTCAAGGGGGCGACGTTCGCTCTCTCGCCGACCCGCCTCTACTGGACGACGTGGGGAATCGACCCGCGGCGGCTCGTGGCCCGAACCGACCGCACGGTAGCCGCGTACTTCGTCGCCGGAGCGTTCTTCTTCACGGGTTCGGCGGCCTTCTGGGCACCGCTGCCGCTGTATCTCACCGAACTGAGCTTCGACTCGAGTCTGGTGTTCGCGTGCTATCTGGCCTCGAGCCTCGGCTCTGCGGCCTGTTACGGCGCTGCCGGTCGACTGTCTGCGCGGTACGACGTTCGATACCTGCAGTCGGGCGCGCTGGCCGCTCGAGCGGTGCTGTTCCCGTCGATCGTCGTCGTCGCGGGAGCGGGGCTCGCCGTCGCCGTCGGTACCGTCGGACTCCTCCTCGCGGCCCTCGGGATCACGTGGGCCGGAATCGCCGTCGTCGGGACCGCGATCGTTACCCGGCTCGCACCGCCGAGCGCACGGGGCGAGGCGCTGGGAGCCTACGTTGCGCTGGGCGCGATCGGCGGTGCCCTCGGCGGCGCCCTGGGGGGCTGGGCCGCGACGTTCGGCTACGCCGTCGCCTTCGCGACCGCCGGTGGACTCGTCGGTATCGGGGCGATCCTCGTCGCCTCGCTCGAGGCGATCTCGGGTGGCGACCGCGCCGTGACGTCCCGCGCGGAGCCATCGGCAGCGACTGCGGACGGCGAGATTGCGACGCTCCGCGACTCGCGGTGAGAAAGCGGTGTCGACGCGAAAAACGAGTGTTCGTCGTCGCTCGGTTCGCACGTGACGGGTTCGAACTCGGGCGCACTCGATCGAAGATTCGTCTTCGCGAACCGAAACGTGTCGGAACGGTCTCGGCCGCGGCCGAATCGCCGCCCGCGAGGCTACTGTTTCGGTCCGAGTAACGGCCGTTTTCGGTTCGGTTTCGCGACGCCGATCGGTTTCGCGCTGACGAACGGTCTCCCGGTGTGGAACCGTTCGGTCGCGGCCGATAAACAGGCAGTGCACTTATGTACGTCGGCCGTGTCAACCGGTACCATGAATGGGGTCCTGAACGAGACGACCAACAAGATCCACAAGTACGAAGCCGGTCGGTCGGACTTCCAGACGAGTTGTGGGGCGACTTCCCACGTCGCGCACGAGCACCTCCGACTGATGCCCGTCGAACGGGCGGTCAGCGACACCGACGCGAACCGGTGCGGGCGCTGTTTTGCCGACGGCGACGGCTACTGACGGACCCGCACCCGCGTCAGAGCACTCGCAGGTCCGTCGTCCAGAAGGAGCGAACCGCGTTCTCGAGCGCCGGCTTCGGGTCCCCGGTCGCGTCCACGGCGGCCGTCGCGGCCGGCGCGAGAGCCGACTCTTCGCCGAGCGCGTCGACGACGCCGCGCTGTCCGACGAGGTAGAGCGGCGTCTCGGCGCGGTCGGCGCCGCGTTCGTACGCGGCGAGGGCCTCCCGGCAGCGCTCGAGGTGGTCGTCGATCTGGCCGTCGCGGATCCGCTCGAATCGGGCCTGCGAGAAGCCGCCCTTCGAGTGACTTCCCTTGACGTCGCTCTCGAAACCGCGGTAGTCGACGCGCTCGTCGTCCTCGTAGACGCCGAGCGCGAACAGGTCCGTTCGGACCAGTGCGACGGCGTGGCAGCCGGTCGGTTGGAACCACTCGCGCTCGAGGGTAAATCGATCGTCCCACGTCGCCGAGAGATCGGGGCGGACCGGCGGTTCGAGAGTCACCGCGATCAGCCCGGCATCGTCGACACAGCAGAGACAGGGCGCGGCGTCGTCGACGAGCGCGGTCCGGTCGCCGAGAGCGTCGGCCAGTTCTCTCCGAGTCGCGTCAGTCAGCCCGTCGTCGCCGACGCTGACCGTCAGTGCGCCTTCGGCTCCCGTCCGGAACGACTCGAGGCGATCGAGGACCGCCTCGAGACGGCCGCCGCGAAGGTGGTCGCGACGACGGACGGCGAGCCCAGCGTCGTCTTCGTCGACGCGCTCGAGTTCGCCTTCGAGCTGGGCGATGCGGTCCTCGAGCCGGTTGACTCGTTCCTCGGCGTCCTGCCGTGCGGTGGCGGCTTCGGCCCGGCGCTCGGATTCGGCTTCGTAGCGATCGCGCAACCGGTCGTTTTCGTCCTCGAGTTCGTCGATTCGCTCTTTGAGCGATGCGCGGCCGAGCAACTCGTCGAGCATCCGCCCGAACACGGGAAGCGAGCCTACTTCTAGGTTCCGGCACTTGGCAGATCGTCGTCGGGCGATCCGGGGCCCTCGGCTCGCCAGCCGCCGGCGAACGCGAGTAACTGTCGCGCCCGCTCGCGTCGGGCGAGGAATACTTCTCGAAGCGATGGCGGGTTTCTGATCTCGGTTCCGTCGAGCATCGATTCGGGCAGCGCGAGCGTATTCGTCGGGACGTCCGCCGCGCCGTGGACGGGGAAGTGCTGGGACTCGAGTTTCATGACCAGCGGGGTATCCAAGCGCTCGAGACCGTCACCGGTCGCGTACACTTCCTCGTTGATGCGTTCGTGTTGCGCGTCGTGCATGAGTGCGCGGTCCCCGTCGGTCGGGGTCACGTAGAGACGTCCGAGATAGTAACTTCGGGAAAAGACCTCGAACATGCTAACTAGTGTCATGGGGCGGACGGACATAACTGTTTGCAGATGGGTTTAAATCGTCGTGCTATCAGACCGATCACCGAGCCATTGCGGCGTCGTTGAGCGGAGTTCGCGGGATCGTCGTTCGATTTCTCGACCGAATCCTCACGCGTCGGCCGCGCGTAGGTCGCGATTGACGAGTCAAAAACCGACCCAAACGGTTCGAACGATCGGTTCCAGACCGGGTCGATTTCCCGGATCTACGACCCGCCGTGACGGATACTGCGACCCGCTTGAACGCTCGAAACGGATTTCAGAACCTGCCTGAGACGATTGAACGGTACGAACGAAGGTCCGTCTTTTTAGTATATTCGGGAGGACAACTAACGTAATGACCACCACTCGGTCGGTCGCCTTCCTCGTGGCCCTTGCCGTCGTCGGCCTCACGGTCGCGCCGCTCGCAAGCGGCGCGGTGGTGAGCCCGTTCACCGCGGCTGATACCGGCCAATCCGAGACGGCGACGACGAACGCGTCCGTCGGGACGCTGATGCAAGCGAGCGCAGCCGATACCAAGAGCGCAGTCGAGACCGGCATGTTCGAGGCCGCCTACGAAACGGCGGACAACGAGAGCCGAGCCGCGGTCGTTAGCGACCGAACGGCAGCGCTCGAGGCGCAGTTAGACGCGCTGCAGACCGAACGCGCCGAACTCCAGAATCAAAGCGAGAAACTCTCGCAGGGGACGTACCGCTCTCGAATGGCGAAGCTGACGGTCGAGATCGCCAGCCTCGAGCGGTCGATCGATCGAACCGAACGCCGTGCCGCCGAGGTCGGCGTCGACGAGGATCGCCTCGCGGAGCTTCGCGGAGCCGCGGCAGCGATGCGGGAGAACGCCACTGCGGAGGCCGGCCCGGGCGTCGCGGCGCTCGTTCGCGGCCTCTCCAAAGGCGGGGGTCCGCCCGCCGGCGCAGGGCCGCCGGAGAACGGCGGTCCCTCGAGCGAGACGCCGGGAAACGGGCAGAACGGCAACTCGGGGGACAGTAATCGGGGAAGTGGCGACTCGGGGGACAGTAATCGGGGAAGTGGTGACTCGGGAAACGGTAACCCGGGAAGTGGCGACTCGGGAAACGGGCAGAACGGTAACTAGCGCGGTTACGGACTGCATCGACCACTTCTCACCTCGAGTCCGGCGAGCAGACACGCTTTTCAGCGCCGGTCACTAACCTCACGTCGATGGACTCCGCCGCGTTGTTGGATCTACTTGGCAACGAAAACAGGAGGCGAATCCTTCGGCTGCTCGCTCGCAAACCCTGTTACGTCACCGAAATCTCCGAATACCTCGGCGTGAGTCCCAAGGCGGTTATCGAGCACCTGCGAAAACTCGAGGAGGCGGGCTTGATCGAGAGCCGCGTCGACGATCAGCGCCGGAAATACTTTCATATCGCTCGAAACGTCCGGCTCGAGGTCAACGTCTCGCCGTACGGCTTCGCGAGCAAGAGCGCATACCCGGCCAACAGCAGCTTCGATATCACGTCCTGTCGGCACCTGACGCTCGACGTCGCGTGGGACGAGTCCGACGATCTGGACGACATGCTCGCGGCCCTCGAAGACTTAGAACAGCTCGAGAACGAACTCTCACTGGCCCAGCGGTGGGTCCAGGGGCGGCTCTGTGACGTCCTCGATGAAATCTCCGAAAACGTGGGCGCGGGACCCGAAAGCCGGATCTACGCCGATCTCCTCGCGAGCGTCCGTTCGGAGCCGAAATCAGTCGACGAACTCAGCGACGACATCGAGGCCCCGCGAGAAGTCGTCGCCGAGTTGCTCGAGGTGATGGCCGACAACGGCGTGGTTCGCCGGACAGAACGCGGCTGGGAACTGACGCCGAACGGCTGAATTAGCTAATGTCCGTCGTGAGTCCGTCGCGGAGGTCGCGACCGAAGTAGTAGCCCACGACCGAAGCGAGCAGTCCGACGGCTCCACCGACCGCGACCAGCGCCCCGGCCGAGTCGGCGGCCGCGATGAGCACGGCGTGGGTGAGCAACGCTGAGACGACACCGACCGAGACGCCGGCGGCGCTCACCTCGAGATAGCGGCGTTTCGACGTGACAAGACCCACGAGAAAGGTAACGGCGAACATCCCGATCACGCGGCCGGCGATCGGCAGTACGGTCGCGCCGGCCAGCAGGCCGGCACCGACGACGAGAACGAGCGCGAGGAACGCCTTCGGCGAGAAGTACCGCCCGAGCGAGAGCCGCGACGTAAGCGGGGAGAGCAACGACGATGGCGCGAACCGCGACGAGCCGCTATCGGCTTCGGCACTGGTATCGCGTTCGGCGTCCGACCTGATCGTCCCCGTATCGTCCACCGACTCCGACGGGGCAGCCGTCGCGTCGGCACGCGGTTTGGCGTCACCGGATTCACCACCGGTTTCCGAAAGCAGGCGATCGGTCTCCTCGAGGAGATCGTCGGTCGCAGGGGCTTCCCGGTCCCGACTCGCCGTCACCTCGTCCGAACGGTCGCTCATATGTCATCAGTGGCGGCCCGTCGTCATGGACCTTTCCCCGGCCACAGGGTATACGGGGACGGCCGCCCCAGCGGAACCATGACCTGGGCCGCGACGGCGGTGTTCGGGCTGTGTTCCGTCGGGATGGGTGCGTTCGTCTACGTGCTCGTCGCGAACATCGAGCCCCAGCCGGAGTATCCGGAGCTGATGACCGATGCGTTGCGGCTCGTCGGCCTCGCGATCGCGATCGCCGCGGTCGGTATCGGAGTCGTCTTTCTGCTCTCCGCCGGGCAGGCCTACACGTGGTGACGAGCGGGAGAAATAGGCGCTACAGAGATCGCGCCGTTAGCGCACCGAGTCGAGCAGCAACTTCTGTTCGACGCGCTTGACCTCGTGCTGGACGTCGCGGACGGCGTCGATGTTCGCCGAGATCGACGTGATCCCCTCCTTGGCAAGGAACTGGACCATTTCGGGCTTGGAGCCGGCCTGCCCGCAGATGCTCGTGTCGACGTCGTGTTCGCGGCAGGTCTCGATGACATCGCCGATCAGCCGCAACACGGCGGGGTGGAGTTCGTCGAAGCGGTCGGCGACGTTCTCGTTGTTGCGATCGACCGCGAGCGTGTACTGGGTCAGGTCGTTGGTGCCGAAGGAGGCGAAGTCGATGCCGGCTTCGGCCAGTTCCTCGACCGACAGCGCGGCGGCCGGCGTCTCGATCATCGCGCCCCACTTGCGCTTCTCGGGGTCGATACCGGCTTCCTTCATCAGTTCCTTCGCGCGATAAACGTCCTCGGCGTCGTTGACCAGCGGGAGCATGATCTCGACGTTGTCGTAGCCCATCTCGTAGAGCCGACGGAACGCCTCGAGTTCGTGGGCGAAGACGTCCGGCCGATCGAGCGAGCGCCGGATGCCCCGGTAGCCGAGCATCGGATTGTGCTCGTTCGGTTCGTCGTCACCACCCTCGAGTTGGCGGAACTCGTCGGTCGGCGCGTCGAGCGTGCGGACGCGGACAGGGCGGGGATAGAACTCGTCGGCGACGCCGCGGATTCCGTCGATGAGTTCCTGCGTGTAGGCGTCCGCGCCGTTTTCGTCGATGTACTTGGCGGGCGTCTGGTTCAGCGAGAGGATCATGTGCTCCGTGCGAAGGAGGCCGACGCCGTCGGCGCCCGTCGCGGCCGCGCGCTCGGCGGCCTCGGGGATGGAGACGTTGACCTTGACCTCGGTCGCGGTCATCGGCTTGACCGGCGACTGCGGGCGCACTTCCTCGACTGGTTCGGTTTCCTCGTCGGGCTCGACCGTCGCTCCCTCGAGCACCGACCCCTTCTCGCCGTCGAGCGTGACGACCTGACCGTCCTCCAGGACGGTCGTCGCGTTGGTCGTGCCGACGATGGCGGGGACGCCGAGTTCGCGCGAGACGATGGCGGCGTGGCTGGTCATGCCGCCCTCGTCAGTGATGATTCCCGAAGCGCGTTTCATCGCGGGAACCATGTCGGGCATCGTCATCTCGGTGACGATGATGTCGCCCTCGCCGACCTTCGCCAGATCGTCGAGTTTGGTGACGATCCGCGCCGGGCCGCTGACCGTGCCCGGACTCGAGCCCAGTCCGTCGACGAGCACGTCGCCGGAGCCGCTCCGGTCGGATGCGCCGCCGCTGCCGCCTTCGGCCGCCTGAACGCCGCTGCCGTCGGTCAGCCCCTTCGAGGCGTCGGCGCCGGTCGCCTCGGCGGCGTCGCCGCTGCCCTCGTCGATCGTGGTGATGGGGCGGGACTGGAGCATGTAGACCTCGCCGTCGACGATGGCCCACTCGACGTCCTGGGGCTCGCCGTAGTGGTCCTCGACGCGCTCGCCGAGTTTCATCAGATCGTCGATCTCTTCGTCGGGGACGACCCGCTGGGTCCGTTTGTCCTCTGGCACGTCGCGCTCGACGGTCTGGCCGGTCGCCTCGTCTTTCTCGTGCATCACCTTCTTCTCGGCGATGGTGACGTCCATCGACCGGTCCTTTCGGTCGATGACGTAGTTGTCCGGCGAGACGGCGCCGGAGACGACGGCCTCGCCGAGCCCCCAGGCGGCCTCGATGATCATCGTCGGATCGCCCGTCGAGGGGTGACTCGTGAACATCACGCCCGACTTCTCGGCGTCGACCATCTGCTGGACGACGACCGCGATGTTGACCGCGGAGTGGTCGAAGCCCTGCTCCTGACGGTAGTAGATCGCCCGCTGAGTGAACAGCGAGGCCCAGCACTCGCGGACGCGGTCGAGCAGGTCCTCCTCGGTGACGTTGAGGAACGTCTCCTGTTGCCCGGCGAAGGAGGCGTCGGGCAGGTCCTCGGCCGTCGCCGACGACCGCACCGCGACGAACGCCTCGCCGTCGCCGACCTCGCGGTAGCTCGCGACGATCTCTTCGCGGAGGTCGTCGGGGAACGGCGTCTCGAGGATGAGTTCCTGTGCGCGATCGGCCGCGTCGGCCAGTGCGGCCGAGTCGTCGACGTCGATGTCGACGGCCGCGAACAGCTCCTCGTCGATTTCGGCCTCTTCGATAAACGAACGATAGGTCCCGGCGGTTACGACGAATCCCGGGGGAACGGGCAGCCCAGCACCCGTGAGTTCGCCCAGGGAGGCGCCTTTGCCGCCGACCTTCTCGAGGTCGCCGGCACTGATCTCGTCCAGCCAGAGTACAGCCATCTCTAGTTGCGTGATCACTGGAACGAATAAAGAAGGTTGCGAACGGTCGCGCACAGTCGCAACTCGCGACCGAATGAGTTTCTATCAGTCGACGGAGTTGAACGGGATGCTCGACCGGATCTGCCAGTGAAACGACTACGAGAAACTGCCTCACATGAGTTCAGGGTACTTCTCGCCCCCGTCCGTTCTAAAATGATCGTTCCGGAACCGGTTGTCCACAGCGGTTATACAGTGGCAGTGACTGTCGCCGGTATGGACCTTCGAAATCCGCTCAAGTGGGCGATTCTGTATCGGATAGTCGCGGTCGGGGCACTGGTGCTCGGCCTGGCGCTGGTCGCGGCTGGCCTCGTTGTCGGCTTCGGCGGTGCAATCACGGCGCTGTTTACTGACCCCCTCGACCCCGGCCCGGCGATCGAACAGGCCAACCCGGTGATTACCCTGCTCTTTGCCGCCCTCGGCGTCGTCGTCTGGCAACTCGGGAAGACCTACGCGCTGTTCGTAACGCTCCCCCGCGCGGCGGGCCGGGCCGCCGGCCGGCAGGTCGACGCCAATCGCGTCGCGAGCGAAGTGCGCGACAGTCTCGAGGATCGACTCACCGACCTGGAGACCGAGATCGAAGAGACGCGCCGGGCGGTCGAGGCCCTCGAGGACGGCGATCGACAGCTGACGTACGACGAGCGCGAGCACGGAGCGGACGAGCCGTCAGCGTCGGTGTCGAATACGTCGTCGGACCGAGAGCCGCTGGCACCCTCGAGTCCGAAACGCTCCGGGAACGACGGCGACGCGGGATCGGTCGACGACGGCAATCACCCCGACGCCGGCAGTGACGGCGACGATCCGCTCGCCTGACCTACTTAGGCCTCGAGAATCTCGTCTTCGTCCGCCTCGGGGACGGCAATCGAGCCGTCGAGAACGGTCACGCCGCGGCCGCCGACCTGCACGCCGTCCGCGAGTCGAACGCGGACCAGTCCCGGCCGGTCGACGTAGTGGCCCTGCTCGAGGCGGAGTTCGTCGGGCAGATCGCCGTCGAACGCGCCGAAACGATCGAGGTACGCGCCGACGGCCCCACTTGCGGTGCCCGTGACGGGATCTTCCGGAACCCCGGCGCCCGGCGCGAACATCCGGCCGTGGAGCGTCGAGTTGCCCTCGAGCGCGTCGAACGTAAAGAGGTAGACACCGGTCGCGTCGACGGCGTCGGTCAACTCCTCGATCGCGTGCATATCCGGCTCGGCGCTTCCCACGTCCGAGAGGTACGTGATCGGGACGATCAGGAACGGCAGGCCGGTCGAGGAGACGGCCAGCGGGAGGTCGGCGCTCGCGCCCTCGAGCGCGGCTCGATCGACGCCCAAGGCATCGGCGACGCGGTCGTAGTCGACGTCGACTTCGCGGATCGTCGGCTCGTCCTGTGTCATCCAGACCGTGCCGTCTTCCTCGACTTCGATCTCGAGGACGCCGACGTTCGTCTCGAGCGCGGTCGTTCCGGGCTCGAGGCCCTCGTCGCGGAGGTGGGCGAAGCTACCGATCGTCGCGTGGCCACAGAGGTCGACCTCCTGGGTGGGCGTGAAATAGCGAATTCGGCGGTCGGCTGCGTCGCTCGAGCGCAGAAACGCCGTCTCGCTGACGGCCATCTCGCCGGCGATCGCCTGCATCTGGTCGGTCGTCAGTCCGTCCGCGTTCGGGACGACGCCTGCCGGGTTCCCGGTCAGCGGTTCGTCGGTGAAGGCGTCGACCTGTACGACCCGAATCGTTTCCATACGACGTGGATCGGACGACCGGCGTATCAATCCTCGGTCCCGCGGTCGTCCGACGCCGTCACAGTTCGTCGATCCAGTTCGCGAGATCGTCGACGACTCCCTCGGCCACGTTGTTCCGAACGGTGTAAGCGAACTCCACCGACGCCCCCTCGCCCGGCATGAACAGGTGATCGAGGTCGCCGTACGTGTCGAACGCGACGTCAGACCCCTCGCCGAGTTCGGAGCGCCAGCGCTCGAGGTCGTCCGCGACGGAGACCTGAAAGTCCCGCTCGCCCTGCAGGAAGTACGCCGGTACATCGAGCCCCGCTGCGGTTTCGAGGTGATCGTACGCCGCCAGGCTGTCCCAGAACGCGCCGGGGTAGCCGAGGAGCGTCTCCGTCGGCTCGTAGTCGCCCGACCGAACGCGCTCGATCTGGCCGGTCCACCGATCGTGGATGTTCGCCAGATCGTCCCACTCGAGGGAGCCGACCGACACCTTGTGTTCGAGTTGCTCGAGGGTCAGGTCGTGGTACGGCCGGGCCGGCGCGGCCAGCCCGACGACCCCGGCGAGCGACCCGTCTCGAGCGGCGATCCGCGGTGCCGCCCGGCCGCCGAGACCGTGTCCGACGACGACGATCCGGTCGGCGGCGACGCCCTCGACGTTCCGAAGCCGTTCGACGGCGACGAGTGCGTCGTCGACGATGACGCGGTCGAGGGTATACGAGTCGGGTTTGACCTCGCAGGCCGGGATGCGCTTATCGTAACGCAGGACCGCGATCCCTTTCGAGGTGAGCCCTTCGGCCAGGTCTTTGAACGCTTTCGTGCCACCGCGGTCGTTGTTTCTGGTCCCTGCACCGGCGTCGTGGACGAGGACGACACCGGGAGCGTTTCCCGAGTCGGATTCGGGTGTCGTGACGGTTCCCGGCAGCGAACAGTCCGCAACCGAGAGCGTCACGTCCCGCTCAGTGATGGCGTTCGGTTCGACGTACGACGGACGCACGTAGCCGTCGACGATCCCGCAGTCGAGAAGCCGGGACTTCCCGTCGGCGATCACGCGAAAATCGTGGTCGCCGCGCTCGAACGACAGCGTCAGATCGACTGCCGTCCGGTTGGATTTGGTCCGCGTTTCCGTGTCGACGACCTCCGCGAACGAGCCGCTGACTGCGCCGTACGCCATCCAGAGCCGCTCGAGTCGGGCGGGGTCACCGCGCTTCCCTCGTTCGCGCTCGACGAACCGCTTACTGGCCCGCTCGAAGTTCTCGTTCGCGATGTCGTCGATCAGCGCCGTTGCGACGTCGGTGGGGGCGGTCGGTCCGTCGTCGCTCGTCTGTTCTGCGAGCAGGTCGGAACAGCCGGCCACTGCTGACGCCGTCGCCGTCGATACTGCCGCGAGTACGGTCCGTCGTCGGGGTGCCATCGTTGTCGGACCCTCCACGGTGTGTCGGATAAGTACGAGGTCGATTCTCTGTGACTGTATTCGACTTTGATATGCGAAGCCGGCGGCCGGCGTCACGCACCGACGGCCGACGGTCGTGGACGGCGTTCAATCGTCGCCCGTTTCCTCGAGCGGATCGGCGTGGTCGGCCATCGTCGGCAGTTCGCCCGACGCGTGGGTGCCCACGGGCGGCCGGTTGACCTCGGCAGCGGGCGAGTTCTCGAGATCGGCTCCCCCGTCGTCCTCGAGGGACTCCATCTCGCCGGCTTCCCGCGCATCCTGGTCGATCCGCATCGAACAGAACTCCGCGCCACACATCGAGCAGAATCGCGCTTCCTTGTAGTTGTCTCCGGGAAGGGTCTGATCGTGGAACGACCGGGCGCGCTCGGGGTCGAGCGCGAGGCGGAACTGTTCCCGCCAGTCGAAGTCGTAGCGCGCCTCCGACAGGGCGTCGTCCCAGTCGCGTGCGCCGGGCCGTTCGTTCGCTACGTCGCCGGCGTGGGCGGCGATCCGGTAGGCCGCGAGGCCGTCCCGGACGTCCTCCTCCTCGGGGAGGCCGAGGTGTTCCTTCGGAGTGACGTAACACAGCATCGCGGCCCCCGCTTGCGCCGCCATCGCCGCGCCGATGGCGCTCGTGATGTGATCGTAGCCCGGCGCGACGTCGGTCACGAGCGGCCCGAGGACGTAGAAGGGCGCGCCGTCGCAGACCTCCTGCTGGCGCTCGACGTTCTCCGCGACCTTGTGCATCGGGACGTGGCCCGGTCCCTCGACCATCACCTGAACGCCGTGGTCCCAGCCGATCCGTGTTAGTTCGCCCAGCGTGTCGAGTTCGGCGTACTGGGCTTCGTCGCAGGCGTCTGCCAGACAGCCCGGTCGCAGGCTGTCCCCGAGACTGAACGTCACGTCGTGCTCGACGAATATCTCACTGATCTCGTGAAAGAGCTGATACAGCGGGTTCTGTTCGCCGTGTTCCTCCATCCACTTCGCCACGATCGACCCGCCTCGAGAAACGATCCCCGTCTTTCGGCCGTCGGTCAGCGGCAGGTGCTCGGCGAGGATCCCCGCGTGGATCGTCATGTAGTCGACGCCCTGCTCGGCCTGTTTCTCGACGACCTCGAGCAGCAGGTCTTTCGTGATATCCTCGGGACTACCCGCCCGTTTGACCGCCTCGTACAGCGGCACCGTCCCGATCGGCACCGGCGAGTGCTCGACGTGTGCCTCCCGGATCTCGTCCAGATCGCTCCCCGTTCCCAGATCCATCACCGTGTCCGCGCCGTAGTGGACCGCGGTGTGGAGCTTCTCGAGTTCCGTCTCGAGGTCGCTCGTGGTTTCGCTGTTGCCGATGTTGGCGTTGACCTTCGTCGCGAACTCCCGACCGATGATCATCGGATCGAGCGCGTCGTGGTTGCGGTTCGCCGGGATCACGGCTTGCCCTTCGGCGACCTGCTCGCGGACGAAGGCCGGATCGCGGTTCTCTCGTTCGGCGATGCGTTCCATTTCGGCCGTGATCGTTCCGTCTCGAGCGGCCTGTAGCTGGGTTTGCGCCATCGATAACTAGGTTATACCACTGGATCATAAATAGCTATCTCCGACCTCGAGACGGGCCCGGTCTCTCTCGACGAGCGCCGTGTATCGTGGAACGCACCCGCTCGAGCGTCACTCGGTCGCCGATAGCGGTTGGCGAACAGCGCTCGACGGGTCGTCCGACTCAGCCTCGAACCGATGACAGTGTCGTTAGCATTGGAAATATATGGCCTTGAACCTCATACAAATTTACAATAGTTTCATTTGCCGCGGCCGAGCCGTTACTCTGTATGGTATCCAGTAACAGGCGGAGGGTGCTGAAAGCGGCGAGTGGGATCGGTATCGGTGCGTTAGCTGGCTGTCTCGGCGGTGGTGGCGGTGACGGTGGTGCGACGTCGCTGAGCGTCGGCATTCCCAGCGCGAGCACGACGACCGGCGCGGCGAGCAACTCGTTCCAGCGAGTCGTCAAAAACCAGTCGGGCGACACCGAACCTGCCGGCGAGATTCGCTGGCAGAACCAGGAGACCGGTGGGGACCCGCCGAGTCTGCGCCAGTTCTCACAAGGGAACGTTCAGGCGCTGTCCGCCGGCAACTTCATCGTTGCCTCGGCCCAGGAGGATCTCCCGCCGTTCCAGGAGCGACCGCTGGACACGCTCCCGAACCAGATGTTCTCGATCACGCCGCTGCACATGCACATCCTCTCGGTGCAGGGATCGGGCGTCCAGACGAGCGACGACCTCGTCGGCAGTAACTTCTGGCCGCTGCCGCCCCAGTGGGGACTGCGCCAGCAGGCCGAGACCGTGCTCTCGAACGCCGGGCTCTGGAGCGAACTCCAGGACTCCGACTCGATCGTCGACGCCGGAACCGGCGACGTGGCCGGCCTCATCGAGGAGGGCAACATCGACGCGATGATGGGCTACGGTGCCGGCTTCACCAACCTCGCCGGCTGGGCGACCGAGGTCGACGCCCGCGCCGACCTCCAGCTCGTCGAGTTCTCCGACAGCCTCGTCGAAGCCGCGAACAACACCCGCGGGACGAGTCACAGCGAGATCGATACCTACGGCTGGGAACAGCAGAGCTTCGACGCCAACCAGATGGACGTCTACGGCGCCGACTTCCAGTTCTGGCTCGGCAGCGGCGTCTCCCGCGACGTCGGCTACGAACTCGCGCGGATCAGCAACGAACACACCGAGTCGATCCAGGAGGGGCAGCCGGCGTATCTCGACCACAGCGACCCCGAGAACATGGCCTCGCTGTACCTCGAGGACGTCCCGGTCCATCCGGGCCCCTACGACTTCCTCGAGGAGCAAGGCGTCGATATGAGTGCCTACACGCGCGGCGGCGAATAGAGCGCGCCCATGAGCGAGACCCAGAGCGAACCGGCCGTCTGGTCGCCGCTGGATCTCCGTCGGGAGCACCTGCTGAACAACCTCGTCGTCCTCGTCGCTCTGCTCTTCTGGGGACGCGTCCTGCTGTACGCGCTCAACCAGGAGGTGCCGCGGGCGAAGTACGGGGCCGTCTTCCTCGCCGGCGGCGTCCTCATCTACGTCCTCGACGAAATCAGAGGGCTCGAGCGCGGTCAGTGGCTCGAGCGCCTCGGGCTGTGGGCGTGTGCGATCATCGGCGTCGCCGTGCCGGCCTACGTCTGGCTGCACTACGACGTGCTCGAGACCCAGCGGATCGGCTACGCCCTGGGCTACGAGTACGCCATCGGCGGTCTGTTCGCGATCGTCGTCCTCTATCTGACCTACCGGGCGTTCGGGGCGGCCTTCGCGGGCGTCGTGATCGCTTCGATCCTGTACGCCTTCTACGGTAACCAGATCACGGGGCTGCTGGGCCACGGCGGCATCGGTATCAGGCAGATCATCAACGTCCTGACGATGGAGTTCGACGGCTTCTTCGGCTCGATCACCCAGATCGTCGCCGCCTGGGTCGCGCTGTTCCTGCTGTACGCGGGGCTTATGCGCGGCTACGGGGCCTTCCAGCTCATCATGCGCCTGTCCTTTCGCACTGCGAAGTTTCTCCGATCGGGAGTCGCCCAGTCGGCGGTGATCTCGAGCCTGATCGTGGGGTCGATCAACGGGGCGCAGACGGCCAACGCGGCGATGACCGGCTCGTTCACCATTCCGCTGATGAAGGAAAGCGGGATGAAAGCGGACTCGGCCGGCGGCATCGAGGCGGTCGCCTCGTCTGGCGGGCAGATCATGCCCCCCGTGATGGGCGCGGCCGCGTTCGTCATGGCCTCGCTCATCCCGGGGATCGGCTACGTCGACGTGCTCATCGCCGGGATCATCCCGGCGCTGGTGTTCTACATCTCCGTCGCCATCGGCGTCCACTACATGTCGATCAAGCAGCTCCCCGAGGGCGGCGTCGACCTCGAGCAGCGTATCGAGGACCTCGAGGAGGGGTATCACCCGGTAATCGAGGCGATCCGCTTCGGCGTTCCATTCGCCGTGTTGTTGTACACGCTGGGGATCGCCCAGTGGACGGTCATCAGTTCCGCGCTGTACACCTGCGCGGCGATGGTCCTGACCGGTGCCGGGCTCCCCATCGTGCTGAGCGTCGTCGACGACGATGAGGGCGTGGGCGAAACCACGCTCGACGCGCTGAAGAACACGATCTCGGGGTTCAAGTTCGGTGCGGTCACGCTGGCACCGATCGCGATCATCATCGCGGCGGTCAACGGGATCGTCGATCTGTTGAACGCGACCGGCCTCCCCGGCAAGCTCTCGCTGGCGCTGGTGGGCGTCGCCGGCGGCGTGTTGCTGTTCACGGCCATCCTCTCGATGGTCGTCTGTCTCGTTCTGGGACTGGGAATGCCGACGGTGGCGGCGTACACGATCGTCGCCCTGCTGATCGCACCGACGCTGACCGGCGAGTTCGCCATCCCCGCCCTCGCCGCGCACTTCTTCGTGTTCTACGCGGCGATCCTCTCGGGGATCACGCCGCCGATCGCCATCGCGGTGGTGGTGACGACCGGCATCGCCGAGTCGAACTTCTGGAAGACCGCCCTCGAGGCGCTGAAGCTCGGCTTGCCGCTGTTCGTGCTGCCGTTCACGTTCATCTACAATCCCGAGATCGTGACCGGCGGCTTCGATCTGGCGACGGCCGGTTCGGGACTGATCGTCCTACTGGGTGCGGTCGCGATCACCCACGGGCTCAACTGCGCGCCCCAGCCCTTCGGCATTCCGTCGCCGCTGAGTTACAGTGCGCGCGTGGCGTACGTCGCGCTGGGCGTCTTCGCGATGGTGTGGCCGGCGACGATGTTCCGGGTCGGCGCCGTCGCGCTCGCGCTCGTCCTCATCGCGCTTCAGACGCAGGTGACCCGCGACACCGGCTTCGGCCCCGTCGCCGAGGGCGAGTGAACCGTTTCAGCCAACTTAAGGGGACCGCGCTCGAGACACCGTGTAGGTGGCCATCAGATGTCCGACCTACCGGACGATTTCGACTGCACGATAACTAACTGGGAGTACATTTACGGCCTGTGCCGGGACGTAGCCGACGACGTACGCGCCGACGAGTTCGAACCGGACGTCGTCGTCGCGCTCGCACGCGGCGGCTGGTTCGCGGGCCGCTGTCTCTGTGACTTCCTCGGTATGGACGACCTGACGAGTCTGAAGATGGAACACTACGTCGGCACCGCCGAGAAGTCCGGCGAGCCGACCGTCCGCTATCCGATGCCCGAGGGCAGCGTGGAGGACAAGGACGTCCTCATCATCGACGACATCGCCGACACCGGCGGCTCGATCAAGCGCGCCTACGAGTACGTCGACGACCGCGACGCCGGCGAGGTCCGCACCGCGACCCTCCAGTTGCTCGACACCAGCGAGTTCCGGCCCGACTACGTCGGCGAACGGCTCGAGGAGTGGACCTGGGTCGTCTACCCGTGGAACTTCATCGAGGACATGATCGATCTCGTCTCGAGCGCCATGGAGAAGGCCGATCAGGAGACGTTCACGGACGACGAGATCCGCCACTTCCTCACCGAACACCACGGCATCGAGCGCATCGAGATGGAGATCGCCCAGCCCGACCGACTCCCCGAAGTCCTCGCCGAAATGGAGCGACGCGAGGTGCTCGAGGCGGCCGGGACCGACGAGTGGGCGCTCGCGGGCGAGTAGCGCTCGCCGTCCGACTCGTCGATCGCTTCTCGTCCGCCCGCCGTTGTCGATCAGCGCGATGTCAATCAGACAAAGTATTTACGGGACGGCTGTGACCCCTGTCACCGTATGAAGCGAATCCTCTCGAGCCTCGGAATCGGTTCGGCGACGGTCGATACGGTCCTCCCGACCACCCTCACGGCGGGCGAATCCGTCGACGCGCGCGTCGACGTCACCGGCGGCAACGACACACAGGAGGTCGACGGCATCTACTTCGCGCTGGCGACGCGCTACGAGACCGACGAGAGCCGCGGAGCCGCGAAGATCGAGACGTACGACCTCGCAGACTCGTTCACGATCGAACCCGACGAGGAGCGGTCGTTCACAGTCACTATCGACGTCCCGTACCACACCCCCGTCACGCACGGGCGAACGAACGTCTGGCTCGACACCGGCCTCGACATCGACTGGGCGGTCGACCCGGACGACCGCGATCCAATCGAGATCGAGCCGGATCCGCTCCGCGAGTCGCTGTTCGACGCCCTCGAGTCGCTCGGCTTCACGCTTCGAACGGCCAAGTGCGAAGCCACGGAGTCGCTGTTCGCGAACCGTCGCTTCGTCCAGGAACTCGAGTTCGTCCCTCGATCCGGTCCCTTCGCGGGCGACCTCGACGAACTCGAGGTCGTCACGCTGCCCGAGGGTGATGGCTTCGACCTGCTGCTCGAGGTCGATCGCAGCGGCGGCCTGCTGGCCGAACACTTCGACGCCGACGAGCGCTACGATCGCGTCTCGCTCCAGCCGGGCGACGAGGCCGACCTCGAGCGTCGGCTTCGAGCGGCGATCGAGCGGAACCTCTGAGCGGGAGTTCACCTCGACTTGCCACTCGCGGCGGTCGCCGACCGCCGTTACTCCGCGACCGACTCCGACTCGGTCGCCTCGGCCGTTCCCTCGCTCGGTCTCGAGCCATCCCTGCTGTCGCCGACAATCGACCCCTTCCACGTGCCTCGCGTGAACCACGCGGCGGCCGCGAGGGCGCCCGCGACATCGCCGACGACGACGCCCGTCCAGACGCCGGTCGGCCCCCAGTCAGCGACGAAGACGAGCGCGTAGGTGACGGGCACGCGGACGATCCAGAGCCCGAGCACGGCGAACGCGAGCGCCGTCTTCGTGTTGCCCGCTCCGCGGAACGCTCCCTGAACGACCTGCAAGACGCCCATGAATGCGAAGCCGACCGCGGCGAAGCGGAGGTAGGTCGCGCCGTAGTCGATCGTCGCCGCCTTCCCCGCCGCGTCGGCCGTAACGAACACGGAGACGAACGGCTCTGGGAACAGCGCGGCGACCGCGCCCGCCGAGAACATGATCGCTGCGATCGCACCCGCGGCGAGCCGGACCGCCCTCGCCGCCCGGTCCGGCTTGCCCGCACCCAGGTTCTGTCCGACGATCGTGTCCGTCGCCTGTCCCAATCCGAGGGCGGGGAGAAACGCGAGCGAAATCAACCGGTTGCCCAGCCCGTAGGCCGCGACCACCGCCGGCGGGAACGTCACGACCATCGCCGTCATCGCGACCAGCGCCAGGGCCGTCATCGACTGCTCGAGCGCCGACGGCGTTCCCAGCCGCGTGATCTTCGCGACGTACTCCCGTCGCGGCCGGAGGTGCGCGGCCCGGATGTCCGGGCCCACGTCAGTGTAGTAGAGGATATAGACGCCGATCAGCGTCGCGAGCCCCCGTGAGATGAGCGTCGCGACGGCGGCTCCCTCGACCTCGAGGCGGGGGAACGGACCGACGCCGAAGATGAACAGCGGGTCGAGCGCGAGGTTGAGCACGACGCTGACGAGCATCACCCGCATCGGCGCACGCGTGGTGCCGTAGCCTCGCATGAGTGCGACGAAGACGTAGAAGCCGAAGAGGAAGGGGAGCCCGAGAAAGAAGATCCGGAGATAGCCCGCTGCGAGCGGGATGATCTCGGCACCCGTCTCGGCGTCGGCGGGGAGGGCGGCCAGCATCGGTCCGGTCGCGACGAAGCCGAGCGCGCCGAGGGCGGCGGCCACCAGCGAGACGAACGACAGCGTCTGGCCGGCGATCAGCCCCGCGTCGCCGCTTCTCGCGCCGGTGTGCTGGGCGATCAGGATCGCGCCGGCCGTCGTGAACCCGCCGCCGATCGCGATCAGCAAGAAGAGGAGCGGAAAAGCGAGGCTCACCGCTCCCACCGCGTCGGGGGAGAGCGCGCCCAGCCAGAACGTGTCGCCGACGTTGTAGGCGACCTGCAGGAGCTGGATGACCACCAGCGGCCACGCCAGCCGGAGCATCGGACGGACGAGCGGGCCGTCGGTGAGCCCGCCGTCCGATCCCTCGCGCACTGCCATACCCGAACAGTCACGACGGTGCTACTTGGGCGCTCCTGAGCCGTGATAGCGACGGCCACCGTCTCCCTCGAGCCGAGAACCGGAGCTTTAGGGGACTGGTCGACGCACCTCCCCGCATGACCATCGGCGTCATCGGCGGGAGCGGAATGTACGAGGCGCTGCCGCTCGAGAACACGCGCAAAGAGGAGGTCTCGACGCCCTACGGCGATCCGAGCGAAGCGATCACGATCGGCGAACTCGGCGGACGGGAGGTCGCGTTCCTCCCGCGCCACGGCGAAGATCATCGACACCCGCCGGGCGACGCGCCCTACCGGGCGAACCTCTACGCGCTGAAATCGGTCGGCGTCGACCGCGTCATCGCCACGAACGCGGTCGGAAGTCTGCGCGAGGACCTGCCCCCGCGAACGCTGGTCGTTCCCGACCAGATATTCGACCGGACGAAACACCGCTCGCCGACGTTCTTCGGCGACGGGATGGTCGTCCACATGGGCTTCGCGGAGCCGTACTGTCCGGCGTTGGCCGCTCACTTGGCCGAATCGGCCCGCGAAGCGACCGACGACGACACCGGGGTCGAGGAGGACGGCACCTACGTCTGCATCGAGGGCCCGCAGTTCTCGACGAAGGCGGAAAGCGAGTTCTACCGCTCACAGGGCTGGGACATCGTCGGGATGACCGCGATTCCGGAGGCCAAACTCGCCCGCGAGGCCGAACTCAGCTACGCCACCGTCGCCGGCGTCACCGACTACGACGTCTGGAAGGAAGACAGCGAAGTCTCCCTCGAGGAGGTCCTCGAAAACGCCGCGGCCAACGAGGACGCCATCAACGCGGTCGTCGAACACGCGATCAGAACGATGCCCGACGATTTCGAGAGCGAGGCCTGGTCCGCCCTCGAGGGGACGATCAACACCCCCACGGAGGCGATCACCGAGGAGACCCGCGAGCGCGTCGACCTGCTGGCCGGCGAGTATCTGGACTGATCACTCGAAGGCGCGTTTGAGCTCGATCGCCGTCGTCTCGTCGGTGGGTTCGACGCGCCGTGCTGCCTCGAGTTGTGGCGTGTCGGGATCCGTGAGGGTCGCTGTCCCCCCCCCGCTGGCGCGTCCGATCTCGGAGTCGATCGCCGCTCGGAGTCGGGTTCTGCCTCCGATTCCGTCGTCCGATCCGAGGCCGCCGTTGCAGTCCGGTCCGGCGCCGGTTCCGGCTCCGGGGTGGGATCGTCGCGCGTGTCGATGCCGTCCTCGAGCGGCCCGCAGTCGACACAGAAGTCGTTGTGTCCCCACTCGAGGGTGTGCAGCGGCACGCCGAGCACGACGAACTGTTTGGCGTACCGGCGATGCGTTCCGGATTCGGCTGGCGTTCCGCAGCGGACGCACTGGCGGCCCTCGGCGTCGAACGGCTCTTCCTCGTACCGGTACTCGATCCCGAACGTGTGGGCCGGATAGAGCGGAAGCCGATTCGCGAGGTGGAGACCGACGAGGACCAGCAGGACGAGGAGCGCCGAGAGCCACATCGCGGTCGCCGGCGCGGTGACGAACAGCGGCCCGCCCAGCGCTGCTGCCAGCAGGGCGATCGGAAGCAGTTTCCGAAGCAGCGCGAACGCCTCGACCCGGGTGCGAAAGAGCGCGTCGTCCGGTCTGGGCATTACCCGACGTTTCGCCGGTGCGGGCTAAACGCTTGTGGGCGCTCGAGTCGATCTGTCTGGAGAGACACCGTCACTTCGACTACGGTATCCTCGAAAGCCCTCGACCGTCTCGATTCCCGTGACTCGCTGCGCGCTTCGGCCACTTCGAGGCCTCCAGTGCTCGCTTCGTCGGGGTTCGCCGAGACGGCCTCGCCCTTTCAGTCCGCCAGGATCTGTTTCGGCCCTGCCTTTCCCCGAGTCGCACGGCTTCGCACGCTATCGCGCGAAGCCGTGCTCTTGGCCATGTGGCGCGAGTGGCACACTGCTGAGCGAGCCGCGCCGAGAGACTGCCGCGAGGAGTTCAATCCGCGATCGCTTCGCTCGCCTCGGACTCCACCGTGACCTCCTGTACCCAGAGGTCGCCGAACAGTTCGTCCTGCTCGAGCGTGACCCGTCCGCGATGTGCCAGAAAGAGCAGCGCGAGATAGGTCATCACGCGCGTGCCGCCGAGTTCCTCGATCTCGGCGTAGAGCACCTCGTCGCGGCCCTGCTCGTAGTGGCGCTCGAGTTCGGCCTCGACGTCGTCGATGACCGACTCGATGTCTTCGTCGTGAGTCGTGTGGGTTACGTCGTCGCTGGTCGGCTCGTCGTCCACCCGGAAGTCGTCCCCGGAGTGGTAGTTCAGCTCCTGGACGCCGCGGTCGTACCCCTTCGGCGAGTCGCTCGTGTCGTACGTTCGCGACTCCTTCCACCAGGTATCGCGCTCTGCGGTCCGGAGTTCGCGGACGAGTTCGTCGAGCGTCTCCGGCTTCCCGCGGGCGTGCTTGCGCTCGAGGCGGCGCTCCATCTCCTCCTCGAGGTTCTCGATGGGATCGTATCCCGGCGGATACTCCTGGCCGCCTTCCTCGGCGTCCATCGCCCCGTCGTCGGCGAACGGGGCTTCCCAGGGCGGGAGCTCCTCCTCGTCGGGCTCGTCGGTAGCGAACAGCTCGTCGCTTTTCATCCGCAGGAGGACGCTCGCGTAGAACAGCGCCCGGCCAGACGTTCGGAGATCGGCGTCCTCGATCGCCTCGAGGAACTTGTCGGTGACCCGGACGACGTCGATATCCCAGGGATCGATCTCGCCATCTTCGGCGAGCTGGACGAGCAGTTCGACGGGCTCGACTTCCTCGTCGTCTCCGGTCTCGTCCCCGGAGTCGGCCTCGATGTCGGTGAATTCGAGGATCGAGTCGCCGGACTCGTTCGCGGAATCGCGGTCCTCGTCCCCGTCGGGAGCCGTTTCTCCCGGCCGCTCGCGGTCTTCGTGACCGGTGATGTTCAGCGGAATCTCGTCGTCCCGCGGCTCGCTTCGTTCGCCGCTCGACGTTTCGGAGTCGCTGCGCGACTCCCTAGTCATCGGCCGGCACCTCCCCGCTGCTCAGGTCGATGCCGGTCACCGCGCTCACGTTGTCTTGTTGCATCGTGACGCCGATCGCCCGCTCGGAACGGTCGAGCATCGCCGACCGGTGGGAGACGACGACGAACTGGGCCTTCTCCGACAGTTCGTCGACCATCTCGCCGATTCGCTCGGCGTTGACGGCGTCGAGGAAGGCGTCGACCTCGTCCAGCGCGTAGAACGGGGCCGGGTTGTGTCGCTGGATCGCGAAGATAAAGGCCAGCGCGGTCAGGGACTTCTCGCCGCCGGACATCGCGTCCAGCCGCTGAATCGGCTTGTCGCCCGGCTGGGCCTTCATCGTCAGCCCGCCGTCGAACGGATCGTCCTCGTTCTCCAAGTGGAGCGTCCCCGTCCCCTCGGAGAGCTTCTCGAAGATTTCCGTGAACTGCGCGGCGATCTCGTCGTATGAGTCCATGAACGTCTGTTTCTTCTGGGTCTCGTACTGCTCGATTCGGTCGCGGATGCCCTCTGCTTCCTCGACCAGCGTCGCCTTGCCCTCCTCGATCTCCTCGAGGTCGCTTTTGACCTCGTCGTACTCGTCGATCGCGAGCATGTTCACCGGCTCCATGGCCTCCATGTCGGCCTGCAGGAGGTCGATCATCTCGATGACGGTGTCGTGGTCGGGCACGTCCTCGGGGTCGTAGTCGCCGACCTCGCTCTCGAGTGACTCGATCTCCCACTCGAGACTGTTCGCGCGCTCGCGGGCGTCCTCGAGCTTGCTCTCGACTGCGTTGACCCGGTCTTGCTGCTGGTCGCGTTTCGTGCGCGCGTCCGATAGTTCTTCCTTGAGGTCGCTCCGTTCGGCTTTCAGTTCCGTGAGTTCCTCCTCTAACTCTTCGACGGCCTCGCGTTTCTCCGCGAGTTCCTCGCGTTTCCCGCTGATCTGCTCCTCGTGCGCTTCGATCCGGTCTTCGTGTTCGGCTTTGCGGTTCTGTGCGGCTTCGATATCGTCGTGGAGATCCTCGATGGCGTCCTCGGCGTACTCCTTCTCGAGGCTCAGTTCGTTCAATTTGTTGTCGAGGTCCTGAATGCGGTCCTCGCGCTCGTCGATCTCGGCCTCGAGTTCCTCGATCTGGTCGGTCAGTTCGGGGATCTTCGAATCGGCGAGCTCCCGCTCGAGATCGTCGATGTCGGCTTCGATCTCTTCGACCGTCGCCGTCTTCGACTCGATCTCGCCGGAGATCTCGTTCATCCGTTCGTCGACGGACTCGCGCTCCTCGCGGAGTTCCTCGAGGTCGTCTTCGAGGTCCTCGATCTCCGCCTCGATGCGCTCGCGTTTCTCGTCGAGCCCCTCGATCTCGGACTCGATCGAGCGCACCTCGTCGGCCGCGTCGCTCTTGCGGTCGCGGGCGTCGTCGAGGCGCTCCTCGACGCCGCGCAGTTCCTCGCGGAGGGATTCGCGTTCCTCCTGCAGTTCGGTGATCTGCTTGGCGACGCGCTCGAGTTGGCCTTCGCCGCCGCCGGTGAAGGAGTAGCGGGAGCCGCCGCCGGAGCCGCCGGTCATCGCGCCGCTCTTTTCGACCAGATCGCCGTCTAAGGTGACCATCCGGTAGTCGCCCATGTACGAGCGGGCGGTCTCGATGTCCTCGACGACCAGCGTATCGCCGAGGACGTAGGAGAAGACGCCGGCGTACTGGTCGTCGAAGTCGACGAGGTTGTACGCGAAGTCGACGATCCCCGGTCCGCTGGGTGCCGACGGCAGCCGGCGTTGGCTCATGTCCGTCAGCGGCAGGAAGGTCGCGCGGCCCGCGTTGCGCGATTTGAGGTGTTCGATACACTGCTGGCCGATCACGTCGTCGTCGACGACCACGTTCGCCAGTCGACCGCCCGCGGCGGTCTCGCAGGCGACCGCGTACTCGCCGGCCACGGTGCCGAGCTGGGCGACCGCGCCGTGGACGCCGTCGATCCCCGAGTTGAGGATCGTCGTCACCGCGCGACCGAACGATGAGTCACCGCTCTCGCCCGCGTTGGCCTCGAGCTCGGCGTACTCCTGCTGTTTGGCCTGGATCTCGTCGTCCAACTCGTCGACGTCGGACTGGAGCCGCCGCTTCTCGCCTTTCAGGTCGTCGACGACCTCCGTGATGTTCGCGCGATTGCGCTCGGCCTTCTCGAGTTCGCGCTCGAGGTCGCCGCGCTCGCTCTCGATCTCGGGGAGCTCTTCGCGGCGTTCCTCGATCGTCGTCTCCTTCTCGCTGATGGCGTTCGAGCGCCGCCGGGCCTCGTCGAGCAGGCGGTCTTGCTCGCGCTGGAGGTCGTTCTTCTCGGTTTTCGCCTCCTCGAGTTCGTCCTTGCGCTCGGCGAGCTCGCTCTTGAGTTCGTCGTACTCGGTGTCGACGGCCTCGATCTCCGCCTCGAGCTCGTCGCGCTCGGCTTCGCGTTCCTGAATCTCGCTCTTGATCGAGGCCTTCTCGAGTTTGTGCTCGCGCATCTCGCTCTCGAGCTCGTCGATCGTCTCCTGCTTGCGGTCGATCTGGACGAACGCCTCGCGGCGCTTGGACTCGGCCTCCTCGATCGCTTCCTCGCTGGCCTCGATCTTGTCCTCGAGCCGCGAAATGTCACCTTTGATCTCCTCGATCTCGCTTTTGATCCGGAGCTGTTCGTCCTCGCCCTTGCGCTCGATTTCGGCGTTTAAATCCTCGAGATCCTCCCGGAGGCGGACGACTTTCCCTTCGCGCTCGTCGAGTTCGCGCTGGAGTTCCCGGAGTTCGTCTTCCCGGTCGTCGACCGTCGACTCGAGGGACTCGAGTTCGTCGCGTTTTTCCTCGAGTTCGCTGGCCTTCTTGTAGCCCTCGTACTCCTCCTTTTCGCGGCGGAGCCGGCGGTAGCGCATGGCCTGCCGGCGCTCGTCGGCCAGCTGGTCGAGCCGGTTGCGCTTCTCTTCGATGCGGAGTTCGGCCTCGTCGATTCGTTCCTGAACCGTCTCGAGTTCGCCGAAGGCGTCCTCCTTCTTGGCGTCGAACTCCGCGACGCCCGCAATCTCGTCGATGATCTCCCGGCGGGCGTGGGGAGTCATGTTGATGATCTCGGTGACGTCGCCCTGCATGACGACGTTGTACCCCTCCGGCGTGACGCCGGCCTGTGCGAGCAGATCCTGAATGTCAGAGAGGTTGACTGAGCGGTCGTTCAGGTAGTAGTACGAATAGTAGTTGTCCTCAGTCTCCTTGACCCGCCGTCGGATCCTGATCTCGTCGACGTCACCCACGTCGTCGCTGCCCGCCGCGTTGACGACCTGCGAGCGGGAGAGCGTGCCGTCTTCGTTGTCGAGGATGACCTCGACAGTGGCCTCGCGGGGGCCGGCCGAGGTGTCGCCGTCCTCGTGACCTGGGTTGTAGATGAGGTCGGTCAACTTCTCGGCGCGGATGCCGCGGGTTCGAGCGAGCCCGAGCGCGAAGAGGACGGCGTCGATGATGTTCGACTTGCCGGAGCCGTTCGGCCCCGTGACGACCGTGAAGTCCTCGTAGAACGGGATCTTGGTTTTCCGGCCGAAGCTCTTGAAGTTATCCAGGACGAGCGCCTTGATGTACATTCTCGTTACGAGTCCTCCGTTTCGCAGTCGCCCGTCGCCGCGAAGCCGGGTGGCGCGTTCGCGCCCCCGTCCCTCCCTTCCGCGGCGTCGGCCGCAGTTACGCGACGATAATGTCGTCGCTACCTGAGTCTTCCGTTTCGTCGCCGGTCGCTCCCTCGCCGTCGGCGTCGGCCGCCGCTTCGGCCACCTCGTCGGGTTCGGCCTCGGGCGTCTCCGTCTCGGGCTCCGTGCCCGTCTCCTCGCTGCGCCGCTCGGGGACGCGCGTCGGCGTATCGGCATCGAGTTCGGCCTCGAGGACGCGGATCCGCTCTTTCGCCTCGATCAGCTCGTCCGTCAGCCCTTCTACCGTCGACTCGAGTTCCGCGACCGTCGATTCGAGTTTCTCGACGCGGTTGTTCGACATATCGTCTAGGGGTCTGTCTGGCTACATAAACGTACGTCAGACACGACTAATTATTCTGCCAACTTTCGATCGACCGTCGTCGCGTGCGGCGAGACTCCCCGGCTGCGCCTCGAACGCCGTGTTCGACTCGGTAGCAGCTACCGTTAACATGTACACATTCGGTTATTTGGTTTGTTACTTAGTCTCATTTGTATGGCAAAACAGCCACTGACAGGTGTCTACAAATTATGACGAGCAAACAGCTGGACGAGACGAACGGATTCGATCGACGAACGCTGCTGAAAACGGTCGGCGGGTCGGCGCTCGCGGTTGCGCTCGCAGGGTGTACGGAACTGCTCGAGGGCGGCGACGACTCCCTGGAAAACGCCGACGTACCGGACGAGCCGATCGAGTCGGGGCTGCAGACGTTCACAGAGGGCGCGCCGGCGGTGCTGGGCAAGCAGGCGCAGTACGGCGCCGAGACCGCGGTCCGTCGGATTAACGAGAACGACGGAATCGCCGGCCGCCAGATGAACCTCGACGTCGTCGAGGAGGGCGGCGCGTATCTCACGAACTATCAGCAGTTCGTCGACGAGGGGAAAGACGTCACCTTCGGCCCGATCTCGAGCAGCGGCCACGCGGAGATGGTCCCGGAGATCGAGGCACAGGAGGTCATCAACGTCTCCACCGACGGGACGGTGACGACGCTCTACGAGGAGGACTTCCCGGACGTGACCTACTCGTTCCGGTTCCAGAACCACGACGTGATGGAGGCGCTCGCGGCGGTCGAGCAGGCGGTCGAAGTCCTCGGTGCGGACTCCATCGACACGTACGCGGGCATCAACCCCAACTACGCGTTCGGGCAGGACGAGATGAAACTGTTCTCGCAGGGGATCGAGAAGCTCACCGGGGCGGAACAGGTGTACAGCGGTTTCCCGGAGCTGGGTGCCAGCGATATGTCGACCCACATCACCGAGGTCAACGGACAGGCGCCCGACGTCGTCTTCTCGAGTTGCTGGGGCGGCGACGCGACGCTGCTGCTCGAGCAGGCGCACGCCAACGGCATGTTCGACAACGTCGAACTGCTGGCCGGGACGGTCCTCTACGGCTCGGCCAACGACATGAGCGCCGACCTCGTGGAGGGGCCGATCTACTCCGGCTCGCGCAACTTCTACTGGGGCGAGCCGTCGACCGACCGGTGGAGCCCGGCCGCCGACCTCGTCTCCGAGGTAGGAGACGAGTACGGCGTCGTGCCGACGGCTCACTTCATGAGCGGCTACGGCGCGGTGACGGCGTGGGCGACGGCCGCCGAGAAAGCCGTCCGCCTCCTCGGCCGCTGGCCCGAACAGGAGGAACTCGCGACGATCCTCGAGAATCACGGCTTCTTCACGCCGGCCGGCTACCACTCCATCGGCGCGGACCACCAGGGCTACTCCAACGCCCACTTCGGCGAACTCACCTGGTCGGACGAGCACGACGCGGCGGCGCTCTCCGACGTGAGCGTCTTCGCCGCCAAGAACGTGTCGCCGCCACCGGGCGAGATTTCCGCCGACTGGATCGGTAGCTGGTGAGCGACGTGCGAAACCCCATCTAATCATGCTCGAACACGTACTCAACGGGCTCTACTCCGGCTCGATCCTGTTCATGATCGCGTCGGGGATGACGATCATCTTCGGCGTGCTCGGGATCCTCAACCTCGCCCACGGCGAACTGTACGCGCTGGGCGCGTTCAGCGCGTTCAGCGTCGTCGGCTTCTTCGCGGGGCAAGTCGCGGCTCCGACCGGCCCAGTGACCGCGATTATCTTCGGCCTCGTCGTCCTCGCCGGCTCGCTCGCGGCCGCCGCCGTGTTGCTGCCGGTCGGCGGCGCGCTCGAGGCGGCGTTCATCAGACCGATCTACGACCGAGACGAGGTCTACCAGCTCCTGCTGACGTACGGACTGCTGCTGGTCCTCACCGACGTGATGAAGTTCGTCTGGGGGCCGTCCCCGGTCGATCTGGGGGTCTACAGCGGCATCAACGAGATCCCGACCACGGAACTCGTCGGCTTCAGCTACCCCTCGTACAATATCCTCGTCATTCTGGTCGGCCTCGCGGTCTTCGCCTGGCTCGTCTGGTTCTTCGATCGGACGAAGACCGGGCGCATCGTGCGGGCGACCGCCATCAACCGGGAGATGTCGACGGCGATCGGCGTCAGCACGGACCGCATGTTCACGCTCGTGTTCGCCATCGGCGCGTTCTTCGCCGGCTTCGGCGGCGCGATGGTCAGTATCGGCCCGGGAAGCGCGGTTCTCGGGATGGGACTCAAATGGCTGGTGCTCTCGTTCGTCGTGATCGTTATCGGCGGGCTCGGGAGCCTGAAGGGGGCGTTCGTCGGCGCGCTTCTGGTCGGCGTCTCCAGAAGCGTCGTGACGTCGTACTACCCGCCACTCGAGTTGGCGGTGCCGTTCCTCCTGATGGTGCTCGTCCTGCTGGTCAGGCCCGAGGGCCTGTACGGAACGTGGGGTGAGATCCAGTGAGCCGATTCTTCGTCGAGCGGGACGGTGAAACCCGCGTGCGCCTCTCGGAGGGCATGGAACTGACGAAGAGCCAGTCGATCCTCGCGGTCGTCGGGCTCGTGGTCCTCTTCGCGGTCCCGGACATCACGCGATTGACCAGCCTCTCGTTCCAGGCGATTCACCGCGGGATCCTGTTCGGCCTCGCGGCGGTCGGACTGAACCTGCTGCTGCGTCACACCGAACTCGTCTCGTTCGGCCACGCGGCGTTCTTCGGCGTCGGTGCCTACGGCGCCGCCGTGCTGGCGTCGCACTTCGACGTCTCGAGCGGGCTCCTCTTGCTCCTCGGGGGCGTTCTCGCGGCGACGACGGTCTCGGTACTGATCGGCTACTTCGTGGCCGGCTACCTCGATATCTACTTCGCGCTGCTGACGCTCGCGTTCAATCAAGTGCTGTACGCGTTCGTCCTGCAGAGCGGCTACTTCAACTTCAGCGACGGGCTCAGCGTCCGTCCCGACGGGCTGAACCCGCCGACGCTGTTCGGCCTCCAGTGGACGTCAGCGGGGTACGACCTGATCCTGTACTACTTCACGGTGGTCGTGCTCGTCGTCTCGCTGCTCGTGATGTGGAAGCTCGTCAACTCGCCGTTCGGCCGGGCGCTGGACGCGATCGGACAGAACCGCACGCGAGCCAGGTTCGTCGGCATCCCGGTCGAAAAGTACGTCTGGGTCGCGTTCGTGATCTCGGGTATCTACGGCGGACTCGCCGGCGGACTGTTCGCGCTCCTGCAGTTGCACGTCAGTCCGGACCCGACCCTCTACGCGTTCGTGTCCGGGGAGATCCTGTTCATGGCGATTCTCGGCGGATTCGGAACGCTCGTCGGCCCCGTCGTCGGCGGGGTCGTGCTCGTCTACATGCTCGTTCAGGCCCCGTTCTACGTGGAGTATTACAACGCACTGACCGGACTGTTGTTGCTCGCAGTCGTGCTCTTCCTGCCGGAGGGGATCCTCGGATCGATCCCGAAAGTCGGCACTGGAGTAGCGCGACGGCGCCGCGATCCCGGGCTGCTCCGGGAGGACGTCACGACGATCGGTTCTTCGCTCCGCCGGGGCGTGACGCGTGCCGTGACCACCGTTCGAATCATCGTTTTCGGGGTGAACTGAGATGCTCGAAGCACGAAATCTTCGCAAGGAATTCGGCGAACTGCGCGCAACGGACGACGTCTCGCTTCGATTCGGCGAGACCGACGGCGAGATGGTGTTCATCGTCGGCCCGAACGGGGCCGGCAAGACGACGCTCATCAACCTGTTGACCGGACTACTCGAGCCCGATCGGGGGTCGGTCGTCGTCCACCGGCGAGAGAACGGCTCGAGCGTCGAGGAGGACATCACGGAGATGGCCCCCGAGGACCGCGTCGAGGCGGGACTGGTCAGGAGCTTCCAGATCGTCCACGTCTTCGAGGAGATGACCGTCCGCGAGAACCTTCGTATCGCGGTCCTCTCTCGACACGGCAAGACGCTGAGCATGCGCTCCGTCGACGACGGTCACGAGGACGTCGAACGCGAAATCGACGATCTCCTCGAGCAGTTCCGCCTGACGGGCGTCCAGCACGAGGTGGCCGAGACGCTGCCACACGGCGACCGGAAACTGCTGGACGTAGCGATGTCGTTCGGACTCGATCCGACGTACCTGCTGCTCGACGAACCCACCGCCGGCGTCGCGACCCGCGAAAAGGAGTACGTCATCGAGACCATCGTCGAGGCCAGCGAGGCCGACGGCGTGACGACGGTAACGATCGAGCACGACATGGATCTGGTCAAAGAGTACGCGGATCGGCTCGTCGTCCTCCACGAGGGCGGCGTCTTCCGCGAGGGCGATCCCTCGCTGCTCGAGACCGATTCCGAACTCCGGCGAGTCCTGCTGGGGGTGGACGAATGAGCACGATCGGCACCGACACTGATACCGACGCCGACACCGGCGCATCGGAGACGCTGCTCGAGGTATCGAACCTCTCGGCGACCGTCGAGGGGTTCGAAGTCACCCACGGGATCGATCTCGAGGTCAACGAGGGCGAGGCCGTCGCGCTCGTCGGCCGCAACGGTGCCGGGAAGACGTCGACGTTCCGATCGATCATGGGGCTGACGCCGGTCGCGGCCGGTTCGATCAGACTGAACGGCGAGGAACTGCTCGATATGCGTCCCGAACTGATCCCCAGACGCGGAATCGGGTACCAGCCGGAAAATCGCGACCTCTTCACCGGGATGACCGTCGAGGAGAACTTCCGGCTCCCGATCTGGACCGCCGGGGACGCACGCGGTGTCGAAGACGAGGACGCCGTCGTGGAGGACATCTTCGATCTCTTCGACGAACTCGAACACCGCCGCGACGCCGAGGTGCAGAACCTGAGCGGCGGTCAGGGGAAGATGACCGCGATCGGTCGGGCGCTCGCGCTCCAACCCGATCTGCTCATCCTCGACGAACCGCTCGAGGGACTGGCTCCGGTGGTCGTCGAGAACGTCAAATCCTACATTCGCGAGATCATCGACCGGGACATCTCGGTGCTGATCGCCGAGTCGAACGCGAGTCACGTCCCGGAGATCGTCGATCGGATGTACGTGATCGAGCGCGGCGAGATCGTCGATAGCGGCGATCCCGAAGCCCTCTCGTCGGACGAGGAGATTCAACTCCTCATGCAGGGCGGCGGCGAGTAGTCGTCCTCACCGATCGATTCGGTTTCGGTAGCGGACGTCGATCCCAACCGATTCTCCAGAATTAGTCACTCGTCCGATCGTTCCGATGGACCTACAGCGCTTCGCGCTCGTCCATCCGCTCGAGCGCGCCCAGCGCCGCTTGCAGGACCTTTCGCTCGGTTCGACGCAGATTCATCGAGACGGCCGTCTTCGAGACGCCGAAGTGGTCCGCGAGCTCGTCGAGCGTCGTCCCTCGCGGCGTCTCGTAGTAGCCTCGTCGAGAGGCGACTTCGAACGTTTTCCGTTCGGTTTCGGTCAGCGACCGACAGCCCTCGAGCAGGCGCATCGCGCTCTCGGAGTTCTCGAGGAGGTCGAACAGCGTCGACGGGCCGAACTGGTCGCGGTCCTCGACGCTGAAATCGTTGTGTCGCTCGAGTTCCGCGAGGGCGTGATCCTCGTCTTCGTCCTCGTCGAAGCCGACGTGCCACCGTTCGCGGCCGTTTTCGATTTGGAACGGACCAGTGATGTAGCCGCCGTTCCGCTGGATCGACCGCATCGCGTTCGTCTGCTCGATTTTCGTCCCGATCTGGGCGACCTCGTCTCGCTTCGAGAGGATGTAACAGTCCCGCATGTTGGGATGCTCCCGAAGGACCCGCAGACCATCGTCGAGCGCCCCTCTCGAATCCGCTCTGGCGATGAGCCTCGTCTCGAGCTTTTCGGCGCCGGTATCGAGCTGCCACTGGACGGCAGAGAACGCGATATCGACGTCGTCGGTCGTATCGATAAAGGGACAATCGTACTGCCGCATATCGATATCGAGGTCGATCATCGCTACTGAGAGAACCACTGCCATACAATGTATTAATAGTTGTTATTATACATGGTCAGAATAGGGGTGCATACTCGACGGTTGACTATTTGTCACGATCGGCGAAACTGACGCACAGCCGCTCGCTCGCGCTCTGTTCGGTCGGGGTAGATGTCGAAGTTTATATGTTAATAGCGACGTTTTAGGGCGTCTCTACCGAACGACTAGCTGGAGAAAAATGTCTCAGAATAACGTTACGCCACCGACGGTGGCACGCGACGACATCTATCCGTTCCCCGATGACTCGTTTACCGACCGTAACGTCTGTCTCGTGACGGGCGCAGCCTCCGGCATCGGCCGAGCGACCGCGCTAGCCGCCGCCGGCAACGGGCTGACCGTCGCGGCCACCGACATCGACGAGGACGGCCTCGCGGGGACCGTCGACCGCGGCGAGGAACTCGGCCTCGAGGGGACGATCGAACCGGTTCCCGGCAATCTGACCGACGATGACGATCTCGAGCGGGTGGTCGAGGAGGCAGCCGAGTTGGGCGATATCAAGTATCTCGCGAACGTCGCGGGGATGCAACACATCGATCCGATCGACGAGTTCCCGATGGAGACCTACGACCGGATGCACCGGATCATGCTCCGAGCGCCGCTGTACCTTTCGAAACTCTGTATTCCGCACTTCCGGGAGACCGAAGACGGGACGGGCTGTGTCGGCAACATGGCCTCGGTCCACGGCCACTACGTCACGAGCGACAAGGTCGCCTACAACGTCTCGAAGTTCGGCCTGCGCGGGCTGACCCAGTCGATCGCCGCCGAGGGCGACGGGCAGATTCGGGCGTTCTCGATCAGCACCGGTTACGTGAAGACGCCGCTGGTAACGGCCCAGCTCGAGGACACCGCCGAACAGCGCGGCATCAGCGTCGACGAGGTGATCGAGGACGTGATGCTCGGCCAGTCCCGCGTCAAGGAGATGATGGAACCGATCGACGTCGCCAACCTCTACCTGCTCGGCTTCTCCGATCTCGGCCGACACCTCGACGGTGGCGACCTGTTGTTTGATGGTGGCATGACGCTAACCTACGAGTAACGATGTCAGGAAACACCAGCCCCAGCCTCGAGGACATCGACGAGATCGTCCACGAGCCCGGTCGGGAGTTCGTCGAGTCCACGAATATCTACGACTTCATGCAGGAGTACAGGATCGAGGACTACGACGACCTCATCGAACGGACGACGACCGAACTCGAGGACGAACCGGAAAGCGGCGTCGACTGGTTCTGGGACGAACTGGTCGACTACCTCGGCATCGAGTTCTACGAGGAGTACGACGAGGTGAGAGACGACAGCGAGGGGCCGCAGTTCACGGACTGGTACCCCGGCGGCGAACTCAACGTCGCTCACAACGTCGTCGACCGCCACGCCGAACTCGGCGAGGAACGCCGCAACAAGGTCGCGACCATCTGGGAGGGCGAACACGGCGAGGTCCGGGAAGTCACCTACCACGAACTCCACCGGGGAGCGAATCAGGTGGCCAACGCCCTCGAGGAGCGCGGTATCGAGACGGGCGATACCGTCGGGCTCTACATGCCGATGGTTCCCGAGGTCGTCTCGATCCTCTACGGCTGTTTCAAAGTCGGCGCGATCGCGGTCCCGATCTTCTCGGGCTTCGGCGTCGATGCGGCCGCGACGCGGATCGCCGACTCCGAGCCGTCCGTGCTCTTTACCGGCGACGGCTTCTATCGGCGCGGCGATCCGGTCTTCCTCAAGTCCGCGGCCGACGAGGCGATCGAGGAAGCGGGACACGTCGAATCGACGATCGTCTTCGATCGGCTCGGCTCGAGCGACCGGGCCAGCGAGCACGAGATCCCGTGGGACGACGACCGCGACGAGTGGTGGGCCGACGCCGTCGAGACGCGGGACGACGAGTACGAGACGAAGTCGCTGTCCTCGAGCCAGGAGTCGATGCTCCTCTACTCGTCGGGGACGACGGGGCAGCCGAAGGGGATCGTCCACACTCACGCCGGCGTACAGGTCCAGTGTCCGAAGGAGGTCCACTTCGGGATGGATCTCAAACCGTCCGACCGGTTCTTCTGGGTCTCCGACATCGGCTGGATGATGGGTCCGTGGACGCTCATCGGCACCCACACCTTCGGCGGCACCGTCTTCATGTACGAGGGCGCGCCGGACTACCCCGACCCCGACCGCTTCTGGGAGATGATCGACCGCCACAAGCTCACCCAGTTCGGTATCTCGCCGACCGCTATTCGGGCGCTTCGCAAGCACGGGGATGAGTGGCTCTCCGGCCACGACCTCTCCTCGCTCCGGATCCTGGGGTCGACGGGCGAACCCTGGGACCCCGAGTCCTGGCACTGGTTCTACGAGAACGTCGGCGGCGGCGATGCCCCGATCATCAACATCTCCGGGGGCACCGAAATCTGTGGCTGCTTCCTGATGCCGATGCCGACCCAGCCGCTGAAACCCTGCACGCTCGGCGGTCCGGGGCTCGGGATGAACATCGATATCGTCGACCGCGAGGGCGAGTCGATCAAAGAGGACAACGAGCGCGGCTATCTCGTCGCCCGCGACTCCTGTCCATCGATGACCAAGTCGCTGTGGTCGGGCGACGAGCGCTATCTGAACGAGTACTGGTCGACCTTCGAGGACATGTGGAACCACGGCGACTGGGCCCAGAAGGACGAGGACGGCTTCTGGTTCCTCCACGGCCGGGCCGACGACACGTTAAACGTGGCCGGCCGCAAGGTCGGTCCCGCGGAGGTCGAAGGCGCGCTCATCGACCACGACGCGGTCAACCAGGCCGCCGCCATCGGCGCGCCCGACGACACCACCGGCACCGCCGTCGTCACCTACGTCGTCCTCGAGGCCGGTCACGACGAAACGGACGACCTCCGCGAGGAACTGCGTGCACAGGTCGGCGACGAGTTAGGAAAGCCGTTCCGCCCGCGCGAGGTGCTGTTCGTCGACGAGTTCCCCAAGACGCAGTCGGGCAAGATCATCCGCCGGGCCATTCAGGCGACCTACGTCGGCGAGGATTTAGGCGATATGAGCAGCATCGAGAACCCGGCGGCGCTCGAGGAACTCGAGGACGCGCGTTAGTCGTCACCGACTCCCGTTGCGCTCGCTCGAACCCGATCGTCGCTCGCGTTCGAGGATGACGCCGCCGGCCCCGACCGCGACGTCGACGGGAGCGGTCGCCAGTCCGGCGTCGACGTCGTCGCTCGAGCGGGCGAGCGCGAGACCGAGCAGCGACTGTTCGGTGGGAACGTCGTGTGCGAGCCAGCGGACGCTCTCGTCGCGCTCGTAGAGTCGGCCGCCGCTCGCGACCGCGATCGCCTCGGAACCGGTCGACCGGATCGATTGCAGGTCCCCCTGCCCGACGAACATCGGGGTCCAGTTCTCACAGTGAGGATCGTACCGGTAGGCGATCCCGTCGGCACCGGCGATGAAGACGGACGCCTCGTCGGCCCAGACGTCCTGGAAGTTGACCTGTGCGTTGCGGACGCCGATCCGCTGCCACTCCTCCGGCGAGGTATCCGTCGGTTCCGTATCCGCCGGCGTACCGTTCCTGGGGTCGCTTCTCGGCGACTCATTTTCGTTCGAGTCGTCGGGCCGGGGCTCGAGGTAGGCCCCGCCGCTGGTGTCGACGGCGTAGAACCCGTCGGGGCCGGCGGTCAGGCCGGCGAGCGTCGACCCGCCGCCGGGTTCGACCACCGCACCCCACGTCGGACAGCCGTCCTCGACGACGCAGTCGAGGACCTCGCCGGAGCCGTTCGCGACGCGAACGCGTTCCTCGCCGGTCTTCCCGGTGACGGCGGTCGCCTCCCAGGTGCTGGTCTTCTCCATCGGTGCGGTGTAGTCGCTGAGGTGGCCGTCCGCCACGTCGTAGTAGCCGAGCGCACCGCTATCGCCGGCGAACCAGAGTCGACAGCCGTCGTCGGTCGCGCCGATGGCCCGGAGGGTGTTCTCAGAGACGTTGGGGCCGCGTTCCAGGAGGACGCGCCAGCCGTCGTCTCCCCGGTGGAGCAGGAGGCCGCCCTCGCCGCAGGCGTAGGGGCCGTCCTGTCCGTGGACGACGCCGTGGAGGGTCCGCGCTGCGGGTGATTCGGCGAGCTCCCAGCCGGGTGCTGCCTCGTCTCCGGGGCGAGCACCGTCACTCGAGGCCGCGGCGGTAGCGGGATCGTCGCCGGATCGCGTCTCTCCGTCGCTCGCCGAACCGTCGGCGGGCCGGTCCGCCGCTCGGTCGTGGCTCTCGTCGTCTTCGTCGGTTGCCGGCAGTTCGACGCGCTCTAACCAACCGCGGGCGTCGCGCAGCGACGCCTCGAGCCGGTCAATCATCGCACCACCTCGTGGGCCGCGGCGAAGACGGCGTCGTCCTCGCCCGCGAGGGTGACGACTGGACCGTCGAACTCGAGCACGGCCTCTCGGCGGCCGGCGACGGGCTCCGCACCGCCGCGGTCACGAGCAACGGCCGGGCGCTGTGGATGGCCGGCGACAGCGGCGCGCTCGGACTGTACGACGTAGTCGCCGACCGCGCCGTCGACCTCTCGGCACCGCTCGAGAAGACGACCTCCTGGACGGCGGTCGCGGCCGCCGGACTGGCCGGCGACGAACGGATTACGGCCATCAATAGCTCGGGGGAACTCCTCTGGGGCCGGCGCAACGGCGCGGACGTCTCGTGGGGCGAGGTGAGCAAACCGGGCAGCGGCTCGAGCATCACCGACATCGCCCTCACGTCGCTGGCCTACGGCTACATCGTCGACACCGACGGCGGGGTCTTCGAATCCCGCGACGGCGGCGTCACCTGGACCCGCATCGGGATCGACGGCGCTGGCGTCGACTTCGCGGCGGTCTCGGCGATCGACACCGGCCACGTCACGGTCGCCGGCGGCAACGGCGTCGTCTACGGCTACAACGGCGTCGACTGGTCACGCGCCACGGTGGGCGAACAGCCGATCGCAGCGCTCGCGCGCGACCGCGACACCGCGCTGGCGGTCTCCGCGTCGGGCGCGATCTACCAGCGGAGCTTCGACGGCTGGCAGCCGCTCGTTCGCCTCCGGCCGGGCAACGACCTGCACGCGGTCGCGCTCGGCACCGCCCGCTCGCCGCAACTCGTCGTCGGCGAGTCGGGCACGGTGTTCGAACGGCGGTACTGAGGGGCCGCTCGGTAGGTGCTCGAGGCCCTTCGAATCTCACCGCGATCCTCGAGCGCGTAAACGACGGCGGTCACGAATCGTCGCGTTCGATTTTCTGCCCCCAGTAACCCGGATGTTTCCGAACGACGAGGTCGTCCTCGACCGACAGCTGACACGACAACCGGAGCCCCGAGTCGGGGCTGTGTGGCGGCAGTTTGAGTCGACGGCGCTCTTGTCCCGTCGGCTCACCGACTTCCCCCTCGACGATTTCGACGGCACACGTTCCGCACATCCCGTTTCCGCGGCAGTTCGTGTACCGTGCGCTCCCGTTGTGCGGCGGGAGGTCGGCTTCGAGCAGGGCCTGACGGAGGTTTTCTCCGGTCTCGGCGTCGATCGTTTCGTCCTCGAATTCGATCGTCGGCATGCCACACCGTGCCATTCCTACGCACAAATACGTATGACCGACTCGCCCCGTCCACGACGATGCGGACGATGGTTGACACCGACCCCGAACGTCCTCGACTCCGTCCCGTTACGTTTTACCCCACCCGGCCCGAATCGAGGCCCAATGACTGCTCAGACCGTCCAGCAGGGCGACCTCGTCACTGTCATCGGCCTCGAGGTCCACGTCCAGCTGGAGACCGACACGAAGATCTTCTGTGGCTGCTCGACCGAGCCGACCGACGAGCCGAACGAGAACGTCTGCCCGGTCTGTCTCGGCCTGCCGGGCGCGCTGCCGGTCCTCAACGAGGGTGCCGTCGAGGCCGCCGTCAAGATCGGGAAGGCGATCGACGCCGACATCCCCGAAGAGACGCGGTTCCACCGGAAGAACTACTACTACCCCGACCTGCCCAAGAATTTCCAGATCACCCAGTACGACGAGCCGATCTGTCAGGAGGGCGAACTCGAGGTGGCCGTCGAAGGGACCCGGCGCACTGTCGAAATCGAGCGCGCTCACTTAGAGGAGGACCCCGGTAGCCTCCAGCACGTCGGCGGCGGTGGCGGCATCGACTCGGCCGAGTATACCCTCGTCGACTACAACCGCGCGGGGACGCCGCTGATGGAGATCGTCACGGCCCCCGACTTCCGCAGCCCCGGCGAGGTGCGGGCCTTCCTCGCCGAACTCGAGGAGGTCCTCGAGTACCTGGGCGTGTTCGACGCCGAGCGCGACGGCAGCCTGCGGATCGACGCCAACCTCTCGATCATTCCCGAGGAGGAGATCGACGGCGACGACGCCACCGAGATCGGTGCGGAGGCGCTCGAGGCCGCGAACCGGACGGAGGTCAAGAACATCTCGAGCCACAAGGGCGCGGAGAAGGCTCTGGCCTACGAGGAGACCCGCCAGAAGAACGCGATCCAGCGCGGGCGCGCGGTCGAACAGGAGACTCGCCACTGGGACGAGAGCCGGGGAATCACGGTCTCGATGCGCTCGAAGGAAGAGGAGAAAGACTACCGGTACTTCGAGGAGGCCGACCTCCCGCCGCTGCGCGTCTCGAACTGGAAAGACGAGATCGCGATCCCGGAACTCCCCTCGGCCCGTCGCGAGCGGTTCCAGGCGGAGTACGGCCTGAGCGAGGAGGCCGCCTCGAAGCTCACCTCGACGAAGCAGGTCGCCGACTTCTACGAGGACGTCGCCGGCCAGTTCGACCCCGACCTCGCCGCCACCTGGGTCGCGGACAACCTGCTGGGCGAACTCAACTACCGCGACATCGAGATCACCGAGATCGAAGGCCGACTCGAGGAGGTCACGCGGCTGGTCGAACTCGTCGCCGAGGACGAGATCACGGCGAAGAACGCCCGCGAGACGGTACTGCGCTCGATGCTCGACGACGGCCGGACGCCCGACGAGGTCGTCACCGAGGAGGGGCTGGGCAAGACCGGCGAAGACGAGGTCCAGCAGGCCGTCGTCGAGGCGATCGACGAGAACCCAGGTGCCGTCGACGACTACGAATCGGGCGACGACGGCGCGATCAACTTCCTCGTGGGGCAGGTCATGCAGAAGACGGGCGGCAGCGCCGATCCCGGCGACGTGAACCAGTTGCTGCGGGCAGAACTCGAGGGATAAGAACCGAACGCGAACGAAGTTCGCGTTCGGCTTTTTGGTCCAGATTTTTCTCGGAGTGGTTGCGAGCCTTGCGAGCGACCCGACGAGAAAAAGATGGCAGAACTGACTGGGCGGCAGCGCCGATCACGGCGACGTGAACCAGTTGCTGCGGGCAGAACTCGAGGGGTAGCCGACCGACGCGACGAAAAGAAGCCCGCTGAGAGTCGAATTCGACCGCCCTACGCCGTCGTTCGTGGCTCGGGTCGTTCGCCCATCGTAACGCTTACGTTTTGACGTTCTCCGTCGCGGATGACGGTCATGTCGACGGTATCGCCGGGTCGGGTCTCGGTCAACACGTATCCGAGGAGTTCTTCCCGCGTCTCGACACGCTGACCGTCGATACCGACGATAACGTCACCGCCGACCGGCACCCGCTGTCGATTGACGATCTCGAACCCGGTCGGTTCCTGCAGTTCTTCGCTGGCGGGCGATCCACGCATCATGCCGGCCACGTAGACGCCGCTGGTCACGTTGAGGTCGTTCGCCTCGATGATCGGCTGGGTGAGCGGTGCCGGACGGATGCCGAGGTAGGGGAACTCGTACGTGCCGTTCTGGATGAGTACCGGTGCGATCTGGTTCACGAGCGACGCCGAGATCGCGAAGCCGATGTTCTCGGCTCCACCCGCCTGATTGACGCCGGCGACCGTCCCGTTCCCGCACAGCACGAGCGGTCCGCCGCTGTTACCGGGATTAATCGGGGCGTCGGTCTGGATCGCGTTCGGAAGCACGCCGGCCCGCGTGGGCATCGTCCGGTTGACCCCGCTGATGATGCCGGACGTGATGGTGCTCTCGAGGCCGAACGGACTGCCCAGCGCCGCGACTTTCTCGCCGGGCTGTGGCGTGTCGTTCGTTACTGAGAGGGCGTCGACGTACTCCGGCGTCTCGTTTACGCGGACGACCGCGAGGTCGGCGTAGGCGGTCGCGCCGACGACCTGGCCCGTGCTGAGGTTACCCTGACTGAACCGCACGCCGACGATCCCGCTTTCGTTGACGACGTGCTCGTTGGTCACGACGTACCCCGTCCCGTTCTCTTCGTTCAGATCGAAGACGAAGCCGGAGCCGAGCCCGCTCGCGGTCTGGATCTGGACGATCGAGTCGATCGTCTGGTTGTAGAGTTGTACGTAGTTACACGTCCCGTCATCCGGCTGCTGGACCTGGCCAGTGCCCGCGTCGGTCGCGTTCGCAGTGTCCTGGACCGCCGGCGACGGCTGTGCGCTCGCCGTCGGCTGTCCCAGCGTCGCCACAGGAACACTCGCGACTGCGACGGTGATGACGAAGAGTAACGTTAGCGTTTGCTTCGCGCCCATGCCACGCTGTCCGACACCGAGCCGACGGAAAAAGGGCCGGCCAGCACTCGCTCTCGAGCGGTGGTGGCGGCGAGGCTACTCGACTGACCCCCGCTCGCCGGCCCGTTCGACGTCGTCGGTCCCCTCCCGCTCGGTGAGGCCCGCGGACTGCAGGCCGAACTCCTCGGCTCGTCTGCGCCAGAACTCGCTGTATCCTTCCTCGGTTTCCTGGACGGTGCTGCGGCCCTGGTCGATCCGCGACAGTTTGAGATTTACTTCCTCGAGCAGCGGCTCGCCCACCTCGTCGCCGACGACGCCGTCGTTGACCAGACTTTCGCCCTCGACGAGGACGGCCAGCCGATCGGGTGCGCCCAGCTCCTCGAACAGCGCGAGGACGGAGACGGGGTCGGTCGGCAGGATCATTGCGGCGAACAACAGCGCGACGATCAGGGGGACGCCGAAGACGTACTGGCCGAAGACGCCGAGGATGATCACCGACAGTACGAGTCCCGGGACCGCCAGCGCCAGGATTGGACCCAGATAGCGCCGGAAGTACTCGAGATCCGTCGTAGCAGCGCCCTCGAAGAGCAACGGGGGCAGTAGCACCAACAGGATGAGGTCGTGACTGAGTTCGATGTCGACACCGATATTGATAACGGAGACGGCCAATCCGGCCAGCAGCAAAGCGATTGTGTATGGAAACCGTCCGACTTTGGCGACGAAGATACCCACGCCCGCGGCGATGATGAACACCGTAAGCAGGTCGAGTAGTTCCGCGGCGACTTCGACGGCCATATCGGCATTATACGAACCAGACGGTAAAACTCTGGGCAGGCGCAACGACGACCGGTGCACACCTGTCGGCCGTGGTTCGGTATGGTATCCCGGCACACGGAAGCTGGGATAATTTAACATTCTTGAGCGACCGTCTCCACATGGGTTCAGAAAACGACACGATACGCGGCCGGCGTCACGTTCTGAGAGCAACCGGTGTACTGGCAGGGCTCGCCGGCGGTACTGGTGTGACGGCCGCACGAAACGCAGACGAACTTGAGGCGCAGGCGGACGCACTCCAACAGCAGGAGGACGAACGGATCGGGATGGTCACGGTCGATAGCGCCTATCTGTTTACTGCGCCCGTCCAGTGGCTCGAGCCGGGAACGACCCTGACCTGGGTCAACGAGAGCGGGTCCCACTCGACGACGGCGTACGCCTCGGCGAACGATCGGCCGGATCGGATCCCGGCCAACGCGGAGGCCTGGGACAGCGGCGTGCTGACGGAGGAGGGGGCGACGTTCGAGCACACGTTCGACGAAGAGGGCGTGTACGACTACTACTGCACCCCACACGAGAGTCTCGGCATGGTTGCTCGGCTCGTCGTCGGCACGCCGAACATCGAGAACTCGCCCGCGCTCGCCGAACCACAGAGTTCGCTGCCCGATACCGCACAGGAAATCATCCGCGGCCTGAACACGCTCACCGTCCCGATGGTCGGCGGGAACTGAGCCTCGAGCCGGCAGCGTTTCTCGGCGCCGTTCCGCTACCGCGCGAACTATTAGCGGCTAGCATGTGGGTAGCCGACATGGACCGCATTCTGCTCGGAAACGAGGAGTTCGAGGGTCGAAACAATGCGTACGTTCTCGCCAACGGCGACGACCTCGCGCTCGTCGATACGGGCGTCGCCACCGATCGCATCCGCCAGGATCTCCGTGACGGGCTCGCCGAACGCGGCTACGAGTTCGCCGACGTCGACGACATCGTCCTGACGCACTTCCACGTCGACCACGCCGGCCTGGCCGGCGAGATTCAGGCCGAAAGCGGTGCGACGGTCTACGTCCACGAGGCCGACGCCCCGCTGGTCGCGCAGGAACCGGACGCCGTCACGGCTGTCGAGGACCGCCGTCGCGAACTGCTCGAGACGTGGGGCGTCCCCGCGGACGCTCGCGAGGAACTCCTCGCCTTCTTCGAGTCAGCCGACATCGAGGGGCCGCCGGCCGATCCGACGCCGATCGAGGACGGGGACGTCCTCGAGGTCGGCGGCCACACGCTCGAAACGGTCCACGCGCCGGGCCACGCCGCGGGCCTGTGCTGTTTCGAGATAGCCGGCGGGGACGAGGCGTTCGTCGGTGACGCCGTCCTTCCGGTGTATACACCGAACGTCGGCGGTGCAGACGTCCGCGTCGAGCGCCCGCTCGAGAGGTACGTCGCCACGCTGGAACGGATCGCCGACCGCGACTACGAACGGGTCTGGCCCGGCCACCGCGACCCCATCGAGGAGCCGACCGCCCGCGCCGAGACGATTCTCGACCACCACCGCGATCGGACCGAGACGATCCTCGAGATCCTGCGCGAGCACGGTCCAGCCGACGCCTGGACGGTCAGCGCGCAGTTGTTCGGCGATCTCGAGGGGATCCACATCGTCCACGGCCCCGGGGAGGCCTACGCCCACCTCGATCACCTCCGTCACGAGGGGATCGTCACGTCCGATGACGGGGTCTATCGGTTGGTTGATTCGGCAGTTGCGCCCGATAACGTGCCGTAATTCCCCGCCGTTGCTTCAAACGGAACACTCGTGCATAGTTCACAACATCCTTGCTAACTTCCCTCACCTTTATTAAGGCCGACTCGAAACTGGTGGCTGAGAATCGGTAACTCAGTGACACACAATGGCTAACGAAGGTAACAATGCTTGCGGATCAGATAGAATTGGTAAAGGATCAGTCGGACGACGAACGTTCATCGGTACGGCCGGTGCTGGGGCTGTCACGACAGCGTTCGCCGGCTGTCTCGGCGGCGTCGATGGCGGCGGTAGCGACGATGGCACGTTCAAAATCGGCCACCTCGCGCCGACCGGCATGGCGATGGGACGCGGGTCGAAACGGAGCGCCGAAATCGCCGTCAACGAACTCGAGGAGAACGACGGCATGCAGGGTCAGGAAATCGAACTGATCGATGAAAACACCGAACTGACCGTCAGCACGACGAAGCCGATCGTGGAGCGGATGGTGAATAAAGACAACGTCGATCTCATCGTTGGGACGTTCAGCAGCGAAGTGACCCAGGGGATCATCGACACGGTCGCGGACGCCAACGTCCCGTTCATCATCACGGGCTCGGCTGACTCGAGTACGCTGCTCGACACGGTCAAGCAAGATTACGAGCGGTACAAGAACGTCTTCCGAACGGGGCCGATCAACTCCGAACTACAGGCCGAAGCGATCGCGGACTACGCCGAGTTCCTCAACGAGCTACACGGCTGGACGGACTTCGCCCATCTGCCCGAAAAGGCCGCGTGGACCAAACCGTTCCGTGACCTGCTGCCGGGCTATCTCGAGGACCGCGGCCTCAACGTCGTCTACGACGAGTCGCCCAGCGTCGACACCTCGAACTTCACGCCGTTCCTCGATGACATCGAGTCGGCCGGCGCGGACGCCGTAATCCGCTTCTTCGCGACCGGTGGACGCGGCCAACTCCTCAAAGACTGGGCCGGCAACTATCCGTTCGCCCTCGAGGGAGTCCACGTCGCGTCGATGTCTCCCCAGTTCTGGTCGCAGACCAACGGTGGCTGTATCTACGAGACGACCTCGCAGTCCGGCGGCGGTGGTGTCGCCCCGCTGACGGACAAGACGATGGACTTCGTCAACAAGTACGAGGAGGAGTACGCCGACGGCAAGCCGCCGAGCAAGCCCATGTACATGGGCTTCAACACCTACGACGCGCTCCACTTCTACGACAAGGCCACCGAGGAGGCCGGCACCACCAACTATGCCGACAACCTCCAGGACATCGTCGACGCGATGCTCAGCGTCGAACACACCGGTGCTGCAGCGGAGATCTCGCTGTACGGGAAGGATTCGGACTACCCGAACGACGTCAAAGAAACTCGGAACGACGAGGATAAGGTCAACTACCCGATCACGCAGTGGCAGCCCGACGGTGAGGGGAGTGGACAGCACCAGGTCGTCTATCCGGAAGCCGACGCGACGAACGATCACACGAAGCCCAGCTGGATGTAAGACGATATGCTCGATGCAATTCTCTCAGTCCTAATCCTGGGGGCGATGATGAGCGCGATCTATGCGCTCGTCGCCATCGGGTTTACGATGATCTTCGGCGTCGGGGGTGTCTTGAATCTCGCCCACGGCGGATTGATTATGATCGGCGCGTATGCGTTCTTAGCGACGACTTCGCCTTCCGTCTTCGGGTCGATTACGGTTCCGACGGCGCTGGGTTTCGTCATCGCGATCGTCGTGACGGCACTCGCATCGTACGTACTGTACGCCGGACTCGTTCAGCATATCGAGGACAACATCGTGATCACGTTCCTCTCGACGGTCATGGTCGCACTCCTCTTGACGGAGCTCGTCCACCACGAGTTCGGCGCCAGTCCGCGGACGCTCCTGCCGATCGCCGACGGCTCGCTCCATCTCGCGGGAGTCGGCACTCGGATCAATTATATGTACATCCTCGGGTTCGCCGTCTCGTGGATCTCGATCGGGCTGCTGTGGTACTACGTCAATCGAACCGACGAGGGTCGGTCGATCCTCGCGTCGTCGATGAGCGAACGCGGTGCACAGCTCACCGGCGTCGATCTCAAGTCCGTGAAATCGCGAACGTGGTTGATCGCTGGCGCACTTGCCGGGATCGCCGGCGTGTTCCTCGGGACGCTCCAGACGACCTCGCCCGAGATGTGGCTCAGTCCGCTCGCGATCGCGTTCATCATCGTCGTGATCGGCGGTATCGGCAGCATCAAGGGATCCATCGTCGCCGCGTACCTGATCGGCTATCTCGAGCAGTTCACGCTCGAATTCCTCGGCACGGGGTATCAGGGAATATTCTCGCTGGTCGTCCTCGTCGCCGTCTTGCTCCTCCGACCGGAGGGGCTCTTCGGGAGGGAGTTTGCCCATGAGTAGCAAAACAGACCGTTCGAGTGGTATCGCCGGGCGCTTCAGGGGTGCCGCCGGTCGTGCCGGCGGCGTCGCCATCGATGGATTACGTACCATCACCGTCCCCCTCAACCGAGCGCTGCAGCCGCTCGCGAGCATCTACAACCATTCACTCGGTCGTTACTTCGGCGAGATGAACGGCCTCCAGTTCGTGTTGTTGTTCGGCTCGTTGCTCGGGCTCGTGACGATCCCGTTCTGGGGTAACTACACCCTGGTTCAGGCAACATGGCTCGCCTGTATCTGGGGAATCTTTGCGATGAGCTGGGATATCCAGAGCGGCTACACTGGGTACATCAGCTTCGGTCACTCGGTGCTCTCCGGCGGGGCGGCGTACACGACCGCGATGCTGGTATACAACGTCGATCCCGCGATGCCGATGCGGATCACGGTTCCCGTCTCGATCTTGGCGGCATTGGTCATCGGTCTCGCGATCGCGCTCCCGTCGCTTCGATTGAGTGGTCCGTACTTCTCGTTGATCACGTTCGTCGCCGTGTTGATCTTCTACCGGGTGATCCGGCCGCTGAGCGATTACACAGGTGGCGAAACGGGGATTACCGGCATCGAGTCGATATACAGTACCGATCCGGTGATGCGAACCTACGCGTTCATGATCCCGATGCTCTTGATCGCGGTCGCGCTGCTGACCGTCGCACGCTCGAACATCGGACTCATTCTCGTCGCGATCCGCGAGAACGAGTCGGCTGTCGAAGCTGCCGGCATCAACGCGACCAAGTTCAAGATCTGGTCGTTCGTCCTCAGCTCGATTCCGATGGGGATCGGCGGCGTGCTCCTCGCACACCGGTTTGGGACTGTCACTCCCAAAGCATTCGTAATCGTGGATAACAGCATCGAGATGATTGCGATGGCTGTCGCCGGCGGGATGAGTTCGATTCTCGGTCCGCTCGGCGGCGCGTTCCTCATCATCATGTTAGAGGACGTGGTCCTCGCGGGTTTCGAGAGCGAGATCAAGTGGTCGATCCTCTGGCTGATCGTCCTAGCGATCCTCGTGTTCGCCCGCGACGGCCTGTTCCGGAAGCTCTGGCACGGGCTCGACCGACTCGGGGGTGATCGCCGATGAGCGTCCTCGAGGTCGACGGACTCACGAAGAAGTTCGGTGGGCTCGTCGCCGTCGACGACTTCTCGTTCGAAGTCAACGAAGGCGAGATCGTCGGCCTGATCGGCCCGAACGGCTCGGGCAAGTCCACGGTGTTCAACTGCATCATGGGCATCTACGACGTCACCGACGGATCGATCCGATTCGACGGCGACGACATCACCGACGATTCGACCCACGAGGTCGTCAACAAGGGACTCTCGCGAGTCTCACAGGAATCGAACCCGATCGATTCGATGTCGGTCGCCGGCAACATCAAGCTGTTCACGCTCCCGAACAGTATCTTCTCGCTGCGCGGCGGTGCCAGCGAGGCGGAGATCTACGACTACGCCGCCCGCATCGACATCGAGGACGATCTCCACGAGATGCCGGACGAACTGCCCCACGCGGACGTCCGCCGGCTCGAGATCGCGAAAGCGCTGGCGACCGAGCCCGAACTGCTGCTGCTCGACGAGCCGTTCGCCGGGATGAACCAGGCGGAGATCGGCGAACTGGCCGCCCAGATCGAACGCTTCCGCGAGGAGGGGATGACGATGGTCGTCGTCGACCACAACATGGGCGGGCTGATGGAGCTCGTCGATCGGGTCGTCGTGCTCAACAACGGCGACTTCCTCGCGGAGGGAACGCCCGAAGAGATCGCTGCGAACCAGCGGGTTCAGGAGGCATACCTCGCTGGGGAGGGACTGTAATGACCGATCCGATACTCGAGGTCGAAGACCTCAACGTCTACTACGGAAAGTCGCACGCGCTGAAAGGTGTCTCGCTGTCGATCGAGGACGGCGAAATCTACGGCGTAATCGGCCCGAACGGGGCCGGCAAGACGACGATGCTCAACGCCATCGCCGGCTTCGTCGACTACGAGGGTACCATCAGGTACGACGGGACGGATCTCGCGACCGTGAGTCCACAGCAGCGCGTCAGGGATGGTCTGATCTACTGTACCGAGGATCGGGACCTGTTCCCGTACTTCTCGGTCCACGAGAACCTGCTGATGGGCGCACAGTTCCGGAACGACCGCGACGCGGTCAAAGACGATCTCGCGATGGTCTACGACCTCTTCCCGCGGCTGGACGAACGCCGCGAGCAGGAGGCCGAGACCATGAGCGGCGGCGAACAGCAGATGCTCGCCGTCGGCCGGGCGCTGATGAGCGACCCCGAGGTGCTGATGCTCGACGAACCGACGCTCGGGCTCGCACCGGTCATCATCGAGGACATCGGCGACGCGCTCGAGACGCTTCAGGACGAGACGGGGCTGACCATCCTGCTCGCCGAGCAGAACTCGACGTTCGCCCTGAACCACGCCGAGCGACTCTCGCTGATCGAAACCGGCGAGATCGAGTTGTCCGGTGCGCACGCCGAGTTCACCGACAACGAGTACGTCCGCGAGGCGTACGTCGGCGTCCACTGACGGCGGCTACGTTCATTTTTCGGGCGCGCCGAACGGAGAGCGACGGCGCTACTCGGCCGACTCGAGGCCGCCCTGGAACGCCGCGACGGCGTCGCGGAAGTCGTCGGGAATTCTGGTCGGCTCTTCGGTCTCGAGGTCGACGGCGACCTGTGTGACGGTTCCCTCGGCCAGAATTTCGTCGTCGCGCTTTCGTTTCGCCCGGTGCTCGTACTCGAGACTCGCTGTTCCGATGTCGGCGACCCGGAGTTCGTTGACGATTTCGTCCTCGAATTCGGCCCCGGTGTAGTAGTTCAGTTCCGTATTGACGACGTGGATCTGCCAGCCGTTCTCGACCATGCGGTCGTACCCGTAGTCGATCGCACGAAAGAAGGCGGAGACGGCCTCGTCCTGAAACGTGAAGTACTCGCCGTAGAAGACGATTCCCTGCTGGTCGGTTTCGGCGAAACGGACGCGGTTCTCGAAGACGGGCTGGAACGTGGGTCCGTCGGATTCGCGGTTCGGATCGCTCGTGTCTCGGTCTCCCATACCGGCAACGCCGCCGCAAAGAGCAAAACCGTACCGGCCACGGCAATCGGTCGCCGGCCGTCGGTGCCGAGCCGCTGCGCTGGAACCATCCGTTACAGCCCCTCTTTCATCGCCTCGAGGTCCTCCATCGCGTGGCCGCAGATCACTCGGGCGTCGTGGCGGCGCTCGAGGTCCTTGAGCGTCCGCAGGCTCTCGAGCCAGTGGCGCTTGCTCCAGAGGAGGTAGCCGCCCATGGGGAGTTCGTACTCGTAGTTCGCCCGCGTGTAGGCCTGATCGCCCGCGAGGATCACCGTCCCGGCGTCGTCGAGCTCGAGTTTCACGCCCAGTAGGCCGGGCGTGTGCCCCGGTAGCCGGAGCAGTTCGACGCCGTCGAAGAGCTGGTGGCGGTCGCGGTGGACGACGTTCCATTCGAGGTCGCGGTCGAAGTCGCCGCGAACGTACGCGTCGTCGCCTTCGTCGGTCGTGACGCTGTAGTAGGCGTGTTTCAGCTCCTCCTCGTGGACGAAGATCGGGGTCTCCGTACCCTCGAACGCGTAGAGGCCACCGGCGTGATCGAGGTGGAGGTGGGTCTGGATCACGGCGTCGATATCGTCGACGCCGTAGCCGGCGTCGGCCAGGTCGTCCTCGAGCGGCCGGAGATCGGTGTGTTCGAAGGTGGCGTACAGATCGTCCGGCCAGTGGCCGTCGGCGGCCTCGGGGTGGGAACCGGTGTCCCAGAGGATCGTCCCTTCGGAGTGATCGATGACGACGTTGTAGACCGGGCCGTCACCCATCATCGTCTCGGGGTTCGGCTCGTCGGCCGTCCCTCGAACGTACCCCTCGATGGCGTTGTTGACGTCGCTGGTGACCGTCCCGCGATCGATCGGCGTGAGCGTCGCGTCGACCATACGCGACCCACGACCGACTGGTGCTTATGACTGTGGGAATCGGTGACGCGTTCGATCGCTCGTCGCACCGATTCGGTGAACAGTCCGATCTCGCTGTCAATGCCTGCCGTACTTCTATCGGCCGTCGTGTCGTCGGTATCACATGGTCAGAGCTTCGACGGTGATTCTCGTCATCGGCGTCGGACTGCTGTTCGTCCCCATTCCGCCCGTGGCAACGATCCTCGGCGCCATCGTGATCCTCGTCGGTGCTGCCCTTCGGATCCTGACGGATCACTGATGGTGCAGTCGTCTCGTCGGATCGGGTCCGCTCGCTCGTCCGAGGCCTGCATCGTTAGGTTCACGGTTTTATTCGTCGGCGTGTGACGATCCCGTATGGCTTCGTCCCCACGCGTTCTCGTCGTCGGCGGCGGACTCGCCGGCCTCGTCGCCGCCCGCCATCTCGCCGGCGGCGGTGTCGACGTCACGTTGCTCGAGCGCCGCCGGACGGTCGGCGGCCGCGTCCGTACCGTCGAGCGCGACGGCTACCAGTTCGATCGCGGCTTTCAGGTGCTGTTCACCGCCTATCCGGCGGTTCGATCCGAACTCGACCTCGAGGCGCTCGACCTCCGTCGGTTCGCACCGGGTGCTACTATAGCCGGCCCGGACGGCGAGGCGCTACGCGCCTCGGAATCGTCGAGCGGGAAGCGCAGCGACCCGCGAGACACGGTCAGGTCGACGCTCGCCGACCCACTGCGAGAGCCGGCGACTGTGCCGGCGACGCTGTCCAATCCTCACGTCTCCGTCGGTGACGCACTGCGGATCGTCCGGCTCTGGTGGGACCTCCGCCGAACCGATCCGGACGCGATACTCGCGGACGGCGACGACACCAGTATCGCGTCGTATCTGCGCGAGCGCGGCTTCTCGGATCGATTCGTCGAGGAATTCCTCGCGCCCTTCTATGGCGGGATCACCCTCGATCGCTCGCTGTCGACCTCGAGTCGCGTCTTCGAGTACACGTTCCGGACTCTCGCGGCGGGCGACATCGCCGTCCCGGCCGCCGGGATGGGCGCGATTCCGGCCCAACTCGCCGACCGCGTTCGCGAGGTCGGTGGAACGATCGAGACGGAGACGGCGGTCGAGTCGGTTTCGTCGGCCGACGGCTCGCGTGACTCCGCCGAGGGCGTCACGGTCGACACGGCCGACGGAACCACCGAGGCCGACGCGGTCGTCGTCGCGACCGATCCGCCGACCGCTCGCGAACTGACCGGGGTCGATGCGATCCCCACCGAGGCGCGGGCCTGCGTCACCCAGTACTACGCGCTCCCGGCCGAGGTCGACCTCGAGACGGGCCGACGGCTCCTGTTGAACGCGAGCGAGCGAGGCCCCAATCACGTCGTCCCGCACAGCGCGGTCGCGCCGGAGTACGCCCCCGACGATCGGACGCTCGTCAGTGCGACGTATCTGGGCGACCGCACGGAGAGCGACGCCGAACTGGCCGAGCGAACGCGGTCGACGCTCGCGTCGTGGTACCCCGATCGGCGGTTCGACGGACTCGAGCCGGTCCACACCGAACGCGTTCCGTTCGCTCAGTTCGCCCAACCGCCGGGCTTTCGCCAGCGGTTGCCGGATATTCGGGATCCCGCTGGACCGGTCTATCTGGCCGGCGACTACACGCAGTGGTCGTCGATTCAGGGCGCGATGGAGAGCGGGCGGGCGGCAGCCAAAGCCGCCATCGACGACCTGTCGCGGTGAGACAGCTCGAGCGGCCACCGGTTGGTCGGGTTCGCTCCGCACGGCGCTCGACCGGTCGATCTCCTGGGAAATCGACGCCGTCATTATGATGTTGCATTTGCAACAACGGAACTGATGCCCGCTCCCGTCCAACCGGGACACAGAGCAGATTGTCTATGGCCATGGATGACCTCCTCGAGGGAACGTCGTTGACCGGGCGACAGGCGGCGATCATCTTCTTCACGTTCCTCGCGCTGATCATCCTCGCGGGGCTGCTCCTGATCACGTTCAGCGACTTCTTCAGAAATCTAGTGATGTTCGTCGAGCCGGCCGGTGCTCGAGTCGGTAGCTCGACGCTCGTCGCCGGAGCCGGGCTCTAACGCTGCAGGCGCGAGGCGAGCGTCTGTTCACCGGCACGTCACAGCAATCGGCGCAACTCCCCCAGTTGCGGGAACCAGAGCGTCTCGCCGCTCGAGTCGTCCCGCACCGCCGGATGAAACTCGTCAGGGTTTCGGACGAGCGGCGTCTGGAAGTCGCGGTCGCGCATGCCGTTGACCGTCGCGCCCGCCGCGAGGCGGGTAAACGCCGGGAGGACGAGCACGGCGGCCCCCTCGTAGGCTTCGGGGCCGTAGAGGACACAGGGGCGTTTGCGCCCGTCGACCGACAGCGCCGGATGATCGTGGCCGACGACGTACCGCTCGCCAGTAGATTCCGGCCGTTCGTGCCCGTGACAGATGACCGTCTCCCCGTCTGCTAGCCGGTACTCCGCCGTCGTCTCGCCGTCGAAAGCCGACTCGAGCATCGTATCGTGATTCCCGGGCGTGACGACCAGCTCAGCGCCGGCCGCGTCGACGGCGTCGGCGAACCGCGACACGTCGCGTTCGACGCCGAGCGGGAGTCGGGAAAACGAGTGGAGCAGGTCGCCCGCCACGACGACCTCGTTCGGCTCGGTCTCCTCGAGGTGCCCACGGAGGCGCTCGACGACGTCGGTTCCGTCGTCGATCGGGGCGTCGACGCTCGAGGCGGCCGCTTTGCCGAGGTGGACGTCAGCGATGACGAGCGTTTCGATGGCGGGGAACCAGACGGCGCGGTCGCGGACGGAAAACGGGACGTCGACGGTGATCTCGGAGTCCGTCATCGCTCGGCGTCGGGGGTTCGCTCACCGCCGTCGGCTCGGACCTCCTGGCCGAGCGCGTCGGCGAGGTCGTACTCCGAACCGGTCAGGATGTAGAGGACGTCCTCGAGGGGTTCGACGACCTCGGGGAGGATGCGGAGGACGAGGTAGGTGATGCCCAGTAGGGCGACGATCGACAGCGACTGGGCGATGAAGTTGTGCGAGACGAGGTACGAGGTCCGGTTGGCCGGCGCGCCCATATACTCCGTGACGATGTAGACGAAGATGTCCTGCTGGAACCAGCCCCACGGCGAGGCCAGCCCGATGAAGACGTTTCGGACGAGGTTGAGAAACCAGATGACGCTGATGGCGAGCGCGAAGGCGGCGCCCTTCCGCTTCAGCGGCGCTTTGACCGCGGCGATGAGGCCGCCGAAAATCGCCATGCTGCCGATCCCCGTACAGGACACGACGATGTAGGTCGTCCGGCCGGTCACCGTCTCGTCGGGGTCGAAGGCGAAGCGACTCTGATATCCGTTCGCCCCCTCCTCGATGCCGGGGCTGTGGCCGAACAGTTCCATCCCGAAGTGGGTCTGGGCGGCGGTCGTCTCGATCAGCCAGGTCTTGACGAACGGAATCGTCTCGACCGGTAGGTAGATCAGTCCCATGAACGCGACGGCCTTCGAGAGCAACAGCAGCGACTCGCGGCCCTGGACGAGCAGATACCCGGTGTAAGCACACAGCGGCAGCGCCGCGAGCGTCAGCATGGTCTCGATCGGGCTCTTGACCTCGAGGTAGTAGTGAGGGACCATCGTCAGCCAGAAGACGCCGAAGACGACCCAGGCCCCGGCTGCGACGTATCGCGCGAGGTCGACGTTTCCGGACCACTCGAGGGCCATCGCGACGACGAACGCGGCGATCGCGATCCAGATGATCGAGTCCGACAGCGGGATCGAACCGACGCTCACGGCCGCGAGCATCGTGGGTCCCGCCGCCACGGCATCGGCGACCGTACTGGAGAGGGCGGTCGTCGCTGGTAGGGCCGGCATACTCAGGCTAACCAGATGGACTCTCCCGCTATCAACTTGACGCCTCCGGGTGGTCGGCCGATCGAGGGACCGTGTACCTTTTTGCCACCCTGCCGAAAAGGCTAGCCGTATGGTCGACGTCCTCGACAACAAGCGGGCTGCGACGCGGTTTCGCATCCTCGTCCAGATCGCCGAGCGCCAGCCCGCGGTCAGTCAGGGGGAGATCGCAGAGGAGGTCGGCGTGACGAGCCAAGCCGTCAGCGAGTACATACGCGAACTCGTCGACGACGGCCTCGTCGAGAAGGAAGGCCGGTCGCGCTATCGGGTCACCCGCGAGGGCGTCGACTGGCTCTTTCGCGCGGCCGACGACGTCCGCCGATTCGCGGACCACGTCACCGGCGACGTGCTCGGCGCGATGAGCGAGGACGCCTACATCGCGACCGACGACATCGAGGAGGGCGATACCGTCTCCCTAACGGTTCGGGACGGACTGCTCCACGCGACCCCCGGCGGCGAGGGCCCCGCAACCGGCATCGCGACGACCGACGCCGCGGCCGGTACCGACGTCGGCATCACCAGCTTCGAAGGCGTCATGGAACTCGAGCCGGGCTCCGTCACCGTCCTGCAGGTGCCCTCGATCCGCGCCGGTGGAAGCCGTGCGATCGACGACGAGACCGTTACCGCTGCCTGCGAGGACGCCGAGCTCGTCGTCGCGGCCGGCGTGGAAGCCGTCGTCGCCTGCCGACAGGCCGGTGCCGACCCCGCCGTCACGTTCGCGGTCGGCGACGTCGCCGCCGACGCCGCTAATCACGGCCTCGCGGTGACCGCCGTCGCCACGACCGACGCCGTCGGCCGGGTCACCGACGCCCTTCGGGACGCAGACGTCTCTTACGAAGTCCTCGAGGGCTGAGCTCCACGCCGAGGGCAATTCTCCCAACACCTTTAGGCACGGTCCCTTTGCCAGTGAAGACGCACGCTTCACGTAGAGACCAGTATGGATCAGTCGGACGCCTTTCGAATCCTTGCCAGCGCTGATCGGCAGTATCTCTTCCACGAACTCGTCGAACGGGACGGCGCGAGCACCGTAGAGACCCTGTCACGGATCGTTGCCGTCCGGCGACACCGGACGACCCTCGGAAACGTCTCCGACGCGGAGATCGACCGGACTCGCGTTCGCCTCGTTCACATCCACCTCCCGCAACTGCTCGAACGAGGTATCGTCGATGTCGACTGGTCCGATGAGACGGTCGCGTTCAGCGAGGACGCCGAGATCGACCTCTTGCTCGAGAGTGCCGCGGAACTCGACCAGTGGCCCCCGAAGCCGCGGGTGAGCCGGCCGCTCTCCGCTCGCTTCTGATCTCGAGCCCGTCGCTTCCGATCACTGACGCGGAACGTCTCCGATCGAAAACAACCGCGAACCGGCGCCGACCGTTCGCCTTCAGCCGATATACCGCAGGTCGTCGTCGGTCGGGACGTCCATCTGCTGTTGCTGTTCCATCTCCTGGATCTTGCCGATGACTTCCTCCATCTCGTCGGCCCGCTCGTCCAAGGACTCGTAGTCGAGTTCGAAGCCGAGCACCGTCTCGAGTACCTCGAGGACGGCGCGGGCGCTCTTGGGATCGACGAGGTAGCCGCTGGTCTCGCCCATCAGGCACGTCGCGTCGAAGCCGCGGCGTTCGCCGAGGCCGAGCAAGAGCCCGGAGACGCCGACGATGCCGCCGGCGGGCTCGTCTTCGCGGAACTCGACGCCAGCTTCCTCGAGTTCGTCGAGGAGCGACTCGTCGTTGACGGCACCGACGACGGCGTACTCCTCGATGAGTTCGCCCGTCGGAACGCCGCCCAGCGCGTAGACTTCCGTCGCGCCGAACTCTTCGGCGATGTCGAGGAAGGCGTCGGTCAGCACGTAGTGGCCCTCGTTGGTCTGGGCCTGATGGTCGCCCGTCAGCAAGAGGAGGTCACGACCCTCGGGGACGTCGACGGCGTAGATCTCGGCACAGGTCAACTCGGAGACGCCGTCCTCGACGCTCACCTGCGGCGGGAACTCGCGGGAGTAGATCCGGCGGACGAGCGTACTCTCGCCCTCGAGTTCCTCGAGGAGGTGTTCGACGGCGAGGGTGCCGACGTGTCCGACCCCCGGCAACCCCTCGACGAGGACGGGGTCGTCCAGTTCGACCTCGGCGACTGCGTCGATCTCGAGTTCGTCCATACCGTATCAGCGACGGCGACGTTTAAGAGCGCGTCGGTACTCGCCGTGCGGGTCGTTCGGATCGAACGGGGCCGGCGCACTGTTTTCCGCCGGCTCGCCACAGTCGGGGCAGGTGTCAGAAAGGGTATACACCGGGCGATCGTGGGCCTCGCGCCACGCCGAACACACCCGGATATCGGATTTCATTACTCGTCGTCGGTCCGGCGCTCGCGGTGGTACTCGCCGCTGCCGTCGTGACCCTCGATCGCGGTGATCGCACGCTGTGCGCTCTCTTCGAGGTGGGATTCAGCGGTCTTGTAGTTCGGCGCTTGCACTTCGATCCGGTACTCGGGCGCGCCGACGTAGCTCACCTCGAGGTCGACTTCGTCGGGGATCTCGCCGTTGCCGGCGGCGGCCTCGAGCGCTTCGCGGATGCCGTCGACGCCGGTGGACGAGGGGTTCTCGAGGTCGACGTAGCCGGTGACGTTGACGTACGGCACCGAGACGTTTTCGCGGGCCGTCTCGACGATCGATTCGATCTCGTCGTCGTCGAGGTCGGTGTCCGAGAGCGCTTCCTCACCGTGGATCGCGGCCTGCTTGAAGCCGTCGTAGAGGCTGCCGTGGACGCCGATGAGTTCGTTGGCGATCGCGGTGTAGTCTTCGTCGTCGATCTCGTCGCCGAAGGCCAGTTCCATCCAGTTGTCGGCCTTCTGCTCGTTTTTCCACTCCTGGATCTTGTCGGAGCGCTGGTGATCGTTGACGTCTTTCAGCGAGAGGTCGATCTGCTGGGACCCCTCGTCGACGTCGAGGACCTTGCAGACGACGATCTGGCCCTCGCGGACGTGATCGCGGACGTTCTTGATCCAGCCGCTGGCGACCTCCGAGATGTGGATGAGCCCGCGTTTCTCCCTGTACTCCTCGAGATCGACGAAGACGCCGAAGTCCTCGATTTCGTCGATCTTGCCGACGACGAGTTCGCCGGGGTCGGGCCAGCCGCTGTACTTCATCGTGACTCTACGGTCTCGAGGACTTCGTGGTCGATCTCGGCGTTGCCGCCGGTCGGTCGCGCGAGCGTCGTCCCGCAGACGGCGCAGGCGACCTCCGTGGAGGCCTTGCCGAAGACGGTCTGTTCGTTCTCGCAGTCACTGCATCGGACGCTGTAGAAATTTCCTGCCATTGAAATCACTCCTGGAACTCGAGTCGGCCGGCGCGCCATCCTTCGCGGAGGTGGGCCTTGCCGCACTCGCTGCAGCGGTACTTGAGGTCGGTTTTCTTGGTGGGCTTTTCGCCGGCGGGCACTTTCGAGAAGCGACCGGAGTTCCCGATCGACGAGGAGTTACGCCGAGTTCGGCGAGCGTCCCACTTCATTCCCGAGGAGCGGCCGGTTCGGGACTTCTCGACTTCGTGTTCGTGGTGTTCGTTACAGAACGGGCAGTACGTATTGAAGCGGCGTGGCATCTGCATGGTTATCTCACTTGCTGTGGGCTATGGCAGCGCCGTTTAAAACCCGTTTGGTTCGTCGGCGTGAACCGCCGCCCCTCTATCAGATTCGTCCGAGGGCGGAGCGGTTCGTCCGCCCCTCCGAAGCGTTTAATCGTCTCTCCTGTGAACGCTCGGGCATGAAGCAACTCATCATTCACGGCGATCCCGGGATCCGTAACGGCGCGATCGTTCGGTACGAGGGAGACGACGGGGAGTCAGAGGTCGTCTGTTTCGGCATCAATCGAAACGGCGAGTATCACGGCCCCGATCGAGTCCAGCTCTGGTGTACCGTCGGCGAGGAAAACGAGTACGAGGATTACGAGAAACGGAACTTCACACCGCACTTTCTCGACGTCGACCGCGTCGACGCCGAGGACGTCGAGGTCGTCCGGGAAAAAAGCGATCTCGCGGTCTGAATCGTCGTCGCTGGCGGTCTCGTTTTCTGCCGGCCTCCTCACCGCTGGACACGGATCGGCCACGTGACCGAGACGGTCGCGTCCCACCAGCGCCATTCCAGGATCAGCCAGGCGATCAGCAGGCCGATCGTTCCGACCGAGGCGGCCGTTTCCGTGATACCCATCCAGGGCGGCCGGACGAACAACAGCCCGTTCCTGATACGCGACGGTACGACACTCACGAGCGGACTGACGGAGCCGGACTCGGCGCTCTCCATCGTCCGACTCGAGGTGACTCCGGCGCAGTTTCGACGAGCCTGCGTCGGTACCGGATTGTTTCAGTCGACCACGACTGGCTGTGACTGACCGGTCGGAAATGATGCCGGAAAATCACTTTTCGGCGGCCGAGACGCGTAGTAACCGCAAAAGGGAAATCGGCGGCGTCGAACAGATGAATACGCTCGAGACCGACATGACTGATTCCCTAGTAGAAGCGGTCCGAATGCGGGCCCGCGCGTTGTTCTCACCGGCCCGGTTTGGCCAGTTCGTCGGGGTCGGCTTCGTCGGTGCGGCCGTCGACAACGTCGTCCTCGTATTGCTGGTCGAGGCGACGTTCCTCGGGCCGGTCGTCGCGAAGTTGCTCTCCTGGGAACTCGGTATCGCGGTCATTTTCGCGGTCAACGAACGGTGGACGTTCGCGAGCTACGGCGATGGCGGTCTGCGAGCGCTATGGGGGCGGTTCCTGCGCTCGAACGTGGTCCGATTAGGGGGGTTTCTAGTCACGCTGGCCGTGCTGGCCGTGCTCGTGTGGCAGTTCGACGTCTGGTACGTGGCGGCCAACGTGATCGGGATCGGTGTCGGGTTCTTCGTCAACTACACCTGCGAGAGCCTCTACACGTGGAAGGTTCACAAGGAATAGCGACAGAAATCCGCATACGGCAGTCGAATCACAACCCTTAACTAGCACACTCGGTTACGAGATGGTAGCGGGATGGGATAGCCAGGAGATTCCGGCGGGCTCATAACCCGCAGACCGGTAGTTCAAATCTACCTCCCGCTACTTTTCGACGTGAACAATAACGAGGAACGGAGTGACGAGTGCCGTGAACGTCGAAGGTACGACGAGTAGATTTGAATCAGGGAGCGGCTACGCCGCGACCGTGGTTCAAATCTACCTCCCGCTACTGTTCACGAATTCAGCGACGAACGACGCGCACAGCGAGGGGGACGTCCGAACTCGCTGAGCGTTTCTCCGTTCGTTAGTCGTCTCGCCGTGTCTCGAGTCGCCTACTCGCACGCTTTCGAACGCGTTTCGCCTGCGGCCTCGTCGCCGTACGGTAGTTAGAGCACGCATCAATTGGCCGATGACGGTCTCCACACCCTCACTTCCAAAGCTAGCAAGGTAGCCGTTGAAGAAGGTGCCTCAGTTAGCGTATCGCATGGTGTCGGAACTGGGCAGGGGCCGCCTCGTTGCCGACGGCGGGTCGACCTTCGTCACGGAGTTCGATGCCGACGAATCGGCGGTGTGTGCGATTTCACGAAGCATCGCTGCCGTGAAAGGCGTTTCCGAAACGGAACTCGAGGCGTTGTATCACCGAATCGAGATCGACGCATTGGACCGGATGATCCGGCACGCAAACGGACGTGACGGCTCCGTGCTGGTCGAGTTCACGATCGATGGATACACGGTTCGCGTCACCGACGAACGGGTCATTCGGATCAGTTTCGACGAGTTCGGATCGTCGACGACCGACGACTGCTGACCGAGTGCTGGCCGACCGCACGAAGAGGGCGGTTGCGATAGCTGAACGAGACGCGCCGTTCACTCCTCGAGGACGATTTCGGTGCGATCGACGAGCCCCTGCTCGGCGGCATCCCCGCGAGCGAGACGGACGGTGATCGCATACGTGCCGGCGTCGACGGGTTCCCACTCGTCGTCGGCGACCCGGATTCGCTGGGGCCACTGTCGCCGGAAGCGTTTGCGCTCGCGCCGAGAAAAGGAGAACGCCGTCGGGCGATCGGGCATCGCCGGCGGTACCCGTGAGGCCTCGCGATAGCCGTCGACGGCCCAGGTCCAGCGAGTCGGCGAGTCGGTCCGAAGCCGGATCGGGACGGGGAGCCGGTTGTGAAACTCGACGGTGATCGTGACCGGTTCGCCGCGCCCGTATCGCCGTTTGTCGGTCGAGACGCTGACGTCGATCGCCCGATGTCGCAGCGCCGTCGGCGTGAGCGCGTGGCTGAGCGCCGCCCAGTCGACCGACCGACTGCCGCGTTCGTGGTCGTCTCCCGCTCCGGGTTCGAACGGGCCCTCGTCGGAACGCTCGAGCGTTCCGGAGCCGTCACGTCGTTTCATCGGTCGCTCCCTCGAGTGCAGTGTCCGAGCGGTTCGATTCCTGGGCGGCCTCGAACCGCTCGTCGAACCGGTGACAGGCGATCGGATGGTCGGCCGTTCCCGGTGCCAGCGCCGGCGCCGTCGTCTCGCAGGGCGTCTCGAACGCCGACGCGAGCCGATCCCGCGCGCTCTCGAGGTCGCCCGCGGCCGCGGTCTCGAGCGCCTCCGAGAGGGCGGCGTCGGCGTCGGGATCGGAGAGCCGCCGGGGAAGACCGTGGGCAGCCCGGATCGCCGCCGGCACGTCCTCGCGCTCCGCTGATCGTGGAAGCAGCGCCTCGAGCCCTGCGCCCGTCTCCATCGCGTCGTCGAGGCGAGTCCGAAGCGTCATCACCGACCGGAACGCGTTCGTCTCGAGGTCGTACGCCGCGGGCGGGATGACTTTCGGGCAGCGGGTGTGGAACCGACAGCCGGCCGGCGGGTCGGTTGGCGACGGCACGTCACCTTCGAGAACGATCCGGTCGCCCCCCCAGCGGGGGTCGGGTTCGGGGATCGCCGACAGCAGCGCCTCGGTGTAGGGGTGGGACGGGGCGTCGAAGACCGCCGGGGTGGTCCCGGTTTCGACGAGGGTCCCGAGGTACATCACGGCCACCCGGTCGGCGACGTGTTCGACGACCGAGAGATCGTGTGTGATGAAGAGGTAGGAGAGTCCGAACTCCTCCTGGAGGTCGTCGAGCAGGTTGCAGATCCCCGCCTGCACCGACACGTCGAGCGCGGAGACGGGCTCGTCGCAGACGACGAGGTCGGGTTCCACCGCGAGCGCGCGGGCGATGCCGATCCGCTGGCGCTGACCGCCGGAGAACTCGCGGGGATAGCGGGCGGCGTGGTCGGCCTGCAGTCCGACCGTCTCGAGCAGCTCCCGGACGCGCTCGTCGCGACGGTCGGGCGGGACGACGTCGTGAACGTCGAGGCCTTCGCCCACGATGTCGCCGACGGTCAGTTGCGGGTTCAGGCTGGCGAGGGGATCCTGGAAGACGTACTGGATTTCGGTCCGCAACTCCCGGAGTTCGGTGCGCGAGCACTCGGTCAGTTCCCTGCCGCGGTAGGTGACCGAGCCGGCGGTGGGCTCGAGCAAGCGGACGAGCGTCCGGCCCAGAGTGGTCTTGCCGCAGCCGCTCTCGCCGACCAGTCCGAGCGTCTCGCCGGCGCGAAGTTCGAGGTCGACGCCGTCGACCGCCCGAACGGTCTCGCCGCGGCCGAGCAACCGCTCGAGAAGGCCGTCGGCGGTGGTGAAGTGCTTCTCGAGGCCCTCGGCCCGAAGCAGCACCTCGTCGTCGCAGTCGCTCGCCGTCATTTCGACTCACCCGACTGTCGACGTTCGGGACGGTTGCCGTTCGCTTCGGTCCCCCCGTCAGGCACGTCTCGCACCTGTACCTCGTAGTCGAGTCCGTCCTCTAAGTCGCCGGTGTACTCGAGACAGGCGGCGACGTGAGCCTCGGGATCGCCCTCGTCTGGGGCCCCCGATGCCGTCTCGACTAGCGGTGGGGCGCGGCGGGCACAGACGTCCTCGGCGTAGGGACAGCGCGGGTGGAACCGGCAACCGGTCGGCGGGTCTACGAGGTCGGGGGCGGTCCCCGGAATCGTCGCGAGGCGTTCGCGGTCGTCGCCGAGCCGGGGCGTCGCGGCCAGCAGGCCGACGGTGTAGGGGTGTTTCGGGTCGTAGTACAGCTCCTCGACCGGCGCTCGTTCGACGATCTCGCCGGCGTACTGGACCAGCACCCGTTCGCACAGTTCGGCGACGACGCCGAGATCGTGGGTGACCAGCTGGATCGCCGTCTCGGACTCGGTCGCGAGGTCGGCGAGGAGCTCGAGGATGCCAGCCTGGACCGTGACGTCGAGTCCGCTCGTCGGCTCGTCGCAGATCAGCAGGGCGGGATCGCCGGCCAGCGCCATCGCGATGACGGCTCGCTGTTGCATCCCGCCGGAGAACTCGTGGGGGTAGTCCGAATAGCGCGCAGCGGGCTCCGGAATGCCGACCCGCTCGAGGAGGGCGATGGCCCGATCACGGGCCTCGTCGTCGTCGGCGGCCTCGTGGGCGCGGATCCCCTCGGCGATCTGCTCGCCGACGGTGTAGACGGGGTCGAGCGCCGCTCCGGCGTCCTGGAACACCATCGCGATCTCGGTGCCCCGGACCGCGCGGAGTTCGTCGGCCGACAGCTCGAGGACGTTCTCCCCTCGAAAGCGAATCTCGCCGCCGACGATCTCGCCGCCCCCCTCGAGCAGACGCAGGAGCGCGAGGCTGGCGGCGCTCTTGCCGGCCCCGCTCTCGCCGACCAGTCCGAGCGTCTCGCCGACGCGGATCTCGTAGCTGATGCCGTCGACGGCGCGGACCGGGCCGTCCTCGGTGTAGTAGCGGACGGCGAGGTCCTCGACCTCGAGCAGCGCCATCAGCGCAGCCGCCTCCGTTCGTCGGCCGCGTCCCGGCCGGGGTCGAGCGCGTCGTTGAGTCCGTCGCCCACGAGGTTGATCGACAGCACGAACAGGAAGATCGCGAGCCCGGGGAAGACCGTCACGTGCCAGTCGCCCCGGATCAGCGAGCTCCGGCCCTGCGAGAGCATCGCGCCCCACTCGGCGCTGCCGGGCTCGAGGCCGAGGCCGAGGAAGCCGAGCGCCGCCGCGGTGAGGACGACGGTGCCGACGTTGAGCGTCGCCTGGACGACGACTGGCGCGACGGCATTGGGAACGACGTGTCTGCGAACGATCGTCCGATCGGGGACGCCGAGCGCCCTGGCCGCGGTGACGTACTCGCGTTCCCGGATCGAGAGCACCTCGCCGCGCAACAGTCGGGCGTACCCGATCCAGCCCGTGAGCACCAGCGCCACCACCACCGTCCAGAACCCGCTGCCGAGGAACGGCACCGGCTCGAGGATCGGGACGAGCGCGATCGCCAGCACCAGGAACGGGAAGGCGTAGAGGACGTCGACGATGCGCATGATTATCTCGTCGGTCCAGCCGCCGAAATATCCCGCGATTGCCCCGAGCGGGACGCCGACGCCGAGCGCCAGGACGACGGCGACGAGCCCGATGCTCAGCGTGTACCGGCCGCCGACGAGGACCCGCGAGAACAGGTCGCGGCCCGCCCAGTCGGTGCCGAACGGATGCGCCGGGGAGGGCGGGGCGTTCGCCGGGCCGACGAACGTCTCGCCGGGACCGTAGGGGGCGAGCGAGAACGGTTGCAACGTGACCGTCACCTGCGCCGTCGACACCTCGATCGGCCGAGCGAAGACCGCCAGGACGGCCATCGCGGCGATGACTCCCAGCCCGACGGTCGCCGAGCGATTCCGCCGAAACCGACGCCACGCGCTCCGGAGCCGCCGCCGTCCCGATCGGTCGGGCTGCGATTCGGTCGCCGACTCGGGCGTCGTCGTCGAACTCGAGTCGAACTCGTCCCGCCGGTCTTCGACGGCCTCGTCGAAGCCGACGACGCGAACTCGACCGCGCTCGGTGGTGGGACGTCGGTCGCTCATGGTCAGTACCGGATGCGTGGATCGAGGATCGCGTAGACGATATCGACGAGCAGGTTCGCGAGGACGATCGCGACGCCGACGAGCAGGACGGCCGCCTGGATGACCGGGTAGTCCCGCCGGAGGATCGAGCGGACCAGCAGCCGTCCCAGTCCCGGCCAGGAGAAGATCTGCTCGACGACCACGGCGCCGTCGACCAGAAACGCCAGTTGCAGGCCGGCGACGGTGACGACCGGGAGCAAGGCGTTTCGCAGGACGTGTTTCAGGATCACCGTTCGCTCGCGAAGCCCCTTCGCACGCGCGGCCCGGACGTAGTCGGCCTCGAGTTCCCCGAGCATCGACGACCGAAGCAGTCGGGTGACGAGCGCCGCCGAAGCGGTTCCGAGCGTGACGGTCGGCAACAGCATGAACTTCGCCATCGCGAGGCTCGCGAGCGGTGCGTCGGGAGGGATGACCCGGAACCAGCCCAGTCGGACGCTGAAGACGAGCAGTAGGACGAGCCCGAGCCAGAAGTTCGGCGTCGCGATCCCGGCCAGTGCGGCGACCCGACTGAGTTCGTCGGCCGGTTCGCCACGATTGACCGCCGCCACGATTCCCGCCGGAATCCCGATCGCGAGCGCGAGCAGCCACGCCGCCACACCCAGCGCGACCGTCGCCGGGAGCCGGTCTGTGATCGTCGCCGCGACGTTCCGGCCGGAGATCACCGACTCGCCGAACTCGAGCGCGACCGCGCCCTGCAACCAGAGCAGGTACCGTTCCCAGACGGGCCGGTCGAGATGGTACTCGGCCCGAATCGACGCCTCGACGGCCGGACTGACGTCCCGGTAGCCGGTGAGCACGTCGACGGCATCGCCCGGAAGCAGGTAGACGAACGAGAACGTCAGCGCGGTGACGCCCAGCAGGACTGGCACCGCGACCGACAGCCGCCTGACGACGTAGCGACCGAGCGACATCGGTGGGCGTTAGTTCGGCCGGACGTACTCGTCGGCGATCCGTTCTCGGAACGACTCGCTGACGTACTCCTCGAGCAGCGGCGAGATCGGCGTGTATCCTACCTGCCCGATCCCGTAGTAGACGTTCTCGAGGATGCGTTCGCGCGGGATCAGCATATTGCAGCCGCGGCGGACCGAGGGCTCGGAAAACGGCGGGAGGTAGGCCGGATAGAACACCACGTCGTAGCTGCCGCCGACGCGGCGACCGACGCCGTAGCCGCCGCGTTCTTCGAAGTCGGCGATGCTCGCCGAGGGAACGCCGTAACTGAAGTGAACGTTGCCGGCCTCGAGCGCGCCCTGTCGAGCGGACTTCTCCGCGATGATCTCGAGTCGGACGGTTTCGATCGGTGCCGTCCCCGGGACCGATTTGTCGCCCTCGAACCAGTGGTCGTCGAACCGCGTCATTCGCCAGTGGTTGCCGCTGTCGTGTTCGGCGAACCGGTAGGGCCCGGTCCCGATCGGCTCCGACTGGAGGTCGTGCTCGCCCTCGATCGCCGCCATCGGGACGATGGGAACGTTGAACAACGCCTGCTCGAACGGACCGTACGCTTGCTGACAGGTGATGTCGATAGTGCCGTCGTCGACGACCTCGCTGGTCTCGTACCAGTCGTAGACGTCGGCTTCTCGGGTCGTCCCCTCGTATCGCTCGAACGACCCCTTGACGTGGTCGGCGGTGAGCTCCTCGCCGTTGTGAAAGCGGACGCCGTCGCGCAGGGAAAACCGGTAGGTCGTGTCGTCGAGGCGTTCCCAGCCGGTGGCGAGCATCGGCTGGACCTCGCCCCCGAAGTCGATACCGACGAGTTCCTCGTAGATCAACGCCGTCGCCTGGCTCGAGACGGTTCCGTTTATCGCGACCGGATCGTAGTTCGTCACGTCGCTCCCGAGGTCGCCGATGAATTCGGTCGTCCCCTCGAGTTCGGTGTAGACGCCGGCCCAGGGGGCGTAGATCGCGTAGTAGGATCCCGGCCGGAGCGGGTACGTCTCCCAGCCGGTGACGACGTCGCCGTCCCAGACGTGGGTCGCCTCGCGAAAGCGGACGAACGACGCGGGTGAGTCGGCGACGAGCCGTTCCTGCAGGTTCCGATAGATCTCGATCCGTTCCTCCAGGTCGGTTTCCGTGAGTCCCGCGTCGATGTACTGGTCGACGGTCTCGTCCTCGTAGTGGCCGACGTTGAACCCGTTCGGCGTCCAGTTGTCCGAGTGAAACAGCATGTCGACGTAATCGCTGGGATCCCAGCCGCCCGTCCAGCTCGCGACGAACATGGCGTTCTCGTCGTTTTCGGCCGCGCCGACCATGAGGTCGACGTGGGAGCCGAACTCACGGCGTTCGATAGAGACGTCGAAAAAGCCCGTGTCGTTGAGTTCGTCCCGGAGGAGTTGCGCGAATTTCCCCCGCTCTTCGTCCTCGGTGATCGCGATAGCCGTCTCGAACGGCGGCTCGGTCCCCGTCGCCTCGAACCCCTCCTGAATCAGTTCCTCGGCCGGGCCGTCGGCCGTCACGCTGTTGAATTCGACACAGCCCGCGAGGCTGGCAATCCCGGCCGCCCCCTTCAGGAGTGAACGCCGCCGTAGCCGATCGCGCTCACCGTTTCCAACACTATCCCCTGTCATAGCCGTGGAATTCAGAACCCGCCACTATATTCCTTGTGATGAGCCGACCCCGTTCCGTTCGAAAAAACAGACTATAACCCCATTACTCACCATATATGTGGTCTAGAACTCGGAAAAGAATCACTATTTTCCAATTTTGCCGGTGGTAGACGGCGTGATGTGGCGATCGACTGTAGTTACTGATCGCCTTCTTCGTCGACGATGACGACTTCGCCGTCGACGACGTCGACGTTGATCAGCGTCTTGACGTCGTAACCGGCGTCGTCGACCTTGTTCTCGCCGCCGACTTTCTTGATGACCGCGACCGTGTCCACGACCTCCGCGCCGATCTCGTCGAGCGCCGTGAGGACCGACGCGAGCGTCCCGCCCGTCGAGAGCACGTCGTCGAGGACGAGGACGCGCTCGCCCTCGCGGACGTCGTTGATGTACATCTCGTTCTCGGAGTAGCCCGTCTTCTGGGAGATCGCGACCTCGTCTTCGAGGCCGTACTCGCGCTTTCGGATGACCGTCAGCGGGATGTCGGTCATCAGCGAGACGGCCGTCGAGATGTGGATGCCCATCGCCGCGGGGGTGACGATCCGGTCGACTTCCTCGAGTTCGGCCTTCCGGATGATCCGGATGACGATCTCGCGCAACAGCGTCGGGTCGAGCTTGGGGAGCCCGTCGCTGATCGGGTGGACGAAGTAGTGATAGCCGTTCTTCTCGATGATCGGCGCTTCGAGGAGCGACTGCTTGAGCTGATCCATGTCGTGGATCGGACGGAAGTGGAGTAAAAGTTGGCGATCCGCGGAGCGCACGGTCGGACCGCTGTAGGTCAGTTTCCGAGTACCCGCGAACCGTCTCGGTTGCTCCGATAAATCGTTACAGCAGACCGTCTCACTCGTCGACGCCGTAACTGAGTTCCGGCGGCTGATCGCCGTGACCCAGTCGCATGTTTCGTTCGTGGTAGATGTGGGCGGCTGCGGTGAGCGTAAACGTGCCCGCGATGATCGCCGTCCAGGTCAGGTCCGTCAGCAGCGTCAGCGGATAGATCTTCAGCCAGAGCGCGGCGACCAGCGCGCAGCTGATCGCGCCGAGCGAGAGGTAGAGTTCGCGCCAGGCGAACTCCCGGCCGGGAACGATCTCGAGGTAGACGCTGATGTCCCGCGTTCGCTCGGTCGCCTCGATGACGCCCCGGTCGGAGTCGAACGAGAGGATGCCGGCCGTGTCCATCTTCGGGAGGTGCGTCTGCTGGAGCGTCGTGTAGACTCGCTTTCGCTGTTCGGGCGTCACTCCCTCGAGGCTCGTTTCGTACTCCCAGGCGGCGACCTGTTGTGCCAGATCGCCGAGTTCGACGGGCCGGTCGTCCTGCTTGAGAAACTGGAGCACGTAGCGACGCCGCTGATTGCGCAGCACCTCGAAGATTTCGCCCTTGGTGAGGGGGTCGGGGCCGGCGTCCGTACCGGCATCACCGTCGACAGTGTCGGCGTCCGCGTCCAATTCCCCGTCGGGCGCTGGCTGTTGTTGCGCCACGTCGTTCACCTCGGGGTGCCAGCCGATGCCGGTGATTCTTTCTCGCTCGAACCTGTTCGAAGACCCATTAGTTCGCTCGAATGAACTGCACCCATATAGTTCCCCTGACGAACTCACCGATCGATTAGTCCGCGCCCGAATCGCCGCCCAGCACCGCGGCGATCGAGTCCGCGATCTCGCCGCCGAGACCGGCTTTCGTCCCCTCGTAGCGGGCTGCGTCGGTCGCGTGGACTAGCAGCGCTTTCGTCTCGTCGGCCCCCATTACGCTCGCGTCGTTGGCGACGACGAAGGTGAGATCGGCCCGCTCGAGGGTTTTTCGAGCCTGTTCGATCATCGCCGCTTCGTCGCCCGAGGTTTCGGTTTTGAAGCCGACGATCGGTAGGTCGGGATACTCGTCGCGGATCTCGTCGATCAGCTTCGGCGTCGGCTCGAGCTCGAGGGTGAGTTCCTGCCCCGAGCGGATCTTCTCGTCGCTCGTCTCGACGGTGTAGTCGCCGATCGCGGCCACGGAGACCATCGCGTCGGCGTCGTCGCAGGCCTCGCGCGTGGCCGCGAGCATCTCGCGAGCGCTCTCGGCCGCCCGAACGTCGGCGTAGGGCACGTCGGGGCCGTCGTGGACGAGCGTAACCTCGGCCCCGCGGACGTAGCAGGCCTTCGCGACGGCCCGCCCCATCTTGCCCGACGAGCGGTTCGTGATGACGCGCACGGGATCGATCGACTCGCTGGTCGCCCCGCTCGTGATTACGACGTGCTCGCCCGCGAGCGGCCGCTCGCCGGCCGCACGGGCCACGTCGCTGACGATCGCTTCCTCGCTGGCTATCTTGGCTTTCCCCTCCTCGATGCGCGGGTCGACGAACTCGACGCCCCACTCCGAGACGGTGTCGATGGCCTCGAGCACGCCGGGATGGTCGTACATCGGCTCGTGCATCGCGGGCGCGATGACGACCGGCGTATCGGCGCCGAGCGCGGTCGTCGCACACGTCGTGACGGGCGTGTCGTCGACGGCTCCAGCGATCTTGCCGACGGTGTTAGCTGTCGCCGGTGCGATCAGGAGCACGTCGGCCCAGCCGTCGTAGCCGCAGAGTTCGACGTGTTCGACGCTGCCGGTGATCTCGGTGACGACCTCGTTCTCGGTGGCGAACTCGAGCGCCCACGGGTGGATGATCCCCTGCGCGCTCCCGGTCATCACGCCCCGGACCTCGGCACCCTGCCGTCGCAACTCGTGGGCCAGTTCGACCGTCTTGACGGCCGCGATCGACCCCGTCACCCCGAGCGCGACGTTGATTCCCTCGAGCATTCGTCTGCCATTCCCTCCCGGGGTGTGTTAAGCGTAGCGAGGCGTCGCCGGAACGCGCACCCCGCTGCTCGCCGCGACGGCTTATTCCTCGGCCGCGAGGTCGACCCGTTCGGCGAGCCACTCGAGGGCTCGATCGACCGTCTCGGGATCGGTCCCGGTCACTTTCAGCCGGTTTCGCCGCTCCGTGTCCGGATAGCTTCCGATCGTCACGTCGAACCGCTCGCGAACGCCGTCGATGGCCGCTGCCATCGATCCTTCCGGCTGTGGCGTGTACGCCACCCGCGAAACCGCGTCACCGCTGAACTCGGCGGCGACCCGCTCGTACAGCGCCTGCATCTCCGCCGGCACGCCCGGGAACGCGTAGACGTTCTCGAGCACGCAGCCGGGACAGAGCCCCTCGGGGTTGACTACCGGTCGACTGCCCTCGGGCAGCGCCGCCCAGGCGTCGACGTCGAACTCCAGCTCGTCGGCCGTGACCGTCTCCGGGTCGAGGCCCCGGTAATCCGCGACGGTCTCGAGGACGTCCCGACGGACGGACTCGTCGACGACCAACTCGCGTCCGAACGCGTCCGCGAGTGCGTCGGCGGTGACGTCGTCGTGGGTGCCGCCGAGGCCGCCGGTCACGATCGCGGCGTCGACGGCGGTCGTCCACTCGCTGACCGTCGCCGCGATGCGCTCGCGGTCGTCCGGGATCGTCAGGATTCGATCGACGGTCGCGCCGCTGTCGGTCAGCCGGGTCGCGAGCCACTGCGCGTTCGCGTTCGCGATATCTCCGGCGAGCACTTCGTCGCCGACGGTGAGGATGGCGACCTCCATCGGCGGATCCGACGCGCGCGGCGGACAAAAGAGTGCGGTCGACCGCGACGCCGCGGTGACCGGCCGCCTCGAGCGGACGGCCCGACGGCTCAGCGGTCTCCCTCGGGCGGGTCGATCCGCTGTCGGCCCGCCGGCGAGAGCGGGTTCGACACCTCGCTGGTCACGTACTCGTGGCGCTTGCCCCGAAGACGCATCGCGGTCAGCGCCTTGTGGACCGCCGGCTCCGCGAACAGCGCGCGCTCGTCGCGCCGGATTCGGTCGTCGGGGACCGCGGGATCGGCGCGGAGCCGATCGAACCCGCGCTCGCACTGCTCGCGGACCCGTTCCCAGCAGGCCCGCTCGTCGACGGCCAGCTCCAACCCGATCGTCGCGACGAGTTCCACGAGGTGGTTCTGGAAGAGCGCGTAGTACAGCTTCCGGTGGAGGTCTGCCTCGCCGTCGGCCTCGAGGTCGGAGTCGGGATACGGCTCGAGCGAGCGCCCGCGCTCGGCGAGCCGACCGCGGTGGACCCGGATTCCGCCGAGGTCCCGCACCAGCGTCGCCGTCGGCCGCGCCTCCCCGTCGAAGACGACGAGGCTGTTCTGGAGGTGGCTCTCGAGGGCGACGCCGTGCTTGCAACAAAGCAGGAGCTGGTCGGGAACGACGATGCCGGCGTAGCGCTCGAGGAACGACAGCGCCGCGTCCGCGGCGCTCGAGGCGTCCGTCGCCGCCGCGTACCGCTCGATCAGGTCGCAGACGAGCGGCCGTCCCGTCGCCGGCGACTCGGCGACGAGGCTCGCGGCGACCACTGGCTGCGCGTCGTCGGAAACGAGCGGATGGGCGTCGGGCGGCGTCCGCACCAGCCCCGAGAGGTGACGGGCGTCGTCGTATCCCTCTCCACTCGGATGAGGGCCGCTGGGCGGGTGGTAGCAGGTCGCCGCAGGCTCGCCCAGCAGCCCCAGCGTCTCGAGCGATTCCCGCCGTTCGATGCCACGGACGACGTCGGTCACCCGCGGCCCGTTGGCCACCGCGTGGGGTGACAGCGTGCGGACGACGTTCGTCGTCTGGACCGGGATCGCCAGCTTACAGCGCGGGAGCGGCCCGTCGGCGGTGCCCCCCGTATCGAACGGGACCACGGTCCGGAGGTTGAGCTGCGGCGTCGCCGGTCGCGCGTACTTCGGGATCGGAACCACGCGGCCATCGGCGCGCTGGCTCGCGTACCGATCCGGTACCGTGCGGTGGTACTGCAGCGGATGGACGGGAACGACGGCGTACTCGCCGGGATCGCGGCCCGCGGGAAGTGCCCGCTCGAGCGCGGCCGCGAGCCCGTCGAACGCATCGCAGAGCCGATCGGTCAGGCGGTCGCTCCCGGCCGCGCTCGTCTCCAGTGCGTACTCGCGGTCGATCGCGACGAACCGGAGGTCGATCCGGTCGGTGAACTCGGGGGCGTACGCCAGCCCCTCGGCGGGGGTCATCCCGCGCCGGAGCTTGCCGCCGGGATGGAAGGGGTGGCCGTCGGTGACGATCCGCTCGAAGGCAGCGGCGGAATCGGCGGCCGGGACGCTGGTCGCGACGCTCTCGAGCGGTCGCGGCGGGTCGGTCCCGTCCACGGCTCGCGACTGCACGGCCGCGGCGAGGCGCGCCAGCGCGAGGTTGGCGACGCTCTCGGCCACCTCCGCGCGGATTCGTTCGGCCTGAGCGGCGTCGCTGAACGCGCCCTCGCACTCGAGTGGCGGAACGAGATCGACCGGGTGCGAGACGCGCTCGGCCGTGCCGTCGGCCGCCGACCAGCGGCGGACCGGTCCGACGAGCCGGAAGCGGTCGTAGCCGCCGCTCGCCGCGATCCCGGCGAACAGGACGCTCTCGGCGGCCGGCAGCGGGACGAGCGCGAGCCGGCGACAGCGATCGGGGAATCCCGCGGCGATCGATCGCAGCACCTCCCCTTCGAGGGCCGACAGCGGCGCGAAGTCGTCGGGAACCGCCGGGGGCGACGGACTCGACGATTCGAGGGCCACGAACCGCGCGGTGGGAAGCCCCGCCGGATCGCCGCGGAGCAGCCCGTGGACGAACCGGTGGCAGACGTCGCGGCGGGCGTCCGCCAGCGCCTCGAGGTAGGCGGCCTCGGCGGGCGTCGAGAGCTCGTGCGCTCGCGCGTACCGGGTCGCAGCGCCGAGCGCGTCCCGTTCGGCCGCCGTGACGAGACCGCCCTCGGAGCGATCACGTCCGTTCGTCCCCGTCATACGTAGAAATCGTCGGGACGGGCTTCGACGCGGGCCGTGTTAATTCACCGGGGGCAGTGCAGCGAGTGCGAATCGACGTCGGTCCGGCACCGCACGTGTGTCGTTTACTCCTCCTCGACGCTCGGGTGCATCGTCGGTTCCTCGTCGAGGGGCTCGGCGAAGGCTTCGCGGATCGTCTCCCTGGCTCGCTCGTCGCGTTCGCGGCGTTCCGCGTCGTCGATCTCTTCGCAGCCCGGCGGCACGTCGCGGTCGCGGCCGGTGAAGTAGCCCTCGGGGACGACCCAGTCCTGATAGAATGCGACGTCGGCGTCGTAGACGACCGCGAGGGCGACCTTCGCGCCGTGGCCCGCCGCGACGACCGTCTGGTGGGGCTCGTCCGCGATCCGACCCGCGGCGTAGACGCCGTCGACGGCCGTCCGACCGCCCTCGTCGACGTTCACGAAGTGTTTGTTGCCCCGCTGCATCCGGCCGACGTCCAGCGGCTCGAGGTAGTCGCTATTGGGCCACGAGGCCGCGATCACCCGCCGCGCCCGGACGGGTTCGTCGCCTTCCGTCTCGAGGACGAATCCGGCCTCGAGTTCCCCTTCGGCGATCGGTTCGGCGCGGGTCACGCGCCCGAGTTCGAACTCAGCGCCCGCGTTGCCGGCCTGTTCGCGACTCAACTGCAGGTACCGGCGGGCGTCGACCCCGTCGGGGAAGCCGGGGTAGTTCTCGAGGCTGGCGTTGCGCGCGAGGATCGACTTTCCCCCGTCGACGACGAGGGTGTCCAGTCCCGCGCGGGCGGTGAAGATCGACGCGGCGAGGCCGGCGACGCCTCCGCCGACGATGCAGACGTCTCGCATGGTCCCCGGTTGGCCCGCTCGAGTATAGAAGGTTGCCGTCTCCGACGCCGATTGTGGCCCACGAGACGGCGATCGCCGCGTTCGTGTAGCACTACCGACAGCATTTTGATCCGCGGTGGTAAACGTTCGAGTAATGCTGGCGGCTCTCGCACTCGTCGTCGCGCTCGCGGTCGGTCCGTTCCTGGGCTTCCGCGCCTACGCCCGCCGCGTCGAGTCGATGGACGCGCCCGTCGAGGACCGGATCCATCGGTTGAACCGCGTCCAACAGGTCGGCGGATTCACCCTACCGATCGCCGGCATCATCGGCCTCTACGCGCTGGATCTGATGGATCGAACGACGGCGCTCGTCGGCACGGCCGGTCCCGAACTGTTCGGCCTCGCCGTCCTCGAGTTCGGCGCGATCATCGTCGTCACGTTCGGAATCGCCGCGCTCCCGCTGGTCTCGATGGCGCTCGGTACGTATCCGACGGTGCGGTCGCTCCGCGACACGTCGGCCTCGATGTGGAACGTCGCGAAGGGGGTCGTCCTCGTGATGGCGGCCAGTGCGATCTCGGTGGCAGTCGCCCTCGTCGGCTTCTTCGCGATCACGTCCGTCGTCGGCTCGTCGCTGCCCGTGCTCGTCGGTGCCCTCGGACTGATCGTCTTCGTCTCCTTCGGCCTCTCGCCGTACCTCGTCCTGATCGCGCAGGACCGCGTCCCGCTCGAGGGGGAGCGCCGCGAGCGCGTCGAACGCCTCTGTGCGGACCTCGGCTACAGGCCGCGCGGCCTCTTCCTGCTCGAGGGCGAGTCCACCAAGACCGCGAACGCGCTCGTCGCGGGCACCGTCCCCGGCTTTCGGTACGTCTTCCTCACGGATTACCTGCTCTCCGAGTGCGACGACGACGAACTGCGCGCGATCGTCGCCCACGAGTTCGGTCACGTCGCCGGCCGACACCTCTGGCAGCGCGGTCTCCTCACCGTCGCCGTCTTCGGCGGCTGGATCGTCGGCGTCCAGCAGTTCGGCATGGGCGGGCTCGAGGAACGGTTCGGCTTCCTCGGCTTCTTCCTGCCCTTCGTGACGCTATACGCGGTGTATCACGTCGGCTTCCTCGGCGGCCTCGCGCGCTGGCAGGAGTTTCGCGCCGACGCCTACGCGGCCCGCGAAGCCGGTCGCGAGGCGATCGTCGCCGCGCTCGAGACGCTCGCGGACGCGAACGACACCCGGCGCGAGGCGGGACTGCTCTACAGTCTCGCGACCCACCATCCACCGATCGGGTACCGTATCGACGCGGTGCGGGACGACGCCGACGGTGAGCGGTCGCGTGCGACGCCGAGTGACTGATGGCGGCGTCGCCGCGCGAGAGCCGGACTCGCTCGTGTAACCCGAGCCGATTTCGACCGGTCGAAGGGTAATCCTTACGTTCGAACCTGCCGTACAGCGTGTGTGGACAGAATTCTCCTCAGCACGCTCGCCCATCGCTCACCCGAGGAGGTCTTTCCGTACGTGCGGTCGTTCGCCGACTATCCACGGTACACCGACCATCTGAAGGAGGTCCGAATCAACGGCGACGGCGGCGTCGGCTCCGTTTACGACCTTCGACTGGCGTGGTGGAAGCTGGCCTATACGGCTCGCTCGAAAGTCACCGAGATTTCCGCGCCGGAGTCTCTTCGGTGGCGGCTGGTCAACGATATCGACGCCCGCGGCGAGTGGCGCGTCGAACCCGAACCCGACTCCGCGCCAGCGGACGCGGAGACGGCGAGTCGGATCTACTTCGAGGCCGTTTACGACCCCCACTCGGCCGACGAGAACGCGATCTCGCTGCCGCGGTTCGTCTCGCTGGACTGGGTCGTCCGGAAGGTCGAGCCCAAACTGCTCGACGAGGCCGAAACCGTCGTCGAGCGGCTGGTCGCCGACATCGAAGGTCGCCGGCGCGACGTCGAGTTGACGATCCACGAGATGCCGTAGTCGGGTGACGCAGCGGTTCGTGACGCCGAAAGCAGTTGCTACTGCTCCTCGTTTTCGAGTTCCTCGATTCGCTGCTCGAGCGCTGCCATCCGCTGTCCGTCTCTGCTGTGGCGAATGACGTACTTCCAGATGGCGACGATGATGACGATCGGAACCGCGAGGAAAGACAGGAGCACCACGACGAGTACGAGCAAATCGGGTGGGCCCATGCCACCGGGGACGAAGGCAGGTAGCATACAGATTTCTAATCACACACTTCATATACAAGTTACTACCTGTGTCGGTCTCGAGAGAACGTCCGGTCGAAACCGTCAACGGGATCGGCAGCGGCAGGTGCACCGAGTCCGGTACTGGCAGCGGCGGGTGCACCGAGTCCGGTACTGGCAGCGGCGGGTGCACCGAGTCCGGTACTGGCAGCGGCGGGTGCACCGAGCCCGGTACTGGCAGCGGCGGGTGCACCCAGCTCAGTATCGGGAGCGCTGTGGACTCAGCAGGCCCAACCCACTTACCCGTCGGGGGAAACACACCTGACATGAGTGCCGTCCGTATCGACTCGCGGCCACAGTGGCGGCGGGTGAGACGCGAATGCGCGTAATCGTCGTCGGCGCGGGACAGGTCGGCTCGAACATCGCCGAGAGCCTCGCCGACGAACACGACGTGGTCGTCGTCGACACGAACCCCGACAAGATCGACTCGATCACCTACTCCCACGACGTGCTGGCCCTCGAGGGCGACGGCACGTCGATCGAGACGCTCGAGGAGGCCGGCATCGAGCGCGCGGATCTCGTTATCGCGAGCACCGATATCGACGAGACGAACATCGTCGTCTGCGGGGCGGCGAAGGCCGTCGGCTCGCCGTTTACGATCGCCCGGGTCAAGAAGACGAACCTCCTGCGGACCTGGGAGCACTCGGCGGGCGCGTTCGGCGTCGATTTCATGGTCTGTACGAACCTCCAGACCGCGGAGACGATCGTCCGTATCGCCGGCCTGCCGGGCGCACACGACGTCGAGACGTTCGCCGCCGGGCTCGTTCACATGGCCGAGTTCGAGGTGGGCCCGGAGAGCCCCATCGCCGGCGAGACCGTCTCGGAGGCCGACCGCTACGAGTCGCTCACCTTCGCCGCCCTCCTGCGGGACGACGACGTCGTCGTCCCGACCGGCGACACGGTCATCGAGGAGGACGACGCCGTCGTCGTCATCGGCTCCGGAGAGAGCGTCCGCGCGTTTGCAGGGTCGCTGACCCCCGACCCGTCGCTCGATGACGTCGACGAAATCGTCATCGTCGGCGGCGGCGAGATCGGCTACCAGACCGCTCGGACCTTCGAGGCGGAGGGGATCGACCCGCGACTCGTCGAGCGCGACCCCCGGCGAGCTCGGCAGTTGGCCGAGGAGCTACCGGGGACGCTGGTCCTGCAGAGCGATGCGACGGACATCGACTTCCTCGTCCGAGAGCACGTCGACGAGTCCGATCTCGTCGTCGCCGCCCTCGAGAGCGACGAAAAGAACCTGCTCGTCTCTCTGCTCGCCAAACGGATCGGCGTCGAGCGCACCATCGGCGTCGTGGAGGCCGGCGAGTACGTCGACCTCTTCGAGACGGTCGGGATCGACGTGGCGGTCAACCCGCGACTCGTGACCGCCGAGGAGATCACCCGCTTCACGCGCGAACGGGAGACCGAGAACGTCGCCATGCTCGAGTCCGATCGCGCGGAGGTCCTCGAGATCGAGATCGACCGCGACAGCCTGCTGTTCGAGAACCGGATCGGGGACACGATGGGTCGGCTGCCGAACGGGGTCGTCATCGGCGCGATCACTCGCGACGAGACGTTGATCACGCCGCGGGGCGACACCGTGGTCGAGGGCGGTGATCACGTGGTCGTCTTCGTCGATACCGACGTGTTAGACGAGGTTACCTCGGCGCTGTAGGTTCCACTACCTGTCGGCGACCCGCGAACCGATCTCGAGCCCGTTGCGCAGCGCCGCGTGCAGCCGTCCCTCGCCGGCGACCCAGTCACCGAGACAGTACAGGTCCTCGCGCTCGGCGCGCTCGAGGGGTTCGAGGTCCACACCCTCGTCCGGCAGCGCGTACCGCCAGCCCTGATGGTCGGTCCAGTCGGGCTCGCGCAGGCGGTCGTCGTCGAGCAGATCGGCGGTCAGTTCGGCGAGCCGCTCGAGATTGCCCTCGGCCGGCTCGTCGTAGCGGTCGACCGACCACTCCGGATTCGCCTGGACGATCAGCAGCGATTCGCCGTCGGGGACGTGACCGGGCTTGCACTCCTCGCGGCTGACCCAACCGACTTCGTGGTCCTTGTCGCTGTTGACGAGCGCGTAGTAGGGCCGCTCGAGTTCGAACGGGTAGTGGAAGACCCCGGTCCAGATCGTCCGGTAGGGGACTGCCTCGGCGGCGTCGGCCAGCGACTGGCGAATATCGACCTCCCAGTCGGCCGACCGAACTAGTTCGGCGGTCTGGGGTGCAGGCGGATTCAGGAGCAGCGCGTCGAAGGGGCCCCACCGCTGACCGTCGGCGTCCTCGAGCCGCCACGTTCCGCTATCGCCGTCGTCTTCCCGAAGCAGCGTCTCTACCCGCGTCTCGCGGTGGATGGTCGCGCCCGTCCGGGCGAACAGCCGCTTCGCCACCTGCGTCAGCCCCTGCCGGTAGGTCCACTTGTGGTCGTCGCGACCGTCCCCTTCGGTGATCTCTCCCGCCGCGTCGAACGTCCAGACCGGGTCGGCGATCTCGACGAGCCCCTCGGTGTCCAGCGTTTCCGTGAGCAGGTCGACGACCCCCTCGTCGTCGGACTTGATGTAGTTCGCGCCGTAGTCGTAGACGGCGTCGTCGCGCCGCCTCGTCGCGGCTCGCCCGCAGAGGCCGCGGGATTTCTCGAACACCGTGATATCCGTCTCGACCGGCGCCTCCTCGAGCACGTGGGCTGCGGCCGCGGCGGCCGCTCCCGCACCGACGATTCCGATTCGCGTCATAGTCGGAGGTGGTCTCGAGGCCCCAAGTAGTCCGGCCCAAACAGCGGAGGGCCGTCGTCGAGAAACGAGCGGCGGATCGCCCTACGTCGTCGATTCGAACTCCCATTCGATCACCCGCTCGGCTCGCCGACGCGGCGTCGTGCCGCCGACGGCGACGAGCTCACACTGCGACGCGCCGTCGTGACGACAGCGACGTTCGTAGACCTCGAGCCGCTGGTCGTAGTGGTCGCCGATTCCTTCTAACAGTCCCATCGCGACCTGACACAGACCCCGTCGTGAGCCGTACGTGACGACGACGACGCCCTGGTCGAGCCGGATCGCGGAGATCGCGGGTGGTTCGTACTCGAGCGTGTCGCTGTTTCGAAGCGCCTGATGGATCGTCCCCTCGACGTTCTCGACGAGCTCGAGCGCGTCCCAGTCGTCCTCGATGTACACGCCGTACATATCGACGAGCGTCGGGACGACGTAACGACCGAACGTCCTGAGGAGTTCCGACTGTTCGATGCCCGATAGCTCGACGGCCGCTTCGACGAGCGCGACGAGGTCTTCGTCCGGGTACGCGGAGACGGGCGTGTAATGGACCCCGCCTACGCCGGCTTTTTCCCGGATCTGGTTCCACGTCCCCTTATCGTACGTCTCGACGACGAAATGCTTCAACCCCGTAAAGATGATTCCGTGCATACGTGCTGTGTCGCTCCGTTCTGGACCCGTCCCTGCCGCCCTGTAAACGAGCGTGGCTATCGTATCTATATTGATTTAATATAAATATGAACCTAAACGATATGTCACCTCTCGGCTACGGCGAGCGTGAGCGGCGGTGGTACGACTCGGGCGGCTCAACCGCGTTTCGCGGCATCCCTCGAGCGAGCCGACAGTCACGGGAGCCGGTCGATCGAACGGCTTTTGCAACGTCGGCAGGTAGGAGCGGTCGATGGACGTACTGATCGTCGGCGCGGGGTCGATGGGGACGTGGTTCGGGGACGCGATCGACGCCCGAGTCTCGTTCGCCGACGTCGACGGCGACGCCGCGGCGGCCGCAGCCGAGCGAGTGGACGGTTCGGTCGCCGACCTCGAGGGCGGGCGGACGTACGACGTCGTCTGTCTCGCAGTGCCGATGGCCCACGTCACGGGTGCGATCGCCGAGCAGGCCGATCGCGCCGAACGGGCGATCGTCGACGTCTCGGGCGTGATGGAACCCGCGCTCGAGGCCATGGAACGCCACGCTCCGGACCTGGAGCGGGTGAGCCTGCATCCCCTTTTCGCGCCCGAGCGCGCGCCCGGTTCGATCGCCGTCGTCCGCGATCGGTCGGGTCCGGCGACGGACGACCTCCTGGCGTCGCTGGCGGCCCGCGGGAACGAGTTACTCGAGACGACGGCCGCGGATCACGACGAGGCCATGGAGACGGTGCAGGCGGCGACCCACGCCGCGGTGCTCTCCTTCGCGCTCGCGGCCGAATCGGTTCCGGACGGGTTCGAGACGCCGATCTACGAGGAGCTACGGCGCCTCGCGAGACAGGTGACCGCCGGCACGCCGCGAGTTTACGCCGACATTCAGGCGACGTTCGACGGCGCCGACGCGGTCGCCGACGCCGCCGCCGACATCGCCGCGGCCGATTCCGAGGAACTCGAGGCGCTGTACCGGGAGGCGGCGGCGAACTGGCACGGCGGGAGCGACGCCGATGAGCGCGATGCCGATGACGGAGAGACGGACCGGGACGAATCCGGCGGTGATGCGGCGTGAGCGATCAGCGCGAGGCGATCCGCTCGAACGCGAAGTATTTGCGCAACGTCCGGCCGATCGATCCCGAGGAGATCTGTGAGTACGTCGAGGGCTCCCCCCACCCCGCGGTGGTCCGCCAGCATCTCCGCGAGGACGCCGCCCTCCTCGGCCTGATCGAGCGCGACGACGGCACCTTCGTCCCCGTCGGCGACGAGCCGGTACGGCCGCTTCGGGGACCCGTCGAACGGTTCCCGGCGGCGTACGAACGCCGGCTCGAGGACGCGCTCGCCGATCGTTACGGGCCGAACTGGGAGGGCGGTGCCTCCGGCGATCTCCTCCGGTCGACGATCCGCCGGTTCAAAGCCGACTACCTCGAGGGTCGGCCGGTCGAGTACGACGAGGACGTGGCCGCGGGCTACGCGATCTACCACCTGCCGGGCTACTACGCGGCGATCCAGTACGCGCTCGACGATCTCGCGGATCGGGGACTGCTCGGTCGCAATCTCCGCGTGCTCGATATCGGCGCGGGGGTCGGCGGCCCCGCGCTCGGCCTCTGTGACTACCTCTCAGACGACGCCCTGCTCGAGTACCACGCGATCGAGCCGAGCGCGGCTGCGGACGTATTCGAGGACCTGCTCGGGGCGACGGGACGGAACGTCCATCCGACGGTCCACCGGACGACCGCGGAGGCGTTCGATCCGAGCGCGGCCGTCGGCGCTGACGGGGACGGTCCGGGCGACGGGTTCGATCCCACCGCGCCGGACGACGGCTTCGACCTCGTGCTCGCCTGTAACGTGCTAAGCGAACTCGACGACCCCGCCGCCGTCGCGCGGTCGTTTCTCGAGACGCTCGCGCCGGCGGGAACCTTCCTCGCGATGGCGCCCGCGGACAAGAATACGAGCATCGAACTCCGCGAGGTCGAACGGAACCTCGAGGGCGAGCGGCTGTGGGACCGCGACGCGTTGCCGGTCGAGGCGGCGGACGAGGACGACGATCCGGCCGCTCACCGACGCGGCGAGGTGACCGTCTACGGCCCCGCGGTCCGGCTCTGGCCCGACGAAACCCCGTCGGACCGCGGTTGGTCGTTCGACGTGCGTCCCGACCTCGACGTGCCGGGATTCCAGCGCCGACTCGACGAGGCCGCGCCGGCGGACGACGAGAAACACGCGCCCGGCGAGTTCGTCAACGTCGACGTACAGTTCTCCTACTCGCTGCTCCGACTCGACGGCCGTCGGCGGATCGAGATGGCACTCGAGACCAGCGAGTGGGCGAAGATGGCCGAGATGGACCGCCACGTCACGAACCGGATCGACCTCGTTGCAGCGAAACTCAGCCGCTCGCTGAGCGGAGACGACGGGAGCGATGGCAGTAGCGGAGGCAGCCGCAGCGGTCGCAGTGACGGCGGAACGAATCCGCTATTCAAGATCAGCGACGGCAGCGAGGCCGTCGACCACTACGCCGTCGTCACGACGGAGACCGCGCTCAACCGGCCGCTGCTCGAGGCCGACTACGGCGACGTCTGTTCGTTCGAGGGAGCCCTCGCGCTCTGGAACGACGACGAGGAGGCCTACAACCTCGTCGTCGACGAAGAGACGATCGTCGATCGAGTCGCCTGACGGGATGCCGGAAGCGGTGGTCTTTTCGCGCCGCCGGCCGACCGGCGTGACATGAGCGACGACCTCGAGATCCTGCTGACCAACGACGACGGGATCGACAGCACTGGCATCCGGGCGCTGTACGACGCCCTCTCCGAGCACGCGAACGTGACCGTCGTCGCACCCGCCGGCGATCGGAGCGCCTGCGGCCGCTCGCTCTCTCACGAAGTCGAGGTCGACGACCACGAACTCGGCTACGCCGTCCACGGAACGCCCGCCGACTGCGTCGTCGCGGGCCTCGCCGAACTCGGCCCCTTCCCCGACCTCGTCGTCGCGGGCTGTAACAAGGGCGCGAACCTCGGCGAGTACGTCCTCGGGCGCTCGGGAACGATCAGTGCAGCCGTCGAGGCCGCATTCTTCGACGTGCCGGCGATCGCGACCTCGCTGTACGTCCCCGCCGAGGACACCCCGTTCGACCAGACGGCGGTGACGACCGACCAGTACGCCGAAGCGACGCGCGCAACGACGTATCTCGCCGAGCGCGCGCTCGAGGCGGGCGTCTTCGATCACGCGGCCTATCTCAACGTCAACGTGCCGCTGCCCGGGGACGAACCCGCGCCGATCGAGGTCACGCGCCCGTCGAAGCGCTACGAGATGGACGCAGAACGGGACGGTGCCCACGTCACCCTCCACGACCGCGTCTGGGAGGACATGCATCCTGACACGCTCCCCGACCCCGAAGGGACCGACCGCCGCGCCATCGTCGAGGGTCGGATCAGCGTCTCGCCGCTGACCGCGCCCCACACGACGGAACACCACGAGGCGCTCGATGCGCTCGCCGACGCCTACGCCGAGACGGTCGGGACGGCCGACCGCTGACGGTTCCTCGGCCCTGCCTCGGTCGAGCCACGCCACGTCTAAACTACCGCTCGAGCCGGGAAGGCGGCGGCTACCGGCAGTATCGGTGAACTGGTACGTGTTCCCGCTCGGCGCCGCTCGGGTTGGTCGGCGAGCCTGTCGGTCGCTCAAACTGATAACTGACTTGCGACCCGCAAGGCGGTCGCTATTCGACAGCGATGCCGTCACGATATGTACAACGTAACCGGACCAACCGGATGTGTATCATATGGAACATAAAATCAAGGTAGGTGGGCGTTCAAGCTGTGGTAGTCCCAACGGAGCGTGATCAACAGATGGTATTCAGCACACTCTGGACCCGCATTTCGTCTCTCTGGCGCAGTTCGGCCGACGAATCCCCATCGGACGAATCCGCGACGACAGCGGCCGAGGAACCGGACGAGGAATCGGAGGACGAAACGTTAAGCTACGCCGAAGAGATCGAGTACGGTGTCGACGAACGCGAGCTGCCGGACGAAGACAAAATCCTTCGGATGCTCGTCAAACGCGGCGGCCGCGTCGACCAGTCGACCATCCGCGAGGAAACCGGCTGGCCGAAAGAGCACCTCGAGGAAGTCATCGATCATATGGAAGACGAAGACCAGATCAGCGCGATCACCGTCGGCCGCAAACGCGTAATCTGCCGGCGCGGGTTCGAGCCGAAAGGCTACCGGGGCCACCTCAACGAGTAATCCATCGGTATCCTGCCGCGTAGCGGCGGTCATCGGCTTTCGGTCGCCCTCCCGTTGGCCGTCTCGGCCCGCCGTTCAGCCAGCGGAGCGAGGACCCACCCTGCCATCTCCCCACGCAGATGTATCCGAGCCGCCGGCGGAGGGACCCCGATTCCGATAACTTACGGCCGAAAACACGCGAGTCGTGGTCGACTACGAGGGGCCGATTGCGCCTTCGAGGTCGTCGGCGACGACGACCTCGAGTACGCTGACACGAGCGCTCCGGAGGCGACGGTTCCCGACGCGGTACTCGAGGCGCTCGAGACGCGGGGAGACATCGTCCCCCGTGAGTGCGTAACCCGCTGCGTCCCGCCATCACGCATACCATATGTTTTCACAGCGAAAATCGTTAGATTGGAAACCTTCTTTCCATAGTTCTCCCATCTGTCTGCTGGGGATGGCACACAAAGACGACGTAACGCGGGTACTCGCATCGTGCACTGCATGTGGCTCCGTCTATGCAGCGCGCCAGTGGCCGGATGGCGAGATCCGAATCATCGGTCAGGACGGGTGCGCTTGTGGCTCGACTGACTTCGAACTCGTCGACGATTCCGACGACGAACCGGGGGTGGACTCTGGCGAGGACTGAGTCGCCGATCGCAGTAAGCTTGTCTCTGCACGTCTCTTGAGCGATCCGATACACTCGGACAGCGACTGCTATCGCACCGAACGCCGTTCCGAAACAGGCGTATCAGCTCCCGGATGCATCTATCCGTCGCGATGGTTCGAACACGAAGACCATCATAGTTAAGCGAGTGAACTGTGAAGGCAACGATCATGCCTTCAGACGAATTCCTCGATGGCGAGTCGCTCACCGGACGACAAGCGGGAATCATCTTCGCTAGCTTTCTCAGCTTCATCATCCTCTCTGGGGTCGCACTGGTGTTGCTCAAAGGCCTGTTCTGACGATCGTCCCGCAGACGGTAGACGGACGCTCGTCCCCGAAAGCAGCGGTCGAGCTCCGGAACGATTTTCTCCCTCTCGAGCGGGCAGTCGACTCGAGTCCGTCTACGTTCTTCTTGGCTCTCTCGAACCGAGTCGCTCGAGTCTCCTGAAGTAGTTCCACCATTTCCGCACTCACCACCGAGCGGTGTTGCCATGTCGGGCATCGTTCTCCTCTTCCTCCGTCGTTCAAATACAAGTGCAATATCAACATTTATTATAGGATTCTATAGTTGTCTGTACGAATATGTCATCCGTTCACGATAGTACGCGAACCAGTCAGTATGCCTCGGCAGTCGACGTGCCGAAGGTCGCCGGAACCGCAACCGCACTCGTTGCAGTGAACATCCTGTTGATGCTAGTGGGGAGTTACACGCCGCTCGCGGATCTCGGCGTCCTCCTGTTCTCGAATTACTTTATCGGAATCGGAACATTCGTCGTCACGATCGGTGGCGGGTTTTGGATCTCGAACAAGGGCATCCAAGGGGATGCCCTGCCACTCGCTGGTGCTGGTGTCGCATTAATCCAGTTTGGTTATACGCTGTTGGGCTCTGCGATCCTCGTGATCGCGCCGGCCGAGCTCCGTGTTCCAGCCCTTACCATTACTACGGTTCTGACGGGACTCCTCACGGCCGGCGTCGTCGTCCTCGTCTACCGTACCGATCGATCGTTCGACCGCTGGCAGCTCTACTCGAGAGGGTTGTTCGTCGCTGGCTTCGTCGCAGGCGGCGTTGGGGTGTTCGTCAACCCGACGCTCGTGCTCCTCGCGTCGGTTCTGTTTTTCCTTGGGTTCGTCACGGACCTCACCTACGAGATCTGGGCCGTCAAGGAAAACAAGTACGCGAGCACGCTCCGAAACGCGATCGGCATCTACATCGCCGTAATGGGCGTCTTCATCCACATCCTCCAACTCGTGTTGCGGATCCTCTCGCTCCTCGATAACTAACCGGAAACGAATCAGCCGTACTCGCGTGCGGGGTAGCGTGTTCGATCGCCACTTCCGACCGGCGGCGATATCGGGACCGTTCTATCTGCTCGAGAAAGGAGATCAGTAGCTCGCGACCCTGTCTACGGTGGAGAAACTCGAGTGGACTCGCCGGGATTTGAACCCGGGGCCTCTCCCATGCCAAGGGAGTGATCTACCTCTGATCTACGAGCCCTCGTGCGCACTCCACAGTTTCCGTCGGGAATAGATAAACCCCTCGAATTCCTCGAGTCGCGTTCCGGCACCTCAGCTCTCGTGATCGATTTCTTTACCGTGAGAACGAACCCGTGGCAAAGTCGTGCGCGAATTCGGCTTACGATCGACGACAAACAGCTGCTCTGCATACCGTTTCACGCCGACTGTAGTCACGAGCCGCTCGACGGGTAGCGAACGTTTTTTGCGCGTTTGCCGATCATCTCCGTCGATGGCCAGGGATCAGAACCGAGACCGAGAGCGACCCAGTAACCGGGACGAACGCGAGCGTCGAGCCGGTATTCGAGACACTTACGACCGGATTGCGACGCACTTTGCGTCCACTAGAGAGTACGCCTGGCCCGAAGTCGAATCGTTCATCGAGGCTCATGCGCTCGACTCAGCCGCCGGTATCGGATTAGATCTCGGTTGCGGCAACTGTCGCCATGCCGAGTTGCTCGCCGCTCACCTCGAGTCCGTCGTCGGGCTCGACGTCAGTCGCGGACTGCTCGAGACGGGCCGCGAGCGAGCGCTCGAGCGCGGGTTCGAAGTCGAGCTGGTACAGGGGGATGCCGTCTCGCTTCCGCTGACGACTGACAGCGTCGGGCTCGCGGTTTACGTCGCGACGCTCCACCATTTGCCGACGCGGGAGGCCCGTCGAGCCAGCCTCGACGAACTCGCCCGGGTGCTCTCACCGGACGGCTACGCGCTCGTCAGCGCGTGGTCGACCGCCCACGACCGATTTGACGAGACCACGGGTTTCGATACCACTGTCGAATGGACTCTCCCCGGCGGCGAGACGGTCGACCGGTTCTACCACATCTATGCACCCGAGGAGTTCGAAGCCGATCTCATCGACAGTGACCTCGAACTCCGCGAGTGGGAGCTCTCGAGCGGGAACTGCTACGCGACGGTAGCGGGGGCGACAGCGAGCAACTGACGACCGCCACGTGGTCGTTCGGTCCCGCCTCGAGTGAGGATCGTTCGATTGATATCTCTCGGCCGAAAGAAAGGGCTGCTCGAGCGACCACAGTTCCGACGAACGACGGCGACTTCGACCGCCAGCAGGGTCTCGTTCATGGGTGGTCACGGCGAAAAGGAAGAGCCTTAAACGTGGAGCGAAGATCCGAGAATGCGCGCGGATGGTCTAGTGGTAGGACCTGAGCCTTCCAAGCTCATGGCCCGGGTTCAAATCCCGGTCCGCGCATGGAGACAGCAGAGCTGTCTCGCAGTTTTCTCGGTCCGCATACGGTGAACGAAAGATGCGGATCACAGCTCATAGTCCGGGTTCGACTAGCGACTCCACCGTCGTGCAGCGATTTCAAAAGCTATCAGGCTCATGGAACGTCCGAGCCTACCCTAATCGACAGCGAGGGTAGGGATGGGAGAAAAGCAATCTACGAGCGACGACATTCCGATCGTGAACCGACCTACCCGCACACAGCTCGATGAGAGGCAGTTAGTCGACTACGAAGAGTACAAAACGAGCCTCATCAGGTGGCTTCTCCGGTGTGGGAAAGAGCCGGAGAAGGTAGTAATCTATGGTGGACACGAAAGCGAGTATCAGTGATAGGCATCGCCAATCCCTCCGTCGAATTTTCTTGACTCGGCTTTCACTGACGGAAGTGCTGCTATCCCTCGGACCTACGAGTGAAAATGCTAGACGGTTTTCGAGCTGTAAGCTCTGATTCCCCGACTGTGTGACTTCAGCACCAAATCCATCAATTTCGGAACCTTATAAAACTTATACGGTGAGTGTCGGTGATGCCGGGTAGGTAGCGAACGATCGGATGAACCGATTGAATGGATTCGTTCTGGTAGCAGTAGCCGAACTGCCTGTCAGTGTCTCTTTCGTGGATTGAATCGCCGATTTTTCGTTGTCCTTATCTCAGTAGTGTATGTGTATTTAGACTGAAATAAGTGAACGGAGAGTAAGCGTTCCCGTGGGTACGCACTATAAGGCGTCTAAGGCATCTCTCACATTCAACCGACCAGCACCGAGGTCCGAATCATTCTGCCCAGTAACGATATCAGCACCTTGCTTGATTGCATTTTCAACCTGTCTCACATTTGCATCAGGTGCCTCCTCTCGAAGGAGTGCCGCTGCCCCGGATACTTGTGGCGCGGCCATCGACGTACCGGCGAGATATGCGTATTGACCAAACTCCTGTCCGAGCATGCTATCAGGGGCCATCGAGCTCCACACGAGATTCGTTGGGAATGGCCACTCGACTTCTTCGGAATCCATCTCGAGTGTTTTCTCTAGGGTTTCATATCCGCCACCCGGCGCACCGACGTCGATCTCGTTCGTTCCCCAATTGGAGTAGAAGGTGAGTTCGTCGTTTGGTCCTGTTGCGCTAGTGCTGATTACGCCGGCAAGACTATTCGGAAGCGTCCAGGATCCTCCTTCTTGGAGACTCTCTCCGTGATTTCCGGCACTTCCAACAACAACCGTTCCCTGTCGGGTTGCGTATTGCATTATAGGTTCGGTTACACCACGAATGCCCCCCGCGTTGAAAGGCCCGTCAAGCGTCTCTATTGTCCCGAGGCTCATATTCGCGGAATCGGCCCCTACCTCGGCCACTGCGTATTCGATCGCGAGGAGGAGATCACTCCAGAAATTATCTTGCTCCTCCTCTTCGGTCGTGAACACGCGCAACGAAACGAGTTCAGCGTCCGGTGCCGTCCCGACGACACCAATCTCGCCCGTGGCGGCTGCAATACCGGCAACGTGGGTTCCATGACCATACCAGTCACCCGTGTGGTCTCGAATTTCACCTCCGAATATCGCTGCACTGGCTTCGCCATTGACATTTTGGAGATCGGGATGTGTATGATCAATGCCTGTGTCGATGATCGCAACGGTAGATCCCTCTCCGGTCGCGATCTGATGTGCCTTCTCAACGCCAGTAACGTGTTTATCCCACTGACGATCCCAGAATGCCGGCTTATCGGATGAACTCTCGACCGTCGCCGTTTCAACGGGCTCTTCGAGTTCGATCTTGAAGTCTGGAATTACGACCTGCACCCCGCGAACGGCCTCGAGCTTATCGAGGCTACCATCCGGACCTACGACAACGAGCACCTCTCCGTCAGCAAGTTCGGTTTCGATGTCGTATCCCGCTCGTTCGATTCGACCGGTAGCACCGCTCCCCTCTACTCTCGCTAGATATCGGGTTTCTCCATTGGCCGAGGCGACCCCGGCAAACACGAGTGTGGGTCCGATGCCTCCGGTTCCCTTCAGAAGCGTTCGTCGATTCAGATTGTGTGTCATCCCGAACCATATCTGCCTTCTGTCCATACACGATTAGTTAATCACATTATTACTTACTGTTTCTAGAGGCTAATCGATGGTAGACGTAATAATGAAGCGCGATGTCGATCAAACGCTTTCGGACATTCTCTGATCACCTCGCTCTATTACGGAGTAGGAGGAAGCCTTTCTATTCTACACTCCCATATATAGGAGTCTAGTACGTCTGAGTTGAGAATACTCGGCGAAGAAGCAGATACTGATCCACATAGAAATAGAGATAATTTCTGTTCAAAGTCGTTGGGCTGCCTCTCCCGGGGAGGTACCTTGCGGTAGAATACCTACCGAAAGCGATTATCGCCAGTTTCTCTCCGAGTAGCTGATAAACGGCCAACGATTTATGGCTTCTCTATACTAATTTCGATAAAGTTGTATGTCGTCGCCAAGCGCACTAACAGGTATTCTGCGTACACAGTCCTATTCTGGCCTCAATACGATCAATCGTGAGTTATGCGATAACAGGATTAAAAGAAGTGGAGGGAAGGAAAAGTATGTTCAACGCTTACGTCGGTCTCTCAAAAATTCCTTAGATAATGGTGATATACTATGGGAGGATCTCTTAGAGGTTCTTCAAGCGGACAATGAAGCACGTACTAGAACCCGAATCAGAGATTGCTTAGCAGGTGTTACATTTTCAAAGACAACAAGTCAAAAGGAAGGAGAAGAGGCGATCGAGCACTACGTGACCGCCGAAGTCTTCCAAGCTCTCCAATGGAAGTTCCAAGATGATGATATAGAGGTATATGACGAAAAGTGGCAAAACAAGTCAGTAGGCCGTCCGGACATAACTGTTTTTGATGATGATGACAAATATGTTATCGAAGTTAAAACATCATCTCTTGGTGCAATGAGCAAACTTAAAGAACAAGTGAAAAAGTACAAAGAGGTCGATGGGTTCCAGTGGCTCCTCGTCTTATACGTAACTACTAACCCTCGAATGACATTAGAAAAGAACTCAAAGCGAAAAAATATGATCGCCGGACTGAAGGGACATCACAAACGGTTAACCGTCGTAGATAAAGGGCCAGATAGTTTCTATCCAACGAAATAGGAATCCCTCTGGTTTTCCAATATCTGAATAGCGTATTTGAAGCCAATAGATCTATCTACCCCCATGTAGGGGTGTGAGTTTGGAACAAGAATGTCAATACTTCTTCTCTAAACGAATCGCCGTGAGCCACATATTCATGCTCCCGGTCTTTTTATAGGAGCACCTCATTGAGTCGACGTACGGACGCGAGAAAATCGCGAGACGGCCCGTAATTTCGGGGCTCCAGCGCGGATGGTCTAGTGGTAGGACCTGAGCCTTCCAAGCTCATGGCCCGGGTTCAAATCCCGGTCCGCGCATCACTCTCCTCCGCATCGTTGCCGTCCACTCGAGCGAATGACCTCCCAGTGCAGTAAGTCAGTGATCCACGACCAGGGTTCACGCGAAACTGGACGAGACGCAACTCGCTGCTTTCGGGTTTCCTCACGTAGACAGTACGCGGTCCATCGACCTATGAGTGAAGAAACCGAGAACATCGTCCTCGTACCCGAACCGTCAGCGAAACACCTCAACCCTCGACAGCGTGTCTCCTACCGAGACCACCGGTGCAAGCTCGTCGACTGGATGCTCTCCGAGGGAAAAGATCCGAAATGATCGATCGGCTACGCCCGTTCGACGACGCGTCAACGAACGTATCGCCTCGACACACTCTACCGAAAAACGTGGAATGCAGAGAATCGATACACGGAGAAGATCACGCCCACACATGCGGACGCCTGGATGGAGGAGTTAGCGGAGACGGATTACTCCCAGAGCTACAAACACTGCTGTCAGAAAGCGGTGCAGACGCTGTTCAAGTGGAAACGACACGAACTCGGCAGCTCAGTCGAATGGGAACCGGAAATATCGTTTGCATCGCGATCGCTTCACAGCCCGCGCGATTTCCTCACGCGTGACGAACGGGAGCGCGTTCGAGAAGCTGCCCTCGAATACAGAGGAATTCCTAACTACGACGCCGTCACGCCGGATGAACGCGAGCGCTGGCGGCGGTATCTCGCGCAGCGATTGGGCAAGTCCAAAGACGACGTAACGGTGGACGACTGGGAAGCCGCGAACAGCTGGAAGATACCGTCGCTATTGTGGACGACGCTGGACGTCGGACTGCGCCCGATCGAAGTGCGGCGAGCGACGACGTCGTGGATAGACGCGTCGAACAGCGTAGTACGCATCCGAAGGAGGATTCGGCGGAGAACACGGAGCACTGGCAGTGTAGCTTGTCGGATCGAACGGTGATGGCAGTCGAACGGTGGCTCGAAGAACGGAACTATCGAGAGAAATACGAGGACACGGAGCAGTTCTGGCTCACTCGGTTCGAAAACTCGTATTCGACCGGATCACTGAATCGAATATTTCGAGAGATCTGTGCGGAGGCCGGAATCGCAGTGGAGGACCGCGACTTGACGTGGTACTCGATGCGCCACAGCGTCGGGACGTACATGGCGAACGAATTGACGGTGAAGGCGGCCGCAGCGCAGTTACGCCATCGATCGATCAAATCCACGCTGCGGTACGACCGAGCGCCGATCGAGAAACGAAAGGCGGCACTCGAGCAGATGGGTTGATTACCCCTTCTGCTGCCGTTGCGCTACCGCGTCGACCACGCGTTTGCATACCGCTCGCTGAATACCCCGGTGATCACAATCGCGTATGGCCAACGACGAGACGAGGGGCCTCGATAATCCGGAAATCCTCTGCGATACGATCGCCGAACTGATCGACGTGCTCGAGGACGGCGACTTACTCACCGAGGAGCGAGCGTCCGAATTGCGCTCCCAGGTCTACCAGTCGATCGATCTGGGGGAACACCCATCGGAGGAAGCCGGGGAATAACTCGACTGCCCCGGTCTCGTACCGATGGACGCTGTCTGTGATAGGATCTCCGACGGGTCAGCGAACGACCGTAACCGGTACCGGAGCACGACGCGTAACCGCTTCGGCGACGCTTCCCAGCAGAACGCGACTTGTCCCGGTTCGACCGTGGGTTCCGATCACGATGTGATCGATATCGTGGCCATCCGCGAATTCGACGATAGAGCGGGCGGGAGATCCGACCAGCTGTTCCGTATCGACGATTCCGTTCACTCTCTCGGCTCGATCTTCGGCGTCTGAGAGTATCTGGTCTGTGGTGTCTTCCTGTTGCCCTCGAATCGCGTCGTAGGTCGCCGGGGCAGTCGCTTCCATCGTGGCAGCACCGTGGAAGTCGGCGGGGTCGACCACGTGTAACGCCGTTATCTGCGCGTTCGGATGCTCCGAGAGGGCGTACTCGAGTGCAGTATCGGATTGTTCGGACTCGTCTACCGGAACGAGGACGTCGGATGCCATTACGGGATATGCCGTTTTAGTACACAAAAGCGGAAGACACGCGTATGCCGAGGTCGAGCGGGCGTTCGACTTCGATTATAGAGATGTGAGGAGAATACCTGCGGCTTTAGCCGCAGGATGAATCCGACAACAGGGAGATAATTCACCACTGCGATGGCCCATCCGAGGTTTCTGATCCATACGTTGAAGTGACAGGATACCAATCATAGAGGTAGGAATCGGCGTGGAACAGAACGAGTCACGCATAGTCCTGTAGAGGCGGCCTGTCCACTCGGGTCGAGAAACGGTGACTGTCGAAGGTCACCGTCTCGGACCAGTTTCCACCGGAACGCTGTCGACGGGACCGCCAGTCTCAGTCGCGTGACGACGCGTGGATGAATGGCAACCCATGACTTACCCGCGTGGGAGCCCGCCGATACACAATGTCATCACCAGATGTCCAACAGACGGAGTCGGCCATCCGCTGTGATGCGTGTCAGTCTACCGTCCGATCTGGCGGCCAGCAGGCGATGTCATTTCTCCTCCTCGAGGGACTCACGGTCCCCGTTCTCGGCTGCGACGACCATCTCGAGCGGTTCTCCTCAATCTGTGGATTGAGCTCCGAGGACGCGGCCGATATCTTGCACCACCGACCGGCCGGCGGCCTCTCGTGTCCGAGCTGCCGCCTCGCGCCGAACAATGCGTCTCATCCGCTGATCCAGGTTCGAGACGGAGCGATCGTCCCGATAGCGTGTCCGGAACACCAGTCGGAGATCGTCCAGCGATTCCGGACCGGACTCCGAACCCGACAACGGCTGATGTCCGACCCCGTTAGCCGCAGCAATCCGTAAAGCGCCGCCTCGGTCGGGGTAGCTCAATCGCCCCAGTTGATGAGCGGTGCTCGCTCTGATTCGTGGAGAACGAACGGGCCGATAGCACCCGACTCCTTCGCGATCGAGGCCGTCCGAAGGACGTACGCAGTAAAAATAAAGAACGGAATCAACGCAAACGTCACGCCGCCGTTGATTACCCAGACGAGTGCGGGGATGCTGAGTACCGTTCCTGACACGGTCCCGGGCTTCAGATAGAGCGCCGCATAGATCGTGAAGAGGAGCGCCGGAATTCCCGTATAGAGGATCCGTCGGGAGAGGTTGACCAGTTCCCACTGGAGATAGTGGGCCTTGAAAAACTCCTCTGCAGGGCCGAACAGTTCTAAGATGTCGACCAGATCGTCGATCGCCTCTCGTTCCTCGTCACTCAGACTCTCTCGATGCTCCCAGTACAGCCGACGAACGAGGTAGATCTTCCACGAGTAATTATACGAGAGGGCGGCTTGCATTATCGTGAACTCTCCGAACGGTGAATCTTCCAAATCGTCGGTGATTTCGTCGGCGCTCGTAGCGATCCGGTCGACTAGCTGATCGACCCGGTTCCGAAGGAGTTGGTCGGAATTTCCTTTCACGGCCTCCTGCACTGTCTTGGCCCGATCGACGCTCGTGTTGATGAGCGTACTGAGGAACCGCTCCGGCTCTGGCGGACCAGTCCATTGAAATTCCCGCTCGGAGTCCTTCCTGAACGTCATCGATTTATCCATCCGCTCGCGTTGTCGACCCAGCGATCCGAATTCCTCGGACAGGACGAGCTGGTTGATCGAGACGACGAGCGTCATTCCGGTTATGAGAACACCGACGAGGGTCTGAAACAGCGTCTCGACCGTGTCCCCCTCAGTCAATATCGACTGGAAGGGGAGAGGAAGTAAACTGAGAACAGTAAGGAGAACCAGGCAGGTGAGTGCCAGTATTCCCGTAACGGTCAAGCGGTTTGCGCTGAACAAGACCCAGTCTCTGATCGATCGTCCGTTATCCATTCTAGTTCAGGTGTGTGAACGCTCGCCGAGGGAGTGCGGTTCAACGATCATCTCTCGAGCGGTGTCCGATCCACCGATTTCGCCGTGAATCGTCGTCCGGAGGGCCAGCACTCCGTGGATGGTTCTCTTTCTCTGACGGACCGGTGCGATAACGGTGAGTTCTACGAGCGGGACTCATTCCCGAGCGACCAGCACGGAGGTAGTCACCGACTCGAGAACGTCCTCCGTCGTGCTCCCGAAGAGTCGTTCCGTGAGGGTCGAACCCTCGCTTTCACCGATCACGATGAGGTCGATCCCGTTATCGGCGCTATACTGGGGTATTGCGTCTTCCGGGAATCCTTCGAGAACGGCTCGTTCGGACGTAACTCCGGCCTCATCGGTCGTTTGCTCGGCCTGATTGAGCGCCTCTTCCGCTTCCTCATCGAGCGCTTCGGTGAGGTCGTCCGCGATGTCGCCAACGGCGGACGCGGACATTTCCGCCTCAACATCCACGACGTGCAGGAGATGCACCTTGGCGTCCATACTCGACGCGATTTCCATCCCGTGTTCCAGCGCTCTTACACTCGCATCGGAGCCATCCGTCGGGACAAGGATGTCGCGGTACACGTCGAGGTCCTATTGGCTGAACGGCAAAAAGCGTGATCCCGAGTCAAATGGACCGAACGATGTCGTAATATTGGGAACGTGGCTCGTGACTCGCCGGAGCGAAACACGCTCGAGGAAAGTCTCACCGTCCAGCGCGTATTCGAGGCCATCCATCACTCCTCCGAGACCGGACGGGCGGTCAAACTCGACTGAACGGCCCATACGGAAGCACTGTCAGTTTGCCACCCGTGCTTTTTTGCTTCGGCGCCGTATCGATGGACCCATACTGAATGCAAGCACCCGAAATCCTCCTTCGTCTCGTCGCGGGTGCCGCATTGATTCTCGCCAACGGGTTTTTCGTCACTATCGAGTTCGCGCTGACCCGCGCCCGACAGTATTCCGAAGCCGAATTCATGGAACCCGGTCTCGAACGCGCGTGGGAGATGACCGAGGACCTCGAAATCTATCTCACCGGGTGTCAGGTCGGCATCACCGCCTGTAGCATCGGACTGGGTATCGTCGCCGAACCCGCGCTCGCAGCGCTGTTCGAGCCGGTGTTCGGCGGGACGGTTCTCGCGTCGATCGGCGCTGCCGTGATCTTAGCGTACATCATCGTGAGCCTGGTGCACAAGGTCTACGGCGAACAGGCCCCTACCTACCTCGGCGTCGAGCGATCGAAACAGGTCTGCCGCTACGGCGCGACGCCGCTGTACTGGTTCACGTGGGTCATTCGACCGATTCTCCGCATCGGTGACTGGGTAGCGAAATGGACGCTTTCGCTGTTCGGCGTCGAGATGACCGGTGCGTGGCTCGAATCCGACGACGAGGACATCGAGGGGCGTGCGGACCTCCACCGACAGCTCGAGTCGATACTCGATGACGGCGAGGTTGCCGAAGAGCGTCGTCAGGAAGTGATGAACGCGTTGGTGGTCGAGGAAATACCCGTCCGTGACAGCATGGTGCCGCGCGAGGAAATCGCCGCGCTCTCGACCGAGAACACCCCCGAGGAAAACCTCGCGGTCATCGAGGAGCGTCCACATCTCCGCTTTCCGCTGGTCGGCGAGGACATCGACGATTTCCGAGGGGTCGTTTACCTCGCGGCGGTCACAAACCAGTTCGAGGCGTTCAAAAACGGCGACATCGACATCGAAGACCTCGCCGAGCCGCCGATGACGCTGCCGGCCGACGAGGAAATCAGCGACGCTATCGACCGCTTCCAGACGGAAAATCAGGAGCTCGCGCTCGTCACTGAGGAGGGACGGGTCGTCGGCCTGTTAACCTCGACGGACGCCTTCGAGGAAGTGATGGGCGAACTCGAGGACCCCATTGACGCCTACCAGCGCGAACAACGCGGGGACGACGCATCGGGATTAGACTCCCAGAGCGACCCGGCTTGAGACACCTCGTGAGGTCGGTATCCGTCGGAGCGCGAAGAATCGGTTTGCAGACAAGCCGTTTATCCGTGTTGCTACTCGTATAACTTGGTATGCCGATGACCGCGCTCGAAGCCTCCATCAGGCTTATCGCCGGTCTATTACTCATTCTGGCCAACGCGTTTTTCGTCGCCATCGAGTTCGCGCTGACCCGCGCCCGACAGTATTCCGAAGCGGAGTTCGTGGAACCCGGAAGCACCGCTCTCGAGCGCGCGTGGGAGATGACTCAGAATTTAGAGATTTACCTGACCAGTTGCCAGATCGGGATTACGTTCTCGAGCATCGCGCTCGGGATCGTCGCCGAACCCGCGCTCACGGCCATCTTCGAACCGCTGTTCGGTGGGACCGTTCTCGCATCGGTCGGCGCAGGGGCCATCCTCGCGTTTCTCATCGTCAACCTCGTCCATCTCACCCACGGCGAGCAGACCCCTACCTATCTCGGCGTCGAGCGCTCGAAACTGGTCTCTCGGTACTGTGCGACGCCGCTGTACTGGTGGACGCGGGCCATCTGGCCGGTCATCAAGTTTGGAGACGGGGCGGCGAAATGGACGCTTTCGCTGTTCGGCGTCGAGATGACCGGCGCGTGGCTCGAAACCGAAGCCGACGTCATGCAGGGGCGTGCGGGCCTCTACAAGCGCTTCGGCTCGACCCTCGAAGAGGGAGACCTCTCCGAGGAACGCCGGCAGGAGGTGATGAACGCGCTGGCCGTCGGCGACATCCCGGTCGAGGTGATCATGGTTCCGCGCGAGGAGATCGTCGCGCTCTCGACCGAGAACACCCCCGAGGAGAACCTCGCGTTCGTCGAGGAACACTCCCATTCTCGCTACCCCGTGGTCGGCGAGGACGTGGACGACTTCCGCGGCGTCGTCTATCTCCCGACGATCACGAACCATTTCGAGGAGCTCATGAGCGGCGACGTCGGCATCGAAGATATCGCCGCGTCGCCGATGACGCTCCCGGCCACGGAGGAAATCAACGACGCCATCGACCGCTTCCAGACGGAAAATCAGGAGCTCGCCCTCGTCACCGAGGGCGGCGAGATCGTTGGTCTCCTGACCGCGACGGACGCCTTCGAGGAGGTCATGGGCGACCTCGAAGACCCGATAGACGAGCGGGCCGGACGCGCGCGCCGCGGTGCGGACCCGACCGGGACCTGAGACGACCCGGCGTCTTATTCGGGCGATCGTAGTGGGTTCTGTCCCGAGATACCGCGAGAAATAGCGAACGATCAGTCTGACACGGATTCGTCTCGCTCTCGGATCGGGTCGGAGTGTTCCCGATACGTCGCGAAGACGCGTTCGGCCCACCCGCGGGCGATCGCGGAATCGGAGTCGACAAATACGCGCATTATGCCGGTTTGTTCGTCGTAACCCGCGACGCCGACTCGGTCGTCGAAGATGGCGAGGCCGTACGGAAGCGCCTCGCGCGTTCGAAGCGTTAGATGACCCGCATCGATGGCGTCACGGAGCCGATCGGGATGGGTCTCGAAGAGACTGTCGATGACCCCGGGCAAGTAGATGAGTTCCGCTTCGAGGCCGTCGAATAGTTGCCCTGACGTCTCCTCGAGTGCCGGCGGAAACATGTGGGTCGTGTTGAACCCGCGAAGGGTATCGCTCTCCCGTACCAACTGGAGAAATCGGGTGAAGGGTGCGTACGGGTCCTCGGGCGTCGTAGTGGTCACCGTCCCGTCCGCAAACGGTGCGACGACGAACTCCTGGTGTGCTTCACAGATCGACTCGAGCAACGGTGCGAGCACCGTCGCCGCTCGTAGGTCTCGTTCGAGGTGGACGATCGCGTCGGCGTACACCTGCCCCTTCCCGGTCAGCGTAAACCGGTTGTCGACGCGTTCTGCGAGGTCGTGATCCGCCAACCATCGCGTGAATCGATGGCTCGTCGCGCGGGAGACGTCGAGTTGCGCTTCCAGGTCGTTCCGGTCGAGCGGTTCAGTCGCTAGCGCTTCCAGGACCTCACGATGACGGATGATGTCGATGAGTTCGTCCGTGGTCATTCGCGAACTGAGTTCGTGTGCCGATATCGGATTCGAGTCCAACTCGAGGCTCGTCTCCAGGATTTCGTCGAGTATCGTATTTCCCATTGAGATCACATGTGAGGGTGTCTACAGGAACAGAGGCGTCTCAAGTGCTTATTCCTGTCGCAGGTGTTGAGACGATCCGAGAGCGGTGATACTACAGTCGGAATTAGATATCAACATCGATAAATGACTACACACGTGCTGGCCGCCTCTCTACGATCATGGGACAGATAATCGAGACTGATTCACGGGCGACACCGACCGACGGACCGACCGAAACCGTTCCGTGGCGTTCCCGAACGGTACAGATCGTGCTGATCAGCACGGCGCTCGCACCGCTCGGTGTGCCGCTCATCAGCCCCGCACTCCCGGTCTTCCGGGACGTGTTCGGAATCACCGACGCGGAGGCGAGTCTCCTGGTGAGCACCTACTTCCTCGTGGGAATCGTTCTGTCGCCGTTCATCGGCATCCTCGCCGATCGTATCGGACGGAAACGCGTGCTCGTCGCGGGGCTGCTGGCGTTCGGCGTACTGGGTGGCGCGATGGCGATCGCCCCGACGTTCGAAGCCCTGCTCGCGCTCCGCGTCGCGCAGGGGACCGCCGCCGCGGCGATCTTCATCACCACCGTCACGATCGTGGGTGACGAGTTCGACGGCGCGCAACGAAATGCGGTGTTAGGGGCGAACGTCGCCGTTCTCTCGGCGACCGCTGCCCTGTTTCCGGTACTCGGTGGGGCACTCGCGGGTATCGCGTGGAACGCGCCGTTTCTCGCGTACCTCGCGGCGATCCCCATCGCCGTGTTCGCACAGGTGGCGTTGGACGAACCACACCGGGTCGCTGGCGGACGCGGGTTCACGTATCTCACGGACGCAGCCCGATCGATCGTCACGCCACCGCTTCTGGCGCTGTTCGCCGTCGCGTTCGTCACCGAGTTCCTGCTGTTCGGCGTGATCTTCACCGCGATGCCGTTCGTTCTCGCGACGGCGTTCGCGCCGGTCCTGATCGGGGTCGTGATTCTGGCGTCGGAAACGGCGTCGACGGTGGTCGCCGCCTCGAGCGGCCGACTGGCGCGTCACCTCTCGAACGAGTGGACGATCGCGTTCGGATTCGCCTGCTACGCGGTCGGCTTCGCAGCCGCGTGGGCCGCGAGCGGATTGCTCACTACGGTGGGGGCGGTCGTGGTCATCGGCGTCGGCGTCGGTCTCCTGATGCCGGTCGTCGATGCCGCCGTGAGCGAGCGGGTCACCACCGAATACATGGCCGGCGCGATGAGCCTCCGGAACAGCACCACGTTCCTCGGGCGAACCACCGGCCCGATCGTGTTCGTCGGTCTGGCGGTCTCCGCCGGATTCGGGTACGAGTCGCTCCTGCTCGCCTCGAGTTTCGTCGCGATCGTGGCGACCGGCGTTGCCGTGGTCGCAGGACCCGTTCGTCTCGCCAGAAGGGGAGCTCATCCCACTTCGATGTGAGGGAGCGATCGAGTCGAGGGAGCACTCGGAACCGCTCTCTCGACCGGCGATCGAGAACTGGGTCGATTTCTGTGTCTCTCGGTCACGTGATCATCTCCGTGACCTTCTCTCGTTTCGCCGAAGGGAAAACGTAGATGTCTCAAGCGCCCCTATTTGGATCGATGTCAATGGATGACTTCGACCTAGAGGAACTGCTCGAGACGGGCGGTTCGCAACTGAAGACGAGTCTCCCCGGCGTGGTCGTGACGACGAAACTCGCCGACGCGGATGTGGACGAACTGGAAGCGGTTCACCGCCGGCAGTTGGAGTATGCGCTCGAGCACGCCGAAGAAGCGAAGGAAGCGACTCGAATGTAACTGTCTCCTGCTGCGGTTCGCCAAGACGTCTAGCGGGACGCCCGCGGACGACGAGGAGACACCCGGTCTGCGCGTCAATCCGTTCGCTCTGACCGAATCTCTGCACGGAGTCTGGACTGCTATCTGCACCGTGGAAACGGTACTACTGGATCTATTTCGAACGCGGTACCAGCAGGAGCGTTGGCGCTTCCCGAACCTCCTCGACGAACCGGAAAGCGCCACCGCCGACCGCGACCGAAAGCGCGACGAGCGCGCTGCCGCCAGGGTACATCGAAACGCCCTCGTCAGGAAAACGGTCGGGAGCCTGGGTCGCGGAGACCGTTCGAACACCGCACATTGTAGTGGTCGGCGAGCCAAGCGAACCCGTGGAGTACGAACTGCTCGGCTGGCCGCCAGACGGCCCGAAACTGCGGCTCGACCACGAACGGTTCAGCTACGCCGGCAAGTTCGTCATGACGAACACCGGGAAGGCGATCGCTCGAGCCGACGGCCAGCTCGTCGCGGCGGTCGCGTTCAACGAAGATCGCACCGACGACAGAACGCTCTGGCTGCGCTACGTGACCGTCGCCCGCGACCGGCGCGGCGAGGGGATCGGTCCCGACCTCTGCCGGCTAGTCCGCGACCGCGCGCTCGAGCGCGGCTACGACCGGCTCCGGATCGCCGTCAACAACCCGTACGCTTACGAGGCGCTCTACCGGAGCGGGTTCACCTACACCGGGGAGACGACGGGGATCGCGGAACTGATCCTCGAGCACCCCGCACCCACGGACGACCGAAGCTGGGACGATCGCGAGCGCTACCAGGCCGGCCTCGATCGGTTCCGCGATCGAGAGCTCTCCGACGGCGAGGAGGCGTTTCTCGAGTCACGACGCGACGGCGATCCGCCCGAGCTCGAGTCCAGCGACGAGTGAGTCGGGGTGGCTGTAGTACGCCGTCCTGGGGGCGGGCGTACGCTACGGCCCGATCCCCTCGACGGGGACTTCCGTCTCGCAGTTCGGACACGATGCGTGTTCGTCGCCGCCGGTATAGGTCCAGGTCTTCCCGCACTCGTGGCAGGTCAGTTCGACCGTTTCCGGTTCATCCTCGGTGTCCGTTTCGAGCCCGCGAAGCCGCGAGACGACGGCCTCGAGGTCGTCGACCGTCGCGGTATCGATCGGAACGCCGCGGTCGTGTTGGGCAGCCGAATCGTCGGGACTCGAGACGAGCCGGTACGCCGCCGACTCGCTCTCGGCCGCGTCGACGATCGCGTACTGTCCCTCGCTGACGATCGGCTCTCGGTCGGTCGGTTGATCGGCCATATCCCCGGTACTGGAACTCCCCGCATCGGTCTTGTGCAAGCAGGGGCCACCGATCGGAGACGAGGGACCGAATCGCGGTGCACGTCCGAGACATGGCAACCCTTTTCCCCCGGGCTACGGAATCGGATTGTATGACGGACGAAAACGAATCCCCTGACGGAGACGACGCAGGCGAGGGTAGCGAGGAGAAGTCCTTCCGCGAGCGAGTCGAGGAGATTCGCGAGAAGCGCGCCGAAGAGGGCGAGGGCGAAGGCGACGCCCCCGAGAGCCCGTTCGGCGGCGGTGGCGGCCCCGGCGGCCCGGGCGGCATGGGCGGTGGCAACCCGTTCGCCCAGATGATGGGCGGCATGATGGGCGGTGGCCCCGGTGCCGGCCCCGGCGGTCCGGGCGGCCCCGGTGCTGGCGGTCAGGACGAAAGCAACGAGGAACTCGTCCGCGAGGTTCGACAACTCCGCGACGAGATGCGCGATCAGACCCGCGCGCTGAAGCGCATCGCCGACGCGCTCGAGGACCAGTAACCACCCCGTACGATCGGTTTTCCGCGTCTCGAGTCATCGATCAGCGACGCCGATACCGATCGCGACGAGGTCATCGCTGGCGACTACTGTCTGACCCGGAGCCGGCCGTCTTCGTCGTAATGGAATCCTTCTCGTTCGAACGCGGCCTTCGCTGCGTTCACATCGACCTCGCCGTCCGTCCCCAGGAACGGCAGTTCGGGATCTTCCCCTTCCCACTCGAGGCTTTTGGGAACCCACTGTTCGGTGACCGGGGTTGCGATCGGCCGTGCGTTCCCGTGGAACACGGTCTCGACGAGCCACTCTTTGTCGACCAGCCGTGCGATGACTCGCCGAAACCGCGGATTGCTGAACGGCGAGTTCCGCGCGTTGAACCCGAGGAAGTAGAACGTCCACGACGGAGACTCGATCAACCGAGTGGTGCCCGAACCCCCCACGTTGTCGATGATGCTCCTCTCGAGTGCCGTACTCGTCACGTCGGCGAGATCGTTTTCAACGGCGTTGACTGCCGTTTCGCTGCTCGGGGAGATTCTGACGGCAAACTCGTCGACGGTCGGTGACGGGAGATCGACGCCGGCTCGCCGCGTGAAGTGGGAATCGAAGCGTTCGAACGTCAGTTGCTCTCCCTGAGTCCGGTTCGCAAACTGATAGGGACCGCTCCCGACCGGCGGAACGTTGTTCGTAGTGACCGCCTTCGTCGTTCCCTGTGTGATGCTGACGCCGCCGGGACCCGACGCGTCGGCGGTCCGTTCACGCCAGATATGCGCGGGGAGGATCGGGACCAGAAGGGCGCGCTCGCCGACCGGCTGATTCGTGTCGACCGTTATCTCCAGCCGATCTCGACTGCGGATCTCGATGGACTCGACGGCTTCGACCTGGCCACGATAGCGAGGTGTCGGGACGGCGTCGTCGTGGTTCCCGAGCGACATGTCTTGCAGGAATCGGTAGGTGAAGTCGACGTCGGTGGCGGTCACCGACACGCCGTCGTGGAACTCGCAGCCGTCGCGGAGGCGAACGGCTGCCGTCCGTCCGTCCCATTCCCACGACTCGGCGAGCCACGGCTGAACGTCGCCGGTGGAATCCTCGGTAGCCAGCGAGTCGTAGAGCAACTCGGTGAACAGTCCGCGGCCGCGATAGCCGACCGCGAGCGGATTGAGGTTTTCAGTCGGTCTGCCATCGGTGTGGCTCGCACGCAGCGTATCGACGCCGACGGCCGGCTCGAGGCCGAGATACCCCTGCCGGGTCGCGAGGTGCCCTTCGCCCCACCCGTCGAACCGATCGGTCCCGACGAGCCGATGTTCCTCGGGGATACAGATCGGAACGAATGGCTGGACGGTCGCGATCGACTCGAGCGCCGCCGTGATGGCTTCGCGACGCCGCTCGCCCGAGACGTGGCGCTGTTTCTCGAGGAAGTCGTCGACGTTCAGGTTGGTGAATCCGAAGGGGTTCTGCCAGCCCGATTCGTCCGCGTACAGTGAGTGCAACGTCTCGTACAGGAAATCGGGGTCAGTGCCACCCGGATGACGACTGATACAGATATCGAACTCGTGGTCGTACAGCACCGTCCGGAGGAAGTCGATGCCCGATCGGATGTCGTAGGAGACGTCGATTCCGACCTGCTTGAAGACGCGTTCTAGTTCGTTGGCGATTCGAATACTCTCTCTGTCGCTATCGGCGGGGAGGGTGGTGATCGTCAGCGAGAGCTGATCGATGTTGTTTCGGGTAACGAGGTCCTGGAAGCGTTGAACGCAGCCGCTAGTCGAGACCGTTAGCCCGGTCGTCGCCGCCAGCATGGCGCGACGACTGATGGGACTGCCGTCGGCGTCGCGGCTGCTCGGTTTCGGGGCGGTCCGTCGTCCGTTCATTTGGTCCGTTTTTTACTGTTGGCTACCCTCAATATAACAGTATTGTGCTCTCGTGAGTCGTAACGTCCCCTCAATCGCCCAACGGTTGGATAGCGAGCGTCCCGCTGTGAACCGTCTCAGTCCTGATCGCGGTCGTGGTTCCGAAGCCGGGGATACCGGTCGCCGAACCGTTCCGACAGCGACCAGCGGCCGACGAGCCGGTCGGAGAGTCTGACACAGAGCGCAGCGAGCAACAATCCGGCGGTCACGTCGATCCCCCAGTGGATCCCGAGGTACATCGTCGAGATCGCGACGCTCGCGGCCAGTACGACCGCGACGGGGAACCATTTCGGAAACGCCGACCGCGTCATGGCCGCAAACGTGGCGACGGTGGCCGACAGCGAGGTGTGCAACGACGGAAAGACGTTGGTGTTGGCGTTGACTTCGCGCGTGAGATACTGATACTGCGGATGCGTATCGTACAGCATCGTCGGTGCGAGTTCGGCAGGCATCACGTTTCGGGGGCCGTACGCGATCACGAGAATATACAGGACCAGCCCGAGCGCGTAGTTGAGCGCGTACGCCGTCAACAGTCGGCGGAAGATCCGCGTGTCGGAGAGCGTAAAGTACGCGATGACCGGAAAGATCAACAGGAACGTATAACCGAAGACGTAGACCGTCGAAAAGTATGCCGTCAGCTCGGCGCTTGCGATCGACTGGAAGATCAGGATGAACTCCCCTTCGAGGTTGTAAAACGTCGCGGTCAGGTGGATCCCGATTTCCCGCGAGATCGCCGGTGCCGTCTGTCTCGCCACCCGGTTGATCAGCAACACCACGATGAGGGCGGCGATGACCGGCGCGTTCGTTCTGAGGCGCGACCGCCATTCCGCCCGCGTTCGTGCGAGTCGCTCGCGGCCGACGAAGAGGACTACCGAGACCGGTAGCAAGACGGCAACAGCGACGACGAGCTGGATCAAAACCTCGGCGAGCATCGCAACTAGTAGCCACCAAGCAAGCGCCCGTTATCATCGTAACGGAACCCGGCCGTCTCGAACGCCGATTTCGCCGCTTCGACGTTGAGTTCGCCGTTGGAACCGACGAAGGGCGTCACCGGATCCTCGCCGTCCCACTCGAGCGACGACGGAACCCACTCGCCTGTCACCGGCGTCGCGGTGGGCGTCGCGTTGCCGAAGAACACGTCCTCGACGATGGCTTTCTTGTCGAGCAACTGTGTGATCGCCCGGCGAAAGTGGGAGTTGCTAAACGGCGCGTTCCGGACGTTGAATCCGATGTGGTAGAACATCCGCGACGGCGATTCCAGTCGCTCGATAGCCGACGAGTCGGGGATCGCCCCGAACGAATGGGCGCTGAGCATCGATGCCGTCAGGTCCGCGTTGCCGTCGGCGACGCGACCGATCGACGAGACGCTGCCAGGATCGACGGTAAATCGGAGCTCGTCGACCGTTGGCCCGGGCAGCGAAACGTCGTCTCGGAGCGTGAAGTGGTCCCCGAATCGGCGGAGAACCAGTGACTCGTCTTCGGTTCGGGTTTCGAACCGGTACGGGCCGCTTCCGACGGGCGGAACGTTTTTCGCTGTGACGACGCTCCATCGCCCCTGTGAGGCAGTGAAATCGCCGGCAGCGGCGTGCTGGTTAACTCGCTTTCGCCAGACGTGCTCCGGCAAGACCGGAACGGTAAACGCTCGTTCGCCGACTTCGCGACTGCTCGTCACCGTGATCGTCAGCCGACGGTCGTCCGTCTCGTCGACGGAGATCTCGTCGATGACGCTCACGTGCCCCTGATAGCGGGGTGCCGGAGAGCGGACGTTGGCCCGCCCGAGCGACGTATCCGTGAGGAACCGGTACGTGAAAGCGACGTCGTCGGCAGTCACTGGCGTGCCGTCGTGGAACTGACACCCGTCTCGGAGGGTGACTGTCGCCGTCCGAGTCGTTTTCCCGTCGCGATCGCTCGTCTTCTCGGGTTCCTCGGTCCACTCCCACGATTCCGCGAGCCACGGCTCGACGGTACCGTCGCGCTCGCTTCCCAGCGAGTCGTAGAGCAGATCGATCGTCGTCCCCTGTTTTCGGAACGTCGCCGAAAGCGGGTTGAGGTTCATCGTCGTGCGGCCGCTGGTCAGGAGGGCGTGTAGCCGGTCGACGCCGTCTGCAGGTTCGAGCCCGAGATAGCCGTGTCGGGTCGCGAGGTCGCCGTCGGTCCAGCCGTCGAACCGATCCGCGTCGGCAACGCGGATTTCGTCCGGGAGACAGATCGGTTCGAACGGTTTGGCCTGTGCCAGTCCCTGGAGGACCGACTCGACGTAGGCGATTCGTTCCGCGCCGTCAGTGCGCCGCTGGGCCTCGAGGCGAGTATCGAAGGCCATGTTGGTGAACCCGAAAGGGTTCTGCCAGCCGGCCTCGTTCGCGTACGTGGAGTGGAGGGCCTCGTAGAGGAAGTCCGGGTCGTAGTCGGCGGGATGGAGACCGACGTACAGGTCGAAGTCCTGGTTGATCAGGACGGTCTCCAACAGTTCCGACCGCGACCGCATATCCAGCGAGACGTCGATGCCGACCTGCTTGAGGCGCTTCTCGAGTCGGCGGGCGATCCGGACGTTCTGTCTGTCCCCGTCCGCTGGAACAGTGGTGATGGACAGCGAGAGTTGGTTGTGTCCGCTCTGGTCGACGACGCTCTGGACGCTGTTGATGCAGCCGCTGGTCGCGACTGTCGTGCCGACAGCACCGGCAGCGAGGAACGAGCGTCTGCTGACGCCGTCCGTGGGCGGGGAGGGGTTCCAATTCATTCAGTTATGTCGCACCTCATTTGATTCGATATATAACAATACTGTGCACTCTGTTCGAATACGGGGCTGAGTAAAGAATCTTTTCAAACGGCGGTACATTCGCCACAGGTGAAGGCTTGTACACAAGTTTGGGACGGGTGACGAACGGCAACAGGTAGCTCGCTGCCGGAGCGCAACACCAATAGGTCGACCGACGAAACACGGCGTATGGATCTCGCCGCCGAACGGATCGAGCGGCTCCACGACCTCGCTCGAGCGGCGGCAGCGGACGGCGAGGACGATCGAGCGCGCTACTACGTCCGGTTGGCACGGCGGGTCGCGGAGCGCAACCGACTGACGCTGCCGCGGGAGTTTCGGCGCTTCACCTGCGATCGCTGTGACGCCTACCTCCGGCCGGGAGCGAACGCCCGCGTCCGGTTGCAGGACGGTCACGTGGTGATCACCTGTGACTGCGGGGCACACGCTCGGTATCCATACGAGGATTGAACGTCGCCGTCGACTGTTCTCGCCACATCCCATACCGCCCTCGTCCAATTCCGATTCGAGAAGATTGAAACGCCTCGCTTCGTTATCCAGCGTCATGGATAAACAGGAACTCAAGCAGCGGGCTCACGATCTCGACGTCACCGTCTGGGTCGGCAAGAGCGGCGTCGATTCGGTCGTCGACGAACTCGACGATCAACTGGCGAATCGCGACCTCGTCAAAGTGAAGTTTCTCCGCGCTGCCCGCGCAGGGAGTTCGACCGACGAGAAGGCGGCCGACCTCGCCGACCGCGTCAACGCGGAACTGATCGACACGCGTGGGCATACAGCGGTGCTCCATCGATGAGTGCCGCCCCAGGACCGACGCCGCTACAGAACGGCGAGTTGGGGCCGGTCGGCGAAGCGCTCGAGCGCACGGACCTCTTTGGCTCGTCGATGGCCGCGAGCGCGGAGGGCGTGATCCGGTTTGCGATCGCGTTCGTCGCGATCTGGCTCGTGGGTCGGTTCGTCATCGTCCCGATCGTCGAACGTGCCCTGGACAGGCGGGGTCTCGACGAGCACGCCAAGAACCCGCTACTGATGATCGCCCGATTCGGGGCCGCTTTCCTCGCCTTCGCAGTCGCGTTCGGCTTCGGCGGCTACGGCAACTTCCTCGTCTCGATGGCCGGTATCGCGGCGGCCGGCGCGCTCGCGATCGGGCTGGCGATGCAGGACGTGATCTCGAACTTCGTAGCCGGCGTCTTCATTTACACGGACAAGCCGTTCCGGATCGGCGACTGGATCGAGTGGGACGACGGCACCTACGCGGGCACCGTCGAGGACATCAGCCTCCGGGTCACTCGCGTCCGAACGTTCGACAACGAACTGTTGACGGTGCCGAACTCGGCGCTCACCGACGACGTACTCAAGAATCCGGTCGACGCCGACAAGCTCCGACTGAAGTTCGTCTTCGGGATCGGCTACGACGACGACATCCAGCGGGCGACCGACATCATCGTCGAGGAGGCCGAGCGCCACCCCGACATCATGGACGACCCTGCCCCCTCGGTCCGGCTGACGGAACTGGGCTCCTCCGACGTCGGCCTCCAGTCGCGGTTCTGGATCGAGAACCCCTCGCGCGCCGACTTCGTTCGGACACGCGGGGAGTACGTCACCGCCGTCAAACAGCGCTTCGACGAGGAAGGGATCGACATTCCCTACCCCGTCCGGACGCTCGAGGGCGGCCTCAACATCGAGAGCGGTGACGGCCAGAGCGTCGTCCAGCCGGCCGAATAGGAGCTACCGGCCGCGACCCGCTGCCGACCGTTCCACTTCTCTCAGGAGATGTCCTCGACGGTCGCGTTTGCCGGCGGCTCGAACGCGAACGTCTCGTCGTCCAGACCGCTGTTGAACGCCACCGATTCGAACTCCTCGACCATGACGATCCGCTCTTCTCCCGCCGGTTTGAACACCACTCTCTCTTTGAGCGGATACTCGTACTCCGTATCGATCCACAGCGTCTGCTCGACGACCCGAAGCCCCTTCCTCGGATTGCTCGTCTCGAGTGCGTAGACGTACTCAGTGTCGCCGACGATCGCGGAGATCCCCTTCTCGACGGTCTCGTTTTTCGCCTCGACATCGAGGACGTGCGTCTCTCGACCCGCGACCCGATCGGTGCCGTTGTACTCGATGTCGTATTTCCCGAGGTTCTCCGCGGCCATCTCCGCCCGACTCGATCGGACCTCGTCGTCGAACGGTTTCTCCGGCTCGAAGTACTGTGCGACCCCTGCGCTCGGATAATAGAACCAGTTCTTCGTGGCGTTCGACACGTAGAGATTGCCGATCTGGTTCGGATCGGGGGCGTCGATCACCTTCGTTCGCTGATCGACGTACGGCCGTTCGTACACCTGAACGACTTCGGAGAGCGTATGGCTCCCGTTCGTTACCTCGTTTCGCCGCGTTCCCGTCACGTCCTCGAGATCGTCGCCGTAGACGTACGCCGCCTCGAACACCGCTTCCGGGTCGGGCTCGGAACCGGAGGCCTCGGCATCGCTCGAGGGCGTGTCGAGCGCGGCACACCCGCTCAGCGGGACGCTTACCACGAGCAGCGCCAGAACAACTGCAAACCGATAGTTCCTCATGCGATACTACATAAAATTAGGGGCGAATAAGCGTTCGCATATTCGCGCTGCGATGAACCGTCGCCAGTCTCGCGAACCGTCGCTCTGTGCAGCCATCGGACAGTGTCGTCTCGTCGAACGGGGTCACCGGTCGAGGGGAGTGTTCACGTGCGTTCCGTGAGCGAGTACAACGAGCGAACGGGCTGACGATCGATGTGAGCGACTGGAAGAAACGAACGGTGGAAGCTTCTGTTCGAAATGTCACTGAAAGGGCGGCGAAGCCGCGCCTGTAGAGTGAAAGTTCGTCGCGTATGAATGCGGACGACCGCGGTGGCCCGGCGTTCCGGCCGGGGGAATCCCGGTTGCCTTCTCCACCCCGCGACCCGTCGAGCGACAGGTGTCCGGCGGTCCACTGCTCGCTTCCGCGCCTGATGGGCTGTCGCCGACTAACCACGATGGGGCGTCCCTGCGGACGGCCATCGTGGACCGCTGTCCCCGACGGACGAGGCTTCTCTGTTGGCTCCCGGGGCCCCGGTCGGTCTGACCGGACGCCCGCGGCGTTCGGTCCCCGCTAATGACCATAGCGCGGGTAACGAGCAGGGCCAAACTGCCCGACCTAGTCCATCCATTGATAGGCGGCCGGCACTTATGGGCCTTTCGTCTCCGCACCCTCGAGCCGGCGTTCGGTTTCGCCGACGCGAACGGATTCGAACCGATCGGAGCGCGAGTCGAGGGCCGTCGGTTTCTCGGGTCCTACGCCCGGTCGACGAACGCAGTGTCCATCCGATGCGTGTTCGGACAGCCGCCGAGCCAGGCGGTCCCGGCGTCGAACTCGCGAGCGTAGAGCCGGCGGAGTCCGTCGTCGGTGCCGAGCGTGTCGCCGGTGTCGGTCCAGTGAAGACGATCGCGAGTTCGTTCTCGGCAGCTTCCTCGAACACGTCGCGGAGTTGCTCTTCGCTCTCGCCGTAGTACTTCGACATGATCTCCGGCCCGGAGATCGTCTCGAAGTTGGCGTCGATCTCGTTGGCCACCGCGCGGGCGATCAGCGTCTTCCCGGTGCCCGGCGGGCCGTGCAGCAGGACGCCCTTCGGCGGCTCGATCCCGAGCGCCCGGAACAGCTCGGGGTGGCGCATCGGGAGCTCGATCATCTCCCGCACCTGCTCGAGTTCGTCGTCTAGACCGCCGACGTCCTCGTAGGCCACGTCCGGCGGCCGTTCGGCAGGTTCGCCGTCGCCCTCGAGCGGTCCGGTCGCTTCGACAGCGAGTTCGTCGTCGCCGCGTTCGGTCACCGTCACCGCAGTCTCGGTAGTGACGACGACGGAGCCGCTCGGTTCGGTGTCGACGACCGTCACCGGGAGCCGCCGGCCGGAGCGCGTCGAGAGCAGGCCGAAGCCCAGCGATAGCGAGAACGTGTCGCCGGTGCTGACGGCCCGCTCGGAGAGTTTGTCCTTGAGGTAGGAGCCGACGTCGCCCTGAATGCGAACGTTCTCGGGCAGGGCGAGCGTGACTCGCTCGGCCGGCTCGACGTCGGCCGTCTCGACGCTGACTCGGTCGTCGATCCGGACGCCGGCGGCCTGCCGGAGCTGCCCATCGATCCGGACGATACCCCAACCCGAGTCCTCGCTGCGGCCCGGTCAGACCCGCGCGACGACGCGGCCGTCGGGCCCCTCGAGCGCGGCGAACTCGCCGCTCGAGACGCCGAGTTCGGCCATCGTCTCGCGGTCGATCGCGGCCAGGCCGCTCCCTGCGTCCTTCCGCTTGAGCGGTTTTACTCGGGGTCGCATGGCTGCTCGGCCGTGGTGGCGTCGACGCGTGCGAACGACGAAATCAGGACAGGACCGACCGGTCGACGCGCCGACTCGAACGCGTCGACGAGGAGGCGGTTCACCGGGCGAGCCCGGGCGTCGATTCACCTGCGACGGATGTGGTCGTCGACTCGGCGGCTACCGCTCAACCCTCGAGCGGAATCTCCTTGCCGCGGGCGGTCGACTCGACCGTCGGCAGCCGGACCTCGAGGACGCCGTTGGTGTACTCGGCGCTGATTTCGTCGTCGGCGACGGTCTTGGGGAACCGGAACCGACGGTGATAGGTCTCCTTCCGGCCGCGACTCTCGTCGGTGTGTTCGGCGGCGACGTTCAGGACGCCGTCGTCCCACGCCAGCTCGATCTCGTCGGTCTCGAAGCCCGGCATGTCGACGGTGAGGACGAACTCGTCGTCCTCTTCGTACAGTTCGTAGTCGTTGCCACCGATGTCCTCGAATAGCTGGGACGGCAGGTCGAGGTTCTGCATCCAGGGGCTTGGTGTGCGTGTGGGCACCATGGCTGATCGCCCCGCATCCAGTAGAACGCTGTTCGCGGTTCGTAATAAATTTCTCGGATCGTGCTACGATCTGCCAAATCGAGGCCACTCGAGGAACGGTCGCTACCGACACGCCGAGCGAGGAAAAGGCCCATTAGTTCCCCGACACATCCTTTAGCTATGGGACTCGGCAGCACCGCAAAGAAGATTCAGACCCTCTCGGATCGGGCCGAGGCGATGTACAAGCAAGTACAGAAGCTCCAGCAGCGAATCACGGGGTTAGAGGAGAAAACGGACGAAACCCACGACACGGTCACCCGGCTGGATCACCAGCTCACCGAGCAGCGCCAACTGCTGCTCGCGCTCGCCGAGGAACAGGGGATAGACGGCGAGGAGATCCTCGCCGAGGCGGCGATCGACGAGGTCGACGTCGACGCCGACGACTCGGCGTCGAGCGAAGCCGAGACGACCGCCGGCGAGACGACGGCCGAGTAGCCCGCTCTCGGAGTTTGCGCGGGTCCACCGGACCGGGACAAGAGCTAACAGCGGCGATACCTTTTGCCGGCACGATGACGACCTACGAGGAGCCGGTCGACTCCGTCCTCGAGACGATCGGCCGAACGCCGCTGGTCCGGCTGCACGGCGGTCCGACGGACGTGCCGATCTACGCGAAACTCGAGTCGTTCAACCCCGGTGCGAGCATCAAAGACCGGATCGGCCGCTACATGCTCGAGCGGATGCTCGAGCGCGGCGACGTTTCGCCCGGCGGCACGATCGTCGAGCCGACCGCCGGCAACACTGGCATCGGTTTCGCGATCGCAGCCGGGCGACTCGGGCTCGAGGCCGTCTTCGTCGTCCCCGAACGGTTCAGCGTGGAGAAACAGCAGTTGATGGCCGCACTAGGTGCGGACGTGATCAACACGCCCACGGCTGACGGGATGGACGGTGCGATCGAACGCGCACACGAACTCGCCGCGGAACTCGAAGACGCCGTCGTCCCCCAGCAGTTCTCGAATCCGCTGAACGCTCAGGCCCACTACGAGACGACCGCTCCCGAGATCTACGAGGCGCTCGACGGGGAGGTCGGTGCCATCGTCGCCGGCTGTGGCACCGCCGGTACGCTCATGGGGCTCGCCCGCTACGCCCGCGAACACGACCCCGACACCCACGTCGTCGCCGTCGAACCCGAAGGGTCGGTGTACGGCGAACTCCTCGGCGAGGACCGCGAGGAAGCCGAGTACAAGATCGAGGGGATCGGCACTCACGACGTCACGACGAACGAACTGTTCGACCCCGAGTTGGTCGATACGGTCGACGCGGTCTCGGACCGCGACGCCCACGATGAACTCGAGCGACTCGCTCGCGAGGAGGGGCATCTGGTCGCCTCGAGTGCGGGTGCCGCGAGCGTCGCCGCCAAACGAGTCGCCGGAGAAATCGCCGACGGCGATCTCGACGTTCCGTCCGAGACGGTCGTCACGATCTTCCCCGACTCGAGCGAGCGATACCTCTCGAAGGGGATCTACCGCTCGTTCGAGGAGTGGACGTCGTAGGCGGGCCGGATCAGGCCGCCAGCCGCCGGTGCTGAACCTTCATACAGCGGTCCTGAACGACCTGCTTTCCTTCGGTCTCCGCGCGGGTGGCCGCCTCGTCGTCGCGGATGCCCTGCTGGGTCCAGATGACCTGCACGTCGTCGCGCTCGAGGGCCGCGTCGACGATCTCCCCGACCTCCTCGCTGGGACGGAAGATACAGACCACGTCGATCTCGTCGTCGACGTCCGCGAGCGAATCGTAGACCTCGCGGCCGAAGATCTCGTCGGCGTAGGGGTTGACCGGAATCACGTCGTAGCCGTGCTCGAGCAGGTACTTCGGTACGTCGTGGGCCGCTTTCCCCGGCGTACTCGAGCAGCCGACGACGGCGATCGTGTCGTAGTCGAGGATTGCCTCGAGTTCGTCTGCGGAGTCGACTGGCATACGCGCAGCTACGCGCTCGAGCAGTAAACGTCTCGGGGTCGCGGAGAACGTGTGCGTGGCCGCAAGCGGTCAGATCACGTCGAGAAGCCGGCCGTCCGAATCTCGGGTTCCTCGCCGTCGGCCGACTCCTCGAGCTCGAGGACGCCGTCGAACAGCTGTTTGAGCGTGTTCATCGTCTGGTCGTCGTGGGCGGTCGAGTCGATGACGTAGATGCCCATGGCGTCGGCGCTCTGGATTCGGCCCGTGAAGACGTGGAGGAACCGGAACACGGTCTGCAGGTCGGAGTACATCAGCAGCGTCGAGACGGAGTGGAGGAGGACGCGGTTCTCGGTGAGCCCGCGCGCCTCGTAAAACTCTTGGAGGAACTCCGAGAGTTTAATTCCGATACCGGTCATGTCGACGGGCGAGGACGCGTACTTGATCCGCGGATCGTCGTCGATGGTCCCGATGCCGCGCTGTTTCGTCACGCAGTCGACGACACCGACGTCGGGATCGACGCCGTCGCCGACGTGATCGTCGAAGCTCTCGAGGACCTTGTCGGCGCTATCTTTCGTGGTAACGACGATCGACCCGTCACCTCGATTTGCACCGCTCGCCAGTATATCGAAGGCGATCCGCCGCTTTCCCGTCAGTGGCGGGCCCGCGATTAGCACGTTCGTCCCCGGATCGATCTCGACGTCCGGAAGGACATCTGCGAGGTCATACATACCAGATACTCACATCCACCGCCGCCGCGACGACGTCCTGGTACCGCCCACTTCAGCGTCCGGCGTGTTACATGAAAATACGCGAAGCGGCTTATAGTACTTTTGATTAGAAAACACGTTGTGAACGCCGACTGCGTCGCCGGTGGTCGCTCGGCTGGTACGGCCTTCGGGTGGCTACACCGCCGGTAGCTCGAGGGCAGCGCGGCCGACAATAAACGCCAGCGCGGCGAGGAACATGCCGTACTTGAGCCGCGACTGGCCTACCGTCGGGTCCCGGAAGCTCTCGTAGGCGGCCGCGAGCATGACCGCGTCGGCCGGGGCGACCACCAGCAGATAGGCGACCCCGAAGTCACCGCGGACGTACGGCAGCGGGCTCGCGACCACCGCTGCCCCAAGGAGGACGGCGGCGATAGCCAGCGCTCGGCGTTCGCCGATCGCGATCGGGAGCGTGTTCAGCCCCTCCTCGCGGTCCCCCTCGATGTCCTCGACGTCCTTGACGATCTCCCTGGTCAGCGTCGCGACCGCCGCGAGGATAAAGAGGACGATCGCGGGGACGAGTTCGCCGTCTCCGCGGACCGCTGCGGCCCCAAACAGGAACGTGCTCCCCACCAGGTAGGCGACCAGCGCGTTGCCGAGTCCCGGCAGGCCCTTGAACACCTCGGTGTAGGCCACCAGCGCCAGGAGATTGATCCCGGCGATGGCGAGCGCCAACCGCGGGAGCGTCAGTGCGAACGCGACCGCACCCGCGAAGAGCGCAACGCTGAAGACGAGCGCCCCGCGCGGGCTCACCGCGCCGCGTGGGATCGCTCTGTCGGGCTGGTTGACTCGATCGATCTCGCGGTCGAAGTAGTCGTTGATCGCGTTCCCGGCACCGACCGCGAGCCCCGTGGCCGCGACCGCCGCGGCGACCGCAAGCGGATCGCCGGCGACACCGCCCGCGACGAACGCCCCGATGAAGGTCAGCACGCTCGAGGCGACCACGTTCACCGGCCGGGTCAACTCGAGCAACCCGCGAACCGTCTCCCCCGCTGTCATAGGGGGGAGTGGTCAGGCGGCCCGGTTAAACGGTGCGGTCCGCGGCCGGTGCGTTCGCTCGTGGACGGAAGCCACCGGAGACGAAATCACGGACGGAGAACCGACCCCAGGACCGGGGTGGCGGCTCAGCGCCACTGCTCGAGGTCACAGAGCGTTTCGCCCTCGACCTCGAGCCACTTGGTCATCCGCTCGTCGCCGCTCGCGTCGGCTGGCACGGCGGTCCAGAACTGCTCGTCGTCGGTGAGCAACTCGAGCGGCGTCGTGCCGGACTGCGCCTCGTCGGGGATTGGGGCCTCGTTCACCGTCATAGCACAGATAGACGTTGGGAGCCTATACCAAAGACCCCCCGCGGTGATTGTCATCGAGTGAAAATTGTCGGTCAGTGAGCGTGTCAGCCCCTGTCGGAATCGCTGAAAATCGAGTGACTTATACGGACTCATCGGAAACGAAACGGTGAGGGCGCTTAGCTCAGTCTGGACAGAGTACTTGGCTTCGGACCAAGCTGTCACGGGTTCAAATCCTGTAGCGCCCATCCCTTCTGTAATTAATTCGAATTCGCAAGACGGCGTCTACCCGTATTTAGTTTTGGTGGTCGTTCGCATTTGGATTTCAACCCGTCACAGGTTCGCGCCCGACGGTTGCGCGCGATTGAGTAGGATTCAATGTTGCCAAAATTGACAATCTTATTGGCTATCCTAACTAAAAAATCACATATGAGGGCATGTAGTCACATGGCACGGTGTCATATACCCCCCATACACCCCCCTGTATGTTACTAGCGAAAATAGAGCAAATCTAAGACCACACCGCACTACTCGTCATCCTCGAGCGCATCCATAAACTTCCGCCGCCTCGCTGCTTTCTCATCGGGATCAGCAGTGTCGTAGTGCTTCCGAATGATATCCACACTATTGTCCGCGCGGTCTGCGACGACCTGATCCGGCCAACCCTGATCCAGATGATAGGTGATGCTTGCCTTTCTCACGCGTTTCGGTGAGACTGAATCATTACACAGGTGGGCATTATTTGCACTGGTAGCTTCGCACTCGTCACAAGAACATTCCTCACCGATATACGACGGCGTCGTCGTCCAATAGATGTCCTTCGCTACTGACTGCCGCGGCGGGCGTCCAGATTCCCATGCGATGAGTGGCTTGCGACCATACTCGTCTGTGACATCCGGGCGCTGATCATCAATCCAATCGGCAACAATCTCAGCGACATCATCAGCAAGGTTGATGTCCCGTTCACTATCGTACTGTTTCTTCAGTCCAGTCCCCTCGTCGGGGCGATGTCGGATTTTTAATGTTTGATCAGCGCGGTCAAAATCTGAGACGTCAAGCGAGTGCACCGTGCAGTTCCGAAGCGTCGCATGCCAAATCAACTCATATACTACATGCTCACGCTTGGCATACTCGTATTTTCGCAGATATTCCTGAATCCGTACCGCCCGGGGGATCGCAATTGAATCGAGATCGACCCCATCATGTTTATCGAGAGATGGCGATTTCACCGCGGCCGTCATGTCCGTCTCGAGGTGATTATAATCCTCGCACCAACGGACAAAAACCCGCAACGTATCCATCTGCGTCTTCAGCGTGATCTTCTTCACCTCCTTGTTCCGCCACTGACGGAACTCTCGGAAATGCGTCGGGCGAATATCCGACAGGTACTGAATGCCCTGCTCTTCACACCAATCCGCGAACGTCGACAGACGATGACTATGGGCTCGTACTGTCCCATCCTCGGCGTCAACTGCCTTATCATCCAAATACTGAGAAATCGCATCGTGCACAGTCAGGTCGTCCTCCGGTGTGGTCGTAGCTGATTGGGCCATGATTTTATCTACAATTTGACATTAGGGGATTGTCCATTATAAAAGCCGTTGACGATCATCTAGACAATCACCACATACTATGTGTGTATGCGCAGTTCATGGAGTCTCGCACCCGGACCTTTTTCTGAAACATTCTGTTCGCATACCTACCAAACGGCTGTTTCAGTAGAAGGGTGTCACGTCAATAGGGTTTCAACAGATCCGTTAGTGGAGAATGACGGCGGGTACGAGGGGAAACATTGAGTCAGTGTTGATTGGGTCGGTCCCACCGCAAACCTCGTTTCCGGTTCGTTTTCACCCGCGTGTGGATCGGGATTTTGAAGCCAACCCCGTTCCAAAATCGGTCCCTCTACCTCACCTCGTATAATCCATTATACAGGACCAAAGAGTCGAGCCCGATCACCGGGATCACTAAGCCCGACCGCTTGCCGTCTAATTCCTCGCGAAGTTCGTCAGGTTCCGCTTCGACCCCGACAACACGGGTATCTATGACGCGGAAGGCATCGCGAGCTTGGGTCACCCCTTCCGAGCACGGAAGTCGACCCTCTCCAAATTGCCCGGGCACGTATCTATCACGTCAGGCCCGGGCACGTAGCACTCCCGACACAGACACAGCAACCCGTTTGACTCCTTGCTGGCCAATTCATATATTTGTCATTACAACTCGAGCGAGTCGTAGATATCGCACGACATCATTCCGAATCACCCTCGACCGAGACGAGCAGTCCCTGACAGTCGACAGGACACCCCGCGGGCGTCAAATACACATAACTCAATTCTTTACATCCCTCACAGCGATACGCGACCGTTCGCGCCGCTCCGTTCAGTTTGTGGCACTTCGATTCATCAAGTCGGCGGACTTGCACGCCGTCGTCACCGCACCGGTAACAATCGAAGTGCACCGTCTTAGTCATCGGAATCACCCCCTCCGAACGAGTTGCGAGCATACAGGGCCACCCGTCCCGTTCCCTCGTCATTGTGCGCGACGATGAACCCCGGATTCTTATCGTTTGTGAGAAATTTTACCGAGTCCGCCGGTTTCAGTAACCGACGTGGTGAGTATGCGGAGGAGAGCGGGAGTGCGAGTCCGCCGCCCTGTCTGTGGGGTCGGACGGTCCGACTCGGAACGTCGTAGGGATTACACCCCATCCGGTCGGCGATATCGGACATGTGTTCCGCCGCGCAGAGCACCGACACGCGCTCCATATCATAGAACAACACGACGACGCCTTCCCCGTCCTCAAGAGCTAAGGAGAGGATATTCGTCGAGCGCCCCTTCACCTCGCCCTGTTCGACCTCGCCGAAGCGAGCGTCTGCGCACGGTCCCGAGGCCTGCGCGATGATTGTCTCGCCCGACTTGCGCACTCCAGCCATTAGGCAGCACCTCCGTTGAGAACAAACTCAATGATTAAGTTGCCATGGTCCTGCTCGTCCCAGAACTGCGCAGATCCGTCGCTGATCGATTCAACACGCCAACCCTCGGCGATCCCAGTAATTTCGTGGAAGACCGTCCGTGAGCAGGTATCTGGTTCTTCATCGGGCCACTCCTCAATGTCGTGGACAGGGTATTCCGCGTCTATTTCCACCACGGTAAACACGCCAGTATCGTAGATTGTCCACACGGTGTCATCGTCTGCACGCCCTGCGATGGCGCAGAATCGGGAGTCACTGTCGGGATCGTAGAGGACTGCGGTATGGGAGTTCCCGTAGACGTCGTTTGGACGCGCGAGTTGGGCGATGTCTGGTTCGATATCGGCCGCGCGATAATTGTTCGGTGCATCGTCCGCGACGGTGAACGCGGTGCGGGCGGTGTCGATGCAGTCAGCATTCGCGAGTTCTTGTTCGATGTTAGTTTCTCCATCGTGGTCAATGGGCTCTGGAACCATTGCGACCAGTATAATTGGTTATATCGCTATAAGTTTTACGACACCCAGAACTTGCAATTACGATATAGTCCCCATATAGTAAAACTGGTCTACGCAGGGGGATCAACCATCCATATTGCGAGGTATATCATTGTCATCTCCGTCTCGGTGCCAATCCATATACACCCAGATGGCAAGCGTAGTCCTGCCGCGTTCCGAAAGCATCGCATGCACGGTAAACGCAGTGGCCAGTCTGTATCGTCAGTGACCCCCAAGAACTCCACGACCAGTTAGGAAGTCCACCAGAGAATACCAGATCAGAGTAAAAAGAAATAGAGCAGCAGGATCATCGCAAGGACGCGAGTCACCCAGACGGCGACCGTTGAGAACACCGACATCGCGATAGCCACCAGCCTCGGGACGACTGCAACCACAAGTAGCCAGACGAACAGTTCTACGGACAGTGGGAGTGGCATGGGGGTCAGGGGATCAGGAACTCCTCGTCGCAGTCTGCATTCGTGCATTCGATCTCCTGCAAAGAGTTCGAGCTGTAGTAGTGTGCGGATCGATGACACGCAGGACACGTTGCCTCGACGAGCAACTCAACCGCGAGTCGGTTCACGAGATTGCGGGGCACGTTCTCGGGGTCCGGATAGTTTTTTATGTTCTTCGCCTCGCGTCCGTCCATGTATCGGCGCTGGATGTCTTGTACCATCGTATTATTTCGGCGAAACATCAATAATCTCGTATTTTTCGAACAATACGTCGCCCCGGTCGAGAGCCCATCTCGCCTCCTGATGGGCAGCGGAGACCGTCTCCTCTAACGAGTGACCCGCCCGAACATGGGTCTGGACGAGATTGTCCGTGACCGTGATGCTACACTCCGCGGGCGGTTCGACGATCTTCTCGTCCGGGCCGACTTCGTAAGTCTGGTTTTGCACCATACGACTCGTATATCACGATCACGCCCCATATTTCTAGTATCTGCTTCCATACAACTTTATTCTAGAATTGATTTAATTTATGTATGAACGACATCGATGAGGAGCGGTTTGCTCCGGCCGACGAGGACGGTTACGTTATCTGTCGAGCGTGTGGGGCGAAACTCCATGCGGGCGACAATCCCCTCGACATCTACAGGCATCGCGAGGCCTGCGCGAAAGATGTATGATACTCAACAGTAATGGATTAAGAATGTACTCCATTCATATTGGTATAGAAATGGAACCGAGATTTCTGTGGATGCGTGTATAGACGTGCGTCTTTACGGGCAACGGTAGTTCTCTACACAGAAAGATGTCCCTTGCCCACGTTCGTGGTATTCAGTTCGCATCTGTTGCCACTAAATGAGGGTTTCAATTCCATAGTTGCTTTAGGAAGCCATTATATTTCCATCTATCTTCGGCCTTTTACCCATAGGTAGAATTTTATATATTATCTCTCAAGAGTTGAGCATAATTCTGTGCGGTAATCTATCCCAATGTCCTTTAGGCGAAATTGCTTTATGCACGGAAAACATAGAGAAGACTACGTGAGGCCGTTGAATGGCTCTGCGGAGGTTGCCATTCATCACCCCCTACGCGTCCTACCAGTGTTGGTAGGACGAAAATGGCGGTCCGTGTTAGGTCGGGGCGAAATGGCCCTTGCACACTCTCTCTAGGAGGTAAGAACTAGAGCGGTAATGTGTGCAAGTAATACTAATAAACCTCCGTTAGAGGGTACTGTACTAACCGAACGCGCTAATAGAACGCGTTCGCAACCACCTTGGCGTCGAAACGACCTACCAACATTGGTAGGACGCTCTGTACGCGGGGTATTACCCGGTAGTTAGAATCAGCAAATCGATGAGTTCTCGCGAAGCGGAACGAAGTGAAGCGGAGCGGGAACTCCCCCGGAATGACTACTCCCCACGCGTGGCGATACTTGTTCGAGCGGAGCGGAACGAAGTGGAGCGGAGCGAGAATTCCCTTGAAGTAGCAGCTTCCTGCGCGTGGCGATACTGTCCGAGTGAAGCGGAACAAGAACGCCCCACTCTGTACAAAAGATGTCTTATGGATGGATTCCTCGTCCAATTAATTGCGGAAGCGGTCTCGCCAACTGTACGACGGGGGGTGCTGCATAATATACTATCCGTTGCCGCACTCGTACTCTTGCAGGCCTTTTAGTTCGGCAAAGTGATCCCAGCAGAGGAACGCACCTTCGGTCGTAACCTCCTCGCCAACCTTCTCCTCGAGCTTCTGGATTATGTCGTAGTCCGTGACGACGTTTTAGCGATGAAACACATCATTGGCGAGATTGCTGACGATTAGAACTCCACGTCCGACAGTTCCTCAACGATTGCGCCCTCCGTTGCTTCCGCGAGGTACGGCTTTATCGCTTCAAAGTCTGACCAGCCTCCAGCGGCGAGCATAATTCGGGCGTTGCGTCGTTCTTCTACGAGCAGATAGGTAGCCCACGAGCGGCGGAGATCGTGACTTGAGACGTTCGTCCAGTCGTCCCGCCCCGTAGCCTCGTGTGCGGTCTCCGCCGCCTTGTCTACCCAGCGGCGGACCGAGCGGGGCGTTACGTCGAGGTACGCCGCGTCCATATCGAGACCTTCGTCGCGTTGGTAAGAGTGCAGGAGTTGCTCGGTCGAGTCCGGGAGGAAGGTATCACGGGCTTTGCCGTCGCCGTCTTTGGTGTCTTTGCCTCTCGGGACACGGAGGAGCCATGCACTGCCGTCCTCGGACCGTCGTTTGTGTTTGGGGCAGATTTGCACGGTTTCGAACGAGCGGAGGCCGCAGTCGCCCATGAGGCGGACTGCTAATTCGCCCTCGCGGTGTGGGGCGTAGCGTGCGAGGGTATTGATTTCGCTGCGGGTGAGCCAACATTTGGTCCGGTCGTTGTCTGTGTCGATCCTCATGTCCTAATTGTCACTAAGAACTAGGACACTTGAAGCTATTGCCGATTGGGATTGAGGGGGGTTATTCGCGCTATATTGGATTTCGTGTCTCAGTTGGAGGGACAACTCGGACACCAGTTAGAAATGACTGACAGCAAAGTCCAGACAGGCAAACTCGAGGAGGATATCGACACGGAACTTACCCGGTACACGAGGAATTCAAGAAGAAGGGGGACGCAGGCTAGCTTGCGTTTCGCCACTGATCCAATCCATTCACAGTACTTGGAGTTCTGTTCACTTTAGGGCATATTCAAGAGAGCCACTCTTAGGAATACTCACAAGTATCAAAAATATTCAGATTACTTTTTCACATATTGTTCACTCACACTAAGTGTAAAGGATGGGGAGTATCCAACTGGCCAATCAAATAGTCCCTGATAGAGTGCATGCTTCCTTGAGCCGCCAGAAGTCATACGGGGAATTACAGATAGCGGTCGTCGAACCGGTCAACAGGCTAGCTAGAAATGACGTTACTTCTATGAACTGACGATGCGTCTTCAATTACATCTCCGCGCGACCGCGGACGCTGTGTACGATAACGCGTACCATCACAAGCTACGCGGGCGTCTGTGGCAAGCACTGGACGAATCGTTCGACGAGGATCACGAGAGTCGTCGCGGTGTTGGGCTTGCGTTCTCAGGACCATATCCGTGGGGTGACATCAAGGAAGGAGACAGCCTCTCTGTGCTTGTTGCCTCTCCGCGGAGGGAACTCTTGGATTCTCTCATTGCCGACCTCAGTCGGAACCGAGAGTTCAATATCGGAGAAATGCCGTTCGAATTGGAGGATATTACGGCTCACAACCCCGACGTGGGGGAACCCGGAACAGAAGGCACGCTCGAAACCGTTACCGGTGTGGTCTGTCGGCTTACGAAGGAGCAAGTTGAAGAATACGGGCTTGATACTACCGAGATAGAATCTGGGGAGACCGAAACACGCACATTCTGGCGACCAGATCACGGAATGGGTCCGCTCCGCGATTCCATCCGTCACTCGTTGCAACTCTCCCACGAGTGGTTCGGTGACCAGACACGCCCGGGACCATATGAAGTCGATCACCGTCTATGGTCTTCGATTGAACCCATAAAGGACGATATCACATACGCCCTTCCGTTTAGTCCTGCAACGGGTGTCGAACGGACACTTATCGTTTCCAAATGGACGCTCGGATACCGTGTTCGTGACGACACGCATCGGTACCATCTCAACTTGGCGTTAGATTGTGGTATTGGACAACGTCGAGAACACGGTTTTGGGTTTGTGAACGTCGAACAGACGAAGCACACCTCGCCTGTTAAAACAGAGAGGGGTTCACAGGTAACTCACTGACTCATGTCCCAACCGAAATCTTACCAACAACCCACGTTCGATGTGGATGTCTTCGAAGAGGAACTACCTGACGTTCCCATAACAGGGTTGAGACAGATACAAACTCTGTACGGGGCCCTCGCCGAAGCCGAGAAAGCTGCGCAGGATTCCGAGACGCCGACGTATGGTGTCGAACGAATTTACTTCACCCCATCCGAACTTGATCGGTTTGTCAACGAATCCGAGTCTGATGACGGTGTCTTGGTCGCAGTCAAAGTCGACCTTACCGGTGAGACGCCAACGTACGAGGGGGTCGAATACCAGAACCTCAGTCGCGACATAGTCCCACGGTTAGGTCATTCATATTACTGGCCCGGAGCCGCAATTGACCATAGTCTAACTCACCGTGGCTCATCAAGCGGCTCCGAGATCAATACGGTCGTCGACTACTGTATGGACCGACTTGTCCGATGGACTAATGAGACAAACAAAGAACCGGCGGTCGGGTCCGTAGCTGACGCCGAGACAGGACACCCTGACGGGTGGGTTATTCGAGGGTTGAGAGAGGTCGGACAACAGGACGATATTAGAGAGACGATTGAGTCGGAATTGGAACGCTTCCATAACGGATCGCCACTTGTCACCTCGACTGTGAAGCTCCGCCTTGACCCCGCTGATTTGGACGAACACGGTAATATTGACCAGACGGACTGGTATTATCCCGGCGAAATTCCCGTCCTGAACCACGCGATGAAAGCGCGGCGAAAGGAAAAACTCGCCGAATCGAACGTCGACAACCCGTCAAAAGGAACGGCAGCGTGCCAAGTCACCAACGAGGAGACAGACGTCTTCGGGACGGCAGGAGGTCCGATGGACCTGTACACTGTACAACATGCGGAGCACTTCCCGAGTTTCCAGCGTAAGGAGGCATGGCGTGTACATCCCATCTCGGCGCGAGCTGCACTTCTCATTCAATCGGGGACTGCGTTCGTTGAGGCCTGCAAGACGACCCGCAATGGAATCGGGGTTTTCACTCTCCCATATTTCACTAGTATTACCCAAGAACGGGCCGAGTTGTTGTTCATCGCACTCTCACAACTTCGGGACCAGTCGGCAGATAAACATCCGATGAAGTTCGTTGCTGACGCCATCCGTGAACATGGATCGGATGAGGATATCGACGCACTCCGATTCTACGTGATGAGCATCGAGAATAATCAGGGTGATATCCGCGTCTTCAATACGTCGCCCGGGACGACGATGCACACGCCCACACGTGTTGCGGAAGCTCACCAAGCTGTGCTGGAGAGTCCACTGTTTACCGATGGTGGACTGCCGACAAGCGATTCTGGCACGCCGCTTAATCCACAGCGAGGCGTGGACGCGCTCGTTGATGACATTATAAGCGGTTGGTACGCGACGACTACGTTCTGTGAAGACGAAGAGTCGAGTGATAACGATATCATCGAGCACGTCACGTTCAGCGTCCTCTCGGACACCCCAATCAACGAAACCATCCTCTTCGACCATTACGTCGAACGGTTAGTCGAGGAGCGGAACACGGATTATGGGCAGTCCGACAACTCTGGGGGATCAGGACGTGGCTTCCCACATCGAACCGTCGCGACACAGTTCGCACAGTACGTCACTCTCGACAGAGCCGAGTTGCTCGATAGCAGCCGAGCAGCCGTCTCAAACGTCGTAGATGACGAAGAAGATGGCTGGAATCCAACTTACGCACCTATGTCAATTCACGAGACGATAGAGGACCAACTCAACGACTTCCTCGACGCCAGAGACGAGCTTCGAGCCAATGACGAACTTCGCGGTGCGTTCCTCTTCGGAGCTTATCTGGGCGTCGTTGCACAGCATCAGAGCCTCCCCACCGAGTACGGCGGTCGCGGGATGAACTATACTATCTTGGATGATATCGTTATCAACCAACTCGCACCTGTCGACGTCGAGTCACTTGTTACCGACCTCGTCGAGAAAGATGGGGTATACGCCCGAGAAAGCGATGTCGGAACGAGCCTCGCCCGCCCTATCAAGGACGAGTTGATGAAGGCGCTCACGCTCAAGCAGCCGCGTGAGTGGGACCTCCCGCGCAGTCAATTCCAGTTCTTCGTCACGGCAGGCGAAGCATACGGCGAACAAGTCATTTCCACGGCATTCGAGGCCAACGGGGATGACCAGACCGAAACCGACGCACAGGCCGAAGCTAACTAACCAACTCCACCAACCAGACCAATGTCCACGAACGAATCCACTCCCGTCGAGAACCGTTCAGAAATCGTCTTTGTCACCGACGCACAGGACTGCAATCCCAACGGAAACCCCAGCGACGACAACCGCCCACGTATCGACCGCCATACGGGCACCTGCAGTATCACCGACGTTTGCCTCAAACAGTACATCCGTCGGCAACTCCTCTCCGACGGACACGACGTGTACGTCCGCAAGCCACAAGAGCAAGATCGTGGAGCGAAACCACGCTGGGAACTCGCACTCGACATCCTCGGAGATGTTGAAAGCCCCGAAGATGTCCCAGAGATGGAAGAAGCACACGATCAGTTCTTCTCTACTGCGACGGACGCTCGATATTTCGGAGCGGCATTCACGTTCAAAGCCAACGAGGGGGAACTCGTCGACGCCCTCACCGAAGCGTTCCCCGACAATCAGAAAGGTCCAGTGCAGTTCATGCCCGCGCGCTCGCTGAACGAAGTCCAGACGAACGACGAACTCAGCAACCTTACGAGCGTCATCGCGACGAGTGATGAGAAAGACACGGGTGGCTTCCAACTCGACGACTACCGCATCAAATACGGCATCTTCCCATTCTATGCGCTTATCGACGAAGAAAACGGGCAGGCCGTTGACCTCAGTCAAGAAGACGTCAAGCGCCTAGACTCACTGTGTTGGCGCGCCGTCAAGAATCAGACTGACTCTCGTGCGAAACTCGGGCAAGAACCACGCCTCTACGTCCGTGTCGAGTACTCCGACGACCACTATCACCTCGGGAACCTTCACCGAACGCTCGATCTCGACTCCGACCGGTCCGAACCTGACGAGCAGATGCGTGATGTCTTCGACGTCACCCTCGATGTCTCTCGGTTCATCCAAGACCTCGAACACGGGGCCGATGCCATCGAGAAGGTACGCGTCTGCGGGGACCGCCAACTCGACATCAGCGACGGAGGCGGAGAGGTTCTCGGGACGGCTGCTGACCTCCCCACCATCCTCAACGAGCGACTGCCTGAGACAGTGACCGTCGAGCATATCGCCATCATGGAAGAGGCCCACGAGACCGCGCCATAACATGTCCACGCCCGCTCCCTCTCAGTCCCAGCAAAGTGTTCCCACTGTCGCTGACGATGGCGTCCCAACAGAGTGTGCTGTCTTCAGTGTCGAAAGTGACCTCGGGCATTTCCGTCGCGTTGCCTCGGTGGACGCGAAAACGACGTACCGAGTCCCTCCGCGAACAACACTCGCCGGACTTATGGCGGCCATCGTTGGACGTGATCGCGATTCGTACTACGATGTCTTCCAGCCCGACAACTCGGCGCTTGCCATTACGGTCGATTTCGAGGTGAAAACGCTGTCCCACACGAAACACGATGTCGGAACCAACCCCGACGAAACGTTCGAGAGTGCGGGCGGCACCGGACAGAAATCGCCGAAGGTGTACTATCCAGACACGATGACTCATCGGCAACTCGATTCGTACGAATATCTCATCGACCCAAAGTACACCGTCTATGCGGCAGTCGAAGACACTGAATTCTGGACGGACCTTGTCAGCCATCTCGATGCCGGGACATCCATCTACCCTCCGTCAATGGGTGCCTCAGAACTCCTCGCGTCCATCAAGTACCACGGGTGTCTCACTCCTAAACGACTCGATCCTGACGAACCTATCGAGATCGACTCTGTCGTCCCGAACGCTAACGACTACATCATCCCGACGGGAACGCCCGCACAGTACGAACACGTCCCGGCATTCATGGAAGCCAACGACACTGGTCGACGAACGACAGCGTTCGCCGACTACGCGTTCACCGACTCGCCCGACGACACGCTCACTGTCCGTCCAGACGAGATTACACCAGTGGATATCGACGGAACAACCGTTATCTTCCACTAACGACCTCGTCGCTGTCTTCCTGTGGGGAGAGAGCCCTCAGATCGGTGCAAGTCCGACGCAGGAGATATGCTTACTACGGATGATGGCCAGTTTGCCATCCTCGCCCGCCCTCCAGTGTCCGAGGAGGGTGAAATTCTCTCACCCCGAACAGATTTGGACGCGCACCTCGCCCGAGTTGGGCGGCGGATGGGGACCAGCACTATCGATCACTGTATCGGACGTCTCCACGATTTTGGGAAGGTCACACACGAATTTCAGCAGTATATTCATCCCAACAGAGAATTCTTGGGTGATCAGTACGAGAAGAACCACGCTCGCTTGGGCGCTATCGCCGTCTACTACGCGCTGACGGAGATGGGAATAGACGAGACCGATGCACTCGCTGCCTGCCTCGCTGTCGCCAAGCACCACGGAACTCTCCCAGACACCGCGAACTACCTCTTCAATGTCGCGGAAACGGAGCGGACAGGCGACTCAGGGAGCTATCTCGACACACAAGTCCAGAATATTTCCGAGTATACCAGCGCTGCCGCGGACACTCTGCTTGACGCCGCGACGGATGGAACGGTCTCGTGGTCCGACCTTGAACACGCAATTACGACCGGAGTGGTCTACGAAAATATCCGAGATAACGTCTCGACAGCGAGCGTTAACAGTGGAACAAACAAATTTTTGCAAGGCGGGACACGTGTTCCCGACCCCACTGGCCTTTCAGACGACTTCTTTGGGCGAGCCCTCTCCTTCTGGGGCACACTCACATTTGCGGACAAAACAGATGCGGCGGGACTCATCGACGAGAATTCTCCATCACTTCGCCGGGAACACCTCCCGTTGGAAACGCTCGACGAACATATCGATGAACTTCAGGATGCGACAACCGACCCACTTCAGGTCAGCCTCAACAAGCAACGAAGCGACGCCAGACAGGAATCTATGGCACGCGTCGAAGCGTTTCTCTCCAGTTCCACACAGTTAGCTACACTCTCGCTTCCAACGGGTCTGGGAAAGACGTACACGGTGCTCTCAACAGCCTACAAACTCCGGAATACGCGCGAGGATAACCCATCCGTTATCTACTGTCTGCCGTTCACCTCGATTATCGAGCAAACGCGTGAAGAGTTCGAGTCCGATGTCTGGGGAGCTGACCCATCCGGAAACGCGTTTACAGTCCACCACCATTTGGCGGATACTATTACCTTCCCCGACCCGGACGATCTCCCAGAGGATACGCCGCCGCAGTCATCCGACTCGTCGCTCGCTACACTCTTGGGAGAGAGTTGGCAGTCCGGAACCGTTCTCACGACGTTCGTCCAGCTTTTCGAATCTCTTACGCGGGCGTCGAACACGCAATCGACAAAAATCCCCGCGCTCACCGATAGCATCATCATCCTCGACGAGCCACAAGCGATTCCACTCGATTGGTGGCCTGCGATCCAGAAACTCATCACAGTCCTTATCGACGAGTTCAACGCGACCGTCATCTCAACGACGGCCACGCAACCCTCGCTCATCACGGACATGGATCTCGAGAGCTTTTCGCTTATCGAGTCGCCCGAGACGTACTTCACAAATCTGAATCGCGTCTCGTACCGGCTTGACCCCTCAGTCATCTGGTTGGGAGCCGACCACTCGGACGGACCAAAATCCCACGAATCGGCGGCACGATACATTATCTCCGATATCACGGGTGGAGAGCAACAATCTGCGATGGCGGTTTGCAACACGATTGCAAGCTGCCGAAAACTGCTCACCAACGTTCACAAAGTCGCCGAAGAGACTAGACATACGACAACGAACATCGGTGAGGCTCTCCAGTCGTACCTCGTTCACAACGACATTGACCCAACGACAGCAGATCCGGCGGACGTCGCTTATGGAGTCCTCACACAACTGGGGTTCAACTACAACAATGGCCGTTGGATTCCCGCCACCAATATGCAGGATACTGTCTTTCTCGGCGCGTTCAACGCACGCTACCGTCCATTCGACCGTCGCGTTTTGATGAAGATACTCGATAACATCTCGACGACAGACGTTCCAATCGTGTTGATCGCGACACAGGCCATCGAAGCCGGAGTGGATCTCAGTTTTAGCCGAGTCTACCGTGACATCGCACCGCTCGATAGCATCGTCCAAGCTGCGGGGCGGTGTAATCGGTCGTTCGAGTGGGGGCGAGATGGTGGACGTGTTCTCGTCTGGGCATTGTACGATGAAGACCGGTCATCAGAAGACGACTATTCGCTTCCCAGCCAGTCCGTCTATCGGTCGTTAGGAGGTCACCTCCATCTGGTCGCATCGATACTATGTTCCCACCTAGACTGGACGTCATGGACTTCGGATGAAACTATGAACGACGTTGTGCGAGAATATTATGACGCCCTCATTGATGAACCGTTTGGCGATGAAGAACTCGTTCAATACATTGAAAACTGTAACTGGGATGCGTTAGCAGAGCGGTCACTGATTAACACACCCTATGAGACTGTGGATGTCGTCCTTCCCATTTCAGACACAGACCACTCGCTCGTGGATTCGGTCCGAGCAGCATTTGAAGCGGAAGATACAGGTCAGGCATACAACCTTCTCAGAGAATGTATGGAAATGAGTGTGACTGTTTCTACATCTGGAGACACTGAATCTGTAACCCAGTTGCCCAGAATCGATGGGGAGCCGGTTGGCGCACCCGGAGTTCCAATCCGACTGGCCGCTCACGGGTCAGTCGGTCAGTACGATCTGGATTCAGGTGGGTTCACGGCTTCTGGGTCGACTTTTCTTGATAGGTTCTCGCTGTGATGGGTTCATCGACCCCCACAGTCTGAGCCAGAATTCGTGGTCGACGAAAATCGACGGCTGAAATCGGCGGCTTTAATCCCGAAGAAACCCGAATTAGATATGGATTCAGAAGAACCCCTGTGGGTTTGCAGCATCCATTGGCCGATCCTCGACTGGCACCCGGAGTTCCGGATTCAGAAGAACCCCTGTGGGTTTGCAGCGTCGAGTACGATCCAGAGACCGGCGAGGTGCAGGCGGATTCAGAAGAACCCCTGTGGGTTTGCAGCGTCGAGTACGATCCAGAGACCGGCGAGGTGCAGGCGGATTCAGAAGAACCCCTGTGGGTTTGCAGCGCGGGCAGCGGCCACACGATGCTTGATCGCGTCTGGATTCAGAAGAACCCCTGTGGGTTTGCAGCGACAAGAAGGACGGCGCGCGTATCTGGCTGTCTCGGATTCAGAAGAACCCTTGTGGGTTTGCAGCTTGCCGAGATACTTCCCGGCCGTCTGGCCGCCACGAGATTCCGACGAACCCTTGTGGGTTTACAGCACGCTCGACTGGCGGGAGCTATTCATGTCGGCGGAAATTCAGAAGAACCACTCTCTGGTTTGCAGCGACATTGAGGACGAGGAAAATGGCTTGTGCGACGCGATATTCAGAAGATCCTCTGTTGGTTTGAAGCACTGAAACCAACTTCGAGCCCTTCCGCTGGGCTGAGATTCAGAAGAACCGCTGTCGGTTTGCAGCATACCCGGAACACAGGCGCGCCGTGACCGCTTCATTTCGATTCAGAAGATCCCTGTGGGTTTGCAGCGCGGCCGCCATGCACCACTCGACGGCCACAGGAGAGATACAAAAGAACACTCTATGGGTTTGCAGCATCGACACCCTCGCGCAAGACGTCGCATCTGCCAAGATTCAGAAGAACCCCGCGGGTTTGCAGTGCGCACGGCCACGGGACAGACCACTGCGAAACCGGATAGATTAAGAAGAACCCTTGTGAGTTTGCAGCTCTAGTCCGCGACTGCCCACGCAGATCGGCCGGTCCGAGGTTCAGAAGAACCCCTGTCGGTTTGCAGTGACCATGCCTTTCAAATGATCTGGAATAACCAAAACAATTCAGAAGAACTCCACTGTGGGTTTGCAGCGAGCGACCGACACTCGAGAAGTTCGACGAACTCACCGAGATTCAGAAAAATCTTGTTGGGTTGCAGTTCGTACTCACCGGTTTCACGCCGGACGAGCACGCGATTCAGAAGGACTCCTATAGGTTTGCAGCGTCCCGTTCGGCAAGTCGTGGGTAGGCGACCGCTGGCAATTTAGAAGAACCTCTATGGGTTTGCAGCATGCTGTGAAGCGGGAGCAGGTTGGATGGATCAATGGATTCAGAAGAGCCCCCTGTGGGTTTGCAGCGCTGGAAAGGAATTTACCGAGGAAGACCTCAACACGGTACCAGAAGAACCACTGTCGGTTTGCAGCACGGAAACCAACTTCGAGCTGTTCGCGTGTAAGATGTCCAGAAGAATCCCCCTCTAGGTTTGCAGCGAGAAAATGCGGACCGACCCCGATTACTTCCCCAAGATACAGAAGAACCTTATAGGGTGGAGGCGCTCGGGTTCGGAAGAACTCCTTAGGTTTGCAGCATCGGGGCGAAGAACGGCACAACGATCCAATTAGAGATTCAGAAGAACCCCTATGGACTTGCAGCGAGGAGGCCTCGTTCCCCGACAGTGTTCACAGCGTGATTCAGAAGAACTCCTGTGGGCTTGCAGCATGGTCGTTCGGAAGCTCGATTTCGAGCGGACAGAGTGATTCAGAAGAATCCCTGTGGGTTTGCAGCCCAGACGCGGATGGCACACAGGAAGCCATGAGGATCAGATTCAGAAGAACCTCTGCGGGTTTGCAGCGTCGTGATCTTAGATGAGTGCGACCAAATCGAAGACGATTCAGAAGAACCCGTGTGGGTTTGGAGTATAGGGACCGTTTTAAACCCCTGTGGCACCGTCGTTGATCCAGAAGAACCCCTGTGGGCTTGCAGCGAGGTCAAGAGTACGTCGTCTGTGATCGGGGACAAGGATTCAGAAGAACCCCGATGGGCTTGCAGCGAGGAACGGCGCAACGCGGCGGCGAAACACCCACTGATTTAGAAGAACCCCTGTGGGTTTGCAGCCTCCTGCAGGTCGACTGCTGGGGCGGTCCAGATGACGGATTCAGACGAACCTCTGTGGGTTTGCAGCCCGTATCACGATACCGAACAGGAAATCATCAAACAGATACAGACGAACCCCTGTGGGTTTGCAGCGACAACTCCGAGGGCGCAAGCGAGATCGATGACGCGGATTCAGACGAACCCTTGTGGGTTTGTAGCGTCGTGCAGTACGTGATCGAGTGGTCGGCCGCGCTCGATTCAGACGAACCCCTGTGGGTTTGCAGCAACGGGCTAGCTGCGCTCAAGTACCACCCTGAAACGATTCAGAAGGACCTCTCCGGGTTTGTAGCGCGGACCCCGAATACCTCACTCTCCCGTACAAAATCCGATTCAGGAGAACCCCTCTGGGTTTGCAGCCAGCGTATCGAAGATGAAGTCGGTGGCAAGGAGCAGAAAGTTAGAAGAACGTTTGTCGGTTTGCAGCACCACTGAGGGTGATCTTGGTGTACCGGACCTTGGGATCTAGAAGAACCCCTATGGGCTTGCAGCAAGGATGGGAAGACGGAAGCCCAGATCAAGCGCGAGATTCAGAAGAAATCCCCTAGGTTTGCAGCGTCGAGGTCTGGTTCGAGAAGCAGTCCCTCGCCAGCGATTCAGAAGAACCCCTGTGGGCTTGCAGCTCGGTCACCGAGGTCTATCTCGAGGTGTTTCGGGATAGATTCAGACGAACCCCTATGGGTTTGCAGCGCACACGGCCACGACACGGATCAACGCGAGAGCGGGATTCAGACGAACCCTGTGGTTTGCAGCCGCGTCCCGTTTGTGATTCACGTCGAAGACATCGAGATTCAGACGAAACCTGTGGATTTGCAGCGTAGAACCCGGAGTTTAAGAAGGCAAAGTCGTCGAAGGATTCAGAAGAACCCCTGTGGGCTTGCAGCGAAACTTTTCAGCGCCATTATTTGGGAAAACACTGATTCAGAAGAACCCCTGTGGGTTTGCAGCGGCGATACAAAGTCGGGCTGGGTACGCGAGGCCGTTGATTCAGAAGAGCCCTTGTGGGTTTGCAGCATCAGAAAGCGTCAGCACGAGCAGCTTGTCGACGAAGCGATTCAGAAGAACCCGTGGGTTTGAAGCGCCGTCCTTCGGAACTCGAACGGCGACCCACTCCCGATTCAGACGGACCACTCTAGGCTTGCAGCGAGAAAATGCGGTCCGATCCCGACTACTTCCGCAAGATTCAGAAGAACCTCTGTAGGCTTGCAGCGCTCAGAACCTCGAGTACGACCTAATGGCCCTGTTGATTCAGAAGAACCGTTTAGGTTTGCAACTCACGAGTGACCTCGTTACCCTTGTGGTTGACAATGTGATGCAGAAGAACCCCTCTGGGTTTGCAGTGCGTTGGTCTGTGTGGACTCGACGACGTGGCGGGATTCAGAAGAACCTCTGTGGGTTTGCAACGCCCGCGAACGAGGAGCCTATGTCTGCCTGTGCGGTCGTGATTCGGAAGAACCCTGTGAGTTTGCAGCCAGTGGCTCAAGGTTCGCCATGCGGAGGCACCCACGATTCGTAGTCCCTAAGGAAAATATAAACATTGTGTCTAGAACAGTTTTGACATATTTGTGAAAATGAATTTTTGTTCGTCGCTTGACTTGCCGCACTGTGACTCGAGGAAGAGGAGGTCAGCTCATCTACTGTATTAGAGTCATTTAGCGCTTTTATCGGTGCCAATATGTGTTTATTACTGTTCTTATCCAATAGTATTTATCCGTTCAGCACTAACGCAAGTATGTCGCATGGCAGACCGAATCCCACTCGAGAAGTTCACGAAGAAGATTGACACTGAAGGGATCAGCCTCATCGCGATCCCGGAAAAGAAGCTTACAGACGGAAAGATGCCGCTCCTTTATCATACATGGGGAGATACACGTCCGCTCAAAGAGGACGCCGCGGAAGTAAGCCGTGTTAGCTATCAAGGAAAGACGTATCTGGCAGGAGATGTCGGCATCGGACACACGGATGTCCACTTCGTCCGTCGAATTCCGGTTTTTTCTGCGGGGGTACTTGGAACCCCTGAAGTACCCTTGAAAGATGGAGTAGAAAACATCCGCGCGTTCCTTACAGAGGAACGAGAACCGACACCAGATTCGACGGAGACGACCCCGCTCGAGTCACTCCTCGACGAGCTTATCGAGGCGGGGGCGGACCCAATAGGGATCGACAAGCAGATGTCACAATGGGGGGATGAAAATCGCCTTATGCTCCGAATTTCGCTGGAACCCGGCATCGGAGTGCCAATCGTTGAACAGTATTCAGATATAGTAGTTGATGACCAAAGCTATAAAATTGACTGCATCTGTGACGCTGTCAATGGACCTGCACCTTTCGGACGGGTCACTTTGTATGCGTCCGACAATATTGGGGGAATGGAGCCAGTCTCGATAGAGACTGGTCAGGAGGATCTCCGTGAATTCCTTCGGACAGAATTAGGCCACGAGTGAAATGGCAAAATAGATGATGGCGTAACGAATCGTCCGCTGCTATCCCGTCGGATTAGGTCCACGGCGACCACCTGATCTGGATACGCATTGACTGGCAAGGAGAAATCACGGTTTTACGCACACAAAACGCGGTCTACCAGACTGATACGACGCACTGTATCCCAAACGTAGGTTCAATATCTCCAATCCAAGTGCGGATCTCCACGATGAGGAACTACCCTAATCGGCGGACTACTGTTATCCGAAGTGTGACCTCTGATTGACGTGCCGCTCAATAGCTTGATGCAACAAGTGTTTCAAGCCAAATCCTCCCTTTGGACGAAAATCTGCCGAGCTTTTTGCCGTATTCTCGTCACGCCCTGACCTCCCCCGCAAACACGCGGTAGAAGGCGTCGGGTTTACGGCGCTGGTTCTACTCGTCCAGCGGGCCCTAGCCGTCATCGTTCCCCATGCTCATCCAGTCCTCCGCCTCAGCCACAATGGGTACAATATGCTCATTCAGATATCGGATTAGTCCGTCGAGATTTCGTTGTGTGGTCGCATGTGCCTTTTCGAGATCGTCAAGGCGGCTCTCTAGATGATCGAGGCGGGCGTCGGTGTCGGCAAGTTCCGGCTCGGCGGTGACGGCCAAACCCTCCTCAAGTTCGCGATGTCCACGCTCGGTGAGGACACCAACCTTCATCGGGGCGACGCCCTCCTTCGTGAGCGAATCATCATAGTTGATCTCGACCAGACCGTGGTTTTCGAGTTTCGTCCACCTGTAATTGACCGCTCGGTTCGAGCAGCCGAGCTTTCGGCGTACCTCGTTCGTGGACGCCCGTGAATTGGGGGCATCCTCCAGTACGCGCATGATCTCCCGCGACTTTTCATCTAATTCCACCATATTATATCTTATTAGTAATTAGTGTAAATATCTGGTGGAGCCCGTCTACAACCGCAATCATAAGGGATCTGTTGCAGTCGACATAATGAGGAGTGTGGAACATACTTGTGAGGACTCCACACCGAGATAACGACCCCTTCCCTATGAGAGCCCCACTCGAAGGATATTCATGAGAGAGTAGTCAGAAATAACGCGAGAGTACGAAGAATACTCCAAAAAAGTGACCTCCCGTTTGTCAACGACTTCGGGAACTATAGGATGGACACCGACAAATCTAGAGGAGCGACACTAGCGGTTAAAGAAGGAAGCCAAAGAGGTCTGGCTCTCCTGAAGGTATAGCATTGAGGGTTGGCGTGTTCTCACTCCGCGTATTTATTCCTTTGCCAGAGTGGTGAAAGGAAAGGGAGAGGGTGGAGAATACGAACCATTCTCTACCCATCCGCATATACATTAATCTCGTATCATGTAGTTCAAGATCGTTCATAAGATTATGTATACACCTCAAAATTTCATCTTAGACAGAGTAGCTGTTATTCGACTCACCCGTGATCGCCAGAAAGAGGAATCGCGATCTATCTAGGTGTGTAGAAATAGCGATGAACGAGACGCGTTCTCTACCGCGTCACCCTCATCGACGGCGGGAGACTTGACTTTAGATGGCACGACCTACGCTCACGATAGGCCGTTCTTCGGATTCTCCGCCGCCTAAGTACCAGTTCCCCAGTTTGTATAATGCATTATACGGAGAAGGCACCGAAGCTCACCACCACTACCACACAAATTCTCTGGTATACGGATGAAGGTCTCTTCAGTGGTCGACTATATGGTAAATTGACTATTTAATAAATACACCAATAAGCAATATTCTTCTGGCATAAATTGGGATATGATGAGTGAGCAAATAACACTCCGAGTACGGAATCGGCGAGCGATCCAGCGCGAAATCAAGCGTCTCGAACTTGAATACGATCCAATGTTCCGCGCGAAAACCTACGAATTACACGATGCTATCGTTCAGGTTGGCCTTGCCAATCCAGAACTAGTACTCAAGCAACTCAAAGAGCAACAAAGTCAGTAAGTCCTTGAGCGCTCGAAGAACTGAGACGAAAGAACAGGGATGTCTGTATAAGCGTTCACGGGAGTTCGATGACTGGACGACAAGTGTCCGGGGCAAGAGAAGGAAAGTATGTCATGACATACCTCGGAGTACGCGCTCGCCCGATTATCCGCCGAACTTTATAGTCACTAACTCCATATGTATGTGAATAGTCACTTTCCGAAATTACCAGCACAACGCTGATGGGGGGTGATCTGTAGTAGAGTACTGTATGAGATGTATACTCTGATTGTTCTCCAAATGCCTATATTTCCGTCTTATTTCAACGTAACATCCTTAACTCTGGTCAGTCCGTAATGTTTTTCCGGGCAAAGGGCTACGGATTATCTGGACAATGAGTCAACAATCTCCGCCTGAGATAGCCTCGGTCGCTAAACGACTAACGTCAGCAGGAACACCCATCCTTGCAGTTCCCGAAAGCGCACTTGCAGACGAAAGAGTAAGATTACTGTACTCTCTGACGAGACAAAACGAGGATCTCGTCGCCTATCTGGATGGGCTTGACAACGTCATGGTTGGAGACGAGAAGTATCCGCTAACATGCGTCAACATCCATCAATCGGATGTGCATTTCGTGCGACGCCTGCCGATATACGCACGTGAGCAACCAACACTTGGTCTATCCGAAATGCCACTCGACAAGGGAATAGAACAACTGCATGTGTGGCTAGCGTCTGGTCGCGAACCGAAACCCACGACTCCTGAGACGGCACCTCTCAACAACCCGATCCAAAAACTCATCAACGGAGGGGCAGTTGCTATCGGCCTCGAAAAAGAGATCTTTGAATTAGTTGATAGTAACTTGCTCAACTTCCGAGTTCATGGTCCTCCCGCTATCGGGGCCCCCCTTGTCAACCAATACGAACAGGTGATATTCGACGGTGAAACCTACGATGTCGACTGGACCTTTGCACTCGATGGGCCAAGAACTAGTGGCAGAGCCATGGTGTATGCTGGTGATAACATCATCGGAATGGACCCAATCCCGCTCAAGAGTGGGTGGGAAAACCTCCGAGAATACCTTAGGAAGGAGTCGTAAGATAAATTTCGTGGTCTGCGTGACGAGCAGTTTGTGGAACAAACTGAGGTGTTGTCCGAGCCTTACGCGCTTGGTGATGTCCTCAATGGCCAAAATAACGGGTCAATCAATCCAATGGGTCCAAATCGGTATCGCCATAATTAGTTTGGTGCCGATCACCGCGGCGGCCTCGCGATGACCGTGGAGACATGCCCCGATGATGATCGCCCTTGACTACGCTATTCTCCAGATCCATCTGAAGCTCGTCGGATGCAAGTGTGCGCGGTGTCTCGCCCGAGTACACCCGATACAGCGAGATGACGGAGACCAATGCACAGATAGCAAACTGTTCTGCTAGCTTTTCGTCGCAGTATTCGATGATCTCCTCATTCCACTTGCTGAGCCAGACCCAGAACGGAGATTTTCGGTGGTGAGACTCTAATTGCGTGTCGATATCTCCTATATGATGGAATTGCCGACACTTGGAGTTTTGGTCGGTCGTATTTGAGGAGGATTTTGACCCATGTGGGTGGGAAAGTGGGCCGTATCGCGTGTAAGTGTGACTGATAATAGGCTATTCTCCGACACCTCCGACACCCAGACTTCGGTTGTCACTAATTTATTAATTATATACTCAACTAATGCAGTTAATTGGCGGAATGCCAATATTCTATTCAGTCGTATAGTGAGTTATGGGTGATCAAGTCACCATCTACCTCGACTCGCGCGAAGAGTTTCGCAAAGATATGACGAAATTGGAACTCGAATATGACGAGATTTGGGATGCAGAAATGGCAGAGGTCCATCAAGCAATGATCGATGTCGCGCTGAACGACCCAGACCGACTTATAGAAAGATTACAGGATATACAAGACGAATAGATTAAGGAGGCATTCTGATCCTGCACCTCATACACAGGACCCCATCAAAAGGTGGCTTCTCCTCTGATCACGCAGCAGGGAGCGTGAACGAGAACGTTGAACCCTGATTGGGGTCGGGCTCCACCCACATTTCCCCGTCGTGGCGTTCACCAATGCGCTCACAGAGCACCAATCCAAGTCCTGTTCCGTCGTACTCGTCGCGACTGTGCAATCGGTCGAAGACGGAGAATATCCGTTCCTGATCGTCTGGATCGATGCCAACCCCGTTATCGTGGACCGAGACTACCCATTCATTCCGTCGCCACTTCGCATCAATATGGATATGGGGAGACAAACTCTCGTTATAGACAATGGCATTCTCAATCAAATTTACCGTCGGGAGTATTATGAGTGATATAATATTTTCACAGGACCTGTGGAATACTGGGCTGTATTGTGTAATCAGGCGAGAAAACGGTTATCCAAGACCGACTGGCCTCTGCACTCTATGGAGGCAACATCCTACCGTTGCGATCCACGGAGGATAAGCGACTCAATCGCAAGCGTTCGCTTGGCTATCGTTACGATCCGTAACACATAGGCCGTGAATAACAGAAACGGCACCAGCGTCACTGTGAATGCACCGCCAATTACCCACGTGAGAGACGGAATACCCAGTAATCTGCCGGGAAACATACCTGCGTCAACGACCGTGAGCATGATTCCAGCAACCACTAACGCTGGTATCGCCGCATAGAGGATTAGTTGTGAGAGCGAGATTAGTGCCCACTCAAAGTACAACGTCTTGATGTGCTCACGAGCTGGACCGAACAGACTCAGCGCGGTCTTCAAATCGTCTAATAGTTTCGTCTCGTCGTCGCTCAGACTATCATCATAGTCGGTGGCGAGGCGTTCAACTTGGAAGATTTTCCAGCCGTAATTGAAGTTGAGTGCCGCAAACAACACGTCGAAAGTGCCGAACTGCGCCCTGTCGAGCTGGTCGCGGACCAATTCGGCGTTCCCGATGAGACTCTCGGTGAACTCATCGACTTCTTCGCGGAACTGGTCATTCGCATTGTCAGAGACGCCCTCGCGGAGTGCCTTCGCCCGTTGTTCAGTTACCCTGATGAGTTCCCCGAGAAACGTTGACGGATCTGCGGGACTAGGTGTGCCTACAAGATCCTCAACGAAGTCCCGAACATCCATCGAGTTCTCCATACGTTCGCGCTGTTCGCCAAGGGGGCCGTTCTCTTGAGAGAGAACCAACTGGCTAATAGTGACGACAAGCGTGGTTCCAGTCATAATCGCCCCAATCATCGTCGAAAACATCGTTTCGATGGTGTCGCCCGACCGGAGTTGTGGCTGGACGGGTTGAGGAAAGACGGTGACCACTACGACGAACACTATGAATATGGACAGCGCCAGCACAGCAGTAACATGCAACCGGTTAGCCGCGAGGAGCAACCAGAGTTTAACTCGACTCTCATCGGCTCGCTCGCGCATTGTGTTCGCCGTGCTAATGTCTGCGTTTTCGGCTTGTCCGCTCATGATGAACTGTCCCTCGTCGCTACAGATAGTTGTCTTAACCGAGCGTTTGAACACGATGAATTTGTCCTATCGGTGTATCCAATTGTGGTGACAAGTACCCAGCTATCGTCACCACAGGTAGTCAGCACCGCCTGCGAGCCCTCAGTTTCTTTCTGAGTTTTATCAGAAGGCGACCTGAATGTCTTGCCTTCCCAGCAGCGTACGGTGGTTTGGTTCATGGTGGTCTCATTGAATGGGTCCAACAGCACTAAGAATAGCGGTAGTCACACCATCGACCGCTCAATCCACGCTCTCCACCTATCGCTTCGCACACCTTTCGTCACGGTTCTCAAAAGGCAAACGCAGTGGGGGTGACGGCTGCGTTTGCCCCCTGAATGGGTCGCAGACAACCGAGGGTTCAGTGCAAGGGTTCTCGGGGGATTGGTTGGCGTACGGTTCACTGCGTGATCTGCCGGGGTGTGCCAGTACCGTGTCAAGGGCAGATCAACAGAATGTTAGGAAATAACACGGTTAGCCATTTGGCCGTCCATCGCAGTCTTGTAGTGATTATCTGGGTAACAGTCTGCGTAGAAACCAGCAGTGCTTGGTTCTTCACCTGTATTGACCGTTGTCGGGTAGTCCTAGGATGGGTATGCTAATTATTAGTCTTGGTGGGACCCTCAATAGATGATAGGTTTTCGCAGCCCTGTTGAATACAGGGTATACAGTGAATGTGGTGAACATCGTGGATCTCACCGATTCCTTCTGTAGGGTTCATTCTCCGATCTGCCTCTTCGGTCTGCATGTCTCCTTCAAAGTTGACAGATAGGCGTTCACAATGCTCGTATTATCGTATTCATTTTAATCCAAATCCCTTTGGAGATGCCCTCATTTCCGGGCAGAACTAGGTGCGTAATATGTCACATACTGAGCCTGAGAAGACAGTTGCGAGGTGCAGTAATTGTGGTGAAATCCATACCATCGAAATTAGGAGCAACGGATCACTACATCTTGTCGGAAGGGGCCTAATAAATCAGTGTCCGTGTGGCGATGAGGGATTAGAGAGACTACAGATGGAACTTCATCCTCAATCTTCCTAACTCACTCACAGTAGTCCGCATATGTATTTGCTGTTCAGTAGAGGGACTTCACGTATTGCCACCGCTTACGGCCGGTAGCGTGAACCGAAACGTCGCGCCCTCACCGTGTTCGGAGTCGACCCAGATCTCTCCACCGTGACGCTCGACGATGCGTTTACACAGCGCCAGCCCGATCCCGGTTCCATCGTGTTCCTCGTGGGAGTGTAATCGTTGGAATACCTCGAAGACCCGTTCGTGGGCATCCGAATCGATCCCAATCCCTTCGTCTTCAACCGAGATCACCCACTCGCTGCCGCGCCGCTCGGCCCCGATGTGTACCCGCGGCGGTTCGTCACCGCTGTACGCGAGCGCGTTCGACAGCAGGTTCTGGAACACCTGCCGGAGCTGGTCCGGGTCGCCCTCGACGCGAGGCAACGACTCGCTCGAGAGGATTGCGTCGGTTTCGTCGAGTCTGAGCCGTAGATCCCGCCGGACGTCCTCGAGCACGGCGTCGAGATCGACCGGTTCGAAGGGATCGCCCTGCGTCTCGACCCGTGAGTACTCGAGGAGCGCGTCGATCATCTCACGCATGCGCTCGGCTCCATCGACGGCGAACTCGAGGAACTCTTCACCGTCCTCGTCGAGGGCGTCACTGTAGCGCTGTTCGAGCAACTGGAGATAGCTCGTGATCATCCGAAGGGGCTCTTGCAAGTCGTGCGAGGCGATGTACGCGAACTGTTCAAGCCGCTCGTTCGATTCTTTGAGTTTCTGTTCGTATTTCTTGCGCTCGGAGATGTCGGTGAAGTACACGGAGAGGCCGGATTCCGAGGGGTAGAGCCTGACGCTTTCCCAGATACCGAGCGGCTCCGAGTAGCGCTCGAAACTCGTCGCGGTCTGGGTGGCCATCGCCGTCTCGAACCGGTCGCGGACTGGATCGTCGTCGGCGACGGACAGCGCTTCCCCAACGGTCTGGCCCAACAGGCTGGCCTCGTCGTGGCCGAGGAGTTCCTCCGCACGGTCATTGACGTATGTAAACCGAAACTTGTCGTCGACTGCGTAGAACGCGTCGTCGACCCGCTCGAACACGTCCTCGAGTTCGCTCTCCAAGTCGTCGCGCTGGCGCTCGAGACGTTGGGCTTGCTTCTCGAGTTGTGTGATGTCCGCCATCGTGATGACGACGCCGGTCTCGTCCGGGAGTGGCGTGGCGTTTACCGACAGCCACCGGGTTTCCCCGTCGGGACTGTCGACCCGAACGCGCTGGTCGGTGACTGTCTCGCCGGTTGCGAGTGCCCGCGGGGCAGGTCGGTCCGGGTACGGGATCACCTCGCCGTCCTCGTCGAGCAGGGGCTGATCCCCCAGTGCGTACCTCTCGGTCCCGTCCCCACCGAGTCCGAGGTACTCGATGAAGTGTCGGTTCACGTGCCGCGGTTCGCCGTCGGTATCGAAGACGCCGATCCCTGTTGGGCTGATCTCGAGGATGCGCTCGAGGAGATCGTGCTCGCGACGAATCTCTCGCTCGCGCTCACGCCGGTCGGTCATGTCCCGAGTCACCTTCGCGTATCCCTCGAGATCGCCGTCGTCGTCGCGGATCGCAGTGATAGTGATGCTGGCCCAAAATCGCGAGCCGTCCTTCCGAACACGCCACCCTTCGTCTTTGATCGAGCCGTCCTCAGCGGCGGCTGCAAGGTTCGCTTCGGGGACATCGGCTTCTTGATCTTCCTCGGTGTAGAACGTCGAGACGTGTTCGCCGAGCACCTCGTTGGGTGCATAGCCTTTGGTCTGTCTGGCTCCCGAGTTCCAGCTACGGACGCAACCATCCACATCGAGCATGAAGATCGCGTACTCCTCGACGGCGTCGATCAGCGATTCGAACCGCGTCCGTTCTTCGCGGTGGGCACGTTCTGATTGCTTCTGCTCAGTGATATCGTAGTACAGTTCGACGCGACCGCCAGCGTACGCGCCGGATGTAATCGGTTTGCTTCGGTGTTCGAGCCAGCGTGCGTCGCGGTCCTCGCCCGCGGTCATGTGACACTCGAACCGTTCGGCGTACGTGTTCTCCTCGTAGGTCGCTAGCACGGTCTCGGCGAACTGCTCGCCGTCGTCGACCATCGGAGTGATCTGGTCCCGGACGAGTTCACGCTTGTCCTGTCCGAGGATGCGCTCACGATTGAATCCGAAATACCGTTCGAGCGTGTCGTTGATCCACGCTACTTCGAAGTCCTCGTTGAGGACAAACACCCCCACGTCGGCAGTATCGAGGACATCGTCGACTAGCGACTCGGCGACGGTCGGCCAGTCGTGGTCGGTGGCCGTCTGTGCAGGCAGCAACGACTGCGGCCGCCACCAGACGTGGCCGTTTGTCCCCGCTTTCTTGGTCTCGAGTTCGCCGTGATCGACGAGTCGCTCGAGACGTTCGTACGTACTGCGGCGGCCGATATCAAGCTGGTCTGCCACCTCGAGTGTCGTCTGTGGAGCGCCGGGTGTATCGAAGAGCGCAAGAGTTTCTCGGAGACTATCGCTCAGCGAACTACTGGTCACGTTGACGTACGACAAGCAATCCCGGATCATAAACCCTCCCCTCGCGGATGTAACAGAATGTGAATTCTCTCTACCGAGTTCTACGCGAACAGAGTGAGCAAAGATCCGGTATTGCTTTTGAATAATCACTCACGAATGGGACTCTCTACCACTGGAATCTAGCGTGAGTGCTGATCCGAGAACTGCAGTAGTGTCGGACGGTCTCGAGTTAGCACTAAGGACAGGTAGTACAGTTATCAGTGTGAAATTCCGCCTACCCCGATACTGTCAAGATTGGCGTGTTGAATACAGAGAATGAGTTCGGCACGGCAGCTTTGTTTGTTTCACGCCGAAGCCGGTGAACTACCCGTGCACTATACGTGCTTATTGATCAGCGAGCGTTCTATCAGGTTCGAGTGAGGTCCGTAGCATCGTGCTGAATAGAGGGCGCGAATGCGGCACGAGACCGTGGCCGATCTACGAACGTAGTGTTCAGTACAGGTCAGGCATTTATTGATGCAAGGGTAGATTGGTACTCTGTATGCCCGAAGAAGTTCTGTTCAAATCAGAGAGCGGCCAAACCCGAGACGAAATCGCATCGTATCTTCACAGCGTCGCTGAGAAGCTTGAACAAGGCGATGCTGTCACGCTCAAATCTGGTTCCGAGTCCGTAACGATGGAACCGCCAGCCCGCCCCACGTTTGAGGTCAAAGCCGAACGCGAGGGGCCAACAGACAGGCCCGGTAAATTGAGTGTTGAGTTCGAACTCGAATGGGACGAGAACGGCAGTGAGGGAGACGGCGAGAGCGGCCAGTTGGAAATCGAGTGAATCGTAATCCATTCGATTTCCACCACTTAAGACGACTGTCTCCATCATGCGGTGTACCTTGGTTGTCCACTGAGCAACCCGGTAGACGACATTTTTAACGCCTGTTGGAAATATACAGTAGTACGAAAATGAGGATTGTAGAACCACTCTCTCCTAGAGCAAACGACCGTTTCAGGCAGACAGGACGATGACTCCCACCGTACTGGCGATCCTACTTATAGGATACGGCCTTGGGCTCATGACCGCTGCCTACACATTAGCACCAGATACGACGGCTTTACTCGGCGGTATGTTAGTCGCTGTTTCTTCCCTCTATATCGTCATAACCGATGACTGGTGGAAATAGGACGATGAGGCAGGAGAGATAAATCCAGTGGTCGCACTTTTCCTCAATAACCTTCGGTCATTCTGGAACACTCAAATCGAACTGGATCTCCGACGCACGGTCACAAACTCGACGAGCAACACGCCCTCTTTGGACCTGCTGGAGAGCGGCTATTGCGGCATACAGAGGACCCGCGCGATAGGTCCTACTGTTCAGATTCACTAACAGTGATGACCGGGACTGGTGCCGACCGAACAGTCTTTTCTGCGACGCTCCCTAACAGAACGCGGTCGGTCCCACGCCGCCCAATCGTCCCTATAACAACCGCCTCGATCTCGTTTTCATCTATATAGGCGAGAATGCCTTCCACCGGGCTCCCGTGCTCGATGGAGTGGACGATATCCCTGAGATCGTACTCCTCAGCTACCGAAACGAGGTCGTCAATAGCCTCCTGTGCGGCTGCCTCGCCAGTTTCACTCGAAGCAGTTGACCGGACATCGAGTCCGAATGAGGCATCATCCACGACGGACAGCAGATGGACAGTTGCGTCGAGCGCCGATGAGAGTGCTAGCCCGTGTTCAGCCGCACGAGTCGCACCTCTACTCCCGTCTGTCGGGATAAGAATATCTTCGTACGGAAATGCAAACTGTTCATCGGGTTGCATTCGTGCTGTCAATACAGGGACCGACGAGAGACGAACCACTTTCTCGGTGATACTGCCAATGAGATAGCGGGATACCCCCTCACGGCCATGTGTTGGCATTACGATTACGTCATGCCCGTATCGCTCAGCATACTCAGTTATCGTCGGTGCTGGATTACCCTGAACGACATCTGTCTCATAGTCAACACCAAGTGTCTGGAGCGTCTTTTCTGCTTCTGCGACGATGTCCTTCCCCTGCTGGCGGAGCGCGTCCACGGTTTGTCCCTTAATAACGGTCACCGAATCACGCGTTGTATCCGCGACATAAAGGACATGAACCGTGGCGTCGGCCCAGTGGGCGATTTCGGCAGCATGGTGGAGGACGGCTGCTGCGCTGTCATTTCCATCGAATGGGAGTAAAATGTCCTCGTACATAGTTCAGCCTTGGATTCTATGATGAGAGGTCTCTAATGATTTTGCCTCCTCACGGTAAGCGGACAGAAAATTGTGACTCCTCTCACGCGTCTCTGGTAGTACGTACATGTACTTACGGCACGAGTCCGCTGTTCGTGAACGCGTGAAAGTCAGAGGGACGATTTAAACAAATAGTAAGTACAGTGGATAGCTGTCACGGTTTGTTCAGGTGAATCTCTGAACCTATTGTCTATACCCAACTCCGGCTAAACGAACTATGGTCGTGGCAAACCGTGAGTTGGGACTTGTCACTCTGCTTCTTACAGTTTCTTATGCAGCATGAGACCTTTTGACAGTGGAAGACGAAACGGGTGTATGGAGAGTGCCAAGTACCCAAGTTGTGGGAAGGAAACTCCCAGCATCTTGCTTGGAAAGGTGGGTAAAGTTCAACTCAAATGTACCGACTGTAACCACAAGTGGGTCACTGAATTGTAGCTGCTATCGTCTTTGCTCGGAATACGACGTATCTCTGGCCGGTAGGGAAGTGCTGTTCAGTTCGCATATCTACGGAACGGCTGGTTCAGTAGGTCGGGCGTGAAACAGACGAGATCGTCGTGCTGCACTCATCCTCTATATCTCGTACGCTGGTTCTGACAGCGATTCGGTAGTTCGCTGCGTCTCTGCAAGATACAGGGCGCGAATGTGGCACGAGATTCGGTTCGATCTGCGAAGGAGGTGATCGCTCAGTACAGGCGAAGGCATTACCGGAGCAACTGCCCATCTCTCGGATAGGCGTCAGAAACGACCTGCTGAATATAGAGGATGTAGTCAGCACCGAGAGGATCTTTTGTGCAGGCACATCTGACAGAATCAACTGCAAGGATGAACGTGCGAATGGAGCGCCACCGGTTCTCAGATATACCGGCTTTCCGCAAAGGTGGGGTGATGCTGTTCCCGAGTTATCCCTACAAGTGTCGCTGTCGCAACTGCGTCACTCGCAATCATAACGAGAAACAGAACCACTAAGAATAACAGCATGAGAAGAACAAGGACCATATCATTATCCATAATTACCACTGTGCTACTTGCGTCTGTGCCCACAACTTCCCGGTAACCGATTTCGCGAATTATTACGCATCCAGTGACACCCGTGCTTACGGTCAGATACACAGAAGTGTTGGCTTTCAAATGACGGCTCCTTTAACCAATACAGATTCCACTCTGCCAACTCTTCGTATTGGTACGTGTATCTACGGTACGTAACCCCTGCCAGCGTGTCTTCCCCGCTCCTCAATATATAGGCAAGTGTCTTCTTCAAGATCTGGCCTGATAGCGTACCATTCCTTCTAATATTAATTTAAATAACTATATCTTTTCTATATAGAGCTATTTAATGACAAATAAATCATCCTACGCTTGCAGTAGATGGGGATCTGATTATCTGCATAGAGTCGGCAAATTAGCCCGTGAGCCAAGACAAGCAGACATCTCGACGGCGGATGCTCAAGTTAACAGGTGTCGCAGGTTCGACGGCGCTCGTCGCCGGTTGTGGCGGCGGGGGTAACGGCGGTAACGGTGGCAACGGCGGTAACGGTGGCAACGGCGGTGGTGGAGCCGACGGATACGAGATTTCCCCCGATCAGGACATCCGATTCGACGGGCAGACGAGCGCTTGGGTCGGGCTCCAGCCGTCCTCTATCGAGGGCGAGGAGAACCCGACGCTCATCCTCGAGGCCGGTGAGAACTATTCAATCGGCTGGACGGAAGGTGACGGTGCCGCACATAATCTGGAACTCCGGAACGATGACGGCGAAGTTGTCGACGACTACACGACCGGCGATCCTGTCTCCGATCCGGGAAGCGACGAGACCTTTGAGTTCGAAGCACAGGACGTGATAACGCTCTACCGCTGCCAGCCCCACCCGGCGATGGAAGCCGAAATCCGGGTTCAGGGCCCTGCTAACGGCGGCGGTGGCGGCGGGAACGAAACCGGCAACCAGACGGGCGGCAACGAGACCGGGAACGAAACCGGCGGCAACACGACTGGCAACGAAACCGGCAATCAGTCTGACTAACAGCGATACTCCCGGTAACTCTCGGTAGTTGTCGCAGGGAAGACCAGAAGAATACTCCGGACAACTGCTTCTCTCAGGTCCAAATCCCTAATCGAGGGTCTCGGCTACGACCCACTGTTGAAAGCTAATCTGTCTGATTATATTTCATATCAGCGGGTGCCGGGGCTGTGATGACACGAGACGGTAGCATACTTGTTTAGTGTGCCCCGGCAGGGAACCTACATGTGCCCTATTTATAGGCATGGTCCCCGCAAAAACAGGGCCTGTTTCAATATCAGAGACTAAAAATAGGATGCGCCAATATCCACCCCCATTTGAAAGAGTATAGAAGAACAATGGACACGCCAGAGGTATCGAAGCAGGCCGCGTACCGCTATACAAAAAAAAAAACGGCGGAGGGAATTACTGGTCTCGAGTCGTTTTTCGATATTTACTGCCACCAATCGTCGTTCTCGAGGATGTTGTCTTCCTCGTCCTCACCGACGGGGCTGGCATTGACGGTGATGAACTCCTGATTGTCGCTGAAGGGGGTCCACTCGCGGTTCATCTCGAACACCTGCGGCTGGTTCTGGTCGTCGTCGGCGTCGGGGATGAACCCGAGATTCTCGTCGTACTCGCCGATGTTTGCGTCGTGGGCAACGAACAACGGCACGACCTCGCCGCTGTTGAGCCACCGGATCTGATAGGTGTTGTAGTCCGAGAACCAACTGTCGTTGACGTCACCGTAGTTGGGGACCCACTCAACGACGCCCGAGACGAACGTAAACTGGGCGTTCGGGTGGAAGTTGCTAATGTGAATGAGTGCCTTCCACCCCTCGTCAAGGATACCGCCATCCTGTGCTGTTGCAGTTCCCGATGCGCCGAGGACAAGGGCACCCGATGCGAGTGCCCCTTTCTTCAGAAATGAGCGGCGCGAATCGTCTGGATCACCGAAGAGTGAATCGCTCTCATCGTGTGTCATACTTTCAGCCTCCAGTTAGCAAATCTGCCAGCCAGACGGGAAAGCCATGCCCCTGCAATATGGTCTATATTCACCCAACATGATCTATCGCTAAATTCGATTTAGAGCCGCGAATATGCCCGCTAAGAGAAGTCACCTGAAAAATCACTGACAGTGCTGCCTGCCTGAACTCGTCGGGCCAACGCCTATTTGTCTCACTGCCACAGGTTAACATGATCTTCCCCAGTACACGGATGTGGCCCATCCTATCGACTATCGGGGGAGATCACCCTGTATCGCACCGGCACACGATCCATCCATGTGCCAGCACTGAACCACTGGGACACCGCGTTCAGGCTGTTCGTGCCTGCAACAGGGACTGACGCCATTCCACGTTTGTCCCCTTCGTGGACCGTAAAAAGCGTACCTCGGTCATCAACGGCCGCTGGCTACGCGAGCCGCTCGCGGCTGGCCGCGGCCGTCTGCTCGCCACCCCGTAACTGCCTTCCAATTACATCGATCATTCAGTAGGACCCCCAGAAAGAGTGCTCTCTCTGAATTCAGTCCCGCCACATCGGCAGTTCGATTCTGTCCCAAGTCGAGAAATTCCCTTTCCCGGCCAGCGTTCCCCTGCATATACCGCCCCATAGTCGACACAGATTATCGCGGTACGTCTCGGTAGATTATCGGCCCCATTCTATTACTTCCGCTGCCTTCTGTAATATAAGGTTTCTACCTGCGAGAGACAGCCGATCAGCGCAGGTTCTTATTAGCCATGGGGGAGATTTTACCCTCAACGAAATTGATGGTAACTCCTGTGTAGTCAACCAGTGCTTTCCGGATCAACGACTTCACGGCATTCAGGACATTCTGCGAATACTCGCTGCTTGCCGTTCGTCACGAACTCGATGATGGATTGATGTTCTGGGACTCTAGCGTTACAGAACGGACAGTTTCCGAGCGTCTGGTTTTCGGCTGTCATAGGGAACCGGGTGGAGCCATGGAGCGTGTGACAGGGGAATCCACAGCTCCATGTGATGTATTTGACCTTTCGAGTGAAAAAGGTGTGCCAGCCTCAGTGAAAGTAGAAAAGCCTTATAGAGCTTTGATAAGGTAAATTTAGTAACTTTACTTATATAAGATGGGCACCCTACGAGGCCGCGAAGATCAGATTCTAAGCACTCTCCTTACTTTGCTCGTATATAAATAGAGGGCTATAGTACTCACATATCTATCTGTATTTTGTCTATAACAATTTCCAAATGGGTGAGGGACCAGTGCATGGACGGCCTCACAGGTTTCCAGCGTGACCTCCTATACGTCATCGCAGGTGCAGAACAGCCATCTGGTCAAGACGTAAAAGATGAGGTAGAGCAGTACTATAGTAGTGAAATCAACCATGGGCGTTTATACCCAAATCTAGATACAGTGGTGAACAAGGAGTTGGTTGAGAAGGGCCAATTGGATCGTCGAACTAATTACTACGATATTACAGAACAAGGAGAGGAGGTAATTGAAGAGCGTCGTAAGTGGGAAGAACAGTATATGGATTTCTGAGAATAGTATCTAAAAATATTTCTTTCTCAGTAGCCGAAATCAACTAATCGATAACTGAGTTCTCTGCACTGAATCATATATGTACCGCCTTCATTGGGTGTTTTCAGGGAGCAAGAATCGGACGACATTTCCACGAGGGTCGTTTTCTTCGAAGACGAGTTCGCCACCGAGTGCATCAACACACCACTGCATGACCCAGAGACCGATACCAGAGCCGTGATATGTCGTACTCGCCGTGACTGGTTCCTTGAGAACGGTAGTCTCAACGTCCGGGATCGCTGGTCCAGTATCGATGACTCGGATCTCCCCGCGATCAGTTGTCTCCGTCACAACCACCGTGATGATGGGTGTCTCACGGTCGTTATGGACGGTTGCGTTCTCAAGCGCGTGTTTCACTGCATATCGGAGACCTCTATCGACATTTACTGATGGATTTGATCGAATGTCGACAGTCAGTTCAGCTTCTGGGTGCTGGGATCTTATCTCTGCGGCGGTTTCCTTCACAAGATCTCCGAGATCCGTAGGAGACCGCTCTGTTGCGTCGGGTTCGGCAATCTCTTCAACTTGCCGAATAGAGTCACTCAATGTCCCAATCTCTGTAGCAATCTCCGAGATGGTTTCGACCTCCTCTTCAAGCGTTTCGTCTTCGATGGCGCTTTTGAGCCGCTCAGCGTAGCCCATGAGCACATTGGTCTCGTTTCGGAGGTTATGACGGACGACGCGGCTCAAGAGACGGAGACGCCGTTCTCGTGCTTTGTACTCCGTGATGTCGCGGATTTCAGCAAGAACACAGGGCGGCCCGTTAATCGTGGCGCGACTGAGGCAAACGCGAATCCAGACTAGTTCACCGTTTGCCCGTTCGATTTGCCATTCGAATACCTGCTCTTCTCCGTCGGCCGCGGCCTGAATACGGCGAAGCGCCTCTTCCTGTGAAAACCGTCTGGAAGTGGCTGTAACGTCCCCAACTTCCATTTCGCGTAGTTTTGACCGAGAATAGCCGTATAACTCTTCTAAGCGGGTGTTGACATCGAGGATGTCACCTGTCTTTGGTTCGTGTAAGATGGTACCAACCTGTAGATCATCGAATATACGTGGCAGTCTCGTGGTGCTCGTATCGGTCATAGTAATTACCAGAAAGAAAACTCATAAAAACTTGAGAGCAGAGGAAGCGATTGCCTGTTGGCGAAAAGCCGTCATTTGAGGGGTATCTGTCCGGTATTTCGGGCCATCATCTTTAACATACGAAAAGTCATTTTGAAGACTACTGACGCTACACATGGAAAGTACACACCCCCCACCAGATAGCCAACGAGTTTTGATCGATAATTTTCCGAATGGGGTATTGGTCTTATTCGACGCTGATCTTTACTACCGGATCGTCGGCCCTGAGACGCTCCCATTTTCAGGCCGAAAGGCGAGGGATATGATTGACAAACACCTCTATGACCTCTTTCCTGAAGAGACTGCGACTGAACTCGAGTCGAGACTCAACGCGACAATTGATGGGGAGTCCCGCTCGTTCGATATCGAATACGACGACCGAATTCACCATATTGAGACGAGACCGGTACGAATTGACGCGAATCCATACGGGGTACTGGTGACCCAAGAGGTGACTGAGGTTCGCCAGACTTCGGAAGAGCTTGAACGGCAGAATAAACGGTTAGATCAGTTCGCAAGTATGCTCTCGCACGATCTTCGCAATCCGCTCTCAATCGCGCTCGGGGAGCTTGAGCAATATCGCGAAACTGGTGATGACGCGTACCTCGATGGAATTGAGGATGCATTAGGGCGAGTTGATGATCTTATCGTTGATCTCACGGCACTTGCTCGATCCAGTATCCCGTCTCACGAGCACGAGGAGGTTTCGCTGGCAGCAGTAGCTTGGAACGCTTGGGAAGTAATTGACACTCGATCAGCCTCCTTCGAAACACAGGACTGCACAGTCGTCGGTGATCGGAGTCAGTTACAGGTGCTCTTCGAAAACCTGTTTAGAAATGCAGTTGGCCATGGGGGAGCAAACGTAACTGTCCGAGTCGGTCCTGTTGACGATGGCTTCTACGTTGAAGATACGGGGACAGGGATCACACCCGATGACCGCGAGCAGGTGTTTGAGCACGGGTTCACGACGGGCTATGGTGGAAGCGGTGTCGGACTGACGATTGTCAACCGAATCGCTACCGAACACGATCTTGAGGTTTCTCTCGCAGAAAGTACTGAGGGAGGTGCTCGGTTCGAATTTCGAGACAGTGGATAACCGCCAGTGTGTATAACTCCACCTGTATTGAGTGTTAGTAGCGGTCTCAGATCGGCTGCAACGAAGAGTGACGCCTCTGTACGTGTGCTTGCTCCGCTTACTGAGCAGCGTGACGATGTATTCGATACTGGATACAGTACCTCGCAAGATGGTGCTGGGTTCGGGTTAAGTATCGTGAAGCGAATTACTGAAGCACACGATTGGAATATTTGTGTGACCGAAAGCCCACGGGGCGGTGCACGATTTGAGATTACTAGTGTTAAGTTCATTGATTAACAATTTTGCTTCTATCATATTCATTTGGGTGACTACTTCGATTGGAGGATAACTCTCCTCAGCGGTAAGTACAGGGGAGGCAGTTACCAAAGCAATCGATGCCCGTCTACTCGATGACCGACCAGCTACTCACTGAGTCCGTACGATTGTCTTATCCATACCAGTACGGATAGCAGGCACTTGGAAGCCGTCGAATTCGCCGACCACTTCGAGGAACTCACCGGGATCGACTGGCTTTTCGATGACCGCGTCTTCGTCCGCATCGTGATCGAGATCACGTGATTCGATGAAGTCTTCGTTCATCCCGGACAGAATAACGACGGGAACGTGTTCGAGTTCCGGGTGGTGTTTGATTTCGTGCAGAACTTCTTCACCGTCCACTTGCGGCAACTTCAGGTCTAATAAGACAATATCTGGACGGGGTGCATCTTCATATTCGTCTCGGCGGTGAACGCGGTCGAGCGCCGCTTGGCCGTCAGTGACGGTGTGGAGTCGATTAGTGATGTTCCCTTCGCGGAATGCTTCTACGACGAGGCGTACGTCTCCGGGATTATCCTCCACCAACAATATTTGCGCCTCAGGGGGACGTGAGGGGCCACCGTCCATGCTGGAATCTGCTGACGGACGGACATAAGCGACTCGGCCTCCGTTCATCGTTTTCGCCGCGCTATTGATATTTCAGCGTCGCTACTCGGGATTGCGTCAGGAAGTACGCATGTGTACAGTCGAGGCGAGTGGAGGGGGGAGAGAACGTATAGTGGATCACGCGGCGGGGTGCGTGAACAAGAAGGTCGACCCCTCACCGGGCTCAGACTCGACCCACATCTCACCATCGTGGCGTTCGATTATCCGCTGACAGAGCGCGAGCCCGATTTCCGTCCTTTCATATTCTCCTTCTGGGTGCCACCGCTGGAAAATTTCGAAAATCTGTTCTTGATGAGCTGGTTCAAATCCGATTCCTTGGCGCTGTTAAAAATTTTATTGATTCGATACTTTCCCACTGGAACAGCCGTTGGGTAGGTCTGCGGATATAACGATACAGACTGTTCATACACGGATCTTTTTTGGTTGGTGGATGCCGAGACTGAGGTGATTGATGCCTGATCTAATCGAAGCGTTCCAAGATATCGAAGAAGCACAGGTGCGAGTCGTTGCGACAATTGACTCCCGCAAGTATGAGATCGAATTCATTCGGGATGACCTTATAGAGGCGTATAGCAGGGAAGACTTCGAGGATGCCTATAAGGATCTCATCGCTAATCAGATATCAGCCGACGACTTCCGGCAAACTGTCGGGTTTAGCGACCTCAACTGCCAACTATTCCTCTTCGACGAGACTGCCGCCTTCCTCTTTCCCTCGTCACGATATGATAGTATCTTCATCTCGTTTGACTATGAGTATCCTTTTCCCCTCCGCACCATTGTCAACACTGCCAGCACTATCCCTCACCTATCCGACGAGGATTCTGCTTAGCAATAGAGACATGCATCTCCTGCACTTATCGCTGTTCTCGGGGATTGGGTTCGTGAACATGGTACTCGTATAGATACAGATGCATAGTGCCCATAGTAACAGTCGGAATTCATTTTACCTCGGCAACCATGTGTTCTCGAATATGCCGAAGGTTTCCCCGCGATCAGCCCTTGCACCGCTCGCCTTATTCGGTTTCTCCATAAGTGCGTACTTTCTCGTGCTTGGAGGGGTTGTGCCAGTTCCACAGAAGCCGGATGTCGTGTTGCTCGCTCTTGCAGGTGTAACGACGATTGCCGCTGCGGTCATCCGGGCGAAGATTCCTGCCGTCACAGCAGGCGTGGTGACGCTCGGATTCGCCCTCGGCTTTGCCACCGATCCACTCGTCGTCACCGTCGCCGCGGCACTCACGATCCTTGGTGGTCTCGGCTTTCTCGTTGGGACGGCAAACCATGTCAGGAAGCGTGCTACCACCACGAATTCGACCTGATTTCTGCGATTCATCATGACCACCCGCACCCCCTACAAATCATCATGGAGAGAGCAAACACCATCCCTCATCTCTCCAATGAGACTTCTACCTAACATCGTATCACCCATGTTCTGACGATGTAGGTATCCTTCTCTCACCTTCAAATTGTCTTACTTGATGGCACCGTGATTGCTATTGACTCTGCAAAGGATGACGGTGGAAGGGGGAAGGATTGTGCCTCTAAATGTAGGAGGGGTGGCAGATAGTTGTTTTTAGTGATAGTCATTAGTATTTTCGTTCTCCTTGTTGGCCATTAGCCTTATCTCACCACTATGAGAACTACCACATGGCGAGGGGGAAGGATCAAACGGAGACCCACCTACTGATCCGCTTCGAGACAGTCCTCGCCACCCCGAATCCCCGAGACCGTTCCAATGCAGGTCAATAGCCATATTGTCAATTCGGTCTTGGACCCATTGACACACCATCTGGTGGATGTGAGGACGCCGACCCCTGTCAGCGTTTTCAAAACACAAGTCGACCACTGAAACCGTGGTCAGTTACCTAAATTGAGGTGCTAATGCCCCTTCCTCAGCGAGCGCCGAAGGCGCGAACAGGGAGGGGATACAGCGTCCCCAAAAATCGAATATTTCTGGTGTGCAAACGAGACGCGGAGCGTCTCGTCAACGCCGCACGAGTTTCTTGGACTGTTCTACAGCAGGCCCGCAGGCCCACGCTATCGGTAGATTCACGAGTATCTACGAGGTAGATACATTCAACGGATCGGTACGAGGTCGAAGGGCACGAAGTCCTTGAAGTTGAAGTGAAACCAACAGGCAACGGTGCGCACATCTGCGTCCCGAAAGCGTGGACTGGCGCAACTGTCAAAGTCGTCCGCGTCACCGATCCAAACGACGAAGACGAGTAGACCATGCGCTACAACTACAGGTATCGGCTCAACCCAACCGACGAACTCCACGAACGGGTAGCGTGGACCGTCGATACCTGCCGACAGGTCTACAACCACTTCCTGTACCGACTCAACCGAGAGGACGGCACAACCGCCTACTCCGAGCAGTCGGTCCTTCCCGACCTCAAACACGAGTGGACTGAGTTGAAGCAAGTCCATTCGAAGGTATTGCAGAAGGTCGTACAGCGGCTGTACGACAACCTTTCAACACTGAAGGGCCGGAAGGACAATGGCTACCGCGTCGGCGAACTCAAGTGGAAAGGCCCGCAGGAATACCGCTCGATCAAGTACAGTCAAACCGGCTTCGAACTCAACAACACGAGTGGCCGTACTGTGCTTTCTCTTTCCAAAATCGGCGATATTCCGATGGTCTACCACCGCGACGTTCCCGATGACGCGACGATCAAAGAGGTCGTCGTCAAGCAAGAACCGACCGGCGAGTGGTTTGCCGTCCTTGGAATCGAAACCGAGGACGAAGCACCAGAGAAACCCAAGACACTCAAGGATTGTGTCGGGATCGACGTAGGCATTCTGAAGTACGCTCACGACACCGACGGCACCGCTGTCGAACGTCCCGACTTGTCCGACGAACGCGAACGGTTGGAACGCGAGCAGCACAAACTCTCGCGGAAAGAACACGGATCGGCGAACTACCGCAAGCAACAGCGAGTCGTTGCCAAACGTCACGCCGACCTGCAACGGAAGCGCCAAGACTTCCTTCACAAACTCTCGAACCACTACGCTCGAGAGTACGACCTCGTGGCAGTCGAAGACCTCGACGCGAAGGGGCTGATGGAACTCCCGTTGAACAGCCGCAACCGTGCCGGAGCAGCGTGAGGAGCGTTCCTCCGAATGCTCGAGTACAAGTGCGAACGCGAAGGCACGCACTTCGTGGCCGTCGATCCGGCCGGGACGACCAAAGAGTGCGCGGCCTGCGGTGTCGGGTCAGACAAGCCATTGTGGGTCCGTGAACACTCTTGTCCTTCCTGTGGCTTCACCGCCGACAGGGACTGGAACGCGGCCTACAACATCTTGGTGCGCGGACTAAAGCAAGTAGGGACGGGCTGTCCCGAATCAACGCCTGCGGAGACTGCGCTCCCTACGGGAACCCATTCGGTTCCTGCAAAGCGCGTCGTGGAAACAGGAAGCCCCACCCTCAAGGAGCGAGCGGCGCAAGCCGTGAGCGAGTAGGGTGGGGAGGAAGTCACTACCCTCTCGGACCGCTGGAATAGTAAGAGTGCCGATTCACACGAAAATAAGACGTGCGGGCGCTGTATCCCCTCCCTGCTCGCTTCGCTCGCTGAGGACGGGGGCTTATCGCCTTCAATTATAGCTAATCTAAGTCAACGTATTTATTCTCCCAGTCACGACGAGCCTCGATCTCGCGAGTACCGCGCCTTGTTACCGAGTAAAAATTCGTCCGCCGATCTTCTTGCCCCTTCTCAACCAAGCCCTTGTCTACGAGCGTGTCCAGATTCGGATACAACCGTCCGTGATGGATCTCCTTCTCGTAGTACTTCTCGAGTTCGTCCTTGATCGCGAGACCGTGGGGGTCGTCCTGTCCAGCGATCACATAGAGCAGGTCTCGTTGGAATCCGGTGAGATCGTACATACTCGATATCTTATACGTGACTGGATAAATGTACTCATTAGTCGTCAATCCAGTCAATAGAGAACGAAGCGCACGAGAACGGATTCGCGGAAATGACTGCCGCCTGTAAGGTGGAGATGACAAGGATCGCGATGGTTGCGTCCCAGAACAACCATGGAGGCGAGCAGGCTGGCTCTCCACCGTACAGACGACATCCTGATCTCTCTGCACCCTCGCCTATAAAAATCACTGCCAGAACCAATGTACACCTGCATAGATGCATTCGGCCTTGTTGAAACCCTCATACGGTGAAAGGCTTCAGCAGTTGTGCTAAAGACAGAGTGTGAATGTCGCACAACAATACTTCAAAACCTATCTATCTCCTGCACTTTATCCGTCGTTAGCACCTACTTCCGCTTGTCTCGGAGCCGTGCTGAATACACAGCCCACAGAGGTTTGTATGTCCTACACGGGATTGGGAACGTGGTTCAGGTACCCCTGTGGCTCTGGGTCGGCGGTCTCATTGTCGGCGTCTTTGCGGCACACTGGGGAGCCGAACAGTTCTCAAAGCCGTTGAAGAAACTCCGTCGCCAGTGGGGACTTTCTGCGGTGGCAGGCGGTGCGTTCGTCGGCCTTGCGGCGGCCAGTCCCGAAATCGGTATTACCGTTGTGAGTGCATATCGTGGAGTCTCGGACATCGGTCTCGGTGTGATGCTCGGCGCGAATATCGTGGCAATTCCGATAATGGTGACAACTGCTTATATCGCCTCTCGAACTGAATCGCTTGGAAACAGCAACACTACGGGGAAGTCACAGTCAAACACGGCTGATCGAGACGGGTCTCACGAGTTACCAACGGGCGACCATGCGCGACATCGTCAAGAACACCTTCTGCATGTTGATCGCACGGCAGTCACCGTGTTGGCACTTCCATATCTTGGAATCGTAGCGGTAGCTGCCGTTCTGACGCTTCCAGCCCCATGGCGAGGGCTCCAGCCCCTCGATGCTGGTGTGATGGCGGTTGTCTACCTCGTTTTTCTTGGGCAGGCAGTTATCCGCGGTCGGCAAGAGACCGAATCTGTCGAGTGGAAGAAACGAGAAGTCGCTCTGGCAAGTACCGGACTAGTCGTCTTGGCGGTTGGGACGTACTTGGCGGTCCGAGCAACTGAAAATATCGCCACAGCGTTTGGTATTTCAAATCTCATCAGTGGACTGTTCATTACAGCTCTTATAGCGGCGACACCGGAGATTTTCGCCACGTGGAACGTTGTGCGAAGCGGGCAGGTCACGGCTGGCACGACTAGCGTCCTCGGTGATCACGCTGTGACGATGACTGTCGCGTTTATCCCGCTTGCAATCACCACAGTCCCCATTGAGAACTTCCGACTCTACTGGGTAAATCTGGTTTTCGTGGCCACGATGCCAGTGGCCTATGCGATCCTTCTCCACTTCGGTACTGCTGAACACGGCTTCAAACGGTGGCAGATCGCCATGTTGGACGGGATTTATGTCCTATACATCGCAATTGTCGTAATCTGGGTTCTTAACCTCATCCCAATTCCGTGAACTTTGTTCCTATACTGGTCACGAGAACCAATCTGGGGTCTGCTGCAACGAAGAGAGGTAGTTCTCTACGTCCGTATGCTCATTAGCCATAGGGAGGTTTACCCTCAACGAAATCGACGGTAACTCCTGCGTAGTCAACCGGGGCTTTCCGGATCAACGACTTCACGGCATTCAGGACATTCTGCGAATACTCGTTGCTTGCCGTTCGTCACGAACTCGATGATGGATTGATGTTCTGGGACTCTAGCGTTACAGAACGGGCAGTTTCCGAGCGTCTGGTTTTCGACTGTCATAGGGAACCGGGTGGAGCCATGGAGCGTGTGACAGGGGAATCCACAGCTCCATACGATGTATTTGATCTTTCGAGTGAAAAAGGTGTGCCAGCCTTAGTGAAAGTAGAAAAGCCATATAGAGTTTTGATAAGAGGAATTCGATGAACTTGTTGGGCATGAGATAGGCCCCTACGAGGCCTCGAAAGCCAGATTCTAAGCACTCTCCTTACCTTGCTCGTATATGATGAGAGGGCTATAGTACTCACATACATGTGATAAATATGTGAAAGGCGTCGCTCAGGAGCGCGACTAAACCAAATAGTAGACCGCTAGCGAGTTCAGCGATAAAGCCAAGGAGGTTGATGACCGAGACAGCAGCCGACTTCCGGCTGTTCGTCGATGATCCCCCGGTCCATGGTTATGGTCGTCGTGCGATCCATCATAGGCCGATTCGTGTTCATCTGGCTTCATTTTTGGTGGCCCTATTTCGTTAAAACGGCTGCTATAAATCCTGCATTCTTGGGTGAGGGTTAGCAATATATTGCGTATAAGTTACTAACAGAGAAAGATACTAGCACTACGCCGATACTAAAACTGGGAGGACCTACAGCGATCAGTAAACACATATGCATAGCAAACTCTCACCCTATGTTGCAGGATACCTCCGTCTGATTCCATCGGCCAGTACAGTTGAAAGCGTCATCAGAAGGATAGTAGGTCTATCTGGCAACTGCCAAGAGTCATATCTCCGTGCTGAGGCTGTAGTCGGTACGGGAGATTACGCTTGGACCGTTCTGGCATGGTGTCGCTCGCGTATCGCCATGCTTGCAATACCTTCGAGACACTGGTGACCCAACGACCACCAAATGCGGACAATCGTTGAGGCGCTCGAACCCGACGTTCCCTACCGCGTGAGACAGCGGCTCGGCCCCGTAATTACTCGTCTCGGGCGAACTCTCGGGCAACCCGAGTATCGCCTTCGCGATACCGAATACGTCGGTACTGTTCACCGGCCGCTGGGCGAGTTCACGGAGACGCTTCAGGAACACGATTTCGAGTGGGACCCACTGGCGTGGTATCACCAACCCCCGGTCGGGTCGGAGCCGAACGGGAGCTGGACGTATCGTCGGACGTTGCTCGCCGACAGACAGATCCATGTCATCCTCATCGCTCACTCGTCGACGTATATCGACGTGTTTGCCCACGAGGAGTACAACTGGCTGCGACACCCGATCAAACACCTCTGGCAGGTCGGCATCGACCGGAAAGCTGGCAGTAGCAAAATGCAGCGGTGGATCGAGAGTCACGGCATGGAGATCGATACGAAATCGCGTCGGCGGCGACGAGTCGCACAGGCAGTAATAGGCCTCCAGAAGTGTCTCGTGTCCATCATCCAGTAGCGTCGGTTCAATCCATACCTTCGAAGGAGAATGACGGGCTACACCACGTGTAGTGTTTATCGGGGATGAGGCCATGATAGTTTGGTGCTTGTTGTCGCCGATTTTCCAACGAGATTTGTGCCCTATTTCTTGCACGAAACACCAGCACTATCGTCATTTGATAGAATCCACAGTGGTCCATCCGTACCTGCGCTGATCGGTTGTCTCTCACGGGTAGAAGCGTTATATTACAGCAGACGGAGACGGTAGTAGAATGGGGACCGGTAATCTACCGAGCCGTACCGCGATAATCTGTGTCGACTGTGGAGCGGTATATGCAGGGGAACGCTGACCGGGAAAGGGAATTTCTCGACTCGGGAGAGGATCGGACTGCCGATGTGGCGGAACTAAATTCAGAGAGACCACTCTCTGAAGGGTCCTCCTGAACTCTCGATGTAATTGGAAGGCAGTTACGGAGTTGGCGAGCAGACGGCCGCGGCCAGCCGCGAGCGGCTCGCGTAGCCAGCGGCCGTTGATGACCACGGGACGCGTTTGACGGTCGTACGCGAGGGGACAGACGCAGAATAGCGTCAGTCCCTGCTACAGACACGGGAAGCTCGAACGCGATGTCCCAGATGGATCAGTGCTGGCACAGTCGGTGAGGATCGTGTGCCGGTGCGATACAGGGTGATCTCCCCCGACTGGCCGACTGGATGGACCACATCCGTGTACTGGGGAAGATCATGTTAACCTGTGGCAGTGAGACGAATAGGCGTTGGCCCGACGAATTCAGGCAGCGACGCTGTCAGTGACTTTTTGGGTGACTTCTCTTGGCGGGCGTATTCGTGGCTCTAAATCGAATTTAGCGATAGATCATGTAAGGTGAGTATAGACCATATTGCAGGGGTACGGCTTTCCCGTCTGGCTGGTTATTTGAAAGCCAACACTTCTGTGTATCTGACCGTAAGCACGGGTGTCACTGGATGCGTAATAATTCGCGAAATCGGTTACCGGGAAGTTATGGGCACAGACGCAAGTAGCACAGCGGTAATTATGGATATGAGATGATCCTTGTTCTTCTCATGCTGCTATTCTTGGTGGTTCTGTTTCTCATTATGATTGCGAGTGACGCAGTTGCGACAGCAATACTTGTAGGGGCAGCTCGGAAACAGCATCACCCCTCCTTTGCGGAAAGCCGGTATATCTGAGACTGAGAACGGTGGCGCTCCATTCGCACGTGCAGTGAGAGGGTAGTTCACCGGTTTCGGAATGATGCAAACGAAGTCGCCGTACTGAATTTATCCTCTGTATTCAGCACGATATTTTGTCAATATCTGAAGAGAAGGAACCTCACGCGGATAACTATACTACCTATATCTTGTACACCTCGCTCAATCTATCCAGCAACTGGCAGAAAGCGCGTGCAAGATACAGAGGATGAGTGCAGCACGACGATCTCGTTTGTTTCACGGCCAACCTACTGAACCAGCCGTTCCGGAGATATGCGAACTGAACGGCGGTCGTTCACCCAGTTAATCAAAACTCAGGTACGAGTGAAATTGTCATGGTGTTAAGACGTAGGAGCACACACTTGGCATTGTAATGAACAATACTAACGATCAATTATACGAAGTATTGGCAAACGAGCAACGCCGACAACTGCTATTCGGCTTATTAGACGAGAATCCTCGGGCAGATAGTCCAATCGACCTTGATACACCACCTGACGATGTCATAGCTGAGAGGACGGATAGAATCGAACAGAGGCACGTTCATCTTCCCAAGTTGGATGATTACGGGTTTATTGAATGGATACCAAGCATGAGTTGTGTGGAAAAAGGGCCCCGATTTGACGAAATCAGGCCCACGCTGGAACTTCTGGCGAAACATCACGGGAAGTTCTCAGCGTAACCTCATCGAATTCCGTTCCACGGTAGTGACTCGTTGTCTTTATTCACTGTACTGAGCGATCTCCACTTTCGCAAGCCGGGCCTGATTTCGTGCGACATTCGCGCTCTGTATTCAGCACGGCTCCACCAATATCATCAATAGCTGATTGAAGTGTCAGCATTATATTCGCAGACAAACTGAACGAGGCACATTTTCACTCAGTTAATCAAACAACACCCACCTGTGAAAATGATAGGTATTTAAGATTATGGGGGAGGGAGTGGATTCGAGGGATATGAGATGGCCAACACTGATGATATGTTTGAAGCATTGGTAGACAATCATCGACGACAGTTATTAGTGAAATTGTTATATAGCTCTCAACACATCCCAGAACCGTCTGGCCTTTCTCGGGAGATTGCAGAAGGGGACGAGAACCTCCTTCAGAGACATCTATCCAGTTGTCGAACGATTGCAGAAGCGGATGAGTACTCAATTGGGATGCACCATATCCACCTTCCCAAGTTAGCAGAGTATGGATTCATCGAGTGGAATCAAGATAACAATCTTGTAGTACAGGGCCCCTGTTTTGACGAGATAAGACCTCATCTTGAACTAGTGTCTGAACATCAGGATGTACGCTGTACAAAAAGTCCCGTTCTCACTCATCGTAGGTGAGGGTTGATTGAGACAGAAGACTTTGCGCAGTATTTCACCTGTACTTAGTGATCGGCCATTCACTCACAATGAGGGGTGTGTCGTAGAAGCGAAGTTATTTCACAGAGATCAGAGCCGAATTAGTCGTGCAGTAGATGTGCATACAGACCGTCGTCTACGTGCTGCAGAATACTGAAATCATCAAAGTTCCGGTTATTTAAATGGCGATTCTGACCGATCTCACAGTGCAATTGGTGTTTCAATATCGGGATCAGCATCAATGATGGTTGAGAGCTGGGGCTCTAACTGATCGAACTGGGGAGTCGGTTGCACCAGTTGCTGTTCCTGATCGTAGTTGACGAGCGAGTGATCCGCCAACTTCGGGAGATGCACGTGGTGCAACGTCAGCCGAATCTGTTTCGCTTCTTCTTCGGGAACCTCTGCAAGAGGTGTGTGATGATTGTGTTTGAGGATCGTCTTCGTGAGATCGGTTACCGTTAACGACCGCTTCTCATGCGAGAGTGTTGCGAGGATGATACGACGGTGCTGCTCTTGACACAGTCGGAGAACCGTGTCGAACTCAGTAATTGACCCAACCACGAAAGAAGGAAACGCCTCTCTACGTAAGAGGAGAAGTGCTGTATAGTACTAACCCCAGTGGTGAAGTCCAGACAGTCCGTCACTGAAGAATTATTCCTCATCCTCGTCCTCATCTGGATGGCTGATGGTTAACGTACTGGTAATGAGATTGTTGTGTGCAGCGCGAAATCGGTTCGAGAGTGTTTGTTGGGCAATCCCCATTTGATCCGCCAGTTCACGCATTGTCACTGTTCGAGGGGCCTCGTAATAGCCTGCTTCGAGCGCAGTGACCAGCGTCTCGCGTTGCTTCGGTGTGAGGTCGTACTGAGCACTCGCCATCGTCTGTTCCTGTTCTTTGATCGATTTGAGTTCGTACGAAATATCGTTCTTATCACAGTACTCTTGAAATTCTGAGAGGGAGTCCTGACTGTCGAATCGCATCCGTAATTCCCAGTTCTCGGCTTTTCCGATTGCTTGTATGAGCGTCGCCCCGAGTTCGACATATGCATAGATGATGGTCTCAACGTTTTTCGTCCACTCGCCACGGTACAATTTCGCCCCTTCTACTTCGTCGATACCGGTCGCGTTCGTCACGGATTCGTCGTCCTGAAACGCCTCTTCGAACTCCGCGTGATTACCACCACTCACCCAGAAATACGGCATGATCCGATCTTCCATCGTCGCCACTACTTGTTCGATCTCGACGACCATCTCTGGGGCCGCTGTGAGTGCGTGGTGCAACGCAAGATCATCCGATTTGACGGAGAACTCGGCAATAATGCTCATATTGCCAGTTGGCGGTCAAGCACGATAAGTCATAATCGAAATATCGTGTACCTGTGCTCCAACATGGAGTATTCAACCTATCATCTCTACTCCTCATCACAGTGTTCGGAGAAATGTCTAAACTATACACAGTAGGAAATGACGAGTCCCGTCGTGGTTGGGCTAGTAACAGGACTCGCCAGTCTTTCGTTTGTGGGCGCGTCGTAAATAGATTGTGTGAGGAAATGAGTAACAGAGAATGGCAATACCTACTGTATCTTGTAACTTTCCCATGAGACAGGAACCCAACCCCTTTTTCATCTGCAGACCGTATGTGGTCTGTTAGACTATGTACGTGGTTGGGCCATGATCGGGAACGAACCGATACAAGAAGCGATTGATCTATTGCAAGAACTTGGGCTGCAGGAGTACGAAGCTCGCTGTTTCGTGGCATTAAATCAACTCTCGACTGCCACAGCAAAGGAGATCCACGAGATCTCCGAGGTACCGCGGACGAGAGTGTACGACGCGGTGAGGGTGCTGGAGTCAAAGGGATTGGTCGAAGTGCGACATTCAAATCCGCAGGTCTATCGCGCTGTGAGCATTGATGAGGCGACACAGACCCTTGCGAAGCAGTATACTGATCGCATTGAGTCTCTCAAGGGTCATCTTCAAAACACGGATGCTCAGGAAACGGAGGGCGAGGACCACGTCCAAGAGGTTTGGTCGCTGTCGGGCCATGAGGCAATTGAGTCGCGAACGCACGAACTCATTGATGAAGCCGAGACCGAGATTGTGTTCGTCGTCGTCGACGATGCTCTCCTGTCGGAACAGATGTTTGAGGGGCTACACATGGCAGTTGATCGCGATCTCTCGCTCATGCTTGGCGGGAAAACGGATACGATCACGGCACAACTTGGGACGGAACTTCCCACAGTTAGCGTGTTCGAAACTGGTCTTGACTGGCTCACTGGGAAGGTGAGTGACGATGAAGTCGCGATCAGTCGCCTCCTGCTCGTCGACCGTGAGACGCTCCTGATTGGGACTTACTATCCCAATGCCGACAATGAGAAGGTGAAAGAGCAGGCCGTCTTTGCGAAAGGCCTCGAAAACGGGATTGTCGTGTTGCTCCGGCGACTGATAACGATGGGATTGTCCGCCCAAAACGATTCAGAATACTGACCAGAAACAGGCATTTCAAGTCGGGTTTTCTGTAGTATTTGCAGAAGGGTTGGGCGCTTAGAGCTATCAATCCACTTGTACTGGCTGGTACGTACCTCCCCTATATCTCGTACGCTCCTTCTGACAGCTATTCGGTAGTTCGCTGCGTCTCTGCAAGAGACAGGGCGCGAATGTGGCCCGAGGCTCTGGTCAATTTGCGAAGGTGGTGTTCGCTAAGTACAGAGGATATAGATACCGTACACTCGGCTTCCTCTTTGTTCTACATATCTACGTCTTCGAGAACGGACCCATCGTTGCTGAGAATACGGAGATCACCATCGTCACATGTACAAGTTTCATCTCGTCCACTCCCAATTGGCCGTATTTCGCCGTCAGGCCCGAGACGCACTGCATGGGCAGTCCCACAGTTTTCACAGACTGCTGCTGCCCGCTGTCTCTCACCTTCCTTCGTCATATCTGGTCCTGTGTGAGGATCTGAGTTAACTATTGCTCATAGGGGAAGAGAGATAGTTTCTCGTTGATCAGTTCGCATGCCTACTTGGCAGTTGATACTCCGCAGTTAGGGTGGAATCAACTGGACTCATACTCTCTATTTAACATGACCCCGTCGACATCTTCGGTAGAAGGTGGAAGCAGCGGTCTCAGTTTACATCTGTGTTGAACGCAGTTACACGACGCGTTATCAGTGACTTTCTACGAGAACTCCGCGACTAGTAAGGGAATCTTCTCAGGAAGAACTGCGCACAGAACGAATATTTCATACAACAAACATTTGAATTTTACCACATTAGTGATGGTATGGACGAATTCGACGAAATCGTATTCCACGTACCAGATAAAGGCGAAGCGGAAGCACTGCTCGTTGACGCCCAACACTCTTGCGTCTCCTACGCACATCGGGTGAAGATTAATCGTGCAATCCTCGCGGTCGCGGTAGATCACCCGGAGATGATCCGTGGGGAGACTACAAGACACGTTCTCGATGATGCTTTCACGATCTAATGTATGCTGGATGTACTCAATGGAGATCCATATGAGTAGATTGGGGGTGTCATATACTATCCTGTATGCACTAGACTTATTGCCTTCTTATTGTATTAGTTTGGATAGGACGGGTGTAAATTTGTCAGCTTATACTCCGCGTGGATAATAACTAGGGTGGGTTGACGCACCTGTAGCGCCCACTTCTCGCGGCGAGCAAATTCTCGAGCCTCGAGCAGTGAACCGCGAAGCATTTGAATCAGGGAGCAACTCCGTTACGATCGTGGTTTAGCTTTCTCGAGTCCGAGACGACGTCGAAACCAGTGAGCTCCCGTTCTGAGCCGAGCGCTCAGTCTGCGTTCGCGAGCCACGACTCGAGTCGGTCGACGACGGCCTCAGCGATGGCCTCGCCGATCCGGTCGGGCGAGTCGGAGAGGTCCCAGACGTAGTCGCCGCGCCGGGTGATGGTCACCCAGTCGACGTAGTCACGGCGATCGAGTTCGAGCAGGAGGTCCTCGAAGACGGAGTCGTCGAGGCGACAGCCCAGCGCGTCCTCGATAGCGTCGGTCAGCTGGGCCGTCGTCGCGACGATGTCGCCCTCGAGAGTCGTGTCGGCGGTCGCGGGGCCAGTCGTCGGTGTCGACGGTGATGGCGGCCGATCGGTCATGGTCGGACACTGGTTGTGGGCGTGGTAGTAATAGGTCTGGTGGTAGTCACGGCCACGCGAAGATGGTGGCTCGATGATTTTAAAGTATATCTGGTAGGAACGCCGGTTTTTTTCTACTACGGCGGAGACGATTGCAGCAGAGCAACGGCCCCGACGAAATCACGAGCAAGAGCAGCGGCTACCGAAATCCCCTTTCTCGGAACGGACTACGAGTGACCGTCGCGGTCCGCGTCGCTGGTAGCGCTCTCTCGAGTCTGCGTCGGACCGCATCGGCCCGTTACGTTTCGGGCGAGTCGTTGATGATGACGACGGCCTCACCGTCGATGACCGGTTCGTCGTCCTCGCCGAAGACCCGCGTGTGGAGCCGATACCGATCGCCGCCGAGGTCCTCGACGATCTCGCACTCGGCGGTGACTGTTTCGCCGATCCGGACCGGCCCGGTGAACTCGAGGTCCTGCGAGAGGTAGACCGTCACGCCTGGCAGTCGAGCCAGCGCGGCGCTGATCGTACCGGCGACGAGGGTGCCGTGGGCGATTCGGCCGCCGAACTGGGTATCCTCCGCGAAGTCCGACTCGAGGTGAAGCCGGTTGGTGTCGCCGGAGACCTGCGCGAACGCGGTTACGTCGGTGTCCGCGATCGGCTTGCTGAAGCGGACGTAGTCGCCGACGCCGAGCGATTCGTACTCGTCCGTCGAGCGTTCCACGACCCAGGTCTCGTCACCGAACGCGACCTCGGGGACTGACTCCGTAGTCGCCGTTCCGGCCCTCGCCGGCTCCGACTGCGACAGCGATTCCTCCCCGGTCGAGGAGAACCCCATTGCCGCGAGGAGGGCGTTGTTCGCCTCGAGATAGCTATTCAATACGTGCTTCGAGATGCTCGTCCAGTTCGCGGGCGATGGCGTAGCGTCGACGCTGTCAGTGTCCGGACATTGACTACTCATAATGTAGTGGGTATGATTCGACGAAGGTGGTGGTTCCACCTCAGTATAGGGTGGTTACTGCCTTCGGGGTATCGCCAAATTGCATTGGACCCTTGACAGTGACTCTCGCGTGAGAGCTAGAGTGACAGATTTTGGAACGAGCTGATACGTCTCGAGACGAGTGCTAAACGGTCGAAACCTGGCGTTAGGTCGCCGGTAGCCGCTCGAGGAAGTCTGCCGCCACCGTGTTGAACGCGTTCGGCCGATCCTGATTGACGAGGTGGCCCGAATCGGACAGTTCCAGTCGGTCGCCGTCGGCGACCGCGGAGACGATTTGCCGGCCCTGTCGCTTGACCAGCGGGGCCTCCTGCTCGCCGTGGACTACGAGCGCCGGCGTCTCGACGCCGGTCAGTTCGGGGGGGTCGTACCGGTAGAGCGCGTCGAAGATTTTGCGGAACTCGGCCGTCGAGATGTCGCCGACGTCGGCGATCGCCTCGGCCCGTACCTCTGGATCGACCGACAGCCACCGCTCGCCGGTCGTCGCCTGAATCGAGTACAGCATCGACTGAAACGTCCCCGCCGTCCCCGTCAGCGACAGCGACGCGGTCAGCGCCGGTACCGGCGTCCAGAGCGGCTTCAGCCCTGCCGGCATATCGACCGGCGGCATCGACCGGACCGCACCGCCCATGATCGCGCCCGTCGCCCCCTCGGGGTGGCGGTCCAAATATTCTTGGACGACCATCGAGCCGAGCGAGAGCCCGCAGAGGGACGGTTGTTCGATATCGAGATCGAACAGCAGCGCCTCGAGATCGTCGGTAAAGAGTTCGATCGAGTACTGATCGGGGTCGGTCGCGCCGGTCTCGCCGTGGCCCCGAACGTCGAGGGTGACGACGCGGTAGTCGTCGGCGAAGTGTTCGACCTGTGGCTGCCAGGTCTCGCCGTTCATCCAGCCGCCGTGGACGAACACCAGTGGCGGGCCGTCGCCGGTGGTCTCGTAGTAGATGGAGCCGTCCTCGAGCGCGAGTTCTGCCATGATCCGTCTCAAGGGCTGCTCGCTCTTAGAATGAGTGGTTGCGCTGGCGCGTCGTGAGACGAGTTCTCGAGCGAGAGCGTGGCCTCGCCGCGCTCAGCGGTCCGCGCTCGAGTCGGCCCCGAGCCAGCGGTCCCAGACCGAGTCGAACTCGGATTCGTCTTCCGTGATCCGGTCCCAGGCCGCGAGGCCGCGTTCCTCCCGCGAGCCCGGGATCGTGTTGTCGAGGACGAGCGCCGCGAGCCCGCCGACGGCCATCCCGGTCGAGCCGATGATGTAGATCGTGTCGACGACGGCCTGTGCGGCGGCCTCGAGCGGGGGCGCAGCGGAAACACTCGCGAGACCCACGGCCTCGCGGAACGCGATCGTGCTCTCGAAGTTGCCCATGTAGGCCGGGATCGCCAGCCCGACGAACAGCGCGAAGCCGACGACGAAGGTGTTTCTCGAGGAGTCGAGATCGACGTGGCGCAGGTTCGAGATGCCGACGGCGACGATCTGGCCGAACATGGCGATGAACAGGCCGCCGACGATCGGGTCGGGAATCGTCGCGATCAGCTGACCGAAGTAGCCGACGAAGCCGACCACGAGCATGACGGCGGCCCCGAGCTGGACGACGTACCTCGAGGCGACGCCGGTCAGCCCGATCGCGCCGATGTTCTCGGAGTACGACGTGGAACCGCCGGTACCCATGATCCCCGCGAAGACGTTCATCAGCCCTTCCATGCCGATGCCGTGGTTGATTCGCTTTTCGCTGGGCGCGCCCGATCCCGAGAGGTTCGCCACCGCGTAGTAGTCGCCGATGCTCTCGACGATCGAGGCCAGCACGCCGGCGAACATCCCGATGACGAACGCCGTCGTCACCTGCGGCATCCCCCACTGGAAGGGGTAGATCGGCAGCAGCGGCCGGGTGTCCGTGACCTGACCGAGATCGACGAATCCCGGATGGCCGCCGCCGATGACACCGGTGACCGACAGCGCCGCGGCGACGACCCAGGCGATAACGAGCGCCAGAATGACCGGGTAGAGTCGGAACGCCTTGTGCCGAACGTCGAGATACTGCGAGAACAGCAGGATGAGGCCGAGCGTGAGCCCGAGCAGCCACCAGCTCTGGTTCGCCGTCGTGATCTGCGGTGCGCTGAACAGCGAGAGCCCGATCAGCGCGATCGTCGGCGCGATGACGACGGGCGAGAGGAACCGGCGCAGTCGTCCGACCAGCCCGAAGTATCCCATCGCGACCTCGGCGGTCGCTGCGACGATGATCGCCCCCTGAAGTTGCAGTAGTGCGGCCTCCCAGTTCGGTTGTCCTGCCACGCCGCCCGCAGTCACGACGCCGACGATCGCCAGCGCCGGCGCGAGCATGGAGAACGGCGCGCCCTGAACGATCGGATACCGGTTTCCGAAGGTCGTCTGGGCGAGCGTCGCGATCCCGGAGACGACGAAGAACGTGCCGACGAACCGGGCAGTCACGTCCGGAGGCATTCCCATCGCCCCTGCAAGGATCAGTGGAACTGCGATGTTCGCGCCCACCATCGTCAGGTAGTGCTGGATCCCCAGCACGAGCGATTCGCCAAGCGGCGGCCGGTCGTCGATGCCATACTCGATCTCGTCGCCGACGGCCCCGTCGGCGACTGTCTCGTCCCCCGTCATCGATTCTCGTCGGATAACGGCAGAGGTAGCTCATAGGGGTGTTGATCCGTGGCCGGCGAATCTTCGGACGATCGTTTGGAGAACCTCCATCGTCCGCCGCTCGAGCCGCTCAGAAGAGGACGGACCAGACGTGGCCGCAGTCCTCGCACTCGAAGGTCTTCTCGAGCCCGGACTCGAGCAGAGTGCGCTCGATTTCGACGCCGGATTCGGTCAGGCACTCCGGACAGTTGATGCGACTCACTGCCACACCCGACGGAACGAAGCGCCGTAAATCGACCGCTATGCGATCCGTCGGATCCAGTATACCTCAGCGGCTCGTCGCTTCTGGCGGCGCTATCGCCGCTTTTCGATCGCTGCGCGCTCGGCTGCGGCTCGCACCGTCTCGGCCGACAGCGAATCGAGGTCGACCAGTTCGCCCTCGGTTTCGGTCGCGACCAGTTCCGAGAGGCCCGCGCGGGAGTCGTCGCCGGCGTCGACGACCACGACTCGCGCATCGTCGGTCGCGAGCGCGCGGGCCGCGGTGCGCGTCGCGTCCGTCGGGCTTCCGTCGGCGACGTTCGCCCGGCCGTCGGTGACGAGGACGACCACCGAGGCGTCGGTATCGGTCCGCTCTATGACTCGTCGCGAGGTCTCGAGCCCCGCGGGGAGCGGCGTCCGATCGCCCGAAGGGAGATCTTTGAGGTGGCGAGCGGCCAGCGAGACGCTGTCGGTCGGCGGCAGCAACACGTCGGCGTTCTCACCGGCGAACGCGACGAACGCGACCCGATCGCGCCGTTCGTAGCTGTCGCGCAGCAACTCGAGGACGACGCCTTTCGCGGTCCGCATCGCCGGCCGCATCGAGGCGCTGGCGTCGACAGCGAAGACGATTGTTACCGATGTCTCGCCGGTTCGCACGGACTGCCGGAGGTCCTGTTTCCCGACCCGGGATTCGCCGCGGGCCGCGGCCGACCGGACCGACGCCGCGGCGTCGATCGGCCCCTCGCCGGACGCGGGCTCGGTGCGGACGCGAGCGCCCCGATTGTCGACGCTGAGTGCGGTACTCGCGCGTGAACCAGTCGCCGCTGTACCGTCGCCGCTCTCGACCGTTTCGGTCTCGAGGTCGGGTGCCCGCGCCTCGCCGATCTCGGCCCGCTGCTGGCCGGGGACCAGCGGCTGGGCGGTCTCGTCCTCGCCGTCGTCGGGTGAGTCGTCCGATTCCGAGTCAGATTCGCGGTCGCTCGAGTCGTCAGAACCGCCGTCGCCGGCTTCCGCGGGCGATTGATTCGCCGACGCCGGTCGCTCGCCGTCCTCCGGTCGCGGTTCGGAGCCGGCATCGTCGCCGTTTCCGCCGTCCGATTCGGCGTCGATATCGTCGCTCGAACCGTCTTCATCCCCTCTCTGGACTCCTTCGTCACGCTCACCCTCGCGATCATCGGATTCGTCGCCGTCCTCGGAGGCGGATTCGACTTTCTCGTCACCGTCGCCCTCGTCCGCGTCGCTCTCGTCGCGTTCGCTGTCTCCGTCGGCCTCCTCCGGCGACTCCTCGTCGAACCGGTCCTCGAGCAGGTCGTCGAGCTCCGGCTCGTCCTCGAAGGGCGTGCTCCGGAGTCGGTGGGGAAGCGCGTACGTCGCGGCCTCGTACACGTCGGACTCGATGACCGTCTCGCGGCCCTCGAGCGCGGCCAGCGTCATCGCCGTTCGAGCGGTGGCCACGTCGCCGCGGTGGCCGTCGACGCCGGCCTCGAGGCAGAGTTCGGCGATCTCGGCCTTGAAATCGCTCGGGAGAGTGACGCTCGAGAGCCGGTCTCGAGCGGCGGCCAGTTCGTCGCGAAGGGCGGCGACCTCGTCGTCGTACTCCGCTTTCGGGTCCGTTGCACCGCCGTCGGCCTCGAGCGCGCGGTCGATGATCTCGACGCGGTCGTCGATCTCGCGGCAGCCCTCGACGGTGGCCTGCAGGGCGAACCGATCGCGAAGTTGGGGTCGGAGGTCGCCTTCCTCGGGGTTCATCGTCCCGATCAGGGTGAAGTTCGCGGGATGGGAGACGCTGACCCCGTCCCGCTCGACGGTATTGACGCCGCTCGCGGCCGAATCGAGAACGACGTCGACGAGGTGGTCGTCGAGCAGATTGACCTCGTCGACGTAGAGGATGCCGCGATTCGCGCGGGCCAGCAGGCCGGGATCGAAGTCGGCCTCGCCGGCCAGCGCGTCCTCGACCGAGAGGGTGCCGACGACGCGGTCGCGGGTCGCGCCGAGCGGGAGCGTGACGAGGGGAACCGGCCGCGTCTCGACCGGCAGTTCGTCGGGCTCGCGCTCTCGACAGTCCGCACACTGCAGGTCGGGGTCGTCCGGCGAACAGCCGTACGGGCAGTCGGCGACGGCCCGCTGTTCGGGCAGGAGATCCACGAGCGCCCGTACGGCGGTCGACTTGGCGGTCCCTTTCTCGCCGACGATCAGGGCTCCGTCGAGGCCGTCGTTTGCCGCGACGGTCAGCAAGACTCGCTTCAGGTCGTCCTGTCCGACGATCGCCGGAAAGGGGAGTGACGATAGCTTTTTGCCCCCGGCGTTTGCAACCATACTTGAGCTAATACAATAGAGGTTTAAAAACGCGATGACAACGATTGGGATATATACCGCGACAGAAAACGAACTCGGCTCGATCGGGCAGGCCGCCGACCGCCTCGAGGATATCGAACTCGTGGTCCGCTCGGAGAGCGACCTCGAGGACGAGGCCGCCGTCGAGGAGTTCGTCGAGGAATTGCACGACGCCGCGGCGGCGATCTTCTGGCTGCACGGGGCCGAAGACAGCATGCCGGGCTACGACTACGCGACGGGCGCGCTCGAGGACGCCGGCGTCCCGCTGATCGTCAAGGCGACCGGCGACGCCTTCGCCGTCGAGGATACGACGGTCTCGGCGGATCATCGCGATCAGGTCTACGACTACCTCGAGAAAGGAGGCACGATCAACGTCGCGAACCTCTGTCGGTTCCTCGGGGCGGAGTACGAGGGTCGCGACGTCGAGTACGACGAGCCGACCGAACTCCCCACGGAGGGGGTCTATCACCCTGACCATCCGGGGATCGAGTACGAGGACCTGCTCGCGACCCACGACCCCGAAAAGCCGACGGTCGCGGTCTGGTTCTACGAGTCCCACTGGACCCACGAGAACACCCGCTACGTCGACGCGCAGGTCCGTGCGCTCGAGGAACAGGGTGCGAACGCACTGCCGATCTTTTGCAATCCAGCGACCGACACGGACGAGCAGGAAGACGCCGAGTGGGTGACCGACAACTGGCTTCTCGACGACGCGGATCAGCCCGTCGTCGACGCCGTGCTCTCCTCCTTTATGTTCTCTCTCTCGATGGACGAGCGCGGCCGCAGCGCCAGCGACGAAGGCGATTCCGCGGAGGACGTCTTCCTCGATCGACTCGGTGTCCCCGTCCTGCAGACGGTCACCACGATGCGCTCCCGTTCGCGCTACGAGTCCAGCGACACGGGCGTGATGGGCTTCGAACTCGCCCTCTCGGTGGCCCTGCCGGAGTTCGACGGCAACGTCATCACCCATCCGATCTCGGGCAAGGAACGCACCGACGACGAGGCCGGTATCGGCTCCGCGCCGAAACACCACTTCCCGATCGAAGATCGGATCGACCACGCCACCCGGCTGGCGGTCAACTGGGCGCGACTCCGGCATACGCCGAACGAGGACAAACGGGTCGCCGTCGTCCTCCACAACTACCCGCCGAGCGACGACGGGATCGGGACCGCGTTCGGTCTCGACTCGCCCGAGTCGACCGTCAACCTGCTCGAGGAACTCGACGCCCGCGGCTACGATTTAGGCGACGATATGCCTGACAGCGGCCAGTCCCTCGTCGAGAAGCTGACCGCACAGCTCACGCTCGAGGATCGCTGGGTCGCGCCCGAAGACGTTCGCGACCTCTCGGTCGACGTGGTGTCGCCGGGCACCTACGAGGAGTGGTTTTCGGCAGCCGACGAGCGCTTCCAGGAGAATATCATCGAGGAGTGGGGCGAGGTCCCCGATCGGCCGTTCGCCATCCCGGGCGTCGAGTTCGGCAACGTCCTCGTCACTGTCCAGCCCCCGCGCGGGTTCGGGATGGACCCCTCGAAAGTGTATCACGACTCCGATCTACAGCCGCCACACGACTACTTCGCCTTCTACGGCTGGCTTCGGAACAGCTTCGAGACCGACGCGGTCGTTCACCTCGGGACCCACGGCAGCCTCGAGTGGCTCCCCGGGAAAACGGTCGGCCTGAACGGCGAGAGCGCGCCCGATCAGCTGATCGACGATATCCCGAACGTCTACCCGTATATCGTCAACAACCCGGGTGAGGGGACGCAGGCGAAACGGCGCTCCTACGCCGCCATCGTCGACTACCTCACGCCGGTCATGCGAAACGCCGGGACCTACGACGAGCTCTCGGAGCTCGAGGAACTCGCGAATCAGTACCGCGAAGCCGGCATGGAGGACGCCCGAAGCGACGACGGCGAACACCTCGAGGCGCTCATCCGCGAGAAAGTCGAGGAACTGGACCTCGCTGTCGAGTTAGGCATCGAAGGAACCATCGGCGAGAAGGCCGACGTCCGCGGCCCCGACGAGGCGGGGTCGACCTTGGCTGAGGGCAACGTCGACGGCGACGACCTCGAGATCGACGACCTCGTCGAGCGAATCCACGAGTATCTGACCGACGTGAAGACGACACAGATCCGGCTCGGGCTCCATACGATGTCCGAGCCCCCGGCAGACGAGCGCCTCGTGGAGTACCTCGTCGCGCTCACCCGACTCGAGAACCCCGGCGCGCCGAGCTTGCGCGAGAGCGTGGCCGGCGTGCTGGGCGTCGACTACGAAACGATGCTGAACGCGCCCGGCGAGTACGACGACGATCTCGGGATGACCTACGCCGAGGCCGCCGACGAGGTCTACGAGACGAGCGTCGACCTGCTCGAGACGCTCGCCGAACACGACTTCGACGTGCCGGAATCCGAACGCGAAGCCGGTCAGGACGAGGAGGTGAACATGAATCTGCTCGTCGTCGATCTCGAGACGATCGGCGACGCGCGGGCCAAATCGCGCGCCCACGATGATCTCCGGGAGGTGCTGGCCTACATCTGCGAGGAGGCCCAGCCCCGCGTGCAGGGGGCCGAAGACGAGATTCCCCGCACTGCGGACGCGCTCTCGGGCGAGTACGTCCCGCCGGGCGGGTCGGGCGCGCCGACCCGCGGTGGCGTCGACTTACTGCCGACCGCGCGGAACTTCTACACGCTCGACCCCCGGAAGGTGCCCGCGAAGGCCGCGTGGCAGGTCGGGAGCGAAGTCGCGGAGGGCGTGCTCGAGCGCCACCAGTCGGAGAACGGCGAGTACCCCGAGGAGGTCGGGGTCGTCGCGTGGGGGACCCCAACCGTGCGCACCCGCGGCGAGACCATCGCCCAGGTCCTCGCGATGATGGGCGTCGAGCCGCAGTGGACCGACGCGGGCCGGATCGACGACGTCGAGCCGATCCCGCTCGAGGAACTCGATCGACCGCGAGTCGACGTGACGACCCGCGTCTCCGGGCTGTTCCGGGACGCCTTCCCGGCCGCTGCGGGCGTCATCCACGATGCCGTGGACGCGGTCGTCGACCTCGACGAGCCCCACGAGATGAACTACGTGAAGAAACACGTCGAGGAAGAGGCTGCGGAGCTTCAGGAGGAAGAAGGACTCGACGAATCGGACGCCCGCAAAGCGGCTCTCCACCGCGTCTTCACGACCCGACCCGGTGGCTACGGTGCCGGGACGAACAAGGCGGTCGACGAGGGCAACTGGGACGACCGCTCCGATCTCGCCTCCGTCTACGTCCAGTGGGGCGGCTACGCGATGGGGTCGCGCGGTCGGGTTTCGGACGCCCACGACGCCTTCGAACGGCGGCTCTCTTCCGTCGACGCCACCGTCAAGCTCGAGGACACGATGGAGCAAGACGAGTTCGACTCCTCGGACTGGTACGCGTTCCACGGCGGCTTCATCTCCGCCGTAAGCGAGATTTCGGGCGAGGAGCCGGCTTCCTACGTCGGCGACTCCTCGGATCCCGACAACGTCGACGTCTACACCAACGAGGAGAAGGTCCGCAAGGCGATGCGGTCGCGGGTCCTGAACCCCGACTGGCTCGAGTCAATGGAGGAACACGGCTACAAGGGCGCGGGCGACCTCTCGACGACGGTCGACGTGACGCTCGGCTGGGACGCCACGACTGGCGTCGTCAGCGATACCTTCTGGGAGGAAGTAGCCGAGAAGTTCGCCTTCGACGACGATCGTCAGGAGTGGATGCGAGACGTGAACCCGTGGGCACTCGAGTCCATCACGGACACCCTGCTCGAGGCGATCGAGCGCGATCTGTGGGATGCCGACGACGAGACGGTCGACCGCCTGCGCGATCTGAACCTCGAGGTCGAGGGCGATCTGGAAGCGCGGACGACCAACGAGGCCGTGGGGGTAGCGAACGATGACTGACAGCGGTCCGACGACGGTCGAACGGGTTCGGCCGACGGACGATACTCGAGCCACGGAGAGTGAGACGCGATGAGCGACAGCCAGGAATACGAAACCGAGTACGCGGACTTGGGCGCAACGACGCAGAACGCGATGGATATCGCGGAGACGAGCATGGACATCGTCCGGCAGTTCACGCCGGACGAGACTCTCGCTGATCGGATCCGTCAGAAGTCGGTCCACTCGATGGGCGACATCGAGTTCCAGCACCTGATCGAGTTCACCGGGACCGACGAAGTCGGCGACGACGAGGACGCGCCGGTTCGGGCCGGCGCTCGAGCAGTACTCGAGGAAGCCGACATCATCACCGATATCACGATGGTGAAAGCCGGCGTCACGGGCCGGGGCCACGACTGCGAGGTCGCGAAGGCCATCGGCCACGGAAAGGAACTCGCCGAAGAGACCGGGATGACCCGGACCGCCGCGGCGATGCTCGAGTTGGACAAAGAGGACGCCTTCGAGGGGTCGATCGTGACGATCGGCAACGCGCCGACTGCGGCGCTCGCGCTCGCCGACTGTATCGAGCAGGGGACGCGACCGGCCGTCGTCGTCGCCAACCCCGTCGGCTTCGTCAAGGCCGAGGAGAGCCGCGGGCGCATCCGCGAGGTCAGCGAGGCGTACGGCGTGCCGGCGATCACCCACGTCGGCCGCCGCGGCGGCAGCGGGCTCGCCGCCGCACTGACGAACGAGCTGATCCACGTCGCGAAGGACGTCCGAACCGGCGAACTCGAGTTGGATCTCGACGCCGAGACGCGGGCCGAAACCGGCGCGAACCGATGAGTGGCGAGTACGACCTCGACGCAGGGCCGGATCCGGCGACGTTCGCGGCAGGAGCAGCGGAGCCCGACATCGACGAATCGGCCGACGATCCGGTCTATGCCGTCGGCGTCGGCCCGGGGAATCAGGAGTATCTCACCCCTCGCGGCGAGCGGGCGATCCGCGAGGCCGACGTCGTCGTCGGCTTCACGACCGTCGTGGAGTTCGTCGAGGACCTGACCGACGCCGACCTGCTGACCTGCGGGTACAAGGACGAAGCCGAGGCGCTCGAGGAATTCGGTGAGCGCGTCGCGGCCGGCGAGTCTGGGACCGCGGTCGCGATGGGCGACCCGAATCACTCGGGCTACCAGTTCGTCGGCAAGGTGCAGGACGCCGTGGAACGAGCGGCCGAGAAACGGGACGCCGACGCACGGCCGGTCCGCGTCGTTCCGGGTATCTCGTCGCTGCAGATGGCTGCCAGCCGCGCCCGGACGCCGATGGAGGACACCGAGTTCGTCACGCTCCACAAGAGCGGCGACCTCGAGTCCGACATGGACCGACTCGCGGCCGCGGCGACGGTCGACGAGCGGCACCTGCTCGTGCTCCCGCGACCCTACGATCGGATGCCCGGCGACATCGCTCAGTTCCTGCTCGAGCGGGGGGCGGCTCCCAATCTCGAGGCGCTGGTGCTCGAGAAACTGACCCACGACGACGAGGAGAGTCACCGGTTTACGCTCGCGGCACTGTCGGACTACACAGGCGGGACCGACCCGGAGGACACGCCGTTCTCCGATCTCGTGGTGCTTGCCGTTCGACAGTCGGTCTAATCACCGCTCTCGAGCGGAGAAGCCGGCCGGGACGGCGATCTATCGCAGCGATTTCTTCATACAGGTCGCCGACGACGGACAGAGATCGGTGAACTCGGTCGTCTCACGAATCTCCGAGGGTGCCTCCTCGCGGTCGATCGCTTCGTATCCCCGCTGTCGGAAAAACTCCGCTGCTGTCGTGGTCAGTAAGTATAGCGTCGCTATTCCGTTCTTTCGAGCGTGGGCTTCTAGCTCGTCGCATACTGCGGACCCGTAGCCCCGACCTCGAACCGATTGCTTCGTCACGACTGACCGGAGGAGCCCGTCGGACTCGTACCGTTCGATTCCGCCGACGCCGATGAACTCCGTCCCGTCGACGGCGACGAAGAAACACCCTGGCTTCGCTCGCACGTCTCGATACGGGAGCTCGTTCGCTTTCAACAGGGCTTCGACTCGGTCGATAGCGTCCGTCTCCGCCGTCGCTACGGTTATCGAAACCTCGGTCATACGGTCGCGTCGACCCCCTCGAACCGTCGGTCAGCTCGAGTCATCGGTACGTGGACGAGTGATCGTGAGTCGAACCCGGCCGGCCAGATCGACCGTGAGGGGCCGACAGCCGTAGAGACAGTGGGCCAATCGCCAGGCTGGTCGTGCGGCGACGGCGAGGCCGACGACGACCCCGAGGGTCGCGACGGCGGTCGCCGGATTCTCGACGGCCCAGAGCACCACTGGAACCGCAGCTACCAGCGCGTAGCCGGTGAGTATCGCCTGCCAGTCGGTGCGTCTCGAGGCCGGATCGGTCGGTGGAACGTGCATCGTGTGATCGATCTGTGTCGGTGAGCGCGTCGTCAGTTCGCCTCGAGCGATCTCGTGTCGTCGAGGGCACGGAGGAGCCGTTCCGCACGCGGCGTTGCGGTGTAGTACCGCCATCGCCCCTCTTTTCGTCGGTCGACGAGGTCGGCACCGAAGAGCCGTGAGAGGGCCTGGCTGACCGCTCCCTGGCTCACTCCGAGTACCGGCTCCAGTTCGCAGACGCAGACGGCGTCGTCGGCGTCGGCGATGAGCCGAAGGGCTTCGTAACGGGTATCGTTTCCGAGCGCTGCGAGCGTCCGGACGTCGGCGGCGACCGCTTCCGCTGACAGGGAATGGTCGGCCGAACAGCAGTCGGGCCCCTCCTCGTTTCGAGATTCGGTCGCCGTCTCGTTCGTCTGTCGCCCACTCATTTTAGCGATTGCTAATATTAGCGCCCACTAATATAAGCGTTCGGGTCGTCCCACTGTCAGGTCCGGATCCGATAGTCCACGAAACCGTCTCACTGACGGCGACGGACGAACGTCGGCCGACCGGCCGACGAGTGAGGCAATCAGCGACGACACCGCCGGCGCTCGTCGCTACTCGACTGGGCGCAGAGAAAGAAATGCGCGCTACCGGTCGCCTTCGTATTCGCGCAGCACGGACGAAACCGTGTTCGAGACCTCCTCGAGCGCGACGGCGTTAGTCTTCCTGAGGTCGTCGTCGTCCTGTACCTCGCCCAGGTGGCGGAGCGCCTCGCGGAGGTGCCGCTCGGTGTCGGTTTCTGGTTCTTCGTTCATCGTTCGAGCGACGAACCGTAACCGACTCGAGCGGTTAAGTTCGTCGGTGGTGGTAGCCCGTCACATACAGGCGCCTCGAACCGCAACTCGTCGATTGATCGCCGGTCGCGCGGCTGCTCCGAACGCCCGAGCCGTCCCGCGGCTCCGAGGACCTAAGGGCGTTCGTGTCACGAACTCCCGTATGCTAACGATCGACGAGGGCCGGTTCCGGGAGAGCTTCGAGACGTACTCCGAGATCGGCGCGACCGACGCGGGCGGACTGGACCGTCTCGCGCTGACGGACGAAGATAAGCGCGCTCGAGATCGGTTCGTCGACGATCTGGCGGCGCTCGGGCTGGACGTTCGGATCGACGAGATCGGGAACGTGTTCGGGCGCCGCGAGGGGATCGACCCCGACGCGGCCCCAGTTCTGATCGGATCGCACCTCGACTCTCAGCCGTCCGGCGGTCGGTTCGACGGGCAACTCGGGGTCCTCTCGGCGCTCGAGACCCTCCGAACCCTGGAGGCGGAGGGCGTCGAGACGAAGCGCCCGATCGAGATCGTCGACTGGACCAACGAGGAAGGGTCCCGCTTCCAGCACGCGATGCTCGGCAGTGCGGTGTTCACCGGCGAAACCGACCTCGAGACCGCGCTGGACCTGACCGACGATGACGGCGTTCGCCTGGGCGACGAACTCGAGCGGATCGGCTACGACGGCGACTACTCGGTCGATCCGTTCGACATCCATAGCCACGTCGAACTCCACATCGAGCAGGGACCGAAACTCGAGACCCACGGAAACGCCGTCGGCGTCGTCGAGGGAGTCTACGGGATCGCGTGGCTGAACGTGACGATACGCGGCGAATCGGATCACGCTGGTCCGACGCCGATGCACACGCGGCGCGACGCGATGGCGGCCGCGGCCGACGCTGTCAGCGCTATCGGCGCGCTCCCGAACCGGCTCTCGGCGGACGCCGTCTCGACCGTCGGCGAGTTCGACGTCGAACCGAACTCGATCAACGTGATTCCGAACCGCGCGACGTTCTCCGTCGACCTTCGATCCTACGACGACGACGTCGTCGACCGAGCCGTCGCTCTGGCCGAGAGCGAGATCGAGGCGGCCTGCGAACGGCACGGAACCACCGCGGACGTCGAGGAAGTGTGGCGGATCCCGCACACCGAGTTCGATTCGGACGTCTGTGACGCCGTCGCCGCCGCTGCGGAAACGGCAGGTGTCGATTACGAGCGGCTCGTAAGCGGTGCGGGTCACGACGCGAAGTACGTCAGCGACGTCGCGCCGACCGCGATGATCTTCGTGCCGTCGGTCGACGGCCAGACTCACAACGAGTCCGAATTCACTGCCTGGGCGGACTGCGTCGCCGGCGCGAACGTCTACGCCAATACCGTCCTCTCGCTTGCCAACGAGTGACGTGACTCTCGGGGGACGGCGCTACGGATTCCCAGCGTTCCCACCGATTCGCCGTCGAACCCTCGAGAGCACCGACGCTTTCAAGTCTACTTGTTCTAATCCAACTACAATGACTGTACACCGATCGACCGGTGCGGTCGCTCGAGCGGCGGAGGGCGATCGATGAAGGGGTTCGTCCTCGGCGGCGTCAGCTCCGGTGTCGGGAAGACGGTCGCGACGCTGTCGATCATTCAAGCGCTCGAGGACGCCGGCCACGAGGTCCAGCCGGCCAAAGCCGGGCCGGATTTCATCGATCCGAGCCACCACGAGGCGGTCGCGGGCCGCCCGTCTCGCACGCTCGATTCGTGGCTCTGCGGCGAGGACGGCCTCCGGCGGAACTACCACCGCGGCGAGGGCGATATCTGCGTCGTCGAGGGCGTGATGGGGCTCTACGACGGCGACGGCTCGAGCACCGCGATGGTCGCCGAAACGCTCGAGTTGCCGGTCGTTCTCGTGGTCGACGCCAAGGCGGGGATGGAGAGCGTCGCGGCGACCGCACTTGGATTCGAGGAGTACGCCGCGACCATCGACCGCGACATCGAGGTCGCCGGCATCGTCGCCCAGCGCGCTCACGGCGGCCGCCACGAAGGGGGGATCCGCGACGCCCTGCCCGACGACCTCGAGTACTTCGGTCGGATTCCGCCGAACGACGACCTCGAGATCCCGGACCGGCATCTGGGACTGGAGATGGGCGAGGAGGCCGCGTTACCGCGGGACGCGCTCCGGGACGCCGCCGGGTCGCTACGGGCTGAACGACTGGCAGCCGTCGCGAGCGAACCGCCCGCACCCGAGACGCCGTCGGCGGACGCCGCGGGCGCGGAGCCGGTCGACGCCACGGTCGCCGTCGCCAGCGACGCCGCCTTCTGTTTCCGCTATCCGGCGACGATCGAACGGTTCCGCGAGCGGGCCGAAGTGGTCGCGTTCTCGCCCGTCGCGGGCGATCCAGTCCCCGACTGCGACGCGGTCTACCTCCCCGGCGGCTACCCCGAACTCCACGCCGCCGAACTCGAGTCGGCCGGCACTCTCGCGGAACTGGGCGACCGCGCCGCCGGCGGGCTTCCCGTCTTCGGCGAGTGCGGCGGCCTGATGGCCATGAGCCGGTCGCTGACGACGGCCGACGGCGATCGCTGCGAGATGGCCGGAATCCTCCCCGCGGACGTGACCATGCACGACCGCTATCAGGCACTGGATCACGTCGAACTCGAGGCCCGCGTAGGGACCCTGACCGCCGATGCCGGCGAGACGGTCCGGGGCCACGAGTTCCACTACTCGAGCGCCGACGTCGACGGCGACGCGCGCTTCGCCTTCGAAACGGTCCGCGGCGACGGCATCGACGGCGATCACGACGGCCTGACCGAGTACGAGTCGCTCGGCACGTACGTCCACGTTCACGCCGAGAGCGGCGCGTTCGATCGGTTCCTCGAGCGCCTCGACCAGTGACGAAGGGCATCGCCGGCCCGCCTGGAGCGATGTCGAGCGGCCGGACTCAACCGGCCGTTTAGTACGCTTCGGAGAAATTCATCGATCGAAACGGATGCTCAATTAATTAACGGACAGTGCCGATAGTGTCAATCGTATGTCCGAATCTGTACAACGGCTCGAACCCCTAGAGCGCCGTCCGCTGACCGACCGCACCTGCCTCGTTACCGGGTCGTCACGTGGAATCGGTCGCGAGATCGCGTTCGAACTCGCCCGTAGCGGTGCCGACGTGGCGGTCAACTATCGCTCCTCGAAAAAGCGAGCGCTCGAGGTGACCGAGACGATCGAGGAAAACGGCGAGGCGGCGGTTTCGGTCCAAGCGGATATCTCCGACCCGACACAGGTCGAGCGGATGGCCGCGGAGGTCAGGGAGGAACTCGGCGCGATTGACGTGCTGGTCAACAACGCCGGGATCACGATCGACCGGACGTTCGAGAACATGACCTACGAGGACTGGCAGACGGTCATCGACGTCAACTTGAACGGGACGTTCAACTGCACGAAGGCGTTCTACGAGGACATCAAGACCTCCGACCACGGCCGACTGATCAACATCTCGAGCGTCGTCGGCCAGCAGGGCAACTACGGGCAGGCCAACTACGCGACTTCGAAGGGCGGTCTCTTCGCCTTCACCCGGACGCTGGCGCTCGAACTCGCCAGCCACGGCTCGACGGCCAACTGCGTCGCGCCGGGCTTTACCGAGACGGACATGCTCGAGAAGGTCCCCGAACGGGTACAGGAGAAGATTCGAAACGACATCCCGCTCGGCCGCTTCGCGAAAACCGAGGATATCGTCGGCATGGTTCGATTCCTCGCCGGCGATCAGGCGGAGTACATGACCGGCCAGGTACTCGGTATCAACGGCGGCATGGAGTGGTAGGGACGCTGCGAGCCGATCGGACTGGAACTATCAGACTGTCGGCTCGAGTATGGTCGTCCGCTCGTCGCCGTGACCGACAGTCAGGTTCGTTTCGACAATTTTCGTTGTCCTACTCCAACTCTATCTGGGCAACCGGAGTTGTGCTACTCCAAACAAAATTGTTTTAGGGGCGGACTCTGTTCCAACGGGTGATGCCACCCATCGCGCTTCCACACGACGCGAAGGCCGGGCCGACCAAGTCGGAGGTCCGGGCCGTCGTCCGCTCGAAGCTCGCGCTCGAGTCGGACGACCACTTCGCGGAGGTCGGCTCCTGTACAGGGGCCGTCACGATCGAAGCCGCACAGCGAGCCGGGCGGGTGACCGCCGTCGAGCGGAAACCCGAGCGCCTCGAGACGACCGAGCGGAACCTCGCCGCGAACGAGGAGTCGATCCGCGCCGACGTCGAACTCCGCAACGCGGAAGCGCCCGAGGGGCTGCCCGACGACGCTGACGCGCTCTTCCTTGGCGGAAGCCGCAACTTCGAGGCCGTCCTCGACCACGCCGTCGAGACCGAGATCGATCGGGTCGTGATGAACGTCTCGCGGCTCGAGGTCGCCGGCAAGGCGACCGAGGCCTTCCGCGAGCGCGACCTGCTCGAGGAAGTCGTCCAGTTTCAGGTGAGCCACGGCTACGAGCTCGCCGGCGCGACGAGTTTCGACTCGGACAATCCGGTCTATACGCTGGTCGGGAGCGCGACGCCGGACGGAGACGAGGACGCGGACGACGGTGAGAGAGTTGCCGCCGATGGACGCGGCGGAACGCGGACGGAGGGTGTCGATCGATGACGCTCTACGGCGTCGGACTCGGCCCCGGCGAGGCTGACCTCGTGACGGTTCGCGGGAAGGAGGTGCTCGAAAACGCCGACGTGGTCTACTCGCCGGGTCGGCTCTCTCGGACCGTCGCGCTCGAGCACGTCGACGAGTCGAAGATCGGCGACCTCGATTTCCCGATGACGAAAGACGAGGAGAAGCTGCGAGCGGCCTGGAAGGAGGCCGCGGCGGAGATCGCCCCGAACGCGCGCGACGGCGACGTCGCCTTCGTCACGTTGGGCGATCCGAACGTCTACTCGACGTTCGGCCACCTGCGCCGGACGATCGACGCCTTTCATCCGGACGTGGATCTCGAGATCGTCCCCGGCGTGAGCGCCGTGACGGCTTTCGCGACCGCATTGGGTGTCGAAATCGAAGCCGGCGCGGGCCTCTCCCTGCGGGAGGCCGCCGCCGGTCACAGCCCGACGGGTCCGGACCGGATGATCCTGTTCAAGGTCACTGACGCGCCGGCCACCCACGAGGGCCTCGTCGAGGCCGGCTACGACGTCACCTACGGCCGCCGGCTGTTCATGGAACAGGGCGAGACGCTCGTTACCGGCGACCCTGCGGAGATCGACGAGCGCGACTACTACACGCTCGCCTACGCCGAGAAGGCGGATCTCGAGGTCGAACAGGCGACGGCCGCGTTCCAGACCGAGGACGAAACCGGATCGGAGGACGCGACGACGGACGGTGAGCCGGTGACTGACGGCGGCGAAGTAGTCGATCTCGAGCGCGCCGAGGGCTGCGAGGGTGGCGATTGCGGAGGACATCGATGACTGACGATACACGCAACGACCCACAGGACGCGATCGATTCACAGGGCGAGGCCCGCCGCGAGGAACTGGACGACCGGATCTTCGAGCACAGCGCCGGCGACGACCAGGAGGGGATCCCCTTCGTCGGCGCCGGGCCCGGCAATCCGCGGCTGCTGACCGTCGCCGGCAAGGAACTGCTCGAGGCGGCGGACCTCGTCGTCCACGCGGGTTCGCTGGTCAACAGCGAACTGCTCGACGAGTACTGCGGCCACGCCGACCTCGTGAACTCGGTCGGGAAGGACCTCGAGGAACTGATCCCGCTGATGCGGGACGCCTACGAGGACGGCGACGACGTCGTCCGACTCCACAGCGGCGACCCCGCGATCTACGGGGCCGCGCTCGAGCAGATGGACGCCCTGGAACACGAGGGCGTCCCGACCTACTTCGTGCCCGGCGTCACGTCGGCGTTCGCGGCCAGCGCGACGCTGCGGACGCAGTTGACGCTGAACGAGGTCTCGAACCACGTCGCGTTCACCCGTCCCCAGGGCAAGACCCTGACGCCCGAGGAGGACCACATCTCCGACTTCGTCGAGATGGGCGACGTGACGACCTGCATCTACCTCGGTACCCACGCGGTTCGTGACACGATGGATCGGCTGCTCGAGGACGACCACGACCCCGAGACGCCGGTCGCGGTGATCTACCACGCCTCGTGGCCGGACGAGGACGTCATTATCGGCTCGATCGGCGACATCGCGGACAAGGTCGAGGAAGCTGGGTACCGAGCGTCGGCGCTGGTCGTCATCGGCGACGCCGTGACGGGTGCGGGCTACGAGCGATCCTTCCTCTACGGCGACTGGGCCAATCGGGGCCCCGACTCGACCGGTGCAGACGAATCGGACGCACAAGCGAACGAAACGCAAGCGGGAGACGATTAACTCATGAGTACGGACAACGCTGACAATGCGAACGACGATTCGGGATCCGGCGGCGGCCACTGTTCGACGGCCGATTCGGACGGCGAGGTCGCCGAGGAGATCGCGATCATCTCCTTCGGCCGGAAGATGGACACCGCCGAGGAGATCAAAGCCGAGATCGGCGATCGCTACGAGGCGATCGACATCATCGAGTACCACGGCGACGTCTTCGAGGAGCACTGGGGCGAGTACGACTGCTTCATCGGCCTCATGGCGTCGGGGATCGCGATGCGGAAGACGGCCCACCTGCTCGACGACAAGTGGGAGGACCCCGCGATCTGTGTGGTCGACGAGGAACTGACCTGGGCCATCCCGATTACAGGCGGCCACCACGGCGCGAACCAGGTCGCACAGGACTTGGCAACGATGGGTGCCGTTCCGGCGATGACAACCGCGAGCGAGGCCGCGGGCAAACAGGGCGTCGAGTCCCGCGCGAAGGCGATGGACACCCACGTCGTCAACGGCGACTCGACGGTGAAGACCAACCTCGCCGTTCTCGACGACAACCTCGGGCCAGTCGAGCGCCTCGAGGGGCCGAAGGCCGTCCTCGTCGGCGACGACGTGACGGTCCTCAAACGTAACACAGACGACGGCGTCGTACTGGGCACCGGCAGCGTTTCCGGAGCCGACAAAGAGGCGTTCCTCGCCGCATGGGAGGACGCCCTCGAGCAGACCGACTACGGCTTCGAGGACGTGGAGTTCGTCGGGACTGCGACCCGCAAAGAGGACGAAGAAGGGCTGCTCGAGGCCGCTCAGGAACTCGACCTCGGCGTCGTCGTCTTCGACAAGGAGACGCTGCTCGCACACGAGGGACCGACGCCCTCGAAGTCGAAGGAGTTGATCGGCTGGCCGGGCGTCTCGGAGGCTTCCGCGATCGCGGGCGGCCGCGAGCAGGAACTGGTGCTCGAGAAGATCAGCTACGAGAACGAGGTCACGGTGGCGATCGGCAAATGAGCGGGACCGAAAGCGGATCCGCCGATGCGACGGCCGGCGGCACCCCCGACGACCACGGCACCCTCTACGTCGTCGGTATCGGCCCCGGACTGCCGGATCACATGACCAAGCGAGCGAAGGAAGTCATCGAGTCCTCGGAGGTCGTCATCGCCTCAAGCCTCTATCAGGAGTTCCTTCGCGACGACGGGACCATTCCCCCGGAGGAGCAGACTGACGAGGACGGTATCGCCGTCCGCGAAGATGGGTTCGAACAGGAGATCGTCCGCTCGACGATGGGTCGACAGATCGAACTCGCCCGCGCGGCGTTCGACTACGTTCGCGAGGGGAAGGACGTGGCTCACGTTTCCGGCGGTGACCCGTCGGTCTACGGCAAGTCCGATCTCATCTTCAAGATGGCCGAGGAGGACGACGCGACGGACGTGCCGATCGAAATCGTCCCCGGCATCACCGCGGCGCTGGGCGGATCGGCGAACGTCGGCGCGCCGCTGTGTAACGACTTCTGTACGGTCTCGCTGTCGGACAAGTGGCGCGGCTGGGACGAGATCGAGGAGAAGCTTCGCGCAGCGGCGATCTCGGACTTCGTGATCGTCCTCTACAACTGCTGGCGCAACTACGAGAAAGCCGTCGAGATCGTCAGCGAGGAGCGCACCGACGACGCCTACGTGGCCATCGTCAACGACGCCGGCCGGGAAGACGCCGGCCGAAACGGCGAGAGCCAGCACATTACGACGCTGGGCGAGGCCGCCGACCACGACGACAAGGTGTCGGGGATGGGCACCTCGCTGATCATCGGCAACCACGAGACCGAGACCTGGCGCAACGACGACCGAACGTATCTCGTCACCCCGCGCGGCGGGCGTGACGTCGACGATTTCTGAACCCACCGACACATAGCCATGAGTACTGACACCAACGCGGACGCTGACGACGAATCGACTTCCAACTGCGGTGGCTCCTCGAGCGGGAGCAGCGAGGCCAGCGCCGATACCTCGAGTGCGTGCGGCGCCTCGAGCAGTACCGACGACTCGACTTCCAAATGCGGCGCATCCTCGAGTTCGAGCTCCTCGTCTTCGAACTGCGGCGCCTCGAGTTCGGACGACTCGAGCGGCAACGAACAGGAGGTCGGCGCGACGGTCGACGACTTCGACGCAGAGCCCGGTCAGCTGATCGCCGTCGGCCTCGGCCCCGGTCACCCCGAGGGGATGACCGAGCGCGCGAAGGCGGCGCTGCTCGAGGCCGACCACATCGTCGGCTACACGACCTACATCGACCTGATTCCCGACGAGATCACCGACGAGGCGGAGGACATCTACGACACGCCGATGTGCGGCGAGGTCTCCCGCACCGAGGAGTCGATCGACCGCGCGCTCGCGGGCAACGACGTCGCGATCGTCGGTAGCGGCGACCCCAACGTCTACGCGCTGTCCGGACTTGCCCTCGAGATCTTGGAGTCCAAGGGCGCGACGGCGTCGATGGTCGACTTCGAGGTCGTTCCCGGCGTGCCGGCGGCGCAGTCCTGTGCGGCCCGACTGGGCGCGCCGCTGGTGAACGACACCGTCTCGGTGTCGCTGTCGGACCACCTCGTCCCGATGCCGGAGATCGAGTCCCGACTCCACTCGGTGGCCAGCGAGAACTTCACGATCACCATCTACAACCCGTGGAGCCGCAAGCGCCGCGAGAACTTCGAGAAATGCTGTGAGATCCTCCTGACTCACCGCGATCCCGACACGCCGGTCGGCATCGTCCACGGGGCCGGCCGCGAGGACGAGCAGGTGATGATCACCGAACTCGCCGAACTCGAGGAGTTAGGCGAGAGCGAGATCATCGACATGACGACGACGATCGTCGTCGGCACCGAGGACACCTACGTCTGGGACGACCGGATGGTGACCCCGCGGGGCTACGAGACGAAGTACGACTACTGAGCGACGATCCCACCAGCGAACTACACCACTATGCCACGATACGAAGTCACCATCGAGAAGGACGCTTGCGACGGCATCTTCGCCTGTCTGACCCGCGATCCGCGGTTCGTCGAGGGCGAGGACGGCCTCGCGACGATCGATCCCGGTGCGGATCCCGTCTACGACTGCGAGGGCGAGGTCACCGACAACGCCGAGCGCGTCGTCGCGACGTTCGACGACGACCGCATCGACGAGGCCCAGCAGGCTGCGGCGGCCTGCCCGACGGACGCGATCGTCGTCCGGGAGGTGGGCGAATGAGCGGAACGGAAGCGAAAGCCGCAATCGAAGTGCCGTCGGACCCCCTCGCGGGCCACCCCGCGACGGCGTATTTCTGGGGCCACGTCGCCGGCAGCGGCACCGTGTCCGACGAGCGCATCGAGGTCGTCACCAACGACGAGGAGTCCGCGCAAGTGCTCGCAGCCGTCGCGGGCGGCGATCTCGAGCACGAAACGACCACCCGCGACTACGCCCACGACACCTCGATCACGCGCACGGAGGACGAGTACACGCTGTCGATCGGCGGCGACGAGAACGCGGGTCTGCTGGGCCGCAGCGGCGCGCTCGGCCTCCCCGTCGACGGTCGCGGCAACTACCGCTTCGGGGCCTTCGCGAGCCACGACCGTGAACTGCTCCGGGGCCTGCTCGAGGGCTGTGGCACGATCTGCTTCAAGTCCTCGAGCGGCACCGTCGGCATCTCGTTCGTCCACGACGATCGGGAGCTGCTCGAGTTCGCGCGGGAGCTGATCGCGGCGTGTCCGGTCGAAGCGCCCGTCGACGACCTCTTGGAGACTTCGTCGGGCGGTTACTGGTTCGGCGTCGACGACGCCGCCGCGCCCGATTTCGGCACGTGGCTCTACGAGGACTGCGAGGGAACCGGACTGTTCGCGCCGAGTCGTCGGCGCAAGTTGGAGCAGAGCCTCGAGCAGGCCGATGCGTACGACGAGTAGCCGACAGACCGATCGAGATAACGAGTACCGATGAGCACACCCGACGAGACCACGCCCGCGTCCGCGGCAGGCTTCGACGACGAGGCCGTCCTGCTTGTCGGCCACGGCTCCAGACGCGAGAAGTCGAACGAACAGGTGCGCGAACTGTCAGCCGGCCTCGAGTCCCGACTCGGGATCCCCGTCGACGCCGCGTTCCTCGAACTCGCGGAGCCGGCGATCGACGAGGCCTTCGCGGGGCTCGAGCCGATCGCGTCGCGAGTGACCGTCGTCCACTGCTCGCTGTTCGCCGCGAGCCACGTGAAAAACGACGTGCCGCTGGCGATCGAGCAGGCACGGGCGGAACGCGACCTCGAGATCGACAACGGTGCACATCTCGGCGTCCACCCCGCAATCTTGGACCTGCTGGACGACCGTGCCGCCGCCGTCGAGGCGGAACTGGGCGTCGATCGCACGGAGGACGACGTCGCCGTCGTCGTCTGTGGTCGCGGCTCGAGCGATCCGGACGCCAACGGCGACGTGCACAAACTCGCTCGGCTGCTGTTCGAGGGCCGCGATTTCGACCGCGTCGAGGCGACGTTCATCGGCGTCACCGAACCGACGCTCGAGGACACCCTTCACGGGCTCTCGAAACACCGGCCCGACGCGGTCGTCGTCCTGCCGTACATGCTCGGCGACGGCGTCCTCACCCAGCGGGTGCGCGATCGGACCGCCGAGTTCGACGCGGACTACCCCTACGTCGACGCACTCGCCGGCGATCCGCTCGGCACGGATTCGCGGTTGCTCGACGTCTTCGCCGACCGCTGGCAGGAGGCCCGGACCGACAGCGTCGCCATGTCCTGTGACACGTGCAAGTACAAGGTCGACCTCGAGGGCTACGAGGAGGACGTCGGCGGCGCTCGCGCCATGCTCCGGGCGCTCGCCCATCAGGAGGCCCACGCCGATCGCGAGGACGTCGACGAGGAACCCCACAGCCACGACGCGCCGGAAAAGCACGTCGCGGTCTGTATGAATCAGACCTGCGCCGAGCAGGGGTCGCCGGCGGTCCTCGAGCGACTGCGACAGGAGGCCCGCGACTCGGAGCACTGCGACGCCCGCATCACGCGGTCGTCCTGTCTGGGACGCTGTGGCGACGGGCCGATGGTCGCGGTCTACCCAGACGGGGTCTGGTACGGCGACGTCGCGAGCGAGGACGCCGAGCGGATCGTGGGCGACCACCTCGACCGGGACCGAATCGTCAGCGACCTCGTCGATCAGACGCTGTAGCCGTGCGAATTATCGCGATATCCACGTAGAATAGCACGCCAACTGACTGCAGATACGAACCCGATTCAACGCATAATCCATGAGCTGTTACGAAATCGAAGCACTGCGACTCGGACTGATGAACGTCCTCGGCGTCGGGGACGACAGCGCCCGCGAGCACGCGGAGAAGGAACTCGAGGGCCATCTCGAGGGTCCCGTTCGGGGCCTCGCGGAGGCCGACAGCCTCGCGGAGATCCAGCGTCACCTCGACGCGGCGCTGGTCGACTTAGAGGAGGCGGTCGCCGCGATGGACAGCGACGACCCCGAGTACGATTACACGCGAGGGCGGTTGCTGGCCGTTCGCGACGCCGAGCGAGCAGTAGCGCGGCTGACCGTACAGGGAGAGAGTATCGTCGACGGGCTCGGGGATGCCCACGACACGCTCCACGAGACCTTCCCGGTCGAGGAGTGACGATGAGCGAACCGACAACCGAAGCCGGTTACGAGACCGAGTTCCGGTCGGTCACCCTCGGCGAGATCGAGCCCGCCCGAAGCCGACATATGTGGACTCGATCCGCAGTCGGTGTCGCCGAGTCCGGCGATCTCGTCGTCACCGGCGAGTGGGACGGCACCGTCACCGCCTGCGACGCCGACTCGCTCGAGGCGCGCTGGACGGCCGACCACCCGGACCACGCGGTCGGGATCGCGTCGCTCGAGGGAACGAGCGAAACGAACGGCAGCGGGGGCGAGGGTGAGGGCGAGACGGTCGTCGTCGCCGGCCGCGGTGAGACGGGAACGATCGCGGCCTACGACACCGCGACGGGCGACCGGCGCTGGCGCTACGACACCGTCGACGAGCTCGGCGAGGCGGTCGAGGACACCGTCTTCTACCTCCCGTACGTCGTCGCGCTCGAGGTCGGCACCGACGCCGACGGCAACGACGTACTCTATGCGGCCGCGCGCCGCTACGAGCGCGACGGCGAGACCCGCCGGTGGCATAGCGCGGTCTACGCGTTCGACGCCGACGGAACGGTGCGCTGGAGCTACGAGACCGACGCGTCCCCGATCGCGCTCGATCTCGAGGCCGACGGCGAGCGCCTCGCGGTCGGCTACAACCGCTGTATGGGTGACCACGACACCGGGCTCGTCGTTCTCGAAGCCGACGCAGGCGACCTCGCGTGGACCTGGGATCCCGGCACCGAGGGCGACCGTCGCGTCGGCGACGTTGCCTTCGATGGGGAGGCGATCGCGGTCTCGAGCCACGGCGACAAGCGCGGCTACCTGCTCGGGCCGGGCGGGGCCGAGCGCTGGAGCGTCGACCTCGCCGTCGAGACCGATATCGGCGACGAGACGCTGTACGCATATCCGAACCACGTGTACGCGAACGATGGCCGGGTGGCGTTCGTGACCGGCAACACCTACGCGGTCGAGAGCCGCGAGACCGAGAGCCGCCATCCGAACGAACACCGAGTCGCTACGTTCGACGCCGACGGCAACCCGCTGTGGGACGACGAGGTCCGCGGCTTCGTCCACGGGCTGGCCGCCGACGGCGATCGACTCGTCGCTCCCTGCGCCCAGAACTTCCGGGTGCGCGATCCAGACACGCACGCCGTCCGCCGGTTCGATCTCGAGTCGGGTGTGACGGACTGCGTGCGGTTCGACGGCATCGCCACCGCGGCCGCCGTCGCAGACGGCACCGTCGCCGCGATCGAGGAACCGGTGCAGTACCACGACGAGGGGCAGACTCGCGGCGAATACGCGCTCCGCGTCGGATCGCTCGAGTAACGCAGTCCGTTCCTTCGCACCGATCCGTCCGGCTGATTGTGTCGTCCGGTCGCACACGCAAGGCCAACCCCCACAACGCGCCCTCGCGTCTGTACGACCGTACTATGACCCAGGATTCTACATCCGGCGGCGACGAGGCGCGTTCGGTCCTGGAGTGCGCTTCGAGCTGTCCCGACGAGACCGAACAAGCGGCGGGACCGCCGCCCAGGCTGATGACCGACGGTGGTCAGGCGGAGATGAAGGAAGCGGAAGACGAAGAGCCGGAAGACGAGACCGAGTCGGACACGGAAGCGGACTCCGATGCGCAGACCGACGACGGGGAGGCAGAGTCCGAAACCGACGAAGCCGAGACGGAACCCGAAGCGGAGGCAGAGTCAGAAGAGGAGGTCGAAGACGAAGCAGAGGGGGAAGCCGAAGCGGAAGAATCGGAAAGGGAAGACGAGGAGGCAGCAGAGGAAGAGGTCGAAGCCGACGAGGCAGCAGAGGAAGAGGTCGAAGCCGACGAGGCAGCAGAGGAAGAGGTCGAAGCCGACGAGGCAGCAGAGGAAGAGGTCGAAGCCGACGAGGCAGCAGAGGAAGAGGCCGAAGACGAAGCGGCGGAAGAAGACGAGTACCACGTCCAAGGCGCCGATGAGGTGTACGAGGGCGACGACGCGTCGGGCGTCCTCCACCTCGACCTCGACGGACTGTTCCTCGACCTGCTCGGCCTCGAGGTCAATCTCGATCCGGTTACGCTCGACGTCTCGGCGCGACCGGGCGAGAACAGCTTGCTCGGAAACCTGCTGTCGGCGGTGACGGGACTGCTCGACGGTCCCGGCGCCATGGTCGACGAGGCGAAGTCGCTGCTGAGCAAGCCGATCGAGTTCGTCCAAAATCTGCTGAACGAGCCCGTCGAGAAGCTCACGGGGCTTTTCGGCGGTGGTGACGAGGCGGACGAGGCCGCCGAAGACGAAGACGCGGCCGAGGGCGAAGAGGAATCCCCCGGTCCGCTCTCGTCGGCGGTGGCCCGCCTGAAGAACGGCGTGTCGGCGGCGGCGGGCTGGCTGCGGGAGAAGGTCGCTGCGCTCGCACCCAGCCTCCCGACCGAGGAAATCGTCTCGGCGATCGTCAGCGCGATACTGGAACAGTTGCTCGAGCAACTCGAGCCCGAACGCACCGACGAGACTCGCGGTGAGACGGAGCCCTCACAGGCGGAGGCGACGTCATGAGCGACGACTCGCTGACTCAACGGATCGATACGGAGCAGATCACGGAAAACGTCGACGTCGACGAGTTAGTCGAGGGGACCGACTGGGAGGACGAGATCGATCGGGACAAGCCCCTCGGCGAAGCGCTGGGCGGACAGATCGGCGCAATCCTCGGTCGGGCAATCGGCGAATCGCTCGGCCGAACCATCGGGAACATAGTCGTCGACGAGCTGCTCAGTTCCGGCGAAACGGGCGACGAATCGGCCGCAGACGAGGAGGCTGACGAGGGAGAGAGCGAGGAAGACGAGTCGGACGACGAAGCCGCCGAAGAGGCCGAGAGCGAATCCGAGACCGACGACAGCGAGAGCGAATCCGAGGCCGAGGAGGACGACGACGGCCAAGCGGCCGAAGACGACACCGACGCCGAAGCCGAATCGCAAGGCGACGCCGAGGACGAGGGATCGGCGGACGAAGAACAGACTGCCGAAGCCGAGGAGTGACCCACTGATGCACAGACTCCTTTCGTGCTACGGCGCGGCTCGAGGTGATCGTCGTGAGTGACGACTCGGGACTGAAGGGAATGGTCGCCGAGGAGGTCAGCAACCAGCTCGACGTGGCCGATATGCTCAGTGACGGAGGCATCGAAGACAGCATCGACGGCGGTGAGGTCGGAGCAGCGGTCGGTCGCCGGTTCGGCGAACGGTTCGGCCGCGAAGTCGGCGCCTCGATCGGCCGGGAGGTCCACGAGACGATCGCCGCGGGCGTCGACGAAGGGAAAGCGCTCGGCGAGATCCGCGCCGACCTCTCGACGGCGATCCGCGACGCCCTCCGCGACTCGCTCGCGGATGTAAGCGGCCGCGACTCGCTCGAGTCGGTGGCCGAGAGCGTGTCGGAGGGGAGCGCCCAGGAACTCCTCGGCGGCGCCGGAAGCGGCGAGACCGACGCGGACGAATCGGAGAGCGAGGAAGCCGAACCTCGAGACGAGGAACCGGCGGACGAAGGGACGTCACCGGACGTCGAAGGCGACGACAGCGACGAGACGAGCGCCAAAGAGCGGGTCAAGGAAGCCGCCAGCAAAGCCGGCGACTCGGTCGAGGAGACCGCCAGCAGGGCCAAAGAGACGGTCGACGGGGTCACCGGCGACGCCGACGAACAGGCCGACGAGGCCGAGGAAACCGAAGAGACGGCCGACGAGACCGAGGAAGCCGAAGCAGCCGACGATGACGAACCGTCCGCGGAGGACCTCGAGGATCTCAGGCGGGAGACCCTCGAGGACTTCCTCGGAGTGATGTCCTACAGCGACCTCCAGTCGGTCGCGAAGGACGTCGACGTGAAGGCGAACCTCAGCCGGGAGGAGATGACCGAGGCGATCATCGAGACGGTGACCGACGAGGAGGCCGACGCCGACTCGGGATCGGCGTCGGACACCGAGGAGGCGGAAGCGGAGTAACGACTGCGACGTACCGGTCGCCCGCCAGCGGGACCGACAACGGACGACACGACGTCGAAATCTGGGAGGCATCTATGAGTGACACGCAACTACGAGATCGCGTACACGACGTACTGAACCAGGCCGACGAGTCGAGCGAATCGATCGTCGCCGGTGACGACGAAGCCGCCGAGGACGGCGAGTCGACCCTCCTCGAGACGGCCGCCGAGGCGAGCGACGTCCTCGAGTCAGCGGAACCGGACGAATTGCTCGCGGCGATCGGACTGGACACGCTGGCGGACGGAACCGAGCCGGATTCGATACCCGAAGCGATCGCCCGCGGGGAGGAGGAGAACGTCGCGGACCTCCGACGGCTGCTACGCCTGTCGAACCTCGCCGATCATGCGGACGACGGCGGGCTCGAGGACGCAGTCGACGGTCTCCGGGCAGCGATCGGAGAGCGAGCCGACGCCGCATCGGAAAGCGGAGCCAGCGCCGACGAGGCGGACGACGAACCAGCGACCGACGACGGCGAGGCTGGGACGAGCGACGGCGAGACCGGCGACGGATCGGAGACGAGCGGCGACGTCGGCGACCGGCTCCGAGCGGCGATGAGCGACTCGTTCGCGGAGTTCGGCGACGAACTCTCGGAACTCAAAACCCAACTCGAGGAGCGAAGCGCCGCCGCTGCCGACGGCGAGACGGCCGGCGAGGAGGCGGACGCGGCGGACGAAGATGAGGATGAGGACGAGACCGACGATGGACTGCTGGAGCGTAGGTCGGGCGGCGAGGATCGCGGCACGGCGTCAGGCAGACCGAGTCGGCATTCCACGATGGCGCCGCCGCCCTCGAGACGAGCGGACATGCGCGGAACCGCGCGGCACTCGACGATGCCGAACAAACGCGGATAGCGGGGCAGCTTTCGGCCGATCCGGAGCGCGACGTCGAATCGGACAGGCTATCGCCCGCTGAAGCCTTATCGGGTTCCTCGCCGACGTCGTGCGTATGACGAGACACATCAGCGAAGCGCAGGTCCGCCACTGGCTCGACGATACCGCGATCCGAGACGTGACGCCGCACACCGACGAGGACACCGAGTTCAACTTCCAGGTCGAACTCTCGCGTCTCCCGGTCCACGTCATCAAGGAAGACGAGTTCGGACCGGTTCGGATCGTCGGCCGTAGCGGATTCGACACCGAACGAGCGAAGAATCTGCTTCGCGACGACCGGCGACGCGGCGAGCTCCTCGAGTACGTCGGGCCCATGCTGGCTGCGACGCCCGGGTTTTACACGTTTCTCGACGAGGAGGGGGCGTCGTGCCAGTTGCGCGAGGCCGAGACGGTGCAAGTAGAGTACCGCGTCTATCCCAACGAGGCCAGTCAGCAGTCCCTGATGGACGGCATCATGTCGATCGCGACGAGCATGCGGTACGTCCAGAACGTGGTGGTCGCGGTCGCCGAATCCGAGTAACGTTCGGTCGACGGGTCGGTTCGGCGAAAGCGAACGCCTTGGAGTCGTCTCGAAGGTCGTTACGCCGGGCCCACCCGGTCGTGCGGTCACGGGGGATTAACAGTAATGCAACTCGGCGCGCGGAAACGTCAGTCGGACCGTCTCCCCGAGGGCCGGGGGGTCGTCGGTGAACACGTCGACGTCGGCCTCGTCGAACGCCACCGTCACTCGGTTGGTCGCGTCCTCGCGGACGACGCGATCGACGGTCCCCGAGACGTCACCCGCCGAATCGCCGATCACGACCGCTTCCGGCCGGATCGCCACGTATCCGTCCGACGGCCCGTCGCGGCTGAGCGCGTCCTCGAGCGAGGGCGCAGCCGACAGCTGAATGGCGTTCGATCCCGTGAAGTCGGCGACCATCGGCGATGCGGGCCGTTGGAAGACGTCGTCGGGCGTTCCGATCTGGACGACGTGGCCGTCTCGCATCACGGCGATCCGATCCGCGATCGCTCGCGCGGTCGTGCGGTTGTGCGTCACGTACACGCTGGTGACGTCCGCGAGGACGTCCGCCAGGTCGTCTCGAAGCGTCTGTCGAGTCGGAACGTCGAGCGCCGCAAGCGGCTCGTCGAGCAGCATCACGTCGGGTCGAACGGCGAGCGCGCGGGCGAGCGCCACCCGCTGTTTTTCGCCGCCAGAGAGCGTCGGCGGGTAGCGGTCGGCGAGGTCCGCGACGCCGAGTTCGGCCAGTAACTCGTCGGGATCGCGCGTCCCGTCGTGGTAACGGACGCCGTACTCGACGTTCTCCCGGACGGAGAGGTGGGGGAACAGGGCGTAGTCCTGAAAGACGAAGCCGAAGCCGCGCTGCTCCGGCGGCCGGTCGTCGAGCCGTCGTCCGTCGAGCGTCACGGTCCCGTCGTGGTCGTGGAAGCCGGCGACGGCCTCGAGCAGCAGCGTCTTGCCGCTTCCGCTCGGTCCGAGAACGGCGAGGCTCTCACCGCGCTCGACCTCGAACGCGGCGTCGACGGTGAACGCGTCGGCTCCCTGCGCGGTGAACGTCGTCCTGAGGTCCGCGTGCAGGCTCATCGGGACACCCCACCGGCGACCGTGTCACCGTCGGTCAGGTAGCGGACGACGAGGAAGACGAACGCGGACACCCCGAGTAGCAGGAACGCGACCGCGCCGCTCTCGTCGAGCCCGCCTTGGAGGTACGAGTTGTAGACGAAGACGGGCGCGTGCTGTGCGGTCACCTGCCCGCCCGCGGGCGGGTAGAAGAACGAGACGCTGTAGGCGACGACGGCGACGGCTCCGAACTCCGAGACGGCCCGCGCCCACGCGAGGACGCCGCCGGTGATCATGCCCCGGACTGCGAGCGGGCCGGTCACCCGGCGGAACGTCTGCCAGCGGTTCGCGCCGTGAATTCGAGAGGCGTACTCGAGGCGCACGTCGATCGTCTCGAACGCCTCCCGAGTCGTGTTCACGGCGTAGGGTGCGGCGACGAACGTCATCGCGAGGACCATGCCGACCATCGTTCCGAGCACCGACAGTTGCGGAAACGCGCCGTTCTGGCCGAAGCCGAACAGGATGATGATGCCCGCGACCGAGTGCGGGACGACCAGCGGGAGGTCGACGAGGCTCTCGACGAACTGCTGGCCGGCGAACCCCTTTGCGAGCAAGTGGGCAAGTGGGACCCCGAGCAGGAGGCTGAGCACCGCCGCCAGCAGCGGGCCGTAGACGCCGAGATAGAGCACGCGTTGCACGTCCGGGTCGAGCGCCTTCTCGACAACGAGCGACGGCGACTGTCGCGCGACGAACAGGAACAGCGGGAGCCCCAGTGCGACCATGAGAAGGCTGCCAACAGTCGCGGTCGCGACGGTGAACGGCGACCCGTCGAGCGCGTAGGCGGTGACGGCCGTGCTGCCCACCATGAAGAAAGCATACCAGGTCGGCTTCTCGAGCAGAAACGCCCCGGCAAACGCCAGTAGCTGCACGGCTATGAACGCCGCCACGAGCGGCGTCCGGCCCACGGTTCCGTCTCCGAATCGCGTCTCGGTTTCTGTTGCCATGATCTCTGATTATCGTTCGTCGGCCGCGTATCGGTTCACGGAGCGAGACTCAGGAGCCGCTGAGTTCGAGCGGGCCGAGGTTGGACTTCGCGCTGGCGACCTCCATCACGCGGTCCGGAACCGCGTCCTCCGAACTCTTCGGCACGACGATGGGATCGACCGGAGTGAGCCCCTGGTTTTTCAGGATCTCCCGCCCCGGTTCGGTCCCGAAGTATTCGACCCACTGCGCGCCGAGTTCCGGTGACTGTGCGACGCTCGGTACGGCGATACCGTAGGCGATGGGTGCACCGGTATACGTCCCCGAGTCGGTCTCCACCTCCGCCTTGGCGTAGTGGTCCGCGTACGTACTGGTCGCCTTCGAGAGGTCGACCTCCGGCTGCAGGTCGATGAACGGTTTCCCCGCCGTGCTGGAGATCGACTGGTAGTAGAACACGTAGTCCAGTTCGCCCGACTCGAGTTGCCCCTCGAGGTTCGTCTCCGTTCCGGTTGGGACGACCGAGTTCTCGCGGAGTTTCTGGTAAGTGGCTTCGTCGTACAGGCGCTCGCCCTCGAACTCCTCTTTGCCGAGTTGCTGAGTCATCACCGCGCGATAGCCGCCCGGGTCGACCGCCGGGTCGGAGTGGCCGATCGTGATCCCGTCCCGGCTGAGAACCTCCCACCAGTTGTCCTTCGAGATGTCGCCCGCCCCCGGGGAATCCTCCCGATACTGGATCGACATCGAGTTCGTGGTGAAGACGGCGTACCAGTCCCCGTAGTCGGGAACGACGTCGTCGCGAATGAGCCGGAAGTCGGAGACGCCGAGGACGTCTGCCTTCCGGTTCTGCTGGGTGATCTTGTTCTTGGAGTCGACCGAGCCCTTGGCTTCGCGCGTGACGTCGACACCGTATTCCTCCTCGAACTGGGGTTCCGCCTCACCGAACGGCGGTGCCAGCGACCCGGCGTGGAAAATCATCATCGAGTCGCTGCCTCCGCTGCCGCTTCCACCGCCGATACACCCGGCTACCGCGATCGCCGCGGTGCTTCCGCTCCCCGCCAGAAACGCGCGTCGGCTCCGTTGTTCCACCATGGATACATCGCTGTTCCGCCGGGACGAGTATAACCGTTTCCCTCGAAATTCGTACGGAGATGACCATATTCCCAATAGAACACCGTTGTAACAACGGAAAGTTGCTCGAAGAGAGGCCGATCGGATGACCGGGGAACCGCTCAGCCGATGGAAACGAACTTCTCGCTCGATCGCAAACCACACGTAAGCAGCCCGACCGGGACCGCCGCATGACCAACTGATGTCTATGGAAAAGGAGTTCGACCCATACCTGCGGATCGACGACGTGGCCGTCGATCGGAGCGACGTCGAGATGTTGCGCGCGATCGACGACTGCGGCTCGCTGTCGGGTGCGGCCGACGCCCTCGAGCGCTCCTATCCCCGCCTCCAGCAGCGGGTCGTCGAACTCGAGGAGGCGATCGACCCGCTGGTCGAGCGCACCCGCGGCGGGGCAGACGGCGGCGGGAGTTCGCTGACCGCGACGGCTCGAGACCTGCTGGCACGGTTCGACCGACTGGTCGCGGCCTACGAGGGCGTCGCCCGCGTCGACGAGACGGTGCTGTCGGGGCCGGTGGTCGACCGCGACGGCGAACTCGCGACCGTCGAGACGGCGGCCGGGACGGTCCTCGCGGTCGTCCCCGCGGACGCCGGGACCGCGGCCGTGACGATCCGCTCAGATGCGGTCAGCCTCCACGCACCCAGCGACGCGCCGCCGATCGAGGGGACGAGCGTCCGCAACCGCTTTTCGGGAACCGTCGCATGGCTCGAGGCGGGCGATGCCGTCGCTCGCGTCGGAATCGACCTCGAGGGCGGATCGAACGGCGACGACCCTGTCGAACTCGTGGCGCTGGTCACCCGCCGCAGCGTCGATGCACTCGGGCTCGAGCCCGGGCGGGCGATCGTCGCGTCGGTAAAAGCGACCGCGGCGCGGGGGGTCGCGGTGACGAACCGAGATGGAGATTGACGAATCGGCCGGCGAAGCGAGTCCGATCGAGCGGTTCCGTCACACGACGCCGAACGCTTGTGATTTCGTGTCCCGCTAGGGGAGACGTTTCGTTGCGGTCGGTTCGGACCCGCGACCGGCCGCCGTTCGTGGACATCTTTCGCCGCTTCCGGCCGCGAACTTCACGCCAGTTAGCCGCCGGTACCGCTGTACTGGGTCACTCGCGGGGCCGATGCGCGACCACTGTTGTGTAGGTCGGCCTCTGAGAGACCACCCTCGAGAACGGATCCGCTGGACGACGAGCGTCCCGTTCCGAAGTCCGCTCGGGCAAAAATAAAATGTCCCGATAGTTCATGAATTGGTTGTATAATTCAATGGTCGCAGTTCTTTCGACGGTTTTCTAGAAAACTGTTCACTAGTTTATTACCCGTCAATTTATGTGGATGTCTCTGGCACTCGGGGACGATGCACACGAGCGAACAGCCGACTGCAGTGCCCAGCGACTTCCCGGTATTGGACGACAGAGATACGCCTACACTACGCCGACACACGGCAGGGACGAGGGCGATCGGCCACCGGCGGCCGTCGGTGCCGTCTGACTGCAACCGCCTCGCTGTGCTCGCAGTGCTCACCGCGACGGATCGTCAGCGGCGAGCGGAGGGACGGTATGCAGGCCGATAAGTCCGCGAGTCTCCCTGCGGTCGACGAGGTCCCGCGGAAAGCCCGTCGGATCGACTGCTACGTGCGATCTACCGTCCCTGGTCCACTCGCCGAGACAGTCGACGACATCGTCGAGCGACTCCACCGACTCCGCGACCGCGGGCGCTTCGCCGACGTCCGGGTCTGTGTCTGGCCCCCGGAGGGCCACGCAGCCTCCGAACCGGACGACGAGCGCGAGCGAACGCGACACGACCTCGTGGCCGAGTTCGAACGCTGGGCCGCCGAGCACGACGCGACGCTCGAGCCGGCCTTCCGTCGAGAGGAGAGTCCACCGTTCTCGCACGGACTCGGGCCGGAGGAGCCCCGCGAACGACTGCGGGTACCGGTCGTGGCGCTGGCGCTCCGCGCGGACTCGGCCGAGTCGGACGCCGAACCCGATCCCCTCCGCGGAGTCGTTCCACACACGACGTCTCCCGGGACGGACGACGAACGGACGTACACTGTCGACGAGTGGCTCACGGCCGTCGAACGGTCGGAGCGGAAACCGGTCGCTGGCTCCGCGCAGACTGATGGCCAGCCGTCACTGGGAGGGCAGCGATGAGCGCGGCTCGGACGGCACGATCAGGTGACACGGGACGAACGGGGACGATCACCGACACCGCTCGCGAAATCGAACGGAGCATCGACGCGCGGAGTACATGACGACCGATTGCGATCGAAACGACGATGACCCAGCGGCGACGGGCGACTCGAGCGACGGCGGCGCGCGCCTTTCGTGGAGCGCGACGTTCGCCGTGCTGTCCCACTGGTATCGCCGCGAGGTGCTGCGGTTCGTCGCGGACGCCGACGACCACACCGCCACCGTCGACGAGCTCACGGCACATCTCGTCGAGCGGACCGACGAGCCGCCGCGGTGCGACCGGATCATGATCGCTCTCCACCACGTCCACCTGCCGACGCTGAGCGAAGCGGACGTCGTCGACTACGATGCCGAGTCGAAGGTGGTGTCGTACCGGCGATGCGGTCGAGTCGAAGCCATCCTCGAGCGCGCCCGGTCCGAGGAGCCCGGCCGAGAGTTCCCGACGTAGGATCCGAACGGTGCCGGTCGCAGCCCGTTTCACGTTCGAAACACGATCAGATCGCAGGAACCACGGCCCGCCACGCTGCATTTCGGTCTCGGGACGCTCGGGGAGCCATAGGTCTTTCTCGCGAGGGTTCGTATCGGCACGCATGTACGACTCCATTCTGATCGCGACCGACGGCAGCGAGGCCGCGGCGACCGCCGTCGATCACGCGGTGGCGCTCGCAGACCGATTCGACGCACCGCTGTACGGAATCGCCGTCGTCGACGATCGAACCGAGTACGACACCGGCATCGTCGACCCCGAGGAGGCCCGACAGCACCTCCGCGAGCGTGCGTCGGAGTGGCTCGCGGCCCTCGAGGAAACGGCGGGCGAGGCGAACGTGACCGTCGAGACGACCGTTCGAACTGGCGTGCCTCACGAAGAAATCCTCGGGTACGCGGCCGAGAACGACATCGACGTGATCGTCGTCGGCGCTCGCGGCCGCTCGTCGTTCAAGGGGGCGCTGCTCGGCAGCACCGTCGACAGGGTCGTCAGAGTCGCGGATCGGACGGTGCTCGTCGTCGGGACCGACGACTGACGAGAACCGAGCGTGGGATGGACCGGTGTGCGAGACCGGTACCGGCGGCGGGGAGGCCTGCGACCAGGTGATGGAGGGAGAACACTTACCTTCGCTGTCGTATGAGCTATCACCATGTCACTGCTCGTTCCCTTCGACGGATCGGTGTTGGCGACGAACGCGCTCGAGCGAGCGTCGACCTTCGGCGACCTGCTCGACGAGGAAGTCGTCGTGCTGACGGTCATCCCGGACGACGCCGATTACGCGCGGGAGCGCGGCTGGATCACGGAAGGCGAGCCGTTCAATGCGGAGGCGATCGCCGCAGGGATGCAGACCCGCGCTGACGAGGTCGCGCCGGAGGCGACGTTCCGAACCGAGCGAGTGAGTTCCGACGAACCGACTGCCACGTCGACGACGAACGTCGTCCGAGAGATTCGGCGGGTCGCCGCCGAGATCGAGGCGTCGGTGGTCTTCATCGGCTCGGAGAACGCGGGCTCGGTTATCGCACCGCAGTCAAGCGTCGGAGGTCCGGTAGCTAACGACCAGCGCTACGACGTCTACGTCGTTCGCGAACCCGGCGACGAGATCGATCCCGAGGAGATGGCCGACATCGACTCGACGCAGGACGATCTCTGATCGGCGACAGGGCCGCCGCCGACGGGCGGACGCGACCCGTCTACCGCACGGCGATTTGGAGGAACGTTTATTCCGCTGACCGACCACGATTCGGACGACAATGGACGATCGGAACGGGTGGGACCGGGACGCGACGGCGCCGACCGGGTCCACCCACAGCCCGCCGGCGTCGTTCGTCGAGCAGGCGAACGTCGCGGAGCAGGATATCCACGAGACGTTCGACGCGAACTGGCCGGACTGCTGGACGCGTGCGGCCGACCTCCTCTCGTGGGAGGAACCTTACGACACCGTCCTCGAGGACGCTGACGCCCCCTTCTACCGGTGGTTCGCCGACGGCCGACTGAACGCTTCCTACAACTGCCTGGACCGCCACCTCGAGGCGGGCCGGAAGAACCACGCCGCGATCCGCTGGGAGGGCAAACAGGGCGAGCGCCGGACCTACACCTACCGCGACCTCTACGTCGAGGTCAACGAGTTCGCGGCCGCGCTGCGGGATCTCGGCGTCGAGGAAGACGACGTGGTGACGATCTACCTGCCGATGATCCCGGAGCTGCCGATCGCGATGTTGGCGTGTGCCCGTATCGGCGCGCCACACAGCGTCGTTTTCGCCGGGCTCTCCGCGGACGCGCTCGCGACGCGGATGGACGCCGCCGACAGCGAGTATCTCGTCACCTGCGACGGCTACTACCGCCGCGGCGACGCCTTCAACCAGAAGAGCAAGGCCGACAACGCCCGCATCGGGCTCGAGCAGGACGTGCGGACGGTCGTCGTCGACCGGCTCGGCGACGACCTCCCGCACGTCCTCGGTGATGGCGAGTGGGACTACCACGAACTTCGCGAGGAATTCGCGAGCGAAACGGTCGAGCCGGTCTCCCGGGACGCCGAGGACATGCTGTTCCTGATGTACACCTCCGGGACGACCGGCGAGCCGAAAGGCGTCGTCCACTCGACCGGCGGGTATCTCGCGCACGTCGCGTGGACGAGCCACGCGGTCCTCGACGTCAAGCCCGAGGACACCTACTGGTGTGCGGCCGACATCGGCTGGATCACCGGCCACTCCTACATCGTCTACGGCCCGCTCGCGCTGGGAACGACGACGGTGATGTACGAGGGGACGCCGGATTACCCCGACCGGGATCGGCTCTGGGAGATCGTCGACCGCAACGCCGTCGACGTCTTCTACACCGCGCCGACGGCCATCCGCGCGTTCATGAAGTGGGGCGCCGAGTACCCCGAGCGCCACGATCTCTCGAGCCTGCGGCTGCTCGGGACCGTCGGGGAGCCGATCAGCCCGCGCCCCTGGAACTGGTACCGCGAGCACGTCGGCGGCGGCGACTGTCCGGTCGTCGATACGTGGTGGCAGACCGAGACCGGCGCGGTGACGATCTCGACGCTGCCGGGCGTCGACGACATGAAGCCCGGCTCCGCGGGGCCACCATTACCGGGGATCGACGCCCGAATCGTCGACGCGGGGGGCGAGGCGATCGATCCCGGTGAATCCGGCTATCTCACGATCACACAACCGTGGCCGGGCATGGCCCGGACGCTGTACGACAACGACGAGCGCTTCGTCGCGGAGTACTGGCAGCGCTTCTCCGACCCGGAGGCCGGCGAGTGGCGTTACTTCAGCGGCGACACCGCTCGAGTCGACGAGGACGGCTACATCACCGTCCTCGGCCGGGTCGACGACGTGATCTCCGTCTCCGGCCACCGTCTCGGAACGATGGAGATCGAGGGCGCGATCGCCGACGTCGACGGCGTCGCCGAAGCCGCCGTCGTCGGCCGCTCGAGCGGGACCGGCGACACCGAGATCTACGCGTACGTCAGCACCGAGAGCGGGCGGGAGCCGGACGGGGCGATTCGGCGGGCGATCCTCGAGAGCATCGAGTGCGCGATCGGAGCGATCGCACGACCGTCCGAGGTCGTCTTCACGCCGGAGCTCCCGAAGACGCGCTCGGGCAAGATCATGCGCCGCCTCCTCGAGGACGTCGCCAACGGCGAGGAACTGGGTGACACGAGCGCGCTCCGGAACCCGGAGATCGTCGGCGAGATTCAGGCCGAAATCGACGAGGACGGCGAACGAATCCAGTAATTTCGCAGTATCAATTTTCGCGAAACGTTTTCCGTTCGTGTACCCGCCGTCCTCAGCGGGGACCGCACGGAAATCATCGCGCTCGGCGATACAGTTATGTTCGCGTCGCCAGAACGAGCGAACCATGAGCCTCGAGGGGACGGGGGGGACGGTGCTGACGCGCCGGGAGTACGAGTCGCTCCTCGACGCCGCCGAGACCTACCGCGAGGCGCTGGTCGTCCGCCTCTGCGGGGACGTCGGGCTCCGGCCGGCCGAACTGACGCGGCTGACGATCGACGACGTCGAACAGGTGCGGATCGATCCGCCGCGGTACCTGGTCCGGGTGCCGGGCGGCGACGAGGGGCGCGGCCGGACCGCGTACCTGCCGACCCGCGTCGAGCGCGAACTCCGGCGGTACGCCCGCAGCAACGACCTCTCGCCCGAGGATGAGATTTTCTCGGTCACGGCCCGCCGGCTCCAGATGCTCGTTTCGGACGTCGCCGACCGGGCCGCCGAACTGTTCGACGATCCGACCCTCGTCGACGCGTCGACGAGCGATCTCCGGCGGCATTTCGTCCACACGGCGCTGGTCGATCACGACGTCAACCCCCGCGTCGTCAAGGCCGCGGGCGGCTGGCGCAGCTTCGAGGCGCTCGAGTCCTATCTGCCGGAGCCGACCGAGACCGAGATCGTCGACGCCTTCGACGCCGTCGAGCGCCCATCGGGACCCCGCGCCGGCGAGTCGGGGTCCGGGCCCGCGGTCAGCGACGACAGCGTCGTTCGGTTGTTGCTGGCCGCCAGCGACCGGTACGCGCTCGTCCGCCTCGATGCCGACGGCTACGTCGAGCGCTGGAACCGCAGCGCGGCCGCGATGTTCGGCTACCGGGCCGGGCAGATCGTCGGCACGCACGTTTCGACGTTCTACACCGACGACGCCATCGAGGACGGGGAGCCCGAACGGACGCTCTCGGCGGCTCTCGAGGAGTCCGGGACCGAGACCGAGGGCTGGCGCGTCCACGAGGACGGCACCCGGTTTCGCGCGACGGAGGTCGTCTCGCCGCTGCGGGACGATCAGGGCCGCCACAGCGGCTTCGCCGTCTTCGTCCGCGACGTGACGGCCGCCCACGAGGAACTCGAGGCCGCCCGCGAGCGCCGGGACGAACTCGAGGGGCTGTATACGGTCGCTCGCCGCCACCGGGCCGTCACCCACGCGCTACTCGACTCGACCGACCACGAGGAGGTCGAGGCGGCGACGTGTGCCACGCTCGCCGACGGGCGGGCCTACGACGTGGCCTGGATCGACCGGGCGACGATCGGGGATCGTCGTCGGGAGCGGCGCGCGGCGAACGGCATCGACCCGGAGGAGATCGATCGGCTCGTCCCCGAGGACTGGCGCGAAACCGAGCCAACCGCTGATCTCGAGCGACCGGTGTTGGACGCCGATACCGAGACGCGTGAGCGGGCGGTTGCCGTCGCAGACGACATCTCGGCGACGCTCGACGGCGACGCGTTCGAGGGGGCCATCGCGAGGACCCCGCTGACGTACGGTGATACCGTCTACGGAACGCTCTCGGTCGCAACCGAGCGGCCGGGCGCGTTCGCTGACGACGAACGCACGTGGCTCGGGACGATCGGCCGTCAGGTCGGCTACGCCATCGCCGCCATCCGCCGACGGAACCTTCTGTTATCCGATCGGGTGACGGAACTCGAGGTCACCTGTCGGGACGACCGGTCGTTCTTCGTCGACGCCTCGCGCCGGCTGGACTGTCGGTTCGAACTCGACTCGCTGGTCCCGATCGGGGAGGCGACCCAGCTCTACTACGTCCGGCTCGAGGGGGCGTCGCCGGCCGACGTCTTCGACCTCGCCGCCGACGATCCCGGGATCGACGACTGCCGGCTGGTCGAGACCGGCGAGGAGAGCTGGCGCGTCGAGTTCGTCATCGACGGCTCCTGTCCGATCGTCACGCTGACCGAGTACGGCGTCACCGTCCGCGAAGCGGTCTTCGAGGCCGGAACGGCGACGATCACCGGCGACTGCGCGGCCGACGCCGACCTCCGCACGATCGTCGACGGGCTCCGCGCTGCGTTCCCCGACTCCGAACTGGTCGGCAAGCGCGAGGCAGAGCGGGCCGTCCAGACGGCCCGCGAGTTCCGCGAGGGGCTCGAGGATCGACTCACGGACCGCCAGGAGGCCGCGCTGCGGGCAGCGTACTTCGGCGGCTACTACGACTGGCCTCGAGAGAGTACGGCCGAGGAGGTAGCCGACGCGATGGGGGTCTCCTCGCCGACGCTGCACAATCACCTGCGGAAGGGCCAACACGAACTGCTCCGAACCTTCTTCGACGAACCTGGCGATGGCTCGTAGTAACGAGTTCGAACAGCCGGCGGCCGGAGCGTATCGCACTACGCGCGCACGCAGTCTCATGGCGACCATGTCAGTACTAGACCTCTAGATGTCCGGCGCGAACATGTGGGCCGATACACACATATCTTCGCTGATCTGGGCGTGACGACTCGTCGTGCTGTCGATTTCCTCCGCGCGCGGCGGTCGCCGACGGGCTATCAGGACCTAATATGGTCAATATACCCTATATTTCCCTGGGAGAATGGGGTCGATTTTGCACAGCTAGAGGCTGGCTTTACTATGGTCGTTGAAGACTGGGTGAGTGTACCATGTCACAGGACAACGCCGAACTCGAGGCGCGACTCGCGGAACAGGAGGCGTTCGAGCCTCCCGAGTCGTTCGTCGAGCAGGCGAACGTCACGGATCCGGGGATCTACGAGGAGTTCGAGGAGAACTGGCCGGAGTGTTGGGAGCGGGCTGCCGATCTGCTCACGTGGAACGAGGAGTACGATACCGTGCTCGAGGACGGGAACGCCCCGTTCTACGAGTGGTTCACCGGCGGTGAACTCAACGCGTCGTACAACTGCCTCGACCGCCACGTCGAGGACGGCCGCGGCGACAGCGTCGCGATCGAGTGGGAGGGCGAACTCGGCGAGACGCGCACCTACACCTACGAGGAACTGCTGGACGAGGTCGAGGACTTCGCCGCGACGCTTCGCGACCTCGGCGTCGAGGAAGACGACATCGTTACGCTGTACATGCCGATGGTTCCGGAGCTGCCGATCGCGATGCTCGCCTGTGCCCGCATCGGCGCGCCACACAGCGTCGTCTTCGCCGGCTTCTCGGCTGACGCGCTCGCGACCCGAATGAACTCCGCCGACAGCGAGTATCTCGTCACCTGTGACGGCTACTACCGTCGCGGTGATGCACTCGACCACATCTCGAAGACCAACGAGGGCCTCGAGGGCGTCGAGCACGAGGTCTCGGACGTCGTCGTCGTCGACCGTCTGGGCGACGATCTCGAGCACGAGCTCGCGGCCAACCAGCACGACTACGACGAACTCGTGGCCGACCACGAGGGGTCGACGGTCGAGCCGGTCTCCCGGGACGCCGAGGACATGCTGTTCCTGATGTACACGTCGGGGACGACCGGGCAGCCAAAGGGTGTCAAACACACCACCGGCGGCTACCTCGCGTACACCGCCTGGACGAGCCACGCCGTGCTGGACATCGAGGCCGACGACACCTACTGGTGCTCGGCCGACATCGGCTGGATCACCGGCCATTCGTACATCGTCTACGGGCCGATGGCGCTCGGAACGACCAGCGTCATGTACGAGGGGACGCCGGACTACCCCGAGAAGGACCGGCTGTGGGAGATCGTCGAGGAGAACGAGGTCGACATCTTCTACACCGCGCCGACGGCCATCCGCGCGTTCATGAAGTGGGGTTCGGAGTACCCCGAGAAACACGACCTCTCGAGCCTGCGGCTGCTCGGAACCGTCGGGGAGCCGATCAATCCGCGCGCGTGGAAGTGGTACTACAAGCACATCGGCGACGAGGAGTGCCCGATCGTCGACACGTGGTGGCAGACGGAGACCGGCGGTATGATGATCACGACGCTGCCGGGGATCAACACCATGAAGCCCGGCTCCGCGGGGCCGCCGCTGCCGGGCATCGATGCCCGCGTCGTCGACGCACAGGGTGAGGAAGTCGACGCCGGTCAGGCCGGCTACGTCACGGTGAACAACCCGTGGCCCGGGATGCTCCGGACGCTGTACGACAACGACGAGCGGTTCATCTCCGAGTACTGGCAGGAGTACTCCGACGAGGAGGCCGACGAGTGGGTCTACTTCCCCGAGGACGGGGCGAAGATCGACGACGATGGCTACATCACCATCCTCGGCCGTGTCGACGACGTGATCAACGTCTCCGGCCACCGGCTGGGGACTATGGAGATCGAGTCGGCCGTCGTCGGCGTCGAGGGGGTCGCCGAAGCCGCCGTCGTCGGCGGCGAACACGACGTCAAAGGCGAGGCGGTCTACGTCTACGCCATCCCAGAAGACGGCTACGAGGGAGACGAGGAACTCCAGGAGCGAGCCGTCGAGGGCGTCCTCGATTCCATCGGCCCGATCGCCAAGCCCGAGGAAGTGATCTTCACTCCCGAACTTCCGAAGACGCGCTCGGGCAAGATCATGCGCCGCCTGCTCGAGGACATCGCGAGCGGCAACGAACTCGGCAACACGTCGACGCTTCGGAATCCGGATGTCGTCGACGATATCGCAGACCAGGTATCGAGCGACTGACCACCATTCGATTTTCGGGATGGAACACGACGACACAACACGATTCACGAACATATGACAGAGAATAACAGCCACGATACGACCGACGACGAGGTCGCAACGGACGGTGGGGTGGCCGGACAGCCCGGCCAGGCCCATCGAAACACCGATTACCTCAGTTCGGAGGTGAACCTCCTGAACCCGAGCACGACGTTCATGCGCGATCACCTGCGCATCGTCTGGACCGGGTTCGCCATCTGGTTCGTCGTCGTCTTCGGGCCGGTGACGCTGACGCGGCTCGCGCCCGGCGTGATGACGACCCAGCTGCCGGCGATCGGCTTCCCGCTGCACTACTTCCTGGTGGCCTTCGCCGCGCCGACCGGCGCGCTGATCCTCTCGTTCTGGTACGCCCGGAAGCGCGACGCGTTAGACGAGAAGTATGGCATCGACCAGGGGACGGTCGAGGAGACCGGCCGCGGCGGGGGTGCCGCGGCGACTGACGGAGGTGTCGACGAATGACGGGCGCTGCGGGCGTCGTCCTGCAGAGCGGGCTCCTGCCGGAGGGGCTCAACGTCTCGTTCAAGCTCGGACCGGCCATTCTGGTCCTCGCGATGCTGCTACTGTTCCTCGCGATCGGCGTCGTCTTCCGCGTCGCCGACACCGAGGACATGTGGGTCGCCGGCCGATCGATCGGCAACATCGAGAACGGAATGGCGATCGGTTCCAACTGGATGTCGGCCGCGTCCTACCTCGGGATGGCGGCGCTGATCGCGCTGTCGGGCTTCTACGGCCTGGCGTTCGTCGTCGGCTGGACGACGGGCTACTTCATCCTGCTCATCTTCATGGCCGCACAGCTACGCCGGTTCGGCAAGTACACCGCGCCGGACTTCGTCGGCGACCGCTTCAACTCGGACGCCGCCCGCGCGATCGCGGCCGTCACGACGTTCCTCATCGGGTTCGTCTACGCCATCGGCCAGGCCCGCGGCATGGGGCTCGTCGGGCTGTATATCTTCGGCGACATCGGCCTCCCGGGACTGTCGGGCTACCAGTCGATGGTCGTCTTCATGATGGCCATCACGGTCGGCTACCTGACTCTCTCGGGGATGCTGGGCGCGACCAAGAACATGGCCGTCCAGTACGTCATCCTCATCTCGGCGTTCATCCTCGGCCTCTACGTCGTCGGCTTCACGCAGGGGTACTCGACGGTGCTTCCCCAACTCGAGTACGGCATGCTGATCAGCGAACTCGGCAGCGAGTTCAGCGAGCCGTTCGTGAGCGGGAGCTACTACTTATGGATCGCGACGTGTTTCTCGTTGATCGTCGGGACCTGCGGGCTCCCACACGTGTTGGTGCGGTTCTACACGGTCGAGAGCGAACGAACGGCCCGTTGGTCGACCGTCTGGGGGCTGTTCTTCATCTGCCTCCTGTACTGGAGCGCCCCCGCGTTCGCCGCGTTCGGGACCGACCTCTTCGCGGAGAACGTCGGCGCGGTCTACGGTGACCCCGGCATGAGCAGCGCCGCCGGTGACGTCATCGTCGTGCTGGCCGCACAGCTCGCGGAACTGCCCCAGTGGTTCGTCGGCCTCGTCGCGGCGGGCGGGATCGCCGCGGCGATCGCGACGGTCGCCGGTCTGTTCATCGCGGGCTCGTCGGCCATCTCGCACGACATCTACACGAACATCATCAACCCCGACGCGACCCAGCGCCAGCAGGTGATGGTCGGTCGGCTGAGCATCGTCGCGCTGGGCGTCCTGACGACGCTGGCCGCACTCGACCCGGCGGCACCCATCGCTGCGCTCGTCGCGTACGCGTTCTCGCTCGCCGGCTCGGTGCTGTTCCCCATGTTCTTCCTCGGCATGTGGTGGGAGAACACGAACCGTCCCGGGGCGCTAGCCGGGATGCTCACCGGACTCGGAATCTGGGGCATCTCGATGATCAACGAGGTCCTCCCGGTGTACATCAGTAACGGCGAACCGTACGTGGCGGCGCTCGCACAGTGGATGCCCGCGATCGGGTCGGCCTTGATCGCGGTCCCGGTCGTGTTCGCCGTCACCATCAGCGTCTCGATGATGACCGACGAACCCGACCTGGAGACCAAGCGGATCGTCCGCCAGTGTCACAGTCCCGAACCGATGAGTCGCCAGCAGACCGCCGAAGACGTTGTCACCGACGGGGGCGAGACCCCCGCGGACGACTAATCCATGTACGAGAAAATACTCGTTCCCACGGACGGTAGTGAGACGGCCGAGGCGGCCGTCGATCACGCGCTCGACCTCGCCGAGAAGTACGAAGCCGGGCTCCACGCCCTGTACATCGTCGACACGGACTCGATGAGTCTCAGCCTCGGCGCAGAGCAACTCGACCGTATCGAACAGGGACAGTACGGCGAGATGGAGGAGGTCCGCGAACGCGCCGAGCGCGCCACCGGCCACGTCGCCGACCGCGCACGTGAGCGCGGCCTCGAGACCGTCGAACACGTCTCGGCCGGCAAACCCCACTCGCTGATCGCCGATTACATCGAGGACAACGGTATCGACCTCGTCGTGATGGGGTCTCACGGCCGCTCGGGCATCCGACGGGCGCTGCTCGGCAGCGTCACCGAACGGACGCTCCGGTCGACGCACGTGCCGGTGCTGGTCGTCGACGTCGACGAGAACGAGTAATCGCGCGGACTGCAGTTCGATTTTTCGCGGCGGTGCGCTTCGTCTCGACCAGCGGAAGCACCGTTACGGCGTCTCGAGGAGGCTACCGTTTCTGCTGTGCGGTCGCGAGCTTGAAGCTCCAGATGAGCCCGAAGTAGGCGGCGATTCCCGCGAGCATGAACATGTAGTACGCCCAGGTCGGTCCGTCGAGGACGCGGAAGACCAGATCGACGGCCGTCACCCAGACGACCGCGAACGCCAGATCCGTCAGTATCCCCCACCGCTCTTCGCGCGCCGTCTTCAGCCACTCGCGAACGCCCGTCATCGACCCGTCACCCGGCTCCTGTAGTCGGCCATAGTGTGACCGTTTCGCAGGGTCCCGAAAAAGCCTATCGGAGAGGCGGTCGAGAACCGCGCACGCCGCCGTTCTGGTCGCTAATCGTCCCAGTACGTCGTCTCGTCGCCGATATTGTAGTACCCGTGGAACGAACGCTCGTCGCGGCCGCCCGGCGGCGAGCCGACGAAGACGCCGAATTTCTCCATGTCGGGGTAGATCGTCACGTCCGGCTCGTTCATCGTCGAAATCGCGAGGTAGCGGAGCGTTTCCTCGCCGTCGTTGACGAGCCGGTGACCGCCGCTCTCGTCGGCCGGCAGAGAGATGAAATCGCCGGTCGAAAGCGGCTCGAGGCCGTCCTCGGTCCGGAGCTGGCCGTCGCCCGCCAGCACGTAGATCGCCTCCTCGTTGGCCGTGTGGTAGTGGTAGGGCCACGAGCGCCGGCCCGGCGGGAGCTCGTAGAGGCTGCAGCCGAGGTCGTCGGCGTCGACGGCGCTCGAGAGTTCCTTTCGACGGAACATCGTCTCCTCGCGCTCGTACTCTTTCCAGTCCATTTCGGACTCGTTCACTTTCTTCATGATACGGTATCCCACTACCTCGATTCTTTAAACGTCTGTGGCTCTTCGCCGGGTTTTCGGCCGCCTCCGTGCTCGGACGGCTCTCTGCTCGAGCCTGCGTTTCGGTCGATCGTCCTGCAATCGTGAACACACGGAATCTCCACGCCCTCCCCAGCCGATTCGCTCGCTCCTACTGTCGCTCGCTCATCCCTCGCACAGTATCGTCTCGCGATTCACTGGTCGTTCATCGCTCGACAGCGCGCGCCACCGTATGTCGGCTGGCCGAATCGCGGTGATACGTTTCCCTAGTATCGAATTCGCGCGGCCCTGAATCGATGGGCAACCGGAGGCAAAAACGAAACCCCCTAACCCAGCCCGGGAGTGGATACGTACATGTACGACGACAGCGAGGTCGCCGTCCTCCGGCTCGGTCACCGGCCCGGCCGGGACGACCGGATGACGACCCACGTCGGCCTGACCGCGCGGGCGTTGGGTGCCGACCGCGTCCTCTTTCCCGACAACGCCGGCCAGTCCCTCGAGACGGTCGCGGACATCACCGATCGCTTCGGCGGCCCGTTCGACGCCGAACTCACCGACTCGCCCCACGGCGTTATCCGCAACTGGGAGGGGCGGGTCGTCCACCTCACGATGTACGGTGAGCGCGTGCAGGACGTGGAAGCCGACATCCGTGATGCCCACCTGTCCGAGGGCGAGCCGCTCCTGCTCGTCGTCGGCTCCGAGAAGGTCTCGTTCGACGTCTACGAGGAGGCCGACTGGAACGTCGGCGTCACCAATCAGCCCCACTCCGAGGTCGCGGGGCTCGCGGTCTTCCTCGACCGCTTGTTCGAAGGGCGCGAACTCGAGCAGGAGTGGCAAAAGGCCGACCGACGCGTCGTCCCGATGGAGACGGGCAAGCGCGTCGAGTCGGCTGACACTGAGTCCGAGTCCGAGTAACGACCGAGCCACGGTATTCGGCCGCCGTCTCGCGACGGGGACGGGTTGCGAACTCACGCCAGGGAGCACTTCGTCACCTCCGGACTCCGTCTCGAACGTGCTCAGATCTCCCCGAGTGCGACCGGTCGATCGCCCGATGCCGTCGAGAAACTGTGTCCAACACGAAAGTTTATGGATGAACTACGGTATCGTCAACCATGGATCTAGACGCGGTGGAGCAGTCTGCACTGGAGGGGAACGTCGCGAAGCTCTTCGATCAGACGGCGGCTCAGCACGGGGAGGCACAGGCGATGGAACACCACGGCCGGCGCTGGACTCACGCGGAGCTCCGCGACTGGACGGCCGAACTCGCCGGCGGCCTCCACGACCTCGGCCTCGAGCCCGGCGATCGGATGCTGCTCTTCTTGCCGAACTGTCCGCAGTACCTCGTCGCTTCGATCGGCGCGTTCAAAGCGGGCGTCGAGATCTCGCCGGTCAACCCGCAGTACAAGCGCCGCGAGGTGGCCTACCAGCTCGAGGACACCGATGCGAAGGCGATCGTCACCCATCCGGCGCTTCGGGAGATCGTCGATCAGGCAACCGAGGACGCCGAAATGGAGCCCGAAGTGATCGCGATTCAGAGCGAGGATTGGCCGCGAGACGACGCGGACCACGCCTTCGAGGAACTGCGCGGCGAGCCGACGCTGGTCGACCGCGACGGCGACGACGTGTCCCTGCTGCCGTACACCTCCGGGACCACGGGCGACCCGAAGGGCGTCCAGCTTACCCACGATAACACGCGAGCGCAGTTGATGTGGCCGCTGGTCGCCTCGAACGTCGACGTCGAACCCGAGGAGGTTCGCAGCCTCACCTGGCTGCCGCTGTACCACATCACCGGCTTTACCCACACCGCCCTCCAGCCGCTGGTCGGCGGCGGGCGGCTCTACTTCCGCAGCGCGCTCGAGTGGGACGCTCAGGAGTGCATGCAACTCATCGAGGACGAGGGGATCACCCACTTCGTCGGCGTGACGACGATGTACGCCGACATGGTCGATTCCGACGACTTCGGTGAGTACGATCTGACCAGCCTCGAGGCGGCCTCCGAAGGCGGCGCGAAGCTGTCGACCGCGGTCCAGGAGCGGTTCGAGGAGACCGCGGGCGTCGACATTTCGGAGGGGTACGGCCTCACCGAGACCCACGGGGCGACCCACACCCAGAGCGGGTCGACGTTCGGCCTGAAACACGGTACGATCGGCCAGCCTCTGCGGATGACCGACTGCAAGATCGTCGACGAGTCCGGCGACGAAGTCGCACCCGGCGAGGAAGGCGAACTCGTCGTCCGCGGGCCGCAGGTGATGACGGGCTACCACAACCTACCCGAGGCAACGGAGGCCGCATTCACCGAGAACGGCTACTTCCGTACCGGCGACATCGCTCGCCGCGACGGGAACAACTACTACGAGATCGTCGACCGCAAAAAGCACATGATCAACACCGCAGGCTACAACGTCTATCCGAGCGAACTCGAGAACCTCCTGCTCGAGCACGAGGCCGTCGCCGACGTCGCCGTCGTCGGCGTGCCCGACGAGCGGCGCAACGAGGTGCCGAAGGCGTTCGTCGTCCCGGCCGAGGGCGTCGAACCCGGCAGCGACGTGACCGACGAGGCGATCAAGGAGTTCTGTCTCGAGGAGGTAGCCAGCTACAAACACCCCCGCGAGATCGAGTTCATCGACGAACTCCCGCGGACGACGAGCGGGAAGATCCAGAAGTTCAAGCTCGAGGACGAAACGGAGTAACGACGATTCACCACGACCGGACTAACGCGGGGCGGGCTCATCGTTCGACTATTCTTGCGCCTCACAGAGCGCCGTCACCGCCAAAACGGTATGCCCTCGCACACCTCTCCCGCCCGCGATCGGTCAGCGCCCTCTCGAGAATCTGCCTGAAGCTACACAGCCGCAGGTCGTGACTTCGTGCAATCGAATTATATAATCCAACCACATGCACGAGAATTCATGTACGAAGCGTCTAGAGAGATACTGTGCGTGATTATCGGAATCCCGACACTCACGGTCGTCGCGTACATACTGTTTGTCTTTCTGGCGTTCACTCCAATCGGGTGGCTGGCGCTCGGGATTCTCGTTCTCGTCGCTCTCGCGGTGAGTTCGTGGGACAGCGAGCCGCCGATTCGGATCAACTGCTCCGAGTGCGGGTCCCCGAGCGAAACCGACAGTGTCCGCTGCAAGCACTGCGACACGGCGCTCGAAACCGCCGATGATACCTGATCAGTGACCTACTCGAGACGGCCTACGTCGTCTCGTAGTACCGAACGCCGTCGTCGATTTCGTACGTTACTTCGTCCCGTCTTTCGAGCGTACCCAGCGCCCCGAGCGTGTCGAGCACGGGTGCCATGTGACGGACGGTGCCCGCGCGCTCTTTCGCGATCGACAGCGGCGTGGCGGGTTCGATCACCGCGGTTGCCGCTCGGGTCTCCTCGAGCAGTTCGTCGAGTCGGTCGCGGGTGGTCTCGATGACCCGCTGTGTCTCCTCGAACGACGGGCCGTGGCCGGGGAAGACGTGCGTCGCGTCGGTCTCGCTCAGCCGGTCCATCGCCGCGTAGTAGTCGTCGACGGCCTCGTACGCGCCGTCGTCGATACCGACCTGAAAGGCACCGGCTCGGAACGGCTCGATGAGCGCGTCGCCGGCGAACAGCACCGTCGTCCCCTCGAGCGTCGTCTCGTAACAGAGGTGGTTGATCTCGTGACCCGGCGTCTCGAAGGCGCGGAACTCGCGCCCGCCGACAGTGAAGCGTCCGGTCGGATCGACGGCTCGAGCCGTCTCGAGGTCGATCAACCGCCGGTCCCGTCCGATCTCGTCGATCTCCTCGTCGACGATCTCCTCGCGGTCGTCGCCGCGATAGCCGGCCGCAGTCGCTGCCTCCCACATTTCCGCTCGAGCCGCTTCGAGGTCGCGCTCGAGCCGCGACAGCGCCGCCTTCGGGACGTGGATCGTCGCGCCGGCCTCCCTGAGCGCGGGGAGCTGGCCGATGTGATCGCTGTGGACGTGGGTCACGAGCACGTGGTCGACGTCGGCGGGCTCGCGGTCGATCTCGGCGAGGCCCTCGAGCAGTTCCGACTGGCCGACCTCGCCCGGCGCGCCCGCGTCGACGAGGATCGATTCCGGCCCCTCGAGCAGATAGGCGGCGACGTGTTTCGGGGGCCAGGGGACCTCGAATTCGAGGCGATGGATGCGAGAGCGGGCCCGGTCGGCCCGAACGGTTCCGCAGGAGGCATCGGTAGTCATTGTCTCGAGAAGTGCCACCCATCACCATAAACGTCGCGCCCGAACACGCCGACGGCGCTCGGATTCACCGCTCTCGTGGCAGAATTTGCCCCGACTTGAGCACGGTCTCATCAGTTCTGGTAAGACGACGAGCGTTCTGCTGTCGTGGGTACGAGGGATCTCCACGCCCTCCCCAGCCGATTTCTACTCACGGGGCTGCGGGACGGTTCTACCGTCCCAACAGCCGCGGCGCGTTGCGCCGCGCACTGCCCGTTCGTATGGTTCGCGGGACCGTCGGTCCCGCGCTAACGCTCGCTCCGTCTGGTCGCTCGCTCATCCACCGGAAGACCCCTCGCGTCTTCCGAGCTACTCGAAAACGCGTCGCGTTTTCGGCATCACGAGTCGGCGAACCGTCGCACAGCGCGCGCCACCGCACGGCGGTTTCTCGGTCCAGCGCGATGCCGACCCCCCGAATCCCGACTCAGTAGGGCAGAGCACTTGATAAGACTTAATGGCTTCATGCCGTTACACGTAGGTAATGGCTTTTGAGGACCTGCTCGAGGACCCGGTGATCCAGAAATATTTGCACGAGCTGGTCGGTCCCAAGGGGATGCCCGTCGCGGCGGCACCCCCGGACGGGGAGGTGACCGACGAGGAGCTCGCGGAGGAACTCGACCTCGAGTTGAACGACGTGCGGCGCGCGCTGTTTATACTCTACGAGAACGATCTCGCCACGTATCGGCGGCTGCGCGACGAGGACTCGGGATGGCTGACCTACCTCTGGACGTTCGAGTACGACAACATCCCGGAGAATCTCGAGGAGGAGATGTACCGGCTCCACGAGGCCCTATCGGACCGCCGCGAGTACGAGCGAAACCACGAGTTCTACCTCTGTGAGATCTGCTCGATCCGGTTCGAGTTCGGTGAAGCGATGGACTTCGGCTTCGAGTGCCCCGAATGCGGCTCGCCGCTCGAATCGATGGACAACAACCGCCTGGTCACCGCGATGGACGACCGCCTCGACGCCCTCGAGGACGAACTCAACATCGACGCGGACGCCTGATGGTCGTACTCGCAACCAAACTGTACGTCGAGGGCGACGCCCGCGAGCGGTCGCTGGATTCGCTGCGGTCGCTGGTGGACAACGAGATCGGCGACCTGGACGTGGAGTTCGAACTCGGCGTGCGCCACGACGACTTTCCGTCCGTGACGATTCAGGGCGAGGACGCCGTCGTCGCGCGCAACGCCCTCCGAGAGGAGTTCGGCGAGATCGTCCCCGATCTCGAGGCCGGGGAGACCTACGTCGGGACGCTCGAGTCCTGGGACGAAGACGGGCTCGTTCTCGATGCCGGACAGGGCGAAGGCGTGCGGATTCCGACGGACGAACTCGGGCTCGGCCCAGGAACCGCGACGCAGATCCGCGACCGGTACGGGCTCGTCCAGCACATGCCGCTGCGGTTCGTCTACGGGGGTGAGGGAACCGGCGCCCCCTCTCGACTCGCCGACGCCGAACGCGACCGACTCTACGAGTGGTCTCGGGGTGACGGCCGCCTCAACGTCAACAGCGCTACTCGAGCGGAAGTACGGGCGACGCTCAATCGCGCGGGCCACGCTCAGGACTACGTCACCGTCGAGCGGCTCGGCCTTCTCGAGCAGAGCGTGATCTGTACCGAAGACACCGACCCGCCGGGACTGCTCGCCAGCGTCGGGGAATACCTGCCGGCGGAGCTCCGCTGTGTCGTTCCATAGCATGAATCGACGACTCGTTCTCGGGATGATCGCGGTCGCGCTCCTCGCGATGGGAGCGGGCTGTACCGCGTTCTTCGGCGGCATCTCCGACGAGCAACTCGACCAAGAGGGGAACTACAGCGACCTGCGGGACAGCGACGCCGACGTCGCCATCGAAATCGAGGGCGGTAATCTCATCAACGGCGGCGAGTTCCGGGCGGTCTACGACCTCAACGGGACCGAGGAGCTATCGCTGTACCGGTCGACGATCTACCGCGACGAACCGCTCCAGATCAACAGCGTCCGCTACTGGTATCCCAATGGTACCGAGCTGACGGGGTCCGAACTCGAAGTCAGCCAGGGACGCTCGGCGACTACCGTCGAGGTGCCCGACGAGAATGGGACGCTCGCGTTCTCGAGCGAAGCCGGGCGCAAGAGCTTCTCCCTTCCGGCTTACGTCGGCGGCTCCTACGAGATAACGCTACCCGAGAACCACCGAACGGGGAACTTCCTGTTCGGAGACGTCTCGCCCAATGGAGCCGAGCGGGAGGTCGTCAGCGGACAGGAGCGACTCTCCTGGGAGGAGATCGAGGCCGACCGCACGATATCGCTGCGGTACTACCTCGCGCGGGATATCCCGCTGTTCCTCGGACTCATCGGGATCGCCTTCCTGCTGGGCGGGCTCGGGATCGGCTACTACTACCGGCAGGTCAAGCGACTGCAGGAACAACGCGAGGAGTTCGGTATCGACGTCGACGCCGACGACGATTCGGACGGCGGGCCGCCGGGACTACTTTGACCTCCTCCCACGGCTGAAGCCGCGGGCTTCGCCCGTGTCATCTGTAATCCGACCGTCGTCGCACGTGTTTTCCACCCCTCGGCGACGACCGCTCAGCCGTGCATCGCTCGTCGAGCCGGCCGTGATAATGTCGTATAAAATTATATCGGCAAGAGAGAATGTAGTGTGGAGTCAACGTTTTATTGTTGGAACCTGATACACGAACAGGACAATGGCCCCGGATCTCTCGGAAAAGCTTCTCGGAACGGATATCGACGCTGCCGACCAGACTCACGAGACGGACGGCGACGAGGGCGAGGCGGAAGAACTCGTTCAGTTCGTTTTCGTCGGCGTCGGCGAACATCGACTCGCGCTGCCGGTCGATACGGTGCGGACGATCACGAAACCACCGTCGGAGCTGACTCGCGTCCCGCGATCACCGCCCGCGGTCGAGGGACTGATGGACTTGCGCGGGGAGATTACTGCGGTTATCGATGCGCACGTCCACTTCCCGACGACCGAATCCAGATCAGGGCGCGAGCGACTGCTCGTTCTCGACCGACCCAGCGATCAGCAGTCGGCTGCGATCCGGGTCGACGACGTCATCGGCGTCGAGACCGTTCCCGAGAGTGACGTACTCGATAGCCATGCGATCGAAACCAGCGAATTCGACGGCGATGCGCTCGCACACCCGCTGGTCGTCGCACTCATCAGACAGGAACAAGAGCCGCAGGCCGACGTCGACCACGTGATTGCTGAACAATCGGCCGACGACGCCGCCGCACCGACACCGGGCCCCGACACCGGTCACGCGGCCGGGACGGGTGGCTCCGCGGCGCTATCGTCAGCTGGCGGCGTCGGTGGCGGACTCGGCGAGTCGGTCGGCGAGACGTTCGAACTCGAGTCCACCGAGGAAGCCGACGCGGAGGAGGACGCTGAAGGTGGGGTAGAGTCGGAGGATTCGATCGAGGAGATCGTCGTCACGGCAACGCCGCTCGTCGATGTCGATCGACTGTTGTTGGCGTCGGGTCAGGCGGACGACCGGCGCTGACGGGCCGTTCGCGAGAGTCCGACCTGAGCGGGTTCTCCGGGGCGTATTCGACGCTTATCATGACTGATAATCGAGAGACAGCATTTATGGTAGTTGTATCTCTACCAGAGTTTGGTGTACTACTGAATGTCGACAGGGGTGCTCATCGTGGACGACTCTCATTTTATGCGGAATCTACTGCGTCAGATCTTGGAGCAGGATTACCGCATCCTCGGAGAGGCGTCCAACGGAGCAGAAGCCGTTAAACTGTACAAAGAACACGATCCCGATATCGTCATGATGGACATCGTGATGCCCAAATGCAACGGCATCAAGGCGACCGCGGCGATCAAGAAGATCGACCCGGACGCCCGCGTCATCATGTGTACGAGCGTCGGACAGCGTGAGAAAATGAAACTCGCCGTGAAGGCTGGCGCGGACGGCTACGTCACGAAACCGTTCGAAGAACCCAGCGTCAGAAAGGCCCTCTCAGACGTCGTTGCGGCATGACGCGAGTACTCGTTGTCGACGACTCGAGGTTTATGCGGACAGTCATCGGCAACGCGCTCACTGGGGCCGGATACGACGTGGAAACGGCTGCGAACGGATCTGAGGGGGTCGAACGCGCCGGCACGTTCGATCCGGACGTCGTTACGATGGACGTCGAGATGCCCGAAATGGACGGTATCGACGCCGTGGAACGAATCATGGCGACGAATCCGACCGCAATTCTCATGCTCAGCGTCCACACCGAACGCGGTGCGGAAGCCACGCTCGACGCGTTGGAGCGCGGTGCCGTGGATTTTCTCCACAAGCCCGACGGTTCGGGCTCACGGAACATCGCGCACCTGACCGACGAGGTCATCGAAAAAGTCGACGACCTCGCCGAAGCGGACGTTTCGTCGGTTGCGCTCGCCCGCGCCGCGGCGTCGGCTTACGCGACCGGCGCGGGCCGCGCGGAAAACCCCGGGCAAACGACCGTAACCGGCAACGCCGTCGCCGGCGGCAGTTCTGACGTCCAGTCGAGCGTCGACCGCGGCACGGCCGGACCGGACGTATCGCCCGGGCTCGGTTCAGACGCCGAACACGACGAGTCGGCACCGATCGCGGTCGACGGCGAGCGTGCGGACGCCCCGACGGTCGTCATCGGGGCGTCGACCGGCGGCCCGAAGATCGTCGAGCGATTGTTCGGTCGGCTTCCCGCCGATCTCGAGGCGAAGGTGCTGGTCGTTCAGCACATGCCACCCGGTTTCACCGAGCGGCTGGCCGAACGGCTCGACGATCGCAGTGCATACGACGTGACCGAGGCGACGGATCGTCAGCGACTCGAGCCCGGCGAGGTCGCAGTCGCGCCAGGCGATTACCACCTCGAGGTAACGAGCAACGTCGGCGACTCGCTGCGCCTGCGACTCGACGACGGCGAGCGCATCCACGGCGTGCGCCCGGCGATCGACATGACGATGCAAAGCGCCGCCGAACGGGTTTCCGACGCCCTCTGTGGCGTCGTACTGACCGGGATGGGCCGCGACGGCGCAGCCGGAATCGAGGCGATCAAGGAGGCCGGCGGGCAGACGATCGCACAGGACGAGGCGACGAGTCCGGTCTTTGGCATCCCCTGTCAGGCAATCGAAACGGGCTGCGTAGATACGATCGCGCCCGCCGACGGCGTCGCCGACGCGATCGTCGACGCGTTCACGACGGACGGTGAGAACGATGACTGATTACCTCACAGACTTCGTTCAGGAGAGCGAAGAACGGATCACGGAACTGAACAACGCCTTGCTCACCCTCGAGCGCGATCCCGACGACGAGGAGGCGATGGAGAACATCTTCCGGATCGCACACACCCTCAAGGGGAACTGCGGTGCGATGGGGCTGGAATCGGCCAGCGACCTCGCGCACGCGATCGAGGACCTGCTCGACGCCGTCCGTCGGGACGACCTCGAGGTGACGCCAGAGTTGATGGACATCGTCTTCGACGGCGTCGACGAACTCGAGACGATGATCGACGAGGTCGCTGCGACCGGCGAGATCGAAACCGATCCGTCGGCGACGATTCAGGCGCTCCGCGAACACCTCGAGAGCGCCCCCGGCGCGGGGGAGACCGGGTTCGCCGCGCCATCAGCCGACGAGATCGACGACGTCTGTTCGCGGTTCGAGCCGCCCACAGACGACGACCACGACGTCTACCTCGTTCGACTCGACATCGCCGAGCGCGAGGGCGTAAACAACGGCAAGCTGGTCGTCGACGCCTTGATCGACGCGTTCGATCTGATCGGAACCGACCCGTCACAGGATCGGATCGAGGCCGCGGAGTACGAGGGCGGCTTCGATGCCGTCTTCGCGACCGCGGTCGGCGAAGCTGCGATCACCTCCGGCCTCGAGCCGGTCGAAGAAGTCAACGAGTTCGAAATCGTCGACGTAACTGACCGGTTCGCGGAGGCCGACGAGGAATCACAGACGCTCGACGAGGTCGAAGCCGGTGACAACATTTCGGCCGAGGAGGCTCAGGACCTCGAGGTCGACGACCTCCTCAACGAGTTCACCGAGTTCGACGACTTGGACGAGATGGTCGAAGACGTCGACGACGACGAACTCGCGGCCTTCGAGGACATGGGCGAGGCCGGCTCGTTCGACGATCTGCTCGAGGACGACGATATCGAGGCCGAACCGGGCGAACCGCCGGCCGAGTCGCTCGACGAGGACGCCGAGGCATCGGCCGAACCGTCGGAGGCCGCCGACGCGTCCGACGAGGACGCGACGGCCGGCGCGGAGGCCGACGCCGACGACGACGTCGACGACGCCAGTGCGGTCTTCAACGAACTCAAAGACGAAGTGGAGATGGTCGGCTTCGACGAACTCCAGGACGAACTCGCCGAACTCGAGTTCGACGAGTTCGACGAGGAAGAGGAAGTCGGCATGGACGAACTCCTCGGCGAGGAGGCGGACGACGACTCGTTCCTCGAGGGCGACGTGCCGTCCGAGAGTGAGGTCGACGACATCCTCGTCGACGATGTCGTCGAGCCTGACACCGACGAGAGCGAGGGCGACGATCCCGATGTCGAGTCCGCGCTCGAGACGACGGAACCGGAAGCCAGCGACGACGAGGAAGCAGCCGATGACGACGAGGACGATGTAGCTGACGCCGATAGCACGGACTCGACGGCGACTGAGACCCCCGAGGCGGAGCCATCCGCAGACGCCTCGACAGGCGACGAGACGCCAGCGGTGGCGGACTCGGAGTCCGAATCGGTCGACGAAGCAGGCGACGAATCCGATCTCGAGGGGGCTGACGCTGACGAGTCCGACCTCGAGGAGGCAGCGATCGACGAATCGGACGACGAGACCGCCGAGGCTGCTGAAGCCGACGGTTCCGAGACGACGGTCGACGACGAAATCGCCGAGGGCGATAGCCCGGCGACGACCGATGATACGGCTGCGGAGGCTACCACAGACGCCGAACCCGACGAGACTGAGGCGGATATCGAACCGGCGACCGAGGACGTGGTCGCCGATTCGGATGCGGAACCGGCCGAATCGGAGGCTCCATCGGAACCGGACGACGCGTCCGAGTTGCCGGAGACGGAACCCGATGCAGCGGGTGACGAGTCGGGCGACGAGGCCGACCTCGAGTCCGAAGCAGCCGAGACGGCCGAGGACGACGATACCGCAACCGACGATTCGTTCGGAGCCGACGCCGACGACTTCGACCCCACGGCAGCGTTCGACGATGTCGACTCGTCGGACGACGGGACTAACGCGTTCGACGATGACGGCTTGGGAACAGCCGACGCGACGTTCGACGACGAGTTTGCCGACGAATCGACAGCTGACGGCTTCGATGAGGAGTTCGACGACGATTTCGACGAGGGACTCGATGACGAGGTTTTCGCCGGGACCGACGAGTTCGACGTCGGCGCGGCGGGGTTCGATTCGCCGGTGTCGGAATCGGGTGCGGACGACGAGAGTCCCGAATCGGCCTCGTTCGGTGACGATTCGACCGACGACGACGATTCCGACGACGTCGTACGGACCGTCGAGGAGCCGTCCCTCGAGATTCCGGATCTCACCGTCCCCGAGACGGACGACCGAACGGACGACGACACCCAGGCCGACGAAATTCAGTCCGTCAGAGTCGACGTCGAACAGATCGACTCGCTGTTGACCCTCGTCGAGGGGCTGGTCACGAGTCGCGTCCGCCTCCGACACGCGGCCGACGCCGACGGCGACAACGACGCCCTCGAGACGGAACTCGACGCGCTGTCGGAGCTGACGACGGACCTCCAGGAGACGGTCATGGACATCCGACTGGTGCCGCTCCAGACCGTGACCAATCGCCTGCCGCGGGTCGTCCGCGACATCGCTCGCGATCAGGACAAAGAGGTCGCCTTCGAGATGAACGGCGAGAACGTCGAACTCGATCGGAGTATTCTCGACCGGATCGGCGACCCGCTGATCCACCTTGTCCGGAACGCCGTCGACCACGGAATCGAACCACCCGAGGAGCGCGAGGAGGCGGACAAACCCCGCGAAGGGACCGTCGAGGTCCACGCAGACCGCGACCGAGATCGTGTGACGATCTCGGTCGAGGACGACGGGAGCGGGCTCGACCCCGATCGACTGCGAGCCGAGGCAGTCGATGCCGGCGTCCTCGAGGAGTCCGAGGCGGTCGATCTGCCCGACGAGGAAGCGTACGAACTCATCTTCCATCCCGGTCTCTCGACGGTCGACGAAGTGACCGATATCAGCGGCCGCGGCGTCGGCATGGACGTGGTCAAACGGACGATCGAGGACTTAGACGGGACGGTCGCGATCGACAGCGAGGCGGGCGAGGGGACGACCGTCACGATGGAACTCCCCGTGACGGTCGCGATCGACGACATTCTGTTCGTCGAGAGCGGCGGTGAGGAGTTCGGCGTCCCGACCAAGGCCGTCAGCGACATCGAGTCGGCCAGCGCACTCGAGTCGACCGGCGAGCAGTCCGTTCTCCCGAGCGACGACGGCGACTTACCCGTTATCCCGCTCGCAGACGTCCTCGAGACGCCAGCTCCCGGAGCGAACGGCGACGGGATGGTCGTCCGTATCCGCGGCGACGTCCGTGAGGTGGCCCTGCACTGCGACCGCGTCCACGGCCAGCAGGAGGTCGTCGTCAAGCCGTTCGAAGGCTTCATGAGCGGCGTGCCGGGGCTCAGCGGTGCAACGGTGCGGGGACGGGGAGAGGTAGTCAACATTCTTGATGTGACGACACTATGAACGAACGCGAACACCCAACCCTACGGAGGAAATCATGACGATGATGGTCGACATACGCAAGCTGAGCTTCATAAACGAAATGGCGAAGGTCGGGACGAACGGCGTTGCCGACAACATGAGCAAACTAACGGGCGAGGATGCCCAGATGGAGGTGACTAAAACCAACTTCATCGACGTCGAGGACATCGAGTCCCAGCTCGACGGCGGTAAGCGGGTCGGCGTCCGCGTCCGGTTGCTCGATCCACCCCACGGACACATCCTCATTCTCTTCCCCGAGGCGAGCGCGAAGAAGATCACTGCGATCATGCTGCGCGACGTTGTCGACGATATGGGCGACGTCTCCGGGAAGATGGCCAGAAGCGCCGTCGAGGAGATGGGCAACATGATGGCTAGCGGGTTCATCGACGGCTGGGCGGACGTACTCGGCCGCGCGATCGATATCGCCGCGCCACAGCTCGTTTACGCGCCGGCCGGTGACATCGTCACCCGAACGGCCAGTCTGGGCGGTGACGATCTCGCCCTGTTCTTCGACTCGGATCTGTCCGTGCCAAGTTATCAGATCGAAGCCGAAATCTACGCCTTCCCGGACCTGGCCGAGTTCGTCGAAATGGTCAACGGCATCGAAGTCCAGCCCGCATGAAACTCGACGTCAACGCGCTCGGTACGTTCTACCGGATGGCTCGAGAAGGTGCCGGACTGGCGGCGGGCCGACTCACACACATGTTAGGCGTCGAGACGCAGGTCGGCGTGACGAAACTCAACTTCATGCGCGGCCAGGAGATCCGACGCGACTTCGAGGACTCGACCGAGAAAGTCGGCGTCCGGGTCAAGCTGACGGGCGCGATCGAGGGCTACTCGGTCGTCGTCTTCGAGCGCGAGAACGCACTTCGGATCGTCCAGACGCTGCTCGCCGAAGCCGGTCCCGAGGCGGACGTCGACGCCGACGTCGACGAACTCGAGGGGTTCGACGAGATGACGAAAAGTGCAACGACGGAGGTCGGCCACATCATGAACAGTGGGTTCATCGACGGCTGGGCCGACGTGCTCGAGGCGGTCATCGACGTTTCGACGCCGGAGTTCGTCGAGGGCCAGACCGCCGAACCGTTCTTCGGCGACATCGACGAGGCCCCGGCCGACGACGACCTCGCCTTGCTCTTCCAGAGCCGGATCGAGACCGTCGGGACCGAGGTCGGCTTCAGCCACTACCTCTTCCCCAAACGCGAGTCGCTCTCGAAGCTCCTGGAGCGTCTGCGCACCAGCGACGGCATCGAGTACGACAAGCTAGACGGCTTCGACCGGATGGCCGAACGCGGGGCCGAGGAGGTCGCCAAGACCGCGACCACACTGACCGGGATCGATACGAGCGTCGAAATCCGCCGGCTGAACTTCGTCTCGCTCGAGGCGATCCCCGAGCAGGTCGCAAACGAGAAACTCGTCGGGGTGGCCTTCGAGTTCGACGGGATGCCGAGCGGCTATCTCCTCTTCCTGTTCGACGAGGAGTCGGCCCACGAGATCGTCGACGCGATGGTCCCGATGGAAGTCGACGAAGAGGGCTTCGGTGAGATGGGGACCAGCGCGATCAAGGAGCTGGGAAACATCATGGCCAGTGGCTTCCTCGACGGCTGGGCGAACGTCCTCGATACGACGATCGATCACTCGACGCCGGAGTTCATCCACGACATCGGCGCTGCCGCCGTCGACCCCGTCATTATTCAGCTTGGCGAGAACCAGGACTTCGCGTTCGTCTTCGATACGGTCGTCGTCGCCGACGGTCGCGAGTTCGACTGTGAAGTGTACGCGATCCCGGACGAATCGGACTTGGAACGGGCGCTGAACAACTTGGACGTCGATCGGATCGAAGAGACACCGACGACGGCGGAGTTCCAGGAAGTCGATAACGCATGAAAACCTACGGAACCGAACCAGGTGCACCGACGCCGGTCCAGGTGGGCATCTCCGAGCTGGTCGTCAGCGACGGCGACGACACGCTCAAGTCCTACGGGCTCGGCTCCTGTTTAGCGATCGCCCTGTACGATCCGAACTCCGGGATCGGCGGGCTGGCTCACGTTATGCTCCCCGACGGCGACGCCGCGGACAACAGCGAACGCAAACCCGGCAAGTACGCCGACACGGCCATCCGCGCGCTGCTGCGCCGAATGGTCGAACAGGGCGCCAACTACACCACCGTCGAAGCGAAGATCGCTGGCGGCAGCGACATGTTCGAGTTCGAGAGTTTCGGCGACGGCGTCGGCCAGCGAAACATCGCCGCCGCGAGGGAGGAACTCGAGAAGCTGGGCGTTCCCCTCGAGGCCGAAGACGTGGGCGGCGAATACGGCCGGACCGTCGAGTTTACTCCCGGGTCGGGCACGCTCACGGTGAAATCGTCGAACAATGACAACGGAGTGACGGAGCTGTGATCGGCGACGGCGCTGGCGACGCCGACAATACACCGGACCGAACGGATGACGACACCTTCGCCGACATCCTCGCGTTCGTCGAAGACGAACTGGCCTTCGCGACGAGCCACTACAACGACAGTTACCTCGATCGGCGCATCTCCTCGCGGATGCGCCGCACGCAAAGCGAGAGCTACGACGCCTATTTCGACATACTACGGAACGACCCCGACGAACAGGCGGAACTGCTCGAGGCGTTGAGCATCAACGTCACGGGCTTCTTTCGAAACCCCGACGTCTGGTCGGGGATCCGGACCGTCCTCCGGCAGCTCACCGCGACGACCGACACCGTCCGCGTCTGGAGCGCCGCGTGTGCGGACGGCCGGGAGCCGTACTCGCTGGCGATGCTCGCTCGCGACGACCCACAGATCGACGGCTCCGCCGTCTACGTCCTCGGCACCGACATCAGCGAACCGGCCCTCGAGACGGCTCGAGCCGGCGTCTACGAGGAATCCCGAACCGTCGATCTCGACGAACAGCTCTCGTATCTCGACGACTATCACCAGTACCTCGACGTCGACGGGCGGACCTACCGGGTCTGCGACAACGTGAGACGAAACGTGCGCTTCCAGCGCCACGACCTGATCAACGACGAGCCCAAATCCGGCTTCGACCTCGTCGTCTGTCGGAACCTGTTCATCTACATCGACAACGCCTACAAGGAGTCGATGCTCGATACCATCGCCCGGTCGCTCCGGCCGGCCGGCTACCTCGTCATCGGGAAGGCCGAGACGATTCCACCGAACCTCAAGTCCGCCTTCACCGTCCGCGAAGCCCGTCTGCGTATCTATCAACGCGAGATGAGGGAGACGAACGCCGGGCAATCTGACCGACGCGCGAACTCGAGCCAGTAACCCTGACCCGACGTGGTTTGCAGGTCGAACGACGACCGGGTGTTACATGATCGTCCGACGAATACTCCCCACGAATGCCTTCGCTCGACCTCCGCTCGTTCGTCGCCCGCGCCGCGGCAATGGTCGACGCTTCGCCGCCCGCCGATCTGGGTGACACCCGAACCTGGCTCGTCGAACCCTTCCTCGAGACGCTGGGCTGGGACCTCGCCGACGTCTGCGTGACGGACCGCTCCGTCGACGGGACGCACCTCGAGTACGTCCCGACGATCGAGTCGGTCCCGGCGCTGTTCGTCGCCGTCGAATCGTACGACGACTCGCTGGACGAATCGCGAGCGAACGCCCTCCGAGCAGCCATGGCGTGGACCGGCGTCGACCGCGCGATCTACACGAACGGACGCCAGTATCTCCTTCTGTCGGGCACGACGGATGTCGACTATCACGCCCTCTCCGTCGCCGAACTCGCCGACGCCGACTCGGTCGTCGCCGACCACTCGCGAGCGGCCTGTGAGCGTCGCCTCGAACACCACGCCCGGGACCACGTCGCCCGCCAGCTCGCCGTCGAACGGCCGGCGCTGGTCGAGTCGATCGTCGATCGACTCGCGGATGCGACGGTTCAGGGCGACGTCTACGCCGACGAACTCGAGTCCGCGACGGATCGCTTTCTCGACCGGCTCGTCGTCGCGTTCGCCGACGACGAGCGCGAACCGGCGCGCGCCGACGATTCGGACGACGTCTCGATACGGTTCGACGAATCGACGATCACCGACGACGGCGGATCGACGGTCGCCGATCGTGAGTGGACGACCAGATCGGAACGTGCCGGGGAACGAACTCGTATCGGCGACGGTACCGATACAGACTCAGACGCCACGGAACGGACGGACGGTGCGGACGCGAGCGCCGATGCCGAGTCCGGCGCAACGAACGGGAACGAGTCCGACGCGACGACCGCGACCGAGTCCGACGCGACGACCGCGACCGACGATCGCGGCGTCGACGACGGGCCTCAACCGACAACTGACGCTCGAGGCGACGATCCGAGCCGAGCGCCCCCGATTTCCGACGACGAGGGTGGCGACGGCGAGTACGTCGTTCGGTTCTTCAACGACCGCGGCTCGATCGGCGCGGTCGGCCACTCGACGTCCGCCGGCGCGCTCGTCCAGGCCGCCGACTACCTCCTCGAGCGAGGACTCGCCGGCGTCGAGGTTCCCTGGAGCCCGGACGACGCCGAAAAGACGGTGCTGAACGCGGAGCCCGTGCACGCCGACGGCTCGTCGATGGCTCAGCCCAAACAGCTTTCGAACGGCCTCTATCTCGCCACGGCAGGCTCCGTCGAGGAACGCGCCGGCCGAATCGAAGCGCTGGCCGCTCGAGCCGGCTTGCGGGCGATGCTCACCGGCGATTGGGAATAACGCGGTTCTGCACCGGCGCAGGTGATCGATGCAGTCAGTAGTTGACGTCCGCTTCGACGACCGTTATAACTACTCGATCGACCTGATAACTCCCGGTGTCCTCACACGTGGCGAGAATGTCCCCGCTGGCCGATCCCGTCGTTTCCCAGCCGGATCGCTGGAGCGACGCGTTCCACGCCCGTTCGTAGGTGGTGTCCAGTCTGACCGAGACGTTCGTCACCCCGTCTTCGATCTGCGTTTCGCGCTGGCGTTCGGTCATCGTGACTCCGATTCCATCGCTGCTCAGAATCGACCGATCGCTCGCGTCGACCGCAATTACCGAGATGACGACGGTGTCGCTTTCGGGCCGACACGTCAACTGCGGTCGCTTGACGACGGCGCTGCCGGTTTCCCCGGCGCGAACGACCCCGCCGCCTTCGTAGGCGATGGTGGTGTCACCGGTTTCATATGTGAACTCGCCGAGATCGATGGGATCGGCTGTGACGTTACCTGCATTCCCACTGAGTTCATTCCCGTCGACCAAGATCGTGAGATTCGTCCCCGAGGATCCGGTCGAAACGGTCCCCTCTCGAAGCGAAAGTTCACCGTATCGCTTCTCCACACCGTCCTGACGCAGGACGGAATCGAAGTTCACCGCGAGCGCCTCCATCGCCCGTTCGGCGTTGCGCAACTGCTCGCCTTCCTGGTAGTCGCGCATCGACTGGAAGCCGACCGTCGCCAGCAAAGCGACGGAGCTGAGGATGATCCCGAAGACGAGGATAAACGCGAGTACGTCGGAGACGGCGCGGTCGTCGTCTCGAGTCGATCCCGTCGTCTGTCGGCGTGTTCGTTTCATTAGGTTCCGTCCTCGATCGATATCTCACTGCTTTCGTAGACGATGGTGATCGTCCCGCCGGACGCCGAACTGCCGTAGTCGATGTCGGTTTCGGTCTTTATCGGGACGTAAACGACGGTGTCAGCGCCGTCTGCGGTCAGTTTCACGCAGTCAGTGCTGCCGTCGAGTAACGGTGACTCGGCACAATCGCCGCTCTCCAGCAACTCGACGGTGTACCGCGAGCCCGCGACCGTCCGCGGATGTTCCGTCGTGAGGGTCACGTTTTCCGCCCCCGAACCGATCTGATCGACGTTGCCGATCTCGTCGGCCAGTCGCTCGCCGATCGTCTCGAGCGACGATTCGGTGCTTCGACTCGTTTCGGTCTCGAGCATGGTCCCGGCGCTGGTCACTAGCATCGCGATGAGGATCGTCGTGATGCCGAGCGTCAGGACGTGGGTGATCGAAATCGACACCGCACGGTCCCGTTCGGTACTTCGGTGAATCATAGCTCTCATGTCGGACAGTCACCTGGACCAACGGTCATTTCCCGCTTGAAGTGAAGCTCGTTCGTGTCGTACGTGACGATTATGTTCACGTCATCTATCGAGCCAGTTATGTTTATGCCATCGTATCTGACAGTCACTGCAGCTGACGTTGAGCGGACCGTTCGATTCCGGTACGAGTCGCTGAACGTCGAGATGTTATCTTCAGCGTGATCATCGAGGAGAGATATTGTACTGGTATCATTATTGACCTCCTTGAGCAGACACCCGACGCCCTGTTCGACCTCGAGTTCGACCGCGTCGGCGTTGCTCGCGCTCTGGCTCGTACCCCCCGAAGAGAGCGTCTCCGTGTAGAGGACGCCGTTGAAGACGACGACGACGCCGAGAATGATGAACGCGAGGGTGATCGCACCGATCAGGAGTAACTGCGCGCGGTCGTCGCCGTCGCTTACCATATGATCACCCGAACCTCGACGACGTTGTACAGCGGTGTATCGTCGCCGTACTCACGCGGAATCATTCGTTCGCTACCGTTCGTTTCGTGTAGCTTGTCGCTCGAGGTGTCCGACGTCACGGTCTGGTTGTCGTACAGCGTGACGGTGTAGCTCGCAGTCAGGGCGCTCGCGGGGGGACTGCCCTGATAGACGAGCGTCCGCTCTTCGCCGCCTTCGGCGTACAGTTCGACGTTGTACGTCCAGCCGTTTTCGCCGAACCGCTCTTTCAGGATTTGTCCAAGATCGGATTCGTTCGCGAACTGATCGACGGAGTAGGTCTCGTTGCTCTCGTCGGGCGCTGGGGGTTGGCTCGTATCCTCGAATCCGCCGCCGCCCGCCCAGTTTCGGACGATTTCCGAAAGATTGCCATCCTGACTCGAGACGACGAGGGAGTCCTGTACTTCCTGTTGAATCTGTAACTGGGCCGTCCGATCGGCCAATCCGCCGGTCGTCGGCGTGATGACGACGGACTGCAGCGCGAACAGGACGGCCATCAGGACCACCATCGCGCCGATGAATCCCTCGAGTGTGTACGCCTGTCCGCGGTCGTCATCGTCTTTGGGTGTGGTATCTGGTCCGTACATGCAATCACCAAACTCTCACGACGAGTCGACAGGCCGGTTCGCAGCGGGAACCGTCCGTCGTGATTATTCGTGCTGCACTGGCAGCCGACTGGTCGTCGTACTCCGCTCCGCCAGTCCAATTGCTTGGTGGCCCGACGACGGTGTCGTTGCCGAGATACTCTACGCTCACGTTCACCTGATCGATCGTGTTGCCGTTGGCGTTCCGGAGGCCCAGTTCGGCGGTCAAGTTATCGTCAGTATACGCCTGAAATCCGCTTTCACTGATGTTGTTCCCGTTGATCGAGGTATTCTGTACGATCAAATCCGCGACTCGGTCGGCCTGTGCCGTCTCCGCCCCGCCGATCGACGAGTCGAAGGGCGTGATGACCGACGGCAGAAACGTGAAGACGAAGGCGATCGCCAGCAGGAAGATGCCGATTCCCACGGCGAAGTCCTGTGTCGTCTGTGCCCGCTCGTCGAGCGAGATCGAGATCGTCCGCGGCCGTCGGGTCCGTTTTCCCTGACGCCGCGTTCGGTCGTGCGTCTGGTTCCGAGTCATGTTAGGCCACCAGCGTCCAGCCGATGAGCGCGACTGCTGACAGTCCGATCGCGTACTTCAGCCCGCTCAGCAGGTCGGCGTCGCGAATGTAGCCACAAATGAACCCGGAGATGATCGCCTGCAGCGTCACCGCGTGGAAGAACAACACCGACAGCATGTCGACGTCGATGTTCTCGCTCAGATTGCCGCCTTGCATCCCACTGCCGCCGGCACCGCTTGCGCTGGAACTGGCACCGGAGCTGCTGCCGGCGTTGAGGCCGGCCATCGTGTCGATGAACTGGGTCTTGAGGATCGCGATCACCGCGAGCACGGTCATGAACGTCATGATGATGATCACGATCTGCATCCGGGTCCGGGACTTGCGCTCGCGTTCGATATCGTCGTGATTCTCGCTCGCTCGTGCGGCCGTCCGGAGAACGTCCGAAATCTGGTTCGACGCCTCCTGCGCTTCGGTTATCAGGCGCGTCGTCCGGGCGAGTCTCGGAATATGGTACTTGTTGTTGAACTCGATGAGCGCCTCCTTCAGGCTCGTCCCGTAGTTGACCTTCGTGTGCATCATCTCGAATTCGCGAGCCAACTTACCGCTCGTCGTGTCGGAGACCGCCTTGAGCGACTCGAGCAGCGTCAGCCCGGTGTCGTTCGAACTCGAGAGTTTGCGGAGGTCTTCGGAGAGTTTGTTGACGACGGAGTTGCGGTGGCGGACGTTCCACTCGCGGAAGATCGCCAACGGGATCGCGGTGATGTACAGCGGTAGGTAGACGTAGATGACCGTCCCCCAGATCGGTCTGTCGAGCATTCCCTGCCACGACGTCGGCGCCGAACCGCTGACCATGGCCGTGACGACGATCACCAGCGCAAGGGGACCGGTCAACGCCAGGGTCACCAGCGGATGGTCACGGAAGAAGAGATGGGGCTTCCGCAGGACTTCCATCGTCTCGTAGGTCCCCTCGCGGTTCTTGATCCGGTCGAAGACGCTGTGGTCACCAGTGAACTGCTCGATGAGTCCCAGGCTCAGCAGCCCGCCCTCCTGTCCGGTTTCGGTTCGCTGCTCGGTGTTCCCCATCGAGAGGTAGCCGTCGCCGGGTTCGTCGTGTTTGACCGTCGAGACGAGAACGATGAACCCGACGCCGATCATCGGAATGAGGCCGTAGACGACCATATACAGCATCTGATTCGTCACGCTCGCGTTCGGGATCATCTTCATGACGACCATGATGATGATCAGCAGAAGCGGGAACAGCGACAGTGTCATGTACATCTCGCCGAACAGCTCGAGCGTCTCGAGCGTGAGCTCCTGTTCCTGCTTTGCGGTCCGCATGTGTTTTTCCTTCTTGTCCTCGAGGAAGCTCTCCATGTCCCCGCCGCTGTTGACGATCGAGAGCATGTCGGTCAAGAACTGCGAGAGGTCGTCGCTCGGGGTCTCGAGGGCCTGTTTTCGGATCGACGTCCGGTAGTCGATGTCGAAGTACTCCGTCTCCTTGACGATGCTCTGGAACTCCTTTGCGACCTCGCCGTAGGTGTCGTCGGCCTGGGCCATCGCCTCGATGATCTCGAGTTGGTTGAGCCCACCGACCGACAGGGCGTACATAAAAGAGACCGCGTCGGTCAACAGCATGTTGATTTCGCGCTTGCGGGCCGAGGCACGCGAGTAGGGAATCGCGACCATCGATCCGAACCCCATCGCGAAGCCGATCGACCCGAACAGGAGCCCGGTAAACAGGACCAGTGCCGGCATGCGAAGCGCGACGACGATTTCGAGCAGTTGCTCGTTACTGATCGGGATACCGAGGACAGTCCCGACTTCGATGATGCCAGTAGCAAAGAGGCCGTAGCCGAGCATCAACCCGAGTACCCACAGGCTCAGCCCACTGATGGTGCCGATCCCGAGCGCTCGAGAGAGGTAGAGTTCGACGGTGTCGGTCATCCGGGCTTGCGCGAGTTTCGTCTCGACGTCGGCGACGAACTCGCTGTCGTCGCCGAACAGCCGTTCGTAGAGGGGATAGAACCGATCACCGAGCGCGTCGGATGAGGCCGACACCCCCGAGCCGCTACCGCTGTCAGTCTGGAGGCTCATGCGTCGTCCTCGTCGCTTTCGTCGGCGGCGAAGATGCTCCCGTCGTTCTCGGCCGCATCTTCGTCACCGTCGTCGCTGCTGAAAATCGATTCTTCGTCGCCGCTCTCGTCCGTATCGTCGAACAGCGAGCCTCCGTCATCGCTCTCGTCCTCGTCGTCGCTGAAGACCGAGTTCGACTCGTCGCCGAAGATAGAGCCGCTCTCATCCTCGTCGCTATCGGTTGGAGACGCCGATTCGGCATCGTCGACAGCTTGCTCGTCGGCTACCGACGACGGGTCGGACCCCGGCGGTTCCGTATCCGGACTCCGTCCGGGAACTGGTTCGGGGTCGCGTTCGGACTCCGCGTCGGACTCCGGCGGTGCACCAGCGATCGGTTCGGCGTCGCCCCCCGAATCCTCATCGCCGTCGTCGGACTCGTCGCCCACATCTATCGTCGGTGGCTCGGGCGCGGCCGCTGCCGACTCATCGCCTGCGGGGGAGTCAGTATCGGCAGTACCGCCTGGATCACTGGTAGCATCCGCTTGATCCGCGTCGCCGTCGTTGCTGCCCTCACCGACGTCGATCGTCGGCCGTTCGTGGTCGTCGGCAGCCGGCTCAGTGCCGTCCAGCTGGTCGCTGAAATCGGCGTCGGAAGCAGTATCGGACGACTCCGGATCGAAGATCGAATCGAGATCGTCCTCCGGGAACATCGTATCGAACCCGGAGGTGTCCGGCTGCCCGCCCGCTGACCCGCCGCCCGCGTTCGGCTGGCCGGTCTCCGGATCGTCGAGTTCGTCGATCGTCTCGCCCATGTCGTCGAACAGCCCTGCGAAATCGCCGTCCTCAGCGTCTTCCGAGGGCATTACCGTCGACCCACCGTCCCCGGATCCGGCAGCTCCGTCCCCACTGGTGGCGTCCGCCGCCGACCCTCCCGAACTCGAGGTCGACGACGGCACACTGTCTGGCTCGGCTTCCGCGGTCGTGATTGCGGTCTCCGTTTCGGCCGCCGACGCTGTGGCCGTCGCGGCGTCGCTGCTCTCGCCGGCCGAGGCGTCGGCGGTGCTCGCGGCGTCGTCGCCGCCGATATCGAAGCCGGTGTCCTCGTTGAGCCACGCCGGCTCGTTGCCGTCGTCGGCCTCGCTCTCGGAAGCGAACTCGGTCGAGCCGTCGCCGAGTTCCCACTCGTCTTCCTCGACCCCGTCGTCGACCTCGCCGGCGAAGTCGAACTCCTCGCTATCGGCCCGGTCGACCTCGATGGTGCTCTCCGCCTCGACGTCGCCGAGCGAACTCGCGAGCCCGCTGGGCACCTTGCCGCGGTACTCCTCGAACAGCGACTCCTCGGCTCGCTCCAGAATGTCCATCGAGAGGTTGTACGTCTCGCTGGTCGCCTCGGGTCGCGGGACGAGTTCCTCTTTCTCCTGGTCGACGTCGATCAGGACGCTCTCCATCTCGCGGAGGTCCTCGAGGCTGTCCTCGAGTTGCCCGTTCGCGATGAGCGTGAGGATCGTGTCTGGATCGTTGATGAAGGCCTGGACCGTCGCCGCGACCTGCGCGTACGTGTTCAGTTCGTTCTTGATGAGGTACGCGAGAATGATCTCCCGCTTGAATAGCTCTTCCTGAAGCTTCTCGTTGCTCCAGCCGCGGTCGAACTGGATCTCCTCTAGCGTGTTCGAGTCCCCCATCTTGAGGTACTCGTCGGTCTCGGCCTGCCACTGGTAGACGTCCTGAACGTTGATCTCGTCGTGCTCGGCGTCGTAGTGGTTGATCTCGGTTAGCGATTTGTTCCGGCGGACCTTCCGGCCCTGCACCCGGGTCTGGGTCTGGATCGAGACCAGATCCAGTGCGGTAAACATCGTCTTCGAGACGTTGATCGGGTCCGTCGTGAACCGCTTCAGGACTTCGTCGACGGAGTCGGCGTGGAAGGTCGTATACGTCGTGTGACCGGTCGACATGACCTGGAACAGCGTCCGACCTTCCTCACCGCGGATCTCACCCATGACGATGTAGTCGGGTCGCTGGCGCAGTGCGGCCTCGAGCAGGTCGAACTCGTCGACGTCGCCCTGTTCGTCGTCGGCGAACGACGGCCGGGTGACGCTGGCGATCCAGTTTCGCTGGGGAAGCTCGACCTCGCGCGTGTCCTCGATGGAGACGATCTTCGCGCTCGAGGGGATGAACAGCGAGACGGCGTTCAGCGAGGTGGTCTTCCCGGACGCCGTACCGCCGGCGAAGATCAGGCTCTTGTGGTTCTCGATGGCGAGCCAGAGGAACGCCATCTCGTCCAGGCTGAACGTGTTCCAGTTGATGAGGTCGATCGGAGTGAAGGGGACGTCTTTGAACTGACGGATCGTGTAGTTGGTCCCGTGGTCGGACACCTCTTTTCCGAGCGTCAACTGGGCGCGCGAGCCGTCGGGCAGCGTCGCGTCGACCTGGGGGAGCCGCTTGCTGATCCCCTTCCCCGACCGCTGGGCGAGTTTGACGACGAAGTCGTCGAGTTCGTCCTCGCCGTGGTAGATATTCGAGATTATCTGTTCGTACTCCGAGTGGTAGACGAAGACGGGCGAGTTGTATCCGTCGACCGAAATGTCCTCGACGTTGATGTCGTGTTTGATGCCGTCGATGCGCTCGTAGCCGATGAAGTTCCGTTTGAGCAGATAGAGTAACTTCTCGACCTGATACTCGTTCAGCGTATCGGGGTCGTCAGCGAGGATCGCCGGCTCGGGGCGAACTTCGATCCCCTCGAGTTGGCTCGGCCCGGCATCGAGTTCGACGTCTTCCTCGTCGTCGTCGAGGAGCCCCCGAAGCGTCTCGAGGATCCCCTTCGACGCCTCGTCGGAGGACGCTTCGAAGAGATCGTACCGTTTCAGCAGGCGACGAGTCTCGTCTTCGATTACCGTTCGACGGCCGTCCTCGGTCGACTTCTCCTTGATCCCTTCCTCGGAGTACTTGATCGCCGTCCGGAGTTTGCCCGAGAGGAACTCCTGGAGTTCCGTCTCGATCTCGTTCTGGTACGGCTCGATCATGTAGTACTTCTTCTCGTTTTCCTTCTCCGAGTGGAAGATGACCACGTACGCGTAGGGCTTGTTCACCCAGTAGCGCTCGACCTCGCGGAAGTGGGTCTTCTTCTCCATCGGGACCGCCTTCTCGAGGTCGTAGCGGTTGGAGACGGTGGTGTTGCCCGCGGCCGTCGAGAAGAACTCGTCCTCGTCTAGCTCCTCCTGGACGTTGATGGTTCGTTCCTCGACGATATCGTCGAGCTCCAGGGCTGCGTCGTTGCCCGCTGCGAGTCGCTCCTCGAGCGTCTCGGGGTCGAAGCCCAGCGCCTCCTCCTCGTCGTGACGGACGATGTCGCCGCTCGAGTCACGCGGGCGGCTGCCGTCGTCTTCGTAGTAGTACTCCCACTTGTAGTGCTCCCAGCTCCATGTGTCCTTGACGACCGGTGTCGTCTCCGGATCGACGTGCTCGAGGAAGATGTCCCAGAGCGCCTCCGCGTCGTCGCCGGCGGTCGGGAGAACGCTGTCCTCGAGGTCGTCCGGATGGTGCCCGAGATACGTTTTCGGATCGAATTCGACCTGGGCCCAGTCCTCGCCGTGTGGTACCCAGCCGCCCTCGTTCGTATCGAGTCCGAGTTGATCGTCGGCCTCGGGGTCGTCCGGATAGAGCGCGGACACCTCGTCGCCGTGGCCGTACTCTTCCATGAACTCCGCCCACGTATACTCGCCGACTCGGGCACCCGGGTCCGGTACGGAATCCGACTCCTGAGACCGCTCGTCCTCCGACGCGGCGTCGGACACCTCCCCCTCGGAGAAGTCCCCGGCATCCGACTGGTCGGCCTCGTCAATAGCCATTGCATCCACACTATCTCCCACCCTTCAAAAAATTCATCCGCCTATTACCACTTCTGATAATCCGAAACTGGCCGGATTTTGTTCGGTTTCAGCGCTATCACGGTCGAACAGGTGTGAGACATCGATACGTACGCGCCCGCGGCTCTGGCACACACTCACACGCTGTTCGACGGGCATGTCGGTGGCCCGAACGACGACGAGCGACTACCCTGTCGGATCCGTGACGTGGGCGACGGCGGTACGTGGAAGCGATGAGCGACCTGTCCGACCTCGAGGGTCGCGGTACCGTTCGTCGCCCGCCGACGGGTAATTTCGGACGGTTTTCTCCGAAGAGAGACAGTACGCTTATGTCTTCCACTCTCGCCTCTTTCGAACATGCTTGGTAGTGTCATTCACTGTTTCGAGAGGGCGTTAAACGGCCTGGAAACGCGACAATCCGCTCGAAACGGATCTCTCGTCCCGCTGATGGCGTCGGTCGATTCTACCCGTTCCGGCGATGGTGATCGTCGATGACTGATCTGACGATCCGGCCGTTCTTCTGGCGGCCGACGAACCTCTTCCCCGAGACGCGGCTCGTCTCCCGGACGCACGACGGGATCGTCGACAGTTCCTACGGCGAGTTCGGCGAGCGCGTCCGGTCGCTGCTGGCCGCGCTCGAAGACCGCGGCTTCGGCCACGGCGATCGAATCGGGACGTTCGGCTGGAACCACCACCGCCACCTCGAGGCGTACTACGCCGCCCCCCTCTCGGGTGCGCAGTTGCACACGATCAACGTCCAGTTGGGCGACGACGACGTCGTCTACATCGTCGAGGACGCCGCCGACGATATCCTGTTCGTCGATCACGGCGAGCCGTTCGAGACGATCGAGCGGCTGTGGTCGGAGTTGCCGGTCAACGAGATCGTCGTGATGGGCGAGACGGTTCCGGACACCGAGATCGACGCCGTCGCCTACGAGGACCTGATCGACGAGTACGAGCCGGTCGCGGACGACGAGCTTCCGGCCCTCGAGGAGGAGTACCCCGCCGGCATGTGCTACACCTCCGGGACGACCGGCCGGCCGAAGGGCGTCGAGTACACCCACAAGATGATCTACGCCCACGCGATGATGGTGATGACGCCGGCCGGGCTCGACGTCAGCGAGCGCGACGTGGTGATGCCGGTCGTGCCGATGTTCCACGTCAACTCCTGGGAGTTCCCCTACGCTGCGACGATGGCCGGCGCGACACAGGTCTACCCCGGTCCCTCGCCGAGCGCGGCCGACCTGCTCGAGTTGATCGAGCGCGAGGGCGTCACCATGACCGCCGGCGTCCCGACGGTCTGGATCGACTTACTCGAGTACGTCGACGAACATGGCGGCGACCTCTCGAGTCTCGAGCGGATCGTCGTCGGCGGCAGCGCCGCGCCCGAGGAGATGATGCGTCGCTACGACGAGGAGTTCGACGTCACCGTCGAGCACGCCTGGGGGATGACCGAGACGATGAGCATCGGGTCGGTCTCCCGGCCGAAAGATCGCATGGCTGACTGGGATCCGAGCCGAAAGTACGAGAAGCGCCGGAAACAGGGCCTGCTCTCGCCCGGCCTCGAGATGCGCGTGGTCGACGACGACGGCGAGGAGGTGCCCTGGGACGGCGAGGCCGCTGGCGAACTGCTAGTCCGCGGCCCGACGGTCATCACGGAGTACTACAACCGTCCGCAGGCCAACGAGGAAGACTTCGAGGGAGAGTGGCTGAAGACCGGCGACATCGTCTCCGTCGACGAGGACGGCTACATCGAGGTCGTCGACCGCGCCAAAGACGTCATCAAGAGCGGCGGCGAGTGGATCTCTTCGATCGCGCTCGAGAACGCGCTGATGGCCAACCCGGACGTGGTCGAGGCGGCAGTGATCGGCGTCCCGCACGAGAAGTGGCAGGAACGGCCGCTGGCGACCGTCGTCACGGCCGAGGGCGCCGACCCCGACGAAGCGGAGTTGCAGGCCCACCTGACGGAGACGCTCGAGCAGCCCGACTGGTGGCTCCCCGACGAGATCCGCATCGTCGAGCGGATTCCCAAGACGGCGACCGGGAAGTTCGACAAGCAGGGGCTGCGCGAAAAGCTTGACGTAGGCGCCGACGAAACGGAGGATCGATGAGCGATCTGTTCGACCTCGAGGGGCGAGTCGCAGTGGTGACGGGCGGCGGACGCGGCATCGGCCGTGCAATCGCCGTCGAACTGGCGAACGCGGGTGCCGCCGTCGTTCCGAGCGCCCGATCGACGGACGAGATCGAGGCCGTCGCCGCGGAGATCGAAGACGCGGGCGGGGAGGCGATCGCCGTTCCCGCGGACGTGACGGACCCCGACGCGGTCAGCACTGTCATCGACCGGGCCGTGGACGAGTTCGGCGGCGTCGATATCGTCGTCAACAACGCCGGCTTCAATCCCGACGACGCGCTCGGCCGGCCGGAGGACGTCGACACCGAGAGTCTCGACCGGGTCCTCGACGTCAACCTGAACGGCGCGTACGAGGTGACGCGGACGGCGGCCGACCACCTCCTCGAGAGCGACGGCGGTTCGGTGATCAACGTCGCCAGCGTCGGCGGACTGGTCGGCCTCCCGCGTCAGCATCCGTACGTCGCCTCGAAACACGGCCTCGTCGGGCTCACGAAGAGTATGTCGCTCGACTGGGCTCCCGAGGTCAGGGTCAACGCCGTCGCACCGGGGTACGTCTCGACGGAACTGACCACCGATCTCGAGGAGAACGACCGCTTGCGTCAGTCGATCGTCGATCGCACGCCATTGGATCGGTTCGCCGACCCCGAAGAGATCGCCGGCCCGGTCGTCTTCCTCGCGAGCGAGGCCGCCAGCTACGTTACCGGATCGGTGCTCGCGGCCGACGGCGGCTGGACGGCGCGCTAACGTCGTATCGTTCATCGCAGGGAGAGTCGACAGGAAACGTCCGTCTCCGTTTTCACCCGATCACGTTCGGCTCGATTGCGTTCGAATCAAAAATGTAGGGGGTGGTTGCTACCGAATGGGGGTTCTCCCAATCCTTACGCGCGGAACGGGAGAAGCTCTCCCTATGCGATATAATGACAGTGACCAAGCGCGCGAGGTCGCCCAGCGCGCTCACGACCTGATGGAGGAGGTCGTCCTCCCGATCGAACGCGAGCGAGCCGGCGGGATGGCCGTCTCGAGCGGCACCATCGCGGAACTCCGCGAAGCCGCCCGCGAGTACGACGTCTACGCACCGCAGATCCCCGAGGAGTACGGCGGAATGGGACTCTCCTTCCGCGACTCCCTCCCGGCGTTCGAAGAAGCCGGTCGCAGCATGCTCGGGCAAGTCGCGATGCGCGTCGACGCACCCGATGAGGGGAACATGCACCTCCTCGAGCTGGTCGGCGACGACCTGCAAAAGGAGACCTACCTCGAGCCGCTGGTGGCAGGCGAGATCAAGTCCGGCTTCTCGATGACCGAGCCGATGCAGGGGGCCGGCTCCGATCCGAAGATGATCCAGACCACGGCCGAGAAGGACGGCGACGAGTGGGTCATCGACGGTCACAAGTGGTGGACGAGTCAGGGCGTCGAGGCCGACATCCTGATCGTCCTCGCCCGGACCGATCCGGACGCCCATCCCTACGAGGGCTGCTCGCTCTTTCTCGTGCCGGCCGACGCAGACGGCGTCGACGTCATCCGCGACGTGCCCCACATGGGCGGGGGCAACCGCGGTGCCTCGCACGCGGAAATCCGCTATAAGAACGTCCGTGTCCCCGAGGAACACCTGCTCGGCGAACTGAACCAGGGCTTTACTCACGCGCAAGAGCGCCTCGGCCCGGCCCGCCTGACCCACTGTATGCGCTACTCCGGGATGGCCCAGCGCTCGCTCGACATCGCGAAGGCGTACATCAGCGAACGCCAGGGATTCGACTCGACGCTCTCGGACAAGCAGTCGCTGCGCCACCGGATCGCCGACGCCGAAACGAAGCTCCACATGGCCCGAACCGGCATCCGCGATGCCGCCGACCGAATCGCTGCGGGCGACGAGGCCCGGGTCCCCGTCTCGATGTGCAAGGTGTTCACCGCGAACGTCACCCAGGAGGCCATCGATCTCGCCCTGCAGTGTTGCGGCGCGAACGGCATCGGGAAGGACCTCCCCATCTCGGACTTCTACGAGGCCGTCCGCGCGTTCCGCATCGTCGACGGAGCAGACGAAGTCCACCGCCGGGTCATTGCCCGCGCCGCCTTCGAAGACGTTCCCGAGGAAGAACTCGAGCCGCTGACCCGGTTCGGTGATCCGAACCGCGATCGAGGCGCGCAGCACTGAGTCGCAACGGTCGCTCGAGCGACGCGCCAACGCTGCATCGACTCGCCGTGAGCCATCCGGAACTCGTTTTCGACCGTCGCCCTCGTTCAGTTACCCTGTCGACCGTCCGCGATGAATGTATTCCTCGGCAGCGAGTGCTCCGATTCGGCCCCGCTCGTTCAGCGGTCAGACGATCGGGCCCGCACAGTCGAACTATCGACTGGCGGTGTGCCGTTCGTTGGAATGATATTCTAGGTCCTTCCGCCGACGATTCCGGGTTCCAACGGGGAAAATGACCTCCAGATCGGGGTAATATCGGCGTGCTGAGCGGCTCCAAGCTGGCGCGCGGACGCGACACGTTTAGGACGCGGCCTCGAGCCGGGCTGTCTGGAGGTGTGGCGGGATTCGAACCACGGTCGGAGCAAAGCTCCTCTCTGATTCGAACCCGGTGCCCGTTCGCTCCTCGCAGAACGAGCATGGCGGGCTTTCGTTCCCTGGCTGCATGATTCACCCGGGATGCATGGAATAAAATTGTTTCATCTCTCTATAAGTAGGTGTTTAAACATATACTTTCATAGTTGGGAATGTGACAAACAACCTCCGGCTGTGCTTGTCATCCCTATTTTTATGCCGTTGATCATCATGAGGGCTGATATGTACGATCTGACTGGTTTCCAGCGCGACCTCCTATACGTTACTGCAGGATTGGATGAACCGCACGGCCTCGCACTGAAGGAAGAACTCGAGAACTACTACGAGAAGGAGATTCACCACGGCCGCCTCTACCCAAATCTCGATACCCTCGTCGATAAGGGGCTTCTCGAGAAGGCACAGGCCGATCGCCGGACGAACGTGTACTCGGTGACACGGCGTGGAACACGCGAAATCGAAGCCCGACGTGACTGGGAAGACCAGTACGTTTCTGATATTCTTTGAAGACTGAGCTTCAGACCAACGGGTTCTGTTGCAGTTCTCTTCTTTCGCTATCTCGTCCCGTGGAGCCACCGGTCACTAAGACATGCGAATCTAACGCTGGCACTTCTCTCAGGTATCGGTGATGTTGGCAGGAGCGTGCTGAATACAGGGTACGGATTCAGCACGCTTCCCGTCTGGTTGGTCGTGAGTCACTCCTGTCGGCCAAATTCCGGACGACGTGGTCGTTGTACTCGTCTGGTTGCGGAATCCCGGAACAGTCTCTCCGTCGGTGGTCTGGAGCAGCCGCGCTACCGGTCTCGAGGACGGTAGTCGTGTCCCGCAACGAGGCAGGCAACGTTGAGGGCGAGGAGGCCAACGAAGACGTGTGGGTGGCTGTTGATCCCGCCGGCAAGAACAACTAGAGCGATAACGAGAGAGCACAGGATCGCCATATAGAACGTGAGGCATCGAACAGCGGTAGCGAGTGGGGGGATCATCGTTTCTTAGCCAGTGTCCGTCGGAAGGGTCAGGACTAGATGCCGGTGGCGGTCACAGGTCGGGGAACGCGTGGTGATTGTCCGCGAGCGCGAACCGGACAGTAACTTCGCCCGGCCGCTCGGCTCGCATCTCGCTCGCCAAGAAGGGTGCAGTTCGGAGCCATCGAGTGACGGCGTGTACCTCGACGGGATGGCCGGTCACGTCGAGCCACCCGTTGCCGGCCAGCCGCACGCGATCGGCCCGAACGGCTGGCAAGTCTCGGATGTGGGTCGCGGCGTTATCGAGTTTTTCGATAGGCGATGCGGACGTGGTTGCCGTCGGTTCGGTTTCCGCGGGGCGATTGTTGTGCGTCATTGGCTTCTCCGTATTCAGACAGTCGGCAGGCTGTACGGAGGAACCACTAGCTAGGTACTGAGCAACAGGTCAGCAACGCTACCTCTAGATATTGCGTATCTAATGCGAATCACTGGTTCACGATAGCTAGTCTCGATGGCGTAATTGCCGAATGAAGAAAACATCGCCGCGGGTGCTTATGGACAGTAGTATCTAGCAGGCTTTTCGACTCTTAACGAGAACCCCCAAGTGAGTGGCTCTCTCCGGTCAGTAGCAGCCGGGATGATACCGATATTCGTCTCCCATCGATAGCGTCCCGGTTTCAGGTACCCTGGGACCTGATAATCGTCCCACACGAAGTACTCGTTACTGACGGACTCACCGGGTTCGTACATCCTCGGGAGACAGGCATATTGCACGAACCAACGTTGTTCGTCGGCGGGTCTATCGGCCACCCATCGATTCTCTTTTCGGTCGATGTCCTCTGTACGGTGTAACCATAACCCTGACGGGCCGTCACTTCCGCCTTGCGCCCGACCGAAGAGAACACACCGCTTTTCTCCGATTGGTAGTCTCTGTCTCGGCCCCGAGTTCGTTGTGGTGATACGTAATCGGGCCGTCTCCGTGTTCGTGATGAACGGCTGAAGTATATCCACATTGATTTGTACGTCGTATTTTTCGGGGACGGAATCTTGGCTGTCGAGAAACACGAGGCGTTGGATCTCCTCCTCAGAACCCTTGAATGAATTAAATGACGAATATGGTCTCTCGGCTACGGCAGTGGAAGGTCTGGAGCCGCGCGCAGATGCATTGCTAGGTAGTAATGTGCTGCCCAGTACTGACCCGACCACACGAAGAACCGACCGTCGTGAGTGGGTGTCGTCGTCAGACATCTAATTACTCTAAAACGAACTCGCTCCCGTGGAGTGCTTGACGGACATCATTACTCTGTGTCTCAGCAATTGATTGAGTGGTTGTATTGATCGTGCTGTATTCTACCATTTTCTCTTGTTACTCCACAGGAACTCAGGTCCACTCATTCCAAAGAATCTGCCTCTTAATATCCCAACCGGCGTCGCACCGAGGGGTCTAGTTACTGAGAAGCATGTCGGACCGACTCAGTTCCGAGTAAAAGCTTCTCGATACTCGGGCCGTGCCCATCTTGGAACCATATCACGCCGTGAAAGGTAACAATTATGAATGTTTGGCTCTGTTGAACCCCTCAGAACTTGATAGGAATGGCGTGCTGAATACAGGGAGCGTATGCAGCAATTCAGCCTGAACAGCAATGTTTCCAACGGAGTAGCCGATAGAGGGACGGGCCACGCAGAGGACGTAACCACCGGTCGGGAGGGTTAGTAGTCTCGGTGACCGGGACAGGCGTCCCAATCCGTGCCTGGAATCGTGCGCTCTTCGAAGACGCCTAGACCTAACATGACCTCCTCGCCTCCCGCCTCGGAGAGGTCGACCGCCGCCGTGCGGAAGTACATCTCGTAGATCCGTTCGTCGAGGCGTTCCACCTCGACGGGATGGGCGAGTCCGTCGGTGTCCTCGGGCAGCGACACCGCCTCCTCGTCGTCGTGAATCTCGAACCGGTCGGCGTGGCCCAGGAAGATGTCGTCCAGGAATTCGACGTCTTCCGTGTACGTGTCTTTCGGGAACCGCACCTCAACGGCGATGTACTCCTCGGTCATCTCCCGGACCTCGATCCGGAGACCCTCCTCGGACTCGGCGGCCCCGCGGCCGGCACCGAGGCCGGCCAGCGCCGTCGAACCGGCGATGAGTCCGCCCATCGTCTTGAGCATGTTGCGCCTCGAACCCGTCTCGCTCGCGTTCGTGTTGGTCTCGAACATTGTGTTTTCCTCGCAACCGCACGTGGACAGATGGGAGAGAGGGCCGTAGAATCTATTGTTCAATAGTACAATAGACCGAATTTGGGGGCGGGCTAATTATCTAGGGCAGTTCCGCGGCAGTCACGCGCGATCTACCAAGGCCGAATTGTGCCAAGATGGGGTGCCTACGGGTAAGTCTCAATGCCGTGCACGACACCCACAGACGTGTCCCTAGAGAGCGGTGAATCCGGTGAGAGATTTAGTCTCTGTATTCAGCAAATCAGTTCTGTTTACTGCCAAAGATCCAATAGAGCCGAAATTCTATAAAGAAGCAACTGACCTAGAGTCGGTGCAGGAGCCTGTTTCTCCCCGGCAGATTGAAGAACGAGGCGAAAAGCCGACGGTCCACAGCCACGACTGGCGAGTAAACTACAATGGGAGACAGAACGAGCGGTGTACGTGTTCGTGGTCGCAGTGCCAGGCGTCAATAAGCTTGAGCCAGACTGTGTCGTGATCGATCACGCAGTAGATGCCACTCCGGACGACGGACGCCCCAAGTGTGATCATGTCTGGGAGGAACTCGGATTTACAACGGTCTGTACCGAGTGTGGCCAGGAGCGCTAACAGCTATTGGCGGAACCCTGATCGCGTGCGACAGATGGCTCAGCCGCAGCGCTGACAGACTGATGGTAGGTCGGTGGCTGGCGCGCGATTATATATCAGTATTTTCATATGTTCATTGCATGATCTCCCGGATTGGCCTCTTAGTTCCCGAGAAAACCGGAGTTTCAACACCTCATACCCGTATTTTCTGTTGTTTTCGCCGCCAGGTTTGTTACTCTATTATTATTGTGGTTGACCGTGATGTTGGATGGACGGATTCGCAGGACAGGGGCGACCCGCGTTCCGGGACGAAACGAAATCACGGTGGATGTGGGACGGTGATTTAAAAGGAAGGCGCCGCCATCTGCCAGACGTGGACCGTTCCCTAAGGGAACGAGCGCTCAGAGAAGGTATAAAAATGACGGCTGTAGGTTACTGTCGTCCGCTGGTTCTCTCGAGCTATGGCTTATAAAGCGGGCGTGGCGGGCTTTCGGTCCCCCGTGGAACGATTTCACTTGTACAACAATATTTGATCGCTGCTCTAGAACGACATTTTCGTGCTCTCAATCCGTATTAGAGGATTGATAGGTTCGCTTTGAACGGGTTTGGAAACCGGCGAAAGGTAGTGATAAATAGTCATTGGCTGGGCTCGTTATCCCTATTTTTATGCCGTTGATCATCATGAGGACTGATATGTACGATCTGACCGGTTTCCAGCGCGATCTCCTGTACGTTACCGCGGGACTGGACGAACCGCACGGCCTCGCGCTCAAAGAAGAACTCGAGAACTACTACGAGAAGGAGATCCATCACGGTCGCTTGTATCCAAATCTCGACACACTCGTTGATAAGGGACTCCTCGAGAAGGCACAGGCCGATCGCCGGACGAATGTGTACTCGGTGACGCGGCGTGGAACGCGTGAGATTGAAGCCCGCCGTGACTGGGAAGACCAGTATGTTTCGGATATTCTCTAAAGAACGCGATTCAGATTGAGGGCTTTGTTCCAATCCTGTTCGTTGACTCTCTCATCCTAGAATGCCACCGGTCACTACACCTACGAACAGAGCGTCGATTCTTGTTGAAGACCGTCCCGAACATATCACGGAAAACGTCTCCTGGTCGACTATGACCCAACTTAGAATTCGTAATGAGCAATCTCCTCTGATTCACAGGTAAGGCATTGGTCAACGTTATCCGGAAATTTTTCACCACAGTTACGGCATTCGTACAGCCCTGTTTTGCTGGTCTCCCTTCTCCGGATCACCATTTGCAATATACCAGTTTTGGACATTCCCACTCACCACTTGTGCATATTTATCGCGCAAGGGCATCAGTATTATTCGTGATGGTGACGAATCTCTTGGTAGATGTCCGGTTTGGATCGAACGCCTCCTTGTGACCGCCTGTCCGATCCAACACGACTTCTCGGATACGGCCTCACAGTAAGTCTACGTGCGTAGCAGCAGTACCCCTGATTGCGAGTGTTGTTTTCAAATGGAGTAACTCTTCCCGCTTCTTGTCTACGTGATTTAGTAGCTACCACTGTTTGCAGTGTCCGAAGATGTCTCGGGGTCTGTCGGCGTTGATGGCTGTGACCCAAGTGAGGAACGGTCCGGGTACGTCTCAGACACTGTGACGGTTCGATCCCAGGTGATTGTATCAGTCGTCTCACCTTCGTTTTGAGTCCGTGCCCAGGCGTCGACATGCGCTTCACCACTCTCGAATTCGGACGATTCGGGGGACTCGATAATGGTGATCCACGATTGGACGAAGTTGGGGCCGAGACAGTAGGCGGCAGTATCATCCATCGCGACAGCACCGGTCGAATTCTGCGTCACAGTGACGCGAACCTCGAGTATTTCTCCTGCGGTACAACTCGCTGCGCCGAAGACGTGAACGGTATTATTGGGCGTGTCGACTACCGCCGTTTCTTGGATACCAACGCCCGAGGCATTCGGGATTGGGAACGCACTATTGATTCGTTCTACTCGCTCACCGTCCGTGACAGCTTTAGTCGGCTCACTGTCGCCACCAGTTCCAGCGCCACCGATTAGCCCGCTTGCCGCAAACGTACTAATACCGACGAGACAAACTAAACTCACTGCGATTACAGCGATCCAGCGACTTCGGTTACTAGGACTCGATCCCCCTTGCTTCGTGTTGCTTAGTGTATCTCTTTCTGTACGAATCATCGTCATCTCCCTCGATCACGAGGATCCTAGAGAGGATCGAGCGGCGTCGAGATATAGATATCGGTCACTAATCCTCTATCTTCCCCATCTCCGGTTTTACGTCTACTCAAGAAGGTACAGGCCGATCACTGGACGAACACATACTCAGTGACGGGGCGTGGAACGCACGAAATCGAAGCCCGAGATGATTGGGGAAGACCAGTACGTTTCTGATCTCCTTTGAGGACCGAGATTCAGATCAAGGCCTCTGTTGCAGTTCTCTACTTCACTTCTCTCTCATCGCATGGAGCTCCTGGGTACTACACCTGCGTACTGGCTACTAGAACAGTATCTCATCCCCTATCGGAATAACGATTAACCCATATCATCACACAAGGTCAGCTATGGGGAATGAAGAAGGGGAGAAGCAGCGGGCAGTAGCAGTATGCGAGAACTGTGAGACTGCACACGCAGTCCGTCTCGGCCCTGACGGCGAAATACGACCGATTGGGAGTGGACGGGGCACTGCTTGTTCATGCGGAGAGGGTGAACTTCGCATCATGAGCGATGATGCGTCTGTTCTCGAAGACGTAGATATGTCGTAGTTGCTTCAATGAGAAGGCTGCTTGAGGAATAATCGCTGTAAAATCCCCTGGACATTACTCTGTGCTCGCCTGTTCGATTCAATGCGGCTTTTCGAACACACTGATCTCCTGCTCGGTGCATCTGCCAACGTACCACTAGTAGCATCCTGATATGAGAAACGGTAACCTCTATCGTACTGTGTAGTGAAGTCTACTCGGAGTACTTGTGGAGAAGATACGAAGGTGAGATGCTGTCGCGCCGAATCAAGTGCTTCACCTGGAGGAGACCGATGAAAGTAGCGAAAGAAGAGATTCCGACCAAGATTGACAGCCCGGACGCCGTGGCCCAGCACCAACCTGACTTCGGCGACGCGACCGACTACGGACACATGGCTGCAGAACATTTCACGGTAGCGGAAGGGACTGATCTCTCTGCACTTCTCGAAGGACTGGACAATGATCTCTGCCAGTCGCCTCACTGGGGATACGTCGTAGATGGTGCGCTGACCGTCACCTACGCCGACGGCAGCGAAGAAGCCGATGAGGGTGGCGATATGTTTTACTGGCCACCCGGACATACGGTTCGGGCTGACGAGGATACGGACTTCGTTCTCTTTAGTCCACAGCACGAACACGGCGAGGTTCTCGACCACATTAAGCAGAAAATGGAGGAGCATTCCTAAGAAACCCTTTTTGCGATCTCTCTTTCCATGATACAGTTTTATTCACCGTCGCTGGAAGAGTGGATTTGGCGGTGCCACAGCGGCCCTGAAAGAGATATCTATAAAAATAAGATTGTTACTCGAGCGAGGTCGAGAAGAGGTTCAGTTGAGAACTGAACATCGACGCGTCTTCGCTGAGCGTTTCACTGTCATCGACACTGAGCGTCTGTCCAAGGACGAACAGAACAGTCGTTGGTTCCAACGGGCCGCTATCGCTCTGATTCCGGACGACGTACCCGTTGTACTCGTCTGGCTGTGGGATTTCCGGAACGGTCTCTCCCTCGGTGGTCTGAAGCAGTCGCACCGACGTTCCCTGCTCGAGCTGGGAGACGACATCGAACGTCGCACCAGCCTCATAATCGTAGGTGAAGAGCAGGATGCGCTCTTCTCCTTCTTGCACCATTATTCTCCACCTCCATTCTCAGTGGGAGTCTCGTTCGCCGTCTGATTCCCCTCGTCCGTCTGGTTGCTTTCCGTTCCGCCACCGTCGCCCAGTGACGTATTGAGGAGGTTCAGGTCCGAACTCAGCACCGAGGCCTCTGGTCCGATCGTTCCACTATCACCGCGACTGAGCCTGCCACCGCGCACAAACAGGAACGTCGTGATCCCCGCCCCTCGGCCGATATCGTACCGGATGATATGCCCGGCCCATTCGTCGGGTTGGGAGATCTCCGCCACCGGTTCGTCGTCGACCTGCAGGATGTCGACCGTCGTCCCTTGCTGCAGCGGATCAACGACGTCAAAGTTCGCCCCGGGGTAGTAACTGTCCGCGAAGACCGCGATCTGGTCTTGCTGGGCCGCGACTGTCGCCGTGCCGAATGCGCCCGTTCCGAGCGTCAGTGCCCCCGTCATAAGGGCACTCTTCGCCGTGAACGACCGCCTCGTGTCGCCTGCCGCTTCTTGTTCACTCATTCTCCCTCACTGTGGTGTCCCCCCTTCTTCCAAGGGACGTCTTTCATGTGCTAGCAAATAGCATAAAAAGCGCTGATCGTTCTCTCAATAGATGGCCGTTCGTTGGAAGATAATAGACCTTGGTGCACAGTAGCCACCTGATTATAGAAGTTTTCCATATTCATCAACAGATGATGTGTACTATACGTTTCTGGTCTCTCACTTTTGTCTGACAATTTCCAATCGAATGCCAATTCCGTGTTAGGCCAGAACCGGACGCTACTGAATGGCGAAAAACCCGGTATTAGACCGTTGCTTCACCGTTATAGGTTGTCCCCTCCCAAAGTGGTCGCCCGTTTTCTCTACGTTGCGGCCAACACGCTCTGAAGAAGAAGTGGTAACAGAGCCACTGTGGATTACCGGTTATGAAACTGCTAGTAGCAGATGTTTCCTCATCATGCCTACTTGGAGTATACGAGAGTTCACTAGGGTTTAGGTTCTTGTTATAGTAATATACACGCAGATGCGGGAAAGATGTCAAATACAGATTCGTTGAAGTCTCACGCGAGATGCACGACCTCACCGGCTTCCAGCGCGACCTCCTGTACGTCATTGCAGGTGCCGATCAGCCCTCCGGCCAAGAAGTGAAAGACGAAGTCGAGATCTACTACAGTTCCGAGATCAATCACGGCCGCCTCTACCCGAACCTCGACACCCTCGTCAACAACGAACTGGTCGAGAAAGGTCAACTCGATCGCCGGACGAACTACTACGCCATCACCGACGCAGGCGAAGAACAGATCCAGGAGCGTCGGGAATGGGAAGAGCAATACATTGAACTGTAAGTGGGAGGCTCGTTTTCGGCTGTTCGGCATAGTCTCCGAGATCTACTGCTCCGTCGACAGGAAGGCTTATACTGGCAGAATCGTGTTCTCAGAGTATGCCACCTGAGGGAAGTCTGACAAATAGTATCACAATCGTTGGCAGGGGAGTACCAGCGAACTACGAAATTACCGTCGACGGTGATATCGAACTGGTCGGCGCTGACCCGCTCGAGGAAGCAATGGTCGTCACAGACCATGCTGCGGAAGGCGCGGTCGAGACCGGTGTGATGCGGTTCAGGTTCTCCGGCGAGATGGCGAACGTCCACCTCGTCGATTGGAACGGCGTTCCCGCATCTGAGTCGCAGAGTACACCAGAAGCGCATATTGATTACGGCGTTCCTGCCCGAGACTGCAGTATCTAACTAGTGTCGTCTCACCGTCTGAAAGATAGCGATCACATATCTATCAAAACAGGATATAACACGGAAGATAGTTTTTTACAGAGATACTGGTGAACCAGTCATGGGTGAGGGCCCATGACACCATTGAGATGTCCCAAGTGGACTAGAGTGACTCGACGTAGAAGCGTTTGATACAACCAGCTAGCGCCGGGCACTCGAAAAGAAGCGGCCTGATGCGTCGGGGGTGATCAAGGCGGGAGTCAACTGGGACAGCAGTTGGTTAGCCTGTGGGTGTGTCAACGGCGTCGAGTTGCTGGAGCAGCCCCCACGTATCGGTCAGAGACACGTCTTTGACGAGTTGTCCGCCCTCGATGTGGTGACGCACCACCCCACTTAATTCGACCTCCTTGCCCGTTGGTTCGATGCCCATGAGCTCACCCTGGTGGGTGGCCTGTGCTGAATAATCGTCAACGATTGTAGTTCCATCAACGAACCGATTGTCGACTGTGAACGTAGCGTCGGGGAATGCCGTCCGAACCCCTCGGACGTCTTTTTTCAACGCCTCAGGGCCGTGCATCGGTTGCCGACCGGATTTCTGCAGGACATAATCGCTCGCCGCTACTTCATCGATGACTGCTAGGTTCCCATTGTTGAAGGCTTCTTCCCAGACGCGGTCGACGAGCCCCGCTGCCGCATCACTGGCTTGTTGGGCGAGTCCGTACATATCATTGACCAACCACTCCTCAGCGATCCTGCCATCGCGGAACCGGTGCAGCGAGAATCCCGTAAGTTCGACCGACGCGCCCGAGGCCGGCAAATCCAGCGGTGCGAACCGACCGTCATGAGTGCCGGAGGCTGTGACGTAGGCGACTACGTAGTTTCCTTCTGCTATCAGCTGCTGCACGTCGAACTGGAGGTCCGGGATGGCCCTATTGTACGCCTGGATAGCCTGTAGTAACCCCGCGGTATCGATCGGTTCGGGTCCAAATCCGTGGCCAACAAAATCGGAGGTATGGATCCTCTCAATCTTCTCAAGGTTCCCTTCGGCGGTATGCTGGTAGTGTTGTTCGACAATTCGCTTGTACTCGTCTGTTTCGTCGTTCGATGCTGCGTCGGTGCCGGAGGCCGCCGCGCTTCCGGCGGATAGCGTAGCGCCAGCCGCCAGTAAGCCCAGTAGCGTCCGTCGGGTAGTGGATGCTGCGCCGTCCTGCACGAGACCGCCGCTGGGTTGCTCCCCAGTGGCCGATGCACCGTCGCCGGCCGCCTCGGAGTGTGCGTTGAGATCGCGTCCGTTCTTGAGTGTCATGGTGAATCAATCGTTCCGTGGTTCTGGCAGTAGTCTGTATGTCTGCCTCACCGAGGGATTCCAGCAGGATTGACGCGTCAAGGGTCCAGCCCTATCTGCGATGGAGTCGATGTCGAATCGGACAACTTCGGGTGCCTGCAGCAGGCATTGCTGATCATCAGGTGACTCCCACAGGCGCTGGATATGGCTACTACCTTCCAGAGGTGGTCGCCGTAGTCTGTGTGTCCCAATGGATGCCATCGGTGAGTTCCTCCATCCCCCAACTGGTTTTCTGTTAGCGCCACGTTCCTCGCGTTGGGATGCACCTAAACAGAGGAGAGAGAACGTGATACCCTTACTCGATGGCCGATACTCTACGGTGTAGGACTGTTCCCAGCGTACGGATGGTGGCAGAATCAGACGGTATCTGCTCTTTTCGGACAGGCCGTGATAAACAGAAGGCCAGCATTATCCCTCTCACTTCGTGGAATCGCTCCCACGATGTGCTCATAAGTGCACCCCATGAACATTGATACCAATTGGCAGTATAGGAATAGCCATGAACGAGCCCGACCCGGTTTTAGGAGACGCGCTCGAGGATATCGCATACCTCTCGCGGTCGGAGAACCGAGTCCGGATTCTCGAAGCGCTCACGTCCGAGGCGTACCCACGCCGCGAATTAGAGGAAGTGACGGGGACTTCTCGGACGACGCTCGGCCGAATACTTAGTGAACTCGAAGAGCGTGGGTGGGCCGAACGAGCCACTGACGGGGCCTACGTGGCGACACCTGCGGGAAAACTCATCGCAAACGAGTTCCGGCCGCTCGTGGAGGCGATGCGGACTGTTCGGAGTCTCGGCGAGGCGGTAGCGTTGCTCCCGACTGATGAACTCTCAATTGAACTCCGACACTTCAGTGACGCAACCGTCAGACGACCGAAGCCGAACGAACCAATCGAGATCGACAGATATCTCGCCGACCTCATCCGCGATGCTACCGTCTTTTATGCGCTCACATTTCTTGCTCCGCCGTTGGCTGTGGGAAACGCTATGCGGGACGGTGTCTTGACTGGTCGATTGACCGCAGAACATGTCCTGGCTGGGGGGCTTGTCGGGTATCTCCACGACCATCCGGATGGCCCGCCACCCTGGCAGGACTATATCGAGGCCGGCGCCAAAGTGTACCGCTATGATGGTCACATTCCGTGTAACCTATTCATCATGGACGAGACAGTGCTTCTAGAGAATAGCCAAGCAGAGAAGGAGGTAGTTGATACTGTCATTGAGAGCCAGAATGAGAACGTTCGGACATGGGCTCTTGAGTTGCTTGAAGCATATCGAGAGAAATCGGAACGAGTCGACGCTGAGATGTTTGCTTAGCCGTCACCTCCTGTCAGTTCGGTGGCTGGCGCGCGGCAGTTCCACGGGGATAATGTTGCTAGTTGGTATGCGTGGTACGGTTTTCTAGAAGGCGGGGAACATGGTGAGACGTGTGGGGAACCTAATTGAAGGAAATTTAGGCGGGAAGAAAGCGGTCGAGCCGGAGAGCCAGAAGGAGGTAGCTGGCGCGCGACAATATATAAGAAAGAGTACTTATTATACTCCGTGAGTCCCTGAAGTAGCCTTTACCATCTCCAACACCGGGAAATCAGTGCCTTGAGCCCGCTTTTGTCGGTAAGTATGCCAGTCCCCATCCTTTTGGTGGTTGACCTTGGTTTTGGATGTACGGATACGCAGGACGGAGTGGACCCGCGTTCCGGGACGGAACGAAATCACGCTTACTGGCCTTAAAAATGAAAGGGAAAGGTCTACGCCATCTGCTGGTTCTATCGGTAATCACCATCATACGGGCGTGGCGGGATTCGAACCCACGATCAGAAGGTTAGGAACCTCCTGCCCTCTCCGCTAGGCCACACGCCCCGGCGTGAAAAGAACGTTAGTTGGTTTCCGTTTCGGTTTCGGTTTCGGTTCCGGTCTCGGTCGTCGACTCCTCCTCGGTGGTGACCGGCTCCGTGTCGACGAAATCCTCGTTCTGCTGGTCGACACTGTCGGTCTGACCAGTTTCACGCATTTCCTCGAGCTCCGTTTCGACCTTCTCGCGCCCCTTCTGGAACTCACCCATGGCCTCACCGGTCGACCGTGCCAGCTTCGGGATCTTGTTGGCCCCGAACAGCAGGATCGCGATGATCAGAATGATTGCGAGCTCCGGAGGCCCCATGCCGCCGGGGATGAACAGCGGTGCGGTTTCGACTACCATCTCTATGCGTGGCTTACCCGCTGGCAATTATAACCTTTTTGGACCGATAAGGCAAGCAAGCGGCCGCGACAGTCGCCCTGAGCGCGAGATTCGCGAGAACTACGTTCGTTGTTAGCCGTAGCGATCCGCTCCTTGCTCGTCGGAATATCCCCGGCGATTCCGCGAGCGAAACTGTCTTTCCGGGTTGGACGCAATACCCGGACGATGGTAACGACCGGAGATGCCGCACCCGACTTCACCGCACCGCTCGCAAACGGCGACATCGAGGAATTCACCCTCTCGGAGCGCCTCTCAGACGAAGCACCGATCGTTCTCGCGTTCTTCCCCGGTGCGTTCACCAGTGTCTGTACGACCGAGATGTGTGCGTTCCAGGACCGCCTGGCCGACTTCAACGACCTCGACGCCACCGTCTACGGCATCAGCCGGGACTCCCCGTTCACGCTGAACGAGTTCCGCGAACAGAACGGCCTCGAGTTCGGCCTCATCAGCGACTACAACAAGGAAGTCACTGACGACTACGGCATCGCGATGGACTTCGCCGATCTGGGCGTCTACGGCGTCGCCAAGCGAGCCGTGTTCGTCGTCGACGGCGACGGCGAGATCACGTACGCGTGGGTCAGCGACGATCCCGGCGTCGAGCCCGATTACGACGAGGTCGAGGCCGCCGTCGAAAACCTCTCCTGACGGATCGGTACGAACAGCCCCACACGCGACGGCGCAGAGCTTTTTATGCAGGCAGCCGACGTTCCGGTATGAGTGATTCTGCCGCCGACGAGGACCCCCGCCGCGTCTACTCTCCCAACGACGATCACGCCTTCCCCGACGAGAAGCTAAACGCCGTCCTCGAGTACGTCAAGACCGACGACGAGATCGCGGCCTACCTCGAGGCCCAGAACGTCAACGCGGTCGACCGGATGCGGTACAACGATCACGGGACGAAACACATCGAGATCGTCCGCAACCGGGCGCTGTGCCTGTACGATCTCCTCAAGCAGGGTGACGTCGACTTCAACGGCGCGCGCCAGCAGGGGTTGGCCGAGGCCGACGAGTCGGTCATCATCGCGCTCGCGGCGACCCTCCACGACGTCGGCCACGTTGTCCACCGCGACAGCCACGCCTACTACTCCATCCCGCTCGCTGCGGACATCCTCGAGCGAGTCCTCCCCGAGTTCTACGACGTCGTCGATACCGTCCGGATGAAAGGCGAGGTGCTCCACGCGATCCTCTGTCACCACCGCTCGGAGACGCCCCTGACGACCGAGGCTGGCGTCATCCGCGTCGCCGACGCGCTGGACATGGAACACGGCCGCTCCCGGATCCCCTACGAGCACGGCGGCCGAGGCATCAACACCCTCTCGAGCCAGGCCATCAGCCGCGTCTCCCTCCAGCAGGGCGACACCACGCCCGTCATGGTCGAAATCGAGATGACCAACGCCGCCGGCGTCTACCAGGTCGACAACCTGCTCAAGGCCAAACTCGAGGACTCCGGGCTCGAAGAGGAGATCCGCATCGTCGCGCTCAACACGAACGAGAACCGCGAGCAGTTGGTCGAGCGGATCGAACTCTAAAAACGGAATTTTATCCTTTGGGCTGGCCCTCGATAAAATTTCGATCAAAAGCACTCCCCCTTCCTCTCCGCTCACTTCGTTCACTCCGAGTCAGTCGTCGGCCCGCTCGCTCGACTGCGGCCTCGCTCGCGGTGAGTGTCGGTGGATCGCCTGCCCTTCCCCGGATCACGGGTTCCTCGCAGCGCTCGGAACCCGCTCTCGGCCGTTCGAATCGGTCGACCTGCGATTTAGGCGAGTTCGAACTGTCCGTCCCGGCGCTCGAGGTACCCCCGATCCCGGAGTGTCCCGGTGATCGAGAGGACGGTCCCCTTGCTGACCGCGAGGTCGTCACAGAGTTCCTCGGCGGTCGCGCTCCCGCCGGCGGCGAGATACAGGTACACCAGTTTCGCTCGAGCGGAATCGAGGTCGGTCGGTATCGATGCATCGATCTCCGTCGTCGTTGTCGAGGTCATACTTGCACCACTCTTTTTCGACGATAATAAATCATCTCTACAACGATCGTCGAAAAAGTGCGGCCGAATAGGGGGGTCGTCCGTTGTCGACGACACACCTGTCGGTCGTCGATCAGGCATATCGCCCTTCGGAACCCGCCGTTTCACCCGTACCGTGGGATAGTCGATCGTCGTGACCGCAATCGATCGACTCAGCAGTCGTCGCGTTGCCGTGGAGGTGAATCGATGAGCAACTGGTTACTTATAGGGCCTGCGACGAGTCAGTACGATAGCAATGTCGACGCAGCTCACTGTCCTCGCGCTCCTGACCGGATTGGTCACCGGCGCACTGTTCCGATTTCTCAACATTCCGATCCCGGCGCCGCCGGAACTGCCCGGGATTATGGGGATCGTCGGAATCTACCTCGGCTACAAAGTAGTCGAACACGTCGGCGTCGGCATCGATCTGCTCGAGACGCTGGGACTATAGCGATCCGCCCGAGCGGCGAGAGCGACCGCGTTCTCAGGCCGCCGACCCGCTACTGAAGAAAAATCGCATGACAACCCAGAGCACCACCAGGAGCGCTGCGGGTGCGAACACGACCGCCACGAACAGCAGCGGACCGGTCAGAATGGAGGCGCTCGAGAGAGACGCGACGATACCGAGCAGTGGAACGATGCCCATATATCGCCATTAGCTGGGGAAGGGATAAACGATTCTACTCGAGGTGGCGGTCGGATCACGGCCGCAAAAACGGAGACGGCGATTCGCGGTCAGTAACTGCGTTCTTTCGGCTCGTAGGTCTTGTTCTCGCCCTCGAGGATGACCGGGCGGTAGAAGATCGAGGGCTCGCCGTCGTCCCACGAGATGAGCGTGTGCTTGAGCCAGTTCTCGTCGTCGCGAATCTGGTTCTCCTGTCGCCAGTGTGCACCGCGGAACTCGTTGCGGACGAGCGCGCCGAGCGCGATCGTTTCGGCGACGTCGATCAGGTTTCGCGTCTCGATGGTCTGCTGGAGGTCCGTGTTGAACGTCCGCGACGGGTCGTCGACGTAGACGTCCTGATACTCCTGACGACACTCGCGGATAACCTTCAGCGCCTTCTTGATGCCCTCCTCCGTGCGGAAGACGTTGACGTAGTCCGTCATCGCCTGCTGGAGCTTCGAACGGATCTCGGCGTGCTGGACGCCGTCGTCTTTGTCCATCAGGCGGTCGACGCGCTCGCGGGCGCTCTCGACTTTCCGCTGGAGAACGCCCTCCGCTTCGGCAGCGACACCGCCGTCTGCGGCGACGCCGCCGGCCGTGTCGAGGCCGGCTTCGCCGGGTCGGACCGGGAGGTCGGCGTCGGTCTCGTCTTCGACGTCGTCGCCGTAGCCGGTCCGGATCTCGGCCTCGCCGAGGTCGTCACCGGCGGCGTGGCGGCCGGCGCGCTTGCCGAAGACGATCAGTTCGGGCAGGGCGTTACCGCCGAGGCGGTTGCCGCCGTGGACGGAGACGCAGGCGCACTCGCCGGCGGCGTAGAGGCCGTTGACGCAGGTCTGGCCGTTCTCGTCGACCTCGATACCGCCCATCGCGTAGTGCTGGCCGGGCTTGACCGGCATCGGCTCGACGAGGCCGTCGACGCCCTCGAAGTCCTCCGCGAGGTGGAGGATGTTCTCGAGGCGGTCCATGATGCGCTCTTCGCCGAGGTGGCGCATGTCGAGGTGGACGTACTCGTCGTTGACGCCCCGTCCCTCGTCGACCTCGGTGAGTTCGGCGCGGGCGACGACGTCGCGGCTGGCGAGTTCGCCGGAGTTGTTCGCGTAGCCGTACTCGAACATGAACCGCTCGCCCTCGCTGTTGTAGAGGATGCCGCCTTCCCCGCGGACACCCTCACTGATGAGGACACCCGTGGAGGGCAGCGAGGTCGGGTGGAACTGGATGAACTCCATGTCCTCGAGGGGCGCGCCCGCACGATATGCCATCGCGTGGCCGTCGCCGGTACAGGAGACGGCGTTGGTGGTGTGGTCGAAGGCCTGCCCGGGGCCGCCGGTCGCGAGGACGACGCCCTGGTTCGCTTTGAAGCCCTCGATATTGCCGGACTGAACGTCGTAGGCGACGACGCCGTGACACTCGCGGTCGTTCGGGTCCGGTTCGTCGGTCGTCGCCAGATCCATGACGTACCACTCGTCGTAGACCTGAATGCCGCGTTTGACGACCTGCTCGTACATCGTGTGCAGCAGGTGGTGGCCGGTCTCCGCTCCGGCGTACGTCGTCCGCGGATAGGAGAGGCCGCCGAACGGACGCTGGGAGACCCGGCCGTCCTCCTCGCGGGAGAACGGCATCCCCCAGTGTTCCAGATTCATCGTCTCTTCGGGGGCGTTCTTCGCGAGGGTCTCGACCGCCGGCGCGTCGCCGAGGTAGTCCGACCCCTTCATCGTGTCGTAAGCGTGGAGTTCCCAGTCGTCGCCCTCCTGTAGGGCGGCGTTGATGCCGCCTTCCGCCGCGCCGGTGTGGCTACGGACGGGGTGGAGCTTCGAGACCATCGCCACGTCGGCTCCCGCTTCGTGCGCCGCGACCGCCGCTCGGAGGCCGGCACCGCCTGCGCCGACCACGATAACGTCGTGTTCGTACATGGTTACCAGAACTTCAGGTTCTTCTTGACCGCTTCCCGCTTGAGCTCCTGAATGTGCTCGGTGAGCGGAATGTCTTTCGGACACACCTCGGTGCAGGAGAACTGGGTCTGGCACCGCCAGACACCGTGTTCCTGCTCGAGGATGCGGAGTCGGTGCTCTTTGATTTCCTCGCTCTCGCGATCGTCCATCGCGAACTTGTAGGCCTTGTTGATCGCCGCAGGACCGAGATACTCGTTGTCGCCGGCCGCGATGTTACACGAGGACATGCACGCACCGCACCAGATACACCGCGAGGACATCTTGATCTTCTCGCGGTTTTCCGGGCTCTGGCGCTGTTCCTCGAGGTCATCGGTCGCGGGCGTGTCCTCGTCCTGGAAGTACGGCTCGACGGTGTGCATCTGGTCGTAGAAGTGGTCCATGTCGACGACCAGGTCCTTGACGACTTCCTGGTGGGGCAGCGGTTCGATGCGAACCGGCTGCTCCAGGTCGGCGATCTGTGTCTTACAGCCCAGTCGCTGTTTGCCGTTGACGAAGAAGGCGTCGGAGCCACAGACGGCCTGCCGACAGGAGTGTCGGAAGGTCAGCGACGAGTCGTACTCGTCGCGGGCGTACATGACCGAGTCGAGGACGGTCATCCCCTTCTCGAAGGGGACGTGGAAGTCGTCGAAGCGAGGTTCCTGCTTGCCTTCGACTTCGGGGTCGTAGCGGAACACCTTGATGTGGACCGTCTCCCCTTCGAGTTCCGACACGTCGGTCGACGTCTGGTCGACCATCCCGCCCTCTTTCTGTTTCTCCGCGGCGGGCGATTCCGCGCCCTGCATCTCCGGGTCTTTCGGTGCTTCCTGGCTTTCGGGTTCGGCTTGTTGCGTACTCATGTTAGATCATCCCCGACATGGTGAGTGCCACGTAGACTCCCTGTGCGACGAGTGCGAGGCCGGCCAGCGACAGCACCGCCAGCACGGCCTTCTTCGGGCCGCCCTCGAGTCCCTGATTGACCAGCGCGTTGTAGACGCCGTTGACGCCGTGGAACGCGGCGGTGATCAGGAACAGCACCATCGTGAGGAAGTAACCGATGTTCTCCATTCGGGCCTGAGTGCCCAAGAAGGTTACTTCGTACGCGTGGTTCACGAAGTGCAGGAGGAAGAAGTGGAAAGCGAGAACGACGACCAGAAACGCCGCCGTGATGCGCTGGAGGAACCAGCGCGTGCCGCCGGGCGTGAAAGAGGAGTAGCGCTCCGCCATCAGATCGACACCCCCGTGAGGAAGGTCGGGACGCTCGCGACGGTGATCGCACCCGTCAACACCAGCGACGCGTAGAAGCTCTTGTCCTGCGAATCCAGCCCGACGCCGAGGTCGACCATTAGCAGTCGGAGGCCGTTCAGGATGTGGAAGACGGCTACCGCGAGCAGGCCGATCTCGAGCAGACGAATGAGGAACAGCCCCTCGAGTCCCTGTAGCGTCGTGGTGTAGATGTCGCTTTCTGCGCTCAGCGTCGCTGCGCTCGCATCGGCTGCGCCGATGGAGGTACTCAGCACGGCGATGTGGGTAAACAGGTAACCGATCAACACCCATCCAGTGAACTTGTGGAAGATCCACGCCCACATGCCGGCCGAGAACTCCTTCCAGCGGCCGAAGTCCTCGATGAGACCGCGATTGTAAGACTGACTCATACGCTCATGTGGTCCGTTAGACCGTGGAGGTATAGAAGTTACTTTTATCGCTGCCAGCGAACTGTATCCGAACGAAGGAATCCACGGAAACGAAACCGAATGCCGGACAAACCCCGAATCGGTTCGGGTGAATCCTTTCGGATGTCCGACTTTTTCGTCGGCAGGCGGTCGCTCAGAGGTCCGATCGCGAACTCTCGGTCGTCCGCTCGCGCTCTAAGGCGGTGAGCGTGTCCGGGGAGAGGCCGACCAGGTGACAGAGCGGGTTCCCCGGGTAGACGACCGGATTCTCGAGAACACCGACGATGAGGCCCGTGAAGGGGGCGTCGACGGTGACGATGTCCTCCTCTTCTTTGAACGGATTGGTGATGGTACAGATGACCTCCCCTTCTTCGACGAGCGCACCGCGGCCGCGTTTCATGTCGACGATGCCGCCCGCGTCGGCGCGGAGCCAGGTCTTCTCGTCGTCGGAGTCGATGACGGTCCGCCAACCGGGCCAGTGGACCGACGATTCCCGATGGCAGCCGAACTCCGCGAGGACGCTCGCGACGCCGGTGAGCGCACGGTCGATCAGCCGCCGCTGGAACCGATGGGCTTCGCCCATCTCGACGGTGATCGTGGGAATGCCGGCGTCGGTCGCCTCGCGACGGAGCGTCCCCGACGGTCCCTCGCCGGCGATGATGACGTTCGAACTGAACGCCTTGGCGAGCCTGCTCACGTCCGACCGCTCCATGTTCGCCCGGACGTGAAGCATGTTCGTCCGCCCGCGTGTCGACGTATGAAAGTCGATGCCGAGGTCGCAGGGCTCGATGAAGTTCGTGTAGATCTGGTGGGCCATCCGCATGGCGCTGGTCGACCCCTCGCGGCCGGGAAACGACCGGTTCAGGTCCCGATCGTAGATCGGGAGATACCGCTCCTGAGCGAGAAACCCGGGAACGTTCATCACGGGCAGACAGACGAGCGTTCCGTGGAGGACGGAGTGATCCCAATCGTGGGCCACCTCACGGACGACCTCGATCCCGTTGAGTTCGTCCCCGTGAGCCGCCGCAGAGAGAAAGACCGTGGGCCCGGGATGTTCGCCGTTGATCACCGTGACAGGGATTCTGACGGGGTCGCCGAGATAGGTCTCGCTGATACCGTACCGGATGTTCGCCGATTCGCCGGGGTCGACCCGGCCGCCGTTGTAGGTAAACGCCTCGTTCATAGCTTCGGAGTGAGGTGGCTCGTCGGGCGGTTCTGTCGCGGTGGCGTCGTCGCTCATACCTCCTTCTCCGGCGGCATCACCGTGAATCTTCTCCCTTCCGGGCCGTGAATTGGTGCCTTCGTGCGCTCTCGAGCGGTTCCGTGTCACTTTTTCCGGAGAAAACCCGTTTCGCTCGAACAACGTCGTGCAACATCTGGGACTGTGGGCATACGTTTTGTATCTGGCTGTAGTATGACGCTGCATGGAAATTCGTGAGGCAACTACCGACGACACCGACGCGATTCGCTCGATCGCACATGAGTCGCTCAACTCTACGTACACCGCCTTTCTCGACGAGGACACGATCGAGGATGCGGTCCAGCAGTGGTACGGCGAATCCTTTGCCGACGACCTCGACGACGATCGCCTCCTCTTTCTGGTCGTCGAGCGCGACGGCGAGGTCGTCGGCTTCTCCCAGAGCGAACTGGTCGGTCAACAGGCCAACACCGGCCACCTCCTCTGGTTGCACATCCACCCCGACCACCGCGACGGCGGGACCGGCGTCCGACTGCTCGTTCGAACCCGCGAAGCGCTGCTCGAGGAAGGCGCAGATGCCATTCAGTGTTTCGTTCTCGCGGACAACGAGGGCGGTAACCAGTTCTACCGGGAGCACGGTTTCGAACGGGCCGGCCAGCGCGAGGTCGAGATCGGCGACGAAACGTTCACGGAGAACGTCTACGTCGAGAGCGACCTCGAGGACGACGGCGAGTGGGGCGCGATCGACGAGCTCTCGGTGGACGGCGAGACGATCTACGTGAGCTACGGCGAGGCCGCCCGCGGATCGAAGGCGCCGTTTTACACGGCCTACCGGACGAAGGATCGACACGATCGATACGCCTGGTTCTGCGGGAACTGCGACTCGATCGACAACGCGATGGACGCGATGGGTCGAATCGAGTGTAACAACTGCGGGAACAGGCGGAAAGCGACTCGGTGGGACTCCTCGTACCTGTAGACCGATTCGGAACCCGTTTTCCGCTCTCGGTTCGCGTCTTTTCTCAGCGTCCGATCGGGACCCGCCTGCCGGCCGTTCGATCTCCCTACCGATGATCTCTCTCCGCGTCACTCCGCTCTTCGGTTCGTACGGGATGCTTTCGGTCGTTTGAATCGCGTTACCACCGGGGATCGTACCCGAGCCGCTCCGAACGCGGTCCAGAGCGACCTCCGTGCCGGGAACCCGGCCGTCACCGCGCTCGTTACGATCGGTTTCCGACAGTTGTCCCCGCATTACAATTGGTCGATCCCTCGATGCGGGGAGTACGTTGGTCGCTATCGGCTGCACCGTCTGGCGGATACGCGCGTCTCATCGCACCCATTACGTCGAATGAACAGGGAGGATCACATCGTTCACGGCTTCAAGGCAACGCTCGTTGCGCGCGCGATCTACATGATCTCGAGCGCGCTGCTAATGTTCGTACTGGCGCGGTACCTGCTCGATCCGGACGGGTACGGCGCGCTGTACTGGGCGATCGGGGTGCTGGCTATCATCCAGCTGTTCGCGGATCTCGGTCTCTCGCGGTCCGTCGCCCGGTATCTCTCGGAATACCGCGAGGCGGATTCGGGACAGATACCCTATCTCCTCAAGACGACGGTCACGGCCAAACTGGTCCTGATATCGTTCGTCGCGTACGTCCTGTTGCTCTTTCACGACTGGATCGCGATCGCGCTCAACGAACCGAACGCGGCCCCGTTTCTCGCGGCGGGCGTCCTCTATCTCGTCGCCTACTCCGCGAGCACCTTCTCGCAGGTGGCGTTTCAGGGGTTCAACCACCTCGGCTACAGCGCCATCGTTCAGGCGATCAGCGGCGCGGCTCGGCTGCTCTTCGCCGTCGTCTTCGTCCTCGCCGGCCTCGGCGCGCTCGGGGCCTTTTTCGGCTACATCGTCGGCTACGCGATCGCCGGCGTCGTCGGGCTCGGTGTACTGTACTACGGGTTCTATCGGCGTTACGACGCGGCCGACGAGTACGAGGACGGCCTCTCCCGTCGGCTCCTCGAGTACAGCGTGCCGCTGACGGCGACCCAGAGCGCGAACGTCATCGACAAGCAGATCGACATCGTGCTGGTCGGACTGATCTTGAATCCCGCCGCGGTGGCGTTCTACACGCTCGCAAAGCAGATCTCGGACTTCCTTCTCGCGCCGGCGGCGTCGCTCGGCTTCACGATCTCGCCGAACTTCGGCGAGCAGAAGGCGGCCGACGAACTCGCCGAGGCGCGGCGGATCTACGAGAAATCGCTAACCAACGTCCTGTTGCTCTACATCCCGGCCGCGGCCGGCCTCGCCATCGTCGCGGGGCCGTTCCTGACGATGGTCTTCGGGCAGGACTACGCGGCCGCGGTGCCCGTTCTGCAGGTACTCGCCGGCTTCGTCGTGTTACAGGCGATCACGAACCTGACCAGTGACAGTCTGGATTATCTCGGGCGTGCTCGAGCGCGCGCGATCGCGAAGGGGCTGACGGCGCTCGCGAACCTCGGCCTGAACATCGTGTTGATCCCGCGAATCGGCGTCGTCGGCGCGGCGATCGCGACGGTCGCGACTCACTCGGTGTACGTCGCGGTCAACCTCTACGTCGTCCACACCGAACTCTCGCTGAACGTCACGCGGCTGGCTCGCACGACGGCCCTCATCTGTGCGATCACCGGCGTGATGGCGGTCGCCGTCCTGCTCGTGACGCCGATGGTCTCGAGTCTGTTCATGCTGATCGGTGCGATCACGCTCGGGGCGGTCACCTGGGCCGTGCTGGCGGTGCTGAGCGGTCTCGTCGATCCGCGGCAGGTTCGGTCGGTGATCGGGTAGGCAGTAGCGACCGCTGGACGACGCCGGCCGAATCGGCGACGAGACAGGCCGTTGAACATTGAATGGAGTGACTATCAATACTTATCCGACGGCTCAGCGTCTAGCCGCTATGGCCGGTGCCGATCCCGTAACCGTCGGGGTATTGAGCCTTCATACGAGTAAGGAAACGAAAGCGATTCTCAACGCAGTCGAAGACCTCGGCCACGACACCGAATGGCTTCGGGCCGAGAACACGTCGATCAGCGTCGAAGACGGCAGTCCCGTTCTCGAGCCGCCCGTCGACGTGATCGCGAATCGGATGCTGCTGTCGAACACCGAACAGCCCGCCGAGGAACTCGGGCTGGTCAACGCCTTCTCACAGCTCGTACCGACGCTCAACGAGCCGAGCACGGTGTTGACGGCGATGCACAAGCTCTCGACCGCGACCGCGCTCGCATCGAACGACGTGCGGACGCCAGACGTCACCCTCGCGCTCAGCGCCGATATGTTGAACGCCGCGCGGGATCGCTACGGCGAGGAAGCAGTGTACAAGACCGCGATCGGCACGCACGGCGGCGGCACGTGGAAAGTCGGCCCCGACGATCCGATCAACGCCAAGGTCGGCAACCGGTACGCCTTCCTGCAGGAACTCGTCGATCAGGAGGACGTCCGCAACCGCGACCTGCGCGTCTACGTCGTCGGCGACGAGATCGTCGGCGCGATGTACCGCTACGCGCCGGACAACGATTGGCGGACCAACGTCGCGCTCGGCGGCTCGGTCGAGGACGCGACCGACGATCTCCCCGAGGAAGCCGCCGAGATGGCGCGCCGAGCGGCGAACGTTGTCGGCCTCGACTACGCCGGCGTCGACCTCGTCGAGGGCGACGAGGGCTGGTTCGTCCTCGAGGTCAACCCGACCGCGGGGTTCAAGGGGCTCTACGAGGCGACCAAGGTGAGTCCTGCGCCGTACATCGGTAAACTGGCGATCGAACGCGCCGGCGGCGAGGTCGACGACGAGCGCGTCCGGGACCTCGCGAACGTGCTCGACGACTCCCGGCCGACGGCCCAGCCGGCCGAAGCGGTCACCCGGGACACGGAGCCGGCGGTGATCGGTTACACCGAGGAGGTCGTCCTCTCGGGGACCAGCGGCTCGAAGTCGGTGCTCGCCAAGTCGGACACGGGCGCGACCCGGACGAGTATCGACACCAGCCTCGCCGCCGATATCGGCGCCGGCCCGATCAAGTCGATCACCCGCATCCGATCGGGCAGCAGCAAGCAGTCCAAGAGCCGCCCCGTCGTCGACGTCGTCGTCGGCGTCGGCGGCAACCAACACACCGTCACTGCCAGCGTCGAGGACCGCAGCCACATGGATTACCCCGTCTTGCTCGGGCGGGACATACTCGGGAACTACCAGGTCGACGTGAGCCGCCGGGTCGACGCCGACGCCGGCGACACGCCCGAAGAGGAAGAGTAAACGGCGGAAACGCGTTCGATCACTACCCGAATTCGATTTCCGATCTCGAAAACTCTCCTGGTTGTGATCGGAAACAAAGATCGTATTCGACTCGTGTATGCTGGTAGACACCCGGCCAGACGGACAGCAGCTCGATGAACGTGGGGAGTCACGACATTCGAACTCGGGGTCGCGGGAGGCCCCACCGAGGCCGAAGCGGGAAGAGCGCCGCTACTGACCGGTTCCGACGAGTCCCCCAGCGGCCGGACTGAAGCGCCCGCAGCGGCGGTCTGCGGACCCGCACTGATGGACGACTGTCGCTTTCTCGAGCGGGTCCGGTCGGCCTCGTCGAAACCCACCGTCAGTGACGGGCCACAGTGGCCGTGCCGAACACGCGGTGTGCATCCACTATCGAGGTGGGTTGGTGATGGCGTAATATTATTTGTCTTTCCCGAAGACTTCTCGCCCGAGTAGGAAATCTTAATAGGAGATAGTGGCAATCGCACACTGATGACTAAGTCAAACCAAGACTGGTGGCCGAACCAGTTGAACGTTGACCTCCTCGATCAGAACGTTCCCACGTCCACGCCGATGGACGAGGACTTCGACTACGCAGAGGAGTTCCAGAAACTGGACTTCGAGGAAGTGAAGGCGGACATCGAGGACGTCATGGCGACGTCGCAGGACTGGTGGCCGGCCGACTACGGCCACTACGGGCCGCTTTTCATTCGGATGGCGTGGCACAGCGCCGGGACGTACCGGACCAGCGACGGCCGCGGTGGTGCGGCCGGCGGTCGACAGCGCTTCGCGCCGCTCAACAGCTGGCCCGACAACGCGAACTTAGACAAGGCCCGTCGACTGCTCTGGCCGGTCAAGCAGAAGTACGGCCGCAAACTCTCGTGGGCCGACCTGATCGTTCTGGCCGGGAACGTCGCCCTCGAGTCGATGGGATTCGAGACGTTCGGCTTCGCCGGCGGGCGCGAGGACGAGTACAAGCCCGACGACGCCGTCGACTGGGGCCCCGAGGACGAGTGGGAAGCGTCCGAGCGCTTCGACGAGGACGGCGAACTCACGGGGAACCTCGCCGCCACCGTGATGGGGCTCATTTACGTGAATCCGGAGGGACCCGACAGCGAGCCGGATCCGGAGAAATCCGCGGAACGGATTCGAGAGTCGTTCGGCCTGATGGCGATGAACGACGAGGAGACGGCCGCGCTCATCGCCGGCGGCCACACATTCGGGAAGGTCCACGGTGCCGCCGACCCCGACGAGCACGTCGGTCCCGAGCCAGAAGCGGCCCCGATCGATCAGCAGGGCCTGGGCTGGGAGAGCAGCCACGGCTCCGGAAAAGGTGCCGACACGATCACCAGCGGCATCGAAGGCCCCTGGAACACCACGCCGACCCAGTGGGACCTGAGCTACATCAACAACCTGCTCGAGTACGAGTGGGAAGCAGAGAAGGGTCCCGGCGGTGCGTGGCAGTGGACCACGAAGAGCGGCGAACTCAACGAGGCTGCACCGGGCGCTGAAGATCCGTCGGAGAAAGAGGACGTGATGATGCTGACGACGGACGTCGCGCTCAAGCGCGATCCCGACTACCGGGAGGTCATCGAGCGTTTCCAGGAGAACCCCAATGCGTTCCGGAAGGCGTTCGCAAAGGCCTGGTACAAACTGATCCACCGCGATATGGGTCCGAAAGAGCGATTCCTCGGCCCGGAAGTGCCGGATGAGGAGATGATCTGGCAGGACCCCATCCCCGACGCCGACTACGACCTGATCGGCGACGAGGAGATCGACGAACTCAAAGCGGAGCTCCTCGATTCGGAGCTCTCGATCTCCCAGCTCGTCAAGACCGCCTGGGCGGCGGCGTCGACGTACCGCGACAGCGACAAACGCGGCGGCGCCAACGGGGCTCGCATCCGTCTCGAGCCACAGAAGAGCTGGGAAGTCAACGAGCCCGACCAGCTCGAGACGGTGCTGTCGACCTACGAGGAGATTCAGGAGGAGTTCAACGGCTCGCGGTCCGACGACGTGCGGGTCTCGCTGGCCGACCTGATCGTGCTGGGCGGCAACGCGGCCGTCGAGCAGGCCGCAGCCGAGGCCGGCCACGACGTCGAGGTTCCGTTCGAACCGGGCCGTACCGACGCCTCGCAGGAACAGACCGACGTCGAGTCCTTCGAGGCGCTCAAGCCCCCGGCCGACGGGTTCCGTAACTACTACAGCGACGAGGCCGACCAGTCCCAGGAGGAGCTGCTGGTCGACAAGGCGGACCTTCTGGATCTGACGGCGCCCGAGATGACGGTGCTGGTCGGCGGCATGCGCGCGCTGAACGCGACCTACCAGGATTCCGAGCTCGGCGTCCTCACTGACCGACCGGAGACGCTGACCAACGACTTCTTCGTGAACCTGCTCGACATGGACTACGAGTGGGACGCGTCCGACGATTCTCAGGACATCATGGGCTGGGAAGCGCCGGCCGACTCCGACGACGGCGAGGTCTTCGAGCTGCGCGACCGCGAGACGGGCGAACTCGAGTGGACGGCCACCCGCGCGGATCTCATCTTCGGGTCGAACTCCCGGCTTCGAGCCATCGCGGACGTCTACGCGTCCGACGACGCGGAGGAGAAATTCGTGCGTGACTTCGTGGACGCGTGGAGCAAAGTGATGCAGCACGACCGCTTCGACCTCGAGTAAGCGGCGCTCGGCGCTACTCGCCGTAGCGGCCGCTCATCCAGCGGTCACTCGCTGTGGATGACGACCTCGTCGTCCGTGATCTCCTTTATCTGCGATGAGTCGATCGGGTAGTCGTCGTCACCGTGGCCGCCCCAGTTCATTCGGGCCTTGAGCCGATCCGTCAGCCCGGGCTCCGGATCGACGTAGGCGGTCTGTCCCTCGACCTCGGCGACCATGCCGATCTGCTGGCCCGTCTCGTCGACGACGTCTTTCCCTTGCTCGCTTTGCGAGAGTTCGATCGCGGCCGGTTCCGACGTCTCGTTCGCGGTCTCCGTTCCGGTGTCGGTGGTCGCCGTCGCCTCGTCGGTCGTCGTCCCGGCGGTTTGGGTCTCCATCTCGCCGGTTTCCATCGTCTCGTACTCGTCGACTTCGATTATCTCACCCTCGATCACCTCGCTGGCGACCACCTCCGTCTCGAGCAGGTCGGTCTCCTCGAGCACGTATCGCATCTGCACCTGCTCGGCGACCTCCTCCTCGACCGTCCGGCGCTCGATGATTTCGCTTCGGACGGTATCGCCTTCGGTCCGCTGGCTCTGGATCACTTCCCGCTCGATCACTTCGTCGGCCATCACGTCCGAGCGGACGACGTCGCTCTCGAGGATCGACCGTTGCACGCTCTCGAGTTCGATGTCCGTCTCGACCGACTCGATCTCGTCACGCTCGATCTCCTCGTCCTGTTCGATGTCGACGTCGACGACGCGGCTCTCGACGGTGTAGCGTTCGATCTCCTCGATGGTCTCGAGGTGGGTCTCGTCGACGATCAGATCGATCATGTCGTCGCTCACGAACTCGGTGTCGACGATCTCGCGGCTCAGGAGTTCGGAGTCGACGACGTCCCGATCGACCACTTCCGTGTCGACCACTTCGCTCTCGATCGTATCCCGTTCGACGATCTCCTGTTCGACGACCTGCGTCTCGACAATCTCGGTCGTCACCGTCTCGCCGCGCCGCAGCGAGTCCTCGAACTCGTCGCGGCCGAGGTCGGCCCGTTCGAAGGCCTGATCGCGTTCGACGATTTCGAAGAAGCCCATCTCGTCGCCCGACGGCTCGTCTTCGTGATAGACGAACACGAGGTCCTCGTCCTGGAAGCGGTCGCCGAACTCGTCCCAGGTGTACTCCTCGTGGTGCTCGCCGATCTCGTCTCGCCGAGCGAACGAGTGGCCGTGGTCGTCGCTGTCCCGTACCCTGACCGGAACGGCGTCGCGAGCCTCGGCCCACTCCCTGATCCGTTCGGTGTCGTTCGTCATTCGTCGCTGGTTCGGCGCGTCCGCGTCACTCGAGGAAGGATCGTTTGCCATCGCGTTCTGCCGTGGGACAGATCTGTACTTCAGTGACCGGGACCCTCTCGTCGGTCAGTTCCACGTTTCTCGAGACCCCTCTTCCGGCCGGCATTAGCCGGGGCGTAATCAGTTATTGCCGGTTCCAGCGGGGCCCGTTTCACGGCGCGCCCGACAGGTAGTACGCCGTTACCGCGGTTTCGACTCGAACACGATCGACTGCCGTCCGCTGTGAGCGGCTCGGACGACGGCGGCCTTAGTCCGACTCGTACTCGGCCCAGATGTATCGCGTCGCGACGCTGCGATACGGCCGCCACGGCTCGGCGATTTCGCGCATCTCTCCGCGGGTGAGGTCGTCGCCGTCCCCGTACAACTGCTCGATCCCGCGGCGAACGGCGAGGTCGCCGAGGGGGAGGACGTCCGGCCGCTCGAGGACGAACAGGAGGTACATCCGCGCCGTCCACGCGCCGATCCCCTTGATTTCGGTGAGGAGATCGATGACTTCCTCGTCGGAGTCGGAGGCGAGCCCCGCTCGCGTGTAGTCCCGGTCCTGAAACGCGCGGGCGGCGTTCCGGAGGTACTCGACTTTCATTTCCGAGAGCCCCGCCTCCCGGAGCGCCGCGTCCTCCGCGGCTAAGACGGCCTCGGGAGTCACGTCTCCGTCGAGGAGGTCGAACACGCGCTCGCGGACAGCCGCCGCGCTCGCCGTCGAGAGCTGTTGGTTGATGATCGAGATGCAGAGCCGTTCGTACTCGTCCCAGTCGGGTTCGACGTACGGATCGTGTCGGTCGATCAGCCCCGCCATCACGGGATCCTGTCGGAGGACGTCGTGTGCCTCGTCTCTCATGCGAAGGTGTGGATGCGGGAGTAGGGGACCGAAAACGCATATGCGTCTCGGTTAGCGCCGATCGACTGGCCTCGTACTCACACTCGCTCACTCGAGGTGGTGGTAGTCGAGTTCGTACCCTTCCGCGAGGGCCTCCCCAACCGGTTCGCTGGGTTCGGTCACGCCGCGGCGAGCGATGGACAGTTCCCCGGTGTCGGCAGAGACGACGAGGTTCACTCGCCAGTCGGGGTTCGTCTCGGGGTAGTCCGTCCGGTGGTGTGCGCCGCGGGACTCGGTTCGCTCGAGCGCCGCCCGGAGGGTGGCTTCGGCGACGGTGAGGCTCGCAGAGAGGTCCACGGCGTACTCGAACGATTTGGACGTCAGGTCGCCGTCGACGCGAAGGTCGGTCGTCCGCGTCCGGAGGTCTTCGAGTTTCGCCAGTCCTTCTCGGAGCCCCGCTTCGGTGCGGAGAATGCCGGCGTGGTCCCAGAACAGGTCGCCGAGGTCAGCGAGGAGTTCCGTCGGTGTGACGGTACCGTCCGAGGCGGCGAGTGCGCGGTGAGCGCGGAACTCCCGCTCGGCCAGCGCCCGCTGACCGTCGGTGACGTCGGGATCTTCGTCGGCCCGGGTCACCGCGCCCGCGACGTGGTCGCCGACGAGTTTCCCGATCGCGACCGTTTCGGCCAGCGAGTTCCCGCCCAGGCGGTTCGCGCCGTGGACGCCGGCGACCGTTTCGCCGACGGCGTAGAGGCCCTCGACGCCGGTCTCACCGGTCCGAAAGTCGATGTCGACGCCGCCCATGGTGTAGTGAGCCGTCGGCGCGACCGTCATCGGCTCCTCGGTGATGTCGACGCCGAGCGAGTCGAAGCGCTCGACCATCGACGGCAGCCGCTCGCGGACGTACTCGGGGTCCCGGTGGGAAATGTCGAGGAAGACGCCGCCCTCGTCGGTCCCTCGTCCCTCGCGAACTTCCTGCGCGATGGCCCGTGCGACGACGTCGCGGGCGTCGAGTTCCATCTGATCGGGCGAGTAGCGCTCCATGAACCGTTCTCCGTCGGCGTTGTAGAGCCGCCCGCCTTCGCCGCGGACCGCCTCCGTGACGAGTCGGCCGTCCCACTCCTCGCCGTAGCGCTCGCCGACCATCCCGGTCGGATGGAACTGGACGAACTCGAGGTCGAGCAGCCGCGCACCGGCCTCGAGCGCCAGCGCCTGGCCGTCGCCGTTGTTCTCGTCGTCCCGCGAGGAGTGGCGGTGATAGAGGGCGGAGAACCCGCCGGCCGCGAGCACGACGTGGTTCGTCCGGAACAACAGCTCCTCGCCGGTCTCCATGTCGAAGCCGACGGCACCGTCGACGCGCTCGCCGTCGGAGAGCAGCCGCGTGATCATCACGTTCTCACGGTGGGGAATCCCGAGGTCGCGAGCGCGGTCGACGAGCGTCTCGAGCATGGCCTCGCCGGTCCGGTCGCCGACGAAACAGGTGCGCCGATAGGACTGTGCGCCGAAGTAGCGCTGATTGATCGCTCCGTCGTCGGTTCTGTCGAACGGCATTCCCCAGTCGGCGAGTTCGCGGATGCGGTCGGGCATCTCTTGCGTCGTCAGTTCGACGGCCTCGGGGTCGTTCAGGTGGTGGCCCTCGGTGAGCGTGTCCGCCGCGTGAACGGGCCAGTCGTCCTCGGGGTCGAGCGAGCCGAGCGCGGCGTTGACGCCGCCGGCCGCCCACGTCGTGTGGGCGTCGCCGTGCTCGCGCTTGCCGATCACGAGCGGCTCGACTCCCGACTCGGCGAGTTCGATCGCGACGCGAGCGCCCGCCGCACCAGCCCCGATGACGAGTACGGGCGTCGTCACGACCTCGTACTCGAGGTCGTCGGCCGATCCCGAACCGGCGTCGGTCTCGATACGATTCTCGAGGCCGGCGGGAGGCCGTTCGCCCCGCGTCGCTCGGCGGTCGCCGGCCGTCGGTCCGTGACTGTCGGACGGGTTTTCTGTCATCACTTTTAGATCAGTGCCGGCCGCGTTTAGAGCCGTTCCCGAACAATGCAGAACGCAGTATAGGGTGCCTCAGGTGGCCGACACTCGACTTCTGGCGAACAATTCGTGACGAGAACGAGACCGCAGACGGGCGATCGATCGGCCCGCCGAGAGAGCACGGCAGGACCGGCTACCGGTCGGCAGCGGAGCCTTCGAACGCGTCGGGTGTCTCGGGTTCGAGATTCGCCAGCCGCATCGCGTTGCCCGTCACGCCCAGACTCATCCCCATGTCGCCGACGACGACCGCGTGGATCACCGTCACGAGGCCGAGCGGCGCGCCGACGGCGAGCACGGCTTTCACGGCCAGGCTCGCCCAGATGTTCTGTCGGATGACGCCGTTGGCCGTCCGCGAGAGCCGGTAGAGATAGGGGAGGCGGGTGAGATCGTCGCCCATCAGCGCCACGTCGGCCGTCTCGAGGGCCGTGTCGGTCCCCGCCGCACCCATCGCGATGCCGATGTCGGCCGTCGCGAGCGCGGGCGCGTCGTTGATGCCGTCGCCGAGCATGGCGACGCTTCCCGCGTCGTCGGTCTCTCCGGAGGCGCTCCGCGCTTCGCCGTCGAGTCGTCGGATCCACTCGAGTTTCTCCTCGGGGAGCAACTCGGCGTGGTACTCGTCGATGCCGACCTGCTCGGCGACCGCGCGGGCGGTGCCCTCGTTGTCACCGGTGAGCATTACGACGCGAACGCCCTGTTCCCGTAGCCGCGAGACCGCCCACTCCGCTTCCGGGCGGACCCGATCCGCGACGCCGAGGACGCCCAGCGGGCGGTTCTCGGTGCCCACGACCACGACGGTCTTGCCCTCGGCCTCGAGCCGTGGGACGACGTCCTGTAACACGTCGAGGCAGTTCTCGCGGTCGCAGCCTCGTCGCACGTTTTCGTCAGCCGACGCCGACTCGAGGACCGCCCCGCCGTCGGTCGTCGCGTGTGCGTGCTCGAGATCGGCCAGTCCCTCGAAGAGGTCCGGTTTGCCCACGTAGTGCGTTTCGCCGTCGACGGCGGCCCGGACGCCCTTCCCGGTCAGCGCCTCGAAGTCGGCCACGTCGGGCGCGTCGGGCTCGATTCCCTGTTCTTCGGCGTAGCCGACGATCGCACGCCCGAGAGGGTGTTCGCTCCGGCGTTCGACCGCGCTCGCGTACCGGAGGACGGCGGCCTCGTCGGCCCCCTCGAGCGGGATCACGTCGGTCACCGACAGATCGCCGGTGGTGAGCGTGCCGGTCTTGTCGACGGCGAGCACGTCGCTCTCGGCGACCGCCTCGAGGTAGCGACCGCCCTTGATGAGCACGCCGTTGCGCGCGGCGCTGGTGATCCCGGAGACGACGCTGACGGGCGTCGAGATGACGAACGCGCAGGGACAGGCGATGACCAGCAGCGTCAGCCCGCGGAGGAACCACGTGTTCCACGACGCGCCGACGAGCAGCGGCGGCCCGGCTGCGACCGCGATCGCGAGCGCGACGACGATCGGCGTGTAGACGCTCGCGAAGCGGTCGACGAACTGCTCGCGGTCGGTCCGCTCGCGTTCGGCGTCCTCGACCAGTCGGACGATGCGAGCGATCGTCGAGTCGTCGGCCGCGCGCTCGACCGCGACCTCGAGGTAGCCCGATTCGGCGATGGTGCCGGCGAAGACCTCGTCGCCGGCCGCCTTGTCCGCGGGGACGCTCTCGCCCGTGATCGGCGACTCGTCGATCGCGCTCTCGCCCTCGCGGATCGTGCCGTCCGCGGGAATCTTCTCGCCGGGGCGAACGACGACGGTGTCGCCGACCGCGAGGTCGTCGGCCGGAATCTCCGCCTCGGTGCCGTCGTCGCGCTTGACGGTCGCGGTGTCGGGCGAGAGGTCCATCAGTTCGCGCAGGGAGTCCCGCGCCCGGTCCATCGAGTACGTCTCGAGCAACTCGGCGACGCTGAAGAGGACGGCCAGCATCGCCCCTTCGAAGGGGTGGTGGGCGGCGACCGCGGCGAGGATGCCGACGCTCATCAGGAAGTCGATGTCGAGGCTCAGCGTCCGCGCGGAGTAGTAACCGTTCCGAAAGATCGGCGCGCCGGCGACGGCCGCGGTGATAACGAAGAGCAGCGTCGAGAGCTCGTAGCTCCGACCGACGGCCGAGAACAGGGTCGGGTTCGACCCGGCGAAGACGAACTCGAGGGCCATCCCGACGGCGACGACGAGGGCTCCAGCGCCGGTGATGACGGCCCGGCGGCTCTTCCAGACGGGGTCGCCGTCGCCGAACGGCTCGCCGTCGCCGCCGACCGGCGTCGCCTCGTAGCCGGCCCCCTCGATCGCGGCGGTGACCGTCTCGGCGTCCGTTCCGCCGGTGACAGCGACAGTGACCCGCCCCGACGTGGGTCGAGTCTCGATCTCGCCGACGCCATCGACGCCGGAGAGCGCGTTCTCGACTTTGGTCGCACAGGAGGCGCAGTCCATGCCGGGCACGGACACCGTCAGTTCGTCGCTCTCGCGCTCGCCCGCGATCTCGTAGCCGGCCGCGCGGACCCGCTCGCGGATCTCCTCGTCGGTGGTCCGCGTCGGATCGTACGCTACGACGAGACGGCCGCTGGCTACGCGCGCGTCGAGTTCGCCGATTCCCTCGAGTCGGTCGACGCTGTTGGTCACCTTGCCGGCGCAGGAGGAACAGTCCATCTCGGGGACGCGGAGCTCGAGGGTCCGACTCGAGTCCGCTTTCCCGTCCCCGTCTGGCGGCGTCGACGGTGTCGAATCGCTCATTACTCCATCGTAGTCACTGGTCACTCATACAGGTTATTTGGCGTGCGCCAAACCAGCGGTCGGGCGACCTCAGCGACTGGCCGTGATCGCCTCGAGCGACTCGCCGTCGGCGAACGCGGTCGCGAGGTGCGCTTCCGCCCGCCGGAGGCGGTAGGAGAGGGTCGATCGCGGAATCTCGAGTTCCTCGGCGAGGTCGGAGAGGTCGATCCGGCGCGGCGTCTCGTAGTAGCCGCGGTCGACCGCCGCGCGGAGCGCGTCTCGCTGTTCGGGCGGGAGTTCGTCGTCCGACTGGAACTGCTCGCGGTCCGGATCGAGGTCCGTCAGTCGCAGCATTTCCATGCCGGCGCACTCGCCGACCTCGTCGCCGAGCGCGTCGAAGAAGTCGCCGACCGGCGCGTCGCTTCCGAGAACGATCCGCCAGCGGTAGCGCCGCCCCTCGCGGTAGGTCTCGAACAGCAGCCCCTCGCCGAGGTACTCGAGCGCCAGATGAGGGACCGACGTACAGACGTCAGTCCGGTCCCAGTAGGTGTAGACGACGAGTTCGTCGCTCGAGCGATCGAGCACCTGCGTCTCGCAGTCGGCCCCGCAGTCGTCCCGGACGAGACAGTCTGCGCAGTAGGCGGGCTCGCGGTACGCCGCCTCGAGCGCCGCGATTCCGTCCGCCGAGCCGGTCGCGTGGTCGACCCGCCACAGACTGTCGGCGGTGACGTGACACGACAGCGACCGCACCGTCGTGTCGGGGTTGGCCTCGAGCACGTCGGCGACCGGGTTCGTTCCCGGATCGTACTCGAGGGCGAAGACGAACTCTCTCATGTGTCTCTAGTGGTACTCCCACGACAAATGGTTCCCGCTGGCGGAGAAACTGCCGTCAGCTTCAGCCTCGGTGGTCACACGCCCGCCACAGACAGCAGTCTGGTGGTCGTTGACTCGTGAGTGCGGTATTTGCAACTGCGGGCGACGGTGCTCAGCAGCGATTCCAGTGGGGTAGCCGGAGCGACTGGCGGCGTCCGCTGGTCAGAAGCGGTCGTAGCCGGATTTTTCGACCTCTCTGCCCTTAATACAAGCATAATAAGGGGTGGCCACCGCCGACTTCTCCCCGAGGATAAATGACAACTGATCGACATGACGATCGGTGCTGAAACTCGCGGCCGGAGTGCACTCGTCCCGGCCACCGGGGTTGCAGCGGCACGGGGAAACGGTGCGCAAGCAGAACAAGGGGGAAGCGGGATCTTTCGACAGTCCTATCTCCGACACGACGAGCGGTTCCAGATCGTCAGGGAGTCGTCCGTCGTCACCAGAGGCTGTCGCGGCCGTCCGAAGGAGTGGCAGTGCTACGTGATCCGGTACGAGAGCGACGGCCACGAGGTGCGACTGCTCGTCAACCCGAACCGGCGACTCGATCTCGACGAGGCCGACGAGTGGCACGAGTTCACCGCCGCCCGGCCGCTCGAGTGCAAGGATCACCAGGGCAATCCGGCACCGTACTACGAGGTGTCGTTCAAGCCGGCGACGCAGGGCGGGCCGGGAAAGGGAACGAGCCCTGGTCGCGGTAACGGAAACGGCCGCGGACGCGGTAACGGAAACGGTCACTGAACCGGCCTCGAGCGCCGGATATCTACCGCGGGCCGATTTCGGTGCGGTATCGTCTGGGTGGTGTTGCTCGACCGGATCCCAGTCCCCGCTGGCGGTCGGTAGGCCAGTCGCAAATCCCGACTGAACTCACCACATCACTGCGCCGTCGACTTTTATTCGACTTGACCGACAACTATCGGCGAATGAACTCTCACGGCAATAGTCAACAGCCGACCGAGACGACGAGGGCATCACGGTCCGCCGGTTCGGCGTCCTGTTCGCGGTCGGCCTGCTGGGGATCCTCGCGCTCGCGGCCACGACACCCGCACAGGCGGGTACTACCCCTGACGCGCCGGCCGTCCCGACCGCAGTCCTCGTCGCTGCGGTGATCGTCCAGTCTTCGATCCTGCTCGCGATCGCAGTGCTGATCGGCTGCTACGCCGCGCCGCGAGTGGGGCTTCGCTCGCACCCGCTCGAGCGCGTTTCCGAGGGAACAGCCATCGGCCCAAAACTCCGGGACGAACTCCCGATCGCGGTCGGACTCGGCGTCGTCGCGGGGCTGGCGATCGTTCTCGCCGAATCCGTCTTCGCGCCCGCGATCCCGGCCGACGCGGGGGCCACCGAGGCGACCGTCGGTGCGGTGCTCTCGAGTCTCCCCGTCAGATTCCTCTACGGCGGGCTGACCGAAGAACTGCTGCGCTGGGGGTTCCTGTCACTGGTCGCGTTCGGCCTCTGGAAGACGGTCGGCCGCGGGACGGACCGCCCGTCCGACCGGCTGCTGGCGACCGCGGTCGTCGTCGCCGCAGTCGTCTTCGGGCTCGGGCACCTCCCGACAGCGGCGACCACTTACGGGGGACTCACGCCGGCTGTCGTCGGCTGGATCGTCGCCGGCAACGCGATCGGTGGTCTGGCGTACGGCTGGCTGTTCTGGCGACGGGGCCTCGATGCGGCCATGATCGGCCATATGGCCACGCGCGTGTTTTCGTCGCGCTGTCGCTGGTGATCGTGGTCGTCTGAAGCTACACAGAACGGACAGCAGTGGCCGAGAGCGCGGCTCGAACGACAGTGAGAGTCGCGCGATCCGGGGGAGAGCAGGTAGTCACCCGATCACCGACCGCGAGCGAACGCAGTGAGCGAGCGGGCCGACGACTGACCCGGAACGAAGTGGAGGGGAAGGAGGAGTGCTTTTGATCGAAATTTCACCGAGGGACAGCGCGCTCGCGACAGGAATCCTGTCGCGAGTGCGCAAGACCGCAGCGTGAAATTTCGTTTCTAGTCGTCTAGCAGCTCCCGCGCGATGACGTTTTTCTGGATCTCGGTCGTACCCTCATAGATCTGGGTGATCTTCGAGTCGCGGTAGAACCGTTCGACGGGGAAGTCGTTGACGTAGCCGGCTCCGCCGTGGATCTGGACGGCCTCGTTGGAGACCTCGACGGCGACGCGGGAGGCGTACTCCTTGGCCATCGAGGCGAGCTTCGTGATGTCGTTGCCCTGGTCGACGTTCCAGGCGGCCTTGTAGGTCAGGTTGCGGGCGGCCTCGGTCTCGGTGGCCATCTCCGCGAGTTTGTGCTGGATGGCCTGGAAATCCGAGATCGGCTGGCCGAACTGCTCGCGGTCCTGTGCGTACTCGCGGGCGGCCTCCAGGGCCCCCTTCGCGATGCCCAGTCCCTGTGCGGCGACGCCAGTGCGGGTGGCGTCGAAGAAGTGCATCTGCTGGAGGAAGGCGGCGTCCTCGTCGCCGACGAGGTTCTCCTCGGGGACGCGGACGTTGTCGAAGATGAGCTCGGCGGTGTCGGACGCGCGGATTCCGAGCTTTCCGGTGATCTTGTCCGAGCTGAAGCCGTCGCGGTCGGACTCGACGATGATCTGGCTGAAGCCGCCGTAGCGGCTGTCGGCGTCGGGGTCGGTCTTACAGAGGACGACGAAGAAGTCGCCGATGGAGCCGTTGGTGATCCACATCTTGTTGCCGTTGATCACCCACTCGTCGCCGTCCTTCTCGGCGCGAGTCGAGACCGACGAGACGTCGGAGCCGGTGTCGGGTTCCGAAATCGCCGCGCCGGAGATCTTCTCGCCCATCGCGACGGGCTCGAGGTAGCGCTCCTTTTGGTCTTCGGTCCCGAACTCGCGGATGGCTTCGGTCCCGAACGAACAGGCCATGATCGAGAGCGCGATCCCGGGGTCGTGGGAGAACAGTTCCTCGGCGATGATGGCCGACTCGAGGGTCGAGTAACCCGCACCGCCGTACTCGATGGGGATCGAGGAGCCGACCAGGCCCATTTCGGCGGCCTTGTCGACGATTTCGTGGGGGAACTTCTCCGCGGTGTCGTACTCTTCGGCGTTGGGAACGATCTCGTTCTCGGCAAATCGGCGCACTTCGTCGCGGATCTGCTCCTGTTCTTCGCTGAGTCCGAATTCCATGGACGTTCATTACGATCCGAGCGATAAAGAGCTTTGTAACCGTGAGTAAACCGAATTATAGTTTCTAGCCGATAATAGGGAAACGTTGAAACGGAGGCGAATGGGATTCTCGCCTATGGACCTGGAGGATATCAACACCATCACAGTTCTGGGTGCGGGAAACATGGGCCACGGTATCACGGAGGTCGCCGCGATGGCGGGCTACGACGTGGTCATGCGCGACATCAAAGACGAGTTCGTCCAGAACGGGTACGACCAGATCGAGTGGTCGCTGAACAAACTCGCCGAGAACGATCAACTCACCGAGGAAGAAGCCGACGCCGCGCTCGAGCGCGTGACGCCAGTCGTCGACATGGAGGAAGCCGTCGCGGACACCGACTTCGTCATCGAGGCCGTCCCCGAGCAGATGGAGATCAAGAAGGACGTCTACGGTGAACTCGAGGAGCACGCTCCCGACCACGCGATCTTCGCGACGAACACGTCGAGTCTCTCAATCACCGATCTCGCCGAGTTCACCGATCGCCCCGAACGGTTCTGCGGGATGCACTTCTTCAACCCGCCGGTTCGGATGCCACTCGTCGAAGTGATTTCGGGTGCCGAAACCGCCGAAGAGACCCTCGCCGTCACGGAGGACCTCGCCGAAGATTTCGATAAGGTGCCGGTCAGAGTCCACAAGGACTCGCCGGGCTTCATCGTCAACCGGATCCTCGTGCCCCTGATGAACGAGGCCTCGTGGCTCGTCAGCACCGACGAGGCGACTATCGCCGAGGTCGACTCCACGACGAAGTACGGGCTGGGACTGCCGATGGGCAGTTTCGAACTCGGCGATCAGGTCGGCAACGACGTGAGCTACCACGTCCTCGAGTACATGAACGAGGTGCTGGGTTCGGCATACGAGCCGGCCCCGCTGCTCGAGGAGAAAGTCGAGAACGAGGAACTCGGCAAGAAGACGGGCGAGGGCTTCTACGACTACGAAGACGGCGAGGGCGCGCAGATACCGACCGATCAGCAGTCCGAGTTCGTCGAGGCACGCCTGCTCGCGACGATTGCCAACGAGGCCGCGAAGCTGATCGGCGGCGACGTCGCGCCGCCCGAATCGATCGACGAGGCGGTGAAACTCGGAGCCGGCTTCCCCGACGGCCCCGTCAGAATGGTCGACGACTACGGGCTCGAGACGCTGTACGAGACCCTCGAGGAGGCCTACGAGGAGACCGGTCACGAGCGGTACGCGCCTGCGGACTACCTCGCGGAGCGTGCCGATGCGGGCGGGTTCTACGAGACCGACGAGGAGTCGGACGAGGCCGACTTCGAGACGATCCGCATCGAGTACCCCGGCGACATGGTCGGACACATCGTCCTCGACCGACCCCACCGGATGAACACCATCAGCGACGACTTGCTCTTGGAGCTCTCGACGGCAATCGAGCTGCTCGAGGACGACGACGACGTGCGCGCGCTCCTCGTCACCGGTGAGGGCGAGCAGGCCTTCTCCGCGGGCGCGGACGTCCAGAGCATGGCGGGCAGCGGTGCCGACCCGCTCGAGGGACAGGAGCTGTCCCGGCTCGGTCAGTCGACGTTCGGCGAACTCGAGGCCTGCGACCTCCCGGTCGTCGCCGGGATCGACGGCTTCTGTCTCGGCGGCGGGATGGAGCTCGCGACGTGTGCCGACCTGCGGATCGCCAGCGAACGCTCGGAGTTCGGCCAGCCGGAGCTGAACCTCGGGCTCATTCCCGGCTGGGGTGGCACACAGCGACTCAAGCACATCGTCGGCGAGGGTCGCGCGAAGGAGATCATCCTCACCGCCGAGCGCTACGACGCCGAGACGATGGCCGACTACGGCTTCGTCAACGAAGTCGTCGAGAACGACGAACTCGTCGACCGCGCCCTCGAGCAGGCGACCGACCTCGCCGGCGGCCCGCCGATCGCACAGCGGTTCACCAAGCGCGCGATGCTCGCCGGCCGCGACGACACCGAGTCCGGGCTCGAGTACGAGGCCTCCGCGTTCGGCCACCTGATGGCGACCGACGACCTGATGGAGGGTATCACGGCGTTCATGGGAGACGAGGAGCCGGAGTTCGAAGGGACGTAGACTCGCCCCTCGTCGGCTGAGTCCGCCGGTCGCGTCCGCCGGCCTCCCCGACCGATCGACGTGGCATCGTTGGCCCTCGTTTATTGACACACTCTGACATTTGGTCGCGAGATTTATCATGGAGAGGTACCATTGGTGACGCGTGGCTGTAACCGATGAAAAGAACGGAGGGGGCACCCAATGACTGACGGGCCCGAAATACTAGTCGTCGACGACGAAGCTCGGCTCGCCGACCTGTTCGCCGCGTGGCTTCAGAGCGAGTGGGACGTCGAAACGGCGTACGACGGGGAGGAAGCGCTCGAGAAGATGGCCGACTCCGTCGAGGTCGTCCTACTGGACCGGCGCATGCCGGGACTCTCCGGTGACGAAGTCCTCGAGGAGATCCGCGACCGGGAACACGATTCGCGGGTCGTCATGGTGACGGCGGTCGATCCGGACTTCGACATCATCGAGATGGGATTCGACGACTACCTCGTGAAGCCGGTCTCGAAGGACGAACTCGTCGAGATGGTCGACGACGTCGCCGATCGGTCGGACTACGAGTCGGATATCCAGGAGTACTACGCTCTCGTCTCGAAGAAAGCACTGCTGGAATCCGAGAAGGCGGACCGCGAACTCGCGGACAACGAGGAGTATCAGGAACTCTGTGAGCACGTCGACGACCTCGAGCAACGAGTCGACGAGACGGTTTCCGGCATGTCCTCCCACGACGACTTCGTCGGTGCGTTTCAGGACCTTCAATCCGAACACTGACCGTCAGTTTCGAACTCGAATCGGGCTCCTCCGCTCTCGCTTTCGGTCGCGCCGACCGACCATCCGTGTCCGGTAGCGACTTCTCTGACGATCCAGAGGCCGATCCCTAACCCTTCCGTCGACGACGAGACCGACGGATCGAACAGCCGCCCCTGTAGTTTCTCGGGGAGTCCCTCGCCGTCGTCTTCGATGAAGAAGCCGCTGCCGTCACCACCTCGTTCGTCCGTTTCGAGCGGGCCGACGCGAACGTGCACGCTCGCGCCGCCGTGTTCGAGGGCGTTGCGGAAGCAGTTCTCGAGCAGTCGCAGGAGTCGCGACCGATCGGCCTCGAGCGTCATCGTAGCCGTCACCGACAGCGTCGCCTTCGGCGTCGAGACGTGGTCCCACGCCTCGCGGACGACCGACTCGAAGTCCACCGACTCGGTGTCGGCCGCCCACTCGCCTTCGCGGGCGATGGTCAGCACGTCCTCGATGATCGTCTCCATCCGGTCGAGTCCCTCGCGTGTCCGTTCGGCGTACTCGGGATTGCCGGTCTCCTCGAGCAGTTCGAGGTAGCCCTGGGCGACCCCCAGCGGGTTGCGGAGGTCGTGGCTGACGATCCGGGCGAAGGCGTCGAGCTGTTCGTTGCGTTCGCGGAGTTCGCGCTCGCGGCGCTTGCGCTCGGTGATGTCGCGCAGGACGCCGACGGAGCCGTGGAACTCCCCGTCGGGAACGAGGATCGCGATCTGGGCCTCGCAGGGGATCCGCTCGCCGGCTTTCGTCTCGAGGGGGAGTTCGAGGGTATCGGTGCTCCCGCCGCGTGTGAGCAGCGAGCGGATGGTGTCCGCGGCGGCGTCGACGTCGTCGTCGTCTAACAGGAGCGAGGCGTGTTCGCCGAGCAGTCCCTCGCGGCTGTAGCCGGTCATCTCGACGAGCGCGTCGTTGACGGTCGTGAAGTGGCCCGTGCTATCGAGGACGTACATTCCGTCACCGGCCGTCTCGACGAGGCGCTCGTATCGGTGCAGCGTCCGCTCCTGTTGCTGGTGTCGGCCGCGCAGGGCGATCGTCTCGAGGACGTGGGATGCGGCCGCGGCGGCCGCTCGAATGGCGTCTCGTTCCGCGTCGGAAAACGACTCCGGCGCGTAGACGACGACGACACCGTACAGTTCGTCGTTCGCCGTAAGCGGTGCGACGGCGACCGATCGAACGCCGTGTTCGAACGCGCGGTCGCCGAACGGGACAGTATCGCGGCTTTCCGCGTCGTAGCGCCGGGTCTGGAGCGTCCCCGTTCGTAGTGCCTGCTCGAGCAGGGGGTGGTCGCCGTCCCCGATCGGAAACGTCTGCTGGAGCGACCACTCGACGGCGTCCGAGTCGGACAGCCACGGCACGACCGCGCGTTCGCCGCGGTCGTATTCGCCGACCCAGGCGAACGAGAACCGATCGTCGGCCGTGAGTTCCTCGCGGAGGATGCGTTCGACGGCGAGCGGCGAGGTGACGTCGACGAGCCGACAGCGGGCGGTACTGACGATCGACGCGAGGTCGTTCGGCAGGTCGTGGACCGACGGGGCGGATCCGTCAGTCGTCACCGCACCGGCAGCGCTCGAGCCGGTGTCGGCTTCGATCTCGGGATCCGGTCCGGCGTCGATTCGATCTGTGACCGCGTTCGCGAGTCGCGTGCTCGGCTCGGCTTCGTCCGCTCGCGCGACGACTTCGCTCAGCACGGCGGCGCCCCCGTCGTCCCCCCAGTGGACGAACGTCGGCGTCGTCGCCGTCTCGGCTTCGACGGTGTCGACGAGTGCTTCCACGTTCGCGACCGTGTTCGCGTCGATGACGACCGCGTCGACCGCCTCCCGCTCGAGTCGGTCGACGGCCTCGGACGATCGCTGTGCGACGACGACGTCGACTGGGGCGTCGGTCAGCGACAGCGTGACGGCCGCGCGCGTCGATCGATCGCTGCTCACACAGAGGACGCGTGGCCGACTCATGGCAGTTGAGTAGTTCCTGAGAGCATCTCCATCGTGGCAGCAGTGGGTTTGCCGATACGAATGCGGCCGACCGGGATTGTTCTTTCGCCCAATTCAACGACTGACTGGTCGCGACCGAGGGCGGGCGGAGAATTGCGACGAGAGCCGGCAGCCGAAAGCAGCGGCCGGACCGGCCGTCTGGTCCCAGCGGCGCTCGCGGAATGGGCGGACGCTCAGGGTGCCTGGCCGTAGATCAGGTTGCGCTGAATTTCGTTCGCTCCCTCGTAGATGACCGGAATCCGGGCGTCGCGGTAGACGCGGGCGATCCGGCGCTCGTCGAGTATCGACCGGCCGCCGTGGAACTGCATGCCCCGTTCGGAGACGTCGACCGCCGTCTCGGTCGCTTTCGTCTTCGCCATCGCGGCCCAGTAGCCCGCGTTCTCCTCGTTGGCGACCTTCTCGCGGGCGCGCCAGGTGAGCGCTCGAGCGCTCTCGAACTCGAGGATCATGTCCGCGAGCCCGTGCTGGACGGCCTGGAAGTCGCTGATCGTCCGGCCGAACTCCTCGCGGTCGTGGGTGAACTCCCAGGCCTCCTCGATGGCGGCCGCGGCGATGCCGAGGCCGTGACCGGCGACTGCGATGCGGCCGTGGTTGAAGAAGTCCGCGAGCATGAAGAAGCCGTTCCCCTCTTTTCCGATCAGGTTCTCCGCGGGGATTCGGCAGTCCTCGAACTCGATGTGGGCCTGCTTCGAGGCGCGCATCGCCATCTTCTCCGGGATGTGTTCGGCCTCGTAGCCGTCGGTGTCCGTCGGGACGATGAACATCGAGTGGTTGCCGTAGGGGTTCTCTTCGTCGTCGCCGGTCCGCGCGTAGAGCGTGATCCAGTCGGCCTCGACGCCGTTGCCGATCCAGTACTTCTCGCCGTTGATCACCCACTCGTCGCCGTCTCTCTCCGCGCGAGTTTGCATTCCCGAAAGGTCGCTGCCGGTATCGGGTTCGGACACGGCGAGGCCGGAGCGCTGCTCGCCCTCCGCGACCGGCCGGATGTACTCCTCGCACTGCTCGTCGGTGCCGTACTCGTAGGTGATCTCGCAGCCGAAACTCGCCAGCTGGAGTGTCAGCGCGATTCCGGCGTCCGCCCGGTAGAACTCCTCGGTCATCGCGAGCAGTTGTGCGAGATCCAACCCTCTGCCGCCCCACTCCTCGGGAATGTCCTGGGCCACCAGGTTCGCCTCGCGGCCCGCCTCGAGGATCTCCTCGGGGTACTCGCCCGCCTGAAAGTACTCCTGAGCGTTCGGTTGGATGTGCTCGCGGGCGAACTCGCGGGCCTCGGCCTTGACGCCCCGCGCGTGTTCGGGGACGATGCTGTCGTCGAGTAACTCCATACCGTGTGGAACGGCCGCACGGGGCAAATAATCGCGGTCGAACAATGCAACCTGAGAAATCGGCCGCTCCGACGCGATTCGATCGTACTGTCGCCGGCAGAGCACTCGCCGCCCGACTCCCCTAGCCGAGCATCCGCGCGAGGTCGTCGATCGAGGCGGCTGCCTCCGCGTGATCGGGAAGCAGGTAGCGATCCCAGACGAGATCAGCCAGAAGGTGTACGTAGAGGACGGCACCGGTTAGAATCGCGAGCGGGACGGTGACGAGGGCGAGCACCGGGACGACGACGCCGCCGATCACGACGTGGCTCAGTAGCCTAGAGAGGACGCCGACGTCGCCGGTCTCGAAGATCCGCGACTGGTCGGCGACCGCCGCGCCGGGATTCGCGAGGCAGAAGCGGACGGCGTCCCAGCCGCCGGTCTTGAGGCGAGCGATGAGGAAGTGATCGAAGTCGATGCAGACGCCGACGGCGGTCCCGTAGGCGACGACGGCCACGGCGGGGACCGAGTAGCCGCCGAGGGTGACTGGCGGAAGCAGATAGACGAGGGTCGCTGCGACGACGAGCGAGATGACCGCGTGATGTTTCGAGTAAATCGAGACTCACCTACCGAAGACGATCACGTCGATCGGTTAAATCGTTCCGCCGGCGTTCGCTCGCGCGCCCGACGCGGCCCCTTCGCTCGCGTCCGCTATCCCGCAAAGCCCGACAGCAGCCACTCGTCGCCGTCGCTCTCGTCGTCCGCGATGCTCGGCGCGCTGACGAGGACGAACGCGCTCTCGCTGTCGCCGTTGCGGATCTGGCGGGTCGACTCGGGCGGGATCCACAGCGCGTCGCCGGCTTCCATCGCCACCGGTTCCTCGTCGACGACGACCGTCGCCTTCCCCTCGATGAGCACGTAGATTTCCTCGTGCTCGTTGTCGGTGTGGTCGTGTGGCTTGCTGTTCCAGCCGGGATCGCAGCGGGCTACCGTCACCCCGACCTGCTCGGTCTCGAGCGGATCGCTGAGAAAGTGCATCGCGCTCGAGACCTGCTCGACCTCCTCGTAGTTGACCTTCCGGTATGTCATGGGTACCCATTGGAGAGGACGACAGTAAAACTACGCGTTCCCTCTCGGTCCGTGCTATTTCCGCGGTGAACCGCGTCGATTCTCGAACTTTTCTGGTGCGACCGAGACGTTACGACTGTGCAAGCGGATCGAAGCTGTCGACCGGGATGACGGAGTAATCGACGGTCAGCGCGTCCTTGGTCGCTCGGATCTTCCCGACGAACGCGGAGATCTCCTCGAGTTCGCCCTCGAGGACGAACAGCTCCATACAGTAGTGATCGCCGACGTGGCTGTGGAAGTTCGAGGCGACGAGGTCCTCGTGTTCGTGGCGCAGGTGCATCATCCGCTCCTCGACGCTCGTGGTTTCGTAGTCGAACAACACCGTGACGATCCCCATCAGATCGCGGTCCTCGAGTCGCGTGTCCTCGAACTCCCCGAGGAGGTTACGAGAGGCTTCCCTGACGACTTCACTCCGACCAGTGTACCCGTGCTCGTCGGCGAACTGGTCGAGTCGTTCCAACAGTTCGTCCGGCATCGAGACGCTGACGACGGCCATGTAATAACTTTCCCCGACTGATCTATTAAGGCTTATTATCAGCTTCCCCGTCGCCGGTCGCCACCGCCGGACGGCGTCCGCTCGAGCGGCCTCGACGGGCTCGATCCGGCCGCGTTCGAGTGGGTCGTCTAGACGTGGTCTCTCGGCATGAGGTCCGCGAAGTCCTGTGCCGCGAGCCACTCGCAGAGCTGGACGAGCTGGTCGCTCGCGGCCTCGAACAGCTGCTCCCCTTTGTCGGCCGTCGCGTCCGTCTGGTCACCTAACACTCCGTTTTCCGTGTTGTCCGCGGCGTCGTAGAACGTTCGCGAGCCGTGTTTGACCGTGTCGGCGTCGGCGACGCTCGGGACGCCGGTATCACGGGCCTCCTCGAGTCGATCCTCGTGGACCAGCTCCGGCTCGAGGTACTGGATCATCGCGGTCTCCTTCGGGCCGCCGTGAGGGCCGTTTTGCTCGAAGAGGTCGTCGACGAGGTCAGGAATCGAGTCGTTCCACATCCACTCGATGGCGTAGGCGACCTCGTCCTGTCGGAGCCGTGCGCCGACCTCCCGCAGGTGGGAGATATTGCCGCCGTGGGCGTTGACGTAGATGACGCGGTCGATTCCGTGAGACGTGAGGTTTCGCGTCAGCGACTCCATGTACTGGCGAAATTCCGGCGGATCGACCCACATCGTTCCGTGAAACTGCCGGTGGTGCCCGCTGACCCCGACGTTGATCGTCGGCGTACAGAGGTAGCCGGTCCGATCCGCCGCTTCGCGCGCGAACGCCTCCGCGATCAGGTGGTCGGTCGCCTCCGGTAAGTGCGGACCGTGCTGTTCCGTCGAGCCGAGCGGCACGAGCGCGAGCGATTCCGACTCGAAGTACGACTCGAGGTCCGGCCAGGCTTCGTCGCCGAGGTACATGATATGCTATCGTGACCGGACGCTCAATAGCGTACTGGGTGAACCCGGTGTCGGAACGGGTCCCACCGTGATCGCGCGAGACGCGTCGAGCGGTACGCCGATCGTCAGTTGGCAAAACGCGGTCGCACGAGGGCGCTCCGTCGATGAGGCCGGCCGGTAATACAGTGTTACCGATTTCAGATATCATGCGAGATCGTGCTGAAATATTATCAGCATAGGAACGCAGATACAGAGGATAGAAAGCCAGATTTCGCAATCTCCGCCAATCATGTTTCGAGACGATGCTTGTTCAGCCACACCTCCCGACGATCGGTGTCGATTTCGGAAGATTGGCGGTGTCGGCCACTCGAGTCTACGCCGAACTGCGGGCCACTCGCGTCCGACAGGCGAGTATCGGTGTCCTGTACGGAGTGATGCCGACGGTGTGCTATGAGTGAAACTTGACACGCTTGGTCGGCTGTCGGAGAACAGAATCCGCAGCCGACAAATGGTCGTCATCTGCTGGCGCCCATGGCCGATCACAAGACGAGTTTATCGCCAGCCGTGGCGGGGGTCGAGGGGTGATCGGCGTCGGTTTGGGACACCGAGTCAATCGAAATTCATATTTGCCACTCACGGTACAACCGCCGCGCAATTCGCCGTAACGGACAGTTCAACCGTTACGCCGTCACAGGGCGAGAACTGTTTGTTTCGTGGATAAGTGATACCCACACAATTACGAAAAGCGATGGCCGGCAACGAGTATCTGCACATGGTACAGGCATTCCCCGCCCAACAGGCACAGGTTCCCGACTGGCTGCAGGACCCGCTCGCGGAGCTGATAACCTTCGTTCCGCGCCTCGTCGGCGCGCTAGTGATCCTCGCCATCGGCTGGATCATCGGCCGGCTGGCGGGACGGATCGTCCGCCGGATCGCCGACGGCGTCGAACTCGACCGAATGGTCCTCGAGACGCCGATCGGACGCATCCTCGGTGGCACCGAACAGGCCGTCTCGAGCGCGTTCGGCAAGCTCGCGAAATGGTTCGTCTACGCGCTCGCGATACTCGCGGCCGCGAACGCGCTCGCGATATCGGCGCTCTCCGAGTGGATTTCGACGGCGGTGTCGTACCTGCCGGCCTTCGTCGCCGGACTGGCGGTCATCGTCCTCGGATTCGTCGTGGCCGACTTCATCGGTGACGCGATCGAGCGGACTCGCGCGGCGACCCAGACCGCCTATACGACCTGGTTCGCTACCGGCGCGCGGATGTTCCTCTACTTCACGGCGATCGTCATCGGCCTCGACACGATGGGGATCGACGTCGGCATCCTCTACGTGTTCGCACGAGCGCTCGCGTGGGGTCTTGGCGCAGCCATCGCCATCGGCGTCGGCGTCGCGTTCGGCTGGGGCGGCAAGGACTACGTCGCCGAGAACATCAGCGGTTGGATGGGGCGAACGAGCGAAGTCGCGCCGTCCGAGCGACGCTCGAGCGGCCAGTCGACCGACGACGACTAACCGCTCAGTCGGCCGTCGAGCGGACGCCCTCCGGTTCGGACGGCCGGTCCCGGGGAAAGAGCGGCTTTACCGGGACCACGATGTCAGACCTGACGAGTCGGCCGTCTCGCGGTCGCATTTTTTCGAGGTGCGCCAGCGAGTGGGTCTCGGCGTACCCCGATTCGATCCGTTCGATGGTCGACTCGAGGGCGTCGAGGTCGACCTGTTCGATCGGCACGCGGTCCGTGACAACCGTGACGCTACGCCGCCGGGCGTAGACGTCGAGTCGCCCCTCGAAGGCGACCTCGAGGTCTGCGATCCACTCGTGGATGCGGCCGATCGTCGGCCGCTCGGGCGCCGTCGGGAAGGTGACCGACAGCTGGCACTGTTCGGGACGGTTCCGCACGTATCGACCCCAGAGTCGGCGCGCAAATCGCACACCGTCGTTGTCAGGTAGTCGGGAAACGATGCGCCTCGCTCGCCTCGCCGCGGCCGCCACGCCGCGTCGGGTGTCCGTGTCGGAACCGGATCGATCGCGTTCCCCCATTCGTTCTCACTGTCGTCTTACCGGCACCGGTAATACATCCTTTGTTGTTCGGTCCCGACAGACTCCATCGGCTCGACGCATCGACGGTTCGCGAGCGTTTTGTACAATGCGATACTACCGGGGAGCAGCATGCCACGGACAGGGCTCAGCCCATCGGTTCCGCGCCTCGTCGGCGGCGTCGTGCTCGTCGCCGCCGGCGTCACGGTTAACGCCGGCTTTGACTCTCCGCTTCGAATGCTGCCCGCACTTCTCCTGATCGCGGTCGGTATCGCCAGCGTCACGAGCACGGCGCGAGAGCACGGCCCGGGTCGGCTCCGAAACGGTGCGAAACGATGGTGGCTCCTCGCGCTCGCGGCGTTCGTCCCCTACGGGCTCGCGACCGCTCCCGACACCGAGTCGGCGGCCGCCGTCGGCGACGCGTTCGCCGGCCCGGTCGTCGGCACCGCCCTCGAGGCGGTCGCCGGTGCGATGGTACTCTGTGCGGTTTCGATGACGGTACTGTACGGATTCGCCCGCTACGGGATCCACCCCGGCCGCCCGACGCCCGAAGAGCGCGTCCTGACTGACCGAACGGACGACTAACTCGCCAGCTGGAGCCGCCGGTGTCGACTCTCGCACGATCAGTTCGGGACTGGGCGTTTCGAGACGACGGGCAACGTGGTCCTTATCCGTTTGAGTACCCTCCGTCTTCCAATGACCGAACGGGCGGAATCGACCGCGCACGACTCCATGGGCGACGGTGACGGTCGCGCGACACACCGGTGGTACCAGACGCTCGTCGACACCGTTGCGGGCGGCGTCTTCCGGCTGGACGCCGACGACCGCATCGTCGCGATCGACGATACCCTTCTCGAGTTGGCGGGCCACGATCGCGAAACGCTCCGCGGCGAACACGTTTCGCGGCTCGTCGGGGGCTCGGACGCCGAGAAGCTCGTCCCGACCGACGGCACCGACCGCCGAACCGAATCCGATTCCGGCGTAACCCCGACCACCTCGCTCGAGCGGCCGATTCGGACGGCGACCGGCGAGACGGTCCCCTGCGAACTCCGGCTCGGTGCGGTGCCGGCCGACGACGGACCAGTGGGGACGGTCGGCATCGTTCGAGCGCTCGAGTCGGGCGAGTCGGCAGCGGACGCGGCGATGGACCGATCGATCGACTCAGCAGCAGACGGAGCGTCGGAGCCGAGGCCGCCGTTCGACCCGATCACCGCCGCGCTCGAGGAGGCCGACGTGGGCGTCTTCGTCCTCGACGACGAGTTCGACGTGGCGTGGATCAACACCGCCATCGAACGGTACTTCGGCCTCGAAGAAACCGACGTCGTCGGGCGGGACAAACGGGAACTGATCGAGGAGACGATCCGCGAGCGCGTCGCCGAGCCCGATCGATTCGTCGAGATCGTCGGCGCGACCTACGACGACAACAGCAGTAGCGAACGGTTCGAGTGTCACGTCACGCCGGACGGCAACCGCGCGGAACGCTGGCTCGAGCACCGGAGCAAGCCGATCGACGCCGGCCCCTACGCGGGCGGCCGCATCGAACTCTACTACGACGTCACCGAGCAACACCGGCGCGCATACCAGCTCCGACGGTTGAACGAGGCCGTCCGCGAGTGGCTCGGCTCCAGCAGCCGGGAGGCGGTCGCCGAGCAGGCCTGCCGGCACCTCTTCGACATCCTCGACCTCGAGATCAACGGCGTCTTCCTCCACGATCCCGAGGCGGACGTACTCGAACCGGTCGCCTGGTCCGAGCCGGCCGCGGCGCTCTTCGACGAGATTCCGACGTTCGCAGCCGAGGAGGGAATCGCCTGGTGCGTCTTCGAGACCGGTGAGCCGGCGACCTACGACGACATCACGGGAGACTCGAACATTTACAACCCCGAGACCCCGATCCGGAGCGAGATCTGCCTCCCGATCGGCGACCACGGCATCGTCATGATCGGCTCCGAGGACCGCGGCGCGTTCGACGACGGCGACCTCTCGCTCGCGAAGATCGTCGCCTCGAGCCTCGAAGTGACCTTCGACCGGATCGATCACGAGCGGACCCTCGAGCGCGAGCGGGGCCAGACGGCGAAGCTCCTCCAGACCGCCCCGGTCGCGATCTCGGTCGAGGACGCCGACGGCGAGCCGGTGCTAGCGAACCGTCACGCACAGACGATGTTCGGCCTCGGGCACCGCGACCCGCTCGGCGAGACCGAACTGCTCGCCGAACTCGACGTCCGCGACGCCGACGGCGAGCCCGTCCCACCCGAAGACGGTCCCTCGGCGCGCGTCAGGGCGACCGGTGAGGCGGTCGCGAACGAGGAACTCGAGATACAGGGGCCGACTGGCGAGCGACGGTGGTTCTCGATCACTGCTGTCCCCGTGTTCGGCCCCGACGGCTCGCTCGAGCGGGTCGTCTCCGCCGGCGAGGACGTGACGACGCTCAAAGAGCAGGAACGCCGCCTCGAGCGCCGCAAACACGAACTCGAGACCGAGCTCAGCGAGATCCTCGGCCGCGTCTCGGACGCGTTCTACGCGCTCGACGACGAGTGGCGGTTCACGCACGTCAACGATCGGGCCGCCGAGCTGCTCGGCTACGAGCCGGGCGAGCTCGTCGGCGAGAACATCTGGGAGACGTTCTCCAGCGGAACGCGATCCGACCTCCGCGAGCGCTACCGCGAGGCGATGGCGACCCAGCGTCCCGTCACGTGGGAGCGTTACTCCGAGTCGCTCGAAATCTGGATGGAGATTCAGGCCTACCCCTCCGAGACCGGGTTGTCGGTCTACTTCCGGGACATCTCCGATCGGAAGCGACGCGAGCGGCAACTCGAGCAGTACGAACGGATCATCGAAACCGTCGAGGACGGGATCTACGTGCTCGACGAGAACGGCCGGTTCACAGCCGTCAACGACGCGTACGTCGACCTGACCGGCTACGATCGCGACGAGTTGCTCGGCTCCCACGGGTCGCTGGTCGTCGACGAGCAGGTGATGGAACTCGCCCGGCTGGTCGCCGCCGACGAGAGCGACGTGCCGACGATCGAGACGGAACTCGAGACGAACGGCGGCGACCGCGTCCCGGTCGAGGCGACCGTGACTTCGATCACGGTGGACGGGACCGGTCGCGAGCGGATCGGCGTCGTCCGGGACGTCACCGAACGGAAGGAAAGACAGCGGAAACTCGAGGCGAGCGAGCAGCGCTACCGCACCCTCGCCGAGAACTTCCCGAACGGCGTCGTCGCGCTGTTCGACGACGACCTTCGGTACACGGCCGCCGGCGGGCAGCTCCTCGGCGACCTCGGGATCGACCGGGAGACCACGATCGGACAGACGATCTACGAGCGGTACCCCGACGAGCTGGTCGCCGAGATCGAACCCCACTTCCGCGCCGCGCTCGAGGGCGACGAGCGCACGTTCGACGTGAGCTATTACAACCGCGAACTGCGCGCCCACACCCTTCCCGTTCGGACCGGCGACACGGTCACTGCGGGCATGCTCGTCATTCAGGACATCACCGAGCGCACGGAGTACCAGCGCAAACTCGAGGAGTCGAACGAACGCCTCGAGCAGTTCGCCTACGTGGCTTCCCACGACCTCCAGGAGCCCCTGCGGATGGTCATCAGCTACCTCCAGTTGCTCGAAGACCGATACGAGGACGACCTCGATTCCGACGGCGAAGAGTTCATCGCGTTCGCGGTCGACGGGGCCGAGCGCATGCGCGAGATGATCGACGGCCTCCTCGAGTACTCTCGCGTCGAGACGCAGGGTGACCCCTTCGAGCCGCTCGATCTCGAGGGGGTTATCGCGGACGTCCGCGATGATCTTCAGGTCCAGATCGACGAGCGAGACGCTGACATCACCGTCGAGCCGCTCCCCCGCGTCGAGGGGGATGCGAGCCAACTTCGGCAGGTGTTTCAGAACCTGCTGTCGAACGCGATCGCGTACAGCGGCGACGAGCCGCCGCGGGTCCACGTGAGCGCCGACCGGACCGACGACATGTGGGAGATTTCGGTCCGCGACGAGGGAATCGGCATCGAACCCGACGATCAGGAGCGGATCTTTCGGGTGTTTCAGCGGCTCCACGGTCCGGACGAGCACTCGGGAACAGGAATCGGCCTGGCGCTGTGCAAGCGGATCGTCGAGCGCCACGGCGGTGACATCCGGGTCGACTCGGAGCCCGGCGAGGGCGCGACGTTCTCGGTTACGATCCCAGCGGTCGACGATGAATCGTAACCCGCGAACGCGATCCGATTTAACGGTGAAAAACGGCAAACCTGCTTCCGTAGGTTTATTGGTTTCACTATCACTTGTCAAACTGCCCGTGGGGTTGCCATCGAAACCACACCACCTACCGACCCCATGGGCGATACGTTCTAACCGCTAGCTGCGTCCATGACGGTGACCCAGTGAAGACGCGAGAGCCGCGACTGACCCGGTCGCAGCGAACGGCTCGGCACGTCGGAAAACCCGACCAGAGACCGACGTTGGACGAGATCCCTGAGCGGAACGAGGGGTGATATCTTGGTGTCGGAACCCCAATCGTGGCAACGACCGGCGCTCTTCCCCTCGCGATCACTGTATTGGCGTCCGCTTCAATAGGGCTATCGGCCACACACGTTGTCTCGACGAGCGCGTTTCGGCGTCACTCTATCGGGCCGTCCTCCGTCGAAAACGTCCGTTTCAGTTTACACCAAGCTTATGCCGATCCCCTCGAGAGATCGATGACATCTAGCGCGAACGATGCATCGACGACTCCCCTCTTTCGGCTCCGACGACCGGTTCACCGCCGCCCTCGACTGGCTCTCCGGCGCGATCGCACGCCGGTTCGCAGTGGACCGGCGAGCGCTCGCAGCGTTTCGGATCGCGCTCGGACTCCTGTTGCTCGCCGACCTCGCGCTCCGCTCGCGGAACCTCAAGGCGTTCTACACGGACGCGGGCGTCCTTCCGCGCTCGGCGCTGTACTCGGATTACGGCGCCGTCTACTCGCTACACGCCGTCTCCGGCGAGGCGTGGGCGATCGGCCTGCTGTTCGTCGTCGCCGCCGGCTTCGCCGCCGCGATGGTCGTCGGCTATCGAACGCGGCTGGCGACGGTCTGCTCGTGGCTGTTGCTCGTCTCGCTGCACGTCCGCAATCCGATGGTCCTCAACGGCGGCGACGTACTGTTCCGGATGCTGCTCTTCTGGGCGATGTTCCTCCCACTCGGGGAACGGTGGGCGATCGACGCCGATCACACAGATCGGGCTCGAGCGACCGTCTCGAACGTCGCCACGATGGCGTTGCTCTGTCAGGTCGTCGCGATGTACGTGGTAAACGCCCTCCACAAGACGGAGGGGGAGATGTGGCTGAACGGGGAGGCGGTCGTCTACGTCTTCAGCCTCGACTACCAGTTCACGTACCTGCTGGGCAACGCCCTCGCCGAGTACCACGACCTCCTATCGATCATGACGTACGTGTGGATCGCGCTGGTCGTCTGCTCACCGCTGTTGCTCGTTCTAACCGGTCTCCCCCGAGCGGCGCTGGCGTCGGCGTTCGTCGGCATGCACCTCGGGATGTTGCTGACGATGCGCATCGGCCTCTTTCCGCTGGTCGTCGTCGCTGCCTTCGTTCCGTTCTACCCACCCGTCGTCTGGAACGGCGCGAGCGCGCTGGCGGCTCGAGCCGGCCTCGCGGAGCCGGCCGGTCGCTGGGGAAGACGGCTCGCGACCGCCGTTCCCGACGGTCCCGACTCGAGAAGCGACGCGCTCGCTGCACCTGTGCCGACCTCACGAGAGATCCGCTCGGCCGTCGCCGACGCCCGCAAGCGCAGCCGGACGCTGTTCACGACGGCGCTGCCGGCGGTGTTCCTCGTCCTCGTCGTCCTCTCGAACGCCCAGGCGGTCGGGTATACGCAGGTGCCCGACCCCGGCGAGTCGGCCCTCGAGGCGGCCCAGGCCGAACAGCACTGGCGCATGTTCGCGCCCGAGCCGCTACAGACCGACGGCTGGTACGTCGTCCCGGCCACCCTCGAGAACGGATCGACGGTCGACGCCATGTACGAGTCGGAGGTGAGCTGGGAACCGCCGCCGAGCGAAACTGCCGTCTACCCTAACTCCCGCTGGCGAAAGTACCTCTCGAACGTCTACGGGGCCGACAACGAGAACCACCAGTCGTACCTGTCGAACTACCTCTGCCAGCGCTGGAACGGGAGCCACGAGACCGACATCGAGGAACTCGAACTCTACTACGTCCGACAGTCCTCGCAGCCGTACAACGAGACCGAGCCGACCAGCGAGATCATGATCCAGCAGTACGACTGCGGCGGCGACTTCGTCCAGTAGGCCGCCGGCGACTATCCGCTGGGCAAACCAGGGCCGTCGTTGGCTACGAGCCCGTTTCAGTCCCGCGGACCGTCACCGTCCGCTCGGCCGTCCGATCTTCCGTTTCGACCCGGACGGGGAACGACTGGTCGTTCGCGACGAGGGCCGTCTCGAACTCGAGGTCGACGGTTTCGGACCCGCCACCGTCGATCGAAACGTGTCGCGTGTCCGCCAGCGTCGGATCGTGGCCGACGATCAGTTCGAGTGCCCGCGTGACCGACCGATCGCCGGCGTTCTCGAGGGTCGCCGTCACCTCGAGTACGTCGCCGGCGTCGACGGGGTCGTTCGTTGCCGTAATCGAGACGCTCACGCCGGCATCGGCGCTGGCACCGCTTTCGGCGCCCCCGACCGTCCAGACCGTCTCCGACGTGAACGTCCCGTCGTTGGCGATCACCCAGGCGACGATCGGACAGCTCTGCGGGAGCCCGCCCTCCACCGACAGGAACGCGGTATCCGTCGCGCCCGAGACCTCTGAGACGCCGAGGAGGCGGTCGACCTGACTGACCCACCAGACGACGCGATCCAGCGCCCCGTCGGGATCGGCGACGTCGATCTCGAGGTCGGTCGTTCCTTCGGGATCGATCGGCAGCGAACCACGGGCCGGTCGAGCACCTTCGATCGTCGGCGACGCGTGTCCGTCTGGAGTCACAGTTACCGTCCAGTCGGCCCGGTAGGTGCCGTCGTCGGTCTCGACGCCGGCAGTGATCTCGTGGCTCCCCTCGGCGTCGGCGGTGTACTGCCGGTAGTGGGCGTTTCGCTCCGCGTAGTAGATCGACTGCCAGGGCGCGGCCGTCGATTCGCCGACGGACTCGCCGTCGACCCACCAGGCGGTGGTCTGGGACGCGTCGGGGTCGACGGCACCGGCCTCGAGGAAGACCGACGTTCCCGGCTGCACCGCGATCTCGGCGTTCGGGCGTGTCAGCCCGTCGTCGAGTTCGTCGACGCCGCGGACGGTCACCGCCCGCTCGGCCGAATCGCCCGCCGCTTCGACGCGAACCGTGGCCTCGCGATCGTCGGCGGCGGGTTCGACGCGATAGCTCGCGGGGAACGGCCGTCTCGTCTCCCCGGGCTCGAGCGTCAACGTGACGTTGCCGATCGACTCGCCGCCGACGAAGTACTCGACGGTCGGGCGCGCCGTTCGATCCGTCACGTTCTCGAGTTCGGCGGTTACCTCGAGCAGTCCCGCGCCCGGGACGGGATCGGTCGCGTCGGCGATCCGAACGTGGACACCCGAGCCGTCGGAGATCGGTTCCGGTCCACCGCTCCGGGACGCTCGCTCCGTGCCGTCGCCCCGGGAACGGACGTGACCGTACCCAACGGGAACGATACTACTCGCCGCGGCCCCTCGCAACAGCGTCCGCCGGTTTACCATTCGTGCTCGGAAACCGGAATTCCGGGTAAAAAGCAGTGTTACCGTTTCGACGAGAAAACGGACGATTTGTCGCGTCTGGCGCACCTTGAAACTGCGGCTGTTTTCGCCCCTCCCGTTGGATCTGAGTGGTATCGCGGATCGCGATCGGCCGCCGCAGCGACGCCGTCGTCGCCTGCGTGGCCTGTACGCGGTCCCTACTCCTTCCGTTTCGCGACGCGCCCCTCGCTCGTCACGGCGTCGACGTGGACGTGAACCCGGCCCGCGTCGGTCTCGAGCGGGACGATCCACGACGCGCTGGTCCGATGGGGGTCCTCGAGTACGCTTACGTCGTCGTACCCCTCTTGCTCGGCGGTCTGGCGGGCGATCCGTGCGGCCTCGTCGGCGTCCTCGATCCGGATCTCGTCGGTCAGGCGGACGGTGACGACCGGCACGTCGGCCATCCGGACGATCCGTTCGGTGACGCTGCCGACCAGCACCCGGTCGAGCCCCGTTCGACCTTGGGTTCCCATGACGATCATGTCGATCCCGTGGTCGTCGGCGTACGCGAGGATCTGCTCGTGTGGGACACCCTGTTCGACGGCCGTCACGACGTCGACGCCCTCTCGGCTCGCTTCGGTCTCGATCCGCTCGACCGCGCGTTCGGCCGCCGGAATCGCTTCGTCGGTCTGGAGCGTGCCCAGTGGCCCCTCGGGAACGACCGACAGCGCGTGGATCGTCGCGTCGAAGCGATCCGCGATCGTCACCCCGTGGTTGAGCGACCGCCGCGTGCCGTCGCTCCCGTCAGTCGGCACGAGAATATCCTGATACATCGATATCGCGTGGCTAGGGAACGCTTCCGTAAATACCCTCGAGTCGGTGTCTAGTCGCCACCCAGTATAACACTGCTGTCAGGAACGATGAAGCGGAAAGCGAATTATCGCTGGAAAGAAATCCTCCCGCCGTACCCGAACGATGTAAATCTTTTTTACGGTACGCGCGAACGTACCGCACGGAGTATGACAAATCTTGTCACTAACGTCGCCAGTGCCGTCGAGGAGCACGGCGACAACACCGCAATCGGGTTTCAGGGGTCCGAAATCAGCTACGAAGAGTTCTGGGGGCAGACGGGTGCCTTCGCGGCCGCGCTCGAGGAACGCGGCCTCGGTCCCGACGACCGCGTCGCGCTCTACCTTCCCAACCTGCCGCAGTTCGTGATCGCGTTCCACGGGACGCTCCGGGCCGGCGGCGTCGTCGTCCCGATGAACCCGCAGTACAAGTCCCGCGAGATCGGCCATCTGCTGGGCGACAGCGAGGCGAAAGTCGTCGTCGCGCTGGCCGATCTCGTCCCCTTCGTCAACGAGGTACAGGACGAGACGGGCGTCGAGCACGTCGTCAGCGTGGGCGGCGACGCCGACGGCGCGACGGAATTCGAAGCGTTCCTCGAGCAGGGTGCGCCCGACATCGCCGACCGAGACGACGACGACGTCGCGGTCCAGCCCTACACCTCCGGGACCACCGGTCAACCGAAGGGAGTGCAGTTGACTCACAACAACCTCGGGTCGAACGCGAACGCCGCCTCGAAGCTCATTCCCGACGGCATCCGGCCGGACGACAAAACGCTGGGCGTGCTGCCGCTGTTCCACATTTACGGGATGACGGTCGTCATGAACGCGTCGCTGTTCAACGGGGCCGCGTACTACCCGATGGCTTCGTGGGAGGTACAGGACGCCGTCTCGCTCATCGAGGACGAGGAGTTGACGATCATGCACGGCGTGCCGGCGATGTACAACGACGTGATCAACCAGCCCAACGCCGAGGAGTTCGACATGTCCTCGCTGCGCCTCTGTGGCGTCGGCGGCTCCGGCATTCCCGTCGAGGTGCTGCGCCAGTTCGAGGAACTCTACGAGCCGAAGATCTACGAGGGGTACGGCCTGACCGAGACCAGCCCGATCACCCACTTCAACAGCCCGATCGAGGGCCGCCGCGTCGGCAGCGTGGGCAAGACCGTCCCCGGCGTCGACTCGAAGGTCGTCGACGAGGACTTCAACGAGGTCTCGCCGGTCGAGGAGGGACCGATCGACGAGGAGGAGGCCGACCTCCGCGAAATCACCGGCGAAATCGTCGTCGCCGGGCCGAACGTGATGAAGGGCTACTACGGCCTTCCCGAGGCCAACGAGGAGGCCTTCACCGAGGAGGGCGGCCGACGCTGGTTCCACACCGGCGACATCGGCTACAAGGACGAGGACGGCTTCTTCTACGTCGTCGACCGCGAGAAGCACATGATCGTCACCGGTGGCTACAACGTCTACCCGCGTGAAGTCGAGGAACTCCTCTTCGAGCATCCCGACGTGGCCGACGCCGCCGTGGCCGGCATCCCCGACGAACGCCGCGGGGAGACCGTCAAGGCCTTCATCGTTCGCACACCTGACGGCGACGTCACGGAGGAAGAAATTAGGGAATACTGCCTGACCAACATGGCGGAGTACAAACACCCCCGTGAGGTCGAGTTCGTCCAGGAACTGCCGCGGACGACCACCGGAAAGGTCCAGAAGTTCAAACTCCGTGAGGAGGAAGAAGAGGCAGAGGAGGTGTCCGAATAATGTCGCTCGGCGACGCCGTTCTCCTCGAGATCGAAGACGACGGTCCCGCGACGATCACGCTGAACCAGCCGGACCGCCGTAACGCCTTCTCGGCGGAGATTCACGACGGGTTCGTCGCGGCCTTCGAGGAGATCGAAGGCAGCGACGCCCGCTGTGTCGTCATCGAAGGCGCTGGCGGCGCGTTCTCGGCCGGAGGCGACGTCAAGCGGATGGTCGACGCCCTCGAGGAAGACGTCCCCGCCGACGAGCGGGCCCGCAGCCTCGAGCAGCGAACGAAGGAGATGATGACCGCACTGGTCGACTGTCCGATTCCGACGATCGCGGTAATCGACGGCCCCGCGGTCGGTGCAGGTGCGAACCTCGCCATCGGCTGTGACGTGCAGCTGGCCAGCGACCGCTCGGTGTTCGGCTTCGTCTTCCGACAGGTCGGTCTGAGCGTCGACGCCGGCACCTCCTACCTGCTGCCCCGGATCGTCGGCGAGAACGTCGCGAAGGAACTCGTCCTGACCGGCGATCTCATCGATGCGGACCGCGCGAAGGATCTCGGGCTGGTCAACCACGTCTACGACGCCGAGGAGTTCGACGAGCGAGCCGACGAGTTCGTCGAGAAGATCGTCTCCGGCCCGCCGATCGCGCTGCGCCACGCCAACCGGCTCGTCGGCGAGGGCCTCGAGAAATCGCTCGAGCAGGCCCTGACCGACGAAGCCGTCGCACAGGGGATCGTCTTCGAGACCGAAGACCACGCAGAGGGGGTCAACGCCTTCCTCGAAGACCGCGATCCCGAGTTCGAAGGTCGATGAACTGACCACGATACGTCCGACCGGCCGTCGCACCTCCTTTCTGACCGACCGCAGCAGATACGCCCCGACGTATCGACTTCGGACGCGTTAGTCGCCCCGCCTCGAGCCGCCGTTGGCTGGCACCAGCGTCGATACCCGCGCGTTCTCCTTGAGCCGCAGTCCGCCATCGGCGACCGACAGCGGCAGCAACGGCAGGTGATCGCGAACCTGAACCGACGGATGCGAACCGCCGCGGGCGAGTAGTTCGTTGCGCGGCTGGAGCTGTGCGGGTTCCCCGAGTCCGGTCAGAAACTCGTTGTGCTGGATCACGTACTGGCCGCCCTCGAGGTGCCACCAGCCGTACTCGTCGTGTGGCGTCTCCTGTTCCGTCGGGACGGGCTCGAGGTCGGCGTCTGCCAGTTCGTCGCCGCCGAAGTCGATGCGACCGGGGGCGGCGACCTCGTAGACCGCGCTGACCGTCAGGTCGATCCCGTGGTCGTGGACCTGTACCGGTTCGTACACCAGATTGTCGACGGAATCGGCGAGCGGGTGCTCGGCGGACATGTTGGTCGAACCGACGGTCTCGAGCGGGAAAAAGGATACAGGTGTTCGCCCGACCGGACTCCCCGAACCCTATAGGCTGGCGCACGTACCGTTGCTCATGACCGAGGTCCTCTCCGACGAGGTCGCTCGCTTCGTTCGCGCGATCGGTCCGGAGCCCGACGAGACGTTGATCGAGATGGACGAGTACGCGGCCGCCGAAGGGTTTCCCCACGTCGGCCCCGAAGTCGGCGCGTTCCTCCGCTTTCTCGCCCGGCTGACCGACGCCGAGCGGATCTTCGAGTTCGGGTCGGGCTACGGTTACTCCGCGTACTGGTTCGCCGAGGCCCTCCCCGACGACGGCGAGATCGTCCTCACCGAAGTCGACGACGCCGAACTCGAGTTGGCCCGCGAGTACATGGCCGCGGGCGGCTACGACGCGATGACGCGGTACGAACTCGGCGACGCGATGGCGACCGTCGAAAACTACGACGGGCCGTTCGACGTCGTCTTGATCGACCATCAGAAGGAGCGCTACGCCGACGCGTTCGAGGCGGTTCGGTCGAAGGTCCCGGTCGGCGGGGTCGTCGTCGCCGACAACGCGATCACGGCCAGCGTCGTCGACTTCGATGCGATCCTCGAGTGGGCCGAGGGGGGCTCGCCGACCGAGGTCGACGACCACACCCAGGGCGTCATCGACTACCTCGAGACGGTGCGCGCCGATCCGGCCTTCGAGACGATCGGCGTGCCGCTGGGCGAGGGAATCGCGGTGAGTTACCGCGTCGAGTAATCAGACGTCTCGCCGTCGAACATCGCCTCGTCCGGCTCCTCGGCCGGGGCCGGAGAGCCGTACTCGCGGAAGCCGAGGAAGGTCGTCGTGGCGGCCGCGGCGAGCAGCGTGGCCCACGTGACCGCGGTGAGCGCGACGACGGTTACCAGTGTGGGGCCCGGTGCGACGGAGCCGATCGTCTCGAGTCCCACGGCGTGGCTCCCGGCGACCCCGAGAAAGGCGAGCCAGAGACCGAGCGAGGTCCCGGCGAGCGTTCGGCGGTCGACCGACTGGGCGTAGCGAGCGACGCAGTAGACGCCGACGATGGCCAGCGCCGTCGCTCCGAGCGTCAGTTCGACTGTGTCGACGGCGACGTTGCCGACGCCGGCGACGGCAAAACAGGCGAGCGAGGCGGCGAGCAGGGACCGGTCCGAACTGGTTGTTGTCGGAATCACGTCGTGCACCGCTTTGACGGGTTGAGTCGGCCCCCGCGTATATAGCTGTTGGCTGACGGCGACGATCGGCCGCCAACGTTATTCTACCGCAACGAGAGTGTTCAGGTGGCGAGGCCGGGTTCGGTCGATTTCGACGGAATTCGTTCGACCATGCAAGATCCTCGCCATTCCGGGATCGTTTCACGACGGCTTATCGGCCACCGTGCTCCGATTTCGGCCCGTCGATTGACACACCACGATCGAACGGGGGCTCGAACGCCGGCGTCCGACCGGCGTTTTCTGTGGAACCGACACGCGCGACAGTCGGGACTCCGACGGGCCGTCGATCCTCTAGTAGCCACTGGCCGTCACTGCACACCCGATCGAACGGCGGAAGCGCGATTCGGCGCGAGCAGCGAGCGCGAGACCCGCGGACTGTGCGATCGGTGTGCAAATCGCTTCAGCTGTTACTATAGCCCATTCGGGTTGGTAGACAGGAACTATTTCTGACGTGAGCGCCGAGGGGTCGCTATGGTCCTCCCGCTCGAGATGGGGTGGCGAAACCTCCTGTTCGAGAACTGGCCGGTCGATCCGGACGCGATGAACGAGCGACTCCCCGACGCGCTCGAGGCCGACACCCACGACGGCTCCGCGTGGCTTTCGGTGATCCCCTTCACGAACGTCGCCGTCCGGCCGAAGGGACTCCCCGAGTGGGCCGGCGTTGCGCTGCCGGAGATCAACGTCAGGACGTACGTCACACACGACGGAGTTCCCAGCGTCTACTTCTTCAGCCTCGACGCGCAGGGACTCGCGAGCGTCACGGGTGCGCGGCTGTTCCATCACCTGCCGTACTACTACGCTCGAATCTCGCTGTCGCGAGCCGACGGCGGGGTCGCGTTCGACAGCCGCCGGTACCACCCCGGTGCGCGACCCGCCCGCTACAGGGCTACGTACCGGCCGACGGGCGACCCGTTCTCGGCTCCCGACGACCCGCTGGCGGCATTCCTCGTCGAGCGCTACCGGTTCTACACGGAGGCACCCGACGGCTCGCTGCGCTACACAGACGTCGACCACGAGCCCTGGACGCTCGCGCCGGCGACCGCGGACGTCGAGACCAATACGCTGCTTTCCGCGGCCGGCTTCGCACGTCCCGAGCGCGATCCCGTCCGCTACTACAGTCGGGGCCTCGACGTGGTCGCGAACGTGAGTCAGCGACTCGAGGGTTGACCGTCGTTCCTACCCCTGCGTGACGGTGCTGCGTCCGGTGGATCGAAACTCCGGCGGCCCGTATCAGATGATATTCGGCGTGAAGGGGTACGAGTAAATTTCACCGTCGTTGGCTTTGACCGTCGCTATAATCACCAGGATGAGGTCTACTATTGCGACTAGCGGGAACAACAAGAAGCCGACGAGAACGACCATTAGTACGCCAGAAACGATGAACCCGATGGCGATCATGATCTGAAAATTCAGCGAATTCTTGGCGTTCTCTTTGACTAGCGTGTCGTCGTCGTCTGCGAGTATGAGAATGAGCAGTGGGCCGAGGAACGACGCAACTAACGATGATACGTGCGCCAATGCTGCCATCGTGGTGTCTCCGCCTACATCAGTTGACATATCCCACAAATCACACAGACAGTATATAAGAGCTGGGTAACTGTCCGTCCTATCGGCCGTTCGACCGCTCGCAAAACGCTGCAGGTAGACGGGGCTTTGGGCCGACGGAGTCAAGCCAGGGCGGGGATTCGAACCCCGGAAGTCTCGATTACAAGTCGAGTGCATGAACCGCCCATGCTCCCCTGGCGCAGGCCGTGGGTTAGCCGTCCTCCTTTGAATGTGTATCGTTTTCGCCCCGGTCTGCGAGCGAGCTGGACATCGACACCCTGAACTCGTCGTACCCGTGACGGCGGTAAAATCGCCTGGCGGCCTCATTCTCGGCCATCACCTCGAGCAGCATCGTGTCGACTCCCCGCTCGGCGAGCGAGTCCTCAGCGGCCTCGAGCAAGGCGGTGCCGATTCCGCGGCCCCGGTATGCCGGCCGGACGTAGATGTTCGAGAGCAGGCCGCGCGTGGTGTCGAGTTCGAGAGTTCCCCGTTCGATCGATACCGAGACGAAGCCGACGATCGTGCCGTCGAGGCGGGCGACGAGGAGGCCGTCGTTGACCAGATAGGCACCGAGGGTCTCCCGCATCGCCTCGCGGTTCGCGTCGGGGCGGACGGCCGACTCGTACCGGCGCTGGTCGCGGGCGAGGTCGACCCAGAGGTCCGCGAGAGCATCGAGGTCGTCCCGCGAGGCGAGTTCAATCGTCGGCTGCGGGTTGTCGTGGGGCATTCTCGAGAGCCGTCACGGCGGGGAGCGATTCGGCGGTGAGCATCCGCAGGGCGGCCCCGCCGCCGGTGCTGACGTGGGAGAAGCCCTCGACGCCGAGTTTACGCAGCGCGGAGGCCGTGTCGCCGCCGCCGACGATGCTGGTCGGGCTGTCCGTCGCCGCGCCGTACAGCTGTCGGGTGCCCGTCTGGAAGCGCTCGTCCTCGAAGACGCCGGCGGGGCCGTTGAGGATGACCGTCTCCGCGTCGTCGAGGATCCGCCGGTAGTAGTCGAGCGTCGAGTTGCCGATGTCCATCGCGGATTCGCCGTCTTCCGGCGGGAGAGCGTTGACTCCGAGTTCGTGACGCTCGTCGCCGCGGGCGACGGCGACGTCCCGCGGGAGCGCGATCCGGTCGCCGTAGGCGTCGAGCAGGTCGGCGGCGCGGTCGATCTCGTCCCAGTAGCCCTGATCGTAGATGAAATCGGAGCTCTCGTCGCCGAGGTCGACGCCGTCGGCGATGAGGAAGACGTTGCCGACGACGCCCGCGGTGAGGACCTGGTCGGCCAACCCCTTCTCCAGAACGGACCAGGCCACGTCGATCGAGTCGGGCACCTTCGCGCCGCCGAGGACGTAGACGCGAGGCTCGGGGGTTTCCTCGATGGAGCCGAGCACGTCGAGTTCCGACTCCATGACGCGGCCGGCGTAACTCGGCAAAACGGTCGGAAGGCCGACCAGCGACGGCTGGGAGCGGTGGGCCGCGGCGAAGGCGTCGTTGACGTAGGCGTCGAGGACGGGTTCGAGACCTTCGACCAGATGGGTCCGGGCGGCTCGCTCCGGGTCGAACTCCATGTACTCCTCGCTGTAGAAGCGGGTGTTCTCGAGGACGAGGCAGTCGCCGTTCTCGAGGTCTCTGATTGCGTCGCGAGCGGCGGCGGAGAACGTCGCATCGACGTAGTCGACGGGTTGGCCGAGCAGTTCCGAGAGGCGGTCCGCGTGGGACTCGAGAGAGACGAAATCGTCGCCGCCGGGTCGACCCTGGTGGGCGAGGACGGCGACCCGTCCGCCTCGCTCGAGCAGTTCGGAGAGGGTATCGACGTGGGCTCGCAGTCGGGCGTCGTCCGCGAGCGTGCCGTCGTCGCCGATCGGACTATTGACGTCGACGCGAACGCCGACGGTAGTCCCGTCGACGTCCAGGTCGTCGAGGGTCTCGATCATTATCGCCCCCTCCATCGCCACACCCGAAAGGTCTTTCTATCGGAGAGATAGCGTCCGGTGACCGGTGACACGGCGCATACGACCGTAGGGGTCGGCTACGGTCACACCGTTCGGCAGTCCGCACAGACCAGTTGGCCGTTGGCGTCCCATAACGCGTCCGCGAGGGAGCCACAGGCCTCGCAGACCCCCTGAGTCGTGTACTCGTCGCCGCCGTTCGGAACGAGTCGGGCGTCGTCCGATGCCGTCGCGCGGGCAGTCGTCGCTTCGGCGACTTCCCGGTCGCGATCGAAGAGCGGCTCGGACGAGCGAACTGGAGTCATCGTCGCCTGGAACGAGCCCGCGGCGGCGATGACGTCGCGCTGGGTGACCAGCCCGACGATCCCCGTATCGTCCTCGACGACGACGTTCCGGATGTTCTGGCGGGCCATCGTCGTGGCGACGTCGGTGAGCGACCGGTCGGGACCGACGGTGATAACCGGCGTCGTCATCGCTTGCTCGACGGTCGTCTCGGCGGGGTCCGACTCGTTATCGATGAGTCCGAGAACGTCCCACTCGGTCACGATGCCGACCGGCTCGCTCCCGCGGACGACCAGCGCGCAACTCGTTCGCTCCTCGCGCATGAGGCGAACGGTATCGAGGACGCTGTCGGACTCGCTGACGCCGACGTATTCGTTCGTCAGGACATCCCTGACGGACAGTTCCGATTCCATGTGTGAACAGATAGCACGAACGGGCTAAAAGCTACCCCCGCTACACTTAAGCGAAACGGCGTCGAAGTTTACGGTCTTCCGGTCTCAGGCCGTCTACCACTCGAGTTCGACCCTGGTCCCGTCGGCCCGGCAGGTCTCGAGGGCGTGTTTGGCGGCGTAGCCGGCGTCGTGGGCGTTCTCGCCGCGGCCGACGCCGACCTGCATCTCGACGTCGACGGCTTCCTCGACGTGGTGGATCGCTTCCTCGTAGTCGCTGGCCTCGAGCTCGGGGCAGACGACGATGACGTTGTCGCCGCCGACGAAAAACGAGAGGCTCTCGTGGGCGTAGCGCATGTGGCGCATCAGTTCCGCGTAGCCCTGCTCGATCTCGATGAACGTGTCGAAGGCGTTGAGTTCGTCGGTGTAGTTGCCGGTCGCGTCGATCACGTCGAAGTGGGCGATCTGGACGTCCTCGTCGGTCCGGTAGCCGTTCTCGATGACCCGTCCCTCGAGACACTCGCGTCGGTCCTTATCCTGTGCGCTGCCGGCGTCCTGCAGGCGCTGGGTCGCGTCGGACAGCGCCTGAACTGGGCTCGTTCCGGTCGCGACACCGAGGCTGAGCGTCACCGGGTAGCGGTTGCCGACCGACTCCTGGAGGAGCGCGTGGTCCTCGAGCGAGCAGCCGTTCGTGACGGCGATCATGTTGTCGAAGCGAGTGAAGAAGGTGTAGCCGCCGCGGTTACCGACGAACTGGGAGATGTCCGCGTACAGCCGGGACTGCATGGTCTGGAGGTCGGCCTCCCGTCGCGGCTCGGGTGTCACCGTCCACGGCCCGTAGTTGTCGATCTGAACGAGCGTCACCTGCGTATTAGTCACTGTGGGCGATCATTTCGAACGGCGTCGTATAAGTGATACGTAATCCAGATTCGTGATGCGCTCGAGAAGCAGCCTACGCGTGTTTCTTCTCGGGGTCGGCACCCTGCGGGTGGTACTCCCAGAAATCGCCAGCGCGCATCGCTGCGCCGACGGCTTTGTGCATGTCGATCATCGTCTCGAACTCCTCGGCGTCGACGTAGTCGAAGATTTCGCGCATCGGGACGACGCGCTCGTAGTTGATCCGGATCGGGTAGTCGCCGTATTCGTCGACGAACTCGGCGACGTCCATCGGGTAGTCCTCCTCCTCGTCGACTTTGTCCGCGATGATCCGCATGTCGAACTTGCGCATCCCCTCGCTGCCCTCCTCGCCGTCGGGATCGACCGGCCAATCGTTGCTCATACCTGGGTGTGTGCAGGGGTCCCGCAAAAGGATTACTCTCCGGCGCCGTCGACTCGCCGCCGATCCGCTCGCTCGACGCCGGTGAACTCGAACCGCGCCCCGCCGTCGGTCCCATCGGTGACGCTCACTGCCCAGCCGTGGTCCTCGGCGACCTCTTCGACGATCGCCAGCCCGAGCCCAGTGCCGTCGCTGGCGCTCGAGTAGCCGCTCTCGAAGACGTGATCGCGCTCGTCTTCGGGAATCCCGGGACCGTCGTCCGCGACGTAGAACCCCGGCCGTTCGTCGTCGAGATCGCCGATCGTAACCGTGACGCCTGCGTCGCCGTAGTTGACCGCGTCGTGCTGCGTACGCGGAGAAGGGTTCTGCGAGCTATGCTCGACGGCATTTCGGATCAGATTCTCGAGCAACTGTTTGAGCCGCGCACGGTCGGCTCGAACGACGGCATCGGTCTCGAGTCGGAGCGACGCGTCGGCCGTCTGGACGTGGTCCCAGCAGCTCTCGGCGATCGCCGCGAGACCGACCGGTTCGGTGTTCAGGTCGGAATCGCCCTCGCGTGCGACCGCCAGCAGGTTTTCGATCAGGACGGCCATCCGTTCGTGCGCCCAGGCGACAGCCTCGAGGTCCTCGCTGTCGCGCCGTTCGCGGGCCAGTTGGAGCCGGCCCTGCGCGACGTTCAGCGGGTTCCGGAGGTCGTGGGAGACGATACCGGCGAATCGGTCGAGGCGTTCGTTCTGCTCTTTCAGTTCGCGCTCCCGTGCCTTGCGCTCGGTAATATCGCGCAAGACGCCGACCGTCCCCTGAAAGCGGCCGTCCTCGTCGGTCGGGAGGAGCGCGATGTGATTCTCGTTGATCCGACGCTCGCCGTCCGCCCCGATCGTCTCCATCTCGAACGATTCGTGATCGCGGTCGTCGTCGCGAAGCAGCGACCCGATTATCGATTCGGCCCTGTCGATGTCCTCGTCGTCCATGATGAGCGAGACGTGTTCGCCGACCAGTTCCTCGGGACCGTACCCCGTCGTCGTCAGTTCGGCGTCGACCGGCGGGACGACCTTCGTCAGATAGCCGTCGGCGTCCAGCGTGTACACCTCGTCGGGGATCGTCTCGAGGATCGTCTCGTACTGCTCGAGTTCGCGCTGGCGCTCCTTTCGTTCGGTGATGTCACGGACCACGCCGGCGACACCGCGGAACTGTCCGTCGGCGAGGGGCAACAACGAGACGTTCGACTCGCACTGAATCCGTCCGCCGTCTTTGGCTTTCACGGTAGTCTCGTGGGTCTGCTGTTGCGTGTCGGCCTCGCTCGAGAGCAGCGACCGGACGATGTCGGCGCCGCTCTCGACGGACGACTCGTCGAGCAGGAACGAAAGATGCTGGCCGACGATCTCGTCTTTCTCGTAGCTCGTTAGCTCGGCGTACGCGTCGTTGACGTACGTGTACCGACCGTCGGCGTCGACCGTGTAGACAGGGTCGCCGAGGGACTCGACGATCGTCTCGTAGCGCTCGAGATCACGCTCACGTTCCTTCCGGTCCGAGATGTCCTGCACCGTACAGATCAGATCGCCGTTGCCGGTCGTCGACAGCGAGTGCGCCTCGACGAAGGTCGATCCGTCCGCTCGGAGGCCGGTCGTCTCCCCGTGCCACTCGCCCTCGGTCATCACCGTCGGGATGACCTCCTCGCGGACGGTCGCGACGTCGTCCTCCGGATAGAGGCGTTCCCAACCCTCGCCGATTATCTCGTCAGGTTCGTACCCGTAGAGGTCGGCGTACGCCCGATTCACGTAGACGAACCGGCCGTCGTTATCGAGGATACCGATGCCTTCCTGAGCGGTCTCGATGGCGCGGAGCTGTCGCTGGCGTTCCAGACGTGCCCGCGTCGTCGTGACGGCCTCGACGATCCGGTCGGCCAGCGTCGCGTTCCCGTCGGTTCCTTTGCGGACGTACTCGGAGACGCCCGCCGAAATCGCCTCGCTCGCGACCGCCTCCGATCCCGCGTCCGTGTACAGGATGAACGGAACGTCGTCGTGATCCGCCCGAACCGATCTGAGAAACGTCAGGCCGTCGGTATCGGGTAGCTCGTACTCCGAAACGACGCAGTCGATCTCGGTCTCGACGAGGCGTTCGAGCCCGTCGCTCGCGCTGGTCGCGCTAACCGTTTCGATGGGTACGTCCGCTCGCTCGAGGACAGCCGCGTCGGAACACACCGGATCGTCGTCCACGCAGAGCACGCGGATCGGCTCCATCGAGACGCTCCCGGAGAGGGATTCGTCTCGGGTTTGCATGACACTTCTCTCGTTACTGCGGCCAAATAGCTTGGGGTCGGGTTCCGTTCACGACTGTTCGGAACTATCGATGGGATCGTATCGAAGAGTGGGCTCCGCTCGCTAGCCGCTGTGCGTACTATCGACTGCTGTTCGTAACAGCACTTTCCGTACCGTATTCGACGGTTTACCGTCCCGAAACGGCGTTTACGTCCCTTCTCTGTTCGTCCGGATTGGTGAATGCGGGCTGTGAAGCCGTCGCTCTCCGCCCATCTATTCACATACTTGTTATTTCCATATGGTATTATACGTAACAATTTGGATGAGATTGAAGTACCGGCGGAAAGTAATACGTTCGAAAGTATGCGAGTGTCCTATCAGCATGCGAACGTTCGGAGCGGCAACGAGTCGACGCTCCTTCGGTTTACGACCCGCGATGGGACACGCGCATGCGTCCTCGTCGACTGCGGTGCCGACGTCGATCTGGACTCGCTACTCGGCGACGACGAGTACCTGAACGCGATTCTCCTCACGCACGGCCACATCGATCATTACCGGACGCTCGCGAGGAACGTCCGGCACAACGCGCCGATTTACGCGTCGCCGGCGACGGCGACCGTCCTCGAGCACGCGCTGCCGGAAGCGCGGAAGGACAACGATATCGGCGACACCTCGTCCGCTCTGGACGCGCTCGAGCCGATCGAGGACTGGACGTCGATCCTCCACGACCTCGAGGTTCGGCCGGTTCCTGTGGGGCACACGCCCGGCGGCGCGGGGTTCGTGATCCGGTTTCGAGACGCGGCGGTGGCCGACGACCTCTTGAACGGCGAAGGACATCTCCTGGCGACCGGCGATTTCACCCGACGGCCCTGTGCGGGCTATCCCGGACTGACGACGACCTATCCGTTCGACATCGATGCCGTCCTGCTGAACGTCTCGACAGCGGACGCCTGTCCGGCCGCGCTCGACGAGTCGGTGCGGACGGTCCTCGAACGAGCGTACGCCGGCGCCCGAGTCGTCGTCGCGACGAGTTCGCTGACCGGCGTTCACTACGCGACGCTGCTGGGCCACGCGGCGGCAGCGCTCGATCGCGACCTCCCGATCACGCTCGTCGGTCAGACCGCCAAGCTGTACGACGCGCTCGGGCTGGACGAGCCCGGCATTGAGACGCGGGGCGTGTTCGATCGGACCGCCGAGATGCTCGAGGAGGGACGGGTTACGATCGCCGGACCGGAGACGCCGACGCGGGGAAGCGCGTCTCGGCTCTTCGATGCGGTCGCGGACGACCCCGCTGCCGTGTTCGTTCAGCTCGCGACGGACGACGCCGCGGCGGTGTCGGGCGCACGTTGCACGACGCACTGCATCGAGTTGCGAAACCATCCGTCGATCGAGACGATCGACGACACCGTCCGCGAACTCGCGCCGACACAGGTCGTGATCAAGCACGCGATGGGAGAGACGCTCAACCGGTTCCAGCGCCGCTTCGATCGCTGTTTCACGTGGGGAACGAACGACCAAGAGATTCATCGGCTCTACGAGGACGGCGAGTGGCTGGCCCCCGACTGGATCGCGGAATCGACGGCGACGCAGATTCGAACGCGACAGTGGGAGGCGATGGGAAACCGCGCGTTCGATGCAGTCGAAACGGTTCCGGCCGTCCGTCGGGAGTCGGTCGACCTCGAGGCGGAGGGTCTCGATCTCGAGGCGCTCGAGACCGCCTTCGCTGGCGGGTCGCCGGATCCCTACGCGATGCCGACCGCAGCGGACGAGTCGACGGCTACCGAGACGGCGACGGACGCCGAGGAACGGGACGCGGGAGATCAGTCGCTCGAGGCGGAACTCCTCGACCGGCTCGCGGCGATCGAGGCGAAACTCGAGCAGCCCGACGAGGAGACCGTTCGGGCGCGCGTCCTCTCCGACGGCGACGGCGAGCAGTTCCTGCGGCTCGTCGATCGAGCGGACGTCGACGCGGGCGATACCGTCGAAATCACGATCTCGAGCCGTACTCCGTCTCAGTAGGGATCACAGTGCCCGCCGTGTCGAGACACTGATTCGTGAGCGACGGCCGTCCAGCGGGTGCCAGCGCGAGCGCTGCCTCCTGTGCCGGCGTAGGCACAGCGGACGGTGGCCGTGGCGCGTGCTGACTGACCGACGCGGCTCGAGCGGCGCGGCGTGACCGATCGCGACCGGCGTCAGTCGTCCCCGCAGAAGCCCTCGAACTCCTCGATAGTGATAGCGATCGCGTCCCGTTCGGGTACGTCGCGGACTGCGTACGCCGTCGGATAGACACCCGAGGTAGCGTACGTCTCGGGCTGGGCGATCCGCCGCCGATCGGTTCCAGAATGGGCTCGGAGGTACGCCCGGGTGATCATCGGTTCGACGAACGTCAGCCTCGCGGTGCCGTCGCCGTCCGGATCGTACGCACCCCAGACGAGCGTGTTCGAGAACGTCCCGCCGTTCATTTCGGGGACGGTGGGGTCGACCATGTGCTCCCCCATGTCGGTGATGACCCGCTCGTCGACGACGGGGCCTCGAGCGTACCCGTCCGGAACGTACCGATCCGGGAGGTCGTAGCTCGGCGCGGCCGGCCCGGTGATGGCATCGACCGTTTCGGCCGGTAACATGTGGAAGTGGATGTCGAAATGGGGCTCCGTCCAGACACCGTCCGGCGGATGGCCGCCGGGATTCCAGTTCAGGCCGAGGAAGGTAACTGGCGTCGCGGCGGTCGCCGGAAACGGGACGAAAAACTCCTGGGACCACTTGTGGTGGATGACCACCGACTCGCCGGTCGGGCCGTACTTGTCCGTGTAGGCGTCGTCGCCCGAGTTTGCGAGGTCCTCGGCCGAGGGGAGCCCCTCGAGTGCGGCTCGCTCTACGAGGAGGCCGTGATACTTCGGGGTTCCCGACGGCGTGACCGTCGTGAAGGTCCTCGCGTCGCCGTTTCCGAGGGTCACGGGGTCGCCCCACTCGGTGATGCCTGCCGAGGGAACGGCCTCGGCGTTCGTTGCACTCGTCAGGTCGCTCAACCCGAGGGCCGCGCCGGTCGCGGCCGCGGTACCGACGAATTGGCGTCGGCTGACGGGTAGTCGGTCGTCGGTGTACGTCCCCGCTCGAGTCTGTTTTCGTGTCATTGGTTACTGAAGCGCGTCGAGACGGCCGTCTCGTCTGCTTCGATAGCGCTTGTGTTCGGCTGCCAAATAGTGTTATCTATTGGCACGGTGTCGGGGAAATAACCTCGAGAAGAAAGTGAGGTGTCGATGACGAACCGCCGAGTGAATTCTCACCGGTCGTCGCGGCCGGCGTCGGTCTCGGCGTGGTGCTCGAGCAACCGCTGAATCCCGGCTCTGATCACCTCGCTGCGGTTGCGGTAGACGTCGTCGTCGACGAGCGATTCGATCGCCGCGAGCTGTTCGTCGGTCGCCCGGAACGTCACCCGGTCGAGCGTCGGGCCGTTCTCGAGGCGGGAGCGGTTGTGCTCCGGCGTCCCGTCGGCGGGCGGGGATCTGCTCTCCGTCATCGTTGCCCCCCGCTGGTCCGTTCCGGGGACGGACGGCCCGCCGCTTCGAACGCGGTGCTCGCGGGCTCGAGTGAGGGCGTGGGAGTCACGGTGACCATAGAATCGAGAGGAGCCGAGCGCTCGTAAGGGCTCGCGTAGCGGAGTGGAAGTGAAACAGGAACTCGGTTACCTCCGGTCGTACCGCCGCACCTCTGACTCGGACCTGACTCTATTTCACCAAACAAACAGTAGATATAAGTCACAACTGATCAACTCACAAACCGGAAGCCGGTCTCCAGAACCAGGGGGCGTACGGAAACGTCCCGGGTGGAACCAGCACCCGAGACTTGGCTTCCATCCGAACGGATTGAAGCCATGATTGCGTTCATTCTACCGGGATATAAACGTCCCGCACGACCGCGGAATCGCCCGCTACGAGGAGCCTCGAGTCCGGTTTCGGCCGCGAGCCAGCGCGGGGGTGGCGACGGATGAGCGGTGACGACGGGCCGAACGGAGACGGCGAATCGCGACTTCCCGATTGTCCTCGTTGCGGCGAGCGGGTAGTGATATCGGTCGCATTCAGTCCCGAGGCGGGGCTGGTCAGCCCCTGTGGCTGTTCCGTGCCGCCGGCGTTGTTTCCCGAGGTCTACGGGGACTAGTCCGAGGCTCGCGCTCGAGCCCCGCCGGACAGCCGGCCGGTCGGCGCAGTGAGCGTCCACTCCGTCGAAACCACCCCGTCGACAGTGCGTCGGCCGGCCGGTCCGGAAACGGCGGCTCACGTTTCGGCCTTCGCCACCAGGCATCGCGATTCCCGTCCCGGCCTCGTCCAAATTTGCCCAAATGTCTCCGCTCTCTCGGAGGACGATTTCTAACTGGAGCGGTTCACTACCGACGGCATTGTCGTACGAGTCGAATGAGAGTCGGAAGTCCAGTCGGGATTGCCGTGGTCCTCAGTCGTCGGCCGTCTCGGCGTCCGCGTCCTCACTAAGCACTTCCTCGCGGTGTTCGTCCAGCAGCGGCGCGCGACCGCGGGGCTCGGGGTTGGTCTTGCTCATCTTGATCGGGTTGCCGGCGATCTCGACCTTGCCGTCGGCACCGGGCTGTTCGACCGGGTACAGCATGTCGCGTTTGTGGACGTGCGGGTCGTCGAAGATCTCCTCGGTGGTCTGGACCGGGGCGGCGGGCACGCGGCCCTCGAGCTTGCCCACGAGTTCGTCGTTGGTCTGCTCGCGGGTCCAGTCGGCGATCTCCTCGCGCAAGGCGTCGCGGTGCTCGAGGCGCTCGGGGGTCGTCGGGTACTCCTCGGCGAGTTCCTCACGGCTCATTATATCGCAGAGCTCCGCCCAGTGGTTGTTGTTGAACGCGGCGATGACGGCGTAGCCGTCGTCGGTTTCGAAGGCGTTGTAGGGGAACAGCGTGGGGTGGGAGTTGCCCCGGCGGGTGGGGGCCTCGCCGGTGTAGGACTGCTGGTAGATGGCGCGCTCGGTGAAGCTGATCATGGAGTCGTACATGCCGGTGTCGACGTACTGGCCCTCGCCGGTCTGTTCGCGGTGGTTGACGGCGGCGAGGATGCCGATGCAGTTCAGCGTCGCGGTGAAGAGGTCGCCGACGCCGGGGCCGGTCTTGGTCGGCGGGCCGTCGGGCTGGCCGGTGGTCTCCATGACGCCGCCCAGCGCCTGTGCGATGAGATCGAAGGAGGGCTGGCCCTGCCGGTCGGTCTCACCCGTGCGCGGGTCGCCGAAGCCGCGGATCGAGGAGTAGATGAGATCGGGGTTGTGTTCTTTCAGCGTCTCGTAGCCGAGACCGTACTTCTCCATCGTCCCGGCGCGGTAGTTCTCGACGACGACGTCGGCCTCCTCGACGACCGAGAGGAAGTCCTCGCGGTCTTCCTCCTCGCGGAAGTTCAGTTCGATACTCTTCTTGCCGCGGTTGACGCTCTGGAAGTATCCCCCGTAAGCTTCGTCTTCGGGGTCGTCGACGAACGGCGGATTCGACCGGATCATGTCGCCGCCCGGCCGCTCGATCTTGACCACGTCCGCACCCAGATCCGCGAGCAACATCGTACAGTACGGCCCCGCGAGCACCTGAGTCAGATCAACGACGCGAAGGTTGGAAAGGGCTCCCATAGTCTGTACGCCCTCCTTACGAAACCATTACCAAAACCCTTACCATCGATCATGTAGTTGGTCACCAGTACCATAACTCATGGGAACACCCACCATTGGGACGCTGCTAGGACGTTTAAGGTGTATTATCATGGAAGATCATTAGGTTTATACCGGAGTCCCTCATGGTTCTGGATACGATGTCCCAAACGGTCGTCCTCGGCGTGATCGGCTCCGATGCCCACGTCGTTGGCATCACAATCCTCGAGCAAGCCTTCAGTGCAGCCGGCTTCGATGTCGTGAACCTCGGTGTCCAGACCTCCCAGGAGGAGTTCGCCGAGGCTGCGGTAGCTCACGACGCCGAGGCTGTACTGGTCTCTTCGCTCTACGGCCACGCCGAGCAGGACTGCCAGGGATTCCACAGCGTCCTCGAGGACGCGGACGTCGACGCGGTCAGCTACATCGGCGGCAACCTCGCCGTCGGGCAGGACGACTTCGAGCAGACCCGCAAGACGTTCCGGAAGCTCGGGTTCGATCGGGTCTTCGACTCCGAGACCGATCCCGAGGACGCGATTGCCGCACTCCGCGAAGACCTCCAGATCAAGCCGACGGAGTCCGAGCGGGCAACTATCAGTTCTTAGATGTCTAGATGATACGAGACGAACGCATTCCATCCGACGAGCTACAGCGTATCGACGAAGAGATTCGGTCGAACTGGCCGACGGGCGAAGACGTCGACTTCGAGGAAGCCATCGAGTACCACGAGTCGCTGCCCGACCACAAGCGGTTCGCCGACGTCCTCGAGTCGGCCGACAAACCGCTGCTCCAGCCGCGGGCCGGCGTTCCCCGGCTCGAAGACCAGATCGAACTCTTACAGTATCTTCATCAGGAAGGCCAGGCCGACCTCCTGCCGACCACGATCGACTCGTACACGCGCGACAACGAGTACGAGAAGGCCCAGCAGGGCCTCGAGAAGGCCCGGGAGACGGGTGACGACACCCTGAACGGCTTCCCCGCGGTCAATCACGGCGTCGACGGCTGCCGGAAGCTGATCGACGCGATCGACGCGCCGATCGAGGTCCGTCACGGCACGCCGGACGCCCGGCTGCTCGCGGCGATCACCTTCGCCGGCGGCTTCCAGAGTTTCGAAGGGGGGCCGATTTCTTACAACATCCCCTACACGAAGCGCCACGGATTAGAGGAGACCATCGAGAAGTGGCAGTTCGTCGACCGGCTGGCCGGCGCGTACACGGAACGCGGCGTGCGGATCAACCGCGAGCCGTTCGGCCCCCTCACGGGGACGCTCGTCCCGCCGTCGATCGCCATCGCGATCATGCTGGTCGAGGGCAAGCTCGCCGCCACGCAGGGCGTGCGCTCGATCACGCTCGGCTACGGGCAGGTCGGGAACGTCGTTCAGGACGTGGCCGCCCTGAACGCGCTCAAAAAGCTGGGCAACGAGTACCTGCCCGACGAGGTCGTCGTCACCACCGTCTTCCACGAGTGGATGGGCGGCTTCCCGCCGGACGAGGCCCGCGCCAACGGCGTGATCAGCCTCGGCGGCATGACCGCCGCTATCGCCCAGCCCGACAAGGTCATCACGAAGTCCCCACAGGAGTTCCAGGGGGTTCCGACCAAGGAGGCCAACGCCTCGGGCCTGCGCACCACGCGACAGGTCATCGACATGGCGATCGAACAGAAGATCGACATCGACGGCATCGAGGAGGAACAGGACCTCATCGAGCGCGAGACCCGGTGTCTGATGGACACCATCTTCGAGCACGGCGACGGCGACGTCGTCCAGGGGACGCTCAAGGCCTTCGACTCCGGGGCGCTCGACGTTCCCTTCGCGCCCAGCGACAGCGCGCGGGGAGCCGTCCTCCCGGCCCGCGACGACGACGGTCGCGTCCGCATCTTCGAGTGGGCCGACCTCGAGATGGACGACGATATCAAGGAGATTCACAAGGCTCGACTCTCGCAGCGCGCCGACACCGAGGGCCGCGACCAGTCGTTCCGCATGGTCGCGGACGACGTCGACGCGATCAGCGACGGGAAGCTCATCGGCCGACCACAGGGTGACGTTTAAATGGAGATTACAGGAATTTACGCCACGCCCGGTTACTCCGGGTTCTTCTTCGACGACCAGCGCGCGATCAAGCAGGGAGCAACGCAGGACGGGTTCACCTACGAGGGCGAGCCCGTCACCGACGGCTTCGACGAGATTCGACAGGCCGGCGAGACGATCATCGTCGACATCGAACTCGCCGACGGGACCGTGGTGCGGGGCGACTGCGCCGCGGTCCAGTACTCCGGTGCCGGCGGACGAGATCCGCTGTTCCAGGCCGAGGAGTACGCCCCGGTCATCGAGGGCCCCGTCGCCGACGAACTCGAGGGACGGGACGCCACCGCGTTCCTCGACAACGCCGAGTTGCTCGAGGACATGCAGGTCGACGGCGACCGGCTTCACACGGCGATCCGATACGGCGTCTCGCAGGCGCTGCTCGCCGCCGCCGCCGAAGCCGAGAACACGACGCAGACGGACGTTATCGCGGACGCGCTCGGTACCGAGCCCGCGACGGAGCCGGTGCCGGTCTTCGGCCAGTCCGGCGACGACCGCTACAACAACACGGAGAAGATGTTCGTCAAGGGCGTCCCCGTGCTGCCACACGCGCTGATCAACAGCGTCGAGAAGATCGGCGAGAACGGCGAGGTCCTCCTCGAGTACGTCGAGTGGCTGGTCGAGCGCTCCCAGGAACTCGGCCCCGAGGGGTACGAGCCCCGGTTCCACATCGACGTCTACGGCATGATCGGGGAGATCTTCGGTGCCCCCTACGACCGCGACGAGGTCGTCGACTACTTCGCCGCGCTCGAGGAGGCCGCCGCGCCGTTCCCGATCCAGATCGAGGGGCCGATGGACGTCGGCAACCGCGCCGACCAGATCGACGCGATGGTCGAACTCCGCGAGGGGTTGGCCGACGCCAACGTCGGCGTCGACATCGTGGCCGACGAGTGGTGTAACACCTTCGAGGACGTGCAGGCGTTCGTCGACGCCGGGGCTGCGGACCTCGTGCAGGTCAAGACGCCCGATCTGGGCGGCATCCACCGCAGCGGGCAGGCGGTCCGCTACTGCGAGGGGACCGACACCCGCGCCTATCTCGGTGGGACCTGCAACGAAACGGAGACCTCCGCACGTGCCTGTGCCCACGTCGCGCTCGCGACCAACGCCGCGCAGGTACTCGCAAAGCCCGGCATGGGCTTCGACGAGGGCTACATGATCGTCGAAAACGAGATGCGGCGGGCGATCGCCCGACGAGAACGAGAACAGTTAACGGCCGACACTGACGAGGTGACAGCAGATGACTGACTGGACGGATCCCGACACGTTCGCACAGGCGCTCGAGCAGGTCGAGACCAAGGAGAAGGGGAACTGCTTCGAGGACTTCGAGGAAGGCGACGTCATCGAACACGACCCCGGGCTCACGCTCACCCAGTTCGGCAACGAGCAGTGGATGGGCCAGACGCTCAACCACGACCCCGCCTACTGGCGGACCGACGCCGCCGAGGAACGGGGCTTCGACGAGCCGCCGGTCCACCCCGACTACCTGACCGCTGCGACTCTCGGCATCACCGTCGAGGACCTGAGCGAGAAGGGTGGCTACTTCCTCGGTCGCACTGACGTGCGGTTCCCCACTGCGCCGGTCTACACCGGCACCGAACTCCACGTCGAGAGCGAGGTCGTCAACTGCGCCACCTCGAGCTCCCGACCCGAGTACGGCATCGTCTCCTGGCGCACCCGCGGCACGGACGCCGAGACCGGCGACGTGCTCTGCTCCTACGAACGGACGAACATGATTCCCCGCCGCGAGCCCCTCGCGACCGACGGGAGCGGCGCTGCCACAGCCGAAGGCGACGAAGACGGTCCCGACCTTCCCGAGGAGTTCATCGCTCCCGACGGAGGATATTTCGAGGACTTCGTCGAGGCTCTCGAGGCGGCCGACGACGAGAACGCCGCCGTCGCCTACCGCCACGAGCGCGGCCGCACGCAGGACGACGTGACCGTCGCTTCGCTGCCACTGGCGACGCTGAACACGGCCAAACAGCACCACAACGTCGACGTGATGTCCGACTCGCCGTCGGGCAACATCGTCACCTACGGCGACGTGACCCGCTCGACGGCGCTCGGCCACGCCCGCTCCGACGAAGAGACCTGGCGCGAGGTCGGCTTCGACGACGAATCGTTCCACACGTTCGTCGCGGTGGGCGACACCGTCTACGCCTTCACGCGCGTTATCGAGGCCGCCGACGACGCCTCGAGCGACGAGGCGGGGACCGTCACCTTCGAGCACATCGCGTTCAACCAGGACGACGAACCCGTCTATTCGGGGACTCGGACCGCCGAGATTCGAAAGCGTTCTAACTAACACGATCGATTGTCACAAACGACCGCAGACAACTACGAACACATGACTGACGACATCCGACTCTGCCGTACGTTCCAGACCGCACCGGCCGCCGTTCCGAAAGACGACTCCGCGAAGTACCTCGTCTCCGCGCTGGAGGCCGAGGGCTTCCAGGCACCCGACTGGCTCGTCCCCGACATGGAAGACGGCACCGCGCCGAACATGAAAGCCGAGGGGCTCGAGAACACCATCGAGAAGGTCCCGGAGTACGACTTCCCCGGCGAGATCTGGCCCCGCGTCGAGTGGAGCTACGAGGACGAGGAGTACTGCGAGAAGGGCCGCGACCAGATCGACCGGCTCGTCGCCGAGATCGGCGACGAGATCGACGGCGTCGTCGTCCCCAAGGTCGGCCGCCTCGAGGACGTCGAGCGCGCCGCCGAAGTCGTCGCCGAGGCCGAGGCCGAGCACGGCTACGAGGACGGTTCCATCGGCCTCTCGATCATCATCGAGACCGGCCGCGCTCGCTCCGACCTGCGCGAGATCTCCAAGTTCGGCGAGGACTCCCGGCTCACCGCGCTCATCTTCGGCCCGGTCGACTACGCCGCCGAACTCGGCGGCCGCGACCTCGGCGACGGCATGCCCCGCTGGGACGGCCTGCTCGAGGCCCTCTCGAACGAGGCCAGCGCCGCGGGCCTGCTCTCGATCGGCGGCCCCTTCGACGACCTGTTCAAGGAGCGCGCCGGGCTGACCTACTACAACGCCGACGAGTACGCGGATCAGGTCGAACACGAGGCCCAACTCGGGCTCGACGGCTCTTGGTCGCTGTACCCCAAACAGACGATTCAGGCCAACACCGTCCACATGCCCACCCCCGAGGAGCTCGAGCGCGACGTGAGCAAGATCGAGCGGTTCAACGAAGCCAAGCGCGAAGGGACCGGCGCGGTCACGCTCGACGGCCAGATGGTCGACGAGGCCACGTTCAAGAACTTCAAGAACACGGTCCAGCAGGTCCGCGCCATCGACGAGATGCGCCCCGGCCAGACCGAGGAGTACTACGACGACGACCTGCTGACGCGAGCCCGCGAGCTCGAGCTCTCCTATAACTGAGCTCGCGGCAGCTGCGACAGCGTTCGCTACCGTCCCGATTTCCGTTTTCGAAGTCGAGGGGCGTCGACAGTTGCTGTTTGCCGGTGATCGACCAGCCTGATCCTCGAACAGAGCGCTCTCGCTCGGTCCGCAACCGACGCCGTTCGAGATAGTGTGACCGAAGGCCGTTATTCGTCGTCCGCGAGGTCGATCAGGTTTTCTCGGCCGATCCTGCGTTTTTCGACCGCTCCCTTCTCGACCATCGATCCGATGACGCGGGACGTCTTCGAGGTCGACCAATCGAACTCGTCGTCGATCGCCGCCTGCCGCATACGGCCGCCGTTTTCCTCGAGCAGCGCCAGAACGCGTTCCTCGTCGGTCATGACCGGTGTCGATGCTCGGTCGTCGGACTGTGTCGCCGATCCGGCAGGCGTCTCCGGCGCCGCGTCCGGCGGCTCCCCACGGCCAGGCGTCGTCGACTGTCCGGTCTCGCCGGAACGCCGGCGGCGTCGACTGATCGCGTACGCGGCGGCGACGACGAGCGAGACGACGCCGACGAGCGAGACCGCGAGCCCGCTGCCGCCGAACGGGGTCGGCGTCGCGGCGCTGCTTGCTGCGGACTGGGTCTCGGCGTCGTTACCGGTCGGGGCGAAGGCGATGGACGGGTGTTCGTCCTCGAAACTCTCTCTGCCGGCCCACGTTACTGACCCCTCACCTCGGCTGTCGGGAGCTGGCTCTACGCGATCGATTTCGTATTCTGCGGGCCCCTCGACCGCGAGCGTGTCGTTGGCCGCGATGAAAAAGCCGCCCTGGAAGACATCACCGACGACGACCGATTCGTTCGCTCGAGCGCCGAAGTTCGTCCAGGTGAACCGGTAGGTGACGACGCCCCAGCGACGCGGGACTTCCTGAACGCTGGTCGTCGCGGTGAACTCTGTGGCGTGCATCTCCCGGCCAGTCGCGTTCGCCGCGCTGGCGACGACACCGCGCATTCGTGCCCGGAAGGGGTCGAGATACCGCGCAGTGTCGTTGCGAAAGCGGTCTCGGAACGCTTCGTACTCGTCGACGCGTTCGTCGGTATCGAGACGCGTCCTGATTTGGATCGTCCAGCGGGCCGAGCCGTTCTCGGATACGTCGATTCGGGTGACGGTGTTGTCCGGTTCCGGCTCCGCCTGCCGCGTCGCTGCACCGGCGGTCCCCGCGGGCACGATCAGCGTTCCGAGCACGAGGCAAAGGATACCGAGTGCCGCGAACGCTGCCGACCCACCTCCCCGCGAACTCTCCATTCGTCCGATCTGTTTAGATGACGTTTATATAAGTTCGACGGCCGAAAAACTCGGATCGGCTTGGGATCGAACGGCCTTGCAGTCCCCGAATAAAATTGCGTGCAAATGGCTGCAAACGTCCGCAACTCCCACCGAAAACGGCTGCAAGTCGCTTCAGACATCGGTCCGGTTTATCACCAGATATTCCGAGAGTGTCTCGTACGATGAGACGAACAGCGATCGGCGCCGTACTAATCGCAGTGCTCGTCGCCGGGATGGCCGTCCCGGCGACTGCAGCAAGCGTCGGCCAGTCGCACTCGCGCGCGAATTCGGGCGCGGCGGCCGCGATGGTGGTACAGGAGAACGCGACGAACGATTCGGACTCGAGCGTGGACGTCACGGTCGGCCAGCAGCTCTCGACAGTTATCGACGTCTCGAGCGACGAGGTCCGGACGGACTTCGAGAACACCGCGTTCGAGATGTCCGTCGAGAGCGCCGACGACGAGGAGCGCGCCGAGGCCGTCGCCGAGCGCGCGGAGGAACTCCGCGATCGCGCCGAGGACGTCCGCGAGGAGTACGAGGAGGCCACCGAGGAGTACGAGGCGGGCGAGATGAGCAAGTCCGAGTACGCCCAGCGGATCGCGACGTTGAACGCGCGGGCGGCGAACCTCGCAGACAGCTACGCACAGCTCCAGCAGCGAGCGTCGAACGTCTCTGCGTCCGAACTACGGACGCTCGACGACTCGATGGACAACCTGAGCAGCGTCAGCGGAAGCGGTGCGAAGGCGCTGCTAGAGCGGTTCACCGGCGAATCGCAGGGCGAGGTCGAACTCGAGACCGCCGGCGGGCTCTCCATCGAGGTGAAAGGCGAAGACGGTGAACGGTCGCGTGAACTCGAACGCGAGCGCGACGACGACGATACTATCTCGGTGAGCCAGTCCGCCGCCCTCGAGACGGCTCAGGCGGCGCTCTCGACGCCCGAACGCGGTAGCTGGGTCCACGTCGAATCGAACGTGAAAGACGACGAGGGTGCCTACGAGTTCGAGTTCGCCCTCGAGAACGCGACCGCCCAGACAGGTGAAGCCGAAGTGCGAGTCGACGGCTCGTCGGGCGACGTGTACAAACTCGAGGAGGAGATCGAAGCCCGTGACGAAGACGAGCGGGACGACGATGATGAGCGAGAGGACGACGAGCGAGAAGACGACGAGACCGACGCTCGAGCGCTGACCGTCGATGCGACGCTCGACGGCGACACCGTGACGGTGACCGTTACCGCGGACGGCTCAGGCGTCGCGAACGCGACGGTCGACGCGAATGACCGATCGGTCGGTACCACCGACGCTGACGGGACGGTGACGTTCACCGTCGACGCGAACGAGACCGAAGACCTCGAACTGACCGTCCGTGAGGGCGAGTCCGAAGCCGAAACCGAGTACGTGATTCGGGACGGCTCGCTCGTCACGACCGAGGGCGAGGAGGACGAGCCGACGGACGATGACGACCGAGACGATGAGGACGCGGACGACGAGACGGAGCGGACCGATTCCGACGGAGACGACGACTGAGCTATCGCTCGAGCCGAAATCGACGTTCGGATCGGCTCGTGACGGTCGCCGATATCACTCGAAATACGTAATCTATGACGACGACTGACGATGGATCTCTGGCACGAACGGGACGGCAGCGAGTTCGCTTCGCGTGCGTCCTCGTTGTGATCGCACTGCTCGCAACCGCGCCGGTCGCTGCAGCGACGGGAGCGAACGCGAATCAGCCGACGGAGACGGTACCGACCGAACCCGCGTTCGTCGTGGCGCTCGACGCTGAGGGGACGGGCCAGGTCACCCTCACCACGACGTTCGATCTAACCACCGACGGTGAACGGCGCGCGTTCGAGGCCCTCCGCGCGAACGAGACGGGGCGCGAACAGCGAGCGGAGCGGTTCGCCGCGCGGATGGACGGCATCGCCTCCAGCGCCGAAAACGAGACCGGGCGATCGATGGCGATCCGCGACGCCGCCATTTCGTTCACCGAGCGAAACGACACCGGGATCGTCGCGCTGTCGGTGACCTGGGAGGGACTCGCAGCACAGGACGGCGACCGACTCGTCCTCAGCGAACCGTTCGACAGCGAGTTCGCGCTCGAGCGCACGTTCCGCGTCGCCGGGCCCGACGGCTATGCACTCGAGACGGTAACGCCGGAACCCTCCGATCGTGGAGACAACGCCGCGACGTGGGACGGCTCGGCTTCGTTCGACGGGTTCGAAGCCACGTTCGCCCCGACGGACGGTGACTCGGCGGCCGACGGCGGTGCCAGCTCGAGCGTCCCCGGGTTCGGCGTCGGGATCGCCGCCCTCGCGGTGCTGGGCGGGACGGCGGTACTGACGATCCGCGATCAAAACCGACGGTAACGCTACTCGCGGCGCTGTCGCCGCCCTCGGTTAGAACGGGCACGAAATCCGGAACACGGTACCGCTCGCGGTTCATCGGTTTCGCTGTCGCTCACGGAATTGTTCGCGACAGCAACGGTGGGGATGGGATTCGAACCACGCCCAGACGTACTCGCTCCGCTGTGCGCGACTGGTCTGATTCAAATCCCACCGTTTCGGTTTCCGCTCGAGAGACTCCTCGCTCTGCTCGTCGTGTTCTCTCGCGGAAAACGGTGGGGATGGGATTTGAACCACCTGAACGTCGGTCGCGTTGCTCCCTCGTTCCGTAGTTCAAATCCCTCGGTTTTGCTGTCGCTCACGGAATTGTTCGCGACAGCAACGGTGGGGATGGGATTTGAACCCATGAGGCTTGACAGCCACCTGCTCTCAAGGCAGGCGCGTTAGGCCGCTCTGCCACCCCACCTCGTCTTTCGGTTCTCCGTACGTTCAAAAAGGGTTGTCGGTCTACTCGCGCTCAAGCCCGCCGTCGTCCCCGACTCGAATTCCCAGATCGTCCACGAGCGCCGCCGTCGCCTCGGCTCCCGGTCGCCCAGCGGCTCGGCGGGCCTCGAGGCCCGCGACGGTCGCCCGCAGCCCGGTCGGCGTCGCCACGGTCGGCAGCATCGGCGAGAAACCGACGCCGAGGCCGGCATCAGCCCCACGCTGGGCCAACGTGGACAGTTCGGGGGTCGCGTACGCGTCCTCGAAGTCGATCGGTTCGGAAAAGCCCGCGAAGTAGGTCCGACCGTCAGAAGACGGCCCCAGTACCACGTCGTGGCGCCGGAGCGACATCGCCGCGCCGTCGATCTCCGTTCGGTTACCGAGCGGCACCGTCGGCTCGAGCACCCCAACGCTCTGGGCGTCCTCCCGCTCGAGCAGGTGCGTGACGGTGTTGCCGACGCGGGCCGAGCGGTTCGAGCCGACCTGGCGCTCGAACCGCACCTCGGCGTCCTCGCCGAGCGCCTCGAGGGTGAGTGCCCGAACCTCGGCCTCGGGGTCACCGTCCGCGTACTCCGCGGGCAGGGTCCCGGCGTCGCGATAGTTAACGAGGAGGTCGCCGCCGCTCTGTGCGACGGCCCACAGGACGTCGGCGACGGTGGCCTCGTAGAGCGAGGAGGCCTCGGCGGCGGACAGCGGGGTCGTTTCGACGAGCGACGACAGAACGAGTCCCTCCCGTGGTGGATCGACCGGGACGACGACGATCATATTCTGGACTCCGGGCGCGCGGTTCTTGAACGCGGCGCTTCCGTCACTCTACGCCTCTCCGCTACGGTGCAAATAGCGATGAATTATTATGCAGTAGTGTCTCCGAGACGGTATGGACGAACGAACGATCGCCGGACTGTTCGCGACGGTCGTGATCGCCGCGCTGGCAGTACTCGGTGTCTTCGGCTTTGGCAGCGGCTATCTGATCAATCCTCCCACCGGCGTCTATCTGGTGCCGTCGATCGCCATTCTGGTCGTCGCAGTCCTCGTCGTCGGCGGGCTGACCGCACTCGGCGCTGGCTCGCGACGCTGGCGCGAAAACCCCTACTGGTAATCGATTTCTTACCGTTCCCGCCGTCCTTTCGTTTGCCGATAATCCGACGCCATCAGCTCGACGAAGGCCTCGAGCCACGCCTGCGTCTGGTCGTCGGACTGCTCGCGAGGGTCGATCATCGGGACGAGTTCGAATCCCCGTCCCCGAATTCTCGCGGCGTGGTCGTCGGGGAGCGCGAGGTCGTCGGCCGGCGTCGTCGTGTATTCGGTTCCGAGTTCGGCCAGCGCGCGCTCGCCGACGGGAACGAGGATCTCGGGGTTGATCATCCGTATCTCTGCGTTGAGGTAGGGTTCGCAGTTGCCGATCTCCTCGTCGGTCGGCCGCCGGTCGGGGTCGCGACAGCGCGTGAGATTCGTCAGGTAGACGTTCTCGAGTTCGGGGCGATCGGCCGGCGAGTCGACGGTACAGAGGCCGAGCCGCTCGAGCATTCGCCGTAACCCACCGGCGCCGTCGCTGCCGCCCGCGCCGGCGAAGGGAACGCCGGTCTCGTCGGCCCGCGTCGTCGGCCGTTCGCCGACGAACAGGAAGTCAGCGCCCACGTCGCCGTAGCCGTGGACCACCTGCGTGCGCGTCTCGCAGAGCGCCGGACAGTTCGGACACTCCTCGTCCATACCGAAGGGGTTCGCTCGAGACTCCTGATTCGCGTCCACGTTCGCTTCTCGAGGGGCGTACTCAAAAGCGACGCGCCCGACGCCGGGTCGGGCTCGGTGAACGACGGGCGGTCAGCGCTCGAGGCCGCCGCGTTCGTTCACCTCGAGAATGTACTTCACGTTGCGGACGATCTCTTCGGGAGTGGTTTCCTCGGAATCGTCGTACAAGTCGCTGGTCCGGTAGAGAATGTTCGCGAGCTGTTTGCTCTCGCTCGAGTCGCCGCGGATGTCGTCGGCGACCTCACGCAGGAGTTCGACGCGTTCGGGGTCGGGCGCGAAGCCGTCGGCGGCGGTGTCCGCTTCCCGGCCGTCGTCGCCGTCCGCTCCGCCGGGGCTCATCGGTCGGGCGAGGCGGCCTCGTTCCGTCGGGTCTGGGAGATCCCCTGTCGGTGGACGATGCCGGTGTTATTCGCGACGTTCTCCGTGATCGTTCGCAGGGCGTCGCTGGTGGCGTCCTCGTCTTTCAGCACGGTGGGCTTTCCGCCGTCGCCGCCCTCACGAACGGCCGGATCGAGCGGGATCGAGCCGAGGAAGGGGAGTTCGTGTTCCGCGGCGAACTCCTCGCCGCCACCGGAGCCGAAGATGTCGTGCTCGCCGCCGCAGTCGGGGCAGGCGAACGTCGACATGTTCTCGGCGATTCCCAGCACGACAGTGTCGTGTTTGGCGAACATCTCGAGGCCCTTGCGGGCGTCGTCTAGCGCCACGTCCTGTGGCGTCGTGACGATGACCGCGCCGGTGACGGGCATCGTCTGGAGCATCGTCAGCTGGGTGTCGCCGGTCCCCGGCGGGAGGTCGACCACGAGGTAGTCGAGGTGGCCCCACTCGACGTCCTCCGTCAGTTGTGTGATGACTTTGTGGACCATCGGACCGCGCCAGATGACGGGGTCGTCCTCGCCGGTGAGGAAGGCCATGCTCATCAGTTTCACGCCGTACTTCTCGGGCGGGACGAGCGTCTCGTCCTCGGTGGCCATCGGCGGCTCGTCGGCGTCGACCATCCGCGGGACGTTCGGGCCGTAGACGTCGGCGTCGAAGAGGCCGACGCGGGCACCGAGCTGCGAGAGCCCCGCCGCGAGGTTGACCGCGACGGTCGACTTGCCGACGCCGCCCTTGCCGGAGGCGACGGCGATGACGTTCTTGACGTTCGGCAGTACCTGATCCTCGCTGGTGAGGTCGTCCCGGTCGGGCACGCTGGCGGTGAGCTCCGGCTCGAGCCCTGCGCCGGTCAGCTCCCGGCGAACGTCCGCGGCGATGTCGCTCTCGGCCGGCGAGTACGGTGCGCCAAGTGCGAGGTCGACGTGGACCTCGTCGCCGTCGACGTCGATGTCGTTGACGAGTCCGAGCGAAACGATGTCGTCGCCGAGTTCGGGATCGTCGACCGCCCGAAGGCGGTCGCGAACGGCGGCTTCGTCCATGTCTCTACCTACTTCCGGGCGTCGAAAAGGGTTGTGTTCCCACCTTTTTGTCGGGGTCCGAGGGCGGCAACGCCGCCCGAGGACTCCGACAAAATCTGGACTAAAAAAGCCACTCGCTCCCTACCACAGAGGCGCAGGCCCTTACGGCGCAAAGCGCCATACTGCTGGCCGCTCGGGGGTGCAACGCTCGTGCATTTCGCCTTACGCGTTGAAATCGAACCGCGGCCCGCCGTAGGTCGGCGGATCGGGCTCGAGTTCGACCCCCTGCTCGTAACGGACGAAGTTGAGATAAAACGGGCGGCCACAGCCCTCGACCGGATCGCCCTCGAGGTCGGTGACGGGGCCGTCCTCGCCGCAGATGAACTCGATCCCGTCGGCGTCCTCGAAGTCGTCGTCCGGGTCGGCGTACTCCCAGCCCGGTTGCGGCGTCGTGGTCACGGAGCGGTCCGCGAGGTCGGGCCGGCGCTCGACGCTCACGACGGCGTCGCAGTGAGGGCAGGTGTATCGAACGGTGACTGTCATCGACCGTCCTAGGGCGTTCGCAGACGTAAGGCTGTGGCTCGCGCGGTGTCGCTACCCGGAACACCTTTCCCGCTGACGGGAATTCGTCCACGTATGATCGACGAGACGGCCGAGGAAATCCGCGAGATGCAGACCCACAGCTCCTCGGTAGTGGCGGTAAACGCCGCGCGAGCCCTCGAGGAGCTAACCGAGCGGGAGTTCGCCACCGTCGAGGAGTACACCCGCGCGCTCGAGCGCAACGGCTCCGTCCTGCGGCGAGCGAACCCGTCCCACGCCTCGCTGCAGAACGCCGTTCGCGAGGTCGTCGACGACGTGACTGATGCCGATCTCGACAATGTCGAGGCTGCCCAGCGGTTCACGACCGAGAAGATCGAGGAGGTCGTCACCCGGATCGAGTCCGGCAAACGACTGGCGGCCGAAAACGCCGTCGAGCACCTTTCGGACGGTGCGACGCTGCTGACTCACGACTACTCCTCGACGGTGCTCGAGGCGCTCGAGCAGGCGACCGCGGCCGGCAAGACGTTCGACGTCTACGTCACCGAGGCCCGGCCCCGCTACCTCGGGCGCAAGACCGCCCGGACGCTGGCCGACATGGAGGGCGTCGAGGCGACGCTGTTGACCGACAGCGCCCACGGAATCTACCTCGAGGAGTGCGACCGCGTCGTCGTCGGCATGGACTGTATCGTCGACGACACGCTCTACAACCGCGTCGGTACGTTCCCGATCGCGGCGACGGCCGCCCAGAGAGACGTCCCGGTCACCGTCCTCGGCTCGGCTTCGAAGATCGTCAGCGAAGGGTTCGTCTTCGAGAACGAGTTCCGTCCGGGGAGCGAGGTAATGGCCGAGCCCGCCGACGGATTCGCCGTCGAGAATCCTGCCTACGACGCGACGCCGGTCGAGTTGCTCGAGAGCGTGATCACCGACGAGGGTCGGCGACCGTTCTGACCGCGCGAGCGCGGTGAAACACTACTCTCGCTGTCCGAACGTCCGGGGCGAACCGTCCGTCGGGCTCGCCCACGCGACCGCGTTGCGAAGCACGCGCCGGATCTCCTCGTTCTCGTAGATCGGGTACGTCTCGTGACCCGGTCGGAAGTAGAAGATTCGGCCACTGCCGCGGCGATAACAACAGCCGCTGCGGAACACCTCGCCGCCCTCGAACCAGCTGACGAACACCAGTCGGTCGGGTTCGGGGACGTCGAACGGCTCGCCATACATCTCCGATCGCGGGAGATCGATCGACTCCCCCAGCCCGTCGGCGATCCGATGGCCCGGATCGACGACCCACAGACGCTCGGTCCCGCCGTCCTCGCGGTACTGCAGGCTGCAGGACGTTCCCATAAGTCGCTTGAAGATCTTCGCGTAGTGGCTCGAGTGAAGCGCGATCAGCCCCATTCCCGCGAGGACGCGCTCCTGAACCCGGTCGACGACCTCGTCGTCGACTTCGTCGTGGGCCTCGTGGCCCCACCACACCAGCACGTCCGTCGACTCGAGAACGTCGTCGGAAAGTCCGTGGTCGGGCTCCTCGAGCGTCGCGGTTCGGACCGTGTGTTCGTCGGCGAGCGCGTCGGCGAGCGTCGTGTGGATCCCGTCGGGGTAGACGGCTGCGACCTCGTCGTCCTCGCGTTCGTGTCGGTACTCGTTCCAGATCGTGACGGCAGCCATGACAGATGCCTCCATCGCCACTGCCCTTAGCTCGAACGGTCAGCATCGATGACATTCTCGACAAAAAGTCATATTATCGTACCAATAGCGCCCAGTGGAAAGTAATCGTCTAGTTCTGCGTGAATGGTGAGTCGATTGTATAGATTAATCGGTCACAACCCTTATTTTGATCGCCGACTGCTTCTCTTCATGGACCGGGATCGCACTCAAACGTCATCGAAATGGTTCGTTTCTTACCGCTCCTTTGCCGCCGCGTCTACGAAATCGGGGGTTGAGCGATGATCGACGACAGTATCGGCGTCGGTATCGTCGGCCTTGGCGGAATGGGGAACCTACACGCCAGAAGCGTCCGCGAACTCGGCGCGGACGTCGTCGCCGGCGCGGATCTCGTTCCCGAGCAACGCGAACGGTTCGCCGGTGAGTTCGGCGCGACGACCTACGAGACCCACGAGGAACTCGTCGTCGACGACGCGGTCGATGCCGTCATCGTGACGACACCGAACCGGTTCCACGAACCGATCGCCGTCGCCGCACTCGAGGCCGGCCGCGACGTCCTCGTCGAGAAGCCGCTCGCCCACACGTTAGAGAGCGCAGAACGGATCGCCGCCGCGGCGGCCAGAGCCGACGGCATCTGTATGGTCGGCTTCCACAACCGCTACGCGGCGTCGATGGCCATGTTCGACGAACAGCACGCCCGCGGCCGCTTCGGCGACCTCACGCACGTCGAGGCCAAGTACGTCCGGCGGCGCGGCGTTCCCGGTCCGGGCTCCTGGTTCACCGATTCCGAACTCGCCGGTGGCGGCGCACTGCTCGACATCGGCGTCCACGCCCTCGATCTCGCTCTCTACGCGCTCGATTTCCCCGAAATCACTGAAGTCAGCGGCGTCACGCGAACCACGTTCGGCACCAGCGAGGAGTACGCCGACCCCGACGGCTTCGGCGACAACTGGAACGCCGAGGCCGAAACCTACGAGGTCGACGACTCCGTCAGTGCCTTCATTCGCACCGCCGACGGCCAGACGATCTCTCTCGAGGCCGCGTGGGCGACCAATCGCGAGGAGAGCATGGACTTCCGGGTTCGCGGCACGCAGGCTGGCGCGGAGTTCGACATCGGCGATACCGACCTACGGATCCTCGAGGCCGGGACTGCCGGCTGCGACCACTATTCCGACGTCGACATGACCGGCGACGCCGCGATGACCGGGTACGCCGAACAAGACGAGGCCTTTCTCGCAGCCGTCGCCGCGGGCGCAACGCCGGAGACCAACACCATCGAGGAGGCGCTGACCGTCCAACGCGTTATCGACGCGATCTACCGCTCGAGCGAGACCGGTCGGGCGACGCAGCCCAAAGAGAGCGACATCGAACTCGAGCAGACGACGCGGATCTCGTAGCTCGGTCGCTTCCCGATACCGCCGATGCCCCGATTTTCATCCCTTTCTCTCGCCGATCCCACCGCGGATCGATCGGTTTCCGGGGCTGGTGCCGATCGCTACTGACTGGTGAGTGCGTCACAGTACTATCATGATCTGCTAGATAAAATTTCAGTCTAAAGTAGTGTGGTCGTAGAACGAAATGAATCGCCGAAACGCACTGAAAGCGACTGGCGCATCGCTTCTCGCAGGAACTGCAATGACGACGTCGGCGACCGCCGACATCAGCGACGGTCCCAGAATCGTCTCCGTCGACTCGACTACCAACTCTGGCAACGCGGACGGCACCGACGAGTACACCGTCGAGTATCTGGGCGACGGCGTCGTCGAGATCAACGGCTACACGGTCGCCCCGACGCCGTGCCACGAGGTCGCTGTCGACGGCATCCATCGTAGCAAGTACGGTGACGTGGTTGACCTCTCGCTCGAGAGCGGCTCCGGTTTCTGCATGACGGTCCTCGCCGGTCTCACGTACACTGTTCGCCTCGAGTACGCGACCGAGCCCCGCGACGTGCTCGTTAGCGTCCCAGATACTGCCTGACACCGCGTCACGCGTTGCTCGTCGAGCGACCGAGCACCCGTTTTCGATGCCGGCCGAGGTGAGAGAACTAGCTGTGTCGGTCTCTGCGCTGCGAGCAAAAACGAGTCGTGGGCGACTCGACGCACTGCACACTACGGCCGTCGTCGCTTACAGGACGTCGTCGAAGTCGTGGTGGCCGTGGATATCGACGCCCTCGTCGGTGATCTCACAGAGGAAGACGCCGTTCCCGGAGCCGGTGTCGCGCTCGACGGCCGACTTGATGCCGCGGGCGGCGACCGTCTTCGCCTCTTCGTTTGACATGTCCGGTTCGTAGGCCTGCTCGAGGTGACCGTAGGCGAGCTGCATCCCGGAGCCGGTGACGGTGTAGTCGTCTTCCATGACGCCGCCGGCGGGATCGATGCTGTAGACGTGGCTGCCCTCCTCGTCGACGCCGCCCAGAATCGGGTGGATGGCGAAGAACGGGCCGCCGCGGGCGAAGTTGCCCGCCAGCGTCGCGAGCGCGTCGATGCTCATGTTCTCGCCGCGGCGGGCTTCGTAGAGGTTGACCTCGGCGCGGAGACTCGAGATGAACGATTGGGCACCGCCGACGCTGCCGACGAGCGTGAGCGCGCCGGTGGGGTGGATCTGCTCGACCTTCTGGACGTTCTTGTTCGAGACGAACCGCCCGCCGAGGCTGGCGCGCATGTCCGTCGCGATGACGACGCCGTCGGCCGTCGAAATACCGATCGTCGTCGTCCCGGTCTTGTTCACGTTCTCGAGGTCGGCCCGCGTCAGATCGTTCTCCGGCAGGGAGCCGATCTCCGGCTCGTAGGGGTTCGGATCGTCGGCCAACTGGTCGACCGTCCGGGAGAAGTCGGAGTCGTGTGTGGGCGTGCGCATTACCGGAAGGATACGACCGGGACGGTATAAAACACCGGCGGTCACCGCCCTCGTTTCCGCTTCCAGCGGTCGCGAGACGAAGTCGGCTCGAGCGCCGGTCAGTGCGCTCGAAACGCGGTCGCTCGGCGAACGAGGAACGGAAAACGCGGAACGTAGCTAACCGATCAGGGTTGGGTCGCCTCGTACGCCTCCTCGACGTTCGCGAGGACGCGGTGGATCGGTAGGGTCAGCCCGGCCTGTCGGGCGGCGATCGCGAGCGGCATCGCGACGATGCCGATCACGATACATAGCTGGTACAGGGCGAACAGGGTCGCGTGGTACACGCGGGATATCATCTGCGTTCAGCCGTGCCCAGACGGAGGGGATATATAAGCCTTCTTGAAAAAATAATTTCATCATTATCTATCGCTCTCAATCGGGTCGCCGCCTGCTTGCGATTCAAGTTCGCTTTCGATGAGCGCAACTGGAGGCGCACTCGAGTCGATGTACGGCTATGGTGGCGGCAATCGACCGGCGGATTTCCCGTAAGTTATGGGCATTATTCGATTCACGTGCGCACCGGCGAACCGGCGGCGCGCGCCTGTGAGGCCGTCACGGCCGCCGTGTGAACACGGCTCAGTGGCGATGGACGGCGGCGAACCGCAAAGCAGGAAACCCCCCGGACCGACCATTACGTATGAGCAACTACCTCGTCGCGATGGAGGCGGCATGGCTCGTTCGTGACGTCGAGGAGATCGACGACGCGATCGGTGTCGCCGTCAGCGAAGCCGGGAAGCGACTCAACAGCGAAGACATGGACTACGTCGAAGTCGAGGTCGGTGCGACGGGCTGTCCGGCCTGCGGCGAGCCGTTCGACTCCGCGTTTATCGCCGCCGACACCGCGCTCGTCGGCCTCGGCCTCGAGATGGAGGTCTTCAACGCCGACGGCGAGGAACACGCCTCCCGAATCGCGAAAAGCGAGGTCGGCGGCGCGTTGCGGGACGTGCCGCTGTCGGTCGTCGAGGTCGCCGAGGTTCCGGACGAGGACTGATACGAGGCGGGCGCGCGATCGACCCAAAGCTCTTTCTATAACCCTCGGTTATTTAGTCACATGGAACTCCCGACGCCCGCTGACCTCCGGCAGCGCCGTACCGAGCTCGGGCTCACCCAGAGCGAACTCGCGGACAAAGCAGACGTCTCACAGCCGCTGATCGCCCGTATCGAGGGCGGCGACGTCGACCCGCGCCTGTCGACGCTCCGCCGGATCGTCAACGCCTTAGAGAAGGCCGAGAGCGACGTGATCCGCGCTGCGGACCTGATGAACGAGGCCGTCGTCAGCGTCGCCCCCGACGATCCGGTCAGCGAGGCCGCCCGCGAGATGGAGGAGGAGGCCTACTCGCAGTTGGCCGTCATCCAGGACGGCATTCCGGTCGGCTCGATCAGCCAGACCGATCTGGTCCACCTCGACTCCGAGGACCGCGACGAACCCGTCGAGGAACACATGAGCGAGAGTTTCCCGACCGTCTCGAAGGACGCGACGTTAGACGAGATCAGTAACCTGCTCGAGCACTACAAGGCCGTGATGATCACCGAAGCCGGCGAGACCGTCGGCATCATCACCGAGGCGGACATCGCCGCGCGGCTGTCCTGATCGGCCGATACCGTTCGCGGCGACTTCGGTTCGCACCGGTCGATTACGCTCCCGTCTCGAGCTACTTCGCGCGAACGGTCGTACCGAGTCGCTGGGAATCGCGCGGTGTGTATTCCGTCCGGGCCGACTAGTCTTCGCTAGAACGATGGACTACTACGATCGGCTCCTCGGCGGGATGGTAGCGTCCCTGCTACTCGGGTTCGCCGCCGGCCAGCACGCCGCTGTCGACGTCTATTACGGGCTCTTCGGCGGCGCGCTCGTGGCGACGCTGTTCCTGTGGGACGCGGTCGTCCGCAACCCGCCGGCTCCCGCGACCGATCCCCGTCACGCGGCCGCGGCCGTCGTCTGGCACAGTGGGTTAGTCATCTATCTGGTCACGCTCTTGTGAACGCGACCGAGCTTCCGCTGGCAGCCGTTTGCGAGTGGGCTGCTAGCCGTCGAGGTCCGGACGGGGAGCGTTCTCGTATCTGACCATCTTTTCCGATTTATCGGAAATCGTCTCGTAGATTCGCTGCAGGGTCTCCTCCGCGGCGAGCAGGTTGTGATCCTCGAGGAACGCCCGCCCCTCGTCGGTCAGCCGGTAGAATTTCCAGGGGTAGCCCTGTCGACGCTCGTCCTCGGGCAGCGCGACCGCCTCGACGACGCCGGCGTCGATCAGCTTCTGGACGTGCTTGTAGACCGTCGCCTCGCTCACGCTCGGGTTGAGTTGCTCGAGTTCGTACAGCGACGGCAGTCCCTCGGGGTGTTGCAGGATGTTGGCGAGGATCGCGAACCGCGTCTCCTGGGTGACGAAGTGGACGAGTTCGCGCGCGTTTGCCCCCTCCGGCGTCCCCACGTCGGTACTCATACGAGCCGATACGGAGCGCAGCGCCAAGTAGTTTACCCTGGAGTAAACCACCGGGTGAACACTCGAGCGAGCGCCTCGACGGGTATCGGAAGAATCGGAAACGGGACGGTAACGACTATCCGTAATTCACGATAACTGGTTCGTATGACCGACGACGATCCGCCGGAGCCGGACGAGGTGTTGGCGAGCGCGACGGAGCGACTCGAGGCCGCGGAGCTCTCGCTGTCGGACAACGAGGAACTCCTCCACGCGCTGAGCGAACTCCGGCCGCTCTACGAGACGGACCGGTCGTATTTCGTTCTCGGCAACTACGACCGGGAGCCGATCCGCCGGCTGAACCTGGTCGTCGACCGCCTGAACCGCCGGCCGGACGCCTACGCGTTCCGGATGGTCGACGTTCGCGGCGAGTGGGACAACGGGATCCAGAAGTTCTGTCTGCTGGCCGATCTGGTCACCCACATCGTCGGCGTCGCGGAGCGCGAGCCGAGCGGCTTCCTCGTCGAGCAGGGGCTGCTCGCCGGGACGACGGAGTACTTCGAAAAGACCCACGTCCTCAAACGCGAGTACGAGGACGACCGGGCGTTCGACTGGATGCAGGACGGCGTCTTCGACCTGCTCGAGGACGAGGAGCGGTTGCATCGGTGGGAGACCGAAGCCGACCTCGTCGAGGCCGCCGAAGCGCTGCCGTGAACCGGTCGAGCGAGACGGACGATTACGCGTCGAACAGGGACGTGAACACCGTCGATTCGGCCTTCTGGAGGTGTTCCGCCGCGGTCGCCGTCGCGCAGTCGAGTTCGCGAGCCACGTCTTCGGTCGTCGCCGTCCGGGGGACGTCGTAGTAGCCGAGCTCGAACGCGGCCACGACCGCTTCCCGTTGTCGTTCGGACAGTCGGCCGACGACGCTGTCGGTGGCGACGCGCTTGCCGCCGACCTGCTCGAGGGTCACGCCGACGCCGTCGGGGACGCCGTCGACTGCGGCCTGAATGTCGGCCTCCGTCCCGACGATACTGAACGTGTTCGTCCCGTCGTCGTTGCACTCGATCGGTGGCACCGTCATGAGGCTGCCACGGGTGAAGTTCTCGAACAGCGAGCGTGCGGCCGTCGAGACCTCCCCCTCGAGAAAGCAGTAACACGCCCGGTCCGTGATCGGGAGCACCTCGTAATCCGAGACCATCGAACTCTCGGCGAGTTCGCGCTCGAATCGGCGGTACTCGCCCTCGAGGCGGAACAGAAAGCCGGTCGGCGGGTCGGAGACGTTCCAGTTGACGATCCGCGCGCGCTCTATGTAGTCGGCCCCGCCTGCGAGCCGTTCGTAGATCGGCGGCGCATAGGCGCCCCGCGGGTCCAGCGTGATGCGGACGCGTTTCATGAAATCGCGTTCGAACAGGGGAGCAAAAGGATTTGTTCCGGACGGCCGTCATCGGCGCTGCCCACATCACGGCCATAAACCCACCCGAACGGTTCGGCCGAATCGATTCCTCCCCGGCGGCCGTTCGGACGCGTATGCAGCGAAACGTCGGCGGACTCGATCGAATCGTCAGGGGCGTCCTGGGAACGTGGCTGCTCGTCGTCGCCGGTGCGGCGGTGCTTTCCGGTCGGCGCACCACCGCCGTCGCGACGGCGATCGCGGGATCGGGCCTGCTGGTCAACGCGGTGACCCGGTTCTGCGGCGGCAACTTCCTCCTCGGAATCGATACGACCGAGACGTCGTCTTGCTCGTGCGAGTGACGGTCGGGTGAACCGCCAATCGTTCTAGCGACTGGAAGCGGCCGCCAAACGGATCAGCTATGGCCGGACACCGGCACCGGTTCGTAGGGCGCCTCGAGGTACTCCATCTCGGAATCGGAGAGATCGATCTCGAGCGCCTCGACGGCCTGCTCCAGGTGTTCGACGCTGGTCGTGCCGACGATGGGTGCGTCGACCCAGTCCTTGTGGAGCAGCCACGCGAGGGCGATCTGGGCCATCGTGACGCCCTTGTCGTCGGCCACTTCCGCGACGCGCTCGTTGATCTCCGGACCACCGCCCTCGCGGTAGGGGTGTTCGTAGAGGTACTCTTCCGACTCGCCGCGCGTCGTCGCGTCGATTTCCTCGTGCGGTCGCGTCAGGTAGCCGCGAGCCAGGGGCGACCACGGGATGACGCCCACGTTCTCCCTGTCGCACAGCGGCAGCATCTCGCGTTCCTCCTCCCGGTAGGTGAGGTTGTAGTGGTTCTGCATCGTCTGGAACCGCTCGAGTCCCAGCGAGTCGCTCGTGTGCAGGGCGTCGGCGAACTCGTGGGCCCACATCGAGGACGCACCGACGTACCGCGCGTGGCCCCGGCGAACGGCGTCGTCGAGCGCTCGCAGCGTCGTTTCGATCGGCGTGTTGTGATCCAGTCGGTGGATCTGATAGAGGTCGATCGTGTCCATTCCCAGCCGCTCTCGGCTGGCCGCCAGTTCCTGCTCGATCGCCTTCCGGGAGAGTCCGCCGGAGTTCGGATCGTCCTCGCGCATCCGGAAGAACCCCTTCGTCGCGACGACCGACTCCTCGCGGTGGCCCTCGAGGGCCTCGCCGAGGACGCGCTCGGACTCGCCCATCGAGTACATGTTCGCGGTATCGAAGAAGTTGATCCCCAGGTCGATCGCGCGGTCGATGATCTTCTGGCTCTCCTCGTCGTCTAACACCCACTCGCGCCAGTCGCTCGAGCCGAAACTCATACAGCCCAGACAGATGCGACTCACCTGCATCCCGGTCGAACCGAGCGTCGTGTACTCCATAGCGGCCGTACGGAAACCCGCGAAAAAAGCGTGCGTGGTGCGGCAAACGACAACACGTATCGAACGATACCCTCTCCGGATCGGCGGGACGGACTACCAGTGGCCGAACAGCCGCTCGAAGACGTTCCGATCGCTCGGTCGCTCGGCGAGCAGGACCGAACTATCGACCTCGTTGACCACGTCCATGTGGAGGGAATCGGTCATGAGCCGCGAGATCACGCCCTCCTCGGTCGCGCCCAGCAGGACGAGCGAGTGATCCGCGGCCGCGCGACAGATGGCGTCCTCGACGTCGCCGGAGTCGTCGACGACGAGTTCGGCGTTCTCGAGTCCGCGCTCGGCGGCCCACTCCTCGAGGAACTGCTCGCCGGTCTCGCGGTCGCTCGAGCCGGCGACGACGTGCAGGAGCGTCACGTCGGCCGCGGTTTCCGCCTGCAGCGTCCGCGCGACCTCGGCGCTCAGGTCCGAGTCCGGACCGCCGGCGGTCGCCAGCAGGACCCGCGAGGCGTCCAGCTCCCGATCCTTGAGGATGAGGAAGTCACAGGGGAGGTTGCTCGTCAGTTCGCTGATCCGGCGCTCGGCGCGACCGGTGCTCCACGGCCGGTCGGTGCCCCAGCCGAGCAGGACGAGGTCGGAGCGCTCGCGCTCCGCGGTGGCGAAGACGTCCTCGAACGACCGGTGAGAGACGACCGTCGACGTCTCGCAGGGCACGTCGTAGCTGGCTGCCCGCTTCCGAACGTCCGCCATGCGCTCCTCGGACTCGGCGACGATCCGCTGGGTCTGTCCGGCGCCGTAGCGCAGCGACGTCCGATTGGGCGTCTGGACGATGTGGACGGCGTGGACGACCGCGTTCTCGCGGCCGCTTGCGAGCGTGCAGGCGAAGTCGACCATCGCCGACTCGGTTCGCGGGTTCGAGATGGGGACGAGGATCCGGTAGGCGTCCTCGTCGTCCCCGTGGATCTCCGCCGTGTTGATCAACGGGACGTACGATCGGCCCGCGTAGGAACCGAACAGCCACTCCGAGATCGAGAGCTGCCGGTTCGCTCCCTCGAAGCGGGCCGACTGGAGACGGTGTTCGCTCGTCTGGAAGTAGTTGACGACGGTGACGAGGACGATGCCGCCGATGGTGTTGCCCAGCAGGACCGGCAGGACGAAGCCGTAGAGCCCGGTCAGGAGGGCGAGTTCGCCAGCCAGCACCAGATAGACCATCTCGGTGAAAGAGACGACGACGTGAAACAGGTCGCCGAGCGGGATCGCCAGGAAAGCCATGTAGACGACGACGAGCCGCGAGATGGTGTCGCGGGAGGCGTAGACGATCCAGACGACGCCGGCGACGATCAGGCCGGCGAACGCCGCCTTGGAGAATAGTGTCCACCACGAGGTCTCGACGCCGTGACGGGAGAGTTCCATCGCGGCGGCCGCCGTGTCGTCGTCGAAGACGCCGCCCCACGTCAGCGCGATCGCGCCGAGGGCACCACCGGCGAAGTTGCCTGCCAACACGATCGACCAGTGGCGCAGCAGCGCCGGAACGCTGGCCAGTCGTTCCAGCGTCAGTGCGACCGGTGGTAGCGTGTTTTCGGTGTAGAGCTGGTAGCCGCCGATGATGATGTAGATGAAGCCGAGCGGATACAACAGCTTGCTCAGAATCGGGTGACCGTCGGTCGAGGCCGTCAACGAAGCGTACAGGAGGAACGTGATCGTGATCGCGAAGCCGGCGGCGAGACCGCTGAAGAACAGTTCGCGGCTTCCGGAGGTAATCTCCTCGTCGGCCGCGGCGACGATCCGCTGGAAGATCTCGTCGGACGAGAACCGGTCGCGGACGACCGCGCCGACCGCCGGCGCGCCGCTTCTGGACCGCTCGACGGCCTCTCGGACCTGTTCCTGATCGGACGAATCTCGGTCCGGCCGATGGCGCTCGGCCGGTGCGTAGTCAGTACGCTGCTGATCGGGTGGTTCGCGATCGCTCATCGTTCAGTACGAACCCGTAACGAGACGACGCGTTTAGTATCTGCTATTAGCCGTCGTGACGAGGGATCGCGGCAGCGACGGCGAGTTCCGCAAGCGTCCGACTCGGTTTCTCGAGCCCTACAGCGAGTCGGGGTCGAGCCGGCCGACGCCCGCTCGGAGCGCGAGGAAGGCGGCGACCCCGAGCAAGCAGTAGATCCCGAGCAGCGCCCAGGTCGTCCCCGTCGGGGTGCCGATCGCGAACTTCGCGACCGTGTTCGCGGGGTGTTCGGGCAGGACGGTCGCGACGACCAGCGCGCCGACGGTGGCCACGGAGTAGAGGAGTTGGGCCTGCCGCCTGTCGGGGGCCCACAGCGCGACCGCGACGCCGCCGGCGACCACGAACAGCGACAGCGCGGCCACCAGCACGATCAGCGCCGCTGGACCGGCGATCGAGGTCCCGTTGGCCGACAGCAAGAGGAGCCAGGCGATCGCCTGAATCGGTGCCAGCCCTGCCGTCGCCAGCAGCTTGGCGTCGATCACGTCCGCCAGCGAGAGCGGGGCGACCCGGAGCAACTCGAGGGTACCCCGCTGGCGCTCCTCGATCAGCGAGTCGACGGCGATCGAGCCGCTGATGAACACCGGGAGGAACAGCAGGAGCGGCAGCAACACGGTGTACGTGAAGCCGACGTACGGGCTCGAGCCGACTTCCTCTGGCACCGGTAGCGGCGCTCGCTCGAGCCGACCGGCGTCGGCGTTGCGCTCGCGCTCGACGCGTTCGACGCGCTCCAAGGTGTCCCGAAGCTGGACGACGAGCAGGGTCGTTTGGATCCCCTCCTCCGGGGCGGTGACTCTGACGCTGAGCCGCCCGTCGTCGTTCCTGTTCGCGTCGAGGACGGCCGTGACCCGGCCGGACTCGAACGCCTGATAGGCGGCCCCACGGTCGTCGTAGTACTCCGCCGCGACGCCGTCACGTTCCTCCGCGACCGCGAGCAAGGTATCGGGATCGTCGCCAGTGACGGCGACCTCCGTCCGATAGCCGTCGACCGAGCCGGGATCGTACAGCGAGACGAGGCCGACGACCAGGAACGAGGAGAACGCCGCGATGAACAGCTGAATCGTCAGCGCCAGGATGATCGTCTTCTCGGAGCGCAGCGAGCGCAGTTCCCGGCGGGCGATGGCCCAGCGTGCCCCCCGGCTCGAGCCCGACTCGCGACCGCCGTCGCGCTCACGCGACAAGGGCGATCACCCCGAGGTTGTAGGCCGCGTGAATCAGCGTCGCCGCGAGGAAGCCGACGGCGTAGCCCGTCCGACCGCGGCTCGCACCGAGCGCCGAGACGACGGCCGTCGTGACGTGTAGCGCAAGCGGCGCGAGAAACACCGCGAGGAGAACGAGCGGATCGCTCGAGACGGTGGGGCCGAACGCGGCGGCACCGACCGACAGGTCGGGCAAGCCAACGAACTGGACGACGTGAGTGAGCTTCTCGCCGACGAAGAAGCCGGCTCCGGAGAGCGCACCGAGCACGGCGGCGGTCCGAAGCGTCGCGTCGAATCTCGAGCGGGCGATGCCGGCGTAGACGTGGATGCTCTTCGCGATCTCCTCGACGGCAGCGGCGATAACGACGATGACCGGCACTGCGACCGCCTGCGGGACGGCGAAGAGGAGCGCGACGGCGAGCAACTGGCTCGCGAACACGAAGGGGATGAAGAGGATCGACAGCAACGGGACGCTTCGCCGACCGCGAATGCGACTCGCGATCGCATCGATGGCCTTCGCCGGGATCGGTTTCTGGGCGAACATGTCCTCCTCGCGGTAGACGCCGATCCCGAGCAGGAAGAAGACGGCCGCGCTCAGATAGAACGGCGCGGTCGAGAACAGGTACTCCCCGGCGGTAACCGACTGGTTCTGGAGGTCCATCACGACGATCGTCAGCGGCGAGATCAGCGCGACGGCGTGAACGTCGGTGAAGATCGCCGGGATGAACGTGTACGTCGTCAGGAAGACGCTGATCGTGACCGTCACGAACGTCAGTTCCTTGAACGACCGGGCGAGCATCGCCCCGATGAACGTCGACCCGAGGAAGAGCAGCGCGATCGGCAGCGCCGCCGCGACGGCGAGGGGACCGCCGTCGATCGCGTACGCGATGGCGACGACGATCGCGACGAGGCCCCCCAGATAGGGCAGCGTCTTGCCGGCCACGATCTCGAGGCGCGAGGCGGGCGAGACCAGCAGCAGTTCACCCCGTCGCTTCACGCGTTCGTCCATGATCGTGCTCCCGTAGGCCTGGATGACGAAGTTCATCGGCACGACGAACAGGAACGCGAGGACGAGCGACTGGAAGGGAAACGGCGGTGCGATCGAACCGGGCGTCCCCGGAGCCGTCGACGCCGTCGACCCGCCGCCGAGGCCGGGGACCTGAAGTCGACCGTCCCCGTCGCTGCCGGGTTCGCTTCCACCGCTGCCGTCGGTCCCGTCCGGCCCGCTGTCGCTACCGGTGGTCCTCCCGTCGGTTCCGTCACCGCCACCGCCGGTTGTACTCCCATTACCGGTGTCCGTCGCTCCGCCAAGGTCTCGGTTCTGGTAGTCGATCGAGACGAGGACCGGATAGGCGGCCGCCTCGTCCGCTTCCTCGTCCATCAGCTTCGCGTTGTACGACTGGATGGCGTCTCGAAACGCGTCGGCGGCGACCTCGCCGTTGTCGCCGACGTAGCCGATCCGGCCGTCACGCGTCACGATCACGTCGGCGTTCGCATCGCCCTCCGTTTCGACGTCCTCGAGCGGGACCGGCCGGAACTGTTCGCTGTGGACCGCAGCGTCGTGGTAGGGACTGTCCGCGTCGACGCCGACGACGTAGATTTCGCGCTCGAGGCCGAGCCCCGAGTCGGGGACCGTGAACCCAGCGGTGCCGACGGCGAGGGCCATCACGACCAGTGCCACCGCCGTCTTCCGGTCGACGGTGCCGGCGCTGCGGAATATCTCCCAGCGGGCGATTCGGGCCGTACGAGCGACGAATCCGCGGAGACGGCCCTCGCTCACGTCTCCGCCTCCGCCGGTTCGCGCGCGACTTCGAGGAAAATCTCCTCCAAACTCGGCGTCTCCGTCTGGATGTCCGTGACGCGGCCGCCGGCCGCCTCGACGTACTCGCGGATCGACTCGACGGCGTCCATGTCGCCGACGACGTGACGAACCCGACCGTTCTCTCGGGTCACCTCGACCGGCCCGTCCATCGCGGCGACCCCATCGCTACCGTCGGCCGTCGCGTAGACGTGGTACTCGGTGCCGCCGTGGGCGTCCCGGATCTCCGCTAACGTACCGCGGGCGACGATCCGGCCGTCGTTCATGATGATGAGCCGATCGCAGATGCTCTCGACGTGAAAGAGGTTGTGCGCACTGAAGACGATCGTCTTCCCCTCGTCGCTCAGTTCGCGGGTGAACTCGATGATGTAGTTGGTCGTCAGCGGATCGAGTCCGGACGCCGGCTCGTCGAAGATCAAGACGTCGGGGTCGTTCACCAGGGCCCGCGCGATCGCGACCTTCCGCTGCATTCCCTTCGACATGTTCCCGATCCGGCGGTCGCGGTGCTCGAGATCGAGCCGGTCCAGCGAGTCGTGGATCCGCTCGCGCGCCACGTCTTTCGGGACGTCGTAGAGGTCGGCGAAGAACTCGAGGTAGCTGATCGCGGTCATCTCCTCGTAGAGCGGCGACTCCTCGGGGAGGAAGCCGAGGCGGCGCTGCATCGCGGGTTCGCCGGGCCTGTGACCGGCGACGACGGCGGTGCCGGCGGTCGGCTCGATCAGCCCCGCGAGCATCTTCAGCGTCGTCGTCTTGCCCGCGCCGTTCGGGCCGACGACGCCGTAGACCTCACCGCGCTCGATCGAGAAGGAGCTCCCCTCGACGGCCACGAAGCCGCCGTACTCCTTCCGGAGGTCGTCCACTTCGAGTATAGCCATTGGATAGCGCGACCGAGGGAGCGACCCCAGTAAAGTCTAGCGGCCAGAGACTGTCGAGATTCGCCGACCGTTCGGCGTCCGGTCCAAACCCCCAAAGCCGAGGACGGCGTAGTGACGGCTATGACTCGAGTCCGGACCGCGCGAACCCCTGACGGCCGCCGCCTCGAGGTCTCGACCGTCGTCGCCGCCCCGCCGGCCGACGCCTGGGACGCCATCGTCGACACGACGCAGTGGCCCGAGTGGTCGCCGATCGTCCACGGCGTCGACTCGACGGATCGCCGAATTCGAACCGGGACGACCGGCCGGATACGACTCCCCGGCGTCTGGGTCCCGTTCCGGATCACCGCCTGTACGGCGCGGCGGTGGACCTGGCGGGTGACCGGGATTCCGGCTGCCGCCCACCGCGTCGACGACCTCGGCGAGAACCGCTGTCGGATCGCGTTCGAACTGCCGCTCCATCAGGCGGGTTCCGCGCCGATCAGTCTGCGCTCGCTCGAGAATCTAGAGGCGCTGCTCGAGGCTGACGGGTCGCCCGTTCGGTAGCGAATCGCGTCGGTACGTCTCCTCCCTGATCGGTGGATTTATCCGGTCTTCGTCAGTCTTCCACACCGAAATGACGCGTGGCGAGACGCGCCGCGGCGGTGTGTACGGATCGATTCACGGGAGGGGAGCATGGCCTCCGTAGCCGAGTTGTTCGTCCGGATTGCCGGTGAAAATCCGGTCGTCCAGGGGCTCGTCGGCGGGATCGTCATCGCGTCGCTGAATCTGCTCGGCGCGTCGCTGATACTCGTCTGGCGCGACCCCTCGGAGCGCGCGCTCGACGGCGCGCTCGGGTTCGCGGCCGGCGTGATGCTCGCTGCAGCCTTCACGAGCCTCATCATCCCCGGAATCGAGCAGTACTCCGGCGGCGATCCGGTGCCCACGCTCGTCGGCGTTGTCCTCGGCGTCGTCTTTCTCGACCGGGCCGACGGGCTTGTCCCACACGCGCACTATCTGCTGACCGGATCCAGACGAACGGACGGAGCCAACCCCAGCACGTCCCTCCCCCTCGAGAACGAACGGCTGACCCCCGTTATCCTGTTCATCCTGGCGATCACCCTCCACAACATGCCGGAGGGGCTGGCCGTCGGCGTCGGCTTCGGCTCCGGCAACGTCGAGAACGCGATTCCACTCATGCTCGCCATCGGGATTCAGAACATTCCGGAAGGGCTCGCCGTCTCGGTGGCCGCGATCAACGCGGGACTGGATCGGCGCTTCTACGCGGCGTTCGCCGGATTGCGGTCGGGCATCGTCGAAATCCCGCTCGCGGTGCTCGGCGCGCTGGCGGTGAGCGTCGTCGAGCCGTTGCTCCCGTACGCGATGGGCTTCGCCGCCGGAGCGATGCTGTTCGTCATCTCCGACGAGATCATTCCGGAAACGCACACGCGCGGCTACGAACGGATCGCTACCCTCGGCGTGATGGCCGGCGTAGTCGTGATGCTTTACTTGGACGTGAGTCTGGGATAGCGGTCTCACTCTGACTTCGGCCGGAACCCGCGCTACGGCGGCCGCTCGAGCGAGAATCGATCAGCCAGCCGCGCGTACCGACTCCCCGCGAGCCGGCCGACGGCGTCGATCTCGTCGACGTCTATCTTCCCGTCGCTCGTCACCGACTCGTCGAGGTGGACGTGGCGGACCTCGCCGAGGACGAGCGTCGAACCGCCCACGTCGATCAGGTCGTGGAGGGCGCACTCGAAGGCCACCTTCGCGCCGGCGACGCGGGGCGGGTCGACCGCGGCCGACTCGGCCCGCTCGAGGGTGGCGTGGTCGAACTCGCTCTCGCCGGCGGGCAGCGTGGCGCTGGTCTCGTTCATCGCCTCGGCCAACTCCTCGGTGACGAGGTTGACGACGAACTCGCCGGTTTCGCGGGCGTTGCGCGGCGTGTCCTTGAGTCCGTCCGTGCCGTCCACGGGCGCGAACAGCAAGACCGGCGGCGCGACCGACGCGACGGTGAAGAAGCTGTACGGCGCGAGGTTGTCGACGCCGTCCTCGCTCGAGGTGCTGACCCACGCGATCGGCCGCGGGACGACGGCGCTCGAGAGGATCCGATAGAGCGAGCCGTCGTGGTCGTCGACGTCGATCTCGAGGCTCGCGTCGTCGACTCTCGATCCGTCGTCCGTCATCGAAGCGCCTCCGCCGGCTGCGTTGCGACCGATCCCGTCGAAGCCGTCTCCCGGGTTGCTACTAACACGATGTTACCCGGTTCGGATGCGAACTACTAAAGCTGTTCGCGACGTAGGCGCCAGCAGATACTATCGATGTCGTCCCCACAGACAGAACCCCGCGAGCGAAACGCCGACGCCTGTCCCGTCATCGCCTCCCTCGAGCAGATCGGCTCGCAGTGGCGACTCGCAGTGCTCCACGAACTGTTAGACGGCGAGCAGCGGTTCAACGAACTCAAGCGCTCGACCGGCGCGAACGCGCGCACCCTCTCGCGGGTCCTCGACGACCTCGGGGAGATGGGCTTCGTCGAGCGTCGCATCGAGGAGGACGCGCCAGTCGCGACGTTTTACAGTCTCACCGACAAGGGCGAATCCCTCGAGCCGGTCTTCGACGAAATCGAGTGCTGGGCCGGCTCCTGGCTCGAAGAGAGCGCGCTCGAGCCCTGACACAGCCGGTCGGATCCGGAACCGGACGAAAACGAGCGCGGCTCGGGTTCAGGCGTGCTCGGCGACGAACGCCTCGATTCTGCTGAGCGCCCTGCGGAGGTCCTCGAGCCCGGTCGCGTAGGACACGCGCAGATGCCCTTCGCCGACGTCGCCGAAGACGTCGCCGGGGACGACCGCGACGCCCTGTTCGCGCAGCACTTCCTCGGCGAACTCCTCGGCGGTGAAGCCCTCGGGAACCTCGGGGAAACAGTAGAACGCGCCCTTCGCTTCGAAGACGTCCATCCCGATCTCGCGGAACCGGGAGAGGACGAACCGGCGGCGGCGGTCGTACTGGTCGACCATCTCTCGGACGTCGTTCTCACAGGAGTCAAGGGCCTCGAGCGCGGCGTACTGGGCCGTCGTCGGGGCCGAGAGCATCGTGTACTGGTGGATCTTGTTCATCGCGCCGATGGCCTCGGGCGGGCCCAGCGCGTATCCCAGCCGGAGGCCGGTCATCGCGTGGGCCTTCGAGAAGCCGTTGAAGACGATGGTGCGCTCGCGCATCCCCGGGAGGCTCGCGATCGAGGTGTGCTCGCCGTCGTAGGTCAACTCGGCGTAGATCTCGTCCGAGAAGACCGTCAGATCGTGCTCGCGGGCGAACTCGGCGATCGGCTCGAGGTCCGCTTCGGGCATGATCGCCCCCGTCGGGTTGTTCGGGTAACAGAGGACCAGCACGTCCGCGTCGGCCGCACCGGCTTCCTCGAGTCCCTCCACGGTGAGTCGGAAATCGTTCTCCTCTTTCGTCGGGACGGACAGCACCTCGCCGCCGGCGAAGATCACGCCGGGTTCGTAGGAGATGTACGCGGGCTGGGCGATCGCGACCGTGTCGCCGGGGTCCACGAAGGCACGGAAGGCCAGATCGACGGCTTCGCTCGCGCCCGCGGTGACGATGATCTCCTCGTCGGGGTCGTAGCCCAGGTCGAACCGATCGGCGACGTAGTCGGCGATCGCTTCGCGGAGCTCGCGCTTGCCGCGGTTGGCCGTGTAGGAGGTCTTCCCCTGCTCGAGGGACGTGATCGCGGCGTCGCGGGCCGCCCACGGCGTCGCGAAGTCCGGCTCACCCACACCCAGGGAGATGACGTCGTCGCGTTCCTCGGCGATCTCGAAGAACCGACGGATGCCCGACGGCGGGACCGCCTGCACCCGCTCTGACAGTTCGAACGTCATGGTCAGGGTGAGAACGAGAGGCGGTCGTCGTCCTCGCCGTCGCCGAGTTCGATCCCGTTCTCCTTGTAGGAGGTCATCACGTAGTGGGTGACCGTCTGGGTGATCTCGGGGACGGGCGCGACCTTCTCGCTGATGAACTGCGAGACCTCGCGGATGGAGTCGCCCTCGACTTCCATGTCGAAGTCGTAGTCGCCGCTGACCAGCCGCAGGGCCGTGACCTGCGGGAACCGCGCGAGGCGCTCGGCGATGTCGTCGTAGCCCGTCTCGCGGTCGAGCCGGACGTTCAACTCGACCTCGGCGCGGACCCGCTCGTCCTCGAGCCGGTCCCAGTCGACGACCGCCTGGTAGCCACGCACCAGGCCTGCTGCCTCGAGATCCTCGATGGCTGCCTCGACCTCGTCTTCCTCGAGGTCGGTCATTCGCGCGATATCCGCCGCGGAGTACCGCGCGTTCTCACGAAGCAACTCGAGCACCTCGCGTTCGCTCATATCGCTTCGAAGCGCGAGCGCGAGTAAAGTTCTAACGTTCTCGCAGCGATCGCTGCTTCGGTGAGCGGGCGCCGTTCGACCCGCTCGTCGACGCGTCACTCCGGACTAACCGACCGATATGCGGTGGCGCGCGCTGGCAGTCCGGCCGAACGAAAGTGAAGGCGGACGACGACAGCGCGCGAGGTCGTCGCGAGCGAAACGAGCGACTGCTTGGAAGACGCGAGGCGTCTTCCAGTGGATGAGCGGGTGACTGAAAGGAACGAGTGAATTGGCTGGGGAGGGCGTGGCTACTCCGGGTTGCCACGCTAGCAGACTACACCTCCGTCGACACGACGCTCTGATCGATCGAGACGTTCGGCTTGGAGTGCGAACGGACCCCGAGTCCCCGGTTCAACGATAGTTCTTGAACAGCAGCGCCCGCACGTCGTCTTTCGTCTGGACCTGCTCGGTCGAACCGTCGGGGAGTTCCACGGCGTACCGGTAGTCCGCCGAGTCCGACTCCTCCCACTTGTCGTCGTGGGTCTCGAGCAGGCTCATCATCTCGTCTAACATGTCGTCGTCGTCGGCCGAGCCGTCGCCGTCGTCAGCGTCGGTATCCGTTTCGTCGCCCTCGGCGTCGGCCGGGCCGTCCTCGCTCGAGCCGGCGTCCTCGGACGCGGCTGACTCGTCCGATTCGGACTCGAGCTCGCCGTCCGTCTCGGCTACTACCTCGCCCGCGTCCGGCGTTTCGCCCTCGACGTAGGAGACTTCCTCGAGTGCGTGGGGATCCGCCTCGCCGTCGATGGCGGCCCCGACCGACGCGGACACGTCGTCGGTCGCCGAGGAGTCGAACTCGTCGGTGTCGACGTCGATGTCGATCTCCTCGGCGAAATTGTCGATCAGGAACTGGACGGCGTCCTGCTCGCGGACGAAACCGTACTTGCCGACGACCGATTCGGCGATCTCCTCGCGGAGGTGCTGGATGAAGGCATACTGTTCGTCGGTGACCTCGAGCGTCTGCATACCCCGTGGATGATGCCGCGGGTACAAATATGTACGTCGTCGGTCCGGATCACGACGGTGCCAGTCTAACCGTGTGCGAGGAGACAGACGACAGCGACGAAATTAAGGGACTTCGCCTGCCAAAACCGGCTAGTCATGGACGAGGTACTCGAAGTCGTTGACGTCGTCGCCGACTCGGAACTCGAGGGTGCGTTCGTCTGGCTCCTCCGACTCGTGGGCCTCCTCGCTGTCCTCGCCGGCCTCGGCCTCTGGCTGCTGACCGAGATGGGGCTGCTCGTCGTCCCGCTGGTGTTGATCGTCGGCGGACTCGGCCTGTTGATCGTCCCGAGCGTCCTCCTCTCGTTCGCGGAACTGTTCGGCTGACCGGCGATCAGGGACGCGAGGGGACTTCTTTCCGTCCCGTCAGCGTCTCGGGGTCGAGACAGAAGAACCGGAACGTGACCTCCTCTCTCGGTCGTTCGAAGATATCGACCCGCGGGAGCTGGATCGCCCACATTCCCTGAACCGTGCTGGATTCGTACGGCATGTCGTCGATATCCTCGAGCGTCCCCGTGGCGATGACGCTTCGCCATCCGTCGTCGGTCCGGCCGTACGCGACGAAGGAAACGGGTCGGTCGATCAGGTCGCCTTTTCGGCTCTCTCGGGGAAACGAGAGCTGATAGTAGAACACCTGTTCGTCCGCGTTGTAGCCGTAGGAGATCGGGATCGAGACCGGCGGCTCGTCGGGTTCGGCCGCGAACGAGATGATGCCCGTCCCGCCCCGCCCGAGGAACTCGGCGATCTCCTCGTCGGTCAGTTGGAGCCAGCGCAACCCTTGCATACCCCGTCGGACGACGCGTGAAGGAATAATACGTTGTCGCGATCCGCCGAACAGTCACGGCAGCCTGTACTCCCGGCGCGCTCACGCGCTTCCAACTCCGCCGGTCGATTCGAGCAGCCTACTGCGAACGTGACGGTTAAGGACGAACGCACGGAAACACCGGGTATGGTCCTGCAAGAATCCGATTCCGAACTCGAGGCCGGTGACCCGGCGCCGGCGTTCGAACTCGAGGGCGTCGACGGCGAGACCCACTCGCTCGACTCCTTTGCCGACGCGGAGGCGCTGCTGCTCGTCTTTACGTGCAACCACTGTCCGTACGCGAAGGCGAAGTTCGACCTGTTGAACGACCTCGCCGCGGAGTACGACGACGTCGCCGTCGTCGGGATCAACTCCAACGACGCCGAGGAGTACCCCGAGGACTCGTTCGAGAAGATGCGAGAGTACGTCGACGAGGGCAAAGTCGCGTACGACGCCTACCTCCGCGACGAGAGCCAGGACGTCGCACGCGCGTACGGCGCGGTCTGCACGCCGGACCCGTTCCTCTTTTCCAGAGCAAATGGCGAGTTCGAACTGGTCTACCACGGCCGACTCGACGACGCCCTCAATCCCGACGACGAGCCGACTCGGTTCCACGTTCGCGAGGCCATCGAATCCGTGCTGGCCGGCGAGTCGGTCGACCTCGAGTGGCGACCGTCGCAGGGCTGTTCGATCAAGTGGAAAGACGACTGAGATCCAGCGGCAGTGACGGTCTGCGCAGGCGACTGCCGGACGCTCGATTTTAGTGGTGGCCGTGGTAGGCGGGGCCATGAGCGAGCCCCGCGGTAACGCGCTCCGCGAGACCCTCGAGGCCGGCGAGGTCGCGCTCGGCGTCCTCGAGAACACGTATAGCCCGACGGCAGTCGAACTCCTCGCGACGATCGGCGTCGATTTCGTCTGGATCGACCTCGAGCACGGCGGCCCCAGCCCGTGGGATGGCGAACGCCTCGAGGCCCTCCTCCGAGCGGCCGACGGCACCGACACCGAACTGCTGGTACGGGTCGCCGACACCGACCCGGCGCTCGTCCGGAAGGCTCTCGACGCGGGCGTGCGGAACGTGTTCCTCCCGCGGGTCGGCAGCGCCGAGGAACTCGAGCGTGCGGTGCGAGCCGGCCGATTCGAATACGACGGCGAGCCGGGTCGGCGCGGGCTGGCGAGTCCCCGCGCCCGACGCTGGGGGCTCACCGACGACTACGTCGGCAGCGAAGACGAGTCGGTCGTCGTCGGCGTCACGGTCGAAACGGCGGCCGCACTCGAGGACCTGGATGATATCCTCGCCGTGCCCGAACTGGGCTTCGTCTTCATCGGCCCGCTGGACCTCTCGGTGTCGCTCGGCCATCCCGGCGAACTCGACCACGACGAGGTCGCGGACGCCGTCGAGACGATTCGCTCGGCGGCCGTCGATGCGGACGTCCCCGTCGGCGGGCTCGGATTCGGGATGGACGACGTCAACGAGAAAGCGGCGAACGGCTACCAGTTGCTGAACATCGGGACGACGACGGGCGCGCTGCAGTCGAGCGTGACCGGCTGGCTCGAGGAGTACGACGGCTAGCTGACTCCGCGTCGGTCAGCGCTGCACCGCGCGCCGGTACTGGACCGGCCACTGCTCCGCGACCGCTTCCGGGTCGCGCTCGAGTTCCCCGGTCGCCCGGAGTCCGAAGTACGGGTCACGTAGGAACTCCCGGCCGACGAGGACGAGATCGGCCCGGTCGTTGCGGACCAGCGCGTCGGCCTGTTCGGGCTCGGTGACGCCGCCGACCGCGCCGACCGCGACGTCGGCACCTTCGCGGACCCGCTCGGCGAGCGGCACCTGAAAGTTCGGTCCCGCCGGCACCGACTGCTCGGGGTGGAGTCCGCCCGAACTGACGTCGATCAGGTCGACGCCGCGGTCGGCCAGCTCGTCAGCCAGGCGCACCGACCCCTCGATGTCCCACGAATCGCGGCCGTCGAGCCAGTCAGTCCCCGAAATCCGAACGAAGAGCGGCTTCTCGTCCGGCCAGACGTCACGGACCGCGGTGACGACCTCACGGACCAGCCGCGTTCGGTTCTCGAAACTGCCGCCGTAGTCGTCCTCGCGGCGGTTCGTGACCGGTGAGAGGAATTCGTGGAGCAGATAGCCGTGAGCGGCGTGGACCTCGGCAATCTCGAACCCCGCCTCGAGCGAACGCTCGGCCGCGGCCCGATACGCGTCGATCACGCCCTCGATATCGTCCTGAGTGGCCTTCCGCATCGCTGGCCGGTCGCCGTTGAACGGCGGGTACGCGTCGGGCGACGGTGAGAGCACCTCCCAGCCCGACGCGCCGCTCGGGCCGGTTCCGCCGGGCTGGATCGGCACGTGACCCTCCCACGGGCGCTCCTTGCTGGCCTTGTGCCCTGCGTGGGCCAGCTGAATCGCCGGCACGCCGCCCTGTTCGCGGACGAACTCGGTGATCGGCTCGAGCGCGGCCGCGTGCTCGTCGCTCCAGATTCCGAGGTCGTGGGGCGTGATCCGCCCCTCGGGCGAGACGGCGGTCGCTTCGGTCATCACGATCCCGGCACCGCCGACGGCTCGGCTCCCGAGGTGGACGCGATGCCACTCGGTCGCCAGTCCGTCCGGCTCACAGGAGTACTGGCACATCGGCGAGACGGCGATTCGGTTCCGGCTCTCCACGTCACGCAGCGATAGCGAAGAAAGTGCGTCGGCCATCGACCGGCGATAACCACGGCGGGGGCAAAACGACCCTGAAGGGAGCGGCGATTGCCGGCTCGCTCGACGGCCAGGGGAGCCATCCGCGGTAACGGACGGCCACGGCTACTTATCCGACTCGCACTCGCAAATCGGATATGACTTCGAGCATCCCCGTTCTCGAGCGCTTCGACGCCGACCGCCCCGTCCTCGGTATGGTCCACCTCCCCGCACTCCCCGGCGCACCGGACTTCGACGGCGACCGCGACGCCGTCCGAACCCGCGCGCTCGAGGATGCGCGGGCACTGGAGGCCGGCGGGGTCGACGGGCTCGTTCTCGAGAACTTCGGGGACGCGCCGTTCTATCCGGAAGACGTGCCGAAACACGTCGTGGCCGAGCTGACGGCTATCGCGACGGCCGTGACCGACGCCGTCGACGCGCCGGTCGGGATCAACGTCCTCCGAAACGACGCGGCGGCCGCAGTGTCGATCGCCGCGGCCGTCGACGCCGACTTCGTCCGCGTCAACGTCCACGTCGGCACCGCCGCGACCGATCAGGGGCTCATCGAGGGCCGGGCTCACGAGACGCTCCGGCTTCGCGATCGGCTCGAAACCGACGTTGCGATCCTCGCCGACGTCCACGTCAAGCACGCGAGCCCGGTCGGCGAACGGGACGTCGAACGCGCGGCGCTCGAGACGGTCGAACGCGGCAGGGCCGACGGGGTCATCGTCTCCGGCCCCGGAACGGGCGTCGAGACGCCGCTCGCGGATATCGAGTGCGTCGCCAGCGTGCTCGCTGACCGGAACGCGGGCCGCGATCGCCCGCCGGTGTTCGTCGGGAGCGGCGTCACGAGCGAGACGGTCGGCGACTGCCTCGCGGCCGGTGCGGACGGCGTCATCGTCGGCACCGCGCTCAAACGCGGCGGGGAGACGACCGCGCCGGTCTCGAGCGAGCGCGTCGCGGCGCTCGTGGCGGCCGCTCGAGGAGATTAGAGACCGAGCATCAGCGGCCCGATCAGAACGCCCATCAGGTGAACGCGTCGGGCGCGCAGTCGGATCGGCACCATCCCGACCGCGGTCGCCGCGACGAAGATCGCGATGCCGGCCGGGCCGGCGAAGAGGAACGCGAGAACGAGCAACAGCGCGAGGACGGCCGCCGATATCTTCCAGTACGTCAGTCGACCGATCAGCTCGAGGTAGGCGTCGCCGACGACGATCACGAGGACGAAACCGACCACCCCCGCGAGAACGACGGCCGCGAGCAGGATCGGGAGCTCGAGGGGCGCACCGACGGTATCGAAAGCGACCATGACGCCGGTCCGAGGCTGGCCGATAGCGACCAGCGCGAAGAGCGCGAAGATCGTGTTTGCCGTATCGACGCCGCTGGTCGCGACGATGTAGCCTCGATCGCTGGCGCCGTCCGGCACGACGGCAAGCACCGCGACGGCGGCGATGGCCGCCGTGATACCGGGCAGATAGCCGACCGCGGCGCCCGCGAGCGTGCCGGCGATTGCCGTGGCCCCGATCACTCCACGCGACATCACGATTCCGTCGCCGGTCTGGCGGGGGAGCCCACTCCCGCGAATCGCATCGAGCAATACCGGCGCGCCGAAGAGGCCGGCGAACAGCGGGGCGAGGGTCCCGCCCGACTCGAGCGGGGCCGCGGGCGAGAGATCGAGCGCGAGCGCACCGAGTGCAGTTGCCAGCGCGAACGAAAGGGTGCCGCCGACTCGGCTCCGCCACGTTCGCTCAGAGGCGAGCAACGCGACCGTAATCAGCACGAGCACCAGCGAGAGATGTTCTCGTACCGCTGGATAGACGGCCGTCACGGCTCGAGTGACGGGCACGGCCAGCGGCACCGCAGCGAGGACCGCGAGAACGCTCCCGACCGCGGAGAGCCGGATCGCTTCGTATCCTCGGCCGGCGAGGACGAGTCGGTGGCCCGGCAACGCGGTGACGGCCATCTCCGCGTCGGGAACTCCGAGTGCCATCGCGGGCACGGCGTTGAGAAAGGTGTGGACGACGCCCGCGGCGAGCATCGCACAGCCGACGAACAGCGGTGGACCGGGGACTGACGGGGCGATCCCCGCGAGCAGGAGCGCGAAGTTGTTGGCGTGGAGGCCCGGTACGAGGCCGCTACAGGTTCCGAGCGCTGACCCGGCGAGGACCCACGCGCACAACTGCACCGTCAGTTTCGGCTGGGAGACGAACTCGACTGGCGCGGCCATCGCCCCTTCTGGCCGCGCCTTCGCTTATGTACTCTCGGTCGAAACCGGTCCAGTCCGTGACGGCGTCGCCACTCTCCCTCGAGCACCGATAAAAGATCGAGATTTCCGAGTCGTCGAAACCGGATCGACGGCGCGAGTTACCCGAAGAGTTCGCCGAGGCCCTCGCCGCTGGCCTCTTCGTCTTCGTCGTCGTCGTCGTCCGTCGTGTCCGGCACGTCGCTGGTCTCTTCGGCTTCCGCTTCTTCTTCGCCGCCTTCGTCGGCGGCGGCCTCGCCACCCGCGGCGCCGCCTGCGGCGGCCCCGCCAGCGGGGACGGCTGCGGCCTCGGAGACTGCCTCGTCGATGTCGACGTCCTCGAGTGCGGCGACGAGTGCCTTCACACGGGACTCTTCGACGTCGACGCCGGCAGCGTCGAGCACGTCCGTCAGGTTGTCTTCGTTGATCTCTTCGCCCGATTCGTTCAGGATGAGTGCAGCGTATACGTATTCCATTGTTGTGTCCTCCGTTGATTATCCGAACATCTCGCCGAGGCCGGCCGCGCCGTCGCCGTCGTCTTCGTCGTCGTCATCGTCGGTGTCGGCGTCTTCGGCCTCGGTCTCGTCTTCGGTCTGGTCGTCTGCCGATTCGTCTTCGTCCTCGGCTGCCGCCGGTTCGGCGGCCGCCTCGACGCCCTGTAGTTCCTCAGGGAGCGCCTCCTCGTCGTCGATCTGGGCCGCGAGCGCACGCAGCTGTGCGTCGGCCTTGCTGACGAGGTCGGGCATCAGGTCTTCGTCCTCGATCGCGGCCTGCAGGCCGAGACTCTTGGCCTCGCCCGTGGCCTTCGCGATGAGCGTCGGAGCCGTCGCCGCGGTCGGGAAGCTCGCGTTGATCGCGAGGTTCCGTGCGCGAGCGGCGGCCGTCGACACGTCGCTCCGGTAGGCATCGACGTCGATGTCGAGGTCCTCGGGGTCGAACAGGACGCCGTCGGCGATGACGGCGCGCAGGTCGAGTCCGACCTCCTTGGGCTCGATACCGAGCTCGTTGAGGACGTTCGCCAGATCCGCAGAGACTTCCTCGCCGGCCTCGAGGACCGTCGAGTCCTCCATGACCTGGATCGAACCCTCTTCGATCCGCGCGTTCGCGCCGATCTGCTGGAGTTCGCCGACGAACGGCCCCGGGTCGACACCGGTGTCCCCTTCGGGGATGACGATGTCGTTCGGGGCGACCTCGCCCTCGTTGATCGGAGCCGGCGTCTTCGACGCCTCGAGTTCCTTGTAGAGCGAGAACGGGTTCTCGTTGGTCGCGACGAGCCCGACCTGGCCTTCGATGTGCTCGACTAAGTCGCCGAGTCCGGCGTCCTCGAGCGCACGCGTCTGCAGGGTGTTGCGGCTGACCCGCAACACGGCAGTGCCGTGCAGGTCGCGGCGCATGTCCTGAAGCTGCTTCGAGGGGATACCGGCGATGCCGACGACGCCGACGCTCTCGTAGTCAGCGATGAGCTGCTCGAGCTCGTCGACCTCCTCCCGCTTCCACTGGGGAAGGTTCTCGGTTTTGCGTTCGGCCTGTGCGCTCATGTTAGGCCACCTCCACGGACGGCCCCATCGTCGTCTTCACGTAGACGGCGTCGATGTTCTGGGGCCCCTTCTCGAGGTCGGCGTGCAGGCGACGCAGGATGACGTCGATGTTGTCGGCGACGTCCTCGGCGTCCATCTCTTCGGAGCCGACGAGAGTGTGGAACGTTCGTCGGTCGCCGGAGCGAAGCTGCACGGTATTCTTGAGTCGGTTGACGGTCTCGACGACGTCGTCGTCGGGCGAGAGCGGGTCCGGCATCTTCCCTCGGGGACCGAGAACGGTACCCAGGTGCCGGGCGATGTCTTGCATCATCGCCTCTTCGGCGATGAAGAAGTCCGTCTCGTCGGCCATGTCTTTGGCCTCGTCGTCGTCCAGATCGGCCACGTCGTCTCCCGAGAGAACCTCGTCCGCGGCCTCTTCGGCGCGGACTGCGGTTTCTCCCTCGGCGATGACGACGATACGCGTTTCCTGGCCGGTTCCGGACGGCAGGACGATCGACTCGTCAACGCGGTTCGACGGTTCGTTCAGGTCTAGGTCGCGCAAGTTGATCGCGAGGTCCACCGTCTCGGTAAAGTTCCGATCGGGGGCGTCCTCGAGTGCGCGCGCTACTGCGGTTTCAATATCCGAATCTGCCATCGTTCACCTCCGTAGTACGCAGGAGTGCTCCTACGGGTCAGTGAAACAGGCGATGCCTGTCTCCCTTGAACCGAGGGCCATGCCGAACTTAAACCCGTCGAACCACCGGAGACCAGTCTCGAGACGTCGATCAGCGTTTCGCTCCTCCGAACGGACGATTTCCGCTCGAGTCTACCGACGGTGCGTCCCGACGAGCAGGGCCGCTCGTCTTTCGGTTTCCGTTACCGTTCGGTTGTCATTACTGTCCGGCTGACCAAAAGTTCTATAATGAGTGATGGTGTACTACGCAGTATGTGGCCATTAGAGTTATATACTATGATCGCTGCACCGACGCTCGATTCGGTCGCAGCGATATCGGGGCACGGGGAAGCGTTCGAGACGTATCGATCGCTGGAGCCGCTCGTTCGAATGGGTGCTCAGTTCGTCGGAACGCTCGTCATCGCGATGGCTGTGCTCGGACTCCTCCAGGGCTTCGGCACGCGCGCGGTAACGAAATCACGTCAAAGCCCCGTAATTTCCCTCTGTATTGGTCTCCCGGGATTGCTCATCGTCGGCGGAATCGCGAGCACTGGAATGTTCATCTCGGATACGAGCGTTGGCCCGTTCTTCGCGATTCCGATGGTGATCTTCGGGGCGACGGTTCTTCCGGTCGTGCTAGCGGTCGGGTTCACCGCGATCGGCCGCACCGTCGCCTCGCGACTCGGTAGCGATCGACTGTGGGTCGGCGTTCTCGTCGGCGCAATCGTCAGCGGGCTCGCAAGCCTGGCACTCCCCGCGACCGTTGCCGTTGCCGGCGTCGCCGGGGCGCTCGGCCTCGGCGCGACTGTCCGCATTCTGTCCGGCGGCATCGGTGCGGGCCGACCGGACGAGCGAACCGTGCCGCCCGCGAACAAGATCTGACGCGCTCGAACGTCGTCGGTTCGACCGATACCCGAACCCCCTCTCGTTTCTCGCCGTTTCGCCGTTCTCGTGTGTCGACGGTCGCCACTCTCGTCGAGAGATCGCTGCAAGTAGCCCGCTGTGAAAACGAAGACGAGTCGTCGTGGTGCGCTCTCTCTTTCGACTACGCTTCCGCGCCGTCGGCGAGCACGTCGTCGTACTCGCCGTCGTCGACTCGCTGCTTGAACTCTCGAGCGTCGTTGCCCTCGATGGTGACGCCCATGGAAGCGCAGGTGCCGACGACTTCCTTCGCGGCGTTGATCGTGTCGTAGGCGAGCAGGTCGGGGTGTTTCTGCTCGGCGATCGTCTTGACCTGCTCGACGGAGAGGTCGGCGACGAAGTCCTCCTGGGGCTCGCCGCTGCCGGTCTCGAAACCGGCCTCGTCCTTGATCAGCGCCGCCGTCGGCGGGACACCGACGTCGATCTCGAAGGAGCCGTCGTCGTCGTAGTCGACGGTGACGGGAACTTCGGTTCCGTCGAACGCGGCGGTCTGATCGTTGATCTCCTGTACGACGGCCTGCACGTCGACGGGCGTCGGTCCGAGCTCCGGACCGAGCGGTGGGCCGGGGTTGGCCTGGCCGCCCGGAACGAGCACTTCGATGGTTCCAGCCATACCCGTCACAACCCGTGCGCGAGTTTTAAGGGTTGCTTTTTCGGGCAGTCCTCGTCTGTGACGGACTCACGCACCGATCGCCATCACACCGTCTACTCGACGCTCTCGGCGCGCCACGTCGCGAACGACTCGAGCAGGTCGTCCTCGTCGAACCGCTCGATACACGGGACGTCGTAGGGGTGTACGTCCTCGACGCGCGCGACGAGGTCGTCGTACGCGTCGTCGGTCGTCTTCGCGAGCAACAGCGCCTCCTCGTCGCGGTGGACGTCACCGTCCCAGCGGTAGGTCGAGGTCGTCGACAACCGATTGACGCAGGCCGCGAGCCGTTCCTCGACCAGCGTCTCGGCGATTCCGTCGGCCGCCTCGGGCGGCGCGGTGATGTAAACGGTCGGCATGGCGGCGACTACGCTCGAGAAACGCAAAAGGGAACCGGCCCACCGGAAGCCGGCCGTTCGGCGGCTCGGGCGGCGGTCGAGGCGCTCGGGTTAGCTGTCGTCGCTTTCGACGGGGTTGAACGTCCCGTTGATGTCCCACTCGTGGATGCAGTGGGGGTTGCCGACTTGCTTCTCGCCGTCTTCGCGGGCGAGTTGCCAGGCCTCGAGGTCGTCGTCCCATACTTCGCCGCGACCGCAGGCTTCGCAGACCCGTGCGGTCGGTGTTCGTACCTGTGCGCTCATTACCCAACCGTGGGAACTCGACACATATAACGGTATTCGTGTGCGGCAAGGACTGCGCCGCTGTTGGCGGCTCGAGAAAACTGAAACCTGTGACCGATCCGCTGAGCGTCGTGCTGCTGGTCGAAACCGGTGTCTGAGGCCGGTCAGTAGACGGCGTCTTTGATCTCGTCGCGGAGTTCGTCGAACTGGTCCAAGTACTCGCGGCGTTCGGCACGCAGGTCGGCGAGCGCGTCTTCGTAGTCGTCGACGTGGTCGGGAACGTAGTAGTCCTCGATGTCGAGGCCGGGGACGTACTCGGGGATCGTCAGATCCATCCGATCGTCGTGGTCCCACTCGATCGTTCCGCGAGCGGCCTCAGTGAGGATGGTGACGGATTCCGTGACGCCGATGTCCGCGGATTTCTGGCCGAGATAGCCCGTGTTGATCACGTAACACTCGACGTCGAGGATGTCGATGAGTTCGTGGAAGATGTTGCCTTCCTCGCCTTCGGGACCGACGATGAAGGGGTTCGTCCCGACGACGCGAATCGATTCGCCGGCTCGGGACGGATCGCCCGCACTGGTCTCGATCGACTCGCCGAGCATGAAGGCGACGGCAGCCTGGTCGTCCTCGAGCTTGGCGACCGGCGGCATCAGCGGGTTCCGGGTGATGAAGAAGACCTGATCCATCCGACCGAGGTCGATCTCCTCGTCGGCGCTCTCGAGCTCGTCACGCTGGACGATTGCCCGGGAGTTCGACGTGTAACGGTCCTCGTCGAAGTGGACGGTGCCGTCGTCGTCGACTGCGACGTTCTCCAGGATCGCGGACTCGTCCGTCGCGGCCTCGTAGAGTTCGGGCTGTTCGTCCTCGTCCAGGCCGATCGTCTTGATGAACAGGCCCTGGCCCTCGCTGCCGGCCACGGAGCCAGTCGGCAGGAGCCCGCAGACGTCGTCCTGGAGCATTGCGGCGCTTTCCGGCTCCTCGAGCCAGCAGCCGTGAGAGGTCAGGGTCGATTTGCCCGTCGCAGAGAGGCCCATGAACACCTGCCCGACGGTCTGGAGTTCGCCGTCCTCGTCGCGAACGCGGACGCGCTTGCTGCCGGCGTGGAGGCCGAGGCCGCCCTGCTGTTTGATTCGGTACATGAACAGCCGGAGGAACGACTTCTTGGCCTCGCCGGTGTAGTCGCTACCGAGCACGGCCGTAAAGCCGGTATCGGGAAGGATTCGGATCGCGGTTTCGTCGTGATCCGGTAGCTGGACGGTGTAGAGATCGGGGTCCTGTCCGTCGGCCGGCTCGAAGAGGTTCGCCCACGCGTAGGCGATCCGGGCGTGTTCGACCGGCACGAACAGGCGACAACAGAACATCGCGTCCGGATGCCGCCCCATCAGTCGGTCGACGCAAACGAGCTCGAGCTCCTCGGTGCGGTCGACGGCGTCGTCGATCAGGTCGTGATCGCGCCCGGTGAACTCGTCGTCGACGGCGTTTTTCGTCCGATCGGCGCTCCGCGAGCGAAACTCGCTGACGTACGACGGCGAACCGAACTCGGTCGTCGTCTCGTCGGCGTCGGCGAGTTCGCGCAGTTCCGCGAGCGACGGGTTGTACCGGACGTTCGACGCTGTCGCTGGATCGGGAAGCTGTCGGACCAGCGGACGGGACTCCGTCCCGGTTTCAGACATACACGTAATCCACCATCAGCCTGATAAATAAACGTGAGGATTTCTCTCTTCGTATGCTATCGACTACCCAGTGACGAAGTGACGTACGCTGTGTGAGCCCACCAGCGGCCGGAAATAACCGATTCCCGTTTCGTCGACGAAAGTGGTGTGTCGACCGTCCACAAGTATTCAGATACGAGATAATTCTTGTCTCACGGTGGGCGAATGCTCGGGAATCCGGGGACGGAATCCGGAGTCGGAAGGTGTGCCGCAGCCGCCGGACCATCTCGACGGCGGGCTGATTTTCACATCTGGTATTCCGGGGGGAACCTCCAAGAGGATGGTACGACTTGCCGAGGCTATGGACTACGGTCTCGACATCGGCCCGGGGGGGATTCGGGCCGCCACCGATGCCGGCGACGGCCCGACGATCGACTCGACCCCGCCGGTCGTACTGGCGGTCGACGACGACGCGCTCGAGGCGGCTGAACTCACCGAGGAGAGTGCCACCGTCAGCGCGGACGGAACGACGTACGCGGTCGGTTCGGCTGCGCAGACGGTCGCCGACGCGGTCGGAGAGGAGCCGACGTCGCTGTTTTCGGGCGGCAGTCTCGCCGTCGATGCGGGGGCCCACGTCACGCCCGCACTGGCGGCCCTCGTCGACGACGCCGTGGGGGACGCGACGGACGGCCGGCTCTGCTACACGACGCCCGGTCCGTTCGCCGACGCGGCGGCGTCGACCGACGCGCACCGCGAGATCGTCGCGTCGGTCCTCGACGACCGCGAGTTCGAGGCGACGCCGATCCACAAGGGCTTCGCCGTCGTCTACGACCAGCTCGCGAGCGACAACTACACCGGTCTCGGGATCTGTCTCGAGGCCCGATCGACCAGCGTCACGCTCGCGTACTACGGCGTCCCGGCGATGGCCGTCTCGATCGAGAAGGGACGCGAGTGGATCGTCGAGCGGGCGGCCGCCGAGACCGGCCACGCGCCGGCGCAGGTCGCGGGCGTCCTCGAAGGATTCGCGCTCGACCCCAACGCGGCGGCGGGCGGGATCGAGAGCGCGCTCGCAGAGGCCTACGATGCCCTGCTCGGCGAGGTGATCGCGGCGATCGCCGACGAGGCCGACGAAAGCGACGTGCAACAGGGACTGTCGGTCCCGATCGCGATCGCCGGCGAGGCCACCGTCGACGGCCTCGAGTTCCTCGTCGGCGGTCGGTTCGATGCGGCCGGACTCCCGTTTTCGGTCCGCGGCGTCCGGCTCGCGGACGAGCCCGGCGAGAGCGCTGCCAGAGGTGCGCTCGCCGCCGCTCGAGACGGCGTCGAGGCGTACGAGGGGGTCACCTGGTCGGACTCCAGCGCCGACGGCGGCGAAACCGCCGAAACGTCGAGCACTGCCGGTGCGACGACCGAAAGCGAGCAGATGGAGCTCTCCTTCGACGAACCGACGGCCGCGACCGCCGCAGCCGAGCGCACCGACGACGCGATCGACCAGCTGTTCGACCGGCTCGCCAACCGCGACGACGAGATCCAGTCCGTTCGCGAGGATCTCGAGTCGGTGTTCGAAGACCTCGAGTACGTCCAGGAACGGGCGGCCGCGGTCGACGACGTCGACGAACTCGACGAGCGCCTCGAGACGTTCGCCGACGACCTGGCGGATCTCGAGGCCGAAAGCGAAACGCACGCGAGCGCCGAGACCGTCGAAGCGATAGACGACGACCTCGAGACGCTCTCGACGGCGCTCGAGGAACTGGAAGCCGATGTCGACGACGTGGATTCGGCGCTCGAAGGCGTCGAGACGGATGCGGCCGACGAGCGAGCCGAACTCGACGAACGGCTCACGAACGCGGCTGCCGATCTCGAGGACGTAGCCGACCGAACGGCGGCGCTCGACGACGACATCGAGACGGTTCGAGCGAATCTCGACGAGCTCGAGTCGACCGCCGCCACCGAGTCGTCGCTCGAGAACGTCGAGGAGACCGTCTCGACGCTGGGCGACGGGCTCGAGGAACTCGACGCGGCCGTCGATCGGACCGAAACGCGACTCGACGGCTTCGCCGGTCGACTGGAGGAGCTCGGAACCCGAATCGACGGCGTCTCGGAACGGCTCGAGGAGCAGTCCGAGCGGACGGACGAACGGGTCGACGCGCTCGAGGCGACGATCGACGCGGAGACCGACGCCGTCGACGACGAACTCGCCGCCGTCCGCGAGACACTGGACGACCGTACCGACGAGCTCGAGACGGCTCTCGACGACACCCGGGAGACGATCGCCGCTCTCGAGGACGCGGCGGCCGAGACCGACCGGGTCGACGCCGTCGCCGACGATATGGCCGAACTCGAGGCGACGGTCGAGGACGAACTGACCGACTTCGAGACGGCGGTCGAAGACGACCTCCCGGCCCTCGAGGCGACGGTCGACGGGATCGACGAGACGGTAACCGCCCTCTCGGAGCGACTCGACGAGATCGACGCGCAAACGGCGAGCGCGGAGACGGTCACCGCGCTCGCAGACGACCTCGGTGCGGTCGAATCGGACCTCCGGTCGCTCGACGCCGAACTCGACGAACGGATCGACGACGCCGTCGCTGACGTCGAGACGGACCTCGACACAGCGACCGACGCACTCGAGGACGATTTCGAGGGGCTGGCGGCCGACCTGGAAGCGCTCGAGACGACCGTCGACCGGCTCGACGAGGAGGCCGCGACCGACGACGAACTCGCCGCTGTGCGCGAATCGATCGCCGATGCCGGCGACGAGATCGATTCGGTGGCTGCGGACGTCGCCGACGTCGCGGCGAATCTCTCGGCCGTCGAGGAGCGACTCGACGAGTTCGACCGCGAACTCGCGGCCCAGTTAGACGACGTTCGGACGACGGTCGACGATCGGCTCGCCGAGACGCAGGCGGCAGTCGACGAGACGCAGGCGGCGGTCGACGAGACGCAGGCGGCGGTCGGCGAGACGCAGGCGGAACTCAACGAGCGAATCGACGAGACGCGGACAGCGCTCGACGACCGGAGTAGCGAGCTTCGGACGACGCTCGACGAGCATCGCGACGAAATCGAGGCGGTTCGAACGGCGCTCGAGGAGAACGTGGCCGCGCTGGAGGCCGTCCTCGAACGCGAAACCGACGCCCTCGCCGACGACCTCGGGTCCCTCGAGGATCGCGTCGACGACGGCGAGCAACGGCGAGACGCCATCGAACGCCGCGTCGACGAGTTCGCGTCGACGCTCGAGGCAGTCGAAACCGTGGCCGACCGCCTCGACGACGAGGTCGAGACCCTCGACGGGCGGATCGACGAGGCCGTCAGTCGAGATGCGCTCGCGTCGCTCGAGCGCGAGCTATCGACCGTCGGTGAGCGCCTCGACTCGCTCCAAGCGGAGCACGACGAACTCGGCCAGACCGTCGCGTCCGGCCCGGACGAGTCGGCGGTGCAGGCCCTCGACGAGGTTCGGACGCTCGACGACGACGTTGACGCGCTGGACGAGCGGGTAGCGACGGTCGCCGACGGACTCTCGCGTCTCGAGGAGCGAATCGAGTCGATCGACGCGCAACTCGACGGCGACGAGCGCGGAGCCGGTGACGAGGAACTCGCGGCGCTTCGAACGGAGCTCGAGGCCGTCCGAACCGACGCGACCGCGACGCCGGCGGTGTCGTCCGCGGTCGCGGCCGGCGGCGGGGGTGCGGGTATCGTCGCCGGGAGCGTTACCGCGCTGGCCGGCGACGCTGCTATCGGAGCCGGTGCAGTCGTCCTCGGCCTCGTGCTGCTCGGTGTCGCGTTACAACAGGCTCGCTAACGTTCACGGAGGGACAGTGAGCGGTAGCAGCTAGAGGGGTCGACCAGCGACGCCGCTCGAGGTGTGTCTGCGACTCGACGGACCCCGCTCGGTCCAGTCAGTCGCGGACCGGTTCGACGTTTCGCATCTCGCCGCCACACCGGCGGCACGTGCTCAGCAGCGCGTCGCCGGCCGTCTCCCGCCGGCCGCACTGCACGCACTCGTACTCGCGCTGGGCCTCGAGAGCCATGTGCTAACATCACACACGGGCTCTATTAACTCTTTTCGTGGTAAATCGGCCCGGCGAACGAGTGAGACGGTAGCCGGCGGTGACCCGTGCGTTCGAACGTCGGTTCGACGGCGAACGGACGCTCGCTCGAGTGAGTCGTCACGACCGCTTCTCGAAGACCCACAGCAAGCAACCGAGTCCAGTTGCACAGAGGACCGACGACGCGAGCAGCCAGAACGCGGCCTCGAAGCCGGCGGTTTCTGAAAGCGCGCCGACGACCGCGGGTGCGATCGCGCCGGCACCCATCAACAGCGTCCGGACGACGCCGAGACCACCCCCGGCGACGTCGTCCGGGATGGCCGACATCAGGTACGCACCTCGGACGGGGCGAAAGCCGTGTGAGCCGATCCCGACGGCGACGAGCAGCCCGCCGAGCAGGATCGGTTCGCCCGTCTCGGTCAGCGCGACGAACGCGACCAGCGCGACCGACGCGAGCCCGAGCGTCGCGACGATGATCGGGAGTCGCCCGACGCGGTCGCTGAGGTTGCCGGTCACCAGCTGGACGAGGCTCGCGAGGAAGAGGCCGCTGTAGAGCAGACTCGCGGTCGCCGTCGTGAGCCCCGCCTCCACCGTCAGATACCGCGGTGCGAACGCGACCAGCCCGTTGTAGGTGAACGAAAAGAGGACAGTCAACAGAGAAAACGCCGAAAACCGCCAGTCCCGAAAGAGCGCGGCATACCGTGCGATTCCGCCGCCGCGTCCGTTCGCGCTCGCGTCGATCCCGCTGGCTTCGTCGGGAAGTCGCAGCGGAACCCGGATCCGGAACGTCACCGCGAGCGCCAGCCCGACCACTCCGGCCCCGAAGAAGAGCAGCTGCCAGCCGGCGATCGAACCGATGTGGAGCGAGGCGACCGCGACCACCGCAGCGGGTGCGACGACGCCGCTGAAAGCGCCGAACGTATCGAGGACGCCGAGCGCCCGCCCCGTCCGGGCGGGATAGGCTCGAGCGAGGAGCCGCACGGCGACGGTCTTGTGTGCGCCGGTCCCGGCCCCGATCACGAGCATCGCGCCCACGACGACGAGAAACGGCGAATCGATGGCGAGCACGAGCGACGCGGCGGCCGCGACGACCGCACCCGCGGTAATGACGGTCACGGTGCCCAGCCGGTCGGCGAGGACGCCCGAGGGAAACTGCATGGCGGCGTAGACGAGCATGAGTCCGGAGAAAGCGGCTCCGAGGACCGCGTCCGAGACGCCGAAGCTCGCTCCGAACGCGTCGAACAGGGGCGGGAAGGCGTACCGAAGGAACTTCGCGAGAAACCAGATCGCAGCCGTCAGGACGAGCGCGTCGTACCCTGCAAATCGACCGGCTGCGCGTCGAACCGACATTCGTTCTCGCGAGAGTCACGACCGGACGACCGAGTATCCTCCGATCGCAATCCGCGCTCACTGCCGATGGTTCGAACGAAACCGACCGGTCCACCATTGTTGGCATTATATGCCATACAAAGTGTACTAGACCTTAACGGACGAGACTTATATGATAGTTCCTGATAGACTCGGGTACCAATGGCTGCGAACACGACGACAGACTGGGTCGACCCGATCACGTGTCCGTTCTGCGGCGACGAGCTCGCGTCACCGGGCGCCGGATTCATGGACCACATTCACGAGAACGCGGACTGCGAGGACGGCTTCGACCACTGGCGCGAAAATATCGCCGGCGACCTCGCCGGCGAGTGGACCGGATAACCGAACGGATCGATCCACGAACCGTCACGGTCGTCGAGTAGTGACATAGTTTTCCCGTTCGCTGCCACGGCGGCGTAGCGAAATCGAAAAGTCCGGGGAACGCCGAACGGTCGTATGGGTTTTCACACGTTTCCGATCGAACGGGCGGAGTCCCTCGAGGATCCCGGGCGCTACCGGTACTGCTCTCGCGAGGAACTGGTCGCGATGCTCGAGCCGACGGCCGACGGCGTCGTGGCGGATCTGGGTTCCGGGACGGGGTTCTACGCGGACGACGTCGCGCCGTTCGTCGACACGCTGTACGCGGTCGACGTGCAGCCGGCGATGCACGACTACTACCGTGAAAAAGGTGCTCCCGACGCCGTCGACTTTGTGACGGCCGAGGTCTCGTCGCTTCCGTTCGAGGACGACCGACTCGACGGCGCCTATTCGACGATGACCCACCACGAATACGCATCGCCACCCGCGGCCGACGACGGCGATCTCTCGACCGATGGAGCGCTAGTTGAACTAGCGCGCGTGATCCGATCCGGCGGCCGACTCGTCACGGTCGACTGGTCAGCCGACGGCGACGGGGAGGCCGGCCCGCCGGTCGAAGAGCGGTTCAGCCTCGCCGATGCGACCGCCGGCCTCGAGGACGCCGGTTTCGAGATCGAACGCGCCTGCGAGCGGCCGGAGACGCTTGCGATCGTTGCGATCCGATGAGTTGGAATACATTCGTCCAGTAATTAAACGAATATAGTCTTCCTTGGTCAACGTCTTCCGATTATTATTGTAGCTCCACAACACTTTTCCGAGGTATTGTCTAGCATTGTTCTATGCTGTACGACGATCCGTACACGCCCGAGCGATCGTACTACGAATGCCTCGATTGCGGCCATCGGGAGACGAGCGACTCGCTCGAGACCTGTCCGGAATGTGATGGCCGCGTTCGGAACATCGCAGTGCCGCGAGAGTAAACCGCCCCGTCGTGAGGCCGATCAGTCGAAGTCGGGCAGGTCTTCCGGCGGCTCGTACTCCGCTTCCCAGTCGACGTACTCCTCTTTGAGGGTGACCGAGACGATCTGGCCGAACTCCGTGAGTTCGGCGTTGATCGAGGAGACCGTCCCCCAAGTGTCGAGGTCGGGGTGGTACTCGCGGGCCTGCCAGTCCTCCGGAATGCCGGGCGCGTGATAGCCGACGCGATCCGCGAAGTCGTCCCAGAAGAAGTCGAAGCCGGCGAAGAGGTCGAGATCGCGCGCAATTCCGTACTCCCGCTCCCCGAGATCGGTGTCCGCGCGCCACTCGTCGAACGCCTCCGTCCAGGCACCCTCCTCGAGGAACGCCTGTAACTCCTCGCGGCGGTAGTCAATCTCCTCGGCACCGTCGGCGCTGATGGTCGCGTCCTCGTACTCGTTCGGGTCGACGAACTCCAGTTCCGGCGGCTCGGGTGGTTCGACCTCGAGTGTCATGGGCAGTCGTAGGTCGGGTCGGCGGATAAGAATTCCCACCTCGCTGTCGATCGATGGCGACCGCCCGGTCGCCGGTCATTCCCAGGAGTAGCCGAATTCTTCGCCGTCGCGGTGAATGTAATCGTTTTCCAGCACCTCACTTACCGTTCGACCGAGCTCGGCTAACTCGTCCTGAACGTCTTCGACCTCGCCCTCGTCGATATCGTCGTACTGGGTCGTCAGGTCCTCGGGAACCGTCGGCACGCGATAGCCGACGTCTTCCGCGGACGGATTCCAGTAAAAGTCGAGTTCCTCGAGCAAGCCCAGTTCGCGGACGGCTCGAAACTCCGACTCGTTCATGTAGGTGTCGGCCGCCCACTCGTCGAAGGCGTCCTCCCAGGCCCCCGCTTCCAGGAAGTCGGCTAGGTTTTCCCGGCGGGTGCTGTCACCCGTTCGCTCGTCGGGTTCGTCGACGGCGTCGTAGTCGCCGGGGTCTTGCGGCCCGCGGAGCGTCGGCGGCTCGGGTGTCTCGACGTCGAGGGTCATGAGGGCTACTACGACCGACAGCGGTATGGGGTTTTCCCGGCGAGTGGACGGCTGGTCGCCTCGTTTGCCCGCTCGAGGCGCCGTCGATCCCAACACTCAATCGCCGGCCGACCGTACCCGTACGCCATGACCGACTACGAGGCGGCGATCCTCGACGTCGACGGGACGATTGTCCGAGGCGACGACCCGCTTCCCGGCGCGGCCGACGGCGTGCGCGCGCTCGAAGCGGCCGGCTGCTCCCGCTTGCTCTTCTCGAACAACCCGACGCGCGGGAGCGATCACTACGGCGAGAAGCTCGCGCCCCACGGGATCGACGTCGATCCGAACACCGTCCTCACGTCCGCGACGGTCTCGGCGGAGTACCTCGCGGCGACCCACCCCGACGAGCGGGTCTATCTCGTCGGCGGAGAGCGCCTCGAGGCGATCCTCGAAGCAGCGGCCGTCGAGCTAACGACCGACCCCGACGCGGCCGAAGTCGTCCTCGGCTCGTTCGACAAGAACTTCTCCTTCGGCACGCTCTGGGAGGCCCTGCGAGCGCTCGAGGGCGACGTTCCGTTCTACGGCACCGATCCCGACGCAACGATCCCGATCGACGACGGTGAGATACCGGGCTCGGGCGCGATTCTCGCCGCGATGGAGGCCGTCGCCGGACGCGAACCGGACGCGATCCTCGGCAAACCGTCCTCGGTCGCGGCCGCTGCCGCCATGGACCGACTGGACGCCGATCCGACGAAGACGCTGGTCGTCGGCGACCGACTCGACACCGACATCGCCCTCGGGAACCGGGCCGGCATGGAGACGGCCCTCGTCCTCACCGGCATCACCGATCGCGCGGCCCTCGCTGCCGCCGACGTCGAACCGGATCACGTTCTCGAGTCGCTGGCTGCGGTCGAGACGCTTCTCTGAGCTGCAGCCGATTCTGCCGGAGCCCGCTCTCATCCGGTGCACTCGAGAGACATATTTATCCGTCACAGTCACGATGTACGACACATGAGAGAACGAATCAAGCAGGTGTTGCTCCGCGCTCGGTACGCGGCGATGGGGGCAGCGATCGGCGCGGCGATCGGCGGACTATTCAATCGGAACGCCGCGAGTACCGGCGGCGCAATCGGCGGCCTCGTCGGCGCGACGGTCGCCGACACCCGGGGGACGCTCGAGGGAGCGCTCGAAGAACTGCAGGAGCGCGATCCCCGATCGAAAGATATCGAACTCGAGTAACCGGACGGATTCGTCGAAACGTCGATTTTTGAACAGGCCTGAATTCAAACGTGTCAGTCTCGCTTCGGCTCGTCTCGGTCACTCGCGACTGCTCCGTCTAACCGGGTACCGTAGTAGATGCATCATTGCAGGCTCGATCATATGGCGCCATCTATTGAGAATTCCATACTCATGGCTACCGTCGAGACTGTCCTCTCGTCGATTTTCAGCACGATTCCCGAACTTCACTCCGGCCAACTCGGGTTGCTAGCGGGTGTTCTCGTCGGCCTCCTCTACTGGCACGGCCACCGCCAGTCGTCGCTCGCCCTCCTCACCGCGTTCTACCTGCTGGCGCTCGGTGTCGTGCCCGCTCCCTCGAGAGGACTCATTGTGGTGCAGTCCAAACCGTGGTACTTCTGCTCGTTTCTAGTACTGACGTCGGTGAGCGCGATCGGCCTCCGCGTCATGTGGGCGCGCGTTTCGGGCTCGAGTCGGCCGCAGGTGCCGGAGATCGGGCAACGAGAGATCTAGCGCTCGTTCGCAGCTCTTTGACGGCCCGCTACGGATTTTTCGGAGAGTCCAAGGCCACCGCAGAAATGTAGGAAGTATTTCATAGTCCCGGGCGGATTCGAACCGCCGTCATGGGCTCGCTTCCGTGACGGCCTGAACCGGACACGTCCAAAGGCCCATATGATTGGCCACTACACCACGGGACTCCTTGTTTCACTCGTCATCCCGCGTACCTCGCAAGTCCGTACGGACTCGCTCACCATCACGGGACTTCACTTGCGGGATAGATTGCCGTCGCACAATAGTGTTACTTTTCGGCGACAGGCGAGACGGCTATCTGTCCGTTCTCGGCGCGCCGATGACAGCTCCGACAGAGCGTGATCACGTTATCCATCGTGTGTGAATCTTCGACGTGCTCGAACGATCGGACGGGCCGTAGATGATGGACGTCCGGATTTCGACCGAGTTCTTCGTCGTCCACTCCGCAGTGCTGGCACTCGTAGTCGTCTCGCTCGAGCGCTTGGCTTCGAATCCGCCACCACTTCTGCCCGTAGTTGATCGAGCCGCCCTCCCACTGGTGGTGATCGGGGCCGACGACGTTCTCCGAGAGCCAGTCACCGTAGCACTCGAGCGTGCAGAACGGCCCTCGTTTCTGCCGTTCGAGTCTTGCCGGCCGGACTTCGAGGGACGCACCGCAGGCACGACACTCGATCACTACCCGTTTCCCTTTTTCTGCGTAATTCTTCGGAAGCAACCCGTCGACGGCCTCGACACACGCCGAACAGTAAATACCTTTTTTCGATGACGGATAGAACGAGAACGTCGATCCACAGCACGTACACGCTGCCGTTTCCTTCCCACCTTTCCAGTTGCCGTTGTGCTTGCCGCTGTTGGGATCGCAGTCGTCGCAAAACTCGAGTCGGGCTTTTGGATCGTGAAATTCGGACTCGCAGCCCGTACACGTTCGATTCGGGAGCGGTTCGTCGTGGACTTTGGTATGGCGTTGACGCATTCCTCGTTTCGTGCTCAACGACTTTCCACAAGTCGGACAAGCCATACGGGGGTTGGCCTCGGTATCCTGTATAAATATGAGGCCACGTCGACGGAGAATGCGATACTAAAATTACGTCAATTGATAAGAACGAGATGGTGAAACGGCTACCGAGAAGCCGGGGAATTACTTACAGATAGCCTTCCTCGGCCAGCCGCTCGATTCCTTCCTCGAGCCGTTCGTCACTCGCCGCGTAGGAAATCCGCGCGTAGCCGGGGGTACCGAACGCGCTGCCCGGTACCGTGGCGACGTGGGCGTCCTCGATCGCGCCCTCGCACCAGGCCTGATCGTCCTCGTCTACCGGAAGCATCATGTAGAACGCGCCCTCCGGCACCGCTACGTCGACGCCGTGGTCGTCGAGCAGGTCGACGACGAGGTCGCGGCGCTCTTCGAAGGCCTCGACCATTTCGGTGACGGCGTCCTCGGTCTCGAGGGCCTCGAGGCCGGCGTGCTGGACGAAGTTGACGGCTGACGACACCGAGTGGCTGTGGAGTTTGCCGGCCTGGTCGATCAGTTCCTCGGGGCCGGCGAAGTAGCCGAGCCGCCAGCCGGTCATCGAGTAGGCCTTCGAGAAGCCGTTGACGGTGACGGTGCGGTCGGCCATCCCCTCGAGCGTCCCCAGACTCGTCGGCTCGACGCCGTAGGTGATCTCCTTGTAGATCTCGTCGGAGATGACGGTGATGTCGTGTTCGACGGCCAGCTCGCGGACGCCCTCGAGCGCGGCGTCGGAGTAGACCGCGCCGGTGGGGTTCGACGGCGAGTTGACGATCAGCAGTTCGGTGTCGTCCGAGACCGCAGCGTCGAGATCGTCGAGCGCGGGCTCGAGCTTGAACTCCGAGTCGGAGAGATCGACGCGGGTCAGGTCGCCGCCGGCCATCTTGACCATGGCTTCGTAGGAGACCCATGCGGGGTCGAGCAGGACGACTTCGTCGCCGTCCTGGATCAGCGCCTGAACGATCTCGTAGAGGGCCTGCTTCGCGCCGGGCGTGACGATGATCTCGTCGGCGGTGTGGTCGAGGCCGTCGTCGGCGAGTTTGTCGGCGATCGCCTCGCGGAGCTCGAGGATGCCCGCGGAGGTGGTGTAGCCGGTGTGGCCGGCGTCCATCGCGTCCTTGCCCGCTTCGATGATGTTCTCCGGCGTAGGGAAGTCGGGCTCGCCGACCGAGAGGTCGACGACGTCTGCGCCCTCGGCCTCGAGTTCGGTGGCGAGCGCGGAGATGGCGAGCGTTGCGGACGGTTCGACTCGGCTTACGCGGTCGGTGAATTCCATCGTCATTGTGAATCGGAGTCGGTCGCGGGACTGGGGTCGGGGAGTTCGTCGACGAGATCGAGCGCGCCGTCGACGGCTTTCGCAGCGTTTTCGACGCGCTCGCGGGCTTCGGCGGCGGACATGCCGGGCCCCGTCACGCCGAGGGTTACGGGCGTATCGCGCTCGAGGCTCACGTCGGAGAGCCGCTGGGCGGTGGCGTCGGTGATCACCTGGTCGTGATTCGTATCGCCGGTGATGACGGTTCCGACGACGGCGACGGCATCGACCTCGTCGCGGCGGGCGAGCCGGTCGGCGGCCAGCGGCGCGTCGTACACGCCCGGCACGCTGACTGTCTCGTACACCTCCGCGCCCGCGGCGGTGGCCGCCTCGAGGGCTTCCTGCTCCATCTGCTCGGTGATCGGCCGATTGAACTCCGCGACCACCAGTCCGAGCGAGGTCATACGCGAGCGGTGGGGAGGGCGAGTAAAAGAGGTACCGTTCTCGGGTGACTGCGCGCCGACGCACCGCCGCCGAACCGAGCGCCGATGTGCCGGGGGCGCAATCCGAGATACCGCTCGCGTGACGGCGTTACGACGCGTTTTCGCTCCGGATCGTCACGCTCCCGTTCGTCGTTTCGATACGGATCGTCCGCGTTCCGTCGCCCAGCGTCACCTCGACGTCGCCGTCGCTCGAGACGTTCGAGCCGTCGAATCCCTCGATCGACACCTCGCCGTTGGTCGTCGAGACGCTGACCGACGCGTCGAGCGACGACGGTGCGCGAACCGTCACTTCGCCGTTGGTGGTGTCGGCGGTCAGATCACCGCCGTCCGCCGCGAGGGTGACGTCGATACTTCCGTTGGTCGTCTCCGCGCGCACGTCGCCGTTGACCCCGGCCGCGTGTACCGTCCCGTTGGTGCTGTCGGCGACCAGTGCTCCGTCGACGCCCTCGACGTCGATCCTGCCGTTCGTCGTGTCTGCGACCAGTTCACCCGTCACGTCACTGACCTCGACATCACCGTTGGTCGTCTCTGCGCGCGCGAGTCGGACCCCCGCCGGAACCGTCGCTTCGAGGTCCATCTTGGCATCGGGACCGATCAGGAACGGCGTCTCGTCTCGGTTCGTTTCCACCGTGAGGTGGCCGTCGCTCCGTCCGGTCTCGAGCGTCAGCGACTCGAGGGCGTCCTCGGTCGGGGCGGCCTTGTGGCCCCGAACCTCGATCTCCTCGCCCTGGTTCCCCTCGACGGTGACCGAGCCGTTCTCGGCGATCAGCGAGAGGGCATCGACGCCGTCGGTCCCGTAGGTCTCCGTCACGGTTTCCGTCGCGCTTCGTCCGGTCGCGAGACAGCCAGCGAGCGATCCGAGAACGCCGAGACTCCCCCCGGCGAGCAGCCGCCGCCGCGAAACGTCAGTCCTCATACCCATAGCTATGTGTTTCAGACGGGATATGTAATACCTGTCAGTTTCCGACCCGGGTGTTCTACACGAGGATTTTTATAGAATGAGTATCCGGCCCGGTCTTCTCCCGGTCGCGGTGGCGAAGCGACCGGGTCTCGAGCGACGGTCCGTTTGAGAATTCTTAAGCGCGGGCGACGACAACTGCCGCGCAATGACGACGTTACGGACGCCGGGACCGACGATCGGCGTAGTCGGCGGCGGACAGCTCGGGCGGATGCTCGCCGAGGCGGCTGCGCCGCTGGGCGTCGAGGTGGTCGTCCTCGATCCGACGCCGGACTGTCCGGCGGCGTTGGTGGCCCGCGACCAGATCGTCGCCGAGTTCGACGACGAAGCGGGGATCCGCGAGCTCGCCGAACGGGCCGACGTCCTCACGTTCGAAATCGAACTCGCGGATCAGGACGTGATGGCCCGGATCAGCGAGGAGACGGGGACGCCCGTTCACCCCGAGCCGTCGACGCTCGAGACCATCCACGACAAACTCGTCCAGAAGCGCGAGCTCGAAGACGCCGGGGTGCCGGTTCCGCCGTTCCGCGCGGTCTCCGACGCCGACGACGTGCGCGCGGCGATCGACGACTACGGCGCGCCGGTGATGCTCAAAGCTCGCACCGGCGGCTACGACGGCCGGGGGAACGTTCCCGTCGAGTCGAAAGCCGACGCCGAGGCCGCCCTCGAGTCGGTCGCCGGCCCCGCGATGGTCGAGTCGTTCGTCGACTTCGAGCGCGAGGTCTCTGTTATCGCGGTCAAAGGCGACGACGAAATCGAGACCTTCCCGATCGGCGAGAACGTCCACGAGGAGGAGATCCTCCGGGAGACGATCGTCCCCGCACGCTCGAGCGAGGCCCTCACCGAACGCGCCCACGCGGTGGCGCGCGACGTGCTCGATGTCATGGAGGGCCGCGGCGTGTACGGGATCGAACTGTTCGAAACGCGCGAGGCGCTTCGCGCCTCGGACGACTCGAGCGGCGATCAGCCGCGAGAAGGTGAGATCCTGCTCAACGAAATCGCGCCCCGGCCGCACAACTCCGGCCACTGGACGATCGAGGGGGCGCAAAGTTCGCAGTTCGAGCAGCACGCCCGAGCCGTGCTGGGCTGGCCGCTCGGCTCGACGGAGCTTCGCTCGCCGACGGTCTCGAAGAACCTGCTCGCGGACGTCGAGACGGACCAACCGGCGCAGTTGGGCGACATCGACGAAATTCTCGAGACGCCCGGCGCGCACCTCCACTGGTACGGCAAACGACAGGCCCGCCCCCTGCGGAAGATGGGCCACGTGACGCTCTCGGGCGGCGACGCGGACGCAGCGGTCGACGAATTGCTCGAGCGTGCGCGCGAGCTCGAGGCTGCCGTCACGTTCCGATCGTAACGTTTCGATTACGGGCCGCCCGGGTGGTCGACACGTTTGCTACCGTTTCAAGTCGCTCGCCCGACCACGACCAGCCATGAGCGACAGCGTCTCAGACCTGATCGATCGCCTGCACGACGAAGCCGAACAGGACCGTCCGTCCGAGGACACCCCCGACGTGGGGATCGTCATGGGCAGCGATTCGGACCTCGAGACGATGATGACCGGCGGCGAGCGCCGCGGAGCCTACGACGCCTTCGTGGACGAACTCGACTTCGCTGAACAGACGGATTACGAGCACCCGCCCGACGAGCGTTTTACCTTCGAGACGTACGTTACCTCCGCCCACCGCACGCCCGACTTAATGACGGCTTACGCCGAGACGGCCGAGGACCGCGGCCTCGAGGTCGTCATCGCCGGCGCCGGCGGCAAGTCGGCTGACCTGCCGAACATGACCGCCTCGATCGCGTACCCGCTGCCGGTCATCGGGGTGCCGGTCCAGGAGAAGTCCGTCGACAGCGTCATCGGCATGCCGACCGGCGCGCCGCTGGTCGCGGTCGACGCTGGGAAGTCGTTCAACGCCGCGCTGTCGGCAGCCCAGATCCTCGCCCGGCAACACGAGACTGTCCGCGACCGGCTCGTGGCGTACCACCAGGACCTGCGCGAGGGCGTCGGCGACGTCTCTCGAGAACTCCACGACAGCGGGACGCCCGCGTTTCAGCAGCGCGACTGACGAAACACAGCCTGAAACCGGTCGTTCCACCCCTCTCGAGTCCGGTACCCGTTCGGATATCCGAACCGGTTCGGTAGCGTGACCGTCTCGGTGCAGTGTGCGTATCGAACCATTTCCACCGCGAGTAATACTCGATTTCCGATTCGGCCACACCTCGGACAGCCATATATAATTTAAGGTGATTATTCATCAGGATCGTTTCGGGCTGAAGTCGCGCTACGGGCCCGCGTCCCCCCGAAAAGGGAAGAATCAACCCTTATATGCGTGCGGTTTGAAGCTCCGAACGTTACCGAGATGAATGATTGGATCGCCATCGGGGCGTTGGCGCTCGTCGGGGTACTGATACCGTTCAGTATGATGGCGGCATCGTACCTCCTGCGGCCCACCGTGCCCGAAACGAGCAAACGCGCCACCTACGAGAGTGGCGAGATTCCGACCGGCGGAACGCGCATCCGGTTCAACATCCAGTACTACATGGTTGCGCTTCTGTTCGTCGTCTTCGATATCGAAGCCGTCCTCCTGTTCCCGTGGGCGGTCGTCTATCGGGATGCGCTCGCGGCGGATATCCCGCTCGTCCGCGCGCTCGGGCCGATGCTGTTGTTCGTCGCCATCCTGCTCGTCGGACTCGCGTGGGCGTGGCGCAACGGCGCGGTACAGTGGGCACGGACACCCCGCCAGCTGGATACAGACAGACTATGAGTAGCGATCAACCACGCCAGACAATCCACGGCAGCACCGCACCGTCGACGGACACCCGCGACTCGCGGATCGGCGAGGGTGCCGACGACCGATTCAACTCCAAACTCCGCGAGGCCTTCGGCTCCACCCCGTTCATCCTCACGAAGTTCGACAAGTTCATGAACTGGGTTCGGGGCAACTCGATGTTCATGCTGCAGTTCGGGATCGCGTGTTGCAGCATCGAGATGATGCACACGTACGCGATCAAACACGACCTCGACCGCTTCGGAGCCGGGGTCCCCCGCGCGTCACCGCGGCAGGCCGACGTGATGATCGTCCCCGGGACGATCGTCTCGAAGTTCGGCCCCCGCATGAAGCGGGTCTACGACCAGATGCCCGAACCCAAGTTCGTCGTCGGCATGGGCTCGTGTACCATCTCCGGCGGCCCGTTCCAAGAGGGGTACAACGTGGTCAAAGGGGCCGAGGAGATCATCCCCATCGACATCCACGTCCCCGGCTGCCCGCCGCGACCGGAGGCGCTCGTCTACGGCATCGCCAAACTCCAGGAACGCATCCGCAACGGCGAGTCGACCCCCGTCGTGGTCAAACCGTACGAACTCGAGGAGTTCGGCGACCTGCAGAAGGACGAACTCGTGCAGAAACTCGCCGACGACATCGACGAAGACGACCTCGTCATGCGCTACAACTGGGCTGATTCACCATGAGCACGGGACTCGAGCGAGGACAGCGACCGCCGGTCGAAGTCTCGGAGGACGAACTCGAGGCGCTGATCGGCGACCGCGCGCTCGCACGCGACGATCACCTGAACGCACCGGGCTTCGTCATCCGACCCGACGACGTCCAGAGCGTCCTCTCGGATCTGCGTGACGAGGCCGGCTTCGACCACCTGGCCTGTCTCACGGCTCAGGAGTACCCCGACCGGTACGAATCGATCTACCACCTCCGGAAGTACGTCGATCCGACCCAGGAGGTGAGCGTCGTCGTGCCGACGACCACCGACGAGCCGGTCAGTCAGACCGCCGAACCGGTGTTCCGGACCGCCGACTGGCACGAACGGGAGGCGTTCGACCTCGTCGGCATCGACTACGAGGGCCATCCGGATCCGCGACGGATCCTCCTGCCCGAGACCTGGCAGGGTCACCCGCTCTCGCGGGGCTACGATCAGGAGAAACCGCAGATCGTCACCCTGACCGAACACGCCAATCCGGTCCAGCCGGACCACCACGACGACGAGTCGGACACGATGTTCCTGAACATCGGTCCCCACCACCCGGCGACCCACGGCGTGCTCCACATCGAGACAGTCCTCGACGGCGAGACGGTCGTCGACGTCGATCCGGACATCGGCTACCTCCACCGTTGCGAGGAGCAGATGTGCCAGCAGGGCACCTACCGCCACCAGATCATGCCCTACCCGGATCGCTGGGACTACGTCTCGGCCGGCCTCCTCAACGAGTGGGCCTACGCGCGAGCGGCCGAGGACCTCGCGGACATCGAGGTCCCCGACTACGCGCAGGTCATCCGGACGATGGGCGCGGAGCTCTGCCGGATCGCCTCGCACATGCTCGCGCTGGCGACGTTCGCGCTGGACGTCTACGGTGACTTCACCGCCATCTTCCAGTACGGGATGCGCGACCGCGAAGTCGTACAGGACATACTCGAGGATCTCACCGGCCAGCGGCTCATGTTCAACTACTTCCGACTGGGTGGGGTCGCCTGGGACCTGCCCGAACCCCGCGAGGAGTTCGTCGAGAAGACGCGGGACTTCCTCGACGGGCTTCCCGCCAAGGTCGACGAGTACCACGACCTACTGACCGGCAACGAAATCTTCCAGATTCGGACGCACAACACGGGCATCTTAGAGCCCGAGGTCGCCAAACAGTACGGCTGTACCGGGCCCGTCGCCCGCGGCTCCGGGATCGACTACGACCTCCGTCGAGACGACCCCTACGGCTACTACGAGAACCTCGAGTGGGACGTCGTCACCAAGGACGGCTGCGACAACTACAGCCGCGTGCTCGTTCGCATGCAGGAGGTCGAGGAGTCCGCGAAGATCATCGAGCAGTGTCTCGACCTGCTCGAGGACTGGCCCGAAGACGAGCGGACGGTCCAGAGCAACGTCCCGCGGACGCTCAAGCCGGACGCGGACACGGAGATCTACCGCAGCGTCGAGGCCGCGAAGGGCGAACTCGGAATCTACATCCGCTCGGACGGGACGGACAAGCCGGGGCGGTTCAAGATTCGGAGTCCGTGCTTCCACAACCTCTCGGCGCTGCCCGAGATGTCCGAAGGCGAGTACGTCCCGGACCTGATCGCGTCGCTGGGCAGCCTCGACATCGTTCTCGGGGAGGTGGACCGCTAGTATGTCGGCTGGCGTCTCTGCGTATCCGCTCCAGGATACGGTCTTGCTCCCCGAACGGATCGGCGAACTGACCGGTCTCGACGGATTCGGGCTCGCCGGTGAGCTCGTCGCGGCGTTCGTCGCGGCCGCCATCGTCGGCAGCCTGATGCTCGCGATGACCGGCGTCGCGGGGCCGTGGGCGAAGCGAAAGATCACCGCTGCCTTCACCGACCGAATCGCGGTCAACCGGCTCGGGCCGGCGGGCATCTTCATCATCGTCGCCGACGCGGTCCGGCTCCTCTCGAAGGAGCTGATCATTCCCGAGAACGCGGACCGGCCGGCCTACGACCTCGCGCCGATCGTCGTCGCGGGATCGGCGCTGCTTGGCTTCGCCGTGATCCCGATGGGCAGCGGGATCCACCTCGCGGATCCGGAGGTCGGGCTCGCTTACGTCTTCGCAGTGTCGGGCATCGCGAGCATCGGCCTGGTGATGGCCGGCTACTCGTCGTCGAACAAGTACTCCCTGATCGGCGGGCTCCGTGCGGTGGCACAGAACATCGCTTACGAGATCCCGCTGGTCGTCACCGGGATGTCGGTCGTGATCTTCGCCGGCACCTTGCAGATGGGCGAGATCGTGGCTGCACAGCACGAGACGCTGGTGGAGATCGCTGGCGTCTCGATTCCGACGTGGTACGCGCTGGTCAACCCCTTCGCGTTCGTCCTGTTCCTCGTCGCGAACTTCGCGGAGGTCGGCCGCAACCCCTTCGACACGCCGGAGGCACCGACCGAAATCGTCGCAGGCTACCAGACCGAGTACTCCTCGGTCTACTTCGTGTTGATCTACCTCGGGGAGTTCCTCCACATCTTCCTCGGCGGTGCGATCATCGCGACAATCTTCCTCGGCGGCCCCGCCGGGCCCGTGCTGCCGGGAATCGTCTGGTTCCTCATCAAGATCTGGGCGGTGTTCCTCGCGACGCAGTGGCTGCGCTCGGCCGTGCCGCGGGTTCGAATCGACCAACTGATCGAGATCGGCTGGAAGGGGCTGCTGGTGCTGGCCTTCGCCAATCTCGTCCTGACAGCGGTAATCGTGGGGCTGATAGCATGATCGGGATACTCAAATCGATGGCAACGACGATGAAGCATGCGCTGGACGGCTCCACCTTCACGGTGGAGTACCCGGAGACCGCACCCGACGTGTCGCCACGCTTCCGCGGCGTCCACAAGTTCAGTCAGGAGCGGTGCATCTGGTGTCGGCAGTGCGAGAACGTCTGTCCGAACGACACGATCCAGATCGTTATGGACGAGCAGCGAAACGGCGAACAGTACAACCTCCACATCGGGCAGTGCATCTACTGTCGGCTCTGTGAGGAGGTCTGTCCTGTCGACGCCATTCTGCTGACGGAGAACTTCGAGTTCACCGCGGACACGAAACACGACTTCGTCTACAACAAAGAGCAGCTGAAGGCGGTGCCGTGGTACAAGGACATCGATCCGCTGGCCTCGCGCGAACCCGACCGGGGCGCGTGGGTCGGCGAGGGTGAGGGAGAGGTCGACTACCAGTAACGGGTCCGCCCGTCCCGCAAACGGGCACCAACTACCAACACATGAACTACGAGCTGATCGCGTTCGCGCTGTTCGCGTTCGTCACGCTGGCCAGCGCGGTGGGTGTCGTCCTCGTGCAGGACCCGTGGCATTCGGCGCTCCTGCTCGGCGTGGCGCTGCTCAGCGTGGCGGTCCACTACGTGATGCTGGCGGCGGAGTTCGTCGCGATGATGCAGGTCCTCGTCTACGTCGGCGGGGTCCTCGTCCTCATCACGTTCGCCGTCATGCTGACCCAGCGCGACGAATCCGACGCCGACGCAGAGGTGGTACAGGCATGACGACCGGTCCGAAGCTCCGACTCGGCAAGACGCTCGTTCCGGGACTGCTCGCCGTCGGGCTGTTCGGCGTGATGGCGCTCATTACGTTGAACACGGCGTTCGAGCCGATGACCCAGGCCGCGGGGGCCGGCTTCCCCAACGACGTCTCCATCACCGCCGAGCTCGGCTACGCGCTGTTCGGCTTCGACGAACTCCAGCAGATCGGCGGCACCGAACCGTTCCTCGCCGCCGTCTTGCTCGTCGCGGTCGCGCTCGACGCCGCGCTCGATGCCTCGCTCGTCCTCGCGAAACGCGAGGAGAGTGGCGAACCCGTCGCCGCGCTCTCGACGACCGGCGACGCCTCGAGCGCCAGCGAGGGAGCGCAACCGACCGTCGCCGACGGCGGTGAGCGGTCCGCGGATGGACCGCGATCCACGTCAGACCGAGGGTCTGACGGCGGTGAGCCGAGCGAAGTCGAGGCCGACGAATCTGCCGATGGGGAAGGTGAGACCCGATGACCGTCGACGTACAGTACTACGTACTGCTGTCGATGGCGCTGTTCTCCATCGGGCTGTTCGGTATTCTGACGCGTCGCAACGCACTGTTGTTCCTGATGTCCGTCGAACTGATGCTGAACGCGGCGAATATCAATCTGATCGCGTTCGCGTTCTATCACGGCAACCTCACGGGCCAGCTGTTCGCGCTGTTCACGATGGCGCTGGCCGCCGCCGAGGTGGCCGTCGGACTCGGGATCATCCTGGTGCTGTACCGTAACTTCCGTGACGTCGACGTCACGGTTCCGACGACGATGAGGTGGTAAGATGGCAGCAACAGCAACAGGACCGTTCGGATTCGCACCGGCGATCGCAGTGCTCCCGCTCGTGGCCTTCGCCGTCACGCTGCTGTTCGGGAAACACCTGCCGAAGAAAGGCGCGTTCCCCGGCATCATCGCGACGGCGGGCTCGCTCCTGATCTCGCTCGTCATGTTCGCGAGCGTCGCCGGCGGGAACGCCCATCACACGACGTTGTACGAGTGGACGGCCGGTTCGGCCGCCAGCGAAACCGGCGTCGAGACGATCGCCTTCTCGTTCGGGATCCTGATCGATCCGCTCTCGGCGCTCATGCTGGTGATCGTCTCGCTGGTCGCCCTCCTCGTCCACGTGTTCAGCCTCGGATACATGAACGCCGAAGGGGAGACCGGACTGCGGCGGTACTACGCCGAACTCGGCCTCTTTACCTTCAGCATGCTCGCGTTCGTCTTCGCGGACAACCTGCTGATGGCGTTCATGTTCTTCGAACTCGTCGGGCTGTGTTCGTACCTGCTGATCGGGTTCTGGTTCCGCACGGAATCCGCGCCCTCGGCCGCGAAGAAGGCGTTCCTCGTCACCCGTTTCGGTGACTACTTCTTCCTGATCGGGGTCGTCGCCATCGCGGCGACGTTCGGTACAGTCGGCTTCGCCGGCGAGGAGTCGTTCGTCGCCGCCGCGGAGACGGCGATCGACGACGGCGCGACGCTGTTCGGGTTCGACGCCCAGACGTGGGTGACGATCACCGGACTGCTCGTGCTCGGCGGGGTGCTGGGCAAGTCCGCACAGTTCCCCTTCCACACCTGGCTGCCCGACGCGATGGAGGGTCCGACCACCGTCTCCGCGCTCATTCACGCGGCGACGATGGTCGCGGCCGGCGTCTACCTCGTCGCGCGGATGTTCGGCTACTACGCCCTGTCGCCGACCGCGCTGGCGATCATCGCCTTCGTGGGCGGCTTCACCGCGCTCTTCGCGGCGACGATGGGTGTCGTCAAAGACGACATCAAGCAGGTACTGGCCTACTCGACGATCAGCCAGTACGGCTACATGATGCTCGGCCTCGGGGTCGGCGGCTACGTCGCCGGGGTCTTCCACCTCATGAACCACGCCTTCTTCAAGGCGCTGCTGTTCCTGGGTGCCGGGGCCGTCATCGTCCTCATGCACCACGAACAGGACATGTGGGAGATGGGTGGCCTGAAGGACAAGGCGCCGATCACCTACTACACGTTCCTCGCCGGCGCGCTCGCGCTCGCGGGGATCGTCCCCTTCTCGGGCTTCTGGTCGAAAGACGAGGTCCTGTTCGACGCGCTGATCGTCGGTTTAGAGCAGCCAGTCATCCTCGCGGCCTACGCGATGGGGCTCGTGGCGGTGTTCTTCACCGGCTTCTACACGTTCCGAATGGTCTTCCTGACCTTCCACGGCGAGCCGCGGACCGAGACGGCCGAGGACCCGCACCCGGTCGGCTGGTCGATCAAGGTGCCCCTGCTCGCGCTGGGCGTCCTCGCGGCCGTCGCCGGACTGGTAAACATGGCCCCGGTCGCCAAACTCGCGGGGATGGACATCACGTTCCTCGAGTTCTGGCTCGACGGCGAGTACGGCTACGTCGAGGGGCTGACCTATCACGCCTACCACGAGACGGTGGCCTTTGAGGAGGGCGCCATCGGGTCCGAAACGACCACGTTGCTGTTGAGCGCCGGGCTCTCGCTCGGGCTGGCGCTGGCCGGCGCGTTCGCGGCACACACGCTGTACAACGTGCCCGAGCCGGAACGCCACACCCGGAAACTCGGCGGCGCGTACCGCGTCCTCAAGAGCAACTACTACCAGGACGAGTACCAGGTCTGGCTCGCCCGCGGATTCACGCTGCCGCTTGCTCGAGCCGCAGACCGATTCGATCAGACGATCGTCGACGGCGTCGTCAACGGCACGTCGACGATCAGTCTGTTCGGGAGCAACTGGATGAAACGACTACAGACGGGTATCGTGACTAACTACGCGGCGTTGCTGGTCGCCGGGTTTATCGGCTTATTGCTGATTCTCGGCGTTCTCGGAGGGTGGTTCGTATGATGATAGAGATTCTGCTCGCGGTGACACTGGTGGGCGCGCTGGTCACGTTCGTCGCGCCGAATCGTATCGCTGGCAAACTGGCGTTCGCGATCAGCCTCGTCCCGGCGGCGCTGTCGCTGTGGCTGTTCGCCGCCTTCGACGGCAGCGGGAACGCCTTGCTCGACGGCGAACTCGCGTTCGAGTCGCAGGCGGCGTGGCTCGAGGTCGGCGAGTACACGATCTCGTGGTTCGTCGGGCTCGACGGGATCAGCCTACCGCTGGTCGTCCTGACGACGATCCTCTGTACGCTCGCGATCGTCAGTTCGTGGACGCCGATCGACGAGCGCGAGTCGCAGTTCTACGGTCTGATCCTGTTCATCGAGGCGATGCTGATCGGCGTCTTCTCGGCGCTCGATTTCTTCCTGTGGTTCGTCTTCTGGGAGGCAGTCCTGATCCCGATGTACCTGCTGATCGGCATCTGGGGCGGTCCACGCCGGAAGTACGCCGCGATCAAGTTCTTCGTCTACACGAACGTCGCGTCGCTGGTGATGTTCGGCTCCTTCATCGCGCTGGTCTTCGGGCTCGACGTCTCGTCGTTCGCGCTGCCCGAGATTGCGACGGCGATGCTCGAGGGCGGGCCAGGCAGCTTCTTCGGCCTCGAGGGGACGACCCTCGCGTCGGTCGTCTTCGTCGGGCTGTTCCTCGGCTTCGCGGTGAAGGTGCCCGTGGTGCCGTTCCACACGTGGCTGCCGGACGCCCACGTCGAGGCACCGACGCCGGCGTCGGTGCTGCTGGCGGGGGTCCTGCTGAAGATGGGGACCTACGCCCTGCTGCGGTTCAACTTCACGATGTTCCCGGAGCAGGTCGCGACCTACGCAGTCCCGATCGCAGCGGTCGCGGTCATCAGCGTCATCTACGGGGCGATGCTCGCGCTCGCCCAGACCGACCTCAAACGGATCGTCGCCTACTCGTCAGTCTCCTCGATGGGCTACGTCATCCTCGGACTGGTCGCCTACACCCAGTTCGGGGTCGGCGGCGCGACGTTCCAGATGGTCTCGCACGGCCTCATCTCGGGGCTGATGTTCATGGCCGTCGGCGTCATCTACAACGCCACCCACACCCGGATGGTCACCGACATGTCCGGGATGGCAGATCGGATGCCGATCGCGGTCGGGATCCTGATCGCCGGCGCGTTCGGCTACATGGGGCTGCCGCTGATGTCCGGCTTCGCCGCCGAGTACTTCATCTTCTTCGGCGCGTTCGGTGCCGGCTTCGACTACGCGCCCCTCTTTACGGCGCTCGCGATGTTCGGCATCGTCATCGTCGCCGGCTACCTGCTGTTCGCGCTCCAGCGGACGGTGTTCGGCCCGTATCGACTCGAGACCGACTACGAGGTCGGCCGCGCGCCAGTCCACGACGTCGCGTCGATGGTCGTCCTGCTGGGACTGATCATCGCGCTGGGCGTGGCCCCCGACCTGATCTTCGACATGATAACCGACGCAATCGATCCGATCATCCAGCAGGGAGGTGAGCTCTGATGGCGGTCGTCCAACTCCCCGAGTGGGCGGCGCTCGCGCCGGCACTGATTCTGGCCGGGACGGCACTCGTCCTGTTTCTGATAGACAGCATCGACCCGCGCTCGACGAACCGGCCGCTGCTGGCCGGTACCGCCGTCGTCGGCTCGCTGGCCTCGCTGGCCGTCGCCGTCTGGTTCACCGTCGCCGGCGTCGGCGCGACGGGGATCGAGAACTACGGCGTCATCGAGATCATGGGCGGCCAGTTCGTCGTCGACCGATTGGCGCTGTACTTCATGATCATCATCGCGACCGTCACCGCGCTCGTCGCGGTCGCGAGCTACGACTACCTGCGGGATCACACCTACCAGGCCGAGTACTACTCGCTCGTGACCCTCGCGGCGACCGGGATGGCGATGATGGCCGCCTCGAACAGCCTCGTGACGATCTTCATCGCCCTCGAGCTGACGAGCCTGCCGTCGTACGCACTTGTCGCGATCCTGAAGGACAACCGCGGCAGCGTCGAAGCGGGACTGAAATACTTCCTGATCGGCGCGCTGTCCTCTGCGATCTTCGTCTACGGCGTGTCGCTGGTCTACGGCGCGACCGGCTCGCTGCGGCTCCCGGACATCGCGACGGGACTGCAAAACGCCGGCGAGATGGGCGGCCTGCTCGGACTGGGCATCCTGATGCTGATCGGTGGGATCGCGTTCAAGACCGCGAGCGTCCCCTTCCACTTCTGGGCTCCGGAGGCCTACGAGGGCGCGCCCGCGCCGATCTCCGCGTTCCTCTCCTCGGCCTCGAAGGCTGCCGGCTTCGTGCTCGCCTTCCGCGTGTTCACGACGGCGTTCCCGCTCGAGGCGACGACCGACGTCATCGGTGTCGAGTGGACGTGGGCGTTCGTTATCCTCGCGCTCGTCACGATGACGGTCGGCAACTTCGCGGCCGCGACCCAAGAGAACGTCAAGCGGATGCTCGCGTACTCCTCGATCGGCCACGCCGGCTACGTGCTGATCGGGCTGGCGGGAATCACGGCCGACGGCGGCGAGTTCGTCATGGGCGCGGCCATGATGCACCTGCTCGTCTACGGCTTCATGAACACGGGCGCGTTCCTGTTCGTCGGGCTGGCCGAGTACTGGGGTGTCGGCCCCCGATTCGAGGACTACAACGGCCTCTCGAAGAAGGCACCCGTCGCCTGCGCCGCGATGGCCGTCTTCATGTTCAGCCTCGCGGGCGTCCCACCGTTCGGCGGGTTCTGGAGCAAGTACCTGCTGTACACCGCGACGCTCGAGGCGGCCGCGGACAACACGGTCTTGCTCGTCCTCGCCGGCGCGCTCGTCGTCAACAGTGCGCTGTCGCTGTACTACTACTCGCGGCTGGTCAAGGCGCTCTGGATCGAGGAGCCGATCATCGACCGGGAGCGGCTGGCCCAGCCGACCGCGCTCTACGCGGCGGTCGTCGCCGCCGCCGTGATGACGGTGGTCATCCTGCCGGCGTTCGATCCGATTGCCGACGCCGCGCTCGAGGCGGCCGCCGCGGTCATCGCCTGACGAGAGGGACCCGGTAGCTTTTACCCGTCGCGGTCGCAAGCCGCGACAAATGGTTTTCTGGCTCGTGCTCGGCTGCGGGACCATCTGTCGGCAGGTCACGCAGCGACTGTCCGAGCGCGGCGGCGGGCGATTGCTCGCCATCACCGACGACGAGGGCGTCGTCGAGACCCTGCGCGACGAGAGTGTGCCGGCCAGACGTGCCAATCCGGCCGACCCGGAGACGATCGCGACGGTCGATACCCCGGACGTGATCTTCGTCGCCGGCGACCGCACCGACGTCAATCGGACCGCGCTCGAGGCCGCCCGGGACCGGTTTCCGGACGCGGCGATCGTAGCCTACGTGGGCGGCAACGCGACCGCAGCCGACCGCGAGCGGTTCGACGACCTCGCCGATCGCCTCGTCGACCCCTCGAGCGCCATCGCCGAACGGGTGCTCGAGGACGCGGCGAGTCCGTCGGCCGAAGCCGCTATCGAACTTCGGGAGCTGCTGTCCGGGATCGACGGCCGGCTCGCGGTGGTGGCCCACGACAACCCGGACCCCGACGCGATCGCCAGCGCGGTTGCGCTCGCCGACATCGCCGACTTCGTTGGGGTCGACGCCGACGCCTGCTACTTCGGCGACATCTCTCATCAGGAGAACCGAGCGATGGTCAACCTGCTCGATCTCGACCTGCGAAATTTGGATCCCGGCGACTCGCTCGAGGAGTACGCGGCGTTCGCGTTGGTCGACCACTCGCGGCCCGGTGTCAACGACCAGTTGCCCGTGGATCTCCGTCCGGACATCGTCATCGACCATCACCCGCCGCGGGGTCCGGTTCCCGGCGAGTTCGTCGATCTGCGCCAGGGGGCCGGTGCGACCAGCACCGTCCTGACCGAGTACGTCGACCGGTTCGATCTCCCGTTCGACCCGTCGACGGCAACTGCGCTGTTGTACGGTATCAGAGTCGACACGAACGACTTCACCCGGGAAGTTTCGCCCGCCGACTTCCGGGCCGCGTCGCGCCTGTATTCGCACGTCGATACGTCGCTCCTCCGCCAGATCGAACAGCCCTCGCTCGAGGGCGACACTTTGGAGACGATCGCACGGGCGATCAAGAACCGCGACCAGCGCGATTCCGTGGCCGTCGCCAGCGTCGGCCGGATCGGCGACCGCGACGCGCTCCCCCAGGCGGCCGACCAGTTGCTCGCGATGGAGGGTGTCGAGACGACGCTCGTCTTCGGCTTCGACGGTGAGATGGTGTATCTCTCGGCCCGATCGCGAGCGGCTGACGTCGACTTGGGCGAGACGCTCCGGGACGCCTTCGATCGGATCGGCAGCGCCGGCGGTCACGCCGACATGGCCGGCGCGCAACTCGAGATCGGGATCCTCGGCAGCGCCGACGGCGAGGAGGAGATCGAGTCGATCGTCAGCGTCGTCGAGGAGGTCATCACCAACCGATTCTACGAGGCCCTGGAGACGCGACCGGGGGTTCCGGTGGGGGCCTACACGCAGACCAGCGAGTGGCTGTTCACGCAGCGAGGCGAGCGCGAAGACGGCGAATCGGCGTGATTCGAGGCCGACCGCAGTGACAGTACTTTTGCGCGCGGCTCCCGTTTATGCCGGTATGGAGGTCGTGTCGGACCGGACGAAACCACGAGTCAAGGACTACATGACGCGCGACGTGGCGACGGTGTCGCCCGACGAGACCGTCAGCGATGTCGCGACGCGGATCGCCGAGAGCGAGGAGCACAGCGGCTTTCCCGTCTGCGAGCGTCGCCGCGTCGAGGGCTTCGTCAGCGCCCGCGATCTGCTGCTCGCCGAGGACGACGATCCGATTTTCAAGGTCATGGCGACCGATCTGCTGGTCGCCCACCCGGACATGAAAGTAAACGACGCCGCCCGGGTCATCCTCCGATCGGGCATCCAGAAACTCCCCGTCGTCGACGACGCAGGTAACCTCGTGGGGATCATCTCCAACGCCGACGTCATCCGGAGCCAGATCGAGCGCGCGACCCCCGAGAAGGTCGGCAAGCTGATGCGCACCCTGGAACAGATCCACGAGATCGACCTGACCGAAGAGCGGCGCACCATCCCCCTCGAGGACCTCACGCCGACGCAAGGCCGGGTCTACGCCGACGAACTCGAGGGGCGGCGCTACGAACTCGAGCGCGGCCTGGCCGAGCCGCTGGTGGTCATCGACAACGACGGAACCCTCTTGCTGGCGGACGGCCACCACCGCGTGCTCGCGTCCGACCGGCTCGGGATCGACGAGATGGACGCCTACGTCATCGTCGTCGACCAAGAGATCGATCTCGGCATGGCGCAGACGGCCGAGAAGGAAGACCTCGAGCGGATCGACGACATCGAAGTCGTCGACTACGCACGCCATCCGCTCGTCCGGACGACACAGCGGCTCCAGTCCGACGAGGACGACGTCGAAAAGGAGTGAACGCCCCGTTTGGGAGGAGCCGCCTGCGACGCTGTCTCACGTTCTTCGCGGACGGACGGTCAGTACCGTCGACCGCTGGTGAGGGTTTTCCGTGTCCGCGCAGTACCTCGTCCGATGGCTGGATCACGCAATCCTGACCGAGTCCTGCTGGCCGGTGCTAGCGGCGCGACCGGACAGGAACTCCTGTCCGTTCTCCGACCGACCGACCTCGACGTCCGCGCGACGACGCGATCGTACGCCAACGTCGACACGCTCGAGCGCCACGGCGCGGACGAGGTGATGGTGGCCGACTTCTTCGAATCTGCCGACGCCGTCGCGGCGGTCGAGGACTGCGATATCGTCTGCTGTGCGCTCGGGACGCCGCCGAGTTACCGCCACGTGACCGGCGGAAAGCTGGTCGACCGAACGGGCGTCATCAACCTCGTGACTGCCGCGGTAGCCGAAGGGGTCTCGCATTTCGTCCTCGAGAGCGCAATCGGCGTCGGAAACTCGAAGGCGGGGATGCCGCTCCCGGCCCGGCTCGTCGTTCGAGGTTCGCTGTCGGCCAAGCACGACGCCGAGGTGTCGCTTCGCCGGTCGGGAGTACAGTACACGATCATCCGTCCGGGGAAGCTCACGAACGACCCGCCGAGCGACGACATCCTCGTCGGTGAGGGCGGCGACTCCGTCTCGGGGTCGATCCCGCGGGCCGACGTCGCCCGGATCATGGCCGCCGCGCCGTTCACGCCGGACGCGCGCAATCGGACGTTCGAGGTCGTCAGCCGCGATGGGCTCTCCGGAACGCCGACGAACCTCGTCGACGTCGACTGGGCCGACGACCGGCTCACGGCCGCGTACGAACGCCACCAGCACTGACCGCCGCGTCGCCGCCGACGGCCGGTTCTCACCGCGACCCGTCGTCCCCGAACCTTCATTGCGTCGTCGGCAAATATTACGACCATGTACGACGAGGACGAGCTCCGGGAAATCCGCGACGCTGGAGAGCGATGGGAAGCCGAGACGCTCGAGTCGGTCCTCGAGCGCCACGGCGAACGGCAGGACCGGTTCGCGACCGTCTCGAACCACGAGGTCGACCGCCTGTATACGCCGGCGGACGTCTCGGAACTGGACTACCTCGAGGACCTCGGCTTCCCGGGCGAGGAGCCCTACACGCGCGGACCGTACCCGACGATGTACCGCGGGCGGACGTGGACGATGCGACAGTTCGCCGGCTTCGGCACCGCAGAGGAGACCAACGAGCGGTTTCACTACCTGATCGACGAGGGCCAGACCGGGCTTTCCGTGGCCTTCGACATGCCGTCGTTGATGGGGCTGGACTCGGACGACCCGATGAGCGAAGGCGAGATCGGCAAGGAAGGCGTCGCGGTCGACACGCTCCGAGATATGGAAATCCTCTTCGACGGGATCGATCTCGCGGAGATCTCGACGTCCTTTACGATCAATCCCTCCGCGCCGGTGATCTACGCGATGTACGTCGCCCTGGCCGATCGACGCGGAGTACCGCGAGAACAGCTTCGCGGCACCCTGCAGAACGACATGTTCAAGGAGTTCATCGCGCAGAAGGAGTGGGTGATCCCGCCCGAACCCTCCCTCGATCTCGTGACAGACGTCCTCGAGTTCAGCACCGAGGAGACGCCGAAATTCCATCCCATCTCGGTCTCGGGCTACCACATCCGCGAGGCGGGATCGACGGCGGTACAGGAGCTGGCGTTCACCCTCGCGGACGGCTTCGGCTACGTCGAGGACGCCGTCGACCGCGGGCTCGAGGTCGACGAGTTCGCGCCGCGGCTCTCCTTTTTCTTCAACTGCCACAACTCCTTCTTCGAGGAGATCGCGAAGTTCCGCGCGGCCCGCCGGATCTACGCGCGCGTGATGGACGACTGGTACGACGCCGAGGCCGACGAGTCGAAACGGCTGAAGTTCCACACGCAGACGGCGGGCCAGTCGCTGACGGCCCAGCAGCCGCTGAACAACGTCGTCCGGGTGACGATTCAGGCGCTGGCCGGCGTCCTCGGGGGCACCCAGTCGCTGCACACCAACAGCTTCGACGAGGCGCTGGCGCTGCCCGGCGAGAAGGCCGTCCGGGTCGCCCTGCGAACCCAGCAGATCATCGCGGAGGAGTCCGGCGCGGCCGACATCGTCGACCCGATGGGCGGCTCCTTCGCCGTCGAGACGCTCACCAACGAGATCGAGGAGCGGACGATGCGCTACATCGAGGAGATCCGCGAGATGGGCGACGGCTCCGTCCGCGACGGTATCCTCAAGGGCATCGAGGACGGCTACTTCCTCCGGGAGATCCAGGAGGCCTCCTACGAGTACCAGGAGCGCGTCGAGCGCGGCGAGGAGGTCGTCGTCGGCGTCAACGAGTACACCCTCGAGGAGGACACCAGTCCCGACATCCTCCAGATCGACGAGACCACGGCCGAGCGCCAGCTCGACCGCCTCGAGTCGGTGAAAGAAGAGCGCGACGACGAGGAAGTCGAGGACGCGCTCGAGGCGCTCGACGACGCCTGCGAGCGCGGCGAGAATACGATGCCGTACATCGTCGACGCGGTGAAAGCTTATGCGACGATGGGCGAAATTATGGGCGTCTTCGAGGAGCGGTACGGTGCCTACAGCGAGCAGATAGGACTGGCCTGATCGCGACTCGAGCGCGGAATTGGTGCGAACCCGCCCGAATCGCCGGCTACGCAGTATCCCCGTCCCGCGTGTCGACGCGCCGCGAGACGGCGTGGACGACGAGTCCGGCCGTCGTCAGTGCGATCCCCATCGCGACGGCCCCGTAGGCGGCCAGCGTGAGCGGTGAGACGGGGACTGCGATCGTGAAGAGCGTAATTTCGTTCACGCCCATCTGGGTCGGGAGGGTCGCACCGAGCAACGCGCCGAAGGCGGCGGTCGCGGCGACCAGCGCGAGGCCTAGGCTCACGACGACGCTCCGACCGGTGAGCCGACGACCGTCAGGCACGATATCAGGGACGCCACTGCGGAAGTAGGTTTTTGCGCCCGGACGGTGAGCGAGTGCACATGAAGGAGAAGGAACTGTTCTTGCTCCTGCTGGTCGGTATCGCGGCCCTGATGGCGGTGACCGGGTTCGTTCTCATCATCAATTGAACCGGTGGGTATCGACGCTCGGACGACCGTCAGGTCTCGGACGAATCGCCTCGCGTACGGTCGTCCGTCTCGATCCTCCTGGCCGCGACGAGGGTCACGATCGCCAGCGAGAGCATCGTCGTCACGAGAATGGCGAACTGAACCGTCGACTGGAGGAGATCGAACCCCCACGGGTTGAACAGCGCGAAGACGGCGACGAAGAAGCCGATGATCAGGAACGGAATGGCATTGACTGCGAGGTCGAGCGCGATCTCCGCGTCGTAGGCACGTCGGCTCATGGTTCGGTCTTGGATCTCGGTTTCGCGACGGCTATCGCTCGTCTCGAGCCCGCCGAAATCGGAGGACGGTGGCTCCGGCCATCGTCACGACGCCCGCCCCGACGAGTGCGACGCCGCGACTCGTCAGCCCCGAGAGGGGCTCGAGGAGGCCGATCGGCAGTGTCCCGGTCCCGTGAGCGGCCAGCACCGCGCCGATGACGACGAACGCGGCACCGAAACCGGCCGCGAGCCTGCCGGGCCGATCGACGTACTCGGCGTCGGTTAGAATGCCGGCGACGCTCGCTGCGAAGACGACGAGACCGGCGACGGCGACGGGGAGGAGGCCCACGACGAGCCCGACCTCCGAGCCGACGAGTCCGAGAGCGACGAGGAGCGGCCACGGCTTCGCGGCGTCGGCCCGCTCGGATCTGACCTGCCTCGAGTGGTCGGCCATATCCGCCGTTCAACGTCGGGGGTGTAGTATCTGGCCCTACCCGTCGGGTTCCGTGACGGTCGTGGTGTCGTGACGGCAGTTCGGCCCGTCACCCGGCGGTCACCGGCGGAAAGGTCATCGTCGCACCCGGCCTACTAGTGACATGGTATTGAGAGAACGATCGCCCGGCGTCCCCGTTCCTCTCTCCGGCGGCGGGACGTTCGCCCGCGTCACCGCTTGTCGACTGCCGTCGCCCCTCTCGAGGTCGGAGGCGGCCGATGACTGAGCCGATCCCCGAGGATTTCGATTCGACCGCGCACGAGGAGCGCAACGTCGCCACCGTCGCGGCGACGGACCGCGAGGAGTTCCTCGCGCTACTGCCCCACTATTACCGCGGCGAGATGTCGCAGTCTGGGAACCTCCTCTCGCGGCTCGACCTCACGACCGACTGGGCCATCGTCGCGGTCACGGCCGTTCTCGCGCTCGCCTTTCAGGGCGGCGACGTCTCCGCGTACCTGCTGTTGATCGGCATCGTCGGCGTCTCGCTGTTCCTCCTGTTCGACGTCCGGCGGTACCGGGTCTACGACGCCAGCCGCGCCCGTATCCGCCTCATCGAGGAGAACGTCTTCGCGAACGCCCTCGAGCCGAGCGACGCGGTGCTCGAGGCGTGGCGGGCCGAACTCGCCGAGGATCTGCGCCGGCCGACGTTCAAGGTCTCCTACTGGGAAGCCATCTCACGTCGGCTGCGCCGCATCTACTACCCGCTCTACCTGCTGCTGGGGATCGCGTGGCTCTTCCGGATCACGCTGTACACGCCGAAGGAGACGTGGACGCAGACCGCCTCCGTCCCCGGCGTTTCGGGTCCGATCGTCGTCGCCGTCGTCGCCGCGTTCTTCCTCGCGGCGACGGTGGTCACCGTCTGGCCGCGCGGTCGGGAGGCGAAAGGCGAGTTTCACGGGGAGAAGTCGGGACGGTGGAAAGACTGATACCGCACGGATCCGCTACTCGTCGCGGTCGATGACGAACTCCGTGAACTCCTCGAGTTTCCGGGTCGTTTCGTCGTCGAAATCGAGGCCCTCGATCGCTGCGCGCGCCTCTGCGGCCAACTCGAGTGCGCGTTCGCGGGCGTACTCGACGCTGCCGGCGTCCTCGAGGATCTCGAGGGCCTCGAGGATCTCGTCGTCGGTGTTGTCGTCGGCCTCGAGGATGTCCTGCAGTCGGCGGGCGCGCTCCGGCTCGCTTTCGCCTACGGCGTGAATGACCATGAGCGTCTTCTTGCCCTCGCGGATGTCGTTGCCGAACTCCTTTCCGAACTCACCGGCTCGCCCGAGGGAGTGTTCGACGTCGAGGATGTCGTCGCCGATCTGGAAGGCGACGGCAGTCAGTTCGGCGTACGTGGCGACGGCTGCCTCGACCTCGCGGGGCTGACCGGTGATGATCGCGGCCAGCCGGGCGACGATCCGACCGAGACAGCCGGTCTTGCACGCGCACATCTCGAGGTACTCCTCGGTGCCGACCCGGACCTCGCGTTCGTTGTGCCAGCAGATGTCCATCCCCTGGCCGAGGTGGGTCCGGTTGAGTTCCTCCATCAGCATCTCGTAGGCGGCGAGCTGACGGTCGGCCGGGAGGTCGGCCGGGTCCTGCGTGATGACCTTCAACGGCAGGAAGTACATCGCGTTGCCGGCGTTGAGCGCGATGTCGCGACCGTAGACCCGATGTAACGCCGGTTCGCCGCGTCGGATCGTCGCGCCGTCCTCGACGTCGTCGACGATGATCGTCCCGTTGTGGAGGATCTCCGGGATACAGGCGTAGGGCAAGTACTCGGCGGGGTCCTCGCCGAACCCCTCGACGAAGACGAGGAAAAGTATCGCGCGCCACCGTTTGCCGCCGCGGTCGAGCAGTTCCCACAGCGGCGTCGCAAGCGCGCGCTGGATGCCCTCGGGATCGTACTCGTAGGTGGGGGACCCGAAAAACGACTCGAGGTAGTCGGCGTCGATCTCGCGTGGGACCAGGTCGGCGATCGCCTCGTCGACGGCCGGCCGCCAGTCGGCAAGCGTCTCCCGCATACCCGCACCGAGAGGGAGCGACGTAAAAAAGATTCGCAGTTCTACCTGTCAGCAACGACTAACAGCGAGCCGTCGATTCTCCCGGACCGCGCCCGAGCGATACAGTTACAGAGCCGTATCTCGACGCCTCATCCATGTCCGACTGGATCGGCTCGATTTTCGAGAGCGACGCCGGCTGGGACCACCTCGAATCACTGGTCGACGTGGGGAACCGCATGGCCGGCAGCGAGGGCGAACGCGAGGCCGCCGAACTGACCCGGGACGCGCTGGCCGAGGCCGGCGCGCGAGACGCCCGCCTCGAGTCCTTCGAGATACAGGGCTGGACGCGGGAAGACAGCGCGATCACCGCCGGCGACACGACGCAGGACTGCATCGCCCTCCCGCGCAGCCCCGACGAGCGCGTCGTCGCGCCGCTGGTCGACCTCGGCTACGGGCTGCCCGCGGACTTCGAAGACACCGACGTCGAGGACGCGATCGTCATGGTCCGCAGCGACGTGCCGGGCTACTACGACCGGTACCTCCACCGCCGTGAGAAGTACCACCACGCTATCGAGCACGGCGCGGTGGGGTTCGTCTACCGCAACCACGTCGAGGGCTGTCTCCCGCCGACCGGCAGCGTCGGCTGGAAAGACGAGCCGATCGGGCCGATCCCGGCCGTCGGCGTCTCGAGCGAGGTCGGCGCGCGGCTGGGCCGCCGGTTCGACGGCGAATCCATCACGCTGTCGGTCGAGGCGGATATCCATCCCGCCGAGAGTCAGAACGTCCGGGCCGGACTCGGCCCGGATACCGACGAACGCCTCCTCGTGACGAGCCACGTCGACGCCCACGACATCGCCGAGGGCGCGATGGATAACGGCGCGGGGACCGCCATGGTGGTCGAGATCGCCAACGCGCTGGCCGCTCGGGAGGACGACCTCGAGACGCGCGTCGAGTTCGTCGCGTTCGGCGCGGAGGAGGTCGGTCTCCTCGGCTCGACGACGTACGCCGAGCAGGCGGACAGCGAGTCGATCAAAGCGGTAGTCAACAGCGACGGCGTCGTCCGCGATCGGACGCTCTCGATCGTCACGCAGGGGTTCGACGCGCTCGGCGAGACGGCCGACGAGATCGCGGACCGTTACGATCACCCGATCGGGACGGTGCCGAAACTCGGCCCCCACAGCGACCACTGGTCGTTCGTCGAATCCGGCGTCCCCGGCTGTCACGTCAAATCGATCTCCGACGGAGAGGGCCGCGGCTGGGGCCACACCTTCGCCGACACGATCGAGAAGCTCGAGCCCCGAAACCTGACAGAACAGGCAATCCTCCTGACCGCGTACGTCGTCGCACTCGCTCGCGAGGACGTGGCGATCGAGCCCAGGGAACCGGCCGACATCGCGGCCGACCTCGAGGAGCAGGGCCTCGCGGAGGGAATGAAGGTCACCGGCGACTGGCCGTACGACGAATAGATCGCGCGGCGTCGGTGAGGCGATCTCGCGGACAGATCGCCGCCGGCGCGCGGTCGGGGACCGACAACCGTACGCTTTTGAGCGGGCCGTGTGAACTGACGGTCATGGATACCGCGTGGCGCGCGGGCGAGGACCCCGTCGTCGGCGTCGTCGATCGCGACGAGGCGACGAGCGACGCCGCGGACGTCGGCTCTCGCCTCGAGACCGACGCTCTCGAGGCGGCGCTCGCCGGCGACGCGACGGTCGTGGGCGGCGACCTCGAGGACGTCCTCGCGGCCGAACCGACGGTACTTGTCACGGCCGGCGAAGCACCCTTGTCGGCGGCCGCCCGCGCCGGCGTCGACGTTCCCGTGCTCCCGGTCGGCCCGGTCGACGGCATCGAGTCGGCCGATCGCGAGCGGTTGCCCGCCGCGCTCGCGGCGGCGATCGAGGGCGACGCCGTCCGACGTACACATCCCGTTCTGGGCGTCGAGATCGAGCCTGCGGCCGAATCCGGCGCGAGCGAGCTCGAGGGCCGCGAGCGGGCGCTGTTCGACGTGACGCTCGTGACCGACGAACCGGCCCGCATCTCGGAGTACGGCGTTCACAGCCGCGGGGAGACCGTCGCGACCTTCCGCGCCGACGGCGTCGTCGCGGCGACGCCGGCCGGCAGTCACGGCTACGCGAGCACCGTCGACGCACCCCAGCTCTCTTCGGCCGTCGACGCGGTCGCGGTCGCCCCAATCGGCCCCTTCGTCACCCAGACCCGACAGTGGGTGCTGCCGGACGACGGTCTCGCGGTGACGGTCGAACGGGAGGAGGGCGACGTCGCGCTCGTCGTCGACGGTCACTCGGTCGGTACCGTCTCCCTCGACTCTACGGTGACCGTCGCTGCGGTCGGCACGCTCGAGGCGCTGTCCGTTCCCGCCGAGCGCCTCGGGCGTGAGTAACGCGACGGGTCTCGCTCAGCTGTTGTACGGCTCCTCGTCGCGGTGGTGATCGGGGTTCGCGTTCTCGAGGGCGTCGTCCTCCCGGTCGTCGGACTTGTGTTCGATGTCCTGGCGACGCTGTTCTTCGTCCTGTCGCTCGCGGGCTTCCTTCTCTTCCTCGGTGAGTTCCGTTTCCTCCTCGTCGTCGGGATCTGACTTCTCCTTCGCGAGTTCGACGTCGCGCCCGTGTTCCTCTTTCCCCGTGTTGTCGCGCTGGTCGGAGTCGTCGGACATAGTGATCCGACTGGGGATACCCGTGAGTCGCGAAAAGGCGTTGGGCTTGCGAGGGTCGGCGACCCGAATACCGCAGCTTCAGCTCCGTCTGCAGGTCCTTACCACGGTTCGCCCGAGGCGAGGTCGACCTCGCTGTCGCCTCGCTCGGAGGGACAGATATCCGCCAGTACACAGCCGTCGCAGTCGGGTTTCCGGGCCGTACAGACCGCTCGACCGTGATCGATGCAGAGGTGAGTGAACTGCTGCCAGTGCTCCTCGGGGACGATATCCATCAGGGTCTCCTCGATCCGTTCGGGCCGTTTCTCCTCGGTCAGGCCGAGCCGCCGCGAGAGCCGCTGGACGTGTGTGTCGACGACGACCCCCTCGACGATGTCGTGGCCGTGCTGGAGGACGACGTTCGCCGTCTTCCGGCCGACGCCCGAGAGTTCCGTCAACTCGGCCATCGTGTCCGGCACCTCGCCGTCGTGGTCCTCGAGGATCGTCTGACAGGAGTTGCGGATGTACTCGGCCTTGCTGTTGTAGTAGGTGATGGAGTTCAGATCCTCGGCGAGTTCGTCCTGCGGCGCGTTCGCGTAGTCTTCGGGGCCGTCGTACTTCTCGAAGAGGTCGGCCGTCTCCGTGTTTACCCGCTCGTCCGTACACTGCGCCGAGAGGATCACCGCGATCAGCAACTCGAGTCGGTTCGAGTATCGCAGCGAGATCGTCGAATCGGGATACTCCTCCTCGAGCCGGTCGACCACCGTCTCGGCCTGCGCCTGCGTGGTCTCGCGTGGCGTTCCCATAGGAACGACGTGGCAGGCGCCCCGGTTTAGCGTTCGGGTTCGGTTCGGCCCGCCGTTCAGACGGAGGGGCACTATTATTAGGTCGGGCGCGGACCGTACCAAAAAGCGGTCGACGGGGGACGTTCAGACAATGACGGAAGACGACCGGCGCACGGCGGACGACGAGGGGAACCAGCGACAGCGCGTCGACATCCTCGACGCGGTGTTGGCCGAACTCGAGGCCGACGACGGGGCGCGAACGGCGGCGTTTCGGCGGCGGCTCGACCTCGAGCCCGAGCCGACGGTAACCGCGGGCCGACTGGAGGCCGTCGAAGACGAACTCGCGTCGCTCCGGGACGAGATCAACGACCTCGCCGCGGCCGACGCGCAGCGCCGAGCGGCGATCGAAAGCGAGATCCAGCCGCGACTCGACACCCTCGAGCGGCGACTGCGCGAGATCGACGATCAGGTGACGAACGTCCGGGCCGAAGCGGGCGGGCTCCGAACGGAGGTCACCGGCGTGCGCGACTCGCTCGAGGCCGCGTCCGACACCGGCACCGGCACCGGGTCTGGGTCTGGGTCCGGGTCCGCGTCCGACGGCGATGGCGACCCCGATATCGAGGCCCTCGCGGACGACCTCGCTGAGCTCGAGCGAACCGTCGCCGAGGCCTTCCGGGCGGTCACGTCCGAGGCCCAGAGTGATCTCGAGTCGCTGCAGGCGACGTTCCGGGCCGATATCGAGTCTCTCGAGCGGCGACTGGACGCGCTCGAGACGGCAGTCGGTGTCGACACGGACGCAGACCCCGACGACTCGTCAGCGTGATGCCGTGAGCTTTAAGCGGCCTTCATCCACCAATGAGGGTATGAAAGCCACCGCCATGGCCCACCCCATCCAGGGGCTGGTCAAGTACCACGGGATGCGCGACGAGATCGAGCGGCTCCCCTATCACGACAGCATCAGCGTCTGTACGGCCCCCAGCCACACCCGAACGACGGTCGAGTTCTCGATGGACTACGACGAGGACACGTTCATCGTCGACGGCGAGGAACTCGAGGGTCGAGCGTACGAACGGGTCGAGGCCGTCGTCGAGAAGGCTCGCTCGATGTCCGACGCCGCCCACACGGTGTATCCGGTGCGCCTCGAGAGCGAGAACAGCTTCCCCACGAACGTCGGACTGGGCTCGTCCTCGTCGGGCTTTGCGGCCGCAGCGATGGCGCTGGCCGAAGCGGCCGAACTCGACGCGTCGAAACAGGAAATCTCGACGATCGCCCGCGTCGGATCGGCCTCGGCCGCGCGAGCGGTCACTGGCGCGTTCTCACATCTCCGGACCGGCCTGAACGACGAGGACTGCCGCTCCGAGCGGATCCCCTCGAACCTCCACGAGGACCTCAAGATCATCGTCGGCCTCGTCCCCTACCACAAGGACACCGACGACGCCCACCGCGAGGCCGCCGACAGCCACATGTTCCAGGCCCGCAACGCCCACATCCACGGGCAGATCGCCAAGATGCGCGACTCGCTGCGAAACGACGACTTCGAGGGCGTGTTCGAACTCGCCGAGCACGACTCGCTCTCCCTCGCGGCGACCACCATGACCGGGCCCTCGGGCTGGGTCTACTGGCAGCCCGCTACTCTCGCCATCTTCAACAAGGTGCGCGAACTCCGCGAGGAGGAGGACATTCCAGTCTACTTCTCGACTGACACCGGCGCGAGTGTCTACGTCAACACCACCGAGGAGTACGCCGAGGAAGTCGAGGAAGCGGTCTCGGACTGCGGCGTCTCGACGACGACCTGGAACGTCGGCGGCCCCGCGAAGCTCCTCGACGAGGAGAAACACCTGTTCTGAGGGCGCTCTTCGATTACCGTTCTCGATCCCCGTGCTCGCCCTCGCGCACAGCTATACGCCGCTCGAGGCCCTACGGAGACCCATGCACGTCGTCGTCCTCGGCGCAGGGTACGCCGGGCTGGTTCTGACGCGCTTGCTCGAGCGGGATCTCCCCGCCGAGACCGACATCACGCTGGTCAACGAGTCGCCGGATCACCTCGTCCAGCACGAACTCCACCGGGTGATCCGGCGGCCGGAGCTGACCGCGGCGATCACGGTTTCGCTGCCGCAGGTCGTCGATCGGGCCGCCGTCCGCGTCGCCCGCGTCGAAGGGATCGATCAGGACGAGCGGACGGTCTCGCTCTCATCTGGCTCGCTCTCCTACGACGTAGCGGCGGTCTGTCTCGGCGCGCGGACGGCGTACTACGGACTCGAGGGCGTCCGCGAGCACGCGACGCCGCTCAAACGGCTCTCGCACGCGAACCGGATCCGCGCGGGCGCGCTCGAAGCCCTCTGGTCCGAGGACCCGCAGTTCGTCGTGGGCGGTGCCGGCCTCTCCGGCGTGCAGGTCGCGGGCGAACTCGCCGCGCTGGCCTGCGAGGAGAACAGCGAGGCGACGGTCACGCTCCTCGAGCAACTCGAACGCGTCGCGCCGAACTTCCCGGCGGACTTCCAGCGAGCGGTGCGGGACGCGCTCGAGGATCGCGGGGTCGACGTTCGGACCGGCGCGACCATCAGCCGGGCCGACGATGCGGCCGTCTCCCTCGAGTCGGGCGATCGTGTCCACTACGACCAGTTCGTCTGGACGGGCGGCATCCGAGGCGGGGACGTGCTCGGGGGCGAACGGCCGACCGTCGAGAGCGACCTCCGACTCGACGACCGGACGTTCGCACTGGGGGATGCAGTCCGCGTGACCGACGCCACCGGTGAGCCGGTGCCGGCGAGCGCGCAGTCGGCCGTCCGCGAAGCCCGAACGGTCGCCGAGAACGTCTCGCGGATCGTCGAGGCCGACGGTGGCGATGGCGATCCCGAGCTCGGCGGTTCCGATCCGCTCCTCGAGCCGTTCACCTTCGACTCGCCCGGCTGGGCCGTCAGCGTCGGCGACGAGGCGGTCGCGACGATCGGCTCGCGGGTCGTCACCGGCCGCGCGGCGACGGCGCTGAAGGCGACGATCGGGGCAGGATATCTCTCCGCGGTCGGCAACGCCGGGAACGCGCTCGGGTTCGTCTACCGGGACCTCGTCGCGGACCGAGTTCGGCGCCAGCGATAGATCCGTCGCTCGCCGAGGGCCGTGGAAGTCGGTAGCGGGACCTCGCCTACCGCTGTGAATCGCGGAGGATGAGCGGTTCGATGGCGAGCGTCCGCTTCGCGATCGTGACGATTCGCAGGACGTAGGCGGTAAACAGGAGGAAGGGCAAGAGCGTGATGGTAAACGCCACTCCGATCGCCCACGTCATGTTCGAGACGCCGACCGTCGCTCCCGGAAACGTGCCCGCGTCGACGACGGTCAGCATGACTCCGGCGACGACCAGCGCCGGCACCGCCGCGTAGAGGATCATCTGCGACAGCGAGACGAGCGCCCACTCGAAGTACAGCGTCTTGACGTGTTCGCGCGCCGGGCCGAACAGGCTGAGCGCGGTTTTCAGGTTGTCCAAGTGTTCCGTTTCGTCGGCGGAGAGCTCGTCTTCGTGTTCGTTTGCGATCCGTTCGACCTGATAGATCTTCCAGCCGTAGTTGAAGTTGAGCGCCGCGAACAGGACGTCGAACGTTCCGAACGAGGCGTCCTCGAGCTGGTCGCGGACCAGCTCGGCGTTACCGACGAGGCTGTCGGTGAACTCGTCGACCTCCTTGCGAAGCTGGTCGCTGTCGTTCTCCGAGATAGCGGACTGTAGCACCGTCGCTCGATGCTTCGTGACGCCGATGAGATCCTGTAGGAACGTCGACGGGTCCGGGGGACTGGGCGACCCGATCAGCTCCTCGGTGAAGTCGCGGAAATCCATCGCCCCTTCCATCCGGGCCCGCTGTTCGCCGAGCGGGCCGTTCTCCTGGGAGAGGACGAGCTGTCCGATCGTGACGACGAGGGTCGCACCGGTGATAATGGCTCCAATCATCGTCGAGAACATCGTCTCGATCGTGTCTTCGGCTCGAAGCTGTGGCAACAGCGGTTCCGGCAGGAGGGTAACGGCCGCGACGAACGTCGCTAACACGGCCAGCGCCAGTACGGCGGTCACTTCGAGTCTGTTCGCGCCGAGGAGGAGCCAGATCTTGAGCCGGCTTTCGCCGGCCCGCTCTCGCATCGTGTTGGCCGTACTGATCTCGTCCGAATCGGAGGACTCGCTCACGCTACGTCACTCCTCGTCGCTGCTGTCGGCGGACTCAGCCGGCCGTTTGAACACGAGATACTTCGTCCCGCCACCGGTGTACTCGATCGTCTCGACGAGCTCCCAGCCGTCGTCGCCGTACTCGTTCAGGGCGTCCTGGGGGTTCTGGGCTTCCTTTTTCGTCTCGTCTCGAGGCGGCCTGAGCGTCCTGTACTCCCATCGACGGATCGCGGCTCTGCTCACCGTCGTCGGTACGCGGTCGACGCCGGTAAGACTGGCGCCACTCTCATCGGTTCTGACCGAAACGAACCGATAAACGGCCCGGAACGGTGACGTTCACGAACCGATGTCGGTCCGGCCCCGTTCGGTCGCGGCTACGTCCAGCGGTCGAGCCCCGTCTGGGTGACGCTCTCCTCGATCCGTTCGAAGCCACGCTCGACCTCGCCGGCGTCGACCGCCCACTCCTCGGTGACGTACTCCCGTGCGGCCGTGATATCGGGATCGAGCGTCGTCTCGAACTCGTAGTTGTCGGTCACGTCGGGGTCGCGGAACAGCTGTCGGACGCGGTCGCCGTACTCGATGTGTGCGCCCCGGGCCTCGAGGACGCTCCAGAGGTCGCCGTGTTCGGTGATCGCCGAGATCGCCGTCTTCGGGCCGATGCCGGAGACGCCCTCGTTGAAGTCCGTCCCGATGAGGATCGCCGCGTCGATCAGTTGCTCCAGGGTGAGGTCGTGGTGCTCGAGGGTCGCCTCGAGATCCATCAGTTCGGGATCGCCCTTGCTCGTCAGCTGGCGCAGCGTCAGCGGCGCGCCGAAGAGCAGGGCGTCGTAGTCCTCCGACCCGACGTAGTCGGCGTCGCCCCGTTTGACCATGTGGGCGGCCTGGGCCTCGCCTTCTGCGGGCGCTTCGACGACCGGTACGTCGAGCAGCCGGAGCAGTTCTCGGCTGGTCTCCTGGATCGTCGGCGTCAGCCGCTGGGTGCGGGACTCGAGTTGCGCGATGGCGACTTCGTCGCCCTCTTCGCGGGCGGTCTCGAGTTGCTCCTCGTAGCTGCGGCGCTGTTCGCGGCGGGACTCGATCTCGTCGGTCTTGAGCTCGGAGGGGCCGCCGTCGAAGACCATCACCGGCGTCACGTCGTTCTCGAAGAACTTGGGCAACCCCTGAACGATTCCGACGAGGTTGGCGACCTCGGTCCCGTCCGCGGTCGTGTACTTCCCGCTGTTGGTCCACTTGACCGTCGTCGTCAGATACCGATAGAGCCAGTTGTGAGCGTCGACGGCGACCACGCCTTCGATTTCATCGAAGGGGATCTCCTCGATGACGGCGATGTCCCGGAGTGCAGCGTTTCCCATTACCGACTCCTTGGTACGACTGGGATTTGAATCGTTGGCTTCCGTCCGTCACGATCGGAGCGAGAACGATCGCGGCCCTACGGGAAGTCGCGCCGGGATCTCTTCCTCGGGTACGCGCGAAAATTGCGGTGAGTACAGGCGAACGACGTATCACTTCACCCACTCGTTCAATCACGGTGGCGTGTGCTGGGCCGCGGTGAGCGGACAGCGAACCGCGGCTCAACGCCGCGCGAGGGATGAGCGAACGCCGGAGGCGAGAGCGAATCGGCTGGGGAGGACGTGGAAATTCCCTGGTGCCACGCGAGCAGGACGCTTTGGTTCCCACGAACGCCTTCAAACCCCTTCTCAGCGAACGCAACTGCCGAATTCTTCCTCTATTCGAACGAGCCGAGCGACGACTGTAGGTTTCGATCCGCCGCTCCTTCCTCCACGTCGTAGCCCACCAGATCGCGCATATCGACGGCGTAGGTCGTCCCGCCGTTCTCGAGGACTAGCAGTCGCCCTTTGACACCCACGACGGTCCCCGAGGCGATCGTCTCGCGCACGGGCCGCGCCTCGAGGTCGATCCCGTAGTCGAAGTCGAACCGGTCGATGACGTCGAACTCCGTGAGGGTTTCTTCCCACGCGTCTTCGTCGACGGCGGCCGCGAGTGCGGCGACCTTCGGGCCGGTTCGAACGCGGTCGGTGAGCCGGGTCGCGATCTCGGCCTCGAGTTCGCGGGCGATCCGGCCGTTCGAGACGGTGTGGACGTGCGCCGCGCGATCGGCCCCCTGTTCCCGGAGACGGGTCTCGAGTCGCCACTCGCGGGTGACGCCGACCTTGAACGTGTCCGGGGCGAACGCGGCGACGTAGACGGCGTGCGCTTCGTAGCAGTCCATCTCGTCTTTGAGGCAGCTGCCGGTACAGCGGGCGCAGACCCAGGTGCTCGTGTGGTACTCGCAGTAGGGGGCCGACGGCCGGTCGCAGGCGATGTGGGCTCCGTCGTCGATCGTCCCGGCGCAGTGGCGCTCGCCGAGCGAGAAGGCGAGGTCGTCGCCGGGCTCGAGCGGGTGGCGCTCGACCGCGGCGCCGTCGCCGTCGCTCACCAGCAGCGCCGAGCCGGTCCCGCTCGGTTCGTAGCCCACCAGTTGCACGGCTTCGGGTTGGGGTCGGCCGCAAATATACTCCCCGCTGTCGCCGAGGCGGGTCGCGACCCGTCACGGCTGCAGCCGTTGCACCGACCCCGTCCACCGCTGTCCGCGCGGACGAACACCTATACGCGACGGCGGCCAACGCGGGGCTATGACTCTCGACGGATCGCTCGAGACGGCGGGCGACGACGCCAGAGACGCCGTGTTGTTCGTGTTCACCGTCACCAACGCGGGAAGCGAACCGGTCGAACTCCGATTTTCGGACGCGTGCAAGGCGGAGTTCGTCGTGATCGACAGCGACGAAGAGGTCTGGCGGTTCTCCGAGGGGCGCATGTTCGCGCAGGTGCTCGAGTCGGAGACGATTGCGCCCGGCGAGTCGACGACGTACGAGGCGGAGTGGTCCGATCCCGAACCGGGGACGTACGAAGCGGTCGCCGACCTGCGAGCGCAGGACGAGACCTGCGAGGCCCAGACCGCCCTCTCGATACAGTCGTAACGCCCGCCATGTAACGGGACGAACAGGTCGCGACGGCGTCGGCGGACCCGGCGACGTGGACCGCCAGCGAAGTCCATATACCATCTCCATCCTAAGCCGCCTCTATGCAAGCGCTGGTCGTCGCGGCACACGGATCGCATCTGAATCCGGACGCCTCGGACCCCACCTACGCCCACGCGGATATGGTTCGCGAAACGGGCGCCTTCGACGAGGTCCGCGAGGCCTTCTGGAAGGAGGAACCGCACTTCCGCGAGGTGATCCGAACCCTCGAGTCCGACGAGGTGTTCGTCGTTCCGCTGTTCATCAGCGAGGGCTACTTCACCGAGCAGGTCATCCCGCGGGAACTGCGTCTGGAGGAGTGGGATCCCGACCGGTGGGACTCGGACGGAACCGACGCCTCGCAGGCGACGCTCGAGGCCGAAGACGTCGGGAAGACGATCCACTACTGCGGGCCGGTCGGAACCCACGACGCGATGACGGACGTGATCGTCCAGCGAGCCGAGACCGCCACGGAGGACCCCGACGTGGGCGACGGCGTCGGCCTCGCGGTCGTCGGCCACGGCACTGACCGCAACGAGAACTCCGCGAAGGCCATCGAGTACCACACCGAGCGCATCCGCGACCGCGACCGCTTCGACGAGGCCAAGGCGCTGTTCATGGACGAGGAGCCCGAGGTCGACGACGTGACGGACTACTTCGAGAGCGACGATATCGTCGTCGTCCCGCTGTTTATCGCCGACGGCTACCACACCCAGGAGGACATCCCCGAGGACATGGGTCTGACCGAGGACTACCGCCTGGGCTGGGACGTACCGACCGAGGTCGACGGCCACCGGATCTGGTACACCGGCGCGGTCGGTACCGAGGACCTCATGGCCGACGTTCTCTTAGAGCGGGCCGCCGACGCCGGGGCCGACATCGGCGACGCCCGCGAGGCGGTACGCGAACGGGCCGCGTCGGTCGCCGATTCCGACGCGGAACCGAGCGCGGACGCGAGCGCGGGGGACTGATTCGTGACGGTGGCGATCGAGGACCTCGAGATCCTGGTCGACCGCGCGTCGTCGGGCGTCGCGTTCGACGGTCTCCGAATCGACGAGACGGACGGCGAGTTCACGCTCGAGACGCCCGACGACGAGTGGACCGGTCTCGACGAGGCCGACCTCGAGGAGCCACTCGCCGCCTGCGAGGAGTACGTCACGAACTGGCGCTACTGGGCGGAGACGGTCGGCGGCGAGGGGACCGCCCGCCGCGCGTTCCTCCGGTGGTGTGAGCACGCCCCGGTCGCGGACGCGGATCCGGAGACCGATCCGTCGGGCCCGTGGAGCGAGCGCGGCGAGGAGGCGAACGCCGGCCCCCTCGCGGTCCCCGACCGGTACGACGCCCTCCGCGACGGCATCGATCGTCAGTGGGGTCAACTGTGTATCACGGCCCGCTTCGTCGACGTCGCCGATCCCGACGGCGAGCGCGTCTACGATCTGTGGCACGTCGACGACGCCGACAGCGACCTCGCCGACCTCGCGGTCCACGACGACCCCCGCGACGCGCGCGAGATCGCGACCTACGACGCGGACGGTCGGTACCGGCCGCTGAAGACCGCCCCGACGCTGTCGGACGGCTGGGCCTTCACCGGCCTCTCGGGCGACGAACTCGTCGAGACGGTCGAGTTCTTTTACCCCGCGACGGTCGCCAACTGGCACCGAGAACTGCGCGGGAATCTGGACGTCGATCACTGGCTCGAGACCGCCGAGCGACAGACCGGCATCTACGACGTGATCGACGACCTCCCCCGCGAGGCCGTCGCTTGGATGGCCGAGGCCTGTTGCGTCGACTCGCAGTGTCTCCGCCGCCGCGAGTGGCAGTACGAGGAGGGCGACGACCTCGCCGTCGACGGCGGCGACGGCCCCTTCCCCTGCCGCGAGCCATGCTCGCTCGTGATCGCCGCGGCGCGCAAGTGGGCTATCCTCGAGTCCGAAGACGAGCACACCTACGAACTCGAGCTCACGACGAGCGAACGCAATCAGCTCGAGGAACTGATCGACGCCGTCGCCGAGGGGCGCGTCGACGAGATCCGCGAGGCAGACGTCAACGACGGCGCGAACCGGTACCGGGCACGCTATCTCCGGGCCAAGCGATTCGACGAGGACGGCGCGCTCGAGGCGACGCAGGTCGACGACTGACCGCCGTCGCCGGAGCGTGTTGTCGTTCTCGTTCGAGGGTCGCGCCCGCGTCTCTCCCGGCGGTCGCCGGCTGTTCGAGCAGCGGCTCGAACGAGACCGGCCGAACCTATACCCTCGCTATCTCCGACGGTGCCGACGACCTGTCGGGCGATCTACTCGATTTCGATACGACGGGGCTGGCCGGCAGCCAGGCCGACGTTCTCGAGGAGGCGATCCGAACCGGGTCGTACAGTGAGGAGGGGGTCAACTGGGACTCGCTACCGGGTCGAAAGGGAATAACGATGGAGTTTCGGACGGTGATCCAGCTGATCGCCCGTCACGCCGGCCGCGATCCGCAGGTCAAAAGCGAGGCGTCGTTCGGCGCGCCGTGTCGGTACGACGGGCGGCGCTACCGAGCGACCGTCGAGGTCACGTGAGGACGCCCGCTACCAGACGAGCAAGAGCGCTGCGACGACGACACCGGCGACGACGATGCCGAGCCCGGCCGTCGCGACCGGGCTGGCGATCGTCGCCGCGGTCGCCGCGGCGATACCGACCGCGACCAGCCCGAGCGCGAGGACCGCGACCGTCGCCGGTTCGAGCCCGCTACCGCTGGTGACTCGATCGACGGCCCGCTCGAGCGTCGTCGGGTCGGGCTCCCGGCGAGCGGGTTCGGCGAGCGTCTCGTCGACGTCGACGGCTGGCGGGCCGGAGACGACGGTGACGCCGATCGAGATCGATTCCGAGCCGTAGCCGGTCAGTACCTCGAGCGTCCCCTCGATAGGGCGGTCGATGCCGTCTGCATCGACTGCGATCGGAACCGTCGTGACGCCGTTGGGCTCGACGTAATAGTTCGATCGGTCGACCGATGCGATCCGCTCGAGGTCACCGTCGAGGCGACAGTGGACGTGCGCGGGCGACTCGTGGCCCTGCAAGCGGAGGCCGAACGACTCGTGGGTTTCGAGCGTCGCGCTCGACGCCTCGAGTTCGTCGGCGGCTCCGCGGTTGACGTGGACGGTGACCTCGGGTTCGGACATGGGTAGCGTGGCCGCTCAGGCCGGCGTCTCTTCGCGCATATCCGGCGGGAGCAGGTTCGGAATACCGTCCTCGATCGGGTATCGCTCGCCGCATTCGGTGCAGACGAGATCGCCGGCGACGACCTCCCCCTCGTCGTAGGCGGGGTCCTCGAGCTCGAGGTCGTGTTTGTCGAGCGGACAGCAGAGAATCTCCAGTAACGACTCCTTCATACTACGTAGGCTCGTCGCCTCCAGCAAAAGGTTTCGGGAACGTCGATCGTGAGTGGAAGGTCAGCGACCGGTATTACCTGCGGTCGAAGATCCTCAGCCGGCGCTACTCGTAGGGATTCTCGACGACGACGGTCTCGCCGCGACCGGGACCGACGCCGACCGCGTAGATCGGCGCGTCGAGCTCGTCTGCGATGTACTCGAGGTAGGTCCGTGCGTTCTCGGGAATCGCGTCGTAGCCGTCCTCGGCGGCCGCGGACCAGTCGACGTCGGACCAGCCATCGAAGGTTTCGAAGGTGGCCTCACAGCGGCCCCACGCCTCGGTCGTCGGCGGCATCGTGAAAATCTCCTCGCCGTCGAACTCGTAGCTGTGGCCGACTTTGACCTCGTCGAGACCGGCCAGCACGTCGATGTGATTGACCGCGAGGCCGGTGAAGCCGTTCGCGCGGGCCGCGTGGCGCAGCATCGGCATGTCGAGCCAGCCGACTCGTCGCGGGCGGCCGGTGACGGTACCGTACTCCCCGCCTTCGTCGCGGATGTACGTCGCGAGCTCTTCCTCGTCCGCGTCCGCCCCCTCGGTGGCGTCGTAGTCGGGCGTCTGGCCCTCGACGCCACCGAGCTCGGTCGGCAGCGGCCCGGTACCGACTCGCGAGAGGTAGGCCTTGACGATGCCGATGACTTCGCCGTCGCCGATGACGGTCGGGCCGAGCCCGGTGCCGACGGTCGCGCCACCGGCGGTCGGGTTCGAGGAAGTGACGTAGGGGTAGACCCCGTGGTCGATGTCGAGGGAGGTTCCCTGTGCGCCCTCGAGCATAACGTTGTCACCGGCGTCGATCCGCTTCTGGAGGAAGCTACCGCAGTCGACGGTCATGTCCTCCTCGGCGAGTCGCTCGCCGTATTCGCGGTACGTCTCGTACAGGTGGTCGATGTCGAATTCCTCCCCGGTCTCCTTGCCGAAGACCTCCTCGGCGAGGGCCTTCTTCTGGGGGACGACGTACTCGAGTCGTTCGCGGAGCACGTCCGGATCGAGCAGGTCGCCGACGCGGACGCCGCGACGGCCCGCCTTGTCCTCGTAGGTGGGGCCGATGCCGCGCTTGGTCGTCCCAGCGGCGAGGTCCTCTTTCTCGTCCTCTTCGATGCCGTCGAGCGCGCGGTGATAGGGAAGGATAACGTGTGCGCGCTCGGCGACGCGGACGTCGGGCTCGAGCCCGCGCTCGCGGAGCGTATCGATCTCGTCGAACAGCGTCTCGGGGTTGACGACGCAGCCGTTGCCGAGGACACCCACCTTGCCCCGGACGGCCCCCGACGGCACGAGCGACAGCTTGTACTTTGCACCGTCGTGAACGACGGTATGGCCAGCGTTGTCGCCGCCCTGATAGCGGGCGACGACGTCGGCGGCGTCGCCGTAGAGATCGACGACGCCACCTTTGCCTTCGTCGCCGAGTTGCGACCCGACGATAGTGACGGTCATAACAGCGGCGGGTTCTTGCCGGGCCGATAAACAGATTACGGTATGCGCGGGGCCGGACCCGGGATCCATCGCCGCACTCTTCGTGCTGCATCGCCTTTCGTCCTCCAACGCCAGCGCTAGGTGCCGGGATCGAGGCGCTCCCCGCCCGATTATTTCCCGGAAACGGAAACGTTAACTACTGACAGGAACGAACATCCAGTTGACAGTGGTCGTTTCACTCGCCGAGAGTAACTTTTAAAAGGTCCAAAGACAAGTTAACAAATGCCATGATAGACCGACTTGAGAAGGAAGTCGATATGTTGGAACGCCATCTGCAGGTCCTGAAGATGGTGATCGAAAACGAACCCATCGGGATCGTCAAGATGTCGAACGAGACCGGCTACCCCCACCACAAGGTCCGCTACTCCCTGCGGGTCCTCGAGGAGGAGAACCTGATCGAGCCCTCGAGCCAGGGCGCGATCAAGACCGAGCGCACCGCGGAGTTCGTCGACGAACTCGACGGGAAGATCGACGACATCGTCGACAAGCTCGACGGGATGAAGATCGAAGACGTCGCCGAGATCGAAGGCTAGTCTCTCGTCCGGTTCGGCTACCGCCGCCCGTCCCCGCGAGCGATGACGATACGGCTGGATCGACTTTTGACTTTTCTCGTTCCTCGAGCGATTCGCTTCTCGCTTGCGAACTCCCGAACGACGGTGACTGTCGGCGCTGGCAGCGGCGCTTTCGTGTCGAACATCCCTCGAGGTACCGGCGGCGAAATCGGGCCCGACTGCTACAGCTCGGGAACGTTCATGTGGAACCCTTCGGAGCGCGATTCGGCCAGACAGAGGTGGTACCCCTCCTTGCGCGAGAGGTTGACGTAACTCAGCTTCGAGCCGCGACTGAGGAGTCCGCCGCTGGTGGCCTGTTCGGTCACCTCGAGCGCGCCGGGTTCGAAGTAACTCGAGGTGACGGCGATCGCCGCCGCGAGCGACGGATAGTTGGCCTTCACCGCGGAGGCGGCTTCCTCGAGTTCCTCGAGGAGGGCCTTCGATGCCGGCTCGCGCGAATCGTTGAGCGTGGCCAGCACTAACGGATTCCCCATCTTGTCGAACGCGACGATGTCGAAGGTGACCTGATTGGGGACGTCCTCGGTGTCGTCGTCTTCTAACGAGATGGTCGCGCCGAGTTCGGCCCGGTCGATGCGGGGAATCGCATCGTACAGGTCGCCCAGTCCGTCGGCGTTGCCGGTGTCGCGGATCTCGTAGAGCACCATCTCGGTGAGCCAGTCGACGAACCGGTACTCCATCGTCGACGCGAGGAAGTCCCCGTAGGGCTCACCGTCGACGACGGCGTCGGCCGAGTCGAACTGGGTGTGGTGTTCCAGCCGCAGGTTCGAAGCGACCTCGCTGCGGTCGGCGGCGCCGTCGTGGGCCGTCTCGAGGGTCGGTTGGCTCTTGGAGGCGTACCGGACGAAGAGGTTCGTCCCCGAGAGGGCTTGCTGGGGCGAGAGGTGCGTTCCCCGTCCCGCGCTGGCGTCGGCGGCCCCGGCCCCCGTTTCGGTCTCTCGCGTGCGAGCCTGTTCTAAATCCGTCTCGAGGCTCTCGATTCGGGACTGAAGCCGTTCGACGGTGGCGGAGAGATCCTCGTTCTCCGATCGCAGTCGGTCGCGTTCGGCCTCGAGTTCCTCGGCTTTCGCCACGAGCGCGTCGCGTTGCTCCTGCAAGGTTTCGACCTTCTCGGTGAGCGCTGCGACCTGCTCTTGATTCCCCTGCTCGGCCGTCTTTGTCCGAGACTGCGCCGTCTCGCGCCCGCGGCTCTGAGCCTGCGACCGTTCACCGCGACCGCTGGCCCGGGACGCCGTCGACGCCGAGTCGGCCGGTCGTCCTCCCCTCGAGTCGGACTGACCGCCGGTCGACGCTTCGGCACCGGCCGTGCGAGCGTTCCCGCCGCCGCTGCTCGAGTCGGCGTCCGAGTCGCTGTCGTCGGGATCGATCGACGGGATGCGTCGCGTCTCGCGCCACTCCTCCTCGCGTTCGAACTGTTCCTCGAGGTCGTCCTCGTCGGATTCGGGTTCGGCTGCCGAACCGGCGTCCGACTCGTCGGTAGTGCTACCTTCGACCGTCGAGGCGGCGTTTACGTCCGGCTCGTCGTCCTCTTCGACCCAGGAGATGTTTCGATCCAGTTCCTCGGCCGCCGCCTCGACCTCGGCGAGGTCCGGATCCGTCGGGCTCTCGACCTCGTCGGTCTCGGGTTCGCTCTCGATCGGCTCGGAATCGCCGTCCGACGCGTCGCCAGCAGCGGCGTCCGCCGTGGCGTCTGCCTCCGAAAACTCGGTTTCCACGCCGGTCGTCGACGACGAATCCGTTTCGTCCGATACCTCTGGTTCGTCGTTCCCGTTCCGGTCTACCGATTCGACGCTTTCGTCCGACGCTGTCGACTCGGCCTGAGAGGTTGGATCGGAGTCGAGGGACGGCTCGGCCTCCGTGATCCCGGGCGATGCCGACTCCGATTCGACCTCCGTCTCCTCGGTCGCGGTGATCCCCGACGCATCGCCCGTGAGGTCGATGTCGCCCGTCAGCGCGGAGTCGTCGGCGGTCACGTCCTCGATCGGGTCGCCGGCTGCGGCGTCGGCCGTATCCGTACTCGAGACGTCGATCGGATCGATCGAGGACGTCGTCGGATCGGCGCTCGGCTCGGCGTCCGTGTCGTCGACCGTGGACGAACCGGCAGCGCCGGTGTCGATCGCGTCGTCGTCGTTTCCGTCCGCCGTCGCCCGATCGCTGCCCGACGAGTCGGGCTCGGCGCCGCCCGTTCCCGGAACGTCGGTGACCTCGATCTCGACGTCGACGACCTCGTAGATCCCGACTTCGTCGGCCGCGCGGTCGAACGCCTCGTCGCCGGTGAGCAGCCGTTCGGCGTTCCCGATGTAGGCGGCTGCCATGCGGCGACCGCCGTAATAGACGGCGTAGTAGTCGCCGCTCAAGACGTTCTCGCTCAGTTCGACGTAGCCGGTAAACGACCCGCTCTGGAGGGTGTTGTCGACCTCCCGGAGCGGCGTCTCGTTGGTGTAGTAGTTCGCCCGTGTCTCGCCGCCCCGTTCCTCCATCGTACAGAGCAACGGTAGCGACGGGTGGGGTGCCTCGTACTGCGTTCCCGAGGCCGTCTCGAAGTCCTCGATGTCGCCGTCGAAGACGCCGACGATCCGGCCGTTGAGCATAAAGAGCCACGTGCCGGCCGCGGAGACGGCACCCGAGAAATCAGCAGCAGCGAGATCGGAGAGGCCATCGAAGCCGCCGTTGAACGGGCGGGAGTCCCACTCCTCGACGCGCTCTTGCGTGCGCGGGTCCATACGTCAACAAGCGGGAACCACACCAAATACGTTTCGCCTAGAATAGGTCGATCTTTTCTATATCTTCGACTCTGCATCCTCGGCGAGTTCTTTCATGCGCTTGCCGATCCGGCCGGCGCTCGAGAACTCGTCTTCGCTCATCGCACTCGCTAGCGCGTTTCCGAGGACGAAAACCGCGTGTTTGTGTTCGCTCTTCGACTTGTGGACGTGCGAGGGATCGACGTCGAGCTGGCGGTAGGGATCGAACAGCGTTTCGTCGACCTCCTCGCGCTCCGAGAAGTACTCCATGATGACGACGAGTTCTTCGTGGAGCTCGAGGAGTTCGTCCTTATGCATACCCGCCTGTAAGGACGGTCTCGATTTAAGCGTTGTGTGGCCGAGGGTCCCAAATACTGGTGCGAACGCTCAGCGGTTCGGTCCGTCCGAGTCGCGGTCGGCTCGGCGGTAAATGACGATTGCAAGCAGCAGAATCCAACCCCCGAAGGCGACGGCGGCGACGAACTCGGGGACGGCGAACCACGTCCCGGTATCGGTGCTCCCGCCGAGCGAGAGCACCCAGGCCAGCCAGGCCACCGGATGAACGTTGCCGAGCCAGAACGACGCGACCGCGAGCGGGCCGTCGCCGGCCAGTGCCGCTCCGGTGCCGTAGACCCAGCTCGCGAACGGGGCGACGCCGAACACGGTCAGCGCCGCGAGCCCGTGCAGACTCGTCTCGAGGTAGACTGCCGTGTGTTCGAGGAAGAAGATCCCGACCCCGATCTGTCCGAGGACGGCGACCGCGAGCAGGACGATGCCGAGCCGCTCGAGGGCGTTCCGACTCGCGACCCACAGCCGCCAGGCGAAGGGGAGGCCGACGAGGCCACCCAGAATCAGGCCGCCGTTGAACACCGGAAACGTCGGGGCGCCGTACCGGCCCATGTCCGAGAGCGCCCGGTCGGCCCAGGTGAACGTCTCCGGAGGTGCGAGGAGGGTCGCGAGGAGAATCGCAACCAGCGAGAGGAGCGCCCCGGCGGCGCCGCAGTACGTCGCGATCCGTTTTCGGTCGGGCATGGTACTGGTTCGTAAGGGACGACGTATCAAGATGACTGTATGGGTCGCTGACAACTGTGGTGATCGGAGTCAGAGAAAACGGATGGCAGACGGAGAGCGCAAAACGCTGTGGGTGCGTCCGATCAGTCAGCGCCAGCGGGGGCGCTATCCGCGTTCGCGTCGCCGTTGCCCTCCTCACGGTGATCCGCGGGGAACCACGCGAGTTCGTGGTCGGCGGTGACGCGGACGCGGACGCGCTCGTCGAGATCGATCCGGTCCGAGTGGTTGTGCATGCACTCGATCGTCTCGCCGTCGTCGAGTTCCACGCGGTAGAGGACGGTCGGACCGAGATAGCGTCGGTAGACGACGCGGCCGTCGGCTTCCGATTCGTCGGCCGGGTAGGCCGTCACGTCGTCCGGCCGGACGAGCAGGTCGACGGCGGAGCCATCGTACTGGTGAGCGAGGCCGTGAACGTCGTCACGGAGGACGCGGCCGAGCGCGGTGTCGACGCTGTCGCCGCGGACCTCGCCGGCGAGGAAACTCGCGTGCCCGAGGAAGCCGGCGACGAACCGGGATTCGGGCTGCTGGAAAACGCGCTGGGGCGTGTCGATCTGTTCGATATCGCCGTCGTTCATCACGGCGACGCGGTCGGAGATCGACAGCGCCTCCTCCTGATCGTGGGTCACCGAAATGGCGGTGACGCCCGTCTCTTTGATGATCCGGCGGACCTCCTCGCGCATCTCGACGCGAAGGTCCACGTCGAGACTCGAGAACGGTTCGTCGAGCAACAGCATCTCGGGTTCGGGGGCCAGCGAGCGCGCGAGCGCGATCCGCTGTTGTTGCCCGCCGGAGAGTTCGTCCGGATAGTGATCGCCGTGGGATTCGAGGCCGACGAGTTCGAGAAGGTCGTCGACGCGGGACTCGCGGTCGGCCGCGTTCCAGTCCTGGAGGCCGAAGGCAACGTTCTCACGGGCGTTCAGGTGGGGAAAGAGCGCGAAGTCCTGAAAGACGACGCCGATATCGCGGTCCTCGGGCGAGACGAATCGTCCCTCGCCCGAGACGGTCTCGTCCTCGAGTCGGACCCGGCCGGCGTCGGGCCGCTCGAGGCCGGCGATCAGCCGGAGCGTCGTGGTCTTGCCACAGCCCGACGGTCCGAGCAGGGTCAGGATCTCGCCCTCGCGGACGGACAGCGAGAGGTCGCCGATAACGTCCTGGCTGCCGTAGCGTTTCGCGATGCCGTCGAGTTCGAGTACCGGCTCCTCGGCCGTCGGCTCTCGCACTGGTTCTTCGACCGCCGTCGTGAGCAGTTCTCCGTTCCCCATAAATCGACTCTCCGGCGTGGGCCGGCGTTACTCTATTTAGGCACGCCTAAAATACTTATAGCTGCCGGTCCAGTTCTGGCTGGCGGAAAACGGAAGCGAGAGAACCCTAGAGTTCCACACCGCTGGGAATCAGGCTGTGCTGGCGGAGCAGGCTCCCTTCGTCGTCGTAGACGAGAAACGTCCGTTTGTCGTAGGTAACGAACGGCTCGCCGTCGAGCGTGATTTCGACCTCGTACCGACCCTCGTCGTCGGCGGCGGTCTCGCCGTAGCCCCGCGCCGCGCGGATGAACTGGAGGACGTCGTCGGCGTCCTCGTTGAGTTCGAGGATGAACTCGCCGGTGATGCGGTTGGTCACGCTCACCACTCCCGCGGTGTCGTCCCCGAGCGGTCCCTGGAGTCGGAGGGCCGCGTCCGTCTCGCCCGCCTCGAGAACCTCGCCGTCGGGACCAGTCAGGCGCTCGCGAAGCATCGTCGCCGGGCCGGTGAAGTCGATCGATACCGCGGGCTTTTCGGGTTCCCCGTCGGTTTCGACCCAGTCGATATTGTTGACGTCTAACGTGAAGTGCTCGCGCCTCATTCCGTACGTGTCGCTTCGGACTCCGGCAGTATGAACGTAACGCACAACAGATACGCCGGCGACACAGTTCGGACGGCGAGGGAGTAACGGCCGAACGACTGCCCGGTGGACTGATCGGCCATCTCACTTATCAGGGTTGCGCCCGGACGTGTCACGAAACCTGCGTTCAATGGAGCCTCCAGATCACACCGACTCGGCCGTGGACGCGCCCGTCGATAGCGCGGCCGGTGCTCGTCCCCGCCGCGACGCGCCGGCCGAAACCGGTGACCGCGAGCCAGCGTCGGACGACGAGCGCCCGGCGTCGACGATCGACGTCGCCCGACGACGGATCCAGCGCGTCGTCGAAACGCTGCGCGGATCGACCGTCGATGTCGGCGACTACGAACCAGACGCGCACGGTCCGCTCGTTTCCTTCGACGATCCCGACGGTCTCGAGGAGGTCGACCGCTACTGGGTCGACGCCCCGTTCTCGTTCGTCTCGATCGGCTACGACGACGAGGCGAACGAACACCGGTATCGCGCGGTCGAACCCTCGCTGCGCGAGGAGGAGGCGGTCGTGCTCGAGACGCTGTTCGAGGACGTTCGCGATCCGCTGCTCTATCGCGAGGCCGACGGCGACGATATCGACGGGCTGCTGCGCGAGACGATTCGGGAGTCCCTCGAGCGCTACGGGGCCGAGGTCGACGCGGCGACGTTCCACCGGCTGTTCTACTATATCCACCGCGACTTCCGCGGCTACGGTCGGCTCGCCCCGATCATGCACGACCCGCACGTCGAGGACGTTTCGTGTGACGGCTACGGACTGCCGATCTTCGTCTACCACGACGAGTACACCGACATCGAGACGAACGTCTCGTTCGAGAAGACCGCGCTCGACCGGTTCGTCGTCCGGCTGGCCCAGCACTCCGGTCGACACATCTCCATCGGCGATCCGATGGTCGAAACGACGCTGCCCGACGGCTCCCGCGCCGAACTCGCGCTCGGCGAGGAGGTGACGCCGCGTGGCTCCGCGTTCACGATCCGAAAGTACGCCGAGGAACCGTTCACGCCGATCGACCTGCTCGAGTACGGGACGTTCAGCGTCGGGCAGTTGGCCTACCTCTGGCTCGCGATCGAGCACAACAAGAGCCTGCTCTTTGCGGGCGGCACCGCATCGGGGAAGACGACGAGCATGAACGCCGTCTCGATGTTCATTCCGCCGCGCTCGAAAGTGGTGACGATCGAGGACACCAGCGAACTCCAGCTCTCCCACGACAACTGGCTCTCGTCGGTCACGCGCGAGCGCATCCACGAGGGAACCGACGTGACGATGTACGACCTGCTGCGCTCGGCGCTGCGCCACCGCCCCGAGTACATCGTCGTCGGCGAGGTCCGCGGGGAGGAGGCGATGACCCTCTTCCAGGCGATGAACACCGGTCACACGACCTACTCGACGATGCACGCCGATTCGGTCCAGACGGCGATCAACCGGCTCGAGAACGAGCCGATCAACGTCCCCCGGTCGATGGTTCGCAGCCTCGACATCCTCTCGATCCAGACGCTGACTCGGTCGGGCGACCAGCGCGTCCGCCGCAACAAGGTACTCGCCGAAATCGAGGGAATCGACCAGCGCACCGGCGAACTCGACTACTCGACGGCGTACACCTGGGAGAGCGAGAGCGACACGTTCCGGAGCAGTTCCAGCCACGTCCTCTCGGAGATCCGCGACGAGCGCGGCTGGAGCCAGCAGGAACTCCTGACGGAACTCGAGAACCGCGAGCGGTTCCTCACGTATCTCCGAGACAACGGCATCGCCGACTACCAGCGGTTCACCGCGCTGGTCAACGAGTACTACGGCGATCCCGAGCGCGTCCTCGAGACGATCGGCGACGAGCGCGATCACGGCGCCGACGTGCGGGACGAAACCGAGCACACGGCGAAGACCGACCCCGGAACCGGGGGCGAGACGGCAACGGACCGATGACCCCCGTCACCCTCGTTCCGCTGGTGATCGCCCTGCTCCTCTGTTCGCCCGTCGCCGTCGCCAGGTACGTCGACCGCGTCGATCGCGCGCTGACTCGAGTCGCGGTCCGATCGTTCGGAAGTCACGTCGACGTGTTCGCCAGCGTCCACCCGGACCGGCGGGCGGCCTTGCGCGCTGCGCACGTCCCGACGACCGACCGCGAGTACGGCTCGCGGACGCTACTGTCCGCGGCGATCGCCGCGCTCGTCGGCTCGATCCTCGGGGTCTACGCCGTCTGGGGTCTCCTGACGGTTCTCTCGGTCGGCCCCGAAACGATGCGTGCGGCGTTGCCCGGCCCGCTCGGGTTCCTCGCAGCTCTCGGAGGGCTCCCATCTTTGTCGGCCGGCGAACTGGCCGTCCTGTTCGCGTTCTCCGCGCTCACACTGGGGGCCGTCGCCGGCGCCGGGACCTACTGGTTCCGGTGGTGGTATCCCGGCTACGTCGCCGCCGCTCGCGCCCGCCGGATCGAGGCGGGACTCCCGTCGACGGTGGCGTTCGTCTACGCCCTCTCGAAGAGCGGGATGGCGTTTCCGAACGTGGTCCGGGTCGTCGCCGACCAGGAGGACACGTACGGCGAACCCGCCGCGGAGTTTTCCGTCGCCGTCCAGCAGATGGACACGTTCGGGACCGACGTCGTCACCGCCCTCCAGACGATGGGGCGGCGCTCACCGAGCCCGCAGTTTCGCGAGTTCACCGAGAACCTCGTCAGCGTCCTCCAGAGCGGGCAGGGACTCTCCGACTTTCTCGAGCGCCAGTATCAGGAGTACCGCGAGGAAGCCGAGTCCCAGCGGGAAGGAATCCTCGAGCTGCTCGCCACGCTGGCGGAGGGCTACGTCACGGTGCTGGTCGCGGGGCCGCTCTTTCTGATCACCATCCTCGTCGTCATCGGCATCGCCGCCGGCGACACGTTCGGGGAGCTGCAGGCGCTGGTCTACCTGCTCTTGCCGCTCGCCAACCTCGGCTTCGTGGTCTACCTGAGCATGGTGACGGACAACCTCGATCCCAGCGACGGGGTCGACGGAGAGCCGACCGCCACCGAACCGCAGACGGTCGAGACGGCCCGAACGGCGCGAGCCGACGGTACCGGAACAGCGCCGGGCCCGACCCCCCATCCCAACGTCGAGCGAGTGCGGTACCACCGCCGGATTGCGGGCCTGCGCGAGCGGTTCGGCCACCCGATCCGGACGTTCGTCGAACGGCCGTCGCTCACGCTCGCGGTTACCATTCCAATCGCGCTCGCGGCGATCGGGACACAACTCCCGACGGCGCTCGAGGGCGGATTCGATACGACTGCGATCGACGACGCGATCGCCGTCGGTACGCTCGGCGTCGTGACCGTCTTCGCGGTCGCCTACGAGATCCACCGCCGCCGGCTCACGGCGATCGAAACCGCGGTGCCGGACCTGCTCGACCGCCTCGCTAGCGTCAACGAGGCCGGCCTGTCGATCGTCTCGTCGATCGATCGGATTCGAGGATCGGATCTGGGGCCGCTCAGCGACGAACTCGACCGCGTCTGGGCCGACGTGCAGTGGGGTGCCGACCTCCAGACCGCCTTGCGTCGATTCGAGGCGCGCGTCGGCACTCGCTCGATCTCGCGGGTCGTCACGCTGCTGACCGAGTCGATGAACGCCAGCGGAAACCTCGCGACCACGCTCCGGATCGCCGCGCGAGGGGCGGCGGCCGACAGACGGCTCGAAAGAGAGCGCAGGCAGGCGATGCTCGAGTACATGGTCGTCGTCTACGTCTCGTTTCTCGTGTTCCTCTTCATCATCGCCGTACTGGCGGGGTATCTCCTGCCGAACCTCCCGGCCGACGGCGCGGAGCTGGGATCGAGCGCGGCCGCGTCACAGCTCGGTGGATTCTCCGGAGCCGATACCGACGCGTACGCCACGCTGTTCTATCACGCGGCGCTCGTCCAGGGGCTGTGTTCGGGGCTGATCGCCGGCCAGCTGAGTACCGGCGACATCCGAGCGGGCGCGAAACACGCCGCGATCATGCTCGCGCTCTCGGTGACCCTGTTCGCGCTCGTCCTCTGAGGGCGTCTCCGACGTGCCGGTATCGGCGGTGTCGATGTAGAAACCCTTTAGTCATCGACGGCGGAACCTCTACTGGGAAACGCACGGCCGCAAATCCGACTGCGTCGCCCGCTCTTTCGGGCGGCTTGGGATTGCGGAAGTGCACGGCGAGAGCCGTATTTACGCGCGGTCAGTGCGGTTCCTATCCTCAACAATGGCACGAATGCACACCCGCCGTCGCGGCTCGTCCGGTTCGGACAAGCCGTCGGCAGACGAACCGCCGGAGTGGAGCGACGTCGACCCCGACGATATCGAAGACCGGGTCGTCGAACTGGCAGAGCAGGGTCACGATCCCAGTCAGATCGGAATGAAGCTGCGTGACGAAGGCGTCACCGGCACGCCCGTCCCGGACGTCAAGCTGGCGACCGGGAAGAAAATCACCGAGATCCTCGAGGAGAACGACGCCACGGCCGAAGTCCCCGAGGACCTGCGGAATCTGATGGAGCGCGCAGTTCGCCTGCGCGAGCACATCCGTCAGAACCCCCAAGACGCCCAGAACAAGCGCGCCCTGCAGAACACCGAATCGAAGGTGCGCCGCCTGGTCGACTACTACCGCGGCGACGAACTCGAGCCCGACTTCACGTACACGCCCGAGTTCGCGGCAGAACTGCTCGACGATCTCGAGTAATCCCGTATGTCCACCGAGGGTCGATCCGCCGAGCCGGCATCCGCCACCAGCGCACTCGAGAGCGCCGGCTTCGTTCGGCTGGTCGCCCGCGCCGACGGCGACGCGCTCGCGGCGAGCGGGCTCATCGCGAGCGCCCTCGCCGCCGCCGAAACGCCGTTTCAGGTGACCGTCGGCCGGACGATCGCGGAGCGATCCGAACGCCTTCGCAAGCCGACCGGTGACGGCGACGCGACGGTCGTCGTCGGCACCGCCGACGGAGCCGCCGACGCGGACAATGTGCTCCGACTGGCGGCGACCGACCGACCAGCCTCGCTCGAGGCCGTCGATCTCGTCCGCGATCTCGGCGCGACGCCGGATCCGGTGCTCGCACTGGCCGGCGTCGTCGCCGCCGGCGGCGAACCCGGCGCTGGCGAGAGCGAGTGGCTCGTCGAGACCGCACGCGAGCGCGATCTCCTCGAGCGACGGCCGGGCGTCGCGGTGCCGACCGCGGACCCGATCGACGGGCTCGCACACTCGACGCGCGTTCGTGCGCCGTGGTCAGGCGATCCCGATGCGGCTCGTGACGCGCTCGCCGACGCCGCCGACGGGGATCCCGCGTCCTTCGACGCGGACGACCACCGCGCGATCGGCTCGCTGGTCGCGCTCGACGCCGTCGGTGCCGAGGGGGCTGCAGACGCCGCCGCGGCGTCGATCGCTCGAGCGCTGCGACCGTACGCGACGCCCGACGGCCCCTTCGCGACGCTCGGCGGCTTCGCCGACGTCCTCGAGGCGACGGCCAGAACGGAGCCCGGCACGGGAACGGCGCTGGCGATGGGCCACGACGTTCGCGAGCGCGCACTCGAGGCCTGGCGCGAACGCGGACGCCGCGCGCACGCGGCGCTCGAGGGAGCCTCGACCGGCCGCTACGACGGACTGTTCGTCGTCGGCATCGACGACGGCCCCGTCGAGGCGGTCGCACGGCTTGCGGCGGCCTACCGGTCGCCGGAGCCGACCGTCCTCGTCGTCGCGAACGGCGAGGGACAGGGTCCCTCGGGCAATCAGGCGCCGTCCGATGACGGCGAGGCCGCGATCGCGACCCGCGAGACCGACCCCCTCGGCGCGACCGTCGAGGGCGTCGCTCGCGACCTCGAGGGCGCAGCGCCGGATTCGGCGACGGACGCTGCCGGCGTCGACTACGACGTCGGCCACCGGCGCGGATACCTGCGATACGACCCCGGAACGGACGAATCGACGATCATCGCGGCAGTGAGGGACCTGCTATGAGCCGGCGAGCGACGATCCGGACGGACTGCGACGACCCCGAACTCGTCGCGCGGTCGCTCGCCCCGGACAACACCGACGAGATGGAGACGACCGTCGAGCGGACCGACGAGGGACGCGGGACGGTCGTCACGCGGATCGACCGCGAGACGACGAGCGGCCTCCGCTCGACCGTCGACGACTACGTCGTCAACCTCTCGGTCGCGATCGACGTCGCGACACACGCACGGAACGGACAGCACGCGGAACCGACGGACGCGGGACCTGCGTCCGATAGCGATACCGACTCAACACACGATACACAATGAGCGAACGATCAGTTTCACGCGCGAAACAGGAGAAGCGGTGGTACACCGTCCTGGCACCCGAGCAGTTCGACCGCCAGGAACTCGGCGAGACCCCCGCTGACGAACCCGAGAAAGTCTACGACCGAACCATCGAAACGACGCTCGGCGAACTGACCAACAACGCCAGCGAGAACAACACGAAGCTCACCTTCAAGGTGGCCGACGTGGGTAGCGACAGCGCCTACACGGAGTTCGTCGAGCACGCGCTGACCCGCGACTACCTGCGCTCGCTGGTCCGCCGCGGCGCCTCCAAGATCGAGGCCTACGTCACCGTCCTCACGACGGACGACTACCGCGTCCAGATCCAGCCCGTCGCCTTCACGACCAAGAAGGCCGACGCGAGCCAGGAGAAGGCCATCCGCGAAACGATGGTCGAGATGATCGAAGAGGCCGCCGAGGAGCGCTCCTTCGAGGAACTCATCGACAGCGTCGTCGAGGGTCGCCTCTCCTCTGCCATCTACGGCGAGGCCAAGACGATCTACCCGCTGCGCCGCGTCGAGATCCAGAAGTCCACCCTCGAGGCTCACCCCGAGGAAGTCGCCGAAGAGGAAGCGACCTCGGTCGACGTCGACGACGAAGACGTCGCCGCGGACGACTGATTCGGACGGCGAACGCAGCCGACACTCGCTGGGCGCTGTTCGATATTTTTGATCGATCGCCGATCGACTCGAGTCCGTCAGGGAGCGCTGTCGCTCTCCACCAGTCCGGTCGGCGAGAGCCGGGATCCGCGACGCGGCCGCTCAGAGGTCGACGTCTTCGGCCGACTCGACGTCGAATCGGGTCACCGTGGGCTCGCCGGCGAGCAGGTCCGGCAGCGCCGCCGAAAACTCCTGGAAGTGGTCCGCCTGACCGTGGGCACCGAGGGCGGCCTCGTCTTCGTACTGCTCGAAGAACCGGACGACGTTCGGATCGGACACGTCGGTCGCGGCACGGTAGTCGATTATCCCGTCTTCCCGCTGGGATTCGTCGACGAGATCGTCGACGAGTTCGAGCGCCTCTTCGCGGCTATCGGGGTCGAGCGGAAAACTCGCGTGAACTACTATCATGCGACAGTAACGTCCTGTCGTCGAGGGATAAAACTGCCTGTGTCAGGCATTTGTGCCGGCGCAGCGGGTCGTTGGTCGTCGGTCGTCCCGGCAGTCACTCGGTGACGACGATCTCGCCGGTCATGTTCCCGCGTTCGTGGGGAATACAGAAGTACTCGTACGTGCCCGGAACGTCGAAGGTGTGCTCGTACGTCTCGCGCGATCCGAGACGGCCACCGCGCTCGCCGTGCCACGCGTTGTACGCTGAATCCTGGTCCTCGAAGCCGCCAGAGGCGAAGTACGCCGCGTCGTCGGGGATGAGCTCACCGTAGGCCGTGACGGTGTGGTCGGCTTCGCTCGTGTTCTTCCAGACGACCGTATCGCCGACGGAGACCTCGTAGGTGGCGGGGAGGAACTCAGTGCGATTCATACCGATGTGACAATCCCCGCCGCTACAGGGGTCGCTCTCGATAACGCTGAGCGCGGACGAACATCCCGCGAGGCCGGCCGACGCGGCGGTGCCGACGGCGGCGAGGTAGACACGCCGGTGCATACCGGATCGTTGGGAGAGTCGCGGTATAACCGTCTTGGTTCGCTCCCCGAAACTGGGAACGCCCCGGAAACGAAAACACGTAAGGTAACTCCCCGTCGAATCCGGGCATATGCTCCCCCGGTTCGTCGGTCGGCTGGGCGTCGCCGACGCGGTGACGATCGCCAACGCGGCGCTGGGGTTCGTCGCCGTCGTCGTCGCGACCGTCGACATCGAGTTAGCCGCCCGACTCATTCTGCTGGCGGCCATCGCCGACGGCCTCGACGGCATCCTCGCGCGCCGGTACGGCGGCACCGACGCCGGCCCGTATCTGGACTCGCTCGCCGACGTGGCCTCCTTCGCAGTCGCTCCCGCCGTCCTCTCGTTCGTCGTCGTTACGACCGGACTCGAGGTCGCGTTCGACGCAGTTACGGCCGAACTGCTGGCCGTGGCGGGGATCTGTGCGCTGTTCGTCGCGATGGCCGTCACCCGACTGGGAATGTACACCGCCTACGATATTTCGGGCAGCTACACTGAGGGCGTGCAGACGACGCTGGCCGCGACGGTGCTCGGCGCGGCGATCCTCGCCGGCGAGACCTACCCCTGGCTCGTCCTCGCGGTCACCGGCGCGTTCTGTTACCTGATGGTCTCGCGGATCCAGTACCCCGACCTGCTGGCTCGAGACGCCGGGATCATGGGCGTCGTCCACGCGCTCGCGATCCTCGTCCCCGACTTCGCCGGCCGGACGTTCCCGTACGCGCTCCTGACGCTCGGGCTTGCCTACATGACGCTCAGCCCGTGGCTCTACTGGGGCGAGAAGGAACGTTCGTCGGAGGTCGACGTGCATGGAAACGCTTAGGGCCGTGCTGACACGACCGTAGAGTATGTACACTGTCACGCGTCGGCGTCGTCCCCGGGTGGTACGATGAGCGAGGACGAGGCGAACGGTGACGACGCTGCCGCCGCGGACGACGCGAGCGAAGAGCAGCCGGCCGATCTCGAGGAAATCGGCGAGCGACTCGACGCGCTGGCCGCCGACCTCGAGGATCTCGCTTCGGAGCTCGAGGCGGCCGAGACGGAAGACGACCTCGACGTCGTCGAGGCCGACCTCGAGGCGTTCCGCGAAGACCTCGAGGCCGTCGAGATACCGGAGCCGCCCGAGACCGACGACGAGGAGGAAGACGAGGAGCCCGCGCCCGAGGAGGAACTGCAGGACCGGTACGACGAGACCGAGAGCGATCTCTCGGATCTCGAGTCCGACCTCGAGGACCAGCGCGGCCCGTATGGCGAGGACGTCGTCAGCGAGATCGAGAGCGCGAGCGGAACGATCACCGGCACCCGCTGGACCGAGGAGGGCAACGCCGAACTGATCGAGGCGGTCGACGACTTCCTCGACGAACTGAACGACCTGCTCGGCAGTTCTGTCACCCTGATCAATCAGGGCGAGACCGTTCCCGATCAGCTCGACGCGACGCTCGACGAGGCAGCCGAGGCGGTCGAGAACGCCGACCTCGACGCGGACGACGACGCCGAGACGATCGCCGGCCTCCTCTCCGCGACCGACGGTCTCCAGAGCGACGTCGACGACGCGACCGAGTGGACCGACCTCGAGATCCGCGAACGGCTCCGCCGAGAGGGCTACTACGACGTGCTCGACCACGTCAAGGACTTCCCGCCGGAGTGGCACGCGCTCAAGGTCCACGAGAAGCAGGGGAACGTCGACATGATCCTCCTGGCGCTCGAGACGTTCGATTCGGACTTCATGGAGGAACACTGCATGGAGGCCCTCGAACGGATGGGACCCGAAGAGGCCATCGAGCCGATGCTCCAGAAGGCCAATCGGCGCGATCAGGCGGCCATGCGCATCCTCGGCACGATCGGCGTCGACGACGAGGAGATCGTGGAGACGCTGGTCGATTACGTCGACTCCAACCCGAACCTCCAGCAGCCCGCCTTCCGCGCTCTCGGCGAGATCGGTGCCGAAGCCGCCGTCGAGCCGATCGCCCAGCAGCTCGTCGCCGACGAGGCGGACGTCCGAAGCTGGGCCGCTCGCGCCCTCGGCCTGATCGGCGACACCCGCGCTATCGACCCGCTCGCGGACGTCCTCGCCGACGACGAGTCCGACCGCGTCCGAGCCAGTGCTGCCTGGGCACTCCAGCGAATCGGTACGAAGGACGCCCTCGAGATCGTCGCCGACTACGGCGACGACCGGGCCTACCTCGTCCAGGCCGAAGCCGAACGCGTCGACCTCGAGCCGGCGGCCTGACGACGACCGCTTCCTCGCGAGCACCGTTTTCACGGCGGCTCCGAGATTTTAAGTAGGAAAACGCGGCCAGACGCGGTGATGGACGCCCGTCGGGCCACCCTCGTCGCCGTCTTCGTCTGCTGTCTCGTCACCGGTACCGCATCGTTCTCGGGACTCACGCCCGTCGACGGGACGGCTGCGAACGGATCGGTCGCCGCTCGAGCGACCGCGGCGGCGACTCCGGTTCCGTCCGACCCCGCCTGTCCCGCTCGAGCGTCGACGACCACCGGCGACACCGACCCACCGACGCGCCCGAGGATCGTCGGTCTCTACCCGAACCCGACCACCGATGACGATGTCGGCGAGTACGTCGTCCTCGAGACGCCGCCCCACACCCGTCTTCGAAACCTGACGCTGACCGACGGCCACACGACCGCGCGGCTCCCGAACGCGACGGGTTCCGGTCGCGTGGCCGTGAGTAGGGCCCCCAACGTCACCGAACGGCTCACTGATACACCGGTCGTCGGCCTCGAGGCCAATCTCCAACTCGCGGACGATGGCGACGACATCCGCCTGCGAAACGCGACGGCGACGATCGGTTCGGTGTCGTACGACAGCGCGCCGACGGCGGAACAGTGGTATCGGGCGGCGACGACCGGCGACGGCGACGCCGCAGCACACGGAACGAAGAGTGACCGCGCCAGCGGCCGGTGGTGGCCGCGAGACGCGACCTGTCTCCCCGTCTCGAGCGCCAGCGTCGACGATGCGACGGTGTTCGTCCTTCCGGACGCACCGGGCGTGTCGCGTGAGACGATTCGCACCGCCGACGAGCGGCTCCTGCTCGCGGGCTACACCGTCACCTCTGACGCGATCACCGACGAGCTCGTGGCCGCAGCCGAGCGCGGTGTCGACGTATCGGTCCTCCTCGAGGCGAGCCCGGTCGGCGGCACCCCTGTGCCGACCGACGACGTGATTCGGACGCTCGAGGCCGGCGGCGTCGACGTGCGGGTCATCGACGGCGAGGACGCGCGCTATCGGTACCATCACCCCAAATACGCGGTCGCCGACGATCGCGTGCTGGTCACGACCGAGAACTGGAAGCCCGCGGGCGTCGGCGGCGAGAGCAGCCGCGGCTGGGGCGTCCGCCTCGAGAACGAGGCGCTCGCGGCCGACCTCGCGGACGTTTTCCGCGCCGACTTCGAGGGCTGGGACACCGTCTCCGGTGCGGCCTATCGCGCGAACGCCTCGTTCGTCGAGGACGAGCAATCGATCTTCTCGTCGTCCGCTCCCGAGTTTCCGACGAACCACGAGCCGAGCACGGTTCCAGTCGAGTCCGCCGAACTGCTGATCGCACCGGACAACGCCGACCGACGGATGCAGGAGTTGATCGGTGCGGCCGACGACGAACTTCTCATCGTTCAGCCGAGCATCGCCGCCGACGTCTCGCTGCTCGAGGCGACCGTCGAGGCGGCGCGCCGCGGCGTCGACGTTCGCATCTTGCTGGGCTCGACGTGGTACAACGCCGAGGAAAACGAGCAGTTCGTGGCCGATCTCGAGCGCCTCGCGAAGACCGACGACCTCCCGCTCGAGGTGCGACTGGTCGAGGACACCGACCGCTTCGAGAAGATCCACGCGAAGGGCGTCGTGGTCGACCGGGAGGTGGCGATCGTCGGCAGCGCCAACTGGAACAGCGAAATCAAGTTGGGGTTCCAAACCAGAATACACGAAAATAGTATGCGAAACTAACTAGATGGTCAGAGGTCGAACACGTCGAGCGGGTCCTCTACTTCTTTGCGAATCAGATCGGGGTTGTCTGCCGCCACCGCCATGATCGCGCGGTTGATTTCCACTCGCGACGCGGCCGAGATATTTTTGTGATGGATGCCGACAAGCAATGCTTCGGCTTCGGATCGATCTGGCACGCGGAGTAGGATTTTATCTGATTCTTCCATGCTCTTGTCTATGGGATTGCAATGCATAGGTGTAAGACAGTATATATTTATTCCCGATCCTCGCCGATGTGGATAGACTGACGTATGCCGGTCTCGCATCGATCTCCAAACGCGGCGATGGATGTCAGTTCAATATCCCTTCCGAGGTCATGCGTCGGACGCCCTATGATGACGGTAATGGTGAGGACTCGGATGGGCCGACAGTGCTCCGATTCCAAGGTGTCGGTGGAGTCCTAGTGTTCGCTCCGCAGAATTCTGACTCTCAGCAGCGCATCGACGAGATCATCGCGCATCGCGAGGCGATGATGGACGCGCAGGATTAGCTGTAGCAGCTAAGAAGTGTATCAACGGTCCCGAAGCTCGAGCGACACCTGATATATTCTTTCGCACATTGGGCACATTAGAAACGGATGGCTCTGTTGAAACCCTCAATTTCTGATAGTTTGTTGAGGCCGTGCTGCCCAGCTATCGCTTAGTGCATCTTGATAACATGAATCAGAAAATGTTTTTAGAGACTGTTCTCAGAAATCCACATATTTCTCTTCCCACTCACGACGCTCTTCAATTAGCTCCTCTCCTTGTTCTGTAATATCGTAGTAATTAGTCCGGCGATCCAATTGCCCCTTCTCGACTAACTCCTTGTTCACCACTGTATCTAGATTCGGGTATAAACGCCCATGGTTGATTTCACTACTATAGTACTGCTCTACCTCATCTTTCACGTCTTGACCAGATGGCTGCTCTTCACCCGCGATGACGTAGAGGAGGTCACGCTGGAAGCCGGTGAGATCGTCCATGCAATGGGCCCTCACCCCTTTGGAAATTGTTATAAACAAAATACGGATGTGTATGTGAGTACTATAGCCCTCTCTTTATATACGAGCAAGGTAAGGAGAATACTTAGGATCCGACCTTCGAGCCTCGTAGGGTGCCTATCTCATGCTCAACGAGTTTATCGAATACCTCTTACCAAAACTCTGTAGCGGTTTTCTACTTTCACTGAGGCTGGTACACCTTTTTCACTCGAAAGATCAAATACATCGCATGGAGCTGTGGATTCCCCTGTCACACGCTCCATGGCTCCACTCCGGTTCCCTATGACATTCGAAAACCAGACGCTCGGAAACTGTCCGTTCTGTAATGCTAGAGTCCCAGAACATCAATCCATCATCAAGTTCGTGATGAACGGCAAGCAACGAGTATTCGCAGAATGTCCTGAATGCCGTGAAGTTGTTGATCCGGAAAGCACTGGTTGACTACGCAGGAGTCACCATCGATTTCGTTGAGGATAAGACCTCCCCCATGGCCGATAAGCACCTGCGCTGATCGGTTGTCTCTCGCAGGTAGAACCCTTATAGATCACTCTTTCTGGAGGGTCCTCCTGAACTACGATGGAATTGGAAGGCAGTTACGGGGTTGGCGAACAGACGGCCGCGGCCAGCCGCGAGCGGCTCGCGTAGCCAGCGGCCGTTGATGACCAAGGACGCGTTTGACGGTCGCACGTGAAGGGACAGACGCAGAATAGCGTCAGTCCCTGCTACAGACACGGGAAGCGTGAACGCGATGTCCCAGATGGTTCAGTGCTGGCACAGTTGGTGGGGATCGTGTGCCGGTGCGATACAGCGTGATCTACCCCGGATAGTCGACATCGGTTAGCCATGTCCCGTACCTTGGGGCAGATCGTGTGAACGTGTGGCAGTGAAACGAATAGGCGTTAGCCCGACGAGTTCAAGCAAGCGACGCAGTCTGTGACTTTTCGGGTGACTTCTCTTGACGGGCGTATTCGTAGCTCTCAGTCGGATTTACGAGTGTGCCTTCTGTCGGAGTTCGACATCCGGCTGTAGTCACTGACCTAAACACGATGGGCAGAGTCTGAAGGGAATGTAGGCTGTTTCGACGATGTGGGTGAATGCCATGGCACAGCAAGATCGGTTCGCAGCAGTTTGTGACCAGTGCGGGTCAGTGTACGCTGCAAGAGAGCTATCGTCGGGCAAAATCGGTCCAATAGGACGATCTGAATGTTCTTGTGGGTGTGCGGAATTTCGAGAAATGGAATGAGCAGTACTGACTCTGCATAGAACGGTACTACTCGAATATTTCATACCATATCTGAATTTATTAACTATTCAGGCCGCACCCTATATTTCGCAGTCGGGTTCTGCCAGTTTCAGTGCAAGTCGAGTCAGAGCGTGATTGATACAGGTCAAGGAGTTATCACAGAAGTTGTGCCGGTCAATTGTCCAGCATAATTGCTAAGCGGAACTGCTCGAACGACCGAATTACCTCAACAAATTCGCCGGGGTCAACTGGTTTTTCGAGGACTGCATCTTCATCTGCATCCTCATTGAGGTCACGGGATTCAATCAGGCCTTCATCCAGCCCGGTTAGGACGATTACGGGAACATGACCTAATTCGGGGTGATGTTTGATCTCGTGGAGAACGTCCTCACCATCCACTTTCGGCAGATTCAGGTCAAGCAGTACGATGTCCGGTCGGCGAGCATCCTCGTACTCTCCACGTTGATAGATGAAGTCGAGTGCTGCATGGCCATCGTTGACGGTGTTAAGTGTATTTCCGATGTTACCGTCTGAGAGGGCTTCTTCGATGAGACGAATATCACCGGGATTGTCTTCCACTAACAGTATCACCGCCTCAGATGACTCATCACCCATGGTGTAACGGTCCGGGTTAATAGCTATAAGCAATTCGGTGAGGTGCCTACTAAGCAGACGTTCAAGGTTTCAGTATCAGCCAATTCTGGCGATTATTGGTTAATAAGCACCTGTAGTTGTCGCTCAGCACAGGTTACGTACGTAGCCCCACTGTTCGCTCACAAGCATTTATCTGTCTGAGAAGTCTCTATCTGGTACGGAACAACGATTCATATCGTGTGTTCGCACCCCGAGAATGGAGGGGTCGCTTGAACCAGTTACCCGTTCTGTTGAGGAACGAACCTTGTTCTCTCCACGTCGCGGTCACGTGGAACACATTAGAGTGGACACGGATTCCCCCACAGTGACCACATATATCCAAAAACAAGACTACCTCGACAGAGAGGGCCGTGCAAACCTCAGAGAAAGTCCGCATCGTGTGTACTGAATGCAATTTCTCGAAACTGGTAACGAAGGAAGGGCAAAAATCTGCAGACGTAATTAGGGAACACGGTCGAGAAACTGGCCATAGACTCACTGCTGAGGAACTCGACGATGGTGAGTAAGCAAGTGTAGTGAGCGGGTGGTTCACTGGTTTCGGTGTGAAACAAACGCAGTCGTTGTGCTGTACTAATTCTCTGAGTCAGTCACCACTCTTCTGACGAGAATAAGAAAGGTTCGACCGATTTCGTTGTCCCGTTCATCGATATCCGCTGTTCAGAGTGACTTGACGATGTTGTGAGTGAGACAGCCGACAATGAGTTCACCGAACTGCTTCCACTAGTGTCGTGAGCGAACGAATGCGCCATATTTCCGTTTGAGGCTGGAGTAAACTGTCTCGTTCTGACTCCGTTGGCCGCAAAGGTCGGCGTCCAACCGAGCATTCCACGCTTTGTGGAGCGACGAAAATTCTCGGTGCTTGATGAGGGGGCGAACACCAGCGTCACGGGCTAACGCGCGAACCGTCTGGTCGTCGTATCCCTTATCACCGAGAAGAATTGCCACATTCCCGGCATTCCGCTTGATGAGCGACGGTGCGATCCGCGAGTCATGTTTTCTGGTCGTCGTCACGTGGAGATTGAGGATAGCATTCGCTCTCGTGTCTACGAGCAATGTAACTTTCAACTGCTGAATCGTCAGCTTCGTTCGCTTCGTGTAGTGTTTCGAGGCGTGACTGCGGTCGAACCCGGAAGCGTCGACCCCGACGACACCGTTAGTCGGGAGAAGCGTGATCGAGTGGGTGAGCAGGACACGCCCGACTGCCATATCGAGCCGGTCGAACGCTTTACACAACGTTGAGGGTGAGGGAGTTCGTCCAGATTGATGGCTTTCCGAACCCGGGGCATCTCGATGAGTTCGTCGAGAAGCGTCCGGTACGTCGTGTTCTTCCGAACTTTGAGACAGAGGAGAACGATGTGCTGGTGGAGTGTGTAGCGTCGTTTGGAGAACTTCGAGGAGTAGCAAGCGACAGCTCGGCGTGCCAAGTGCATCGCTTACTCAACGAACCGGAGCAAGCGCGATTTCGGGAGGGCTTCCATCCGGTCAGACTACCTTACGTACCTGTAACTCCCTGAGGATTTCAACAGAGCCGCTGACTTATAATTCAGAACTCGGACGGAAGAGTTGTTACTCGGGTCCCGCGTCGTCCTCGTCATCCGGGGCGAAGAGATCGTGGAAGCAATCTCTGCATAGCGCCGTTCCGACTTGGATATTAAATTCAGATATCATTTTGTGCCAGCGACATTCCGCGCATCGTCAATAATAGTATTCCGGTTCGTCAGTTATTGTTTTCCTCCTGCTCGTAGCGGAGTCGCTCTCTATACGACATCCACGATGTGGGTTTATTTTCCCAGCCGTTCTCCACCGTATATTCAGGGTGACACCGTTTACAAATTCCAACGGTTTTCCCATCCTCTTCGTAGGTGTAGAGACTGCTCGCCCGACGGCATCGTTCTCGGTAGCACGCCCACGTTTCCGAGTTAAGTGGATATGCCATTATTCGTCCACCTCCTCGAAGTCGACGATGACCTCGCCCGCATCGTTGAGGGACCAGCGGACGTTGACGTCTGATTGCGTGGGGACGCCTTTGATCGCGAGGATATTGTGGGGGATCGTGGACGCGTAGCTGTTCTGAGATCGTTGCCAGAGCTTCGTCGTGAACGTGAACCGGTCGTTTTCGCTCATGCTCTATTCAGTGTTATATTCTGAGTGCTACGCTTATATATACCTTCCCCCGTTCCGACCTGTTCACGGTATCCCCGAACCACGAAAAGCTTTTATTGCATCATACCATAGTAACTAACACATGAAGAAAAATTGTCAAGAAATCGTCGACGAAGAAGAGCTAAACGACCTGACCAAGCACAGCATTGAACACGGCATCAAACTCCGCGAGTATTCCGTCGAAGACTGGGGGGACGAGTACTGCGTCGATCCTGACCATATCCGCGAAGCACTGATACACTACGCCTTCGGCGACGGTCCCGTCCAAGCGAAGTTGGACTTCACCTGGAGCGACATCCCCGACGATTTCCCGATTCCGTTCCCCGTGATGTACGCTGATAAGGTCGGTATGGCTGCTGCGCACATCACCAACTGGTCGGATCAGTCCCGGGAGGACTACCTTAACGATCTCGGCATGGGTAAGCCCGATGACTGAATGCTTTGATTGCGGGTACGAACTTGAGTGCGAGCGCGCATTATGCGCGGACTGCCTCGCAGCTCGCGAAAACAGGTTCGAAGTCTCCCTCCGGGGGTGATCGCGATGTCTGAAACTGCAATCGGATACACGCGGTTAAGCCAGACAAGTGATCCGAGCATCAAGCGGCAAAAGCGGCACATCCGCGAGATGGCGGAGGATCATGACTATAATCTGGAGGAGATCATCAACGACGGCCAGCGCACGACGGGATTCGACGATGATCGTGACGGGTTTAAACGATTGTATCGGCTCGTTCGCGATGGAGAGGTTGATGTAATCCTGCTGAACGATAAACGTCGCATCGCCCGCGACTACGAACTCACAACGGAGATCATCGACTACCTTCGTACAAATGAGATTCTGATGCACACATATCGTGAGGGGAAGGTGCGGGTGAATTCGCCCACTGATGCCGCGTTCGAGATATTCAAAGCCGCGAACGAACACGAGGCGATGCAGCGATATATCGAGGCGACTCGCGAGGCTATCGAGGAACGTCTGGAAAACGGCTGGGATCACGGCTGCCCGCCTTATGGACTTGAGTTTGACGACAATGGCCACTACTGGGTGCCTGACCCGGACGAGTGGGATACGGTTCGCACGGTCTATGAAATGCGGTTCGACGGCGATGAGATGGCGTCGTACACTGATATTGCGGACGAGACGGGGTTGAGCAACGGTGGACTGGCCAACATCCTAGATCGAGCGGGCACCTATGCCCGCGCGGCTGACCGAACGCACGAGTACACGTTCGAATGGGGCTGATCATGTATGGGCTACCACGTGAATACGACCGCTGAGATGGTGGATGCCGCGTTCGAACATGCCGAACCTCGCGATGACGGGGGCTATCGCGACGAGTATGAGATTCACCTCGACTCTCTGTGCGGAATCCTCGCGGAGCAAGCCGTGTGTGCGGCGCTCGATGGCGTTCGCGAGCCGCACGATTAGGATATCTGGTGGTATGATCTGCTTGCATCCAGGGGAACGACCATCGATGTGAAGACCAAATACTCTCGCGAGGACGAGTATGACGACACGCTATGCGTTGATATCTCCCGTCTCCGCCCTGTAGAGGACTTGTTCGACCGTTTCGGACGCGCAAGAGCATAATACGCGCACGTGTAAGTTCGTATCCAAAATTTATACCGGGTCCCTCCCATGGATCAGGTACAGCAATGTATAACGAGGAATGGGAACCTGCGATGACGGCGGATTCAATGGACGAGCGGATTGAAGAACTGGCCCAGCTTGCCCGAACGCGGGCGGAAAAGAAGGAGAAGCCGATTGACGACGTGGTCCACGAGATGACTCATGATGCTTATCTAATGAAGCATACCACGGGGGACGTGCTGAGCGAACTTGATGATCTACAAGCGCTATACCCTGAGGAATTCTACAATGGTGGAGATGCGAACAACCATATTATGTCGTATCTCGACGAGGCAGAGGGATATGAATTCTGGGCAGATTACATCTATCTCTCCCTTGGCGCAGGACTAGAGTGGGCAATATTAGATCGACTGGACGCCAATTGAGTTTTATCTGAAGGCAAGGGGTGGATCGCTCAGTTGGTAATGGTCTAATAGTCGGTGCAACACTTCGTCGATTTCGACTGGTCCGACAAGATCGAGGGAAGGCGCATCAAGCGGAATCATTCGTGTCGGGCACCGCTGACGCGGTGCCCTCGCCCTCTCCAACTCTGTAGCTTCCGTTCAGCAGTATCGACAATCTCCTACGGATGAGTGTAGAGCATAAATGGGTTGATGCAGTCGGGAAACGCATCCCCCGCTACGCCCAGTCGGCCTCTCGGCGCATCACGTCGTCACGGAGTTCCTCTACTACCTCCAAGATATCGTCGTCATCCATCATCTCCACACGTCGAACCGTCAGTTCCTCTCGGAGTAGTGTCGTCGTCCGGCTCACGATGTTACTGTTCGACGGTGGATCGTCGTACGTTCCCTCTTCCTTGATTTCGTTCAGTGTGTCGTGACAGAGAAGATCACCGCATGCGTGCGTAACAGGGATGTACCGCACAAAGTTGTGGTCTAGAACGTCGTTGGCGAGTTCTTGGAAACCGAGAACTTGCTTTGTTCTACTGTAGTCCCGATCCTCAACATCTCCCGATTCACCTTCCTCGTAGGTAAGCTCAGCACCCCACCAGATCCGGTGTAGTGCGTTAGAGTATGCGTCTGTCCCGGCCTTCAGGAACTTCTCCTCCATGTTCCCTGGGCTCTCTGGATCGAAGACGTGGTCCCACCGGTAGTGGACAAACTCCGGGAATCGAACGACACAAAGGTAGTGCCACAGTCCGGCGTCCGCCGCCTCGTTGCGTGTCAGGTCGAGTGTACGGTGAAGTGTCGGAGCCAACTTGGCGTCGATGAGCGAGTCCTGAGCCTCAATGTCGTCGTCAGCACGGATTTCCTCTATTCGCTCGTCTACAGGACTAAGGTCTATGGAACGACCCAGCGGCTGTAAGTATGGACCAAGGTCGTCCTCAGTGAGTTCCCGCTCGCCCGCGAGGAAGCGATTGTCGATCATCGGGTGGGCCGCACTCTGTAGGTGGTAAAGTTCAGTCGCCACTCTGGATCGCCTCCTCAATCAGATTCGTCGTGTCGGACGGGATGTCGTACTGCTGATGCACCGCACGTTCGATCCGCTGGACTAGATCTGGGATATCGACGTGACTCCGAACGTCTTCGGCAAGTCGGATCGCCGCCTCGTCCTCCTCAAGATCGGGATACAAATCGTCTAAGAAGATGTCGAACACGTCTTCCTGCCAGCGGTACTCCGGTTCGCCGGTGTCGGGGCTCGTGTCTCGTGCCGTCTGCATCAGTAGCTGCGTCCAGACGGAGTGCTCGATGTAGTCGTAGAGTACATCGCGCAGCCGTGGTGGCCCACCCGTAGCTCCCGTGTTGTTCAGAACTTCCACCACTTGTGGGTGTTCCTGGTTCAGATAGAGTTGGGGGTTCCGAGGTGCCTCCAGGCTGAGATAGTGGATATGATTCTCGTCGGGGAAGCTGTCGTAGTCGCTGAAGTCTTCTATAATCGGCATAAGAAGACTTCCACCGTTCTCCCTCTCGTCAAGTCGAATGATCCACGAGAGCCCGTCAGCGACTCGTGCGCCAACCTTTGACGCATGTTTCGACCCACCAGAGCCGCCTTTCTCGGTTCTGGTGAGGTACGGCTTGATCTTCACTCGTCCACGGTGGCCGTCACGGTTGATACTCATAGTGAATTCGTAAGTCCCTCCATCCAAGGGAGAGTCGGCGAGTATCTGCCGGTCTCGACTCATTGCGAGGGGGTTCTCCTTCACCAGTGCGAGGCGACCCGGCGTCTCTTCCCACTCGTCGAACGGGAAAACCTCCTCAATAGTATCCTGTTCGATGGTAACCTTACCCTCCAACTCCAGACTTTCCCAGTTGCCCTCATCCACCAGCGACAGGAACTGGTCCTCCTCGTCAAGGTTTCCTCTATCACCGAGAGGAGCCCTATCTAGACGGAACGATTCGACATCAAATTCAAGCGCCTCTTCCTGGTACTTGTGCGGGAGGGACTGGCTGACTAAGCTGCCTGTCTGGACGTCATCTTCTCCTTCTTCGTCCGGTTCTGTTCCTTCGACTCCTTCGTTGACAGTCGCCATTACTCGTTCCTCCGTTCTGCCACATCAACCGATACCTTCAACCTCGTCTCGACTTGTCTGTGATCTTCTGTTGATACACCCTCGAAGGAGATCTCCGATGTTCCAGGAGCCGGCTCCAGCCGTCCGACTTGGACTCCCTTCTGTTCCGGGAGTGATATCGAGACCCCAGCCGTATCTGACGAGATGTTCTGCACGGGAAGACGGTCCGACGTCGCTCGCTCCTCAGCCATTCGGATCAATGAGACGGTGACTGCTCGTATCTCGTTACGGTCGCTCAAAGGCTCCACCTCACCGTTGAACGACCAGTGTGTGTACACCTCATCGAACGAGATGTTTGTATTTCCAGTGACGCGCTGACTACTGGGAGATTCACGATCAGAACGCCCACCTCGTGATTCGTTTCCAATCTTGAACCGGTTTCCCAGACGCTGAGGTCCAGTCGTGCCTCGGTTAACGTCGGGCGCGACGAGTCCACGTAACTTTTCGGTTACGTCAGACTTGATGCCCTCTACTGTGGTCCGGAACCCCCGAGAGTAGGTGTTCGCCAGTGTCTCCGTTCGTACCCACTCGTCGTGCTGAGGTGGCTCCGCAGCGGTCAAGAATTCCTCTACGATAGTGTCTTCATCTCGTGGACTCTCGTCGGTTCCCCAAGGTCGTGCACGCCCCCCGAGGAGGACGGCGTGGAAGTTCTGATTTCCGACGACGACTCTATCTCGGTCGTAGTACTCAACGACCATCCCCGCACCTCGGACGAACGCCACCTCATTCCGATGCTGATACTCTCCGGTATCTGCACGTCGAACCAGCAAGTCAAGTTGGGTATCGGCACCGCCACTGCCGTCGCTCTTCTCGGGTACGTCAAGTGAGATGCCCGCCTGCGCGACATCTCCGGGTTCGTCCAGCTGGCTGACCGAGTCACCGCGTTTGTCGAGACAGCTTGTGAAGGGTTCGTACTGCGGATACTCGTCGATACTTGCTTGTTTCGTCTCACCGTCCACTTCGACTGCTACCTCCAGATCGCCACGATAAATCGCGGGCCAGAACCATTCGATTGCCATCTCCGTGATCTGGTCCGCTAACTCTTCGTCGTCCAGTCGCTCTTCCGCTGTAGGTACGCGGAAGTCCACAACTTGGATACTCGTTCCCGGTCCGTCCGGACGACCTAACTGGAGGTCGTCCGCTATCGATTCAGCTTCTTCTCCCCAGATGGACTCCGGCCTCGCGCCCTCCTCGTCGCCGTTCAGACCACCGTACCAACCGTGCCCTTGGTACACCGTATCGCCGTCCTCCGACTTGTGCGTCGGCAAGCGCGTCCGACCGATCAATCGAGGGGACTTGTCTTTCGGGTCGGGTTCGCTCAACGTTGAGTTGAACATGACGAGTGACAGGCCCGAGTACAGCCAGAGGACAGCCTTCCCCAGACCGTAACTTCCGCCGGCAGTATCCCCTGATTTACTGCTGAACAGGACGTCGCGGACCAGAGCGGTGAAGTTTGATTCGTCGGCGTTCTCTTCACCGAGTAGACCTTCTGTGTTTTCGTCCTCAATAGTCAGAATACGGATCTTCTCGTCGTCTTTTATGCGCTTGATCGCCTCAGCGATGTGCTTGCCACTCTCCGTATCTGCCGCTAAATTAGCGTGTTCGGACCACGTCTCGATATCAAGTGCTCTGAGGTACTCTATTGCCTTGTTACCCTGTATAGATTCCAACTTGAACGTGACCCGTGCTGGTTGATCGTTGTCCAACCGTGCGTCATTCGAATTCTGTAACACCTCTCGAACGAACGTCTTCAGCCCCGGTTCACCGTGCGACATCGCGTACTTTGCGACGTCGTCACCGTACCGAGCATCAGTTGGTCGAGACGTGGTGAACCCCCACTGCCCGCTCATCACGACACCCCACTGGCACTAGCGGTTGTGATCCCAGATATGTCGGAAAAGTGTGTGCTTCGGTTCATAATTGCCACAACTCTCTCCTTCCGACATAAATATGTGCGGTACGTCGCCGGTGTAGCCCCCCGATTGGGGTCAGAACTGTGCCTTCGGGGGAGTGCCAGTGGCCAAGTAGTGTGCACCGGCGAGATCGTAACGGGCTTCTCTGAGTTCACGCGACCGACGTTGTGTGTCAGAACTTAGCCCGTCAAGGGTGACAACAGAGAAACGCATCTCGTCCCCATACTCGTTCTGCAGTTTGAATAGCCGACTTGATATCGATCCGGTCGTACCCATTTCTTGGACCGTTTGACCCCACCGTTCCCCCGTTTGATCCTCCCGCCACAGTCGAAACGCATGTACTCCACTACTGTCGATCCTGTCTCGCTCAGAGAGCGGACGGCTCTCGGTCCAGTTGAAACCCAACCATTGTGGGGCGGTCACGTCACGCCAGGGCTGCCACGACGGTACGGTATATGAGGACCGTTCTGCGATGTCCCTCAACTCTTGATGTAACTCTCCGTCGGAGTCGCTTGCGTGCTCAACAGGCTCTCGGTTCAGTTGGACCATAGGAGTCCAGCCAATTTCTCGCCGACAGACCGCCACCAGAGTCGCCTCTATGGCGCGGCGATGTGTTCTATTCGACGATATTGGGGGTGTAGTAACAGAAACCTCCATCTTACCCCCCGCAATTTCAGTAATTTGCTGGAGAGGACGGGCAGCACCGTGTTTGTCACTAGTCTGTCGATCCGATTCGTTCACCCCGGCCGATAGACCAAGCCCTACGCGCTGTCGAACGCCTCCCTCGGATCCCGACTCCCCGACGTACATCAATCCCGGGAGTTCTGAGTGTCGAACTCGGTAGAGGCCTGGGCGACATGGCAGTTCTTTACGGAGCGTTTTCCAGTCTCGAAGGTTGAACCATCTAGACCAATTGAGCCCCATCCACATCGAGGCCTGAGGCTCCGGTTCAAGGCGAGTGAGTGGACCAGGGACGTCAAGAGTTCGTATCTCTGCCGCGCTCCGTCGCGTAGTCTGGTCAACGGTAGCGAGCTCCGACTGAACGATTGACTCGGGGACCGAGAGTATTCGGGCGATTGCGTCACTACCTGGGACGTACTGTGAGAGGATCCAAAACGTCGCCTGTCGATTTGTCAGTCTGGTCTTGGCCACCACCGCTACGATATCGTCAATAGCGTCTGCGGGAAAATCCGAGCACGAGACAACGAACCCACCGCCATCTCTTATTTCTCTGTCTTCAACCACTTTTCTGACCTGCCAGTCGTGAGCGGTCGCTACGGCTTCTCGACCATCTTCTGTGAGTCCGATTCGCCTGGCCACAGTGTCCCAACACCCGTCCGCCTCGGCTAGCACGTACAACAGCCCGTCTTCACTTCGACCGACGGGAAGGGGGTCAAAACCAGTAAAGAGGGTTTCAACGTTAATCACGGACGTGCTTCGAACTTCTCGCAGGGCTCTGGCGAGTGAATCGGCCTCTACGTGATACTGAGTAGCGACGGCTTCAACGATGTCGCGGGAGATAGGCACACCGACGAACGGGTCCCCGACGTACGACGAGTTCGACTCTCGATCCAGATATACGTAACACTCGTTCTCGCCCATCAGACTGTACCTCTTACCGAAATCTGCGACCCACTTGTCCGTATCGGATGCCTGTTTTGTGTCACATCAGAACTCGTCTAACTGGCGGTTGTCCTCACTTTTACGCTCGATGTCCATCCGCTCGTCGTAGTCGGAGTAGTCCACTCGCCCCTCCGAGATTCCTTGTTCGTCCTCGTACACCATCAGCCACACCCGAACCAGGTAGTAAATGAATGGCGCGGGAATCGCGTTCTTCGCTATGTGACTCTTCGGATACGACCTCGGTGAGTAGTTTTTGACCGCCGCCCACCACTCTCTGGACCGTTCGGAGAAAAAGAACGACGAGGTCTCAGCTTTCTCAGACGATCCATCTGTAGTCAAGAACCGTTTCTCACGGGGTGGCTGTGGAACCTTGAACGAAGTCTCGAACGCGCGCTCGTACTCAATCGGCATACCGAACATCCGGCCGTTCAACACAACGGGATCGTTAAGGGGTGCGCGCGGAACGTTTTCGATGATGTAGTGATCACAGTACTTCTCGGCGAGTATCCGTGCACTCGGGATCATGTTCTCGTGCTCATCAGGGTCCCCCGAGATACTCGTCGTCGCGGCCCACCGTGAGCAGACCGGGTGGAACAGCCCGAGATCGAACGTGGTGCCGTCCTTGATCGGTAAGTCCCACTCTTTTTCTTCAATGTGGGCGTCTGCCTTGATCGGCGCACTTTCGTTTGTGTCCTGAGGGTCAATTCCGACACGAATTACGTTTCCGAAGTCGCTGAGTACCTCTGATTCCGTTCCGTAGTCTGCGAAACAGTGGAGGATAAGTGGCTCTTCGCATGTGGTCTCTCCATCTGATGTCACGCAGAACCACCCACAACTGGTTCAGCATGCTGGAAGCAACTAAGAGAATATCCAGTAGGGCAGACCCGTGTATCGTTCACGTAGATTGTCACTGCTATGCGCTTAGACATTGACTCAATTTAAAGCCTCCATCTGAAAACGGTAGTAAAATATAGTCCAACTCAGTCGGCTATGTCTAAAATACTATAATTTGGGAAGTTCAAGTGGTCGTGCTGGATATATAACGTAATTTGGTCATGCGACAGCATCCCGAGAACAACTGCCGGCGATCTCGTAGCGCTATGCATTCCTTTCCAATTCTTGGAAGTAGACACAATACTCGTTGGGGCACTGTCTAGATAAGGGAAACCGCAAGACAGGAGGTCGATGAAGTGACGGTATAAGCTGTGAAACTACCACCTAGAATCTGACACAAAGAGACCCTGTTCCACGAGTCGCGAAAATCCGGCTACTTCAGCAAACATCTCATAAGAAGTAATACTCTCACCACTCATCGATGATGCTGCAACAGACGTTGAAACGCCGCTCTACGTCAGAATCGCTTAACTAGACAGTGCCCTCGTTGGCGAAACACTGCTCACACAACGGTTCAGTCTGACAGACCAGTGCACCGAAATCAAGCAGGGAGAGATTGTACGCTTGAGCGTCGTCAGGTACCAGTCTCTTCGTGAAAGTCAACTTATCCGCTTCTGTCTCGGGCCATGCATCTCGAAGTACTCGATTGTACACCCTCCCAACGTTCCTGTCAAGTACCGGCAATCGGTCACCACGAGCGAAGCATAACGTGGCGTTCGCCACGTACCGTCCCACTCGCGGAAGTTCAATCAGCGATTCCGGCTCGGTGGGGAGGTGGTCGTGTGTTGAGGCGATCTGCTTCAGCGCCTCTGCGCGCATGTTTTGGAATCCGAGGGGCTCAATAGCTTCGACGAGTTCGTCCTCACTAGTCTCCGCTATCTCGTCCAGCGTGGGGAACCGTTCTAGGAACCCCGGATAGACCGCTGCGACGTTTTCAGCCGGCGTCTGAGTCAGGAAGAACTCCGCTACAAACACCTCGTACAGTGTTCGATCTGGTTCCCGCCACGGATACTCGCGGAGGTTCTCTTCACCCCATTCAAGCAGGTCTTCTCGAAACCGGCGCTCTGTCTCGGACAACATCAGTTCTCTCTCAGTCGTCGGCGACGGTGGACTCTACAGACGGCGCGGCAGCGCCGACGTGGGAGAGAATTGCCTGTCCCATGTACTCACCGAGTTTCGGAGGGACTGCGTTACCGATCATCCGGCCCAGATTCGACACACCGACGTCCTCCCACTCGTCGTAGAAGTCGTAGTCTTCTGGGAATGTTTGAAGCAATGCTCCCTCAAGGATCGAGAGTGCCCGATTCTGGCCCGTATCGTAGTGTCCAAAGCGACCACTTCCGTAATTGTAGAACTGCGTCGTGATCGTCGGAGAGGGTTCGTCGGGCCGCATACGACTGTAGGGTGCCTTGTACGAGCGTCCGCTCGCTTTCCGGTGGCAGTCCGCGAGGAGGTGGTCGAGGCCTTCTTCTTCCCAGAGAGTCCAATCCCCACCGGGATCCATGTTATCGATACGTTCCAGGTTCTTTTTCGAGAGAGAACGTGCTCTATGCACGTCGTTCACGTCACTAACTTCTCCAGCTTCGATTGGTGGCAAGTGATCAATCGTGTCCTTGACCGTCGGGTAGTCGTCCTCGTTCTGAATCGGGGGATCGGGCAGAGAGAGGGGGCCCCGTTTGGACGCCATGACAACCCACCGCTTCCGCTTTTGTGGGATTCCGTATTCGGGACAATAGACGTTCTTATTATCGTCGCTGTTGACCTGATAACCTTGGGACTCGAGACTCTCAATGAATGCGTCGTAGACGCCATCCTCCTGTTTCACTTGGAGTACGTTTTCGGTGACGACTACGTCCGGTTCAACGTACTCTACGATCTGTGACACCTTGTTTAGCAACCCCCATTTTTGATGGTCCTCGTGGCCCTCTCCCTTCGAATGGCCCATCGTGGAGTATGGTTGACAAGGCGCGCATGCTGCGAGGACCTTTAGGTCCGCATCCCACGGATACATCTGTGCGATTGGTTCGGGATCCTGTGCTAACGCGCGGATGTCCGCTCGTACGTATTCGCCGTCTATGTTCTGTTCGTATGGGTGTTCACAGTCTCGGTCCTGATCGATCCCCGCAACGACCGAGATGCCGGCTTGCTGGAGGCCATAACTGAGTCCGCCGGCCCCGCAGAACAGATCCACTGCGGCTACCTTCATGACCCTCTTTCTTGCGTATCGTCACATAAGCGTTCGGCAACGACACCAACCCGACTACTTCCTACCGCGTGAAGAGTGACAGCACCTGATTAGGATCTCTGCTTGTTCCAACTGACCGGACTCCATCAACTCGTAACAGTAATACTAACTAGGTGGTCTTAGTTCCGTACGAACATACCGGTTTCTCACATGGATCAGGAGCAGATACAAATCAACGAAGCGGTTGAGTGGTTCTTCTTCAGTGGTGGACCAGGAGCGCCACGCTACGGCGACGATCCAACCAAACACGCCGTTGACCATGACTCCGAGGCGTTCGTTCGTGAGGTCCTCCAAAACGCAAACGATCAGGGCCTCCCGAATGGCGATCCAGTTGAAGTGGCGTTCCGTTTCGTCACGCTCACGGGTGATGAGAAAGAGGAGTTCCTTGACGGACTCGGCTGGGACGATGGACTCGGTGAACGGATGCGAGCAGTCGCAGACACCCATAATGGCCATCGTTACGAACGGGTCGTCGAACGAGTCAACGATCCCGATGCCGAGCTCCGACTCCTCATCGTCGAAGACAGAAACACGACCGGTTTGACTGGAAGCTGGGACGGAGATTCCAACTACGCCGCTTTGGTGCGCGACGAACTCTACAGCAGCAAGCAAGACGACACCGCAGGCGGCTCGTACGGCCTCGGTAAGTCCGTGCTCTGGACGTTCTCGGGCGCTTCGACAGTCGTCTTCAATTCGCACCTCGCGGGTGAGCGTGAGGACGACTCGCCCCGTCTTATCGCCCGTTCTAAGTTCCCCACACACCAACTCCAAGAAGACGATACGACGTACCAAGGTGCGGGGTGGCTCTGCCAGCCAACCGAGACTGACGACGGCCCCCGTCCCGAGTCCTTCTGGGGAGAGCGCGCGTCGCGGCTCGCAGAACAACTGCACGTGGAACGACCCGCTGTCAGTGGAACGAGCGCCATGGTCGTTGAGTTCCAAGACCCGACGCGGGACGAGCGACCGGACGTCGAAGACCTCGCACAGGAGTTCGTTGACGCCTCTGTCAAGTACTTCTGGCCAGCCATCTATCGGGGTGATCTCGAAATCACGGTTGAAACACCCGACGACACACTGACGGCCGACGTTGAGAGCGTTCCGGCGATTCGGCCGTTCGTTGAGGCTTACGAGGAGAGAACTACGGACGCTCAGACGTTGGTGAACCCCGGAGACGTTGCTGGACTCGATATCCCAGTCAATCTCCCGCCTCGTGCCGATGGAACCGAGACTCCCGACGGCTCGGTTCGGTTGTCGGCTCGCCTCGCATCCCCTGCAGACGACGATTCGTACCTGAATAACGTCGCTCTGTTCCGGGGAGCGGGGATGGTGGTTAAGTACTACGACCAGAGTCGTGTCGCCTACGGTGACCGGAACTTCTTCGGCGTAATAGCTGCTGGCGAAGCGCGGTTGGAAGGGACTCCCTCAGATAGTGATCGAGAGATCGACCGATTCCTGCGGTTCGCAGAACCGCCCGAGCACGACGAGTGGGAGTCCACTGAGAATCTCCGTGAGCAATACCAGCGTGGATTCCGGATGGCACTTGACGATATGTTTGGAACGCTGCGTGATGGCCTCCGTCACTTGATCTCGAAGGGCAGCAACGGTGACTCTCTCTCCGACAACGTTCTGAATCGGTTTCCGATCCACGGAAGCGGGAATCCCCGATCCACGGCATCGCCTGCCGACCCTGTCTTCGAAATAGACAGTTCGTCTCGCTTCGACGGCGACGCGTGGGAGATATCTGGTCGAATTAAAGTACTCCCAGAAGGGTTCGACGGGTGGAGTGCCGACATCTCACTCACCGGTGTTGGTGAGGACGGATCCCGTTATGAGGAAATCCCCATTGACTACGTTGAAGCCGATCAATCCAGCGTAACCGTGTCGTACGACGATGGATGTGTTCACCTCGTCGCCGATGAAGACGTCGATGAACTCTCGTTCTCAGGTCGTTCTCATTCCGACGAACCCGCTGACTTGGTACACGGTGATGTGGGTGCGACACAACTAGAGATACTCGCAGAGTTACAGACTCTTGAGGAGGATCAAGCGTGACCAGTCACTCTCAACGACACCGTACTACGACACTTCCGTTCAGCTACCGGGATAAGGGGATAGATTTCGATCTGGACTCGTTCACCGTTGATGACGGGGATCGAACAGCGCTCGAGCTGAATCCGTCACAGACAGAGATTGACCTCGCGTCGGCTGTGTCGTCGTCAGACAGTAGTGACGGGCCGGATTGGGATACGATTACTCTCCACGGGAAACTTCGCCTACCAGAGGAGACGGTACAGGCAGTCTTTCCAGAAGACGAACGGGCAGAACCGCCGGCCAAACTCTACGTCACTACTCGCTGTCACGAAACGATCTATCGTGACCGGGAGGTAATCTCCGAAGCTCCTACGACGCCCGGTGAATACGATGTCACGCTAGAAGTTCCGAAGAATACTGTCCGAGGGACCGTCGAACTGCGTCCGTATCTCGTTCGCACCGAGGCTCATCCGGGAGAAGAACCGAATGATTACGCCGACCAGAAGAACTTCCGCGTCGCCAGTGGGACGCTGTACTACGTCGTCGTTGACCGCCACGAAGAAGAAGAGCGAGCCGCCATTGATGGTGAGCGAGTCCGGTTCTCACAAAATGCTCACCTCCCAGATGGGAACAAGCTATACTACCTCGACTTCCGGAACGAGAGTCGTCCTAAATTGTGGATCAACGCCGATCACCCCCGTATTGCTGAGGTTCTACAGAGTAGAGGATCTGTCGGGGCCGAGGCTCGGATGCGTGACGTGATACTCGACCAGGTGAGCTACGGTGTGTGGGTACAACTGCTCGTTCGGGCTGGGAGTGCTGTAGACGTAGAGGGCGAGGTGGAACACGAGTGGCAGGAGATGGTGCTTCAGACGTTTGCTCGGAACCTCTACGATACTAATGACGTATCAGAAGCGACTCACCGTCTCAGGGACGACCTCTCTGACCCACAAACCCTACCCCACGTAATGCAGCGGATCGATAGCGAACTTCAGGAGTACATAGATCCCCGAGAGCAGCTGATCCATCTCATGGAGGAGGGTCTCCAGATCTAACGTGACCGAAACAGAACTACACCGACTGACCGAAGATGGACGCCGCCTCGTTGGTGAATCGTTCATGCAGGGCGAGGCGGCGATCACCGACGAACAACTGACCGAGTACGTCGAGCCCATACCGGGTCGTCCGACAGCCGATCTCGACAGGATCGACTCGGCGGTAGAGCAGGTGCTAAAGGAGTACCCCGAGTACGACACAGCTATAGACGGCGCACTCGCTGAAGAGATCCACCGTGGTCTCGACATCACGAGACGAACCGCCGGAGATCCAGGCCTCTGGCACTGGCTGGCAGTTGTGCGGTATCCCGATCTCGTCCGTCACCGTTGGGAGTATCGCTCCGAGGAGGCGATGAGAGAGAAGTTCCTTGGTGCGGGCTCTGACTTGTACTCGAACGCCATCCACCGGCTCTGGTGGATTGCGGAGCTCACTTCGCGCGGCGACGATTATTCGACGACTGACGCGGTCTTTGCCAACCAGACGATGGTCAACAAGGTGTTCGACCGCTGGTTCGCGCGCTACCAGCCCGCTGCACGAGCCATGTGTGACGAACTCGCAGACGAACCGTCGCGTGTCATAGACGAGACGACACGGCGGTTCAATCACGCACTGACGAACGTGCAGCTCGAAGGGCTGTCAGAGAACGAGGCACAAGAGATGATTAGACAGATTGTTGCTGAGTCTCGGTGATAACTCTCACTTAGCCTCAATAGTGAGAAAATCGTCTAAGGAGAGAATCTGTAACGCTGAGTCCGTATCGTAGCGACTCACTATTTGGTCGTTGATTCGCTCCGGTACGGACTTGTTTTCTGAGCCCAAAAAATTCGCAAAGGAGTCGGGGAGACCATCACCGCTCTCATCCGCACCACTATATTCTACAGCACCTCCTGCATCCTCGTCGCTTCCCAAGAGGTCTTCAGTGTCTTCGGTGAGGAATGTACCCGAGCCGCCGTTTCGGCTCCACGCGGCTGCATCACAGAGAACTCTGATATCGTCCTCGTTCTCAACGACACCACGTAGCAGGCCAACCAGCTGAGCGTCAACTCCATCAAGGGCCAGGATAGTGAGAACTCCGTCGGTTTCGAAGAGTTCCTCTCTCGCCTTCTCCAGCTGATTGATCAGCTCGTTCAATCGACGAACTACTTCAACATCGTTCATATCGGTGAGGTTGGAGTACAGGTCAATGACGTACCGAACGTCGTTCTTCTGGTGCAGGTCGGTGGGCTCGTACTCATCCAGATCATCCGTCGCGGCAAACTCTAGGAGTTCGCGGTGGATGTCTTGGTGCCGATCAGCTACCGAGACGAACTCGCGTTTGATGCGCTCACTGGCTACTCTGTCGAGAGTCGAGTCTTCGAAGAGTTTTCTTGCATCTGCCTCCCCTTCGACAGCGTAAGCGAACAACACGCAGGTATCGGTGAATACGTCCTCTACGTCCGCTGCGGGTACCATTTCACTCATTTCGACGCATCGCCTGAAGTGCGGCCGCGCGACCGATAGTTTCCACGTCGTCGTCGTGTTCTGGGTACTGATCTGAACTCGGAACTAGGCCTGCATCTACACACGACTGACTAACACCGTCGATATGTTTCTGTAGGTTGTCCTCCACAGAGAAGTGCTTCTGGGCAGACCACTTCCGCAAGGTCGGGGCGTTCGGGCCCTTCGCAGTCTCTTTCGACATCAAAAGGGTAGGATACTCCCAGATCCACTCGTTGTAGACCTGCTTCAGTTCTTCTAGCGCGGCCACCTGTGGCTCCGTGACTTCCGAAGCACGCGTCTGACTGAGGACGAGAAACGCGTCCTCTACTAGATTCGTAAACTCTCGGACTTCGTCGAGAGTCTGACTCAGGAAGTTGACACCTACTAAGCCGAGGTGGATTCTAGCAGCAGCACTCCCGACGTCCTCGTACTGCTCTGTCCCGAATACCGGAGAAGACCGATCTACTGAGAATTCCTGCCGAGCCGTTCGAACCTCCTCTAAGGCGGAATCAAGGTGCTTTCGGAGCGCCACGTTCCCTAGGTACAAGTCCCGATACTCCTCTGGCGCGTGCGACTCGTAGAATGCCGCAAGGAAGTCCAGATCGCTCGCGTACCACGAGTTCTGGTCTAAACTGGGTGTGAAGTCACTCCGTCGGTAGAAATCGACGATATCGCCGAAAGCCGCCGTGAATATGCCCGACTCGCGTGCGTCCGGTGTTGGCATCTGCGTGCTTGCCGGACCGATTGTTCCCGACTTCGGAGCTGCCGGCATCACGGCCCCGAACTTGTACCAGCTATACGTGACCGGGAACGTCTCGTCGCTACCGGTGAAGTGCTCAACCGCGAGGTACGTGTACTTCTGTCGCTTGATCCGAGTCCCGTACTCCCAGTTTAGGTCGGAGTGCTCTCTCACTGCCTGTTTCAGAGCAGTCTCGACTTTTTCGAGGACATTAGACTCGTTCGGTGGGGCGTCCGGATGCATTACCGTGTTACCTCGAGGATGGGCGTTTGAGTGTTCGACACGAAGTACGTGAGAGTAAGTGTACTAACACCAATTTGCTACTTGCATAAGTATCTTTCTGGCTCTGTTGAAACCATCAGAAACTGATATGAAGCGGGCGTTGAATACAGAGGATTAGTTCAGCACAATCAGCTCATTTGGTTCTGCTCTAAGCCCTGCACAATCTCAAACAACTCTTGGTTGTAGTCATCTCCATCGTCACCGTGATGGACTCGGTAGTGACAGTTTGGACAAAGCGCGATAACAGTATCTGGAGTATCTGAACCGCCGTTGCTCAGTTCATGGATATGATGAGCATGAAGGTACGGATCTCCCGTCTTACTGGTGAACGGAGCGGGATCGCCGCATCCTTCGCAGAATCCATTCGCTCTAGCTAACACATATCTCCTTATTTTCCGAGAGCGAGTGTACTCAGGCACCTTCTGAGTACTACTAGAAACTCTTTCAGGAACTTCTTCTACAGCACTTTTTTCTGCTTGCTCACGTAATCTTGAGATATCTTCTGAACCCTGTTCCTCATTGGTCTCTAATCCCTCATTTTCCACTTCTTGAACTATTGGTTCAGAATCGGGGTCGGATGATTCTCCTTCTAACACCTTCCCCATCGCAAAACTAGGTGTCACCTTCGTTATCTTCACTGACTGCGTCGTATCCAAATCTGCTCCAGGAACGTGGATTTCTTTATCACCATAGGAAGCGATTGGTGTACCCCCTAGCCCCTTCTGATTAATTTCCACTGTGATTGTCTCTCCAACGTTAATCCAATCAGGATCTTCAGGAGTAGGGTCAGGTTCATCTCTTTGAATGTCATTACCCCATTTATCTGGTTGATATACAGGTTTAGACGAGAAATGTGAAGGACACATCCGACTCATCTTCTTCTTATAGTTATCTTTCCGGTGTTTCTTACCCACACATTTTGCAAACCCATTAGTCAACATCTCAAATTCGATTTTGTTATAAAGAGTTGACTCCTTGACTGGCCCAACGTTAATTGAGCCTTCATTCGTGTTGATTATACCGTTCCCTGAACTGCTTATACGATCTACTCGTGCGCTGAATTTCTCCCCCTTTGCCGGGTGCTTCATTGAATATGTAAATCGTGTATTCAGGACGTAAATTCCACTCATATTTCCGAGGTATAATATTCAGACATCAAACATTTGGGCCCCTTCAAATGAGGAACATATATAAGAGAAGCCACTGGTGAGGATAAAGAGTCGAACTCTTTGAAAAGAGCGGCCACTGTTAGTCATTCGAAGAGTCCGAGCGGTTCAATCAAGTCGTGAGCGATCTCGCCGACTCATTGTGATGCATACGCGCCGTGAGTTCAGCAGAGGTTGCAAGAGTAGTAAGTAGCCTGTTAGTTAGCGATGATGCGCTTGCCGAAGTGCATCTGCGGTCGCTGTGCCGGAAATTCGGATGTATTTCTGGGCAGTAGCAAGATCGCTCCATCCCATCAATGCTTGAAGCGGGACTGGCGCAACTCCCTGATAGGCGTGATAGCTTGCAGCGGTTGCTCGTAAACAGTGTGGGTAGACACGTCCTCGAAGATCAGTAGACTCGACTGCTTCGTTCACCCGCCTATTGATCGTTGAGCGCGAATGTGGGCACGAATCGTAGCGATTGGCGAATCGTTCGATACACAATTCGAGACGTAACGACAGGTCGAAGGGGATCGCCCGTGCGGAGGAGACTGTCTTTGGATGCCACCGGGCCTCTTCTGCTTCAGCCTCTGTGAGGTCGTCACAGTGGTTTGCTTCTTGAACTGCTTGGCGACGACAGTACCCACAAGAACACGGCTCGTGCTGTGGAATTTGGAGAAGCTTCCGATCCCAGTCGAACCACTCGGTATTGAGGTGGGAAATCTCCCCTACTCACAATCCGAGCCGACCTGCTACCAGACAAATGAACCGCGCTTGGAAATCACGGGACTGGGTAACTCCGAACAGGCTTCGAGTAGCAACTCGAACTCTCGGTCGGTCAGTACATCTTCGTGAGAATGTCGAGTCGTTAACACTCGTTAATGTCGCTTCGCCCATATTGATGACTCAGAATGATGCTGTGTCATTACAGTCGGAAGTGTGCGCGGTTCCCAGAGAAACTATTCAAAACTGAGATTGTTTGGCGGTGCTAAATATAGAGGGTAAGTCCAACATGGTACCAGATTTTCTTCAGCCTACATTGGTCAAACTTCGTTAATTGAAACATAAGCAGTGATGAAATAGCGCCAATATGATGGTTCTTGGGCTGCTTGCTCCTTCTATGGGGGCGAGTGATTGGGCCGGTTCAATGGTGAAGAAAATGCACCGGGAGTACGGAGTAGATCAGGACCGGGCCCTGCAGATAACGAATCAAGTTCGGAAACTGGCAGCCAGCCCCGATATCAAGGCGCTGGAGGAAGCGGGCTTACTCAGCGAGGAGTTCGTCTCGGAACTAATCCAAGATCTGATTGCGCTGCTGAACGAACAAGACGAGAGAACGATAGAGGGGCGCTGGAACGCCCTTGCGAAGGATCGTGGGATCTATGATATCGTTGGGGCCGACGCGCTTCTCTATGATCCGGCGCATAACGGCCTCAATCCAGACAAAGAACTGGTTGCTGACAGCGGGGAATCTATTACAATACAAGAGGCGATGATTACCGCCTGGAGGGAGGAGATCCCAATTGAGGTAATCCCAGGAGGCTTTCGATTAGGAAACACTGAGTTCCGGACTGGAAATGGCAGCCAGACCACACTCTCGCAGCACGCAGATGAATTTGACCAAGACGGACTGCATGACCAACTCAGCCGGGACTTGCGAAGGAGCCGGCTCGTAGTCGATGGCGATCTGCTTGCTTTGGAAGACGTTGGTTTTTCCCCTAAAGCATCGCGCCAGGACTGTGTACTCGCTGTTGCGGCTACACGACGACATATTATTGAACACGGTGGTGCGTCACGTGATGATATCTTAGAAGCGCTGGTGCCTGAGAAAAATTACCCGCTTGGGATAAACGGGGCGCAGGCCAGAGCAAAGGGTTTCGAATATAAATTCCAGCAACAGTGGTGGGCGGATGTCGTTGCTCCCGGGTTACGTTCGCTTGCAGATATCCGGGAGCCGACCAACGATTCCGGGATGTGGCTGTCTAAGGAATCGATGACCGGAGGCTTTGATTCCGAAACAACGGTCGGAACCATCCTGGATGAGGGGTACCTATATGAAATTGCATACCGTGACGATAACGAAGAACAGCGTGTGGTTGGCTACCACGAGGAGATTAGACGGCCATCAGCAAAACCGCTCAAAGGGCCGCCTGTATTTCGGTTCCAACCAATTGTCGGGAATAGCCCGATCACCATTCGTCTTCCGGCGCTGCGTGAACTTCACCCGATTTCACTCGAACAGCTATCCGACCAGATCTGGACTTCCGCAATTGAAGAGTTGGTGTCGGTTGCGGATGAGAACGCAGAGCAAATCCCACTCAGGGATGTGGAGGTTGTTCTCGAAGCTGTTCAGAATGACCAAATTGAGGCCGTCACAGCACTGCAATTCATCGCTTCAGTCTTCGGGGAACGGGAAGACGTCCGCCAGACGGTTGCCGACGAATTGGAGGGTGAACTCCTCGCTCAATTAGATCTTCTGACCGATCAGGAACAAGCAGAGGAGATGGCAGAGTGTCTCGGAATTGTAGCTGAGGTGGCTCCGGCACGGGTGCTGGATGCGGTGCCAGCGATGGCGTCGGCAGCCGATTCAACGACCCTGGAGACTCGCCGTTGGCTGCTATATTCGCTCTCTAACATCGCCGACACATATCCCGAAGAACTCCTCCCGGCAGTCGAGATCTTGGTTGAGAGTATCGAGAAGTCCGACGAAAATCTACGGACAAATGCACTCTCCTCGCTCGGGAAAATTGCACAGGGCTACCCTGACGCAACCGGAGATATATCTGTTTCACTTGGTGAATTGCTTTCGAGCGACGATGCGTTGGTTCGTGCGAATGCTGCTGGTCTCCTGGGTGACATTGCGCAGACGAACCCCGACACCGTCATCGACCTTGCTCCAGAGCTGGCAGAGTCTCTTACTGCTGAAGACGAAGAAACCAGAGTACACGCCTCAATCACGTTAGTTCGTTCCGGCGAGGCTAACCCTGAAGCAGTCCGTGATGAACACGAACAGTTGACCGCAGCGCTCAGCGATTCAAATCCCACTGTACGAGCGAACGCTTGTACCTTGATCGGCAACGCCGACGTGCCGGTTTCAATTGACCAGTTACAGCTGCTCAAAGACGATCCTAATGAACGAGTTCGGGACCAAGCAGCGTGGGCGCTTGAGCGAATTTCCTGACTATCTCTTTTGGTCGCTGACAAGGAATGGTAGGGTAGCCACAGCGATAGAAAAGCCCCCTCAGGAATCACCAATACGCACCCCCATACCTTGATTTACAATGGCCGAAAACTTGTTGAGTCTCTGTCCTAATTGTCATCTGATATGGTTTTCAAGTGTAAGGAATGCCAACGTCACTTACCTGAATTTATGGAAACTAGCTACAGACAGTGTAATGAATGTACTGGAGAAACGATCAATAGTACTCGGGGCTCTAGAAACAATAGCGAGAAGCAGCCAGTTCAAGAAAAATCACCTACAGAAACCAGAAAAAAACTTTCGAACGGTGCTATCTCCAAACATGAGAAACCAGAGTTCAGTGCCGAGCCAGAAATTGTGGAGATAGAAACTACTTCTCCAGATACATCCACCGGTTTCTCCAAAGACAGCAAAGAGAAGGAAAAGAAACCATCAATCAGTCAAGCAAGTCGGCAGCCATCCACAGAACCCTCTGCACAGATCTATTTTCAGACAGACGTACCGGAACAGTTCACTGATCTTGATTCCTGTGATGTCTTTGCAATGGGTAGATACGATAGCGATTCTTGGGAAAATCACAAGTTCTCAAAGAAGGTGTTAGAGTACTGTAAAGAGGATAACCTCGACGAGAAGGACTTTTTTGCTAAGCAACTATCTGGATTCTTTGAGAGTCGCTTCGAAGGCGAAATAGACCCTGATATCATTACTGTCTATCCAGGGCATGACGGCGATATCTCTGACGGGTTGGTGGCCTTAGCTAACCACCTTGAATCGGAGTATGCCGTCGAGTATCAACAGTTACTAAGACGAACTGAACCCCGTCCATCACAGAAGGACCAAGGACGTAAAGAGCGGTGGGAGAATCAATACGATAGTATTGATGTTGATGGTAATCTAAGCGGTCAAATCGTGCTTTTGCTCGACGATATCATCACATCAGGAGCGTCGGTCACTATTGGGAAGAATGAGCTCACTGCTGCAGGAGCCGAGACCGTGATAGCAACCTGTTTAGGTGCCACCAAGAATAGGTACGGTCAAATGGTCAAAATACTCACTGCGGATACTCATTCGGTCGGAAGTGTGATCTCCAATGAGTAATCTCACGGATGCGGACCGAGCAAAGCTTCTTGCACTAACTGAACTATCGGGTATTGGTGACAAGAGAGCACTCAAACTCGTTGAAATCGCTGGTGGAATCGATGCTGTCTATGAATCGTCGATCAATACGTTCACAGATCTTCATTATGTGAACGAGAGTACGTACGAGGGACTCCAAAACTTAGATGACAAAATCCACCAGTACGTTAAGCGGATCAAAGATGCGCGTGAGTCCGGTATATCGTTGGTGACTCCACTCGACGACCAGTATCCTGACCGGTTACGGGAGCATCATTCCCCATTAAAACTCTTCCTTAGAGGAAACGAGGACCTTCTCAATAGTCCCATGATGTCGTTTGCTGGCTCCCGAGATGCTAATGACGAAGCATTGGAGTGGACAAAAGATGTCTCCACTTCTCTCGTTGACGAGGGGTATTGTATTGTGAGTGGGGGAGCGTTTGGCGTGGATGTAACCGCTCATCGAGCAGCGCTTGACGCCGGGGGGAATACAATTATTGCTTCTCCAAGCGGCCATGACAATCCATATCCGAAGGCTCACGAGGACTTATTCAAACAGATTGAGGAAAATGGATTAGTGATATCACATAGGTTCCCTGACCAAAAACCAGCCCGGGGTGGTTTCCTTTATCGCAACAAGACAAATTCTGCTCTTGGGAATGCAATTGTAATCGCAGCTGCGAGTGATGATGGGGGTTCAATGGCACAATTCGAAACTGCATCCGATCAGGGTAGAGAGGTGTTCGTTCCCGCTAAGGAAATAAGCGCTGAACCAAACGACGGCCTGGCCAAAATGCAGGATGCTGATAACGTTACAATGGCTGGGACTGCAAAGACTATTCTTCAGAAAAGGAACTCAACGGAGGGTCAGAGTTCATTGGACGATTGGTAGAGACTGCGAACTGACTGCTAGGACTCCTACCAGTTTCATATAATGTTTGTAGCGCCGTGAAAGATAATGGTATTGGGATGAGCGTCACCATTATTGTGGTTGAGATGAAACGGTCGGCGGATGCAGCCCGGTGACCCGTTTTGGACGGAGAAAGTCGAGGAGTCTGATATTGCACAGGATCCCCTAGCAATGACACGGGTCACAAACCGACTCCTCGGAGATCTGCTACCCGGTATCACCACGATAACCCCACGCGCTCGTTACATCGCACATCACACGTGGGCAGTCTGGGATACCGAACAACGCGAGGATCCCGAAACGAGGGCTGAGTTTTTTGAGGAGATTTACCGGCGTGAACGCGTGTTAATGCTAGCATCAGTCCAGCACCGCCAGTCCAGTGAAGATAAGCCCCGGAATCACACCAATATCGTCGGGATCAGCACCGGCACGACGGTGCTTGATTCGGACAGCGACCCGATACAACTGGATTTCCGATTCATCCGGGATCGCGCAGGGAGTTACGGACAGGCCTACACCGGCCCGATGCAAACCATGGGGCTCACCGCAGCAGACGAGGGTGATCCGTATAGAACAGTCACCAAGCGTGGAGAGGAGTTAGCCGAAATCTACGACGACCTCATGGACTCACTCGACATCCGGGAGATACTCACACAAGACTCAATTTCGAGGGAGACGCTCCGCAGGATTGCCCCGAAGCTCTGTCTATGTAGCGTCTGTACACCAGACGCACCGGACCGATCCCCGTTGCGAGACATCTATATCCCACAGACCATCGATCCCGAATGGCCCCGAGATAAGTTCTGTGCCCAGAGTCTACAGTTACTTCTCAACCTTGCCGACCACGTTGACGACGCGGCGGCATTTACATCAACAGCATTCGTTAATGCCTACTATTACGGCACTGTCGACACCCCTGACGGCCTCCAAGCAATTACGGTCCCTTCTCACCTCGCTTCACAGGCTGCGCGATGGCAAGCCCTGCGAGCCCACGATTACTTCGGGTATGCTGCCGAGGCTGTTTTAGAAAGTTGGCTTGCGTTTCTCGACGCCCAACCACAGACGGACGCGACAATCGACCAGTTCAAAGATCACGTCACCGCCAACGCGGTGTACGACCAGATCAGCACCATCCTAGACCAAGATGTGACACGCGACACCTCACTTGAAACCATCCTGACAGCCCTCTGGCCAGATACCGACGCATCGGTACTCACCGGCGACACACCCGGTACTGTTCCTCCAATGCAACACCCTCGGAGAGAACACGCGTTCGACTCCCGTCTCCAGCAGGCACTCGAAACCCGTGCTTGGGAAGATGTCCATGCCGCCTGGCCAGGGTTGATCCTGAGCATCATCCTCCGCTTTGCACAGGCAACCGGCGAAACCGTGGAAGGCTGGCAGTGGCTTCGGTCTCATACAGAGACTGATCTAACCCCTGTTCGGTTGTACGACGACGTACGAACACACCTTGCGGAGGACCGCACCGTAGCAGAGTTCATGACCTGGTTCATCCAGAACTACGTAATCATGCGTGCCGAGGAAGTCCGGCAGCAGAAAGAACACGGTACCTCAACGCAGTTCCGCGGGTGGTTCCAACGACAAGACACCGGGTGGGAAAAAATAAAAGACCACACAGCCAGGCACTGGTCAGCACGGTTCAACAGCGCAGTCAGCATTTTACGCGATCTCGCGCTCCTCAACCCCGATCCAGACTCAGACACAGTGGCGCTGACACCTACTGGTCGAGATGTCTTTGAACGCGACCATACGGAGACCACCGATGCCCCGTAACACACTGAACCCCTTGGAAACGATCCGACAAGCGGACGAATACTCCAGTGCAATCCTCGGCACCTACCAACTCGACGGCGAGTTCTTTGAAAACGACGTCCTCCCCAGTATCCAAACCCTCGGAGTGAACCACACGGTCGTCCTCACTGACACCAACGAATACCGAACGACGGACACACTCACCCACGCCGGCACCCAGTATTATCTCGATCACGTTCGGTGTCCAGGTGCCTTCCACCCCAAATTTGTTTTACTTCTTGGTCATCGACGCGGCCTCTGCCTCCTCGGAAGCGGGAACCTTACCGCCGCCGGGTGGCAACGAAACGCCGAACTCGCAACTACCCTCACCTACACCGCAGACGAGGCCGCTACGAGCGAAGATAGTGACGCGACGCCTACAGCTGACGACCCAGTCAATGCCGCGTTCACACAACTTGTCGAATTCATCCACGGGATTATGACGACTGACCGGGTCCCAAGCGAAAAAACCAGAACTGCAGTCACGGAAGCCCTACGCGATGCACCCTGGCTGTCACACACAACGGCCTCAAGCGCCAGCGACTCCCTGCAACTACTCCACAACCTACAGCGGCCACTCCTGGATCAAGTCTTCGACCAGATCCCCCAAGAAGACATCCACGACATCGAAGTCATCTCCCCGTTTTTCAGCGGCACAGACACACAAGTCCTAACTGACCTCTGTCGCGCCACTCCCGACCAGCTCACACTAAACATCCAACCGGACCGCGTCCAAGGCTTTGACGCCGACGCACTCACCACAACAGTCCCCGCCGACACGGACGTGACAGTCAATGCAGTCACCGCCGGTGACGATACAAACCGATACCTCCACGCGAAACTCTTTGTCTTCCGCGGGACCGATGACGTCTGGACGTTATACGGCAGTCCGAACCTGACGACTCCGGCACTAGCAAACTCGGCTGCAGCCGGGAACATCGAACTCGCAGTGCTCCGGCACGAACCAATCCCCGGGTACTTTGAATACCTCCTCGACACCAGTCTCCTTCAGCGCTCCCCAATCACCCCCGGGTCAGTCACTCACCGAACGTACGATCCGACCGACACCGACACCGAAGCAACCCTCTCCCTTACAGGAGCAACTCTCCAGACAGACGGTGACCTCGTACTCACCATCGACACTCTCTCCGATGAGATAGTGACTATCACGGTTCATCTGTGCCACCCACGTAACGACGAGACACTAGACTTAGATGTCACTGTAAAGCACGTCGAAGACGGGACCATCCACGTGAGTGATGAGCGGATCGTTGCATTCCATGACAGCGCAACACAGGTCTGGATCACCGTTCACACCGATGACGAAACCCTCCGCACAGATCGCCGCTGGATCGCCAGTCACACGCTTATGGCTCAACCCCGAACCAGCGAAATCAAACAAATCAAAGACTCACACGGTCGCTCTGGACTAGTCAACCTCCTTAACCGTATGGAAGGGTTGGACGTCATATACCACTTCCTCGACGACTTAGACATCGGATCAGACGATATCAACCCGTCAATTCCCGGCGGTACTGGGACTAATGGAGGAGACGACGATCCGGGGGGTTCCGGGATGGACGACCGAAACCTCCCGGAATTCAGCGATCTGCTTGAAGAAAAAGTAGACGCGTTTCATAATCGGCTGGAAACAAAAGTAGCCGAGCCAAAAGGCGACGACACGTGGGCCAACAAGTTTGACCAGATCCTCAATCTATTCATCGGCGGAGCTAAGCTCACCCTCTGGTGGACCGAACGCGACCCGGACGCCAGCCTCCACCTTCGATATATCCGACTCGGCATGGACAAGCTTTCACAATTTCTCACACGGACTCGCGGCGTAACCGAAATCCAAGACGTTGAGCGCGACCGGCACCTACTTGAACACGTCGCAATCATCGCCTACCATGTCAACGATCTTCTCGTCAGAACCAATCGAACAGATGGAGCTGACGCTACCGTATATAAAGTGTTCCAGCGGACGATCCGCTCAACGCTACAAACCTGTGCCGTGTCCCGATCTGATCCCATCCCTGATACTGAATCATTAGCCGATTGTTTAGAAGAATACGACGGAATCAAAGACCGACCACCATCCCCGAAACGAGTGCAAGCGTTCTGTAAGCAGTTTCTCAGTGAGAAATGAAGCCATTCGAAATAGACTCTGAATTCTGTGATACTGTGGTGTTTGGACGCTCTTCCGTAGACTGTTCCTCTGTACTGGGCGATCACCTCTTTAGCAAATCGGGTTGGATTTCGTACGTCATTCGCGCTGTGTATTCAGCGCGTCTACTGAAACACATCACATACCTAGGGTTTCAACAAGGCAGATGAAATCAAAGATAGATAGCCGGTAAAACCTCAACACGAGCAGAATCACCGACTATATCGGCAGATCAACTGGGTACGAGTACTCAAACACTTCGTCAAACACCTTCGCGGCCTCCTCAACGTTGTCACCTTGGACGATAACGCCAAACTCAAAGTTAGTCGAGAGACTCGTATCGGTCAGGTTCGCGCTTCCGACGTAGCAGACCCTATCGTCAACGATCACGATCTTCGCGTGGGTCGCAAACGCCTGAGATCCCTGTTTCTCGTCCCATCGGTAGAGGTCTCTCACCTCAAAGTTGTCGCGGTGGTCCTCGTCGATCAAGTCCCACATCTTGTTGAGCGTCGTTCGTGTATCACCTTCCTTGTCCGCAGTTTCTCGAGTCAGTAGTTGTGTCTCGACACCACGTCGAGGGAGACTCGCAAGGTCGGACACGAGTTCGAGTGATGGATCGAAGTACGGATTGGCAATCCGTATCGACGAATCGGCGTCAAACACCTGGTTGCGGATCGTAGAGGCGATACCGGGGATCGACCGGACTTGAGCAGAGGTCGGTTCGAATCCTCCCGGAAGTGTGGCCACGAACTCGACGACCTCGTCCTGGCCTGTCTGGGGGGAACGACCGTCTGATGCAATCACCGCGGCTTGCTGGGTCAGGACTCGGTCTACTTCGAGAGGATCAACCTCGAAAGTGTAGGCCGCAAAACCCCGTTCGTCGGTCGCCGATTGAGTTGCTGCCCCGTTCTTCTGAAGACAGGTGAAGAGGGCAGCCGCTTCTCGGGTGGTCAGCGGTGTTTCTAATCCCCGATCTACGTCTGCCCGAGTTACGTCGCTGTGGTCAAGGGCCAAAATGGTGTCTCGGATAGCGACGACACGGTCAAGGTCGTCGAACTGGCGGACCACCGCGAAGTTCGTACAAATCGAATCGTGGTCGTCGGTCACACGTACTCTGACTCCCAGAATGCGGGTATTCGACCTCTATCGCCGCCGACTAGATATCGGCGGTCAAGGTTCCCGTTGGCGCTCTCGCAAGCGACTTCACTCATGTGAAGGCACGCGTGGCAGGCACCGTCCTCATGTTCACACACGGGGTCGTAGACGCACTGCTGGACATCTGCGATTGTCTCGTCCACCCAAGGGTGAATCCTCGTCTTGAACAGTGTGTGCATCCCTCCTAGGGAGAAGTGTTCGGTGCTGCTCGCGTATAGGAAGATCGCCGGAACGCTCGGCATCACGTACTCCGAGATACTGTTACTGTCGAGACCACACTGTCCGCTCGCCTTCCGCATCAACGCGTGGCTCATCGAGTGGAGGAGCGTGTATACTTCACGTGTGAGATGGTCTTCGATGGGCGAGTAGTGGTCACGGAGTTCGTTGGTGTCCACGTTCTCCAAGAACCACTCCTTGAGGTCACTCTCATCGTCTGTATCGGGGCGCTCAACACCACGCAGTGCGCCCTTCTCGTCCAGCCACTCGATGATCGCGGATCGGTCTACTTGGAGGACGATGGCCTCAGAGGGAGTTTGGTCAACGTACACGGGGGTACTGTCCTCACCCCGGGGGTGTGGGAACGGCTGTAGATCTGTCCGCGACCGTTCAGGGCGGTCGCGTGTGAACCCGAATGTGTAGTTCAACAGGGGGAGATTGTCCACGACCCATGCCGACGCGATGTTCACTTTCTGGAGTTTTTCCGGGTATACCTCTGCCTCCGGGTTCGATTCGAGGAAATCTTCCTGCTCCAAGAGACCGTCTAGGGACAGAGGAGTGGGTTGTCGTTCCATTCCATCCGTAGTGTCTATGTTCCCTTCGTATCCCTGAGTTGAGCGAAGGTAGGTGAAGAGTTCGTGAGAAAGCGTCGAGTACGCCTGATCTACATCGCTATCGCTGCCTCGCTGAGAGGGGAGCTCAACACGTTCGCGGTTCTCTTCGACGACCTCCTCTCGCGTCGAACCCTTTATGGTGTCCTCCGCGACGTCAAAGACGTCTCCGAGATCCACACCACTCTCGATCATCTTTTCAACCTGATCTGCGCCCACTTTCTCCTTCAGCTCCTCTATCTGCTTCTCCCGGCGTTTTGCGTCGCGTTCGTCCGTCGTCATCCGGCCGAGTTCTTCATAGGTCTTCCCCTCCTCTTCGACGACGTCGTTGAGGTCGCCGAGGTGGGCGGCCATCAGTATACGGGCCCAGCTCTCCCCGTATTCGATGTCGTCGCTGTATCGTTGGTCGATTGGAAGGTTGACGAGGACGTCGCCTTGGGAGTAGTAGACGGAGTTGCTCGCTATCGGACGGAAGTAGACCCGTTCCTTGTTGCACTTGGTACAACGCTTCGACATGTTCCCACAGAAGTCGCCACACTCACCACAGTAGAAGTACCACGAAAGGGGGTCGTTGATGTTCTGCTTGTTGAGGTAGATGTTGTCGTATCCGTGATCCGGATTGCTGCAGGGTTGCGGGTTAATCGACATCATGTTCCCGCAGTCATGCACAAGAACGAAGGCGAGTTGACGGAGTTCACCGCCACACTCGGGGCACTCCCCGTTGGTGTAGACGAAGTGACTGGGCTCTTTCTTACTCACGACCCGGTGGCAACTCCGGTTCTGACAGTACATGGTCAGCGGGTAAAGCGATCCGACGACGCGGTTCGGTCGACGGAAATCTACGTCGTCCACTGTGAGGTCTACCCAGGGGTCCTCGTCGTCGTTCCGGAAGCTGGATGCGTGAGTGGCGATCTGTTCCGCGACGTAGTTCGCGTCAAGCGAGCTGACCTTGTCGGTCTCCCAACGGGATACTTTCATCGACAGTCCCCGTCGCCCGTAGTCAAACAGCGACTTGGGACCGAATCGATACATCACCTGCGCCAGACCGCGTTTCATCTCTGAATCTGCCATCGTCACTGCCTCCTGTCGAACATATTCAGCACCTGTGCGGTACCTGTATCGACGTCAATCGGAAGCTGCTCGTCAATGTCTCGTAGACTCCGCATCGGTCCTCGGTCGTCCTCATTACGCTTGATCATGTTCCCGATCCATCCTTGGTATCCATCCTTTGGATGGCCGGACATGCACCGTTCCCAGATATCTTCGAACTCCCGCTCGACTTTTCGCTCGTAGAGATCAACTGTCCGATCCTCCGCCCACTCAGGGCGCTGGTCGGACGTGACACAGTAGGACCGTTTCACGAATTCGAGGAGTTCGTCCTTTTCGAGATCGCCTGCACGCTGCGCCTCTCGGAACGAATCGTAGAGGTACACGCGCCCGGCAGAGGATTCGAGTTGCTCGTCGTAGTACTGGAGGAGCGTCGCAGCGAAGATACCCGGCATCGTACAGTTTACCGCGAACTCAGCCCAGCGTTCCAGCGGGGTCGCTTCGACGAGGAGGTCCTGGAAGTCGTGGTACCGGTCGAACCGCGTGTAGTGGGAGCGGTCACGGACGTGGACCGGGTTGAACAGGTTGAAGACAGTACCCGTGACTTGGCGACCGACACGGGAGTACGCCTGGATGTACTCCGCCGTCTGTCGTGGCATCCCGAAGAACGAGATGAAGTTCAGCGTGTCCACGTCGACGCCGTGGGATATCATGCTCGTCGCGTTCACTATATCCACTGGATCCTCGGGGTCATCCGATTCGAGACGGTCCAACACGTCACGAACAACATCGAAACCGGTCTCACCGCTCATCACTACGGAGTTCAGCGCGTCGCGCTCTTCATTCCGTGTCTCCAGCCACGGGTTGATCATGGAGGGGACGGCACGCTGTAGACGGTCGCTGTCCACCTTCTGGATGTTGTACGCGATCTGCGTATCGTAGTACTTCAAGATGTCCAAGATAGCGTTCCGTCTCTCTAAATCGTCGTCGGGAAGAGCGAGGTCAACGACCTCCCCGTACGGTGTCGTGCGGTGGTTTTCCCGTTCTAATGCCGCCGAGAGTTCGTCTGGGTTCCGCTGGTAGTGCTGGATAACGTCAGCGTACTCGCGGAGAACCTCAACCAACGCGTACGTCCGCGATACGTTGTGCGGGACGGAACCGACGATGCGACGACCGAGTCGGTGGGGATCCTCGTACGCATAGAACGACTGTTTGAGGAGTGGGCCCGGAGAGGGGTAGGTGTTCACGTCCTTCCAGTAGAGGGCGTGAACCTGGTTCTCGGCACCCTTGATCGTCGCCGTCGCGGTGACGTTCTTGATGTCCCAACCGTCACCGACCCGGTTGGCCCACTCTTGGAGGAACGTCTCGTAGTGGGAGTCGAACGCGCCGAACTCCTCACGGAGGAGGTGGAGTTCATCCTGAATAAGGATAGACGGCGGGTCCACCGGGTCGACGTCCTCAACGTCTTCGTCGCAGCTGTACCGTGAGTACCCCCGGTTCGCCACCAAGCATCGGTTCTCTCCCGAGAACCCGTGCTTCGGACAGCGTTTCTTCAACCGCCCGAAGAGGGTCCGGAAACGACGTTGCATCCCGACTACCGCGATCTTGTCAATCGTGCTCACCACGAAGGTCGGAGCGTACCGATAAACCTCTCGGTCCGTCACGTAGATGGGGAGCTCCTCTTCGTCGCAGTCGTCGTTCGTGCAGATGTGGAGGAGGCGCATCCGGTCGTAGTCGCCATCCAGTTCGACGGCATCCTCGCCACAGAACGGACACGTCGTCACGATCTTCCACTTCTCGGCATATCGACTGTTCTCCTCTTTCACCAGACTGATGTTGTCAGTGAGATTTCCGTCCTCGTCCGTCTCCATCAGTTGGTTCGGAGTGTTCCCGCTCCCGACGAAGTACCCGAGGCTGAACTCGTCGGTATCTGGGCACTCACGACGGCGAATCAGTTCTGCTTGCGCGAAGACGTCTGCGATACGCTGGAGTTGTTGGAGAGAGAGCAGCCGGAGGGGAAACTTCGTGAGCGCCGTCGTCCCGTGAGCCTTCCCCCTGAGTCGATCTCGGAACGCGGTGAAGACGACGAGGCCGAGGTATGCCTCGGTCTTCCCACCACCGGTAGGGAAGTAGATCACGTCAACCTCGTCCAAACAGTGGTCCTCAGCGTCGATATCTTCGGTTTGGGCCACGACGTCCGGGATGGCCATGACGATGTAGATGATCTGGAAGAGGTACCACTCCTCGTACTTCTCCCCCATCTGGTCGAACGTCTGGTTCATGAACTTGAACGCCGCTCGACTGTGGCCCACGTCGTCCCGGATGAGCTTCCGGCCTTGGTCGAAGCGCCGTCGTTCCTTCTCGAACGCCGCCAGGTTCTCGTCGAACTTCTCGCGTGCTTCGTCGCTCCGGTCGGTCAGGACTTCGGAGCGCATTGACTCGTATTGTTCCCGGGCTTCTTCCATCTCCCGAGAGATGCGGTCCAAGTGCGTCTCGATAGTTCCCCACGCGAAGTCGCTGAACGGGGCTGAGAGCGTCTCTCGGCTACGGTACTTCCGCTGCTCGTGAATCGGAACGGTCACCGTCTCTATCGTGGTGGGATCGGTTCGTTCGACGCTGCAGTTGCGTCCGAGACCATCCATCTCGGGGTCGTAGTGGTACTCGTTCCTGATCTCGTCGGAGACGAACGGCTCAATCGGGGTCTCCTCGACAGAAACTTCGGAGTTGACGTCGAAGAAGAAAGCCCGCCACTCCTCGCCTTTAGGGTTGAGCGCATCGGGATACTCAACACCGTGTTTGTTCACGAAGGAGACGGAGACGATGATGTCGTCCTCGTCGTATTGGGCTGTAAGTGATATCTCGAAATCCCACACCGGCGTCGGCGTGTCTCCACTGAATCGTTGTTCTAAGAACGTCTCGAAGGTTTCCTCGTCTTCCAGAGCAGTTTCCGGAATCTTGTCCTCGTTACGACTGTCTACCTCTTCTGGCGGGTCCGGCTCTCGGTACCGGCGCTCGTCTTGCCGGTAGGTCTCCATCGCATCCGTCAGCGCATCGTCGGCCGTGAGTGGGGGTAGCTCGCCGTCGGACTTTGCGGCTCGCTTTAGGTCGCCTGCAGTAACTGTGAGAGGGCCAGCTTCAATCTGAACTCGTTCGTACACTGGTCGGAGCTCCTCTAGTGACGCGTCGTCTCCTGCATACTCCCCGGATTCTTCGTCCTCGGAATCTCCTGCGTCGGACTCTTCGTCCTCCTCAGGCGGTGTGAGCGCATCGTCTTCAGCAATCTCCGGATCGAATCCGACGGGCCCACCGAATTCCTGTTGCTCCTTGTAGGTCGGTAGACGGCGATAGTAGACCTTCGCAGTAGGATTGATCGTCACCGCCACGTCGTCCGGAACTGACGCTGGGAGCTTGAACTGGAGCCCCATAGTGAAGGGCGCAACTCGTGTGGCGATGTTCCCGAACGCGTCGTCGGACTCTTGGGCTTCGCGGTACTGGTACTGGCTCGCTAGTGCGCCCGCAAAGAACTGGTCCTTCGGATTAACGTCGTAGACGGTCTGACCGTAGTCGCCTCGTCCCGTGATTCGTTCGACGAGTCGTTCCAGTAGAACGTTGTTGACAGCTTGGTGCTGCTGATATTCCTTGTCATCTTCGTCTATCTCGTACGCGTCGTCCGGTGGTCGAACGTACCCACGGGAGTCGGATTGTGGTGGGATTTCACGCGGCCCAAGGCCCATATGCTCTCGTCATAGCAGAGTATCATAAGTTTAGGGAAGGAGTCCAATCCAGGATGACAAATCTAGCTGGAGAATAGGTTACTCGGTCCACTCGTCCAGTTGCCGTATAACAGCCTGGAACTAGAGGAGTGCAGCAGCAGAAACCAAGATGGCACAGTACATTCAGACAAGGTTTTGACTAACTAGAGACTATACGAAGTGGTCAGAACCCACGTAATCGTCCTATCTGTGAACTCTTGGCCTCGACACCCTCCTCTATCGATTGGACGTTGAGTCGGAAGAGGTACTTCCCGATCTCGAAGTCGCTGAGGCGGATGTCCGGACTCTCCGACAGCATTACGTCGTCTAGTGTTCCGTCGGCGGCAGATCGAAGTGCTGTCTGTCTGAGTGCTTTCTTCAGACGACTGTATATCGTCTCCATCTCCTGTACGGCGTTCCACACCAGGCTGAAGTTCTCTTTCACACCGTCGAGATCGTACGCATCGGCGATAGCCCAGAAGCTCTTCTTCGACCGCGTCCGGTGGACTTCCATCTCGTACCACCGCTCGTAGGTGCCGCGGTTCTTGTTGAGACCCTGTTGCTCCATCTTCTCAACGAAGTCGTCAAGGTCGTCACCGGTCTTCTCCAAGGCAGCTTCAAGGTTGACTTTCCACAGGTTCGCGTAGTAGTACAGTCCGACGTCTCCGCGTTCACGAATCAACGCGTACAGTTGGTCACGCATCTCGTCAGTGTCTTTCAGGTGGACGACGACATCGTGTTCCTTGAGGCGCGAGGCGTTCTTCTTGAACAGTTTGTCGTGGCCTTCGCGCACGGTGTACACTTCGGTGTCCTTGCGAAGATACATGGACAAGCCGTCGTCAAAGTGGACGTCAAGACAGTCGGTCTCGGTTCGTCCACCAGAGGTGGTTGTCTGTTGCGTGGAGGACGTCTCGTACTCGGTAGGGTCGAAGTCTTCGCTGTCCTCGTAATCTGTTTCGTACCCTCGCACGATTTCACCTAGGTCTTCTCCTTCGGCCTCATCTACGGAGATGTCATCACCGAGATCGCTCGTACTGGGCTCCTCATACTCGGGGAGGTCAATGTTCACACGTTCGACGTCCGCGGGTTCGTCCGTAGCGATACGGGTCAGGTTGTTGATCACGTTCCAGAACATCGTGTCCGCAATCGACTCAAAGGAATCCTCCAAGGCGTCCACCTGTGAGTGGAGGAGACCCATTTCGATGGGATACGCCAGGACGATAGCGTCTGTTGCGACGTCGGTGCGGAGGAGATCACGGTCGCCCCACCTAAGTGCGCCGTATAGGACGACGTGGTCCGTCGGGTCTGCCGAGCGAATACTGTGGGTGTCGTGTATCGAGAGGTCGTCACCCAGGTCACGGTAGAGAGCAGCGTGCTCAGACTGGAGAAACGTCTTGAGTGCCTGCTGTTGACTCTCTGTCGCAGTGACGACGGAAATCGAGTCCCCTCTGTCGAGTGCACCGTAGAGCAGGTTGTCAACTAGCACGCCCTGTTTCTTATCGCTCGCAGGCACACTGTCCCAAAGTTCCTCCAACTCTTCGAGAGCCGAGACTACATCCCGAAACGTGCCGGTTGCGGGATTAGCCTTGGGATCGGACGCGATGCGGCCCGCGAACCGATCAAGTTGCGCGAGCCGGCTCGATATCGTCGTCCGCCGGGCATGAAAGTCGGCCACGTCAAGGGGGGTCAAGAGTTCGCGGAAACTGCCCAGAGTATACCGCACGAGCTGCTGGCCTCGCTTGAGGATATCGGCGTCCAGCTCTCGCGCTAAATACTCGAACCTCGCTCGACGGTCGTTTGCCCGTTTTAGGGCTGTGAGGAGGTCCCCGTCACCGCACGTATGGACGTCGATAGAGAGCCCCGAAACGCGGTTCTGCTCCCGCCTAGCGACGACCTGCGCACGGTGGGTTGTCGGACTCACTTCCTCGTCGGTACCTAACCACTCGTGCCCACTATCTCGATCACTCTCGACTACGGCAGACAACAGCCGAGGTGGCCACGTCCAGAGGAATGCTCGTCCACGTAGTTTCTCTACAAGGTCTGACGTCGGATTGCTCGTGAAGTAGACTATCGCGGGCACGTCGTTTCGCTGTTTCCATTTCCATAATCGGAGGAGACGTTCTTCGTCGTACTTTACAGAGCCGTCGTAGATTACACATCGAACCCGGTCTCCGACATCATCCGAAGGAATACGCGTGCTCGTGTACGAGAAGAGAAATCGCGCAGGCTTGTCGGGGTAGTTCAGGTTCTTCGTTACTGTCGCTGGGGAGCCGTCTTTCGTCACGTTAGCTATCGGGGTCTCCTCACGCGCATAGGGAGACTTATCGTGTGGCGGCCGCATCGACGTCGGAGCAAGCTGCCGGAACCGTTCGCGGAATTCCGTGTTGGAACTGAGCAGGAAAACCGCGTTACGGCCATCTACCTTGGGTCCGAAGAGTGCTTCAAGGGCGTAGAGGTGCAGAAATTCGGCTCTGTCGGACGGCGTCACGACGACGAGGTCTTGTCCTCGTTCTACCATCGCGTTAAGCAGGCCTGCGTGTACTCTCGTCGTGGCTGGGAAGTGGACTAGTCGCTCTTCGTCAGCGAGATTGCCAGACGAGATGAACGGCGATTTAACCGCTGGCGTGTCAAAGAGCGCGCTGAGCGGCACAACTCTGACAAAACGATCAGAGCTGGAAATAGTTTACTAAAGTTGAACGACAACGATTATGAATAAAACTTAGATGACATTTCAATTGTTAGTACCGACGTCTTGATCCTCCCTCATGCTGAGGAAATCACGGAGATTCTCTTGACCGGTCTCTATTGAAACTGGTTCCATCCCCAGAAGGGTGTCGGAGGCAAATAGTATGACCCACCTCCGAATCGGGGGACGATTAACCGCGTCACAGATACAGTCAATGGTATAGGTTTGGCCATCTAGTACTACACCTGAATACTGTGCGAAGATCGGCACCCCAATGCCGGGTTCTAGCCTTGTTCGAAACAGAAGAAAATTGAAATCCGTGCATTGGGAGGGGACTTTGTCAACCCCTATTAGGTTTGCACCAGCCTCAACAAGTTCCTCCAATAGGGATTGAAGCGTCGTTGTTTCTGTTGACTCCTGTGTTGGTTTGCGTTCTTTCGTGAGGAACTTGCGTACGTTCTCAATTCCTTCTTCAAAAGATATCTCGGGAGTCCCGAGTATTCCTGTGCTATAAATAGGAATTCGATGGCAGAAGTGTACATTTGTATGGTAAACGTCCGTCCACATCGTTGGGTATTCCTTGCCGTCGAGAGTAACATAGTCCACTTTCGGAATATCCTCCTTGAGTGGACTATAGCCTCTCCATGAGTGGTAGAGAAGTAGCATCTTCCCATCTACAAGTTGTCCTTTTGGGATAGCTATGAAGTTGATGTCATCAGCATTTGCCGTTTCAGAGAGTTGCTGGAAGGGGATTTGTGATTTCATGCGCTACTCAGAAAATTTGTCGCATATATTAGTGTATATCATTCAGTGAAATTTTCTTCGAGTGCATTATGGATGCGATCCGGTCTGCAGTAACGTTGCTTAAGTTGACGGCGCTCACGTTTTGAGAGAGTACAATATCTCTCCTTGATGTTATCAGGCCAATCAGGGGGCGTAGCTATGCCAGGCTTGATTGTTACGTTCAGGGTCTCCCCCATTGTAACGATAAAGACATCATACGAGGAATACCCCCGCTGGTCAACGAGAAGTTCATGCAACCTTTCTGCTTCCTGAGCTACTTGATCGCTTGCATTCTTCTTTATTGTAAACACCATGGGGTCGTGTTTAGACACCACTACTAGAGCAATATATACTTTCCCTCGACACGAAATGGTATATTTCAGGTATTTTTAGAGGGGAATACTTTCTCACTCGTCAATTCCGAACTATGAACAAAGAAAAGTATCGTCAGTAAGTACACATACTGATTCATCGGCTGAGTCGGAGCCAGCCTGCGTCGTCCTCCTCACGCAGTTCCTTAATTTCTTCGTACAGACGGGTGTTCTCCTCGCGCAGTTCCTCGATCTCGTTCTCTAGGTTATTGATCCGGTCTTCGTTCATGGAGCAGTGGGTCTTTGCCGAGTCGCGTGTATCCGCCAGATAGTCATCGTGCCAGTCGATGATATCCCACAGTCGCTGGATCTCCGTAACGATGTTCCGCGCTTCAATGTTGTCAGTGTCACCGATATGCTTCACCCGGAGTCGCTCGAGGCGGGAGTCGAGCGTTTGCAGTAGTTGGTTCTCCATTGCGCCCTTGTGTGAGTCGAAGCTGTCGTCGGTGACCGCCTTCTCCTCGATCTCCTCAACACGCTCGGCCGCGGACTTGGCAGTGTTCCTCGTCCGGGAAACTTTCTTGCGATAGCTCTGGACTGATTCCTTCGCGCTCTCAGCTTCCTGTTTTGCTTCGTGTACTGCTTCGGAAACCTCGTCGAATGACGCAGGTATCTCGAGTTCCTCGTGGTTCGAGTTGACCCAAAACTGTCCCTCGACGGTCAGATGATAGCGCGGAGGGTCGTCGTCTTCGCGAGCGACCAGCCCGTGATCAATCAGGCTGGGGTCACGGTCGACGAGACGATACCAGACTGACTGCCGTTTGTCGCCCGTCTCACGCATGATCTGCGCGAGCGTCTTGGGGTTGTCCGCGTCGTCCAGCGCGAGCATTACACGTTGGGCGATGCGGTCGATACTATCGTGTTCGTTCGCGATTTCTTGACTCATATATAATATAAACTAGCTGTCGTCCTAAAGGAGCTACCATCAAATATTTGATACTATTTGACACCAGCGACACCCCATTCATGGGAATGGGGTCTCGTCTCACAAGGCACTTCTCGAGTAGAGAGGAATGCAATGAAAAACTGGAAGCTGGGTGGGCAACCCACAGGGGGCGAACAGGAAGAGATCAGAAGAGATGCGAATCTCTTGTTTGGGGCATGGGTCTCGAAAGAACGCAACCCGGAACCTGCTCGAGATCTCGAGCAGGAGAATGGGTAAGAGAAAGATGAGAACATGGGAAGGGAAACCAACCAAAACCCGCGGCGGGGTCAGTCGGGTGCGTCGGGGCGGCCGTCGTCGGTCAGTCGAGGACAGGGAGCAGCTCGCGAGATCGTGACCTTGTGATCCTCGGCCAGTCGCTGCGCGACCGCGGATACGTGTTCCACTGGAATCAACGGTCGCCCAGTTCGTGTCTCGAGCACGCAGTCGAAATACTGAGCGACCCAGTCCGCGCCGCGGATGACAGCGACGCGTTGGCCCTCGTATCGTTTCCTCGCGAGTTTGATCGCGACGTCCGCGGACGGTCGCCCGCGGGGCTCGATAGACCCGTCCGCGTTTACCCGGACGTGCTTGGGTTTCAGAGTGCTCATACGCGATACACCTCCGTTTCATCCACAACATTGTAGATCACGTCACCCTGTTCCGCGAGCTTGTCCAGCGTGGCAGAGACAGTAGACTGATCAAGTGATAATTCCCCAGCAAGTTCAGTGGCGGTCACTTCTCCGCGTTCATCGAGTTCATCACGAACCATCTGGATGCGTTTGGCCTGTGCAACATCGTCGTCAGAGGACTCATCAGAGTCCGTATTTTCGAGGATATCCTGCACATCGTCGTACGCGTCACCATCCAACTCGAACTCACGCATCACGGCATACACATCAGTCTCAGGGTTCTTGAGCACGTACTCGCGAACGTCCTGAGACGACACACCGGGGGCGATTTGGAATCCCTCCGAGTCAGTAGTATCGGACTCGCCATCCGGGTGATGATACATTAACGCAGGGGTATCGTCAGCGTCCAGTTTAGCGGACCGCACGTACAGAGTCTTTACGGCCTCACGCTGTGTCGTATTCAGATACTGATACGCTTCCTCCGTGAACTTGACACCGAACATTGCTCGGGGACGATCCCCATCCTCGTCCGTATACTGACCGATATGCCAGTATCCGCCACCGCGTTTGTTCAGCGCACGGATGAACGTCGATTTATTGTGTACCTTCCCGGAGTCTCTGGAGTCCATCCACGCTTGGTAAACCGAGTGTGTGACTTCCGTGGGGATTCCATGACCGGTTGCGGGTTCGATGTACCGTGATTCGAACCCTGCGACATCGTCGGCGAGTTTCATGTACTCTTGGTACCGTTCTTCCGGGTCCGATCCAAGCTCATTCGAGAAGCAATTGTTCTCGAGGAGACGCTGCAGCCCCTCAACAGCGACGTTCAGAATCCCCGACATCGATTCATCAGTTAGCAGATCATCACGCAGTTCATCGCGGGGACGAGCCTGTTTCTCGTGGGGTTCAGTAGGGTCCTGAACGAAGTCATACGGGAAACGGACCCACAGCAGTCGCCGTGGAATCGCATTGCCCGACTCGTCGACGAGCCGAGGCGGTTGATTAGCACTGAACATGAGCTTGCACGTATTCATGATAGTATAGGGCTGCTCCCGCTTCCGCTCGATCATGATCTCGTCCTCACCGGTGAGCTGTTTGAGCTTGTTAAGCTTCGAGCCGTAATAATCGTCCCCGGAGGTGTCACCGTCGATATTCAGGAGCTTCCCCTCTAGGTTGGCGAGCCCAAAATCAGACGATGAGGTCATACGTTCGAGCCCGACACCAGTCGTATTATCAGACCCGAGGAAATCGCGCAGGATCTCCATGAACACCCCTTTTCCGTTCTGACCGTCGCCGACAAGGATCAGGAACTTGTGGAGAGGCATCCCTGAGGCCAGCGTGAATCCAACCCATTCCTCGAGCGTGCGGCGATCTTCTTCCGAGTCGGTGATCTCAGCGAGAAACTCTTGGAATGCGTCCCCAGATGCATCAGGGTCGTACTCGACAGGAATACTGACGGTGAATCTATACTTGGGATCATGATCGTGCAGTTTCTCTTCTTCAACATCCAGCACGCCATTATCCACACAGATCAACTCTTCATCAAACTCGCCTGCGTTGAGCGCGTCAGGATCGGTTGGCGAGACCGCTTTGAGGCGGGTGTACACCTCCTTCCACCGATACGTAGGGAGTGTAGTCACATACTCGCGCAACTGGGATTCAACGAAGGCCACACCATTACGTTGATAGGTACCTGTCTCCGCATCGTACAGATACAGCGGACGACTGGATACCCCCGCTTCTTCGACCGAAAGAGTCAGGAAGTTATACTCGTCCTCGAATTTCTGCGCGAGGTAATGTTCTTTCTCAGCCTGTGTGGGGTCAGGACGATCATCAGATTCCACCCGGTCTTTGCGCCACTTACAGTAGTCGCGGTACCAAGTGGGGCCACTAGCATCAGTGGTCATCTCGTAGTATACGTCGTTGAGGTACTCCTGCAGTTCCGTATCGAAATCCGCGATAGGACTGTCAGTGTCCGCGGATACGATATCCATCGCGTCCGCGTCCTCGCGAGCGAGTAGGAACGATCCCTCGCGGATGATGGACATACATCCTTTTTTGAACCCATCTGGGTCGCGATGACGATGATAGGGGATGATCAGATGCTGACCATCACGAGATACGGTGTACCACACACCGCGGTCATCGAGCGGCTCAAGATCGATCTCGATCTCAGGCTCTCCTCCGAAGGTATCGATCACGTTACGAATGACGACGAAGTCAATTTCAGAGTCTTCGGGAATTGTGTACCCGATTTCGTCAGGGTCGTATTCACCACCACGCTCCCAGTTCTCATACACGTCGTCGAACTGGTAACGCATGTGATCGGCCGGAGGGTTAGACTCGATATACCCCTTCTCGTAGAGGGTACCTCCTGCGTGGTTCTCGATCCACCGATCATCGTCAGTGACGAGTTCGGCGGGGACATGGATGTCACACTGTGCTGCTAGATCGTGGGCGTCCGTTGACGTTTTGGGATTCATGTATATCGTATATGGTGTTCTGGTGAGTGGACGCCCGAAACTGGGGAGAAAAACCTAGGGAACGAAACACATTAGGACTATTAGCCTAATATCGAATCGTCCCAAGGCACCGTACAATGCCCCAGACCCGGGACGCCCAACTTACTTCGCCGCGTGATCTGCCTCACACAGATCGCGCGGGAGCGGTTCCAAGTTATTCGACCCGGAGGCGCACCTCCGTCGAGCCATCGGGTAGTTCGACGATATCCTTGACGACAGACTCGGGGGAATCCCAGTCGCCGTCATAGATATCTGCATTGACCCGAAACACGGGACCTGTTACTGTACTCCGTTCGACCAAGCGTTCTTTTGATTCGGATTGAGCCATGATGATATTATATATCTAATAGTATTTAGGTGTTGTTACGACCGTAACTAATCCAAGATCACCGCGTCGTCTGCAGCAACAATGATATCATCGGGGGTATCATCGCGCGTGGGTGAACACAGGACATCGCCCCGGACTCCGATCTCGATAATATCCCCATCGGTCGGCTCAGGGACATCGCGATCATCAGTGCACCCGATGACTATTTCTTCGCCGTCCTGCCAGACCTCAGCGTCTGTCCACAGGCCGTCGACAGTCGCGTCGATGATGTTGTCGGTACTTTGATTACTTGTCGATACGTCTGATCCCGTGACGTCGGCGAACGTCGATTGTGTGATACTCATTTGGGTCGCACCTCGTTCGTCGGCGTCTTCCATCGGGCGGCTGTGACCCGCCCGATTTCTGACGTGTTAGATACTATTGCACTGGAGGATTATATACTTTGTTACAACCGTAACGATTCAATTGAAATCCAATTGTCGTGGTCCGTGCAGACCAATTTAACTCTCTGAGTTAATGCACAGGGTAGTTCTTGCGCCGAGAAAATACGTTGTACACTGCACATAGAACATGGGGGATGCAAGAGCTACCCTGTGCAGGTTCGCCCCTTGATCTTGATAGCTCTCAGGTCTCTACGTGGGGAACTCGATTGCTGCACAGGGTACACAGGGTATTTCGTGAATTCAAAATATACACAGAACCGACACCCACTATAAAAATGTTTTGTTGAATGTCGTCGTAATAGGCGGTAATGCACTGATATAATATGAAGTGCGGACCCACCCTGTGCACCCTGTGCAGGGGGGATCTAGAGGGTCAGATTTACTCGCTCAGTTAATTGAGAGTAGCGGTCGAACCATCGCAGCGTCGGGGGTGGTCGCAGCATGGGGATACCCCGCGTCGTCATAACTGGGAGAAGAGAGCAAGATCAGATCAGGAAGTGTGCGAGCATCGCGATGCCGATGATGAGAGCCGCCCAGCGGAGGAGTAGTTTGACGAGTCGGAAGAGGGCGAGCATCGCGAGGGCGGTGATCGCGAGGGCCACGAGTTCGATGCTGTTCATGCCTGGGGAAGCTCGAGCGAGGTCAGGGGAGAGCGATCTGATGGTCGCAATCAGGGTTGAGGCAGGTGGGTTGATCGATTCGACGTGGCAAGGAGATATAATGGTGTTCTTGCGAACAATGGGCGCATTCGGCTTTGACGATGTGTTTGATCAAGAGTTCGATTTTGACGTCCTCAGGAACTTCGTTGGGGTCGGGGTGGTTGGTGATCGACGCGGCGCGGTCGGCGTCGAGATGTTCGTATCGTTCTTGTGTCATGGTATCACCGTTGGATAACGCGCGGTCGGTCGTCCTCCACCACAGCCATTCCGTCCCGGTCCCACATCCATTTCATCTCCGCGTGGGCGGCGTGGACACAGTCGTCGAGCGAGTCGTGTTCCGTGCCTTGGACGGCGACGTAGACGCCGTTTTTGTCCGCTCGCATCTCGATTTTCGGCGGGATTTGGGTGGGTTGGTGCGACATTGCAATCATATAGTCATCATGTTCGCATATATACCTAGTATAAGGAACCTAACACCAATGCAGAAGAATATTGAAATATTATGGTATGAGAGAGTCAGTCGAAGAATTAGAGCATTACACACGCACGCGTAATGGATATAGATGTTTGCGATGTGATGAGTTTATTGGAAGCGATCCCGGGCTTCACGAGCTTCGCGTTCACTCGTCGTCGTCGGAGTAGCGGTCGGCGAGTTCTTCAAGCCGCTCGAGATCGTCCTCTGCTATCTTGTAGTCGGTGGGGTTCTCGACGTAGTTTTTCGCTAAATCCTCATTCGCGAGCAGGAATTGCTCGTTCAGTTCTGATGTCTCTTCGCGATCCATGGCGTTGATGGCGTCATAATCGAGTGATTCGTCAACGCGGTCCGGTACGTCTGCAGTGTCGTGGTCATGCGCCATGATTGCCCAGTAGCCTACTGCCCGGGCATGCTCGAACTCGTTCTTTGAGATTTGATGGAACGTTGGGGTGGCGCTGGCGAGGGAGTCGTATTTTTGTCGGACGGGGTCGTCTTCGACGGTGATTTTGCAATAGTGTTGGTACCAGCCCGCGGGGGTGTCGTCAACGATGAGGCTGCAATATGGGCAGCTCCGCGCGTCATAGGGGATCGCCCGCTGGCATTGGGGGCAGTCCTGTTCTTCGGGTTCCATAGGATCATCTTCGGGTTCGACTCCGCGAGCCCTGAGGAGTGAGTGCACCTTATCATCTTGATCCAAATGCTCGTAGCGTGCATGTTGGTTTGTGCCGTCGGCCCAGTCGAGCGTGGTTTCGATGTGGAGATCGCTGTACTCGTCTGATTTTTTCATAAACGTCGCGCGCGCATGACGAAAGGCGTGAACATTAACGCGATCTGTGTCGATCTCTGCGTTCTCGGCTGCCTTGTTGAGTTGCTTTCGGACTGCTTCATTGCTTAAATGGCTGCCGTAGTGCTGTTCTTGATCGGTCCGGCAGAAGAGGGCGGCATCCGGATCATCGCGACAGGGATGTTCGCTCAACCAATTCTCTAGATACCCTTTCGCGACCGTGAGTGGTTTTTTATTTCCATCGGCGTCCTTGAGCCCGACTGCGTTCGTTGGCGCGGTGAGAAGGGCATAATCACTGCCTTGTGGATGGTAGTCTTTGATCTTGAGGGAGAGCAGGGCGGAGGCACGCCACGCACATTCCCAGCTAACCGCGATCAGGGCTTTCGTCCGAGTTTTATTTGCGTTTTCGAGCAGGTCCCAGACTTCCGATTTCGAGAGAACGATGTCTTCGTTGACTGGAGTTGGAGTATCGCTGGGAACGTCGATGTCTGTGAGCGCCTCGACATTACGTCTGTCTCCGAAATCTGCGACTGTTTCGAGATATTTGCGTTTAGTGCCGGGTTTGTATGATCGTCCTTCGCCGAGGTTTTTCGCGGCGAGATCGCTCATCGCGAGGCGGATGTCGTCTTCGTCACAGTCGGTGAGTGGTTTCTCGAGGACTTGAGATAGGCGTTTAAGCCGTCCTATGCGGTTGTAGGCGCTTGATGCAGAGAGGTCGTCGATAACGGCTTGGCCATACAGTGTTACTTCCTTTTTGTCCGGTTGATTGAGTTGTTTAGCGTGGTTGAGGGCTCGTTGGGCTTTTTCGCCGTAGCGGTGGACGTCAAGAGGGCGGTCGGCCATGGTACTCTGTTTGACATCATGGAATACCAACCTAGGGGATGGATACCCAACTGGAACTCGAACTCGCTCGAGAACAACCGCGAGGTGCTCGTCGCGCTCCACGGCGAGGCGGCCGCGAGTTACTACGCCGAGGTCTTCGAGGCCGACTGGAAGGGCGGCTCACGGCGGTTCCCGATCGGGCTCGTCGTTCCGGTGCTGGTCGCACTCGCGGTCGCAGCGCTCCTCGGCCGACGCTACATCAGGTTCGGCGATCCACCGTCAGAGCACTCCTGAGGAGACGGAACTCGAAAATCTGAGTCAGTCAGCGCGACCGCCGACCTCGAGCAGCTCACAGCAGTCCGCTTCGGGATCGAAACAGTCCGGGCACTGTTCGGGTCGGTCGATGATCGTATCCAGCCGTTCGGCGACGGTGTCGTCGATGACGCTTTCCAGAGCGCGGGCCTCCTCTCGGAACTCCTCGACCTCGAGGACGTTCGCGAGGAACCGTTCGATGATGCAGTAGGTCTGGAGGGCGTTGTGGGCGCGCTCGAGGCCCTCGTCGGTCAGGCTGGCCCCCTTGTACTTCTCGTGGTCGACGAGGTCGCGCTCCTCGAGTTTGCCGACCATCTCGTTGACGCTGGCCGGACTCACCTCGAGCAAGTCGGCGAGGGTGCCGGTCGATGCGGGGCCGTCTTCGATTCGCTGAGCCAGGTAAATCGCCTTGAGATATTGATCGGCAGTGTTCATAGCCTCCCTCCAGTGGTGTCGCACCGCGCCGCGTCGGTACCTCGCCGGTGTCCCCGAACCCGGGACTCGATGCGCGCATCGGACGGCGTCGAAACGGTCGTGACCGCTGCGGTAGTCGTCCCGATCATGCTCTGTGTTCCATGATCTCGGTCACTTCCTCGACGCCCTCCTTTTCCTCCTCTCGAATCGCGTACAGCGTCTCGAGCAGGCGATCGCGGTCGACGGCGAACGCGGCGTCAGAGGCCTCGATCGCCTCGATCAGGTCGTCGTAGAACTTGTAGGCCGTCTCCTCGTTCGCCAGCTGGTCGTAGAGGACGCCGTCGGTGTCCTCTGGCGGCCCGTACTGGGCGTCGACCAGTGCATTGATCTCCTCGTATCCGACCGTCTCGGCCTCGAGATCGTCGATCAGCGCCTCGAGTCGCTCGCGGTGGTCGGCCGACTCGGCGGCGGCCTCGGCGAGCAACTCCTCCACCTCCTCGTCGAACTCCGCCCGCTCTTCGGGGGGCAGGGACTCGATGTGGTGGGCGGCGCGTGACTCGACGAGTTCCTCCAGCACGACGCCGATCTGGAGCAATCGGGTCAGCTGGTGGTCGCTCGAGACGCGCTGTCCCAGACTCATGGGTGACATACTGGACCGTCGGTACTTATGCTTCCCTATTGCCGGGATGGGTCGCCCGACGCTCTCCGGGACCGGCGCTACCGCTGTCGGTCGTCAAAATCGGGTGAACGAGAGAAACGGACCGAACGAAAGCGGCCGACTATTCGCGCTGACGCAGTCGGCCCCTGATCAGTTCCTGCAGGTCGTCACGGAGCTCGTCGACGTCGATCTCCTCGAGGACGGGCACGAAGAAGCCCTCGACGAGCATGTTGCGCGCGGCACGCGGGTTGACGCCGCGGGAGGTCATGTAGAGCAGGTCCTCCTGGTCGATCTGGCCGACCGTCGCGGAGTGGCTCGCCTCGGTGTCGTGATTGTTGATGATCAGCTTCGGAGAGGCGTCGGCCTCGCTCTCGTCGGAGAGCATCAACGTGTTCTCGCGCTGGTAGGAGCTGGTGTCCCAGGCGTCCTTGCCGACGTCCTGAACGCCCTCGTAGACCGAGCGGGCTACGTCGTCGGTGACGCCGCGGGTGACGAGGTCGGCCGTCGTGTGCTCGGCGCGGTGCCAGACCTTCGCGTCGAGGTCGAAGTGCTGATCGTTGTGGCCGTAGAAGGCTCCGACGATCTGCGTCTCGGAGCTATCACCGCTGAGCGTCGTCGAGACTTCCGTCTTCGTCAGCTGGGTGCCGAGGTTGCCCTCGATCCAGTCGATCGTGGCGTAGGTGTCGGCGACGCCGCGCTTGACGGTGAAGTTGTACGCCTCCTCCGAGAGGTTCTGGAGGCTGCCGTACTGGACGTAGCTGTTCTCGCCGGCCGCGACCTCGACGATGCCGCTGTAGTACTGCTCCTCCGCTTCCTCGCCGGTCGACTGGCGCTCGAGGATCGTGACCGAGGACGACTCCTCGGTGACGACGAGCGTGTAGTTGAACAGCGAGCGGGAGTTCTGCTCGGTCCGGACGGTGACGTCCTCGGCGTCGACGCCCTCGGGGACGTAGATGACCGTCCCGGTACTGAAGAGGGCCGTCGAGAGCGCCGTCAGGTAGTTCTCCTGCGGGTCGACGATGGATCCGAAGTGCTCTTTCAGGAGCGCTTCGTGCTCGGTAACGGCGTCGCTCCAGGGGAGAACCTCGGCGTCCTCGGGGCCGACCTGATCTTTGTTCTCGGCCGCGTTCAGCGGGTCCACGAGGGACTCGAAGTCCAGCTCGTGGAGGTTCGTCCAGTCCCGACCCGGCGTCCGGATGACGTCCGGCATGTCGAGTTCCTCGAGGGCTGCGAGGGCCTCGAGTCGAGTCTCGAGGAGCCAGTCGGGCTCGTCGAGTCCGTCGCTGATCTCGCGTACCTGTTCCTCCGTCAGATTGGCGTGTACCTGTGTTCCTGCGCTCATATTATCCGAGGCTCCCCTCCATCTCGAGTTCGATGAGGCGGTTGAGTTCGACCGCGTACTCGATCGGCAGTTCCTCCGTGATCGGCTCGATGAAGCCGGCGACGATCATCTTCTTGGCGTCGTCGTCGTCCAGACCGCGGCTCTGGAGGTAGAAGATGTCCTCGTCGCCGATCTTGCCGACGGTCGCCTCGTGTGCAACGTCGACCTTCGACTCCTCGATCTCCATGTACGGCATGGTGTCCGACGTGGACTCGTTGTCGAACATCAGTGCGTCACACTCGACGGCAGTCGAGGAGTTCTCGGCGCCGTCGGCGATGTGGACGAGGCCGCGGTAGTTGGTGCGGCCGCCGTCCTTGGAGATCGACTTGGACTCGATGGTCGAGCTCGTGTCGGGCGCGTTGTGGTAGACCTTCGCGCCGGTGTCGATGTCCTGACCCTCGCCCGCGAAGGCGATGGTGATGTGAGTGTCGGTCGCGCCGCGACCCTTGAGGATCGTACACGGGTAGAGCATGGTGGCTTTCGAGCCCATGCTGCCCGAGACCCACTCCATCGTGCCGTTCTCCTCGCAGATAGCGCGTTTGGTGTTCAGGTTGAACGTGTTCTTCGACCAGTTCTGGACGGTCGAGTACTGAACGTGTGCGTCTTCGCCGACGAAGACTTCGACGCCGCCCGAGTGCAGGTTGTGGGTGCCGTACTTGGGTGCGGAACAGCCCTCGATGTAGTGGACTTCGGAGCCCTCCTCGGCGATGATGAGGGTGTGCTCGAACTGGCCCATCCCCTCGGAGTTCATCCGGAAGTAGGCCTGGACGGGCATCTCGACGGTGACGTCCTCGGGAACGTAGACGAACGAGCCGCCGGACCAGACGGCCCCGTGCAGCGCGGCGAACTTGTTGTCGCTCGGGGGCACGCAGGTCGTCATGAAGTGCTCTTTGACGAGCTCGGGGTGCTCCTGGACGGCCTTGTCCATGTTGCAGAAGATGACGCCCTTCTCCTCCCACTGCTCCTGCATGTTCTGGTAGACGACCTCGGACTCGTACTGCGCGCCGACGCCGGAGAGCGCGTTCTTCTCGGCCTCCGGGATGCCCAGCTTGTCGAAGGTGTCCTTGATCTCGTCGGGCAGCTCCGTCCAGTCGTCGACGCCTTCGCGCTTGTCGACGTCCGGGCGGATGTAGGGGATGATCTCCTCGACGTCCAGTTCGGAGAGGTCCGGCATGCCGGGCCAGTCGGACGGCATCGGCATGTTCTGGTACTGCTTGAGCGCGCGCAGGCGGCGCTCGAGCATCCACTCGGGCTCGTCTTTGTCTTCGGAGATCATGCGGATGATCTCCTCGGTCAGGCCCTTGTCGGATTTGACCGCGGCGTTCTGCTCTTTCTTGAACTCGAACCGGGCCTCGGTGTCGGTCTCTTTCAGATGGTCTTGATCGGAACTCATTGGTTGATGTGGTTAGTGGTTACGGCTGCAGCGTTATTACGGTTGTTCTAGTCGAATTCGGTTACGCAGTGCCGTAGACTTCCTCGCGGACCCAGTCGTACCCCTTGTCCTCGAGCTGCTCTGCGAGCTCCGGACCGCCGCTCTTGGCGATCTGGCCGTCGAGCATCACGTGGACGTGGTCGGGTTCGACGTAGTCTAAGATGCGCTGGTAGTGAGTGATCTGCAGGATACCGGTGCCCTGTTCGTCGCGAAGTGCGTTGATGCCGCTCGAGACGTCCTGCAGGCGGTCGATGTCGAGCCCGGAGTCGATCTCGTCGAGCACGGCGATAGACGGCTCGAGGATGGCTGCCTGCAGCACTTCGTTCTGCTTCTTCTCGCCGCCGGAGAAGCCGGCGTTGAGGTAGCGCTGGGCGAACTTCTCGTCCATGTCCAGCTGCTCCATCTTCTCCTGGAGGATTCCCTGGAATTCGGCGACGCCGACCTCGCCCTCGTCGGCGGGGCCTTCCATCGGCGAGGACTCGAAGCCCTCGTCCTCCGCTTCGTCTTCCTCGCCGTCCTCGTCTTCGAAGAGTTCCTCGCGTTCTTCGATCTTGGCGTTCAGCGCCGTTCGGAGGAAATTCGTCATCGTGACGCCCTCGATCTCGGCGGGATACTGGAAGCCGAGGAAGATGCCGAGTGCGGCACGTTCGTTGGGCTCGAGTTCCAGCAGATTCCACGTACGCTGGTCCTCGTCGATCTCGATGTCCTCGCCGAACTCGTCGTCCTCGATGTGGAGCAGGACCTCGCCCTCGGTGACTTCGTAGGCCGGATGGCCGGCGATGACCTTCGCGGTCGTGGACTTCCCGGAGCCGTTCGGCCCCATCAGGGCGTGGATCTCGCCGGATTCGACCTCGAGATCGACGCCCTCGAGAATTTTCTCACCGCCCTCCGCTACTTCCGCGTGCAGGTTGTTTAGTTCGAGACGTGCCATGGTAGTTGCTCGTCTGAAGGGTGGGTCGTATGACTGATAACGGTTTCGTATCCAATTGGATACTATCCCACATTAGCAAAATAATTTGCTGAAAGCGAAACTCGTGTTGTTGTCGGGGGACAACGAGCGGTCGTCTCTCCGTACTATTACCCTCGTCCGTACTATCGCTCTCGTCCGTACAGAAACGAGCGCATTTGATGTCCCGAGCGGCTACATGAAGCTGTCTAAGCCCTTCTGCTCCTGGCCGCTTTTGACTTCTTCCCACGAGACGTCGAGCGCCTCGAGAATGCGCTCGATCGGCCCCTTCAGCGTCTTCTCGAGCATCTTGTCGTAATCGACCGCGAATTCCTCGGGAATCTGGTCCTCGTACTCGAAACAGATCACGTCGGGATCGCGCTTGAACGCTCCGTAGAGGGGATCCGTGCGGGCGTCGAACCCCTCTTCCTCCTCGAGGCGCTCGAAGAACGTCGGATCGACGCGGTCGAGGTAGAGTCGCTTCGGTTTGCTCCCGCGCTGGAAGTTGGTCCCGAGCATGAGATTGGCGTACTTCGCCCCGCGGACCTGCGCCGTATCGGTGTCGTAGTTGTCGAGGCGCTTGCCGATCCCGCCCGGAATCGCGATCTCCTCGAGGGAGATGTCGCCCGTACGCACGTCCTCGATGACGCCGTTGACGTACTCCTTTGCGCCCTCGATATCGCCCTCGCGAACGATCATTTCGATGACCCGGTGTTGGACCTCCTTGGTGATCGGCGCGATGTCCGAACGCTGGTACTCGAAGCCGACGATGTCGACGTTGTCGACGTCTTTCCCCTCTTTCCAGGTGATGTGTCCCGCGTAGCGTTTCTTCTTTCCGGCCTGGAAGAAGCGCCGGTAGAGCTTCTCGAACTCGATCTGGAAGCGGTGGTCCTCGGCGTTCAGGTCCTCGCGCGCGAAGTCGTCGTAGCGGCCGTTGATGTACTCCTCGATCTCGAAGGACTGCTCGAGGGCGTCTTCTTTCGAGACGCCGGGACCGAGCTCGAGCATGACGCTGTCCGTGTCCCCGTACGCGACCTGATAGTCCAACTCGCCCGCGGCGGTGTCGGTGAACTCGATCACTTCGCGGCCGGTCGCGGTGATCGCGGACGCCGCCTCCTTGTCGTAGAGGCGGAACTGTTCCCAGCCCGAGACGCCGTACAGCGAGTTCATGATGACCTTCACCGCGCCCTGCTGGCGGTCGTACTGCTCGTACTCCCTGGTTCCGGGTTCGTGCCGGTCGCGCTGGGATTTCTTCTCCTCGCGTTCGGCCAGCAACTCGTTGATCATCTCCCGCATGACGCCGTCGGGTTCCTTGCGGAAGTGGGTCGGCTCGGGTTTGGTCGGCGCGACGAACGTCTCGCCGTCGTACTCGTCGGGATCGACTCGCGTCTCGGGCGAGGCGTTGACCGTCACCATACACATGGGGTACAGCGACTTCAGGTCGAGCACGGTGACGTTCTCCTTGACGCCCGTGATCGGCTCGAACACCGCGCCGCCCTCGTACTCCTCGCCGGCCTCCTGCTGGCCCTTCGACGGCAGCGAAAACCGGCCGTGAGCCTCGTGAAGGACGTACATGTCGACCGCGTCGCCGGGAGTAGGTGCGTCCTCTAACTTGCAGCCGACGAAGGAACGCACCTCGTCCCAGAAGGCGATGATCTCCTGCTGGCGGTCGAGTTCGACGCAGAGTTCGACGTCCCGGAGGTTGTACTCGAGCAGCCGGGTCGGTTCGTCCTCCCAGAGGTCGCCGATGTCGCCGGCGTAGCGCTCCTTGCCGACGCCGAGTTCCGCCTCGCCGACGGCGTCGAGCCGGTAGGAGTCGAGTTCGGAGAAGACCGTCCGCTGGTAGGCATAGAGCAGGTCGAAGACGATGCGGCCCTTGATGTCGGGGCCGCCCCAGTTGCTGCGCCAGACCTCGTCGACTCGCGAGAGCCGGTCGATCGAGAGGTCGTACTCGTGGTGGGGCCCTCCGAGTTCCTCGAGCCGATCGAGGAAGTACGGCGCGTCGAAGTCCTCGAAGTTCCAGCCCGTGAGGATGTCGGGATCGGTCGCTTCGATGTACTCGATGAACGCCTCGAGCATGGCTTCCTCCTCTTCGAAGGCTCGAACCTCGTGGTCGATCTCGCCCTCGATCGGGTCGTAGTCCTCGATCTCGGCCGGAATCGGGCCGTCGCCGATCGGAGCCTCGTAGAGCCACATGATGTACTCGTCGTCGTACGAATCGTGGCTGGTGAGACAGACGATCGGCTCCTCGCCGTCTTCGGGGAAGCCCTGGCGGTCGTCGACCTCGATGTCGAACGTATTGACGCGCGGTTCGGCGTCGACCGGGGCCGCCTCGACTTCTTCGTGAGGGACGACCAGCGAGTCGTCGTCGGCCCGCCGCTCGGGGACGCGAAGCCCGCTGCGGATGTCCTTGTCGATCAGGAACCGGTTCGGGAACAGGATGTCGGCCTCGTAGTGTTCGAACTCGTCGCGAACCTGTCCGACGTCGCGGGGCGTCTGGCCGAAGATCTTGGTGAGCTTCTCGCCTCGGATGCTCTCGTAGGGCTCGCCGTCCTCGCCGACTTCTCGGCTGCCCGTGAGCCGGTCGTACTGCTCCTCGGGCGGCCGCTCGAGCGTCTCCGTCGGCGCGTAGAAATACGGTTTGAAGCCGACGACCTGCACGTGCTCGAGCGTGCCGTCTGGCGTGCGCCCGAAGACGTGCACGATCGGCCGCTCCTCGTCGCCGTAGCCGGCGATGGTGTAGTCGACCTGCATCACGGCGAGTTCGAGTTCGCCCCGTGCCTCGGGGAGCGTCTCCTCGAGGACGTCGATCACCTCCGCGGCGTCGGAGCCGCCGTTGCCGGCGACGGCGACGGCCTCCTCGTCCGGCCGGTCGTCGGCATCGTCGGGCTCGCCGCCGAAGTCCGCGAGTCCGGTCTGGCCCGCCTCAGTCATGGTGCCGTGGTTGGCAGGCGGCGGATAAAAACCCCTGCAATCCCCGACCGCGATCAGAGACCGATCCGCTGGCGATAGAGCGGTTCCCAGAGGGCACATTCGGGCTTCGGTCCGGATTGCCCGATAATCCAGTCTTCGGTCAGCCGGACCTGTTCCTGCCCGTCGGCGGAGAACTGCGGCCAGTCGGGGCGCAGCCGGCTGTTCGGATCGCCGGTCTCGGCGAACGTCGTCCAGTAGTCCTGCATCCGCCGAGAGAGCAGTCTGTCCTTGAGGCCGAGTCGGGCCAGTGCGGTATCGCCCTGCGCCACCTCCTCGCCGAAGACGTAGGCGAGTTCCGCCGCGTGGTAGGCACCGACGTCGTCGGCGAGCAGCGACAGGGCGGTGAGCGGATACGTCGGTCGATCGTCGAACAGGTATCGGTAGACCGTACCACCGTTCTCGTCGATCCACTTCGCGATCAGCCGATCGCCACAGAGGAAGGTCGCGTCGGTCGTCGCGGCGATGAGCGCCTTTTTCGGGGTCTCGTACTCCGACGCCGGATACGTCTCGAGGACCTGATTGGCGAGCTCGCCGTAGCGTTCGCGGACGGTCGACTCGTAGGCATCGGCCGACGGAACGTCTGTCTGGAGGAGGAACAGCTGCGTTTCGTCGGCGTTGCCGCCCGTGATCAGGGGCACGTCGTTGAACTCGCCGTCGGCGAACCGCTTCGCGGGGTGTTTCTCGATGACCTCGCCGTCGACGGTGACGCCCAGCGGCCCGTCCAGCGTGCTCTGGGCGGAATCGGGCGCATTCGCGTTCAGGATCTCCTCGGGCGATTTCGCCCGCAGGCACTCGCCCGGATCGCTACCGGTGCAGCCCAGTTCCGTCGCGAGGTCGACGCCGGCCTGAGCGGCCTCTTCGCGATCGTAGAGGCCGTCGACGACGGGACCGCTCTGAGAGATGACGCGGTGGAATAGCCCCTCCGTAGCCGGGTCGCTCATCAGGGTCAGCACGGCGTTGCCGCCCGCTGATTCGCCGAAAATCGTCACGTTGTCTGGATCGCCGCCGAACGCCTGGACGTTTTGTTGAACCCAGCCCAGCGCAGCGAGCGTGTCCTGATACCCCTGATTGACGTTACGGGGACTCTCCGCGAGGAGGTCACGATGAGTGAAGAAGCCGAACGGCCCCAGCCGGTAGTTGATCGTGACGACGACCACGTCGCCGAACTCGGAGAGCCGTCGCGATTCGTACCGATTGCTTCCGCTCGTGTACCCGCCGCCGTGGATCCAGACCATCACCGGTCGCGGATCGTCGGGCGTCGCGTCGGTCGGAGTCCAGACGTTCAGGTTCAGACACGCCTCGCTCCCGCGAACTTCCGTCTCTCCGCCGGTCACCGCCGAGAGGCCGCCGTTCTGAACGCAAGCCGGGCCGTACTCGGTCGCGTCGAGCGTCCCCTCCCACTCGCCGGGAGTCTCCGGCGGTCGCCATCGACGGTCGCCGACCGGCTGTTTTGCGTACGGGATCCCCTTGAATACGTTCGTATCGCCGACTTCTTCGCCAGCGACTGGCCCGCTTTCGGTCGTCACTTGTGGGCTCGAGCTCGCGATCGCGCTGCCGACCCCACTGCTGGCACCGATCGCCATCGTGCCGAGGAGCGCTCGGACGTAACGCCGTCTATTTAGTGTCATAATCGAGCGTCAGATATAATAACATAGTAAACAACGTTAATTCATCGCCTCCGAAAGAAGGTTGTTTATATGATCTCCCTGTCTCAATCGTTGCAAGAGCAAGAAGACATTTAACGTGGTAACACATACCACAGATACAGGTGATCGATGTGTCCACCCACGTGAACGACGATGCGACGGACCAGCGCGAACAGGGCAGTGAGCTCGAGGGTACCGCAACGATCGAATCCTACGAGACCGAGGACGGTGTCGTTTTCTACGACGCTCAGAACCCGCTCGCGTGGGTCGAGGCCGCCCGGCCCCTGACCCTCGAGGAGCTCGCCTGAGCGGCGGTCTAAACGCGAACGCTTTTCTTTCCGTTCCGCCTTCGCCCAGACGTGGTGTTCGAACCGTCCGACGACGAGCCAGCGGATGCGGAGCCGGACCCGGAAGCGCAGTTTCGGGATCCGGACCACGATTCGCTCACGATCCCTCAGGTCGAGGGCCCGGGTTCCGAGCCCGAGACGGACGACGAACCGTACGCGGACTCGGTCACGATCCCGTCCGTCGACACCGACGAATTCGACGCGCCGGAGGATCTCCTCGAGGCGTTCTGGGTGGTCGTGCTCGTCATCAACGGTGCGATCCTCGCGTTCTCGCTGGGAGTTCTCTATCTCCTCTTCGAGGGAAACGTGCGGAGAGGTGGGGGGCTGCTCGCGATCGCGCTCGTTCTCGGCGGGTTCGCTGTTCTCCGCTACAGAGAGTACGAACGCGTCGCATCCGAGTCGACGGGAGCGACCGATTCCGACGAGAACGACGACGCGACCACCGCGGACGAAACGCTGAATACCGACGCTTCCGACACGTCACATACGCGATCGACCGACGATTCAGGCACATCATGAAATCCGTTCAGGACGACACCGGCAAGCGCTATCTCCTTCTCAAACACTCTACCGAGGCGAGTCTCGTTCGTGACCCCGCGACCGGCAACGAGTGCTATATCCAGAACGACCGCCTCGAGACCGTCGACGGGGAATCCCCCCTCGAGACGGCCGCCAGAAGCGTCGACGATCCCGTGTTGACGCTGCTGACGAACGTCCACGACGAGGAGACGCTTGGCCTCCTGATCGAACTCTCGGATCGCGGTCCCCTCGACGTTCGCACGCTGCTCGACGCGTACGATTTCTGTGAAAGTGATCTTCACGGCCGGCTCACGGTCCTCTCGGCAGCCGGTCTACTCGAGGAGGCGGACGTCGCCGGCGAGCGTGGCTATCGACTCACCGAGGACTGTGAGACTGCGCTCGCGGTACTTCGGTCGAACCTCGAGCAGGCGACCGACTCGACGTAGCGCCGACCGCCGCTGCGGCGCTCAATCGGACGCGAGCAACTCCGTCTCCGGCGGCTGGCCCCGCTCGAGTCGCGAGCGGTTCGACGTGGCGTCTTTCTCGACGCGGACGAGCGAGTCCGCCGCGCCGACGAGTTCTTCGTCGTGACTGACGACGACGATCTGTTCGACGCCGAAATCGTTGCGCATCGATTCGATCAGTGAAACGAGCTGGGTGACGTGGCCCGAATCGAGGAAGACCGTCGGCTCGTCGAGAATCAGCGGTGGCATCGGCGCGGTTCCCTCGACGCCTTCGGCGAGCAGCCGATAGATCGCACACCGCAGGCTGAGGTTGAACAGCGCCCGTTCGCCGCCGGAGAGCTGCTCGGGCTCGAGGGCTTCGCCGTCCTTCTGGTAGACCGTCAGCCGGTAGTCTCCGTCGAGATCGATCGCCGCGTAGGAGTCGTTCTGGTAGACCAGATCGAAGGTCTCGTTCAGGAGTCGCTCGAGGGTCTCGACGTTTCGCTGGCGTAGCTCCGCGCGCAGTTCGCCGTAGGTCGTCTGCAGCGTCTCGGCTTCGTCGTACAACGACTCGAGTTGCTCGCACCGGTCTTCGACCGTTTCGAGGCGCTCGCGAAGCCGTTCGAGCTCCTCGAGTTCGTTCTCGACGGCACCGATGGCGTTCTGGATCTCGTTGCGCCGTTCCTCGAGTTCCGCCAATTTCTCGTCGACCTGGTCGATGTAGCTCTCGGCGTTCTGTTTGTCCTCGCGGGCGGTCTCGACGCGCTCCTCGTCGAACTCGGACTCGAGGTCGCGCTTGCGCTCGCGCTTTTCGGAAAGCGTCTCACGGCGCTCGTCGTTCATCGTCTCCCAGTCCTGGCGCCGTTCGCGCAGATTCTCGATCTGGGTCTCGAGGCTCGCTCGCTCGTCGGCGATTTCCGAGACGCGGCGTAAGGCCTCGAGGGAGTCCTTGATCTCCCCGCGCTCGGTGTTGATCTCGCCGAGGGCGGTCCGCGCCTCTGCCACCTCGTCTTCGCGTTCTGCGGCCGCTGAGCGCTTCGCTTCGGCCTCGGACTCGTATTCTTCGGCGTCGTCGCGAAGTTGATCGCGCTGCTCGCGCCGATCGTCGATCGTTTCGCGTTTCTCCGCGAGGAGCTGCTCGAGGTTGTCGCGGTTCTCCTCGAGCCGGTCGACCTGTCGTTCGGCTTCCCGAAGCTCTTCGGCCCGTTCGATCCGTTCGTCGAGTTCGTCGCGTTCGGTCTCGAGTTCCTCGCGGCGCGACTCGAGGTCGGCCAGTTCCTCGCGGCGGTCGTCCAGTACGTCGACGTGAGGCGAATCGTCGACCGGCTGGCCGCACTCGGGACACTTCCCCTCCTCGAGCAGCCGCTCGCCCTCCTCGATGGCGTTCTCGGCGGTCCGGATGTCGGCAGTCACGTCGTTGAGCTCCGCAACGATCTCCTCGCGCTCGGTCTCGAGTTCGTCGACGCGCGAGTCGGCCTCGCCGAACGCGACCGGCGCGTCGTCGAACGTCGCGCGTTCGTCCTCGATCTGCGCCGCGAGTTCCTCGAGCTTCGCCTCGCGCTCCGCGATGGTCTCCTCGTCGGCCTCGATCCGTTCCTCGAGGTCGTCCGCCTCCTCGCGGGCCCCTTCGGCCTGCGACTCGAGGTCGTCCGCCTCCTCGCGGAGCCGCTCGATCTCGTTGTTCCCCTCGGTGATCGTCACCCGGACCTCCTCGAGGTCGTCGCGGAGGTCCTCGTCGCGGGCCTCGAGTTCCGCGATGCGGTCCTCGACCGCTGCCTCGTCGGGACCGGCCGCTTCGAGGTCGACCGTCTCGAGCAACTCGGTCCGTTCGTCGGCGAGTTCCTCGCGCCGTTCCCGCAGGTCGCGGATCTCCTCAGCCGCTTCCTCGCGCTCGCGTTCGGTCTCGGAGACTTTCGAGCGGAGGTCGTCGATCTCCCCCTCGAGTTCCGCGATCTCCTCGCGAGTCTCTTCGTGGCGCTCGAGGACGTTTTCGGCGGTCTCGAGCGTTTCCTCGGCCTGCTCGCGCTGGGTCTCGTAGCGGTCGGTCTCCTCGCTGACCTCGGCTCGGCGGGACTCGAGGCCGTTGAGGCGCTCGTGCAGCTCTTTCTCTTCTTTCTTCTCGACCTGTTTGCGAACGTCCTCGAGGACCTCCCGCTGGCCGTCGAGGACGGTCTTGACGCCCAGCCGGGCTTCGCTGCCCCGCTCCCGATACTCCTCGAGGGCCCCGAGCTGGAGGAGGTCGTCGATCATGTCCTGACGGTCGCTCGGTGAGGCGTGGATGAGCTTGTTGACCTCGCCCTGGCGGACGTACGCGCAGTTGACGAACGCCTCTGCGTCCATTCGCAGGAGTTCGGTCACCTCGCGGCGCACGTCGCGGGCCCCCTCGATCGCCCCGTCGGGCGTCTCGAGGACGCACTTCGTCGTGGTCGCGCGGTCGCCGCGCAGCTTTAGCCGGCGCTCGACGTGGTACTCGCTGCCGTCGTGGGTGAACCAGAGTTCGACTTCGGCCTCCTCCTCGCCGGTCGTGATCACGTCGTCCAGGGTGCGCTCGTCCAGGGCCTTCGAGCCGTAGAGCGCGAAGAAGACCGCCTCGAGCAGCGTCGACTTCCCGCTGCCGTTGACGCCGTGGACGACGGTGACGCCGCGCTCGAGCGAGAGGTCGGCGTCGCCGTAGCACTTGAAGTTCAGCATGCGAACGCGGTCGACCCTCACGCGAAATCACCCAGCGAGGCGGTGTCGGCGTCGGCAGCACCGTCCGGATCCTCGGCATCGACGGCTCCATCCGCGTCTTCGGCGTCGGCATCGGCGGCTCCGGTCGTGGCGTCGGTAGCACCCTCGTCGGCCGCGACGGCGTCGCCATCGGCGGCCGTCTCGCTCTCGTCGGCGGCGGATTCGATTTCGCCGTCGTCCGCGATCTCGTCGGCGACCGTCGTCACGTCCTCGTCGCCCGGCTCCCGTTCCGGCGCGGGCTCGAACGCCGACTCGTCGTCCTCGAGCAGTTCCCGGACCCGTCGTTCGACGGTTTCGCGGACGTTCGTGTCGACGATGTCGTCGTTCCGGACCGTTTCGTCGATCCCGAGGGCGGCGTCGCTGAGCCCGAGTTCGCGGACGCGTTTGCGGACGGCGTCGTCCGGGTCGGCGAAGCTCACCGACACCTCCTCGTCCTCGTCGGGAAGTTCTCGGCGGTCGTTCACGCGGGCGACCAGCGCGCCGCGGTCGATCGCGAGTTCCTCGACGGCGGCCGGCGTGATCGGCCGGCCGTCGCCCTCGACGGTGACGATGACGACCGCCTCGTCGAGGTCGTACTGGCGGACGCGTTCCTGCACACGGTCGATACCCTCGCCCGCCTCGAGTTCCACGTCGACGAAGACGAACTCGCGGGTATCGGTGAGGCCGCGGCGGCTGATCGCGACCGACTCGTCGTACTCGACGAGGTTGTAGCCCCGATCCTCGCGTTCGCTGGCGCTCGCGCGTTCGGTCGAGCCGCAGTAGGTGACCCACGTATCCAGCACTTCCGCGGTGTCGGGGGCGTGGTTGTCCCCCAGGAGAACGGCGTCGAAGTCGATCGTCGACTCCTCGAGGACGGTCTCGGTGTCCCAGTCGGCGTGGGCAAAGGGTTCGAAGAGGCCGTGGCTCACGAGCGTAGCGTGGTCCGCGTCGTCGGGGACGGGATCGAAGTCGTACGCGAGGTCGTCGCGCCGCGACCGGGGGACGAAATCCAGTCCGTAGAAGGCGGCGTCGCCGACGACGACCGGCTCGGCGCCGAGTCGCGTCGCCAGTCCGAGATCGGCGAAGAGATCGAGCCACTGGGCGTCGCGTTTCGATTCGTGGTTGCCGACGACGGCGAGAAAGGGGATATCGGCGTCGGAAAGCGTTCTGAGAACGTCGACGGTGCCCTGGAGGTCGACCAGACTCGGCCGGCGGTCGTGAAAGAGGTCGCCGGCGTGGATCACCGCGTCCACGTCGTCTTCGACCGCGTCGTCGACGACGTTCCGGAACGCCTCGAGAAAGTCCCGTCGCCGCTCGGGCGAGTTGTACTGCTGGTACCCGATGTGGGTATCGCCCGTATGGATAACCCGCGTCATTGTCCCCTCGTTGGCGTGTCGCCCCTAAAGGGGTTCCGTCACCGGAGTGAAACTAAAACCGGAACGTCACTCGAGGGGACAGGTGATGACGACTGCGCGGTCACGTCCTCGGAGAGACTCCACTGCGATTCACCGAGGCGATCCGCCGAAACGGTGGGGGAGAAGAATCGGTCGAAAGACGGCCGTTAGGACTCGATCTCGAGGCTGTACAGGCGCTTGCGCGCGTCGGAGAAGGAAAATCGGGAGTCGATGACGTTCTGCTCGTCGAGACGGTTCAGTGCGTACCGGACCGTTCGGGAGGGCAGCAGCGTCTCGTCGGCGATCTGTTGCTGGGTCATCGTGTCGTTGTACTCAAGGACCTTCGCGACGAGTTTCGCGCTGGGCGGCAGCTCGCGCACGTCGTCCCACGTTCCCCGCTCGCTGGTCTCCTGTCGAAGCGGCTCTGAGGCGCTCATCCTGTCTCCCCATTCCGGATACGAGGTAATAATATTTTCCATTCTATTTAATGCTCATGGGTAATACTCCGCGGTTGAGTGCACCTACCCGAAGCCTCTTAAGAACCAACACCCAAAGGTCGGGTGATGAGCGACACTGTGGACGACGTCGACCTCCCATACGACGAGGACGAGGCGTCCCAACAGGAGAAAATCCAGGCGCTCGAGGAACGGCTGGAGATCCTCGAGGCGCAAAACGAGGAGATGCGGGACAAGCTCCTCGACGCCAACGCCGAGAACAACAAGTACCAGCAGAAACTCGAGCGACTCACGCACGAGAACAAGAAACTCAAGCAGTCCCCGCTGTTCGTCGCCACCGTCCAGGAAATTACGGACGAGGGCGTCATCATCAAACAGCACGGGAACAACCAGGAGGCGCTGACCGAAGTCACCGACGAGATGCGCGGCGATCTAGAGCCCGACGCGCGGGTCGCGGTCAACAACTCGCTGTCTATCGTCAAGCCCCTCTCGAACGAGACCGACGTACGCGCACGGGTGATGGAAGTCACCGAGAGCCCCGAAGTCAGCTACGAGGACATCGGTGGTCTCGAGGAACAGATGCAGGAGGTCCGCGAGACCGTCGAGATGCCCCTCGAGAAGCCCGAGATGTTCGACGACGTGGGCATCGACCCGCCCAGCGGCGTCCTGCTCTACGGGCCGCCGGGCACCGGCAAGACGATGCTCGCCAAGGCCGTGGCCAACCAGACCGACGCCACTTTCATCAAGATGGCCGGCTCGGAGCTGGTTCACAAGTTCATCGGTGAGGGTGCCAAGCTCGTTCGCGACCTGTTCAAGGTCGCCCGCGAGCACGAGCCCGCCGTCATCTTCATCGACGAGATCGACGCCATCGCCGCCAAGCGAACGGAGTCGAAGACCTCCGGCGACGCCGAGGTCCAGCGGACGATGATGCAACTGCTCTCCGAGATGGACGGCTTCGAGGAACGCGGCGAGATCCGCATCATCGCCGCCACCAACCGCTTCGACATGCTCGACCGCGCCATCCTCCGGCCCGGCCGCTTCGACCGCCTCATCGAAGTGCCCAAGCCGAACGCGGAGGGTCGCGAGATCATCTTCGAGATCCACACTCGCGGGATGAACGTCGCCGACGACGTCGACTTCGCCGAACTGGCCGCCGAGGCCGAGGAGGCCTCCGGTGCCGACATCAAAGCCGTCTGCACCGAAGCCGGGATGTTCGCCATCCGCGACGACCGTACCGAGATCCGGATGGAGGACTTCCGCAGCGCCTGGGACAAGGTCCAGGCCGAGTCCGACGAGACCGAAGACGTTTCGAAGACGTTCGCCTGAGACCGCGACCCGAGGCCGACGTCGTCCGCGTTCGTTTTCGCCACTTCTCTCTGCCCGTCGAGTGCTGTTCCGGACACAGCCATAGCACTGCGGCTCGAGCCTGAGAGAATCGTCTCGGTGCGGAGTTTCGAAAAGTGCCGACGTACTGCGCTGCGTAAATCGGTCCGTTTTCGAGATCGTCTCGCCGCGCTTCGGTGTGGTCTCGAGCGCGGTCTCGTTACAGCGCCATGAAGACGAGCCACGGGACGATAAACAGCGCCACCGTCAGCACGACGAGGATCAGTCCGTACCCGATGCCCGTTCCCGCAGCGGTGAGCCACGACGGATGCTCGAATTCGCCGAGATCGACTGCCATGTGTTCTCAATCCGGTGACGACCGCATAAACGTACCGGAACGACGATTCGCCCGGTCGGGCGGCGACTCGAGTGGCCCCGAGTCGCGGACTACCGATAGATGTTCTCGTACCGTTCGCGGTACTCGCGCAAAGCGAGTCGCGCTCTGCGTCGCGAGGTGAAGCCGAAGCCGACCGCCTCGCAGTCGTCGGCGTCGCACTCCCACCGGAAGGTTCCGGAGTCGGGATCTCTCGTCACCGAAGCGTCCGTCTGGCAGAGCGGACAGCTCCATCCCCATCGCATATCGCCTGCGTAGTCGTCAGCTCGAACCATACTAGTCTTAGACGTTCTCCGTACTGTCGCTCGAAAAGGGTTGACCTCCAACTGTGTACTCTCTTATACGTCCTCGGTAGTCCGCGTCGAGGCGACGGCTCGAGAGCGCGTCCCGGCGTGAACCCGCTATCATGCGAGCGAATACCACTGAAGAGCCGATCTGACGGCCATCAAGGTAATTGAGGTGCGTTGGATTGGAGGCGGTATGAACCGACGGCAGACCCTTCGACTCCTCGGTGCAGGGACCGTGTCGGCGCTCGCCGGCTGTACGAGTGGGACGGGGAACCACGGAGACGATTCGGCCGAGGCTGGCGAGTCGAAAAAGCGCGTGACGGGCGAGTGGCCGATGGCGGATTTCGACCCCGCACACTCGGGGTACGCGCCAGACGAGCGCGGTCCGGGGAGTTCGCCGGCCCCGCTCTGGCAGACGGGGACCGGGAACGACAGGCGGTTGACGGAATCGGGGCTCGGCGGAGCGCCGGCTGTCCGGGACGGGACGCTCTACCTTGGGGCGTCCAGCGGGGACGTCATCGCGGCGGACGCGACGACCGGCGAGGAGGTCTGGCGCAACGGGACGAACTTCTACATCGAGTCCTCCGTGGCGATCGGCGACGAGCAATTGTTCGTCGGCGCCGGTGACAACCACGTCCACGCCTTCGACCTCGAGAGCGGCGATCGGAACTGGAAGCGAAACTTCGGCACGAGCGTGGATTCCTCCGTGATATACACCGACGGCCTCGTCATCTGCAACCCCGTCTACGGGGCGCTGACGGCGGTCGACCCCGGAAGCGGGGAACCCGTTTGGGAGTACGACGGCGGAATCGGGTACACGCCATCGGTGCGCGCGGGATCGGTCTACGTTCCGACGGCGAACAGCGACTGTGGCATGTGGTCCGGCTGCACGACCACTGGCGGCGTAGACGTGGTCGACGTCGAGACGGGCGAGAAAACGGACCACTGCGTGCTTGGGGAAGACGTTCGGCCGACCTCGACCCCGACGCTGGACGACCGGCAGCTGTATTTGACCGCCGAAGGTGGAGCGGTCTACGCGGTCTCGCTCGAGTCGCGGGAGGTGGTCTGGGAGAGCAGTATGGGGGGCTCGGTCGGCGCCGTCCCGACCGTCTCGGACACGTTGATCACCGCCGATACCGCTGGCACCGTCTACGCGTTCGATACGGCGGACGGCACCGAGCGCTTCCGGCTCGAGGCCGGATCGTCGGTAACGGGAACGTGCGTCGCTTCGGAGACGCTGTACGTCGGCGCGGCGCGGGGATCCGATGGCGTCGTCCACGCGCTGGATCCGGCGTCGGGAGAGAAGCAGTGGAGTCACGAACTGCAAACACCGGTGACGACGAGTCCGGTCGTCGTCGACGGTGTGCTCTATATCGGCGACAAAAGCGGATCTCTGCGGGCGCTCGTCGCCGAATCCGAACTGGAGTCGTACGAATCCGCCGGGAACGTCACCGCGTCCGAATAGGCCGCGGCCATCACTTCACGGTACCAGCGCCGACCGGTCGCGACGATCCGCCACGGACGACTCGAGCCAGAGCGGAGATCGAGAGCGCTTTTCGGACTGCTTTTACCGGGTGACCCGCTACGCACAGGCAATGACGAAGATCGTCGTGGTGGACAACCACGGACAGTTCACCCACCTCGAGCGCCGGGCGCTTCGCGACCTCGGCGTCGAGACGGAGTTGATCGACAACGACACGCCTCCCGAGGAGGTCGACGCCGACGGCGTCGTCCTCTCGGGCGGTCCGGACATGGACCGCATCGGCCGCTCGGCGGACTATCTCGAGGCGGGTGTCCCCGTGCTGGGTATCTGTCTGGGAATGCAATTGATCGCCGAGGAACTCGGCGGCCGCGTCGGCGGCGGCGAGTACGGTGGCTACGCCGACGTGACCGTCGACATCGTCGACGATGAGGACCCGCTGACGGGCTCGCTGCACCCCGAGACCCGCGTCTGGGCGAGCCACGCCGACGAGGTCAAGGACCTCCCCGAGGGGTTCGAACTGACCGCGAAAAGCGACGTCTGCGACGTGGAAGCGATGAGTGACACCGACCGCGATCTCTACGGCGTCCAGTGGCACCCCGAGGTCGCCCACACCGAGGAGGGCGACGAGATCTTCGAGAACTTCCTGGCGATCTGCGAGTCGGAGTAGCCGCCGCGCGACCGCCCGTTCTCGCGCGATTTGCGGACAGACGAGGGTCAGCCAGTTCGCAAGCCGCTCGCTTATGGAAATCAGCGCGCTTTCCTTGCACGTCGCTATGACCGTAGACACAACTGAAGACCTCTTCGTCGACGGACTGAAACACGCGTACTACACCGAACAGCGCCTCGTCGATGCCCTGCAGGAACTCGAGGAGACCTCCTCGAGCCAGGAGCTCAAATCCGGCTTCGCCGAGCACCGCGAGGAGACGCAGAACCAGATCGACCGCCTCGAGCAGGTGTTCGAACACGTCGACGCCGACGCGGAAGCCGAGGAGGATCCGGTCGTCGAGGGGATGATTCAGGCCCACGAGGAGTTCATGGACAAAGATCCGAGCGACGAGGCCGTCGATCGGTTCAACATCGCCGCCGGCCAGAAGTCCGAACACTACGAGATCGCCGTCTACGGGAACCTCATCCCGATGGCCGACCAGCTCGGCCTCGACGACGTCGCGGACACGCTCGAGGAGACGCTCCGCGAGGAACAGGACGAACTCGATACCCTCTCGGAGATGGGTGAACAGTTCGATTACGGCGAACTGACGGTCTCCGAGTAAGCCGCTCAGCGCCTCCTGCCGTTTCGCCTGTCCGATACCGAACGGACGTATCGATCAGCGGACGTATTCACGGACGCGGTCGTCGGCCGTTCCCCGGTGACATCGGTGTTAGGTAGTATCGTTCGTGTCTAAAAGAATATATATCGGTTCGGAAATAAACTAGCTAACGTAATGCAACCAGCTGCTACCACCGTCTCGACGACACTCGTATCGACCGAAACCGACGAGACGCGAACGGAAGAGGTGAACTGAAATGGCCACGAGCGTCCTCGTCACCGGTGCGACCGGCAATCAGGGCGGTTCGGTCGTCGATCACCTGCTCGAGGCCCACACCGACTTCGACGTTTACGGGCTGACCCGAGGCGTTTCGGGCGACCGCGCCCAGGAACTCGCCGAGCGAGGCGTGACGATGGTCGAGGGCGATCTGAACGAGAAAGACTCCCTCGCGCCCCACGTCGCCGAGGTCGACGCCGTCTTCGCGGTCACGAATTTCTGGACGCAGGGCTACGACGCGCAGGTCCAGCAGGGCAAGAACGTCGCCGAAGTCGCGAGCGAGGAGGGCGTCGACCAGTTCGTCTTCAGCGGCGTCGGCAGCCACGAACGGGACACTGGCGTCCCGCACTTCGACTCCGCGTGGGAGATCGAACAGCACGCACAAGAGTTGGAGCTGCCGCTGACCGTCCTCCAGCCCGTGTTCTTCTTCCAGAATCTCGAGGCCTTCGCCGAGGACATCGTCGAGGACGGCCAGCTCGCGCTCCCGCTCGAGGAGGGCGTCTCCCTCCAGATGATCGACGTCGACGACGTCGGTCGGGCTGCGGCGGTCGCGCTCGCAAATCCGGACGAATTCATCGGTGAACGGATCGAACTCGCGGGCGACGAGAAGACGCTGGTCGAGACGGCAGACGTGCTTTCGGCGGTCACCGGCGTCGACGTCGACCCCGTCCACGTCCCGATCGAGGACGCCTACGAGAGCTTCGGCGAGGAGTTCACCGTCATGTGCGAGTGGTTCAACGCAGTCGGCTACGACGCCGACGTCGACGTCCTCGAGGAGCAGTTCGGCTTCGCGTTCACGCACCTCGAGTCGTATCTCCGCGAGCACGGTTGGGAGGACAAGGACGGGATGGCGGCGACGCCGGGCTGGGTCAAGGCGATGTAACGTCGAGGCCACCGTCGAGACCGATCGCGACTCCGTTCCAACTCCCTACTTGTTTCCGGTGAATCCGTACGGCGAACCGACCGTCACTGTCTTGCCCGTCCGGCCGGATGTGAGAAGCAATGACAGTCGACACTGTCGGGCGGTTCGAACGCGCACTCGAGGGGCTCGAGGTGGGGCTCGAGCGCGTCGCGGCCGCCGACGCGAGCGAGCGGATCGAGACGATCGTCCAGGAGCCGGCCGTCGGCGCGCCGCTACCGTTCGAGGGCGTCACGCTCCCCGAGGGAGTGACGACCGAGCCGACGAGCGCAGAACTCGAGGCGGCCGAGACCGGCGTCACGCCGGTCGGCTTCGCCATCGCCGAATACGGCACCGTCGCCGTCGAGTCGACGGCCACCGGCGCTGAACCGATCAGTCTCTACCCCGAGCGCCACGTCGCCGTCGTCGCGGAGAGCGACGTGGTGCCGGACATCAGCGCCGGCTTCGACCGCCTCGCCGACGGCTTCGACGGCGGGCGAGACAGTGTCGTCTTCGCGACCGGCCGGAGCGCCACCGCCGACATGGGCGATCTCGTCCACGGCGTCCACGGCCCCGGCGACGTCCACGTGATCGTCCTGGAGGATCGATAGGATGGCCCAGCGAACGCGATCACAGCAGGCCGATCGGATCCGTCACCTGCTCGAGACCGAAGGCGAAGCGATCCACACGCACGCGAGCGCCTCGAACGCCCGTCGCTATCAGACCTACGGTGAGACAGACGATATCGAAGCGCTGCGGGACGAGGCCCGATCGATCAAGGAAGACGCCATCGATCGGCTCCCCGACCTGATCGAAACCGTCCGCGAGGCGGTCGAGGCGAACGGCGGTACCGTCTACGTGGCCGACGACGCCGCGGACGCGAACGCGTACGTCTCCGAGGTCGTCCAGACGGAGACCGAGGAGAACGGGATCGCGGGGGACGGCGACACCCCGTCGGTCGTCAAGTCGAAGTCGATGACGACCGAGGAGATCGACCTCAACGACGCGCTCGAGGCCGACGGGATCGACGTCACCGAGACCGACCTCGGCGAGTGGGTCCTCCAGGTGGCCGACGACACGCCCTCGCACATCGTCGGCCCGGCGATGCATCTCTCGCGACCGGAGATCGCCGAACTGTTCAACGACCGGTTCGACCCCGACGAGCCGTTCGAGACGGCCGAGGAGCTGACGCGGTTCGCCCGAGACCACCTCGGCGAGCGCATCCGCGCGGCCGACGTGGGGATCACCGGCGCGAACTTCGTCGTCGCCGACAGCGGGACGATCACGCTCGTCACGAACGAGGGCAACGCCCGCAAGTGCGCGGTCACGCCCGACACGCACGTCGCGATCGCCGGCGTCGAGAAGCTGATCCCGACGCTGTCGGATCTCGAGCCGTTCGTCGACATCATCGCCAAGAGCGCGACGGGCCAGCCGATCTCCCAGTACGTGACGATGCTGTCGCCGCCGACGGACTCGCCGACGCTCGACTTCGACGCGCCCGACGAGCCGATTACGGGCGACGGCGAGGGAGCCGCCGACGGGACGGGGAACGCGGACCGCGACTTCCACCTCGTCTTGCTGGACAACGGCCGCATGGACATGCGCCAGGACGATCAGCTTCGAGAGACGCTGTACTGCATCCGCTGTGGGGCCTGCTCGAACTCCTGTGCGAACTTCCAGTCCGTCGGCGGCCACGGCTTCGGCGGCGAGACCTACTCGGGCGGCATCGCCACCGGCTGGGAGGCCGGCGTCCACGGCCAGGAGTCGGCCGCGGAGTTCAACGACTTCTGTACCGGCTGTACGCGCTGCGTCGACGCCTGTCCGGTCAAGATCGACATCCCGTGGATCAACACCGTCGTCAGGGACCGCGTCAACCGCAGCGGCGATCCGGCAGCCTACGACTTCCTCGTCGACGGCCTCACACCCGACGTGGAGGAGGGCGGTCTCGACCCCGGCAAGCGCTTCTTCGGCAACATCGGCACCGTCGCGAAAGCGGCCAGCGCGACCGCTCCCGTCTCGAACTGGCTGGCCGACGCCGGTCCCGTTCGCGGCCTGCTCGAGCGTACCCTCGGTATCGACCGGCGGCGCGACCTCCCCGCGTTCCAGCGGGAGTCGCTCGTCGACTGGTTCGAGGGGCGAGGTGGCGCGGATGCCTCCAAAAAGCGAGCGGAACGGGCCGTGTCTCGCGGGAACGGCGCCGACCTCGAGCGTGAGGTCGTCCTCTACCCCGACGTCTACACCAACTACGTCGACACCGAGCGCGGGAAAGCGGCCGTCCGGACGCTCGAGGCGCTCGGCGTTCCCGTCCGCGTACCCGACCTGCCCGAGAGCGGGCGCGCAGCGCTCTCCCAGGGGATGATCGCGACGGCGGACCGACAGGCCAGCAAGCTGTACGCCGCGCTGGCCGAGGAGATCGACGCCGGTCGGGACGTGGTCGTCATCGAGCCCTCGGATCTGGCGGCGATCCACCGCGAGTACGAGCGCCTGCTGCCCGAGCGATCCGTCGACCAGCTCCGGACGAACAGTTACGAGATCTGTGAGTACGTCTACGGGCTGCTCGAGAACGGGGCCGACCCGTCGGCCCTGTCGACCGGCGACGGCTCGGAACCGGTCGCCTACCACTCCCACTGCCAGCAGCGCACGCTCGACCTCGAAGCGCCCACCGTGGCCGTCCTCGAGCGCTGTGGCTACGCGCCCGAGACCTCCGACGCCGAGTGCTGTGGCATGGCCGGCTCCTTCGGCTACAAGCGGGAGTTCTACGACCTCAGTATGGACGTCGGCGAGCGGCTCGCGGGACAGGTCGAGGGCGCCGAAACCGTCGTCGCCTCCGGGACCTCCTGTGGCGACCAGCTCGAGACGCTGCTCGAGCGCGACGTGCCCCATCCGATCGAGTTACTCGCACCCGGCGGCTACTCGACGTAGCGGGCGCTCGGTGGCTCGCAAAGGCGTCCGGCGAGCCGGGACAGTGACCGCCGGACGAGGGGTGGACAAGAGTTGGGTAGGTGCTACGGTCGTTGTCGCGGTGGGGAACGCGACAGTGAACAGGTTCGGCGTCATGAATATCAACCTCTCCACGATTCCGAGTGCGTTGGAATCGGAGTCACTCGAACCTCTGGCCGGCGTTTTCACTGTCATTTCCTGACTGCCGGTGTGACTCCCGAGTATGCTCTCGGACGTCGCGGCCCACTACGTCGCTACGTCCCGAGAGCGGCTACTGTCGCTAATCGGCGTCCGTCCGAGCTACGATCGAGTGCTCTGCGCGGCGGTGCTGGATCGACGTACCGCCCACAGAACGGCGGCAAGCGCGCCCGAAACGATCGCGGGCCAACGGTCGGTGCTGAGGTAGAGGTCCAGCGACGGAAGCCGATACTGGCTGATCGGGAAGAAGACGGCGTAGGACTCGCCGGTGGCCGTGAGCAACGCGACATCGAGCGCGTGGTGTGACGCTGCGCCGAGGGCGATCAGCGCGACCGCCTGCCGCCGATATTCGGGCGCGACCAGGAGCGCACCCAGGGGAACGACGAGCAGGGTCCCACCGAGCGTATGCAGCGGCGCCCACGAGAACGGAACGCCGACGACCGCCTGAACGATGTCTGCCGGAAGGAAGAGCCGGACCTTCGCGAGGTCCGGCGAGAGCGCGCCGGCCATCACGAGGGAGACCTGTGCCGATCGGATCCGCTCGTCTCGAAGGGAGAGGAGAGTCCCGATGCTGTAGCCGACCAGAACGTGCGTGAGGAGGTCGGGCATCACCGATCACCGCCGGTTCCGTTCCGCTGGCGATCGCGACCCGGACGGCTTCGGGCGCGCTCGCTCGAGCCGGCGACCGCCTCGAGAGACGATCCAGTGTCGCCGTCACGCCGACCGGCGGTTGGGGGCGTCGCAGTCCGGGGAACGAGAGCGAACCGGTCGCGATCGATGCGCCAGCCGCGGACGAGACGCACGAGGACCCAGCAGCCCCCGACGAACGAGACGGCGAACATGTACAGCGTGTCCCGCAACTCGTCGGTGACGGTCCGATCCGCCTCGAGGGTGGACTCGTCCGCGAGGGTGCCGAAGACGGTCACGTCGTCGCCTCGCTCGAGCGGCGCGGTTGACTGTAGCCGACTGTCGTCCGCGTTCACGACGGTGAACCTGCCGTAACCGCTCGCTCGCGTCGCGATCACGACGGGATCGGTCTCGACGACGAACCCGCCGAGAACGACGCGCTCTCCGACGTAGGCGTCCCGGTTCGATGTCACCTCGACTTCGTTGGGATAGGCTTCCTCGAGGGGCGTTGCGGCGGCTGCCCCCGTCCACCACAGGAGGACGAGTAGGGCGGTGAGGAGCACGACACCGGCGAGGAACCGACCACGCTGGCCGAACGGTTCGCGTGCGGGCATGTATCGCCGACAACTTCGGCGCGGCGTATAGGTCTAGTGACATCCGCCTGGAGCACAGCCGTCTGCAACCACCGCGACGCTGGGACGGGTCCGCCGAGAGCGTCCACAGTGGTCGAGGTGGTGATCGCGCGTTCGGCGGCCGCGACCGGCGCACGAGCAGTATCGGAGAGAACCAGCAAGTTACCGCCGACGGCCGCGTTTCCGATCGCTCCTCGAGACCTGAATATCGAGCTTCTCGGTTCCGCGAATCCAGCCGATGTAGTCCGTCAGGCGATCCGCCGACCGGAGTGCGTCGATCGTATCGTACCCGTCCCGGAGTTCGTCGTTCGTAAACAGCGCGTGGATCTGTTTGTGGCAGGGCCGACACAGCAGTACCGTCGGGCTCGTCGCTCGCTCCTCCGGCCGCAAGTGATGTTCCTGCACGACCTGTGGGTCGTCGATTCGCTCGTTCGGCACGATGCGCCGACAGAGCGCACACGTCGTCGGCATCGTTCGACCTACGGATTCTGCGATCAAAACGGCTCGGGTCCGGCCTACGCTGGCCTTCGTACGGAGGAATTTCAATTCCTCGAGCAAATATGGTACCCGCTTCTCGAAGAGTACGTGTCCTTTCGAATAAAAATATAGCACTAAATATACGGCTACTATCAATAGCTATATCATGTCTGGTGGTATCATACCACGACCTGTAGGGGTGGGAGCCATTGTGTGTCACTGAGGGGTCTCACTCCTACACGTACCGAGGCCATCCGCTGAATTTCTTCGTCGAACGCACCGACCGATAGGGGTCCCCACGAGGTGCCGTACGCGCTCCCGAGAGCGGTTCGGGACAGGCCGGACCGTCCGCCGCGAACAACCGGACGCAGGAACCGAGGGCTCAGTAGCCGAGTTCGAACGCCCAGTTGACGGCCAGCGCGACGGCGACGACCGCTAGCAGGACCATCAGCATCCCGAACGAGACCGCCCAGCCGAACGCGTCGGCGAAGAAGCCGACCGCGACCGAGCCCAGCGAGGCGACGGTGAGGTACGTCGTCCGAACGAGTCCGAAGCCGGCACCGCGCTCGCCCTCGGTCATGTTGTCAAGAAAGCGGGGCTCGACCGCGACCGCCCAGCTCAAGCCGTTCGCGATCAGTACGAGGCCGACCGCGACGCCGACGAGTCCGGGGACGGCGACGAAGAAAGCGAGCCCGGCGACGCTGAACACCATACAGCCGAAGGTCGTCACGTCCCGGCCGAAACGATCTGACAGTGAGCCGATGCCGGGCTTGACGATCGACTGGACGACGAAGTACGCGGAGAAGACGCCCCCGGCCATCGTGGACGACATTCCGCGGTACTCGACGAGGAAGGTCGGGAGGAACGAGGCCGTCCCCTGCCAGACGAACGCGCCGACCGACGCGATGCCGACCGTGAACGCGATCTCGGGCTTCCCGAGGACGTTCGCGAGCTCGGCGAGCTGTACTCGCTCCCTGAGCGGCTGCTCGGGACGGTGTGGATCGACGGGTCGAACCCGCCAGACGAACAGTAGAAAGATCGGTGCGGCGATCGCGGCGCCGATCGCGACGGCCGGTCGCCACCCGTAGCGGACGCTGATCCACGCGGCTGCGATCGGGGCGACCAGTCCCGCTGCCGACGAGCCGATCGTGTGAACGCCGATCGCGAATCCGAGATTGTCGTAGGTCCTGCCGAGGAGCGTCGTCGCGGCGCTGTAGTGGAGCCCGGCGACGCCGCCGAGGACGACGATCGAGACGACGAACAGGGCGTAGTACGGTGACACCGCGAGCAGGAGGCTCATGACCGTCGTCCCGCCGACCGAGAGCAGAACGATCGACCGCTCGCCGAAGCGGTCGGCGAGGAGACCGCTCGGGAACTGCATCAGCGCGTACGCCATCCACATGCCCGTCAGGGCGATCCCGACGACGGTGTTTCCGATGGCGAAATCGTCGGTGATAGCAGGCACGACGGGGCTGACCGCGAGCCGGGCGACCATCGTCGCGAAGAACGCGAACGTACAGAGCGTCAGCACCGTGTACCGATATCGCCATCTCATCTGTCGGTACGCGTTCCGAGCCGTGCCGGGTTTCTCACACTTGCGAAAACGGCATGGATCGTCCGTCGATCAGAACGCGGTCGGTCAGTACGACTTCGGCAGGCCGAGCACGTGTTCGGCGATGTAGTTTTTCACCATCTCGTTGGAGATCGGCGCGATGACGTTGATCATCGTCTCGCGCCAGTAGCGCTCGACGTCGTACTCGCTGGCGTAGCCCATCCCGCCGTGGGCGCGGACGGCGCGTTCGCACGCCTCGAGGGCGTCCTCGCTCGCGCGGAGTTTGACCGCGTTGGCTTCGGCCCCGCAGTCGCGGTCGCGATCGTAGAGCCACGCGGCCTTGCGGACCATCAGCTCGTCCTGCTCGAGTTTCGCCCACGAGTCGGCCAGCGGGTGCTGGACCGCCTGATAGGAGCCGATCGCGTTCCCGAAGACGACGCGGTCGTCGGCGTAGGCGGCCGCCTTCTCGATCGCGGCCTGGCCGACGCCGACGGCGTTCGAGGCGAGCGCGATCCGCTCGGTGTTGGCGAACCGGAGGAGGTAGCGGAAGCCCTCGCCTTCCTCCCCGATCCGGTCGGCGGCGGGGACGCGGTACTCGTCGAACCAGACCTCGTTCGAGTCCGACGCGCCGCGTCCGGCCTTCGGGATCTCCGCCACCTCGATGCCGTCCGCGTCGCGGTCGAACTCGGTGAAAAAGAGGGTGAGACCGCCGAACCGATCGGACTCCTCGCGCGGCTCGGTCCGTGCGAGGAGCATGATCACGTCCGCTTCCTGGGCCTTCGAGGTCCAGATCTTCTGTCCGGAGATGACGTACTCGTCGCCGTCGCGCTCGGCGGTCGTCTCGATTCGGGAGGTGTCCGTCCCGGCGTTGGGTTCGGTCACGCCGGTACAGACCTGCACCGACCCGTCGGCGATCTTCGGGAGATACCGCTCCTTGTGCGCATCGTCGGCGAAGGCGACCAGCGGCTCCGTGCTGAACGTGTGATGGGCGGTGATCGAGGTGCCGGCCATCCCGGCCCCCGAGCGGGCGATCTCCTGCTGGACCAGCGACGCCTCCTGAACGCCGTACCCCTGGCCGCCGTACTCCTCCGGGATCGTAATGCCGCACCAGCCGGCGTCGGCGAACGCCTCGAAGAATTCCGCGGGGTACTCGTGTGCCAAGTCCTTCTCGCGCCAGTAATCGTCGCCGAACTCGTCACAGAGCTCCCGCACCTGCGAGCGGATCATCCGCTGCTCGTCGGACAGATCGAAGTTCATACTCAGTTGTGTCCGGCCGTCGGCTAAACCGTTCCCCACACGGGCAGCCGAGATCAGTGCCTCGTCGACGCCGGTTCGAGGATGGGCGGGAGTCGCCGATCGGGAGTACGGTGATTCGATCCGCTACATATTTGAAATGTATATTACACTGGCTGAACCTACCACCGTACGTCGTTCTCCCGGAACAGAATTTTTATCGTTGTCACCAGACAACGGCTCGGCGTGGGAGACACCTCTTCGGGCGCCCTCTCTGCGTTCGGTACCGGCGCTCGCGAACTCTGGAGCGGCGGACGCGGGAAGGTCCTCACCGCGGTCGCCGGCGGCTGGTTCCTCTCGATCGGCGTTCGAATGATATATCCGGTGATGCTCGACGACCTGCAGTCGGCCTATGGACTCGATCTCTCGACCGCGGGTCTCCTGCTGACGGTACTGTTCCTCGCGTACGCGCTGGGACAGTTTCCGGGTGGCGTCCTCTCGGACCGGTTCGGCGAGCGGGCCACGCTCACGGCGAGTGCGGTGCTCTCCGCGGTCACGCTGACGCTCGTCGTCACCGCCGGCTCGACGATCGTCCTCTTCGCGGCCACGGCGCTGTTGGGGTTCGGAACGGCACTGTACGCGGTCGGCCGGTACACCGTCCTCTCGCGGCTGTACTCGGACCGACTCGGCGCCGCGAACGGCGTCACGGCCGCCTCGCAGGACGCCGGTCAGTCGGTCCTCCCCCCGATCGCCAGCGTGGTCGCGGCGACGGTTTTCTGGCAGCTCGGCTTCGGCTTCGTCGTGCCGCTGTTTCTGCTCTCGGCCGCCGCCCTCTGGATCGTCGTGCCGACTCGAGCGCCGGACGCGGTCGACGACGGCTCCGGGCTCGATCGCGAGGAACTCCGCCTGCTCTGGTCGGTGTTACGCCAGCCGTCAGTCGTCTACGCCACGGTTGCGATGATCCTCGGGCTCGTCGTCTGGCAGGCGTTCACCAGCTTCTATCCGACCTACCTGATCGCCGAGAAGGGGCTCTCGAAGACCGTCGCCAGTCTCCTGTTCGGTACGTTCTTCGCGCTGGGCATCCTGATCAAGCCGCTCGCGGGCGCGGCGTACGACCGGTTCGGCATTCGGCGCTCGCTCACGGCCGTCGCGAGCGGGCCGACGGTCGCCCTCGTCGCCCTCCCGCTCGTCGACGGATTCTGGCCCCTCACCGTCGTGACGGCGCTCGTGAGCACCCTGCTCGGTTTCGCGACGGTCCTCGAGCCGTCGATGCTCCGCTCGCTCCCCGACGAACTCCGCGGAACGGGGTTCGGCATCCTCCGATCGATCAGCTTCACGGTCGGGGCGGCGAGCCCGGCATTGTTCGGTGCGGCGGCCGACCGCGGCTTCTTCGACGAGGCGTTCGCGATCCTGGCCGCCTTCGCGGGCGGCATGATCCTGCTGGCGTTCCTGATCCCCGAACGGTAACGCGGCCGGAGCCTACGTGCTCGAGCTGACCGCACCGGCGTCGTGAAGCGCCTCGATTTCGCGCTCGGAGTACGCGAGAGCCGCCAGCACGTCGTCGGTGTGTTCGCCTTTCGCCGGCGGCGGCGAGGAGTACTCCCCGTCGTGGATGGCCGAACTAAAGCGGAACGGCAGCGCCGCCGTCACGACCGATTCGTCGGCCTCCGGATTGTAAGAGTCGACCAGCGACGACCGCGCCGCGGCCTGGTCGTCGGTCTCGACGAGGTCAGCGACGGTCTGGACCGCTCCCGCGGGAATCCCCGCCTCGAGCAGTTCTCCCTCGAGATCGGCGGACGTGTACTCCTCGAACACCTGAACCAGTTCGTCGCGGAGCGCCTCGCGGTGCTCGAGGCGGTCGTCGATCGTCCGAAACCGCTCGTCCTCGAGCAGATCGGGCCGCTCGAGGACCGAACAGAGGCGATCGTACATCGCTTCCGAGATCGCCGCGACGTAGATGTGGCCGTCACCCGTCGGGAAGACCCCATTGGGCGCGCTGCCGATCCCGTTGCCGCCGGCCCGTTCGGGGAGTTCGCCCGTCTGGTCGTAGTTCGTGATCCAGTAGGACATCCACGAGACCGCCACGTCGAACAGCGAGATGTCGATGTGCGTGCCGTCTCCGCCCCGGTCGCGCTGGCGGACGGCGGCGAGGATCGCGAACGCCGCGTTCGCTCCTGTACCGCAGTCGATGAGGCTCGCGCGGATACGGATCGGCGGCCGGTCGCGGTAGCCGGTGATCGCCATTAACCCCGACACCGCCTGAATGCAGGGATCGTAGCCGGGGTACGACCGGTACGGTCCGGTCCGACCGAACCCGGACAGCGAGCAGTAGATTACGTCCTCGTTGCGCTCCCTCACTGACTCGTAGTCGAGATCGAACGTCTCGAGGACGCCGGGGCGGAAGCTCTCGACGATCACGTCGGCCTCGTCCATGAGGTCGGTGACGACCTCGTGTCCGCCGTCGGTCTTGAGATCGACGCACAGGCTCTGCTTGCCGTGGTTGAACGGGGCGAACATATTCCCGTTCATGATGTGCCGGAACGTGTCCCCCTCGGGCGGTTCGACCTTCAGAACGGTCGCCCCCATCTCGGCGAGCAACTGGGTACAGACGGGGCCGGCGATCGACTGCGTGAGGTCGACGACGGTCAGGTCGTCCAGCGGCTTCATACTGGCCTCGATGTCAGCACCGAAGAAATACCTTGGGGAGTGATACCATTCGTGAAACGGGCGACGAGGACACCGATCTCGGTCTCGACTGATCCGAACCCGGAATCTCGCGGATACGTCGCCGGTCGGCCGTCCCACAGACACTGATCCGCGTCCCGACAGAACGCGATAAATCGTGCTCGGATTGTGTGATGGCTAGGTTACACGTTCGGCGAACTGACTCCCGTACTTTGATACCGATAGCCACGATACCGGAGTGCATGATCTCGCTCAGCCCCGAACAGGAGATGCTCGTGTCGGCCGTCGAAGACATCGCGGAACGGGAGTTCGCCGATCGAGCGTTCGACTGGGATGACGAACCGCCGTGGGAGAACGTCAAGCTCCTCGCCGACCAGGGCTTTCTCGGCGTCAACTTCCCGGAGGAGTACGGCGGCGGCGGAATGACCGAACTCGACGCGATCCTCGTCATGGAGGCCGTCGGTCGCGTCTGTCCCGACACCGCCGAGTTGCTCTACAACATGCAACTCGTCGCGCCGCGGGCGATCGAACTGTTTGGGACCGACGAAGCCAAGGAACGGTATCTGCCCCCAGTGCTCGCCGGCGAGGACAACGTCGCCATCGGCATCTCGGAACCGGAGGCCGGCTCCGACGTCGGCTCGATGGGGACGCGAATCGAGGAGGATGGCTCCGAACTGGTATTAAACGGCGAGAAAACGTGGGTGAGCCACGTCGAGGACTCGAGCGCGGCCCTGATCTGGACGAAGTTCCCCGAGGGACTCGGCTCGGTGGTCATCGAGTTCGACTGGGACGGCGTCGAGATCCAGCAACACTACGAGAACATGGCGGGTCACCACCAGACCCACTTCACGATGGAGGACGTGACCGTCCCCGCGGAGAACGTCGTCACGCGCGGATCGGAGGGGTTCAAAAATCAGCTTCGGGCGCTCAACTGGGAGCGCCTTGGTAGCTCGACGCTGGCGAACGCGATCGCCAGCTGCGCCCTCGAGAAGGCCCTCGAGTACGCGCAGGACCGCGTGCAGTTCGACCAGCCGATCGGCGACTTCCAGGGAATCGAGTGGAAGCTCGCCGACGCCGCCACGGAGCTCGAGGCCTCGCGGGCGCTCACTCACCGGGCCGCGGTGCGGGCTCACGAACAGGGTCGGGTTCCCGACCGCCGCGACGCGTCGATGGCCAAGCTCTACTCGAGTCAGATGGTCGAGAACGTCGTCAGCGAGGCGCTGCAGGTCCACGGCGCGAACGGCTACCAGCAGGGACATCCCCTCGAGTACCTCTACCGGCTGGGCCGTGCCCGGCGGCTCGCGGCCGGCACCGACGAGGTCCAGAAGAACCAGATCGCGTCCAGTCTGAAGAGCGACGGGCTCGGCGACCTCGCCTGACGGCGGCGCCCGTCGCTACCGGCTCACCCCAGTCGCCTCGTCAGCGTGGCGACGCAGACCGCGGCGACGGCGGTATGCATGAGCAGCAACACCACGACGCCGAGTATCGTCGCGTTCTCGTCGGCGGAGAGCAAGAAGAAGTCGGGGACGTACGAGAGGACGAGGACGACGGCGGCGACGATCGTGAACGTCCTGTTCGGCCGATCGGATACGCGTGAGAGGAGCCAGTAGACGGCGACGGCGCCGGCGGCACCGACGACCGTGAGAAAGATTACTGGGGGCCAGGTGAGCGGTTCGAAGCCCGGTGCGATCGGGACGGCTCGAGCGACCGCGAGGATGATCGCGGTACTGAGAACCGAGAGCAAGATCGCGAGCAGGCCCCGTTGGACGAGCGATCGGTCGCTCTGCGATGGGGTTTCGGTTACGGTTGCCATAGTACGGTAGGTAATAGGGGTTCAGCGCTCACATAGGTGTGACTTCGGAAACACGAAGTCGCCCCCGGTTCTCGTCGCGACTGTCGGTCTCGCCACACATCGTCCCGGTTCCGTTCGGACGAAGAAACCGCCCATCATCGTTCGAAATTTCGTCCCGGAACGAAACAGGGAGCATATGTTAATTGGTATCTAGTACCACGGCACGATGGACTTGCAGATCGACGGCGACGCGGCACTCGTCACGGCATCGAGCAGCGGATTGGGGAAGGCCTCGGCGACGGCGCTGGCCCGCGAGGGCGCGAACGTGGTCATCAACGGGCGCGACGAGGAGCGGCTCGAGGCGGCCCGCGAGGAGGTGGCGGCCGCCGGCGACGGTCGGGTCGTCGCCCAGGCCGGCGACCTGACCGATCCTGACGACATCGACGAACTCGTCTCGGTGACGGCCGACGAGTTCGGCGGGATCGATCACCTCGTGACCTCCGCGGGCGGGCCGGCCAGCGGTCCGTTCCTCGAGACCACCGACGAGGACTGGTACCACGCGTACGACCTGCTCGTGATGAGCGTCGTGCGGCTGGTCCGGGCGGCCACCGACGAGTTGCGCGCCGGCGACGGCGGCAACGTCGTCCACATCACGTCCCGCAGCGTGAAGGAGGCCATCGACTCGCTCGTCCTCTCGAACTCGGTGCGAATGGGCGTCATCGGCCTCGAGAAAACGCTCTCTCGCGAACTCGCCCCGGAGGTGCGGTTCAACAGCGTGCTCCCCGGACCGATCGAGACCGAGCGTATCAGCGACCTGATCGAGCAGTCGGTCGAACGCGGGGAGTTCGACTCCTACGAGGAGGGGCTCGCGGCGAAAGGGGAGGCGAACCCGCTCGGGCGGATCGGACGGCCGATGGAACTCGGCAACACCGTCGCCTTCCTCTGTTCGCCGGAGTCGGCGTACATCAACGGCGTCGCCGTCCCGATCGACGGCGGGCTCGGCCGATCGAACCTCTAATCACTCCTCGAGGCGGCTCGCCGCGAAGAACGGATACTCCGACGGCCAGCCCCGGTCGTAGTCGGGCTCGTACGTGACGGCCTCGAGAGCGACCGGATCGCCGATCTCGAGCGCCGCGTACGGCTCGTCGATCGGTGCGAGTAGCTGCGGTCCTTCCTCGAGTTCCACGACGCCCACGACGAGTTCGTCGGGGAACCCCGCCGCCGTGGCGTGGGTACGGGTGAACGAGAAGAGCGTTCCGTGCCCCGTCGCCGCCGTCCAGTCCACGTCGGTCGAGTGACAGTGCGGGCAGATCGGCGTCGGCGGGAAGAAGTGCTCGCTACAGTTCTCACAGGTGTGGATCATGAACGTGCCGTCCTCGAGGGACTCCCAGAACGGTTTCGTGTAGGGCTCCATGATCACACCTCCGCGGAGAAGACGGTGGCGGTCACGCCGTTGACGTGGCCGTGTTCCGCGGTCGTGAGAACGCGTTCGGCGCCGGGCACCTGCGTCGGCGCGGTCCCGCGAAGCTGTCTCACGGCCGCCACGTAGTTGAGAAGTGGCGTCACCATCGCTGGATGGCCCCGCCCGAGACAGCCACCGGACGGGCTGATCGGAATCTCGCCGCCCGGGGCCGTTCGCCCCTCGAGGCAGGCGTCGACGCCGTCGCCGCGCGCCGCGAGTCCCAGCTCCTCGGCGACGATCGCCTCGATGTGCGGGAACGGCGCGTACGGCTCGACGACGTCGATATCGGCGACCGAGACGCCGGCACCGTCGACCGCCTCGTCCGCGGCGCGTCCGACGGCCGGCAGCTCGGTCGCTCTCGAGCCGCGGCTCATGACGAAGTGGCTCGGGTCGTGGTGGTAGCCGGTGCCGGCGACGGAGACCGGCTGGGAGTCGGATTCGGGGCGCTCGTCGGCGGTGAGGAGGATCGCGGCCGCGCCGTCGCAGGGGGCCGGACAGTCGAAGAGCCGGATCGGATCAGCAACTGGGCGCGCCTCGAGGACGTCCGTCCGCGAGAGGTCGTCGTCGAAGAGCGCGTCGGGATTCGCGACGCCGTTTGCGCGGTTCTTGACGACGATCTCGGCGATGTCGTCGCGGTCTACATCGTGTTCGTGGCAGTACCGCTGCATGCTCTGGGCGTAGGCGGCCGGGATGGTCATCCCGATCGGCGATTCGAACTCGGCGTCGAACAGTTTGAGCACGTAGTCGAAGTACGGCCCCGTCGTGTCGATCGTCGAGTTGCGCTCGACCGCGAGGACGAGCGCCGTCTCGACGGTCCCGTCGCGGACGTCCGACACCGCGGCGTGGAACGCGTGGCCGCCGCTGGTGCCGCCAGTCGAGACCTCGAGCGAGCGGTCGACTTCGAGCCCGAGCTGGTGGAGGAGGTACGTCGAGAAGAACCCCTGTCGCGTCCACGGGCGCGGCGAGGGCATGTAGATCCCGTCGACGGCGGGGAGTTCGACCGAAGCGTCCTCGAGCGCGTCGCGAACAACGGTCAGCGCGAGGTCCCGCTCCGGGACCGAGTGGGTCCCGTTCGGGACGGTCCCGATGCCCGCGACGACCGGCGCAGTAGCCTGTGTCATGTCACAGGACAGCACACGGAGCGGGATAAAGACGGCTGAAACCGACCGAGGACGGGCGGTGAACACGACCGAGGTCCTAATCGAGAAGCGACGTCATCTCACAGGAGAGCACCGTCGTCTCGTCGTCTTTGCGCACGTCCACGCGGTAGCGAACCGTTCCGGTCCCCGGCGCGTCCGGCGTTCGCTCCGTCTCGAGGACCTCGCGCTCGACGTGAATGGTATCGCCGATGAACGTCGGCGCGGTGAATCTGAGGTCGTCGAGACCGTAGAAGGCGACGACCGATTCCCGCTCGAGGACGCTCCTGCTCTGCCAGATCAGGCCGGTCGCGGCCGACAGGACGAGCATCCCGTGGGCGATCCGCTCGCCGAACGTGGAGTCGGCCATTCGGGCGCCGTCGGTATGCAGGTGGTTGAAGTCGCCCGAGACGCCGGCGAAGTTCGTCACGTCGGCCTCGGTGATCGTCCGCCCCTGGGTGACCGTCCGGTCCCCGACCGAGACCGTCTCGAAGAAGCCGTCCGCGTCGGACTCCGCGTCCGAACTCATCGGCGGTCACCTCGTAACCGGTCGCGACCGCGACTGCCGGCCGTCTCGCGGGAGCGTTCTCTCGTGATTCGATCACCAATCACACATGTGAGAGGCGTCATAGGTCAGGTGACCGTGACCGTTCTTGTAAGCGTTGGGGCGAAACCGCGATGCGTGGCCGACTCGATCCGATTCTCAGTCGATCGGGGTCGGGCTCGAGTCGCGCGTGAGGAAGAGTACGCCGATTCCGGCGATGCCGATGAGGGCGTAGAGGAAGAACGTCGTCTCCCACGAGAACGCGTCGATCAGCCAGCCGCCCAGCGTCGGGGAGACTAACGTGCCGCTGAACGCGATCGACGTGAACACGGCGAGGCTCGTCCCGCCGCGGCCGTCGGCGGCGAGTTCCCGCGTGTAGACGTAGTAGACGCCCATGCCGAACTGGAGCGAGAAGCCGACGCCGAGCATCACGGCCGAAAAGAGGGCGACCGAGATAGTTCGCGAGACGACGAAAAACGCCGGGAGCGCGAACGCGAGCGAGCAGACGACGATCAGCCGTCGACGGTAGCCGACGTAGTCCGAGAGCCAGCCGCCGACGGGTCGCGCGACCATGCCGACGGCCGGCAACAGCGCCGTTATCGCCCCCGCTTCGCCGAGCGAGAGGGGTAACTGTTCCGTCGCGTACGTCGGCATCCACGAGTTCATGAAGATGTAGAGGAGGTACGAGCAGAATCCCGAGAACGAGACGAGCAGCACCGCCCGGTTTCGTAACGCGTGGCCGAACTCTCGAGGCGTGATCCGGTCGCCCGTTCGGATCGCCGCCGGTCTCGAGAGGCGAAAGACGAGATAGCCCAGCGCGGAGAGGAGCGGGTAGGCGACGAACACGGTCTGCCAGCCGAACGCGTCCGTGAGGAGCGGCCCGCCGAACTGACTGATCGCGAACCCCAGCGGCGCGCTCGCGATGAACACCGTCGTCACGACCCCCTGTCGCTCCCCGGCGAACACCTGCGCGACGACGTTGGTTCCGAGGACGAACACGGCACCGCCCGCGACCCCCGCGACAGCCCGGCTCGCGAGAAAGAGCGGATAGCCCGTGGCGAACGAGCCCGCGACCGCGACCGGCACGAACACGGCCGTTCCGGCGGTCATCAGCAGCCGGTTGTCGTAGCGATCCATCAGGAACCCGAACGGGATCTGGACGACGACGGATCCCAACACGGCCGCGCTGATGGCGACTCCCGCACCGGCTTTATCGACGTCGAACACATCTACGAGCAGCGGCACGATGCTCGCGGGGGCGATCATGTACGCGTTCACACCGACGGAAACGAGGAAGCACGCGACGAACACGCCCGCTCGAGACTGGTGATTACGCATCCGCTCGTACTTGCCGGGCGACGGGGTCCGTTGGACGCATACTGTTCCGGTCTCGACGGTATCCGAGCCGACTACTTATACCTGTCTCGACCTGTCATACTATATATCATCTCGAGCGGGTATCTTCGTCCTGTGTCGGAACGAATCGCAGGGGGGCGAGCCCGAATAGGGATCCATCCGCTGACACGGATCCGTGTCGACAGAACACGTTTATCACGGAACCTGAGAAACGGTGACGCATGGTCGTGGACATCGACGACATCGAGACCGTCGCAGTGATCGGTAGTGGACAGATGGGCCGTGGCATCGCCGCCGTCGCCGCGCTGGCGGGGTACGAGGCGTTCGTCAACGATATCGACGAGACACAGCTCGAGGAGGCCGAAGAACGGATCGAGTGGTCCTACGAGAAGTCCGTCGAGAACGGGGCCGCGACCGAAGCAGAGGTCGAGGACGCGCTCGAGCGGCTCTCCTTTACCACCGACCTCGAGGAAGCGGTCGGCGACGCGGACTTCGTCACCGAGGCGGCGGTCGAACAGCAGTCGGTCAAGGAGGACATCTTCGAGGACCTGGACGAGGCGGCCCCCGAGGACGCTCTCCTCGCGACGAACACGTCCGGACTGAACATCACCCGGCTCGCCGAGACGACGGACCGTCCCGAGCAGGTCGTCGGCACGCACTGGTTCAACCCGCCGATGCTGATGGAACTGGTCGAGGTCATCATGACCGAACACACGCCCGACGGCGTCGCCGATACCGCCGAGGCGCTCATCGAATCGTTCGACAAGACGCCGATCCGCTGCAAGATGGACATCCCGTCGTTCATCGTCAACCGGCTGATGCGCCCCTACGGCGAGGGCCCGGCGTGGATGGCTTACCGGGGCGAACACTCCTTCGAGGAGATCGACTCCGCGATGAAGTACAAGGAAGGGTTCCCGATGGGGCCGTTCGAACTCGCCGACTTCACCGGCGGCATCCAGCTCCGCGTCGAGGGCGAGCAAGACCACCTCGAGGACGACCGGCCGATGGCCTACGACACGGAGGTCTGTCCGCTCGTCCACCAGCTCTACGACAAGGGACGGTACGGCCGGAAGGCCGACGCCGGCTACTACGAATACGACGAGCGCGACGAACCGCAGATTTCGGTCGACGCGGGCCAGGGCTTCGACACGCTGCTCGTCTGGGCGCCGATCGTCAACGAGGCCGCCAAGATGGTCGAGAACGACGTCGCTAGCGTCGAAGACGTCGACACCGGTGCGCGTCTCGGCGGCAACTGGCCGGTCGGCCCCCTCGAGAAGGCAGACGAGGTCGGCGCCGATGTCATCCTCGAGAAGCTGACCGAGGTCGCCAGCCGCCACGAGGACACGAACAAGCTCGCGGAGACGCTCCCCTGTGACCTGCTCGTCGAGAAGGCGAAGACCGGCGAGACGTTCTACTGAGTCGGATCGACCCGCGAACGCGATTCGAGGACATTTTTTCGAGGTCACGCCCCTGTTGTCCGATTCCGACGCGATCTCGGCGTTTCGTCCGCATCGGCAACGCTTACGGACCCCCTCGAGAATTGCTATCTGATGGCAAGCGAAGAGCCAGTGTACATCGCCGGCGCGTACGAGCATCCAACGAGGGAAGCTCCGGACAAGTCGACGATGCAACTGCACGCGGAGGTCGCGAAGGGAGCCCTCGAGGACGCGGGGCTCGAAAAGGACGACGTGGACGCGTACTTCACGGCCGGGGTGCCGGAACACGGCTCCGGGCTGTCGCCGCTGGTCGCGGCCGACTACCTCGGCCTCGATCCGTCCTACGCTGATACGACGGACTACGGCGGGTCGTCGTACGTCAGCCACGTCGGCCACGCCGCGAGCGCGATCCGCGACGGGAAGTGTGACGTGGCACTGATCACCCTCGCCGGCCGACCGAGATCGCGCGGGCAGGCAACGGGCTCCGGGGTGCGCGACCTGCAGACGGTGCAGGACAGCTTCGAGCGAGTCTACGGCGTCACCAACGTCACCATGTACGGCATGGCCGCCCAGCGCCACATGCACGAGCACGGGACGACGAGCGAACAGCTCGCCGAGATCCGCGCCGCGGCCTCCCACCACGCCCAGTACAACGAGCACGCGATGTTCCAGGAGCCGGTTTCCGTCGAAGACGTCCTCGAGTCGCGAGTCGTCGCCGATCCGCTCCACCTCCTCGACTGCTGTGTTATCTCGGACGGCGGCGGCGCGCTACTCGTCGTCTCCGACGACGTCCGGTCGAAATTGAACCGGTCGTGCGTCGAGGTACTCGGCCACGGCGAAGCGGTCGGTCACCACGACGCCGGCCGCATCGACCTCTCGAAGACCGCGGCGGATCAGTCCGGAGCGCGCGCATTCGAGGAGGCCGGTCTGGGGCCCGAACACATCGACTACGCGTCGATCTACGATTCGTTTACCATCACGGTACTCGAGGCGCTCGAGGATCTCGGGTTCTGCGCGAAGGGCGAGGGCGGGGAGTTCGTCGAGGGCGGGACGCTTCGCGCGCCGGACGGGGAGCTGCCGTTCAACACCGACGGCGGCGGCCTGTGTTCGAACCATCCGGCCAACCGCGGCGGCATGACGAAGGTCATCGAAGCCGTTCGCCAGCTCCGCGGGGAGGCCAACGACGAAGTGCAGGTCGACGCCGATATCGCCCTCGCCCACGGAACGGGCGGCAGCATCGCGACCCGTCACGGGGCCGCGACGCTCGTCCTCGGAGGTGAGGACCGATGAGCGAGCCCCATCGGCCGGTGCCGGACGTGACGCCCGAAACGGAACGCTACTGGGAGGCGGCCGCCGAGGGCCGGCTGCTCGTGCGCGAGTGCCAGGACTGCGGACTCACGTATCACTATCCGCGAGCCCTCTGTCCGGACTGCTTCAGCGACGACGTGGACTGGGTCGAAGCCGCCGGCACCGGCGAGGTCTACTCCTACTCCGTCGCTCGCAGTATGAGCGGCTGGCCCGACGACGACCTCCCGCTGGTGGTGGCTTACGTCGAACTCGACGAGGGGCCGCGGATGGTGACGAACGTCGACTGCGACCCCGACGAGGTGACGGTCGGGTCCCGAGTCGAGGTTCGGTTCGCCGACGTGGACGCCGAAGACGTGGCGATTCCGGTGTTCGTCCTCACGGAGGACTGACGGACGCGCGGAGACCGTTTCGACGGAGACGCGACGTCGCGTTCCACGGTACCGCTTCGCGATACAATTTCGCACTCGGCGGTCGGCGACACGTGGATTGAAGTGATCGCTGTAGATGGTGCATGTATGTTATCATCAACCGCTGTACCACCGGTCTGCCGGCGGCGACGAACGAGAGGCAACTCCCGGCCGCCGCGGGCGAGAGGGTAGCATGGGCGTCCTCGAGAACGAGATCGCCGACAGCGTGTTCACCGACGAACACCGGCTGCTCAGGGACGAGACCCGGAAGTTCGTCGCGAACGAGGTGCTCCCGGAGGCCCGCGAGCGGGATCCAGACGGTGAGCGGATGTCGGACGAACTCGTCGATCAGCTGGCGGAGATGGGCTTCTTCGGGATTCTCATCGACGAGGAGTACGACGGACTCGGACTCGATCTGAAGGCGTACGCCGCCATCGCCGAGGAGCTCTCCCGCGGGTGGCTTAGCGTCGGCAGCATCATCGCCCGCGGGCAGAGCCTCGCCGGGGCGACCGAGGCACAGAAGGAGCGCTATCTCCCGGAGATGGCGCGCGGCGAGTCGCTCAAGAGCATCGCGATCTCCGAGCCGGACGCCGGCTCCGACGTAGCGAACATGCGGACGCGGGCCGAGCGAGACGGCGACGAGTACGTCATCGACGGGCAGAAGATGTGGTGTACGTTCGCGAAGGGGTCGGATTTCATCCTCACGTACGCGGTCACTGATCCCGACGCCGAGCCGGCACATACGGGCATCTCGGGGTTCATCGTCGAGAAGCCCGCCGGGACCTTCGACCGTGACGGACTGAGCGGCCAACCGGTGAACAAGATCGGCTACCACGGCTGGGAGACGTGGATGGTGAACTTCGACGGCGTGCGGGTGAGCGAGGACAAGCTCGTCGGCCGCGAGGAAGGGCAGGGGTTCTACCAGATCATGGAGTTCTTCGAGGAAGGTCGCGTCCACACCGCCGCGCGGGCCGTCGGCCTCGCTCGCGCCGCCCTCGAGGACTCTCTGACGTACGCGCAGGACCGCGAGCAGTTCGACCAGCCGATCGCGGAGTTCCAGTCGCTCCGGTTCAAACTCGCGGACATGGCGACGAAAGTCGAGGCCGCGCGGGCCCTGACGCTGCTCGTCGCGGAAACGGTCGACCAGGGCGACCGCGCCGACGCGCAGGCCGCGATGGCGAAGCTGTTCGCCACAGAGATCGCGGAGGAGGTCACCAGCGAAGGGATCCAGATACACGGCGGCTACGGCTACACCACGGAGTTCGACGCGGAACGCCACTGGCGCGACGCTCGCCTCACGAAGATCTTCGAGGGGACGAACGAGATTCAAAAGCGCATCATCGCCGACAACTTGCTCTGAGTTCGTCGCGGCTCCGATCTCGTTCCGGCGCGTTACGACTCCCGCTCCTCGATCGCGTCCTCGAACGTCGATTTCGCGCGCTGGCTGCCGGTCAGGACGTGCGTCGTATCGGTCCCGGCCATGACGAAATCGAATCCACGGTGTACCCACCGCTCGATATCCGCGTTACGGACGGCGAGCGTCGAAACGGCCGTATCGGCCGCGTGGGCCGATTCGATGACCGCGTCGACGGCAGCGAGGAACTCCTCGCTGTCCCACTCGCCGTAGATACCGAGGTTCGCGGACAGATCCGCGGGGCCGACGAACAACGCGTCGAGTCCCTCGACCGCGGCGATCTCGTCGACGTTCTCGAGCCCCCGCTCCGTCTCGATCTGTGCGATGGTGACGATCTCGTCGGCCGCGGTCCGGTAGTACTCCTCCATCTCGAGCCCGTACCGAGAGGCGCGACTGCCAGCGACGCCGCGAACCCCCTCGGGCGGGTAGCGCGTCGACTCGACGAGCGTCTCCGCCTCCGCCGCGGTTTCGATCATCGGTGCCATGACGCCGCTCGCGCCGGTGTCGAGTACGCGCTTGACGACGACGGGGTCGTTCCAGGGGAGGCGGACGATCGCTTCCGTCTGGCTGTCGGCGGCGTCGACGGCCCGGACCATCTCGATCACCGTCTCCATCGTGTTCGGCGTGTGCTCGATATCGAGGACGACGAAGTCGAACGCGAGTTCGGCGGTGAGTTCCGCGACCGCCGGGTCGCGGAGCGACAGCCAACTCCCGACGGCCGGATCGCGCTCGCGGAGTGTCGCTGCGAGAGACATACGTAGCCGTTCGCGAACCGAGGGAAAAACCTATCGGCGGACGGACCGGTCGGCCGGCTACTCAGCCGTCGAACTCCGGCTCGCGGTCGTCCAGGAAGGCCGCCATCGACTCGCGCTGGGCGGCCGTTCCGAAGGTCCGTCCGATGTCGCCGATGCTCGCTTCCATCCCCCGCTCGAGGCCGAGCGAGCGGAACCGGCGCATCACTCGCTTCTGCGCTTGCAGGACCTGGGGGTGTTTCGATGCCAGCGAATCGACGAGGTCGTCCATCGCGTCGTCGTACTCGGTCGCTTCGACGGCGCGGTTGACGAGTCGCCGCTCCACCGCCTGCGTTCCAGACAGCGTTTTTCCGGTGTAAATGAGCTCCGCCGCGGTCCCCATCCCGGCCAGACGGATCAACAGTCCGCCGTGGATCACCGTCGGGAGGCCCACGTTCACCTCGGGCAGTCCCAACTGGGCGTCGGTCGTCGCGATGCGGAACTCGCAGGCCATCGCCAGTTCGAACGCCGCGCCGAGCGTGTACTCGCCACAGCCACAGACCACGACGGCGTCGAGATCTCGGACCGCCTCGATCATCTCGTAGAACGCCCGCAGGAGGTCGTGTCCCTCGTGTGGCGACAGTGACTGCGCCCACTCGAGGTTCAATCCGGCAGACAGGCCGCGGACTTCGTCCACGGCCGTCTCGGACTGCTCGGCGGCGATCGTCAGCACGGACACCGCCTCGGGGACCGATTCGATCTCGTCACGGACGGCGTCCGCTTCGTCGAGGGTCAACAGGTTCAGATCGTTGCAATCGAGACGGAGGTGAGCGACGTGCGGGCGCTCCGCTTCCCGTGAGAGCGTAACTGCCATCGATACGCCTCGTTCGGGCCGAACCGACAAGTAGCTACTCGCGGATCCCGCCGCCCGAGCCCACAACCGGACGTCCGGCGAGGGTGATCGATGGCGGATCGTCCGCGAGCGCGTCCCTCGAGCCAGACGGTGCGACCCGGACCCGTTCAGCGCCGACGACTGACGGCTCACTGAACTGCAGCACCCCCATAGCACCTATACGCTGGCCGATCGTCTCTCCGTCCGAAGCCAGTGACCTCCCCGACTGAGACATCGACACCGATGACAGCGACACCCATTATTCCGGACACCGCGCGGATCGGCCGCACTGCACTGCTCGTCGCGGATCTCGACGCGATGGTCGACTTCTATCGCGACGTCGTCGGCCTCGCGGTCCACGCACGAGACGAGACGACGGCGACGCTCGGCGTCGACGAGACGCCGTTGCTCGTCCTGAAGCGAGCCGAGAACGCACCGGCCAGAAGTCGGGAGGCAGCGGGGCTGTTCCACAACGCGTTCCGGGTCCCATCGCGGACCGCGCTGGGCGCCGCGCTCGAGCGGGTTCGCGATCGGTGGCAGCTAGACGGGGCGTCCGATCACCACGTGAGCGAGGCGCTGTATCTCACCGACCCCGAGGACAACGGGGTCGAAATCTACAGGGATCGGCCGAAAGCGGAGTGGCCACGCACGGACGATGGATCGGTACGGATCGGGACGGTTTCGCTCGACCTCGGCGACGTCGCTGCGCAGTCGGACGGGGCCGCGACGGCCCCGCCCGAAACGACGGTCGGACACGTCCATCTCGAGGTGTCCTCGATCGACGCCGCACGGGCATTCTACGTCGACACGCTGGGGCTTCGCGTACAGACGGCAGCCCGATCCGCGTTGTTCGTCGCGGCCGGGGACTACCACCATCACCTCGGCCTGAACACCTGGAACGGCCGCTCGAAACCGCTCGACGGCCGTGGGTTGGCGTGGTTCGAGTTCGTCGTTTCGGACGAGGGAGCGCTCGCGACGGTTCGGCAGCGCCTCGAGGGCGCGGATATCTTCATCCGGGAGCAAGGGCGTAGTCTCGAGATCCGCGATCCGGACGGGATCCCGATCCGACTCCGAGCGGAGTGAACGCGGCGAGCACCGACGCGAAGGCACGTTTACCAGACGATGGTCGCACGGTTTCTTTATTCAGAAACACACTCGAAACCGAATCGAGCAATTCGGTAACTACAGATGCTTATCGACCGCTGAGATTCTTGCCAATCAGCGTATCTCTTCAAAGAATCGTGCTGAATACAGGGCGCGTATCCACCGGGCTATTTTTCTGACTGCTTACTTCTGAACTCTTTTTTCAGATGCATCAGTGCGAGTGTCGGCGCATTCTTGATAAAATCCCAAACAGCCCGTGGGCCTGCACCGGCTAGCACTCTCGTGGCCCCTTTCTTCTGTGTGAAGAATACCGGGCGGCCTCGGTAGATATCGCGTTCGTAGATTCTGTTCTCGTCCCTGTTTTCGAGTACCTCCGTCACCGTTCGTACGTTATTCCAGTCGCCTCGCATCACGACCACGCCGTCGGGATTCACGATGTGTACCGAGTTCGGCATCCCCCCGTATTTCCCGTGGGCGGTTCCTTCATGATCGTCCACGAGGACGGTGCGCTCAACGTCATACTCGGCTGCAAACGTCCGTGCTCGTTCGAGTTTGGCTTCCAACGAGTCGTGGGCCTCGTAGTGTTCTCCTGGATGTGCCTCCCTCGTATACAGCAGGATGAACACCACGTCTTCGAACTGCTTCTGGAGTTCGTCCATCACGTGAACTTTCGAATCCGTGATGGGACACGTGATGCTGCCGGTCTCTAGGACGACCCAACTCCCCCTGAAATCCGAAAACTCGACCGTCTCCCCCTCCAGCGTCACAGCTTCGAAATCGGGGGCCTCGTCGCCCGGCTCGGGCCCGTCGAAGCTTCTGAAGTCGTAGTATTCCGGGCTGAAATGCCTGTAGTTATATGCCCGATTCGTCGGTCCGTCTCCCGTCGGATCCGTTCGTGACTCAGCCATGGTTCTACCAGTGAGTAGGGTGACGGGACAGGTATGGAGGCTGCCTAGTATTATCGGTAGTATATAAGTCGAAGCGGAGCGAACTACGGGCAATGAATCCAGAGAGCACCGAACCGGAGTCCGACTAGCGTATGCGGGCTGTCACCTTCACGCTCGACCAACCGGACGGTTCACACATCGTATACAGAATGTTCGGTGCGAACTCGGAATTCGAACGAGAGCAAATCTACCATCTCAACGTCCTCGCGGATGAAACTGTCATCCTCCTTGGCCGGCTCCGGGGAGACCTCGACGAAGCGAGACGATTGCTGGGAGACCACACGGACGTACTCGGGTACAGTATCTCCAGCGAGGAGCCACAGGTCGGGCTCGTGTATGTACACGCTCGGCCACCGTCCGTCACGAAGCAGTTCTTGGAGCTCCCCCGAATCCACGAGGTGTTCTTCAATTTCCCGATCGGGAGTACCAGCGACGGACGGCTCAGCGTGGAGATGCTCGGCGAGACGAACGACGTGTTACGAGAAGCCCTTGCTGACGTGCCGCCGGAACTCGACGTGACTATCGAGCGCATCGGCCCGTATCCGGACGCGGGAGAGCATATTTTGGCCCTCTTGACCGACCGCCAACGAGAGGTGCTGGATATCGCTCTGTCCCTCGGATACTACGACGTTCCACGGCAGGCAACCCACAGTGATATCGCGGACCGACTGGACTGTTCTGTTGCCACCGTGGGCGAGCATCTCCAGAAAATCGAATCCCGCGTGTTCGAGCATATCCGTCCCTAATCCGATTCGCTGGAAACACCCTCCGTATCTTGCACGCGCTTTCTGCCAGCTGCTGGATAGATTGAGCGAGGTGTGCAAGATACAGCGCGTATCTTGTAGACCTCTCAAGGGTAATGATGCCTCGATTTCGCGTGCCTGCGCCGTATTGTTACCCGTCCGGTGATGACAGACGGACTACTTCGAACCGGAACCCCTCGAACGTTCGGATGAGATCGGTGAACGCGTCGGGGCCGACCGGCTTGGTGAGGTGCGCGTTCGCGTATCCCTCGTAGCTCCTCACGATGTCCTCTTCGGCGTCCGATCCGGTCAGGATGATCACCGGAGTGCGCTTCAGGTCGGGATCGTCCTCGAAAGGCAATCCGATGCCACCTGCCCGTCCGTGACGACGTGAAGGTCGTTGCTGATCCGTCCATCCGTGAACGCCTCCCGTATTGGTCGAACGTCCCCGGGATTATCCTCAATGAGCAGAATTTCGGCCGGTTCGTGGCGATCAGTCATCGGTTTCCTCCGCCGTCGTGGTCTGTTCGTTGGGCTGATCGCCGAAATCAGGCGAGCGATTAGCATCCGGGATGGTGAAGTAAAACGTCGATCCGTCACCCGGCTCGGACTCGACCCAGATATCGCCTCCGTGTCGGTCGATGATCTTCTCACACTGTGCCAGCCCGATACCGGTTCCCGAGTATTCCTCGTCGGTGTGAAGCCGCTCGAACACGTCGAAAATACGGTCGGTCTGCTCGGAATCCATCCCGATGCCGTTGTCGGCCACCTGGAACACCCACTCCCCACCGTCACGTTCGGCGCTGATCTCGATCTCCGGTGGGTCGTCGCCGCGATACTTAATTGCGTTCGAGACGAGGTTCTGGAACACCTGTTCGAGCTGATTCCGATCGGCTTCGACCGTGGGCAGGGATCCGACGTCGATGGTAGCGTCGCTCTCTTCGATCTGTCGCTCGAGGTTTCTGAGCGCGTTCTCGATGACAGCGCCACAGTCGGTGGGTTCGAGCGGTTCGGCCTCGGTATCGATCCGCGAGTACGCGAGCAGGTCCTCGATCATCTCACGCATCCGCTCGGCGCCGTCGACCGCGTATTCGATGAATTCCTCGGCGTCCTGATCGAGTTCGTCCGCGTATCGACCTTCGAGGAGCTGGAGGTAGCTCGATACCATCCGGAGGGGCTCCTGGAGGTCGTGGGAGGCCACGTAGGCAAACCGTTCGAGTCGCTCGTTGGACTCCTCGAGCTCTCGTTGGTACTCCTTTAGTCGGGTGATGTCACGGGTGACGCCCACCCGGCCTACCTCGTCATCGATTTCGAGGGGGACGAACCGGTTGTGTACGTCGCGGACCTCGCCGTTCGGCCCGATAATTTCCGTCTCGAACTCGACTGAGTCGCGTTCACCGTCGATGAGTTCGCGCCATTCCTCCTCGTCCGTGTCCACGAAACGCTCGCCGAAGAAGGCCGAACCGTGAGCGCCCAGCAACTCCTCCCGGGTATGCTGGCTCATCGAGACGAAGGCGTCGTTGACGAAGACGATGTGGCCTTCGCCATCGGTGGCGTACACCCCGTCGTTGACGGTCTCGACTATCCGCTCAAACTGTTCTAACCGCTGCTCGCGTTCCTTGCGCTCGGTGACGTCGTTCGCGTCGCCGACGATCCGATAGACGTCGCCGTCCTGGTCGTAGATGGGGGTAGCCCGATCGTGGATCCACCGAACCTCGCCGTCGGGGCGAACGATCCGGTACTCGGCCTCGTACTCGTCTTGCACCTGCTTCTCGAATTCCTCGACCACCATCTCCCGATCGTCCGGATGGATCGTCTCGGCCCAAGTCGTGGTGTTCTCGTAGAGGTCTTCGCGGTCCACCCCCCAGACCTCCTCGTAAGCGGGGTTCACGTAAAGTAGCTCCTGCTGATCGGCGGTCGTCATCCAGACGACCTGGTCGAGGTGCTCAGCGAGCTGTCGGAACCGGCGTTCGCTCTCGCGAAGCTCCTGTTCCATCTGCTTGCGCTCGGTAATGTCGCGGACGACGCCGACGCGACCTCGCCCGCCCTCGACCTCGAAATGCCTGAACCGGCTCTCGACGTTGATCGCCTCGTCGTCGGCCGTGTAAATATCCTCCTCGAACGAGGCGACGTCCGTCTCGCCGGACTCGAACTGCTGGCGGGCCTCCGCGTCGATGTCTTCGAAATTTTTCCCGAACACCACCGAGGCGTGGGATCCCAAAAGCTCAGACCGGTCGAAACGCGTCATCGAGACGAATCCGTCGTTCACCCGCTGGAACCGTCCTGCCTCGTCGAGGACGTATACCCCGTCATCGACCGTCTCGACGATCCGCTCGTACTCTTCGAGGTCATCTCGGGCTTGCCGCAGTTCCGTATTGCGTTGTTCGAGTTCGCTTGCGCGCGTTCTCGACCGGGAATCGTGGAAGCCGATAGCGTACCCAGCGATGGCACCGAACGAAGCCAGGTTGAGGATGATTCGGAGTGGTGCAGTCAAGGTACCGGCGGCAGGTTGGACGTGATAGAGCCAGAGGGCCGTGGCCGTCACGACAGCGCTACCGAAACACCAAACACCGATAAGCGGATAATAGCGAGGATCGACGCCGGTGTCCGGCAACTGGTACGAACGGTAGATGAGGATGACTCCTGGACCAGCGGACAAGCTGAAGGCAATAAATATGTCGAACGGTGACGCGTTCCCCGAGGCCAACGTATACGCCAACATGGTGGCGAGGACGATCAACAGGACCCCGAAGATCGTGAGTGAGTATCGCCCACTAACGGCGCGCATCCACGGATGCCTGTCGATGGCGCGAATCAATCGGCGTACGCCAGTCAGCTCCTCACGAGGAGTAACTTGCTTCTTTGAGGTGTCCCTGGTCTGAGATCGGTAGCTCGTGTCCGATCTTGTATTCTCTCTTGTCATTCTTCGGGAGGCCCTTTACTGCGGAACGCGTGGGTCAGCTACCGCCTGCCCCGCGATCGGCCCTTTCAGCAGTAGGGATCGAAGTCGGGTTTGACCTCATTATTCATTTGATAACGGGAGCGGGGATAATCCTGCTGGTCGTCTCTACCCGTTCCTCGGTAGAAGTGAAGACGGTAAGAGACTCCCTGAGCACACGCTGGCCTGTTGTTGATGCGCTGCTGCATTCACCCTCTGTATCTTGCACGCCGCTTCTGACAACTGATCAGTAGTTCGTTGAACCTCTGCAAGATACAAGGCGCGTATGCATCTCCGAGATTACGAACGACCACAGCATTATGCCGCTTGCTTCCCTAAGGAGTAGGGATGGCAGACACGGAAAACTGCCGAGAGGAGCAAACAGACGACGAGAACCGACGCGGGGACGGAGTTCCGGACTCGCTTCCCGAGTGCCACCGTCGCGGCTGCACCGAGAGGGCGACGTTTGTCGTCCTCGAACGATATCAGGAAGAAACCGGGCACGGCGCCGTCGAGGCAGAGGCCGTTCTCTGTCAAGAGCATGCCGACGAAGAGAGTCCCACGAATCTTGATGGCAGTTACGCGGAGTACGTGTTTCGTGTCGAGCCTCTCCAAGAGACGCTTGACATGGACACAGCATAATCGAACGGATGTAGTTCGATCACTCTGTCGTGCTGAATCCATCCTCTGTATTCAGCAGGCGGCTTTTGGCACGGTTCGGATAGATCGATAGCCGCTTCGGAAACTGCTTGCTCCATACCGAACGTGGATTGCACGTTCAACTCTGGATAAAGAAACCATAGTACCAACTACTGTTATCCGCTCCGGTACTGTGGTCTCTCCTATGGCCCCCGACTACCTCGAGGAGTCCGACGACGGTGCCTGGAAACGCGTCGACGCCGAGACCTGGGAAGACTGGCTGACCGTCACCTGTCCGGAGTGTGGTGCCGAGATGCAACTCCGCGCCCTCGCGCAACACGAGTTCGTCGCCGACTGTGGGGGGTGTGGCACTCGGTTTATCGAGTGAGTCGCTACCGGACGAGAGTCACGCGAACGGGCGCTCGAAATGCCACCGTTTCGGTGACGCTCCCCAGTAGAATCCGTGATTCCTCGTCGCGGCCGTGACTCCCCATGATGATGTGGTCGATGTCGTGATCCGTCGCGTAGTCGACGATCACGCGCGCCGGCGAGCCCACGGCGAGTTCGGTCTCGAGTTCTACATCGTAGTCGTCCGCCGTTTCCTGAGCGGCCGCGAAGAGGTCGTCCGCGAGGTCCTCGGCACGGTCGTACCACGCTTCGGAGCCGTGGAGGGGTTCCCTCGTGACGTCGACGTCGATCGGATAGCTGTAGCCCGGATCGGCTGGGTCGATCACGTGGAGGACGGTAAACTCGGCGTCGTCGTTCTCGGAAAGCGCCACCTCCAGCGCTTTTTCGGAGAGCGGCGCGCCGTCCATCGGTACGAGGATGTGCTTGCTCATATCACCACGTACGTCGCCGGCTCGTAAAACGGCTACACAGGTAGACGAGCCGATAGATCCCGCTATCGGGACGGTTCCGAGAGACGGACGGTTCGGAGGGAGACGAAGAATCGTACCGAGAGCACTCGAAATGGACGAGGGGCTAATCAGCAAGCACAGTCCGGCCACGTCCGCCACGGTCGATGGTCCCGCCCGTCGGCGGTCCTACGTTCGTCCGCGGTCGTCGGCGCAGCCGGGGTGAGCGTATTATGTGAATTGATACCGTACGGGGCGCTATGAGCGAGCATATCCTCGTTCCCTACGACGGCTCCCCACCGTCGGCGGACGCGCTCGAGTACGCCCTCGAGACGTTCTCCGACGCTCACGTGACCGCGCTGTACGTCGTCCCGGCTCCGGACGGCTACGAGGCGCTGTTCGAGAACCCGGAAGACAGAGTGCCGGCCGCCGACGCGGCCGACGAACGGGGACGCGATATCCTCGACGACGCGGCAGACGTCGCGGCGGAACACGGCGTCGATCTCGAGACCGAGATCCGCACCGGAAAACCGGATCACGTGATCGTCGAACACGCAGAGACCGAGGAAGTCGACACGATCGTCCTCGGCAGCCACGGCCGGGAAGGAGTGTCGCGGCTCCTTCTCGGTAGCGTCGCGGAAAACGTCGTCCGCCGATCGCCGGTCCCGGTCGTCGTCGTGCGCTGATCGACTCGGAGTCAGTAGGTGGCCGCTCGTCCAGCGGATGTCTCGAACCCCGAGTGATCGCACATCGTCGCGGCTCGAGAGCGCAATCGACGAGAACGTCGAGGGTCCCTGCTCCTATAGTAACAACTGAAACGATGTACACCCGATCGCACAGCCATCGTACAATCGGGTGTGCAGTGACTTTCAGTGACTACAATAACGGTCGACGAAACGACGGTTGCGTCCCCTGCCGGGGACAGTCGCAGGAATGGTAACTGTTAGCAAGTGTTATGCACGTCCGCCTCGATAAGACACGTAACGCTGTAGCCATGTCGACACCGGCCCACCGAACGATCGCCCTCCCACTCTCGCCCGACGATCTCTGGGCGCTTCACCACGTCCTCCTCGAGCGAATCGAAGCGGAACTGACGGCGACGGACGCGTCGACCGTCGACCCGCCGCCGCTCGCGGTGTACCAGGCCTTCGAGACGCTCGAGGACGGCGAAACGCGTTTTACGATCACACAGCTCGAGGCGATCGTCGATACGCTACGCCACGACTCCGATTGCCCTCCGTGGTGTTTCGACTGTGCACGACTCGCGGAGGTGCGCCACGCGATCACGAGAACGATCGAGGGGCACAGTCCCACGCTGGGCCACGCTGCGGCCGACGATTGACCGCGCTCGGGCCTCGTGGAACCAGAACCCTTTCGCCGGCGGACGAGGGACGGTGACACGTGACGAGCGAGTTCGAGGAGACGCCGGACGGCCGCCGCAGCTGGGCGGTGGCGATCGTCGGTGCGGTCGCGATGGTGTTCACGTTCGGCACACCGCTCTCGTACGGCATCTTTCGGGAGCCGCTAAGCGAAGCCTTCGGCCTCTCACCGGTGGCGCTCTCGAGCGTCTTCTCGATCATGCTGTTTACCTTCTTCATCGGCTCCGGCGCAGTCGGCATCGTCGCCGCGCGATTGCCGGCTCGCGGCGTTCTCCTCACCTGTGCGGTCGTGACCGGGCTCCTCGCACCCTCGCTGTACGTCACGGCGTCGTATCTCGGTCTGGCCGTCGTCTTCGCGGCCCTCGGACTCGCACTCGGCAGCGTCTTCGTCCTGCTCGCGTCGATCGTCCCGCGCTGGTTCGACGCCCGCCGCGGTGCCGCGACGGGGCTGATCTTCGTCGGCAATGGACTCGGACTGTTCGTCCTCCCGCCCCTGTGGCAGTACGCCCTCGCGACGGTCGGCGTGCGGCGAGGGTTCCTGCTCGTCCTCTCGGCGACCGCGGTCGCCTTTCTCATAGCCGGCGTCACGTGTCGCCGCCCACGATGGGCGAGCTGGTCCGCGACGACGGTGGGAGAGGTGCTCGAGTGGGTCCGCCGGCTGGCCGGGACCCGGACGTTCCGACTGTTGTTCGTTGGAGTCGGACTCGCGTTCGCCTGGTACCAGTTGCTCGCCGCGTACGCGGTCGATCTCTTCGCGGCGCGGGGGCTGACCGAGGCGGCGGCGTCGACCACGTTCGGACTCATCGGCGGAGTCAGTATCGTCTCCCGGATCGGCGGCGGCTATCTTGCCGATCGCATCGGCTCGAGGCGGGCGTTTCTCGCGTCGCTCGGCTGTTCGGCCGCCGGCGTCGTCCTCTTCTTCGCACCGCCGGTTCCGATTCTCGCCGTCGGCGTCGTCCTGGTCGGGCTGGGGCTCGGCGGCTGTGCGACGCTGTACGTCCCCGTCCTCATGCAGGTATACGATCCCGAGAAGGACACCGCGATCGTCGGGGTGTTCAACGTTGCCGGCGGGGTCGGTGCGCTCGCTATGCCGCCGCTCGGGACCGCTAGCGTCGCCTATACGGGTAGCTACGTAGTCGCGATTCTGCTGACGTTCCTCGTGACCGTCGTCTCGTTCTGGGCGATCGCGACCGGGACGAACACCGGGTGAGCCGTTGGGGACCGCGATCCTCGCTCGAGTATCGGCGCGCCATCCGCTCGGGGAATCGAACGGAACGCCGGCGTCGGCAGCGATTTGATGCAGTGACGCCGGCGCGGTAATCGACCGGAGCGCCCTATCGGAACATTCCCCGTACCTGCGCGGACTCGTCCTGCTGGCCCTGTGCCTGCTGTAACTGCTGTGCAACCTGTTGCTTCTTGCGCTGGATCTCCTCAGCTTGCTCGCGGAGTTCGTCGGTGTCGATGTCGAACTCGACGAGCGGCTCGAGCGCGTTCTCGATCACCGACCGCGCCGCGGCCGGATCCGGAAGGCGCGGATCCGCCCGCACGAGCAACAGCGCTGCCGGAACGTCGGCCTGATAGCACGCAGTCACGAACGCCCCGGTGACCCCGCCGACCACCCCGGAGTCGTCGGCGATCTCGATGTCGGCCGCCTCGAGTTCGTCTCGCATCGACTCGGTCGTCGCGACGCCGACGACCTCGCCCTGCTGGTCTTCCGACTGAGCGGGGGCACCGGCCAGGAAAATCGCGCGTCCGAAGTCCTCGGCCAGCTCCTCCAGGACGCACTGACTCAACTCGTCGAACGCCGCTTCCGGAATCGGCACGTCGCTCTGGAGCGTCATGATGTCGGGGTCCGTTCCCCCGTATACGCGCACCGCATCCTGTACGAGCCCGTCCGCGAACGACGCGACGGGCGGGAGAGTGTCCGACCGAATCGCGCCGTACTGCTCGAGTCCCAACTGGTCGGTAATCTGATCGACGGCGATCGAGGCCACCAGGCCGTGTCCCGGCAACCCCTCGATCAGCGTCGGGGTCTCCGCGTCGAGGTCCATCGAGCGGTGAAACGTCGCGTCGGAGGTTCCAGTCGTCATACCGACACGGTACGCCCGCTCGATACATATTCGTAGGGGGGCTAACGCACCGCTCGAGTGACGGTCAGTCCACGCTCTCGTCGGCCGCACCGTCACCCGATTCGCTCTCGGCCACGAGTTGGGCCGACACCTCCCGACTCGTCGCTCTGACCTCGTTCATATACGCGGCGAGTTCCGACTCGACGCGCTGTTCGGTCTCGAGATCGATCGTGCCGCCTTCGGTTTCGATCAAAAGCGTCGCCGTTTCGACGGCTTCGTAGAGGATCTCGTCGAGTTCGTCGGCCGTGTAGAACCCGGAGAGCGCGCCGTATAGCATCGTGTTCGCCGCGCGTTGCACCTTTTCGTCGAAGCGATACTTCGCGCTGCTCACCGACTGTCCCGAGTACGCCTCCTCCATGAACGGGACGATCTCGGGGAGGTGCTTGCCGACCGTCTGCATCGGCACGCCCGTCGGAGTGCGGAAGTCCTGGCAGGCGCGGGCGATCGCCCACTCCCGCGCGGTGAACGCAGTCCGCTCTTTGAGGAACTCGTTGACGCGGTCGTAGTCGGCAGTACGGATCTTCGTGAACCGCTCGCCGTCCGGATTGCCGGCGTATTTGCTGGTCGATTCGCCGTCCGTGGATGTGGATTCGTCGGGCATGGTGTGTGTCAGGTAGTCGCCCGAAGCCCCGCCGCGGGAACGATCCGCGGTCCGCCGACCGGGGTCTCCGCTCGCGGTCGCGCTGTCGTGAGCGGAACGCGATTCGCATCACCGGGAACGGCCGGATCGAAGTTAAGGAGGAGCCAAGCGCGGTGAAAGTGGACGTGCCCGTTCCCTCGAGCGGGAAACCGTTCGCACCGAGATTTATAAGCATCGATGTGGCCGTGACTTACTAACAATGATCAATGGTGGGCGATCTGATACGACGATGGCGCTCGATCGCTTTTACGCGGGGTTCCTCGAGCGATACGGCGATCGGACGGCGCTCGTCGACGACCGCCGCGAGCTCACGTACGCGGCGCTCGACGAACGGAGCGCTCGTTTCGCGAACGTTCTCGGATCCGTCGGACTCGGTCGCGAAGACTTAGTGGGGATACTGCTCGGCAACAGGAGCGAGTACGTCGTCGCCCAGCTCGGTGCGGCACGGGCCGGCGTCACCGCCATCCCGTTCAACGATCGGATCGATCGATCGGCGATCGAGCCGATCTGCAGGAACGCTGGACTTCGAACGCTCGTCGTCGGGCCGGATCACTTCGAGACCGCCCGACAGCTCCGAAACGGGCCGCTGGAGTTCAACTATCTCATCGGCGTCACGGACGAGTCAGAGCCGCCGCTGGGGTTTCACCGGTACCGGGATATGCTCTCGCGGGTCGACGCCGATCCGCCGTCGCCGTCCATCGATCCCGAGGACGTCGCCGCGGTCCACTACACCGGCGGCACGACCGGCTCGCCGAAGGGGACGCTCCACACCCACCACGCGACGATCCTGAATATGTACGCGCACGTGAACGAGCTCGAGGTCCGTCACGGCACGGAGATGCTGTTGGTGACGCCGCTGGGTCACTCGGCGGGGAAGTTCATGTTGGCCGGTCTGATGCAGGGTGGGACGATCCACCTCCAGCAGGGGTTCGACAGCGAGCGGATACTCCGGACGATCGACCGGAACGAGATCACCTGGACGTACCTCGTTCCGACGATGATCGCGCGGCTGTTAGACGACCCAGCCGTCGACGGCCACGATCTCGAGAGCCTGGAGACGCTGGCGTACGGTTCAGCGCCGATCCCGCCGGCAAAGCTGACCGACGGGATCGAGACCCTCGGGGACGTGTTCGTCCAGTTCTACGGGCTGACCGAGGTACCGAACCTGGTGGCCGTGCTCCCGAAGTCGAAACACGACCCCGAGAACGAGGCGTGGCTCCGCTCGGCGGGGCGTCGGGCGCAGTTGGCCGAGGTCACGATCTTCGAAGACGAGACGAACTGGGGCGACGACGTCGGGGAAATCGGCGTTCGATCGCCGTACGCCGTCGCGGGCTACCTGAATCGGAGCACGCTCGCCGACGGCGACGACTGGATTCGGACCGGCGACGTCGGCTACGTCGACGACGAGGGACGGCTGTACGTGCTCGATCGGATTCAGGACGTCATCACGGTCGACGGCGAAGCAGTGTACTCGACGGAGGTCGAACGGGTCGTCCAGCGCCACCCCGCGATCAGTCAGGTCGCGATTATCGGCGTTCCGAGGGAACCGAGCGACGCTCACGAGGCGCTCGATCGGAGCGCGGTCGAGCAACGCGTGAAGGCGATCGTCGTGCCCGCGGGCGACGCGGACCTCACAGTCGAGTCGGTACGGGAGTTCTGCGCCGGCGAACTCCCGGAGCGAGCCCTCCCGGAGTCGATCGACACGGTCGGACAGTTGCCCGAGACGCCGTACGGGAAGATCAACAAGCGCCTCCTCCGGGAGCCGTACTGGTGACATGTCCAGTGACCTGCTCCGCGTCCGGTTTCAGTTACGACTCGACGATCGACTCGCCAGGGTCGTCGACGCGTGCGAGGCGTTCGAGACGATCGAACTGGACAACGCGATCTACGCGGGGAACGGCCAGTGGTTCGAGTACCTCACGCTCGTGGCATCGACGGCGGACGCGTCGCCGGAATCGTCGCTGTCGGCGCTGCAGACGGTCGAAGTGGTGGACAGCCGGACCGCCGGAACCGATCCGCCCATCCACCACGCCGTCCTGTTCGCCGACGAGGGAGACGACTTCGTCCTGTCGACGATCACCCGCGGCCGGGCCGTCCCGCACCGCGTCCTCTTCGACGGCGATCGGCTCCGCGCGGCGGTGACGCTCCGGGACTGGAACCACCTCAAGGAGTTCGCCGACACCCTCGAGACCACCTACGACGGGTTCGAGTTGCTGGGGACGACGCAGGTCGACACCGTCGGGTTTCTCCTCGGCGGCGACAGATTGAAAGAGACGGTGCGGGGGAAGCTGACCCGCGACCAGTTGGCGGCGCTGGAAGCCGCATACCGGATGGGCTACTTCCAAGTGCCACAGGAGGCGACCGGCACGGACGTCGCCGAACGGCTCGAGACCAGCCAATCGGCGGTCAGCGAACGTCTCCGTCGGGCCGAGCAGCGTCTCTTCGAAGTCCTGTTCGGTCCCGTGGAGTGATCCGACTTAAACCGGCGATATATATCTCGCCGCATCGTCCCAACCTAGTTGTGCGATAGCGTGGCACAGGGTCGTGCATGGTGTTGACAACCACAGCGGACTCGCCCGAAGCGGGGCGAGCAACGGAGAGGGAGTGACGATGGCGGCTGAGGAGCAAAACGATCCGGAGTTGCTGTCGCTGGACACGGGCGGGACGATGACCGACACGTTCGTGGTCGACCACGACGGCAACTACACGGTCGGGAAAGCACAGACGACGCCCGAGAACGAATCCGAGGGGGTCATCGACTCGTTCGACGACGCGCTCGGCTACTGGGGCACGTCGATCGAGGACTCGGCCGATACGCTCAGAGGAACCGTCTACTCGGGGACGGCGATGCTCAACCGCTTACTCGAGCGCGAGGGCGAGGGGAACATCGGCGTCATCACGAACAGAGGGTTCGAGGACACCCACCGGTTCGGCCGCGGCATCCAGTCGTGGGTCGACCTGCCGTACTCCGGTCGGCTGCACGCTCGCGAGCACGAGCATCCGGAGCCGATCGTTCCGCGGGAGAACATCCGGGGCGTCCGGAGCCGGATCGGGATGGCGGGCCAGGAACTCGTTCCCCTCTACGAGGAGGAGGCCCGCGAAGCCGTCGGTGAACTGCTCGATCGCGGCGTACGGGTGATCTGCGTCTCGCTCGTCTACTCCTACCAGAATCCGGAGCACGAGCAGCGCATCAAGGAGATCGCCGCCGAGGTGATGGACGACCGCGGCGTCGACGTTCCCGTCTGGCTCTCGAGCGAGCAGAACCCCGTCCGGGGCGAACTGCCGCGGCTGAACAGCCTCATCCTCGAGGCCTACGCCGTCGACCCGTCGCGCGAACAGCTCCACGGCATCGAGGAGGCCCTCGAGGAGCAGGGCAACGACGCGCCGTTCAGAGTACTGTCCTCTTCGGGCGGAACCATCTCGCCGAACCACGACTGGCTCGTCGAGACGATGATCTCCGGCCCGATCGGCGGCATCTTCGGGGCCGAGTTCCTCGCCGACGAACTCGGCATCGACAACCTCGTCTGTTCGGACGTCGGCGGGACGAGCTTCGACGTGGGACTGATCACGGAAGGACACTACCCGACGCGGTGGGACCAGAGCCTCTCGCAGTTCATGGTGAACATCCCGATGACGGCGATGGACACCATCGGCTCGGGGACCGGCTCCTACGTCCGCGTCGACAAGGCGTCGAACCGACTCGAGGTCGGCCCGGACTCGGCTGGCTATCAGGTCGGCGTCTGTAACAGGGATAGCGGCGTCGAGACGCCGACGGTGACCGACTGTACCGCGATGCTGGGGTATCTCAACCCGGACTACTTCCTCGGCGGCGACATCGATCTCGACGTCGACCGAGCGAAGGAGTACATCGAGGAGCAGGTCGCCGGACCGCTCGACCAGGATCCCTACGAGACCGCTCGCGGCGTGCTCGACATCGTCGAGCGCAACATGACGAACGAGCTGAACGCGATGATTCTGGGCCTGGGCTACTCGCCAGAGAACTACCATCTCGTCAGTTACGGCGGCGGCGGACCGCTGCACGCGGCCGGCTACACGCAGGAGCTCGACTTCAAGGACGTGCTCATCCCCGACTGGGCGGCGGCGTTCTCCGCGTTCGGCTGCGCGACGGCCGACTATGCCTACCGGTACGATCACTCGCTGGACCTGATGATCCAGCCGGATCTGAGCAACGCCGACGCCGTCGCGACGGCGCTGACCGACACGCTCCAAGAGTTACGCGACCAGGCCGAGGACGCGTTCGAGCGCGACGGGATCGAGGTCGAGGAGATGCGGTTCGATCCCGCCGTCCGGATGCAGTACACCGGCATGCTCGACGACCTCGAGGTGACGATTCCCCACGAGATCTGGTCGGGCGAACTCTCCGCCGACGACATCGTCGACGTCATCGACGTCTACGAGCGGGAGTTCGAGCGCGTGTTCCAGCGCGCCGCCCAGAGCCCCGAACAGGGGTACACCGTCACGATGGCCGTCGGGACCGGCATCGCGCCGTCGCCGAGCCCGACGCTCCCCGACGAGGAGCCGGTCGGCGAGACGCCGCCCGAGGCGGCCAGCCGCGGCGAGCGCGAGATCTACTGGGACGGTGCCTGGCACGACGCCGACCTCTGGGAGATGTCGGAACTGCAGGCAGGCAACGTCGTCGACGCGCCGGCGGTCATCGAAGCGCCCGCGACGACCACGCTCGTCCCACCGGGATTCGAGGCATCGCTCGACAGAAACCGCATCTTCCACCTACAACAGTCCGATTCATGAGCAAACCAGACAGACAGACCGACGCCGGAACGCAGTACGAGCGGGTCGACCCCCCGATCGGGTGGGACGACCAGACGCTCCACGAGATGCTCGAGGAGAGCGAGCGGCTCCGCGAGGAGACCGGGCGCTATCAGGGCCTCGAGGAGCTCGAACTGAAGGAGGAACAGCCGTTCGAGTACGAGCAGATGTACTCCCGACTCCGCGGCGCGCTGGTGTCCGCGCGGGAGACCGCACTGCACGTCAGCGCGTCGCCGATCGTCCGCGAGATCGGCGAGCTCTGTTTCCAGGTGTACACGCCGGAGGGCGACTGCATCGCCCTCTCGACGGGGATCATCGTCCACGTCCACACCGGCTCGCTGGCGATCAAGTACATGATCGAACAGGACTACGAACACGACCGGACCATCCAGCCCGGCGACATCTTCTGTAACAACGACAACGATCTGGGCAACGTCCACACGACGGACGTCCACACGATCGTGCCGATCTTCCACGAGGGCGAGCTCGTCGCGTGGGTCGACGGCGTCACCCACCAGGTCGACATCGGCGGGATGACCCGCGGCCACGACCAGCTGGCCAGCACGACCCGCTACGAGGACGGCCTCTACGCCACCTGCGAGAAGATCGGCGAGAACGACGAGATCTACCAGGACTGGCGCGACCGCGCCCAGCGGGCCGTCCGGACGCCGATGTACTGGGACCTAGACGAGAAGTGCCGCCTCGCGGGCTGTCACATGGTCCGCGACGCGGTCGAGTCGATGATCGACGACGTCGGCGTGGACACGTTCAAGCAGTTCTCCCGCGAGGCCGTCGAGGAGGGGCGACAGACCCTCCACTCCCGGGTCAAAGAGCGGTTCTTCCCCGGGACGTATCGCGACGCCAGCTTCATGCCCGTCCCCTTCGAGGACGAGGCCTGGAAGCCCTCGGCCAAGCAGGACATGATGAACCACCTCCCCGTCGAGGTCACCGTCGACGAGGAGGGCGGCCTCGAGCTCGACATGGAGGGCGCGAGCCCGCCCGGCCCCCACCCGTACAACTGCGCGGAGGGGGCGATGGAGGGCGGCCTCTGGGTGTCGCTCACCCAGAGCATCCTCCACGACGGGAAGGTCAACGACGGCTCGTACTTCGCCGTCGACACGAACTACCCCGACGGCAGCATCGTCAATCCGGACGATCCGAGCCTCTCGTATCACACGTCCTGGGGTTCGCTGATGCCGGCGTACAACGCGTTCTGGAAGAACGTCTCGCGGGCCTTCTTCGCCCGCGGGTTCCGCGAGGAGGTGGTCTCCGGTTACTCCGAGACCGGCGACCCGGTACAGGGCGGCGGCTGGTACGAGCCGATGGACGACTACTTCCCGGTGTCCCCGTTCGAGCACTCCTGTCAGGGACTCGGCGCCTCCGCCGTTCGCGACGGCCTCGACTACGGCTACGCGATGTGGAACCCCGAGTCCGACATGGGCGACGTCGAGGAGTGGGAGCTCATCGAGTGGGGCCTGCCGTACCTCTCCCGTCAGGTGAAACCCAACACCGCCGGGCACGGCAAGTACCGCGGCGGCACCGGCTGGGAGGGGATCCGAACCGTCTCGAACAGCGAGGACGTCTCCCTGTACAAGCACGTCGTCCCCGGCGTCGGCTTCACGACCTCGGGCATGGCCGGCGGCTATCCGAACGCGCTGAACTACTCGCTTCGCGCCCACGACACCGACCTCGAGGAACGGCTCGAGAACGGGGAGCCGTATCCGGTCGGCGACTCGCCGACGGAGTCGTTCGAGGAGCAGATCGAGGGCGACGTGCGGCGCACCCAGAAGGGGATGTACTTCCCCGAGGAGTTCGAGAACGGCGACCTGCTCCACTACCAGATGGGCGGCGGCACCGGCTACGGCGATCCGTTGGAGCGGCCGATCGACCTCATCGTCGAGGACGTCGAGGAGGGCATCTACACGCCCGATATCGTCGAGCAGGTGTACGGCGTCGTCGGCGACTTCGACGAGGACGACCGCGAGTTCGAACTCGACGAGGAGGCGACCGAGCGGCGCCGCGAGGAACTGCGCGACGAACGCCGGGAAGAGACCCGGTCCTACGACGAGTTCCACGAGGAGGAACGCGAACGAATCGAGGACGGCGACGTCAGCGATCCGGCGAAGTGGATGTACGACGGCGTGCTCGACCAGTCCGAGGAGTGGGCCGCGTTCTTCCGCGAGTTCTGGGACCTGGACGACGGCTTCCGATTCGACCAGACGGAGGAGGCGTGATACGATGTCGACGACAGACCGCAACCAGATAGCAAAGCTCATCGACGGCGACCTGCAGTGGGAAGAGCTGCGAAACGACGTCCTTCCGGACCCGAAGGACGGCCAGCGGTTCGAGGTGACCCGCGAGATCCTCCAGGACCGCGTCGACTGGGACGAGCCGATCCTCGTCCCGCTGAACGACCACCTGTTCGCCGTCGGCACCGACGACGGCCGGATCGTGAAAGGCGAGTGCGGCCACGAGTTCGGCCCGCTCGAGGACAACTGGAAGACCGAGTGTCAGATCCGCGTCCGGGAGAGCGAGGAGGAGATGCGAGACCTCTATCCGAAGTGGATGACGCCGGATCCCGACTGGACGTTCCAGCTCCGGGAGTTCTTCTGCCCCGAGTGTTACGCGCTGCTGGACGTCGACGCCGTTCCGGCCGGCTACCCGGTGTTGAAGCCGTTCGAGCCGGATATCGACGTCTTCTACGAGGAGTGGCTCGGGGAGCCCGCGCCCGACGCGACGGAGGCGAGCCAGTGATCGAGCGATGAGCGAAGCCATCGCGACCTCGGCGGCGACCGAGCCGGGGTCGACCCTGAAGGACGCCTTCGAGACCGGCCTCCGGAAGTACGCCGAGCGGACCGCCGTCGTCGACGGCGACCGGACGCTGACCTACCGGGAACTGGATCGCCGTGCCAACGCCGTCGCGCGGGGGCTCGTCGAGCACGGCGTCGGCGTCGGCGACCGGGTCGCGCTCGTCATGTCCAACCGCCTCGAGTACGTCGTCGCCGATCTCGCGGTGATCAAGGCGGGGGCCGCGAAGCTTCCGCTGAACGACATGCTCACCGCCGAGGAGTTCGAGTACATGCTTCGCGACTCCGGGGCCGGGACGGTCGTCTGCGGGCCGAACTTCGCGGACACGATCGCATCGATCCGGGACGATCTGCCGGACCTCGAGACGGTCGTCGGCATCGAGGACGCCTCGCCCGAGGGGTTCGTCCCGTTCGCCGACCTCGACGGCGACGAGCCCGACCCGCCCGAGCAGTCGCCGACGGTCGACGACGTAGCCGGGCACTACTACACCGGCGGCACCACCGGCAAACCGAAGGGCGTCCTTCACACCCACGACGGGATCACGACCAACGTCTACGCCCACATCGTCGAACTCGGCGTGACGGGCGACGACACGCTCCTGCTGATGACGCCGCTGCCCCACTCGGCCGGGATGTTCCTGTGGAGCGCCCTGCTGACCGGGGCGACCGCGGTCATCAGGCCCGGCTTCGAGCCGGAGGCCGCGCTCGAGTTGATCGAGCGCCACGCGGTGACCTGGACCTTCATGGTTCCGACGATGATCTACCGCGTGCTCGATCACCCCGACCTCGAGTCGGCGGACGCGTCCTCGCTCGAGACCCTCGCCTACGGCGCGGCGCCGATGACCCCGGCACGGCTCCGCGAGGGACTCGAGGCGTTCGGACCGGTGTTCCTGCAGTTCTACGGCCAGACGGAGGTGCCGAACGTGATCACGACGTTCGGCAAGGAGGAACACCGGCGTGCCGTCGAGACCGACCGCGACGAGCGGCTCTCGTCGGCCGGCCAGTCGTGTCTCATGGCCGACGTGCGCATCGTCGACGCCGAGACCGGTGACCCCGACGATCGAGTGGCGACCGGTGAGAGCGGCGAGATCCTCGCGCGGTCGCCGTACGCGATGGCCGAGTACTACGAGCGTCCGGACGCGACCGCCGAGACGATCGTCGACGGCTGGGTCAGGACTGGCGATATCGGCCGCCGCGACGAGGACGGCTACGTCTACCTCCTCGATCGGGCGAGCGACCTCATCATCTCCGGCGGGATGAACGTCTACTCGACGGAGGTCGAGGAGGCGCTCGACGAACACGAGGGCATCGCCGAGGTCGCGGTGATCGGCGTCCCCGACGACGACTGGGGCGAAGCGGTCAAGGCCGTCGTCGTCCCACGCGGCGACGCGTCGCTAACCGAGGACGAACTGCTGTCGTTCGCCGACGAACGGCTGGCAGACTACAAGAAACCCAAGTCCGTCGATTTCCGCGAAGAAATTCCGAAGACGCCGTACGGGAAGATGGACAAGAAGGCGCTGCGCGAACCGTACTGGGAGGACGAAGAGCGGGCCGTCGGCTGATCAGGCTGCCCCGCTCTCGCCACCGCTCGGAAGCACGAGCTCGGACGACTACCGCTGCCAGCCGGGCGACTGTGAGCGGTGCGTCTGCGGCTGGGTTCGGGACCGGCCGCCGCCCTGTGATGGCTGCTGCGAGGGCCCGCGGACCTTTCGCGGCGGCCGACCGAGCATCCGTTCGACCGATTCGATGCGGTCGTGCATACTCTGCCTACGCCCCCGGGTCTCGTCGAGTTCCAGTGACGTGATCACGCGATCACCGTCGATCGCTTCGTGGGCCGCCTGCACGGCGGCCAACACGTCGCCGACGGATTCGCCTTCGATGATCGTGTCCGTCGCGGTCGTCTCGTAGGAGACGGGGAATCGATCGAGTGCGTTCAGCGCGCTGGCGATCGCCTCAGACATACTCCTCTCTCGAATCGGGATGACCTCGAACCGTGCGATGACTGTCATGGTTTCTCTCCGGTACCGCGTTCACGGCTCCGGTCGCCGTGTCGGTACGGTGCGCCCTCCATCGAGCGGCCTCAAAACGCTTTCCCGCCTCGAGGGGACCCTGCCAGTGCCGAGTCGTCCGTTTCCGAACCCGGTCGGTGAAACGACGATGAAAGCACGAGAGATGAACACCTGTATGCGCCCGATCCCGTTAGCAACCGACGGAAGCGAGCACGCGCGTCAGGTGGCCGAAAACGTCATAGAGATCGCGGCGAGCGGGAAACGATGCTGGCCGATCTCCACCTCGCGGTGACAGTTGCCACGCCCCTTTTACCATAGCCGTCGTACCGGCTCCCGGAACCGACAATGCAACTCGAAGGGAAAACCGCGATAGTTACCGGCGGGTCATCGGGTATCGGCAAGGCGATCACCACCGCATACGTCGACGAAGGGGCAAACGTGGTCATCGCGGATCAGGCCGAATCCGAGGGAGAGGCGGTCGCGGACGAGCTCGGCTGCGAGTTCGTTCAGACCGACGTCAGCGAGTACGATCAGGTCGAGGCGCTGGTCGAAGCGACCGTCGACGAGTTCGGAACACTCGACGTGATGGTCAACAACGCCGGTATCGCGAGCGAGACGTCCGTCGAGGAGATGAGTCTCGAGGAGTGGGAGCGCGTCGTCGCCGTCGACCTCGACGGCGTCATGCACGGGACGAAAGCGGCGCTGCCGCATCTCAAGGAGACCGACGGCTGTATCATCAACACCGCCTCGATCTACGGACTGGTCGGCGGCAGAGGGGCTGCCTCGTACTCCGCGGCCAAGGGCGGCGTCGTGAACTTCACCCAGCAGGTCGCCGTCGACTACGCCGAGGAGGGCGTCCGCGTCAACAGCATCTGTCCCGGCTTCGTCGAGACGCCGATGACGAGCGACCTGCTCGAGTCCGAGCGCTTCTACAGCTACGTCCTCGAGGAGACGCCGATGAACAGGCCCGCGCAACCGGAGGAGATCGCGCCGCTGACGGTGTTCCTGGCCTCCGACGGGGCCTCGTATCTCACCGGGGCGAACATCCCGGTCGACGGCGGCTGGACGGCCCACTGAAGGGCGTGCGTCTCGCGATCCGGAGCGTCAGGCGTTATCCTCCGACCGAGAGAGTGAATATCGCGGTGGAACGCGCCGAACGTCGCTGCTGTTCGTCGCCCGTTTCGAGGGCGGGTGGAAGCCCCTGATGTTTGATTCCCGTCTGCTCGTCGACGCTGAACTCGTAAACGGTGACCTCGCCCGAGAGAGTCGCTGTGTCGAACAGTCCGGGCCGCCACGTCTCGCCGTCGTAGCCGAAGGTCAGCGGAAGCAGATACGGGGCGTCTTCTTGGGGGAGACCGAGGACGCCGGTCTTCTGGCTCGACAGGAAGTTTCGAATCTCGGTGTCGCTCATCTTCTCCAGCCCGTACTCTTGCAGTTCTTCGACTGACATGTTGCTCTCCGAGGAGCGGAAAAAAGCCATCCCGGCGTGCGCGCGCCGTGAGAAGGAAACGAGCGAGTCGACGGCAGACCGCCGTGGGCGCTCGGCACCGTTACGTCTGCTTGCAGCGGGTCGACGGCACCGGACGGTTCGATTTCACTGACTCGACGCCAGCAGTCGCCTCGCGGTATCGGAAGTAGGGGAAGAATCACTTACTATGGTGTGGTACGTTAGCTATGGACGAACCATACGACTTCGACGACATTCTCGTTCCGACCGACGGTAGCAAAGCCGCCCGCAACGGGGCCAAACAGGCGATCAAGTTCGCGCAGCGAAACGACGCGACCCTGCACGTCCTGTACGCGATGGACATGGGAGACGCCGACTACGTCGCAGTCCCGAGCGACATCGCACAGACCCGGAACCGCCTCGAGAAGAAGGGCGAATCGTTCGTCTCGGAGATCGAAGACCTCGCCGACGACGCCGGGGTCGACTGCGTTACGATGGTCAGGGCGAACACGCCCGTCGAGGCAATCCTCGAGTACGTCGACGACCACGACATCGATCTCGTCGTGATGGGCAAACGCGGGCGCTCGGACCCCGATAAACCGCTCATCGGCTCGATCACGAACCGGGTGGTGGGCTCGCTCGATATCCCCGTGTTCACCGCCTGAACGCCCCCTAGAATAAGGCCGATACGGAGCGAACTATCGGTCGAGAACACCATGTACGAACGAATCCTCCTTCCCGTCGACGGAAGCGATGTCGCCGACGCCGCGGCAGAGGCAGCCGTCGCGATCGCCCGTCGGTTCGACGCCGAACTGCACGTGGTCCACGTCCTCGAGTTCGGCGAGCGCCTGCCCGAGTCCGAGAACGACGCGGCAGACGAGTTCGCCCGTCTCGGCGAGGAAGCGGTCACGAGAGGCACCGAGCTGGCGGCCGACGCCGGCGTCGACGCGACGGGAACGATTCTCGAGGGCGGCCGGCCGGTCTATCGCGCGGTCCTCGAATACGCGGACGACCACGACGTGGACTGTCTCGTGATGGGGACCTACGGCCGCACCGGACTCGACCGGTTCGTCCTGGGGAGCGTCGCGGAGCGGCTCCTTCGCGAATCGCCCGTACCGGTCGTGACCGTCCACGAGGAGACTGTCGTCGACTCGACCATCGACTCGGTGCTGGTACCGACCGATGGCAGCGACTGCGCCGCGGCGGCCGTCGATCACGCCATCGAACTGGCGACGGCGACCGACGCAGCGCTCCACGCCGTCAACGTCGTCGATCTCGGCGTCTTCTGGGACGAGAGCGCGGCCGTCGCTCTCGACGCGCTCGAGGACGCGGGCGAGCGCGTCACCGAACGGGTCGTCGAACGCGCCGGCGACGCCGGCGTCGCGACCGCCGACGCGGCGGTCCTGACCGGGACGCCCCACCGCGAGATCCTCACCTACGCCGACGAGCACGACGTGGACTGCATCGTCATGGGCACCCACGGGCGGTCCGGGTTGGACCGGGTCCTCCTGGGCAGCGTCACCGAGCGGGTGGTCCGCCACACCGACGTTCCGGTGGTCTCGGTTAAAGACCAGTCGTAGGTGTAGTCGCTGGCGGACCCGCACGGAGACGGGATCGGTCCGGACTCGACGCGAACGCCTCGGTAGCCCGCCGAAGCGGTCCTCGAGTGATCCCCGTCGGTAGAGGCGGTGCTGATGAGAGCCACCGATGGCCGCCCGTTCGTATCGTCCACACCGAACCGAGCAGCTAGCGGGATAGCTGTAAGTGAGCGACGGTCGAACGTAGGGTATGTTCGATCGACTCCTCGTTCCGACCGACGGGAGCGGTCCCGCCACCGCTGCGATCGAGCTCGCGGCCAAAGTCGCGTCGCCGTCGGCGACCGTCCATCTGCTGTACGTCGCCGAGACGGAGCGCGACACGGACGGAACCGACGACGTGCCCGCTGGTGCGTCCGAACGCGGCGAGGAGATACTCGAGACTGCTGACGAACTGGTGAACGCTGCCGGCGCATCCGTCGTCTCCGAGATTCGACACGGAGTGCCTCGCGAGCAGATCCTCGAGTACGCCGCGGCCCACGATATCGAGGCGATTGCCATGGGGTCGCACGGACGGCGGCGGACCGGACGGCTAGCACTGGGACGCGAAACGCGGAACGTCGTCCGCGATGCGCCGATACCCGTGTTCGTCGTTCGGGCGAGCGACGACGTCAGGCGGGTCTTCCCGTTCGAACGCGTTCTCGTACCGACGGACGGAAGCGCCCACGCGAACGCCGCGTTGGAGCGTGGCGTCGAGACGGCGGCGGAGACGGGGGCGACGCTCCACCTCCTCACGGTGGTCAGCGCGACGCGCTACGGGGCCGACGACGAAACCGACCGGCTGATCGGCCGCCTCGAGGAAAACGCGCGGGCGGCCCTCGAAGCGCCGGCCGAGAAGGCGGCCGAAGCGGGACTCGAGGTGCGAACTGCGGTCTCCGTCGGAACGGTCCACAGGGAGATCGCTGCGTACGCCGAGTCGGAAGACGCGGACCTGCTCGTCATGGGGACCCACGGGCGAAGCGACGCGGGCTCCGAGCGAGAACTGCTCGGCAGCGTCACGGAGCGCGTCCTCCAGACCGCGCCGAGCCCGGTGCTGACCGTCCGGGCGTCCGAGACGACCGACGGTACCGTCGAGTGACGCTCACTCGTTCGCTTCGGATTCCTGCCACCCGCCGGCGTCGACGACCTCGAATAGCTTGCCCCAGTTCTCGTCGTCCTGACTCTCCGGGAGCTGGTCGCGGAGTTGCTGAAAATCGGACGCAGGTACCTGACTGTGCACGAGGTCGATGACGACCCGTGCGTGATAGGCCGCCGTCGACGGATCGACCCGTTCGATCTCGCTGACTCGAGAGACGAACTCGTGCCAGTCGAATCGCTGGCCGTGGTCGTGGACGGCGCCGGTCACGTACCACCGGATCTCCATCGGCAGCGATCCGGCGAGATCCTCGGCCGCACCGGCCGGAATTCGCTGTCCGAGCGTCACGAGCGTGGCCCGGATGGCTCGAACCGTGTCCCCGGAACCCGGTAGCTCGAGTCGGTGCTGGACTTGGCCGATGAATTCGTCGAAGTTCATGCGCTCTCCGGACGACGATGACTGACGTAAAGCCCTATTCCGAGAGCGGAAACTGTACAGTGTCGCTGCATGACTGTCGTCCTGTCGCGTCGAGGGAAACGCAGCGTTCGTTATTTCCGGTGCCGAACGCCCGGAATACGTAGAGATGATATTTAACTGACGGCGGCGATGTACGGCATACCATCGCAATAATCGCGGGGTCGAACACGGGAAGCGGGCGACAGAATGGCAGACGATTCGATACGGTACGGGTCCCGTTCTGATATGGAATCGGCGAGGGGACAGTAGCAGACACCGAAACGCATGGTCGACCTCGAGACGGCCGTAGTGCAGCGGTTTCGATCTCGACTCCCCGTGATCGATCTCGTCACGGAGTATCGAAGGGAGTACGTGACTGACGACCTTCTCGCCGGCGTCACGCTATGGGCCGTGCTCGTTCCACAGGCGCTCGCTTACGCGTCGCTAGCCGGCGTCCCGCCGGTCGTGGGTCTGTACACTGCGCTCGGATCGATGGCTATGTACGTCGTGTTCGGAACCTCGCGACAGCTGAACGTGGGTCCCGAAGGGACGGTCGCCATCCTGGTGGCGACTATCGCATCGCCGCTCGCGGGCGGCGACGTCGGCCAGTATCTGGCCTTCACGTCAGCGTTGGCCGTCTTCGTGGGGTTCTTCTCGATACTGGGCGGCCTCCTGAAGCTCGGGTGGATCACTCGGTTTCTGTCTCGTCCGGTCCTCATCGGCTATATCCTCGGCTCCGCGGTTATCATCGCGACCAGCCAGCTCGGCAGTCTCCTGGGGATCGACGCGCCTTCCCTCGTCGCTACCCTTCGGGCTCTCGACGAACTCAACCCGTGGACGCTCACCGTCGGGACGCTCACCGTTCTGGTCGTCCTCGTCGCTCGACGCTTCGGACCCCGCGTCCCCGCGTATCTGATCGGGATGACGGTAGCGACCGTCGTGGTGACGGTCGGCGACCTCACGACGCGAGGGGTCGCCATCGTCGGCGACATTCGACCCGGTCTCCCAGCCATCGGTTTCCCCGATCTCGCCGTGGCCGACTTCTCATCGCTGCTCGGGCCGGCGCTCGCAGTCGCACTGCTGATGTACGTCGACAGCCTGCTCACCGAGCGATCGCTGGCGAAGCGAAACGATTACGAAGTCGACGCCAATCAAGAGTTCTTCGGCCTCGGAGCGGCCAACGTGGGCTCCGGCCTGCTGGGCGGATTCCCCGTTAACGGGAGCCAGTCTCGGAGCACCGTCAACGACGCGGCGCGTGCCAAGACGCAGGTCGCCAACCTCGTGGCGTTGCTTCTCGTCGTTTTGACGCTCCTCTTTCTGACGCCGCTGTTCAGGGATCTGCCGCGAGCGGCCCTGGCCGGAGTGCTTCTGGTAGCGGCGACGGAACTGGTCGACGTCGCGGCGCTGCGTCGTGTCTGGGTCATCAACAAGTTCGACTTCCGGCTGGCGCTGTTCACCGCCGTGTTGGTCGTCGTCGTCGGCGTGCTCGCCGGAATTCTGGCGGCCGTCGTTCTCTCCCTCTTCGACGCCGCGGTCAAGCCGTACCAGCCCCACACTGCGGAGCTGGCCCGCGTTCCGGGAACGGATCGGTTCCGCGACGTCGACTCGGTCCCCGACGTCGAGCCGATCCCGGGACTGATCATCTATCGGTTCGACGCCCGGCTCTACTTCGCCAACGCCGAGGTCTTCGCCGACGAGGTGATCGAACTGGTCGAATCGGCCGATCCGCCGGCTCGAGAAGTCATGCTGAGCGCCGGAGCGATCATCGACATCGACTCGACGGCACACGAGACGTTACACGAACTGATCGAAGACCTCCACGAACGCGGAATCCGCTTTACCGTGGCCCGGGCCAAACCGACGTTCCTGGAGACGCTGGATCGCAGCGGTCTACTGGAGGAGATCGACGCCTGTTACCTCGAAGTGGACACCGGAGTGTCCGCTTTCCAACGGCGCAACGAGCGCGACGGTTCTCCGGACCGTGAGGGGTAATCCGTCACTCCCGTTCGATCGTGGGAACGGCAGTGCACCTCGCTTCGGAATCTCGAGTGAATTCGAGTCGATCCCGCTCTCGGGCCCGTCCGGATCTATCGATCGCCCGAGGCGGGGAGCGTAAACGAGAACGTCGCCCCCTCGCCGGGCTCGGACTCGAGCCAGATCTCGCCGCCGTGGCGCTCGACGATGCGCTCACAGAGCGCGAGGCCGATGCCGGTCCCGTCGTACTCCTCGCGGCTGTGGAGTCGGTCGAAGACCGTGAACACTCGCTCCTGGTCGTCGGGATCGATACCGATACCGTCGTCTTCGACCGAGATCACCCACTCGCCGTCTCGGCGATCGGCGCTGACGCGGATCGACGGCGGCGAATCGCCACTGTAGGTGACGGCGTTGTCGAGCAGGTTCTGGAACAGCTGTCGGAGCTGGCTGGCGTCGCCCTCGAGGTGGGGGAGTTCCTCGACCGTCACTTCGGCACCGCTCTCCGCGATCCGGACCTGGAGATCCGCGAGCACGTCCTCGAGAATCCCGTTCAGGTCGATCGGCTCGAACGGATCGCCCCGGGTTTCGATCCGCGAGTACTCGAGGAGCGCGTCGATCATCTCACGCATGCGCTCGGCCCCGTCGACGGCGTACTCGAGGAACTCCTCGCCGTCCTCGTCGAAGGCGTCGCCGTACCGGTTCTCGAGCAATTGGAGATAGCTCGTGATCATCCGCAGGGGCTCCTGTAAGTCGTGAGAGGCCGCGTAGGCGAACTGTTCGAGTCGTTCGTTGGACTCTTCGAGTTTGCGTCGGTACTCGCGGCGTTCGGTGATATCCGTCAGGGTGACGACGGCGCGGCTCACGTCGCCGTACTCGTCTCTGATCGGCATGCCGTACTCCATGATGATGCGCTGTTTGCCGTCGAATGCGGTGATCTCGTAGACGTTCGGCTCAGTGACCTCGGCTCCGTCGAGGACCTGAGCCATCGTCCAGTCGTCCGGGGCAACCGGTTCGCCCGTCTCCGCCCACACCGCGGGGTACTTGTCGTACTCCGCGACCGAGTCGGCGTCGAACACGTCGCCGCCCCAGATCTCCCTGGCTGCATCGTTGGCCCTGATCAGCGACCCGTCTGCGTCAGCGACGACGACGCCGACTGGAAGGATCTCGAACAGCGTCTCGAGTTGCTCCTGGTTGCGCCGGCGCTCGAGTTCGGCACGCTTGCGCTCGGTGATATCGGTCAGTGCACCGGGGAAGGTGATCGGTTTGCCGTCGTCGTTGCACTCGACGCGGCCGCGGGCGACGACCCAGCGGAGTTCGCCGTCAGCGTTCCAGACGCGGTACTCCGCCTCGTACTCGCCGCAGGCCTCGACGGCGTCCTCGATCTCGCTGACCACACGTTCGCGGTCGTCCTCGTGGATGGCGTCGATGAATCGGTCGAGCGAGACGCCCCGCTGGGCCACGTCCGGGTCGATGTCGAACGTCTGGGCGAACGACGGACCGACGAACATCTCGTCGTTCTGGACGTCTAACTCCCACGTCCCGACCGCGCCGGCCTCCGTCGCCGCCTCGAGCTGTGACTTGGCGTCGCGGAGGTACCGCTCGCGTTCCTTCTGCTCGGTGACGTCCTGAATCATCGCCATCCCGGCGAACACCGTGCCCTCCTCGTCGGTGATCGGCACGGCGCGTGTGATCCACTCCCGACCGTCGTACGAGAGTTCGACCGTTCGTTCCGCACCGGCGAGCGCGTCGCGATACACCGGCTCGAGCGCGTCCGCGATGTCGTCGCCCCACACGTCTCTGACGTGGCGTCCCTCGGCCTCGTCCGGATCGACGGCGACGTTCTCGAACCCCTGCCCGGCCAGGAGCGTGTACTCGAGACCGTCGTCGAACAGCGTGACGGCACCGTTGGGGAAGTACTCGGCGAGCGTCCGGTAGCGCTGCTCGGACTTCTCGAGGTCCCGCTGCGCTTCGACCCGCTCGGTGATGTCCTGAGACATACCCATGGCGGCGAACACCTCGCCGTCGTCGTCCCGAACCGGTATGAAGTGGAACTGGTAAACGCCGTCGCCGACCGTGCTCTCGAATGTAGACAGCTCGCCGTCGAGGGCGGCCTCGTACCCGGGGACGACGACGTCTGCCAGCTCCGGCGGCAGCGCGTCTCGAAGCGGCTCCCCCTCGAGGTCCGCGCTCGTGACGCCCGTATCGCCCTCGGGCGTGCCGCCGAAGGTGACGTACCGGAAGTCTCGGTCGACCAGGGCGACGGCGCCGTTCGGGAAGTGCTCGACCAGCGTGCGATAGCGCTGTTCGGACTCCTCGAGCGCTCGCTCTCGCTCGACCCGATCGTAGGCCGCCTCCGCGTTCGACGCCAACAGTTCGACGAGCTGTTGCGTCTGCTCGTCGAACGCGCCGACCGCCCGCGAGCCGACGATGAGCACGCCGTGGTCGCGCATCGGGACGAAGACCCCGGCGTTCATATCCGTCTCGTCGGGCTGGAGGTATGGCGAGTCGGCGACATCGTCGAATCGGCACGTCTCCCCACTCGCGTAGACGTGACCGGTGATGCTCGAGTCGTCCGGCGGGACCGCCGGGAGCGTCTCGCGCATGAAGTCGTTCTCGATGGACTGAGCGGCTGGATACAGGTGGTGCTCGTCCTCGTCGTATAGATACGTCACGACGCCCGAGAGGTCGAGGACGTCGGTGGCGGTCTCGACGACGACCTCGCTGACCTCGTCTCTCGTCTCGGCGTCGAGTAACCCTCGAGCGGAGTCGTAGAGTGTCGTGAGCGTCTTCCCGAACTGCTTGCGGTCGGTGACGTCGCGGAAGTAGACGGACAGACCCGTTTCGGACGGGTAGGCGCGCACCTCGAACCACGTGTCGAGCGGCTCGGGGTAGTACTCCTCGAACGAGACGGTCTCCTGTTCGGTCATCGCTCGCTCGTACTTCGGTTCGAACGCTCGTCCGATCGTTTCGGGGAACTCGTCCCAGATCCGTTTTCCCACCAGCGTCCGGCCCTCTGGGTTGATGAGTTCGTGTGCGCGCTCGTTGAGGTACGTGAACCGCCACTGCTCGTCGAGCGCAAAGAAGGCGTCCGAGATGCGGCCGTACACTTCCTCGAGGTCGCCGGGCGTCCGCTCGCGGCCGATGGCCGACTCGAGGACGTCCGCGACGCTGCGAACGAACTCCACCTCGGCGTCGGTAAACGACCGCCGCGCGGTCGCGTACGTCCCCAGCACGCCCCACGGGTCGTCGCTCGAGCCGAGACGGACGGCGATCCCGCTGTCGATGCCGCGGTCGGAAAACAGCTCGGAGGGGGTAAACCGCTCGTCGGTACGGAAATCGTCGATGACGACTCGATCCTCGGCATCGAACACGTGCCGCACGTGCGAGTCTCCGCTCAGAGGAGTCCGCCCGCTGTCGACGCGCTCCGTCGGCCAGCCGGTCCCCTGACGCAGTACGAACACGTCCTGGTTTGGCACCTGCTCGAGGACGGCACAGCAGTCGGTGTCGAGTGTTTCGGCGACGGCGACCGCCGCATCGCGGAACAGACTATCGAGATCGTCGCTTTCTATCGCCCGTTTGCTGAGGTCGGTGACGACTTCCTGCCGACGGACGCGGGCTCGAAGATCGGCATTGGAAGGCGAAGAAGCGCCCATTCACCTGTTTGGTGGGAGACGGAGGTGTAAAACGCCTGTGCTGTCTGTGGGCTCGAGGTCGTCCCCGCTGCAGTCCCAGCGTTCGCGTCCGCAGTTGCGGGCGATCACAGCGGATCGTCCACCGAAAACAGTCTGGGATAATGATATACGTCTCACCGTTGAGGGATAGGCTAGTATGCTCGGTGAAGACGTACTCCTGGACGTAGAGGACGGCATCGCGACCGTTACGCTCAACCAGCCGGATCGGATGAACGCGCTCTCGGACGGCATCAAAACCGGCATCGAGGAAGCGCTCGACGAAGTGAACGACCGAGACGACGCGCGAGTCGTCGTCTTCGAGGGCGCGGGGAAGGCGTTCTGCGCCGGCGGTGACATCAGCGGCATGGAGGCTGCCGACTACACCGACCACGAGCGCACCCGGGGTATCGTCGAGGACTGCGCGGCGATTCCGATCCGTATCTACAACCTCGAGTTGCCGACGGTAGCGAAAGTCGACGGCTACTGCGTGGGTGCCGGTGTGGGCGTCGCGATGTCCTGTGATATGGTGCTGGCGAGCGACCGCGCCCAGTTCGGGCTCGCGTTCCGCAACATCGGACTGACGCTCGACTACGCGACCTCGCTGCTCGTTACGCGGGCCGTCGGCCCGTACGTCGCGAAGGAACTGGCGCTCACCGGTGAGACGATCTCCGGCGAGGAGGCCGACGAGATCGGACTGATCAATCACGCGTATCCGGCCGACGAGTTCGAGGCCGAAGCGGGCGAGCTAATCGAGCGGATCGCTACCGGTCCGACGGTCGCGCTGCACTACTCCGTTCGCAACATCGACCGGTCGTACAACAGTTCGATCCGCGAGGTCGTCGAGCGGGAAGCCCAGTCCCAGAACCTCGCCAGTAGCACGCGGGATCATCAGGAGGGCGTCGAGGCGTTCGGCGAGGATCGCGACCCCTCGTTCGAGGGTCACTGACGGCGGTTCCGGGCGGGCTGGAGTCGATTCTCCATCCGCAGCACTCACCGCCCGTGGAATTCCGGCTCCTCACCGTCGCGTAGCGCCTCGACCGCGCGTTTGTAGTCCTCGGTTTCGAAGACGATCGTCTGTCGCGTCGCCTCGTTCGCCAGCGCGTCCTCGAGGGTCGATTCGTGGCTGGTCCGGACGAGTTCCTTGATGTGCTGGAGGGCGATCGGCGGACCGGTCGCGATCTCCGAGACGATTTCGTCGGCTCGCTCCTCGAATTCGTCGGTCGGGAAGACGTGATTGACGAGTCCGAGTTCGCGAGCGCGCTCGCCGTCGACGATCCGACCGGTCATCGTCAGTTCCATCGCGAGCCCTCGACCGACGAGGCGCGGAAGGACGTACGAGATGCCACAGTCCATGCTCAGCCCGAAGCGAACGTGGGAAAAGCCGATCCTGGTTCGCTCGCTCGCGAGCGGAATATCGCACGCGATGGCGAACCCCGCCGCGTCGCCGATCGCCGGCCCGTCGATCTTCCCGATGACGGGGAGGGGATGGGTGATGATCTCCCGGACGAGTCGGTGCTCGTGGCGCTGTATCTGTTCGACGCTGTCGTGGAGCGACCCGTCCTCGGCGTCCGACTCTCCCATCGACTCCACGTCGAACCCCGACGAGAACGTATCCCCGGCACCCTGCAGCACGACACACCGCGCATCGGTGTCACGCGCCGCCTGCAGCGCGTCGTAGATCGCGAGGTAATCGTCTCGAGAGAGGGGATTCCCCCGCTCGGGCTCGTTCATCGTGATCGTGACCACGCGATCGGCGAACTCGGTATCGATAGTATCCGTCATGATCTGTCACATCACCGAGCACACGTGTAAAATTTCCGTGCGATCCGGTGAACGGGTCGAACTCCGCGAGGCCCGCTCGAGCGAGGGCCGTTCGCTCGTCTCCGAGCGGTCGTCACCCCGTCGCGTCGAGTTGCTCGGCCGCGTCGACGAGTTCGTCGTACACCGTCGCCGCCCGCTCGTCGTCGTAGTCGGTGTGGTACTCCTTCTGCACACCTCGCTCGGCGAGGTTGACGTGACGGTCGGGCGTGACGTCGTGTTGGGCCAGACATTTCCGCGCACACTCGAGCGGACAGCCGTCGATCACGAGCGTCGGCCGGTCGTCGGTCGCGGTGGTCACGAGCGGCGGAACGTCGCCGCCGACGCCGGCGATACAGGACATCTCCGCGCGGCGCTCCCGGTCGAGCCTGACCGCGAGATCGTTGGCCATCTGGGCCGCGCTCGAGCAGCCCGAGCACGAGTACACTAGCGGGAGGTCGTCGTAGTCAGCGCTCATCAGCGGCCCGTTTCGAAGCGTCCCGAAAAGGAATTGTCCCGAACGGCGTTCGCGCGGGGAAGCTGCTGTTGCTCGTGGTCCGGATTGACGGCAAAGCGAGGCGACGGCCAGATCCTCGTCGTCAGTCACTGTCCCGCGCGGAACAGCGGTCCCGATGGATTCGTCGACGTCGTCGACGGCTTCGAACTCGGTGCGCGTGTCGAGCGCGCCGAGCATCGTCTCGGGGTCGTCGGTGACGGTTGGTAGTTAGAGGAGCCGGTTTCGGAGGTACTGATCGAGGTCGACGGTGTCGTCGAGGGTCTCGAGTCGCTCGAGACCCTGCTCCATCTCCTGGACATCACCGGCAGCGAACTCCGCTTCGCGAGCGACTCGGCCGAGACTGACGAGTAACTCTACCTTGTTGATGCCGGTATCGAGAGCCATGACCCTCGAGACGACGGTCTCGCCGGACGAGTCGTCGAGCCGGACGAACGCCGGAGGGATAGCGTCTCGGAGTAACGCCGATACCATCAGATCGGCTTCGACCGCGTCGGCCGGAATGTCGGCGAGCATCGCCATCATGAACGCAGCGTCGTCGCCGGGGTCGTCATCGACGATATTCCGGACGAAGCTGTCAGTGTCGGTGCGTCGAAGGTCCCGCTGCTCGTCGACGCGGACACGAACGAGTTCGAGGTCCTCGTTGCGGAACTCGGGTGCGATTTTCTCGCGGGGAACACAGAGGTCGGTGCCCATCTCGCCCGTCTCGAGGGCGGCGAATGGATCTGCGAGCCCACGGCGTTCGTTCGACACTGGATCGTCGCTCTCGTCGAAGGCGGCATCGTCGAGGTACGCGGCCTCGGTCGGTGGCCGCCAGCCGCCATCGAGCCACGGCGTGTCGGATTCGATCACGACGGTTTTGCCGTCCTCGAGCGACGCGGTGGACCACGGTAGTGACTCGAACATGGCCGTGACGCCGCCTAACTCGTCTAAGAGCTCCCGGGAGTACACGCCCATGCGGGGGAGTTCCTCCACAGCCTCGGCGATCGGCCGACTTTCCGGGACTGCACGTCTCCCCATCGGATTGAACAGCGGCGCGTAGTCGGCCTCGAGGGTCACGGCGAGCCGACAGAGGAGTTCGAAGATGCCGTCCATCTTCGCCCGGTAGTCTGCTTCGTCGGCCGCGTTCGGCGGATAGATGCGCTGTCCACAGCCGATACTGAGTACCGGTTCGCTCGGCGGGCGATCGGCGTCCAGATTGAACGCGAAGTCAAACCACCACCGATCGTAGTAGCCGTCGAACTCGAGATACTGATTCTCGATCCCGCTTTCGACTTGCTCGCTGTCCGCATCGATATCGAACCCCGCTTGCTCACTGCTGGCAAAGGCGTCGTCGACGACGCCGTCCAGCGATCGAGACGTGTAGAACGCCATGACTGCAGTTCCTTCGGCCATTCAAATCTTCATTCGATTTGGCGCTACAGCGGATTGGTCCTCGGTACTATTCGATCTCTTCTAACCGACGATCTAGCTTGTTTGACGCGTCGATAGCTGCTTTTCTCAACTCTGCTTCCCCGATCCCGTCGCTGGTTTTCTCGCGCAGTTCGGGATCTTCACAGTATGCATCGGCTTTCCGAAACAGATCCTGTAATATATCATATGTATTGTCTGACATCGTCATCGTTTCACCCTTGAATTCCTGTAAGTAGTTGAGGGAGAACTCGGGTGCTGATATCTCTCCCTCGAGATATCCTCGTATCATCTCCTGATATTTCGATAGAACTGGTTGCTCAGTCATCGTATCTCTTTTATAGATCTCCCGTCTCCTCGAGGTGCTGTCTCTGCTTCTTACTGAGTTTCCACCCAGAGACGAACTCTCCATCAGAGTTCAGCATGACGTTATTTCCGGTCCCGGAATTATAGATGTGTTTCACAGACCTGCCACGATACGTTCCTTCAATGATTTCTGTGTCAGGGTTCAGGATATGTTCACTGAGTGCGTCCTTGTACCGCCTCTTGTTCTGCGTGTTCCAATTACCTTCTACGCCGAAGTCGTCAGCGTGCTTGAATTTACTTTGAACTTGACTATCGGGAAGATAAACTTCACCGAGTCGGTGTGCCCTCCGCAAGCTACGCTCGTCGAGTACATCAGATTTGCCGTACTCGGTGATGAGTGTTCGTGAAAGATCACCGTCTCTCATCAGCGTCGCCGTGACATCAACGTCGTCCTCATCAGCGACTTTCTTGACATCACCGAGCAACGTCGCTGCCCGTTCGTCGGTAAGCGCGCCACTACTGGTCTTGCGCGATAGTTTGACGGCGAGCTCTCTGGCGGTATCTTCATCAACGCTATTCGTCGAAGCGAGTTCGTCGACAGCTTCGGCGAAAGACCGGCAGGGGCTCGAACAGACCTGTTTAGCTAAGAGAGAAATACCACCGTTGCCACCCTCAGCTAGTATGGTGTCAGCGACTTGTTTCCCATCAGCGTCGAGATCACCGTAACTCTCGAGCGCCTGCGAAAGATCGTTAGCGTCAACGTCGCTGTCCTGATAGGCTTTCACGAGGTGGCGCTGGGTGATCGGATTTTCGATTTCGAGAAGTCTATCCGTGGCACCCGAATCGAGACCGGCAAGGTCATCGAACGCCCGCTGTCCGTCCCCACCAGTCCGGGACAGCAACCGTCCGAGTTGTTGCTGTCTGGTTTCCGGCAGGGCATCCACATCGGCATCCATTCCGCGCTGGAGCCGCCACAATCGGAAGACCTGCCCCGCCGTCTCGCCCTGGCTCAGCAGCGGTTCCGCGGCGTCGTCGGTCGCCAGCAGCAGGCGTGCGGTCACCCGCGCTTTGGCGGCGTCGGTCGGACCATCGATCCGCGAGAGCGCCCGCAGGGCGCGACTGTCCGAGAGCCGATCGGCGATATCGCCGACGCGATCGGTGCTCTTGATCGCGTTCTTCGCACCAGTAGAGCCACCACTGACGACGAGCTTCGAGAGGAAGCCGAGCGCGTAGCCCTCGTACCAGTTCTCCTCGAAGAGCCTGTACTTCGTCGTCCCCTCTTCGTACGGGTTGTTCTGCTCTTGTTTCTGTTCGAACTGCTGGATGTAACCGTCGATCAGCCTGTCGACGACCGCGGGGTCGGCCTCGGCGACGAGCTCGAGCATGGCCCGCATACCGTCGATGAACGCGCCGGGATCCTGCAGGAGCTGTTCGGCATCCCGGAAGACGACGCCGATGCTCGCGGAGAACCCGGAGACGGTGCCGAGCTTGCGAGCGATCTCCCTGTCGGCGAGGTCCCATCCGGTCGGGAGCTCGCCGGCCATGTACCCGTAGAAATTCTCCCGCTGCACGGCGATGGTCTGCTGTCGATTGCCGTTCGCGTCGGTGGCACGCAGGTAGACGCTCGTCCCGAGCGTCACGTCGCCGATGGCCCCGGTGATGTCACCACCGAGGTCGATCGCACTCCCGACGCCGGAGACGATGGTCGACTGAACGCTACTCGTGTCGACGTTCCCCTCGGAGATTCTATCCGTGTACTCGAACTGACGGTTCAGTTCGTCATCGGAGACATCGAATCGTTTTTCGACGGATCCCTCCTTGACGAACGCGACCTCCTCGATGCCTGCCTCGTCTTCGATCGACGCGTACGCCCAGTACGTGGCGTCGAGACTCGTCTCCGGAACGCGCCAGCCGCTCGTTTCCGTGTTGACATCTAGTTTCGGCGGATGGACGTCGTACAGCGTCGGATCGTTCCGGCCGCTCGTCTCGTCACCGTCCCTGATACCGTCGCCGTCCGTATCACCGTCGTCCGGGTTCGTCGCGAGTTCGCGCTCGCGACCGTCGTCGAGGTCGTCGTAGTCTGTGTCGCTGTCCCACGGATCGGACGTCGCCTGATCGGTGTCGTAGGCGTCTTCGAAGGTTTCTTCGGTCGCCTCTCCGGTCTCGAGGACCGATTTCGTCGCTTCGCGACTCGTCGTTCGAGCGTACGTCACCGGTTCCCGAAGCTCCGTGTAGTCGTCGACGCCGTCACCGTCCGTGTGAACGCGGGTCGGGTCGCTCACCGGGTCGATATAGATCGATCCGGAGAACTCGCTGGTGTTGTAGCCGGCGCTCGAGAGCGTGTTGACGATCGCCAGGTACTGTGGATCCGGGCCCGGGGGACCGGAGCCGTCGGAGTTCCGGTCTCGTAGCTCCTCCGCAGTGATCGCCTCGCCGAGTTCGGTGCCGTCCTCGAGTCCGTCACCGTCCGTGTCAGCGCTGTACGGGTCGGTCTCGATGATCCCTGCTCTCGCGGTTACGACGCCTCGATGTTCGGCGGTGTCGGAAATCCCGTCGCCGTCGGTGTCCTGAGCGCCGATATCGTCGGCGACCCGCGAGAAGACGTTCGGCAGGTCGCTTGGGTTGTCGACGTAGGTGTAGTTGCCGCCGGTAATCTGTGCGATGTCCCGGAGTTTGTTCCCGTTCGCGCCGCCGAAGCCGATCGTGTAGATCGTCGTATTCCGTCGGGCTGCCGTCCGCGCCTCGGCGCGACCGCCGCTGCCCTGACCGTCAGTGAGCAGGATCGCGAACTGCGCACGAGAATCGTTGCTCGCTTCGGCGAAGTGCTGATTCGCTTTTCGAACGCCTGCACCGATGTTCGTTCCGCCGCTGGCGTCGAGACTCTCGATCGTGAGGTTGACCTGTCCGAAGTCGGTTGTCAGCTCCTGTGCCACGTGGGCATTGTGATCGAAATCGATGACGCCGGCGCGGTCTTCCTCGACGAGCGCACCGACGAACTCCTTGGCAGCCTGCTTGCGGAACTCCTGGGGATCGTTCCAGCCCATCGAGCCCGACGAATCGATGATCATCGTCACGTCGACGGGCTGGACCTCCGACCTGTCGGTACCGTCTTCGGGCCGTTTCGCGACGAAGTTCGACGCCCAGTTGCGCACGTCGAAGACGACGAACCGCGAGAAGTGTTCGGTCTCCCCGGTGACCGTGTTCGATTCGGCGTCGACCGTCGTGTTCAGCGGCTCGAACATCCCCAGCGACTCGTTGTACCGGAAGACGACGAGATCCGACTCGTTCGTCTCGCCGAGCCGCGAATCGTCGTACGAGAACGTGACGTTGGCCGAGTCGAACGAGCGCTCGGACTCGAGATTGACGAACGACGTGACCTGCGCCGATTCGATCGAGTCGCTCTCGAAGCGCTCCTGTGAGCCGTTCCGAATCGAAACGCCGCTGGCGATCTCACCGTTGCCCGACAGCGAGACGTTGACGCCGAGTGACTCGTTGCTCGTCTCAGTCGTATACGTGGCGTTGCCGTCCAGAACGTCGTCGCCGTCGGAGTCGGCGACCAGCGGGTCCGTGCCGAGTTCGAGTTCCTCCCCGTCGAGCAGTCCGTCGTCGTCCGTATCGGGATCGTTCGAGTTCGTGCCGACCTCGAGTTCGCGGTCGTCGTCGAGGTCGTCGCGGTCCTCGTCTGCCAGGGTCGGCGTCGTGCCGGCCTCGTACTCCTCGAGCGTGGTCAGACTATCGTTGTCGATGTCCCACGCGTCGTCAGTAACGCCGTCGTCGTTCGTGTCGGCCTTCGTCTGGTCGAGTTTCGAATACGTAATCTCGTAGCGGTCGGGAAGCCGGTCGCCGTCGGTATCGCCGTTGAACGGGTCGGTCCCGAACAGGCCTTCGTGGTAGGTCGTGACCGTGTCGCCGTCGAAGTCCTCGAGGCCGTCGATCGTCTCGTTATCGCTCTCGTCGACGGCGGTCCTCGAGGAATCGCTGTCGTGGTCTAACGGATCCGTCCCAGCCGTCTCGAGTTCGTAGGTGTCCGGGAGCGCGTCACCGTCCAGTAGCAGTTCGTCGGTGATCGGCGAGATGTCGCCGTCCGAGTGCCGCCCCTTCGCGTGTTTCGGCGGCCCGCGGCGGTACTTTCCGTTCGTGCTATCCGCGAGTGTCGCCCGAATGCGCTGGTCTCGATCCTCGAAGCTGACGTTCGCGACGAAGGTGACGTTCGACGCTGGCACGGTGCTGGTGCTCGGCTGGACTTCGATAGTAGAACCACCCTCGACCGTCACTGTCACGTTCCCGAGTTCGTCCGGCCGAACGGCCTCGATCGCACCGCCGATGGTCCGATTCGTGGCTTCCGAGCCGTTCCGAACGGGGTCGTTCCGGGTTGTGATCCGCACTCGAGGCGTCGTCTGGCGCTCGAGTTTGTCCAGCGCCTGCTGGCTCTGGCGCCAGGCGGTCATGAACTGCCGGATCGCCCGTGCACGGTCTCGCGCCGTGCGTTCGACGTTGCTGCCCCCGTCGTCCTCGAGGGCTCGCTCCCCGCGGTCGTACGCGCGTTCGGCGTTGCGAATGTGGCTCTCGATCGCGTTCCGATGACCCGGATTGTCGATATCGTCCTCGAAGCGCTTGAGGGCGCGCCGCGTGTCTGTGATCGAAACGTTGGCCGTCCGCGCGTTAGCCTTGGCGAGCAGCCACGTCGACTCGTTGACGGCCGCCGGATCGGCGTCCGCGAGGGGTGCCATGCGTGAGACGGCCGCGGCGTCGCCTTCGAACACCATGTGACTCTCGACGCGGTCCGTGTCGAGATAGAGGTCCAGCGTCTCGTTGAGTCGCTCCCCGACCCGCTTTTTCAGTCGTTCGTCGCGTTTGTCGGCAGGTTGAATCGCTGCGAACTCGGCAACGGCCGCGTACTTCAACTCGAGTGCGGCTGGATCTTGCTCGCCCGCAGCAAAGAGCTGATACGCGCCGTTCAGGTCGTCATCGCCGACGGCCGTCCCTGCTGTGTTCCCTCCCCGTGCAGCCAGGGCTGGCCCGATTGCCCCGGTAATCAATAAAATGGAGAACGCCACTCCCAGTATCTTTTGTACCCGTTGGTTCATATAGCCAGTCTATAGTAGTAATATAATAAAGTAACGGACAATCCAATACGTTGCCAGGCCGTTGGTGTAACTACTTCGAGAACGGAACCACGAGGCCGTCTGCAAGGGATTACCTTGCCCCTTCGACGGTCGAGGTAGTCTCACCGGAGTACACGCCTGACAGCGAGTCGGCGACTGAGCGTCTTCCCGCCTCGAGAGAGCAACATCTTCGACCCGCTACTATTAGGTGGACCCAATTAGACGAGACCGACAATGGCGTCGCTCTCGCTACGCGATCACGTTCGTCCGACTACCGGCGACTACCCGGACGGAATCTATCGCGTCGTCGGTACCGGCGACGAGTCCACCACGTTGCTTCGGGTCGGAGACGCCGACGGACGGCGGGTTGCGACCGGCGAAATCGTAACGCTCGCCGACGACGACCTCGAGGCGTTCGAGCCGGCCGACGATCCCGACGGTAATCGGCCGCTCGGTGCCACCGTCGTGTCGACCGTCAAAACGGGGTACTGGTCGCTCCGGGCCTTCGGACAGCAACTGGCTGCACGACCGCTTCCCGCGGCCGTCGCGGCAGCGCTCGTTCTGGTCGGGTTCGCCGGCGAGGGCGCCCTCCCGGTCCCGGAGGTGGTCCTGACCGTGTCGGTGCTCGCCGGCAGTCTCGGACTCGCGTTCGTCGGGAGCGGCCGCCTGTAGCGGCTCCCCAACTGTCGGTCACGACTTGAGCGAGTCGCTCACCGAGTTCCATCGAACGACCGAGAAGCGAGTCGCAGTCTGAGAGCGCTACTGTTCGCCGAACAGTTCGTCGACCGCCTCTCGCGCGGCGAGCGCGGCGTCGTCGGCGACCTGTTCGGGATCGGCCTCGTCCTCGGGCGCGTTGAGGTAGACGTCGACCTCGAGAACGCCGTCCTCGAAGGTGACGGTCACGTCACAATCGCGAACCTCGGACTGTTTGTACCGCGAGAAGATAAGCCCCTCAGCGGCGTCGGAGGCCGTCTGAACGACGGTCTCGTCAGACGGCTCGTCGGTCGGCATTTACGCGCCGCCAGCGCCCGGGCCGCCGGGGCCGGCCGGACCGCCCATGCCGCCGCCACCGCCGAGCAGGTCTTCGAGTTCCTCCTGGAGGCTCTCGAACTGGTCCTGGACTCGCTCTTCCTGTTTCTCGAGGGTCTCGAGGCGAATCTCGAGCGTGTCGACCTTGTCCTCGAGGTCCTCCTCGGCCTGTTCGTACTCGGTCTCGACGAGGAGTTCGCCGACGTTGCGGTACATCGTGGTGTCCTCGTCGACGTTCTCGAGTTCCTCGAGGGCGCTTTCGGCCTCGGTCAGGCTCGACTCGGCTTCCTGTTTCTGGACGGCGACTTCTTGTGCCGTCTCCTGGAGGTCCTGCAACTGCTCGATTTTCTCCTGTGCTTCCGGCGGCAGGTTTCCTTGCATATCTCGACCGTCGCCCTCCGGACTGATAAAGACCAGCTTTGTCGTCCGGACGGGCGTTCGTTCGGACCCGACGGCTCGCCCCGTGTCTCAGCCTGCACCCTGCCGCTACTCCGTCCCGCCCCCGTCAGTCGCGACCGCGTCGGATCCGGTCGTCGGCGTCGCGGCGCTGTCAGTTCGGATCACCAGATAGCCGCCGCCGAGGAACAGCGCTCCCCAGAGGAGAAAGACGGCGTCCCACAGGACGATCGGGCCGGGGCCGGCGGGCCAGACGTGGTGCAGACCGAGCAGCTGGTGGTCGACGAGCCCCTCGACGACGTTGAACAGGCCCCACCCCATGAGCACCGCGCCGAGTAACGTTCGGCCCGATTTCGGGACCGGGTGGAACCGCCACGCTCGCGAGAGCAACACGATGCCGATGATGGTGAAAGTGTACGTCGCGAGGTGAAAGATCCCGTCGGCCATCACGTTGAGTTCGAGATCGGTCGCGATACTGGTATCCGGATAGGACGAGAGCATGTGGTGGATCTGCAGGATCTGGTGGAAGACGATCCCGTCGAAGAAACCGCCGATCCCCAGCCCGAGCGCGAGGCCGGCCAGTACGAGCGGTTTGGCGTCCCGGCGGAGTCCGAGCCAGGTCTCGGTTTCGGCTGCCATACGAGCGGTTCGGACGCTGCGCCGAAGACGACATCGCCTGCCGGTACAGGCCGGTGGCTTCGACGGTCCGTTACGGTGGTCGGACTCGAGCCGGCAGCCTATCACCGAGTCTCGAGAACTCGTTCTCCCGCGTCGGCGGTCCGCTCGGCGACGTCGACCAGCGAAAACCAGGTGTTCAGCGCCGCACGCAGGGCGACGGCGTCGGCGGCGTCGATCTCGAGGACGAGCCGTTCCTCGTCGCGACGGAGGGTCGTCTGCGAGCGGTCGTCGTCGATCTCGCCGATCTCGCGGGCGACGCTCGCGGCGACGAGACGGGCACGCGACGCGCTCTCGTAGTCGAGTTCGAGGGTCGCGTCGTGAGAAGACACGCGTTACTGAACGTCGACTTCCTTGACGTCGCGGCTGCGTTCTTTCAGGAGCACGCGGTGACCGCAGTAGGGACAGCGGACGCCGCCGTACTCGTCGAGCTGGACGTCGCGTTTACAGCGAGAGCATTTGTAACTCATACTGGGCTGAAGGGGGCGTTATTCGTCGTCCTCTGCGAGGGCAGCACGGATGGAGCGCTGGACGGTGCGGCCGGCGGGGGTCTCCGGGCGGTAAGCGCCGCCGGTGAAGACCTCCCCGGTCTCCTCGTTCTTCCAGATGCCGGTGCCGACGCGGGTAACGTCGTCGCCGTCGACTTCGGCGTTCTGCATGTCGTCTTCGATCTCGCTGACGCGACGTCGTGCGACGCGGCCGTAGCGGGCACCGAAGCGGCCAGCGCTACCGACCTGTCCTTTCTTGGCCATAGTAGTGCTCTCTATCGCCAGCGGATTCTTAAACCTGTTGAGTCGCCGCGGGTTACGGTGAGGGCCCGACGAGTACGATCGAGTTGGTAGTCACCGGTCAGGAACCGCCGAACCGTTCGGCGGCGGGCCACGCAAGTAGTTCTCCGAAGACGAGACAGAGTGCGGCGGCGTATCCAACTGGTGCGAGCGGTGCGGCGAGCAGTCCCGTGGCGACGCCCGTAGCCGCGATGAGCGTTCGGGCCGCGAGGCCGCTTACCGCCAGCAGCGGGATCAGGGTCAGGACGGCGTCCGGTCGCTCGAGCATGGCTAATTATATCTAATTACAGCCATCCCGTTAAGGCTCGGACAACCGGAAGCACATGTCACTTCCATCGGTCCGGCACAATACTTGCCTCGAGAATCTCCCGGCCGGGAACCCGACACTGGGGGGTCGGACCCGTCGGTTACTGGAATTCCGCGTCCGAGAGCACGTCGTTCAAATCGGCGCGGATCCGTTCTCCCATCTCCCGGTCGCGTGCAGTCGTCACGACGCGGTTCTCCTGGACGCTCGAACCGTCACGGATGAGCATCCGAACGTTGCCGCCGTCGTCCGCGCGGGTCACCTTGGCTCGCAGTCCGGACTGCGATCCCTTGCCGCCGGCGTCGATGGGGCCCGGAATCACCTTCTTGACGTGCGGGTGGTCGGCGACGGTGTGAATAGCTTCCATCCCCGTTCGACCGCCGATGAGCGTCGTGTGGCTGCCGCCGATCTTCTCGGCCGGCGGCGTCTCGACGACGTCGAGCGCGCGGTTTCCGCGGCGCTCGAGGACTGCCTGCACGGGATCGTCGTCGTCGACGCGATAGAACGGGTGATGGATGTCCTCGCGGACGGCGCGGATGACCGCTCGCGTCCCGCCGGCGTAGACCTCCTCGGGTCGCTTCCGGCGGATCTCGTCGCCGATCAGCCCTGCGAAGTTCCGGAGTTCGATCGGCTCGTTCTCCCCGTCTTCGGGGGTCGTCGTGATCGTCGTCTCGCCGAGGACCCCCTCCTCGGCGTCGGTTTCGGACGACGCGCTGGCGGACTGCCCAGCGCCGTCAACTCCCTCGTCGTCGCCCGCTAGCATCGTGATGGTCGCCCTGTCGCGCGCCGCCTCGAGGACGATCGCCTCGGTGTTTGCCTCCCGACAGACCAGACAGAAGTCGCCGGGCTTCTCGAGGGGCGATGCGCAGTGGCGACACTCCATAGCGGCCGTTGACGGGTCAGCGGTAAAACAGGCGTGTTTTCCGGCCGGTGCGGCAGGAGTCGCGAGGGAGCGCCGCCACCCGCCGGGCGGTCCCACGCCGCGTTCGACTCACTAGCTGCCGCTGACGAGCCGTTCGTCGCTCCCGGCGTTCCCGTCCGAATCGACGGCGGTCGCGACGATTCGATACGCGGCGAGTCGCTCGCTGCTCCGGGCGCGCAGTGCCGCAGTTGCGGCGTCGCTGCCGCCGCTGATCGTGGCGGTCGCGGTATCGATGACCGTATCGGTATCGTGGTTCCGGAGTTCGAACTCGAGGCGCTCGAGATCACCGCCGCTGTCGCGCGCCTCGGTGCTTACTGTGTACCGATCCTGGCTCCCGCCGGTGTTGCTGGTCACGTCGGTAATCGTCGCGGTCGGTTCAGTCGTTCCCGAACTCGAGCCGCCGTCGCCGAGGTCCATCACGCGAACGTCGAACGTGACCGTCTGTCGGGCGTTCTCGCCGAAACGGAGCGTCACATCGACATCCTGCGTGCGATCGACGTCGTCGGGTGCGTCGTAGACGAACGTCGCGCGGCCGTCGGCGTCGGTGATCGGCTCGACGGCGCGGACGGTCCCGTCGCCGCCCACGCTCCCGGTCACCGCGACGCCGCTGACCGGGTTGTCGAATCGATCGCGGGCCTCGACGACGAGTCGCTGTCGGCCCGCTTCAGGGACGGCCGTCGCGTCGCCGTCTACGTCGGTGAGATACGCCGCGTTCGACGCCTCAGTCCCGCTGCCGACGGCGACGGCACCCAGCCGGAGTTCGTAGGTCGCTCCCCGCTCGAGCGTGATCGTCAGTCGTCCGCACGGGTCGGGCGACTCCCGCTGACAGTCGAACTCCCTCACGTACCGGTCGTCGTCAGGGTCGCCGGCCGGATCCAGTTCGTCCGCGAGGAGGTCGCCCCACTCGTCTTCAGTGAGTCGGGTCGGCACCGTCAGCGTGACCGGGTCGCCGTCATCGCGGACTGCTACCGTTCGGACGGGGGCGCTGGCCGGTTCGACGTCGATCGAGATCTCGTCCGTCCGCGAGACCGAGCGGTTGCCCTCGAGCGCGACCAGCCCGATCCGTCGGCCGTCGACGAGGTCCTGATCGCCCTCGACGCGCGTCGTCTCGGCGAAGCGGTGGTACGCGACCCACGGTTCGAGCACCGTCCGCGGCGCACTCGCGTACTCGTTGTAGTCGGGCACGTACTCGAGCGAGCGCGTCTCGACCGTCCGCGGACTCCCGTTCCAGTAGTCGCCGGTCTCGCCGGTCGCACGGGCGTTGGCGATTCCGACCGCAGCGGGTTCGGTCGTCCGGACAGTACCGCTGACCGGCGGCGGATTGACGAAGAACAGCCGCGGCGGATAGCGCAGTCCCGCCTCGAGCGAGACGGCTTCCCCGGTTCCGGTCGCGGCTACTCGTTCGATCGTCCCGTCGACGCCGACCACGTCGGACTGGACGCGATCGTTGTGCTGGAACTCGAGCCCCTCGTTCAGCGCGGGGATCGCGGTCAGCTGGAGGGTCGCGAGCAGTGCGAGCACGAGTCCGAACATGAGAATCGCGCCGATCACGGGCGAGACGGCGCGGTCAGCGGATCGGCGGTCGACGATGTCGAGGGTGGACGTTCCGATCATAATTACACCAGCAGAAAGAACGCGACGACGGTGAGGGCGACGAGGCCGAGTCCATACTTGAGGCCGCTGAGGACGTCGTTGTCGGCCAGCTTACCGGCGATCAGGCCGCTCCCGAGCCCCTGGATCAGCGCCGAGTGGAGGAACAAAACCTCGTAAGTCCCGACGGGGATCGCACCGAGGGCGACCGGGCTCTCTGCTCCCGTCGACTCGGACCCCGCCGCCAACTCGGCGATCGGCGCGAGGTAGCTCGCGCTGATCATGACGATGACCAGCAGATAGACGAGGAAGCCGACGACGACGATGGCGACGTACGAGCCGATTTCGCGTCGCCGCGCTCGAGCGAGTTTCGCTTGCGCCCGGGTGTTTTCGGCCGCGATCTCGAGCAGTCCGTGGAGGTCGCCGCTCGAGCGACTGCCCTCCGCGACGAGCGTCATCGTCCGGGTCAGTTGCGGGACGTGGAGCCGGTCGGCGAAGGCGAGCAGCGCGCCGGTCAGGTCGTGGTTCCAGGCCACGTCGTTGCGGACCCGCCGGAGTTCGTCGGCGAGCGTGCCGCTGGTCCAGCGTGTGACCAGTTCGAAGGCGTCGACGACGTCGACGCCCATCTGGTTCGCGCTGGCGAGGATGCGCAACACGTCCGGAAAGCGCTCGGTGATGGCCCGAGTCCGCCGGCGCTCGCGCTCGTGGAGGATCATCAGCGGCCCGGTTGCCGTCACCAGCGGCGCGACGACGAGGCCGACGGTCGCCCGGAGCGGCGCGTCTATGAACCCCGCGACGCTCGGTTCGACGAATCCGGTCCAGATCCCGATGCCGGCGACGGCCACGCCGGCGGGGGCCGTCAGTCCCAGCGATAACACGGGACGGCGGCGGATCGCCCGGAACGGATCGGCGAGGAACGCCCGGAGGCCGGTTTCCCGTTTCGACTGCTGATAGGCCGCGAAGCGTGGATCGCCGGCGACCGCTTCGGTCTCGACCGTTCGCTCGATCTCGGTCGCGAGAGTGGCCGTCGGTTCCTCGAACGGCCGCGACAGGAGATCGACGACGAGCAGGAAGCCGACCATCGCGAGCGGGAAGACGACGTAGACGAGGGCGGCGATCAGGTCGACCGTCTCCGCCCCGAGGAAGCTCACGACCATCAGCACGACGATGACAAACAGCGGGGCCGCGACGAACGCGACGACGAACGTCTCGCTCAGGACCCCCAGCGTCTCGATGAACGACGCCTGTTCCTCGAGCGCGTCGTCGAGCGACGACTCGGCTTCCTCCTCCAGAAACGTCTCGAGGTCGCCGCCGGACTCGAGGACGCCGAGTAGGTCGTCGAGGAACCGCCGAAGGTCGTCGCTCGGCGTGAGCGTCCGGACGTTGTCCAGCGCCTGCAACAGGTCGTTGCCGAACAGGTCGATCTCGCGGACGACGAGATCGAACTCGTTCGCGACCTCGCCGTAGACCCGCTCGCTGTCCCCGAGCCGACGGCACACCTCGATGACGTTCATGCCGCCGCTGGACAGCGCGTACATGAACGTGATCGCGTACGGCAGGTTGAGTGCGATGCTGCGCCGACGAGCGGCCACGACGCTGCGCGGATAGTAGTGGTTCCGAATCGCCCAGGCGCTCCCTGCTGCAGCGATCGAACAGCACAGCGACGCCGCGATCGCAGCCGCGACGAGCGAGCCGCTCAGCACGTGATTCGGACCGGTTCCGAAGAACCGGGTCACCGGCTCGAGGACGCCGACCGTCCGCCCGAAAACGGCCAGTACGAGGATCGCGATGCCACCCGTGATGCCCGCAACGAGCGCGGCCAGCCCCGCTATCTCGACGCTCTCCGTCAGGTACTCGTCGTACGTATCGCCGATCCGGGCCTGCTGGAGCCGGCGCTGGAGGCCGCGATACCGTTCCGAACGCGTTTTGAAGAACGCGCGAACGCGCCCGTAGACCTCGCGGAGCTCGAGCTGTTCGATCTCGCCGAGGTCGCGTTCGGCCGCGAGCGGCTGGCTGAGTGCCTCTTCCGGCTCGGGTTCGTCCGCTGGCCCGTCCGTCTCGACGAACGCAGCGCCTCCGGTCCCCTCGAGCGCGCTATCGGATTCGCCGTCGAACGCGTCGTCGATCACCGCTGCCGCCGTCGCCTCGTCGAGCGCCGGTTCGCGAAAGGCCGGCTCCGACGCGTCGGGGTGGGTACTGCTGCCGGCCACGTTGCCGACAGTCTCCCCGGTCGAGTCGCGCCCGGAACCGTCGTCGCTCGGCTCTCGTTCGGTCACGGCTCAGTCGTCCGCCTCCGTCACCGCGATGGCTGCGGGATCCAGGTCGCCGGCGCGGACCTCCGCTAAGATATAGTCGGGATCGCGGATGAACCCCTGGATGACGCGGGCAACGCGCTCGTACTCGGTGATTTCGCGTTCGAACAGGTATCCGAGGACCTCCTCGCGGCGCTCGAGTTCTCGCTCGATGCGGCCGGGCGTCCAACCGCGTTCGTCGGCGATCTCGCCGAGGACGCGCGAGCCGGCGACCTGCTCGAACCCGTCCTCGCGGGGATCGTACTCGAAGACCTCGTGGCGGTCGATCTCCTCGCCCGTGTCGTCGCCGGCGAGCTCGACGAGCCGCCGGTTCCGTCGGACGCGCCGGCCGTCCTGAGTGGTCTGTTGCTGGATGGAGACGATGTCGAGGTTGCCGATCATCTGCGTGGGGACGTTCAGCGGCTCGTTTCGCAGCCGGCTCAACAGCCCACGAACGGAGTCGGCGTGGAACGTCGTGTACGCCGTGTGACCGGTCGCGATCGACTGGAAGAAGGTGAGCGCGACGTCGCTCTCCGTCCGAATCTCGCCGACGACGAGGTACTCCGGACGCTGGCGGAGGGCGGCCTGCAGGAGGTCGAACATCCCGACTTCGCCGCGTCCGCCCGCGGTGACGCCCTCGCGAGTGACGCTCTGAATCCAGTTGTCGTGGGGGAGCGTGATCTCTGGGGTGTCCTCGATCGAGACGACCTTGCTCTCCGGCGGCACGAACATCGAGACCGCGTTGAGACTCGTCGTCTTCCCCGAGCCGGTGCCGCCCGCGAACATGAGCGAGGCGTTGTTCTCGACGGCCAGCCAGAGGTACGCCATCTGCTCGAGGCTAAACGTGCCCCAGTTGACGAGGTCGACCGGCGTGAAGGGGACCTCGGCGAACTTGCGGACGGTGAAGTTCGCGCCGCGGGTCGTCACCTCGCCGCCGAGGGTGAGCTGGACGCGCGAGCCGTCGGGCAGGGCAGCGTCGATCAGCGGGTCGGCGACCGAGAGGTGCTTGCCGGCGCGCTGGGCGAGCCGGACGACGTAGGCGTTCAGCCGCTCGTCGCCGAACGCGAGGTTCGTCCGCAGGTCGCGGTAGCCGTGGTGGTAGACGAAGACGGGTTGGCCCGCGCCGTCGCACGAGATGTCCTCGACGGCCCGGTCGCGCATGATGGGATCGATCTTCCCGTAGCTGACGAAGTCCCGCCGGAGGTAGTAGATGAGCTGGTGTAGCGAGCCGTCGCCGACGGTTGCCGCGTGTTCTCGCATGACACGCGGCACCTCCTCGTCGAACGCCACACCCCGATCGATCTCGCCGTCGAACTCCTTGTACAGCAGATCGCTCCGGAGCGACCGAATGAGGTCTTCGCGGACGTACTCCTCGAACTCGTCTAGGTCGGGTTCGACGACGTGGTACCGGTTCGTGTTGGTCGCCTCGTCGTACAGGACCGTCACGTACGCGTACGGCCGGTTCACCCAGTAGCGGTCGACTTCCGCGTAGTCGTCGAGATAGCCGAAATCGAAGAACTCCTCCTCGATGAACGCGTCGGACGGTCGCCCGGGAAACGCATCGTCGGGTCGCTCGTCGAAAAACGCTTTCACGTCCGCGAGGACGGCGTCTCTGACCGCTCGCTTCGACTGCGGATCGGACGGCGCGGTGGCCGACGTCGACTCGGCTTCCGTCTCCGCGTCACCGGTTCCGAACGTCACGTCGTCTCCCGTCGCCCCATCGTTCCGAGAGACGACGGCGTCGACATCGCGCTCGGTCCCGGACGCCGGCCCGACGCTGCTCGGCGGACTCGAGGGAACCCCCTCCCGATCGTCGTCGCGTCCCGTCGGCTGATTATCGTCCGCCATCGATTGATTGGCTGCCCCTTGCGAGTCGACCACCTAAACCGTACTGGCTACGATACTGAAAGCGGATCGTGACCGATCGGATTCACAGTATGTCGTCGAAGATGTTCCGTACCGGTTCCGTGTCCACGACCTCGTAGGGCACCCGGAGCGGCGAGACCGATACCTGCTCCTCGAGCACGGCGTGGCGGTCGGTATCCTCGGGGTCGGGGATGTCCCGGTTGGCCATCTGCTGCCAGAGCCGGTTGGTCAGCTGGAAGCGGCCGTTCTCGAAGGTCGCGTCCATCTCGTAGATCCGAGTGGGCCGTGTGATCGCGAAGCCGTTGGGCTCGCGGTCCGGTCGCGGCACGTTGACGTTCAGGTAGTCCACGCGATCGAACAGGCCGGTTCCGGGCGCGCCGTCGACCAGGGCGGCGGCGATCTCGCCCGCGTGCTCGAAGTCCGCCGGCTCGAGGTCGCGCTCGTAGCCGAGCGTGTCCATCGAGACCGCGATCGACGGTGTCTCGAGGAAGGCAGCTTCCATAGCGGCGCTGACGGTTCCCGAGCGGGAAAAGACGTAGGCCCCGAGATTCGCCCCGGAGTTACAGCCGGAGACGACGATGTCGGGGGCCGGCTCGAGAGCCTTGACGCCGACGATGGCACAGTCACAGGGGGTGCCGTTGACGGCGTAGCCGAGTTCGTGGTCGGTGTGCGGGACCGGGGAGGTGAAGGCGTCCGATTCCAGGTCGATCTCGTGGTCGTCACTCTCCTCGCTCGTCCGGCCGTAGGACAGCGACCGGCCGACCGCGCTCTGATTCCGATCGGGCGCGACGACGGTGACCGTGCCGACCGACGAGAGCGCGTCGTACAGCGCGCGGATGCCGGGTGCGTCGATCCCGTCGTCGTTCGTCAGGAGAATGTGGGGGTCCGAATCCAGTTCCATTGCCTGTCCGCTGGATGGCGGGCGAGCTACGTATCAGTTCGGTTCCCGGAGGCGGGCTCGGACTCGGTCGCGAATTTCGCCCCACAGGCCGGGCAGTACCGCGATCCCTCGGTGGCCACCGCCTCGCACACGGGACAGGTCACTCCGCCGTCGGGTTCGGCGACGGTCTCGAGGTCCTCTCCGCAGGACGGACAGTAGTCCGCGGCCGTCGGAACGTCCGCGCCACAGGCCGGGCAGCGGCCTCCGTCCTCCCAGAGGACACGGCGTTGCGAGTTCGCGACGTAGTTGTACGCGGCCCAGACGAGGTTGCCGACCCCGAGCGAGAACCAGACCGTCAGGATCGCGACCAGAACGTGGCTGCCGACGGAGCCGAACTCCCGGTCGACCACGACGATGCGGTCGGGCGTCTCCTCTTCGATTCGCCAGCCGTCTGCCACGAGGTCGTCGACCTCCCGTTGCAGTCGCGTGCTTCGCATAGGGTTCGTAGGACGCGAGCGGGCAAAAGCCTGTCAGCAGAACGATGCGGGAGCCATGACAGTCCAGTTTACGTACCTCGAGTACCTCTAGAGGATATGATCGGATTCGATCACTGGATACGAACCGTCTCGCTGATCGCACAGACCGACCCCGGCGTCAACGTCGACGTCGGGACGACGAACGGACTGTTCGGGGGCGCGATCAGCGCCTTCCTGACTACGCTGGTCGTCGGCGCGATCATGGTCGCCATCTTCCCCGCGTACACGGAGCGGCTGATGGGCGAGGTGCTCGAGGACCCGGTCAACTCGTTCGTATACGGCCTCTTCTCGCTCGTCGCGCTCATCGTGTTGACCATCGCTCTGGTCATTACCATCATCGGGATCGCAGTGGCGATTCCGCTGATTCTCGTCGCGTCGCTCGTCTGGGCGATCGGCGCGGCGATCGCCTACCTCGCGATCGCCGAGCGACTCGTCGGGCGTGGCGACGGCTGGCTGAAGCCGCTGCTGGTCGCGTCGGCCATCAACGGCGTCCTCGCGCTGACCGGCGTCGGCTGGATACTCTCGGTCTGCATCGGCGCCGCCGGTTTCGGCGCGATGTTACGGAAGTACCTCGAGTAGGCTCGATTTCGGTCAAGAGAGGCGAACCGCGGCTCGATCGATCAGCGGACTCCTCGAGATGTCCACCGGCCAATGAATCCTCACCTGCACGAGAGGGGAGCCGACGCAATCCGGACCGTTACCACGGGAGATACCGCCGGAGACGGGCCACCAATGATCGCTCGTGACGGACGCGAAGCGTCGTTCCCTCGGCGTCGAACGCCGCTTCCGTCGCGGGGATCCGTTCGCTATCGGGCAGGTGGAAGTACTGTTCGCCGGACGGGACCGTCCCGCCGCTGCTCGCGCCGAACAGCGTTTTCGATCGGCCCGTCGGCTCCGGAACGGGCTCGCTGTACTCGATTTCGTACACCGTCTGCCCGTCCTCGGTCGTCTTCCGCCAGTCGACGATCTCGCGGTCGCCGTCAGCGCCGATCATGCTCGAGAGTCCGACCGCGTGGATGGCGTCCGAATCGCACTGTTCATGTCGCTCTCGACTACTCGTGACGACGACCTAAAATCACCGACGAAGGGTTGGAGAGCGAGCGGCCGCCGCGAGTCGCTCGTCCCCGGTGTCACCCGAGATCGACCGGATCGACCTTCAGATACTCCCGCAGAACGACCGTCGCGTAGGACCCCTTCGGCAGCGCGAACGCGAGCGTCAGCGGTTCGGTCTCGAGCGCGAGATCGGTCCGGACGAGCATCGCACGGCGCGTCCCGGTCGAGTGGAACTCCCCTGGAAGGTCGAAATCCGCGGGATCGAGGCCGAGTTCGTCCAGCACCGCACGCTCGATCTCGCCCTGCTCGCCGTCGGCCAGTTCCGTCTCGGTACCGACCAGCGGCGCGGTGACGAACGCGCGGCCGCGCTCGCAGTGGCGGGTCACCGAGTCGACCCGGCGCTCGTCGACGCGCTGGAGCCGGTCGGTGTCGGGCAACTCGAGGCCGTCGGGCGCGTCAGTGTCGGAAAAGCAGACCACGTCGCCCGCGACGGGGCGATCGAACGGCAGTCCGCGCTCGAGACGCTCGGAGAGCATTAGGTTGAACGCGTACGACTGGGCCGCGTGGACGAACAGCCGCTGGAGGTTCGACGGGACCCGCTCGAGGGCCGCCCGGAACGTCTCGGGACCCGGCTCGCCGTCGTGCTCTGCGAGCGCGTGGATCATCGAGCGCTCGTAGCGCAGGCGGTTGGGAACGCGCTCGAGGGCCTCCTGCCAGTCTCGCGTCTCTTCGACGAAGGCCCGGGCCTCCTGCGTGCCCTCCGGCTCCGCGCCCGTCGGATTCCCCAGGTAGGCCATCACCGCGCCCTCCCAGTCGCCGCGAGCGATCGCGAGGCCGACCTCGTGGGTGACCGGGCGGCGGCTGCCGAAGCGCTGCTGGCCGAAGAAGTTGGGGACGCCGATCGAGGTCCCGTCGTCGCCGTCCGCGTCACCGGCTGACCCGCCGCGGTCGCCGCTTTCGAGCCCCCCGAACGCGGCCAGTTCGTCGGTGATCGCCGCCGCGTTTGCCGGCCGTTCGGGCTCGCTCACGACGAGTTCGAACGCGTTGCCCGCGAGGTCGCCGAATTCGAGATTGCGTCCTGCGCGTCCGAGCACCTCGAGCTCCGCGCCGTCGACCTCGGGCAGGTCCTCGGGGTCGGCCCCGTAGACCGAAAACAGCTGGGTCGTCACGGCGTACTTGTCCTTCGTGCCGGCCCAGTTGACCCGCTCTCGGGAGATTCCGAGGGCGTCGGAGAGCCGCGAGGCGAAGTCGTTGGTGTCCCACCCGCGCAGGGTCGCCCGGAAGACGAGATGCGGGTAAGCGTCCGTCGCGGCATCGACCGGCTCGGTGTCGAAGCGCTCGAGTTCGCGCACCCGGAAGTGCTCGTCGTCCTCGCGCAGGCGGCCGCCGACGCCGTCGGTGTCGCTGACGTAGTGGTCCATGCCGACGGCCTGCTCGGTGGGGTGGGCTGGGCGCATGCTGTTGGCGGGGCTTGGCGTGCGGGGCCTAAATCGGTTCGTTCTCGAGAACGCGTCGCGGCGGTCAGGCGGGCAGGATCAGTCCGTCTGCGGGATCGACCGCGCTCCCAGTGCGAACGCGACGAGGGCCACCGCGGTGAGGATCAGCAAGTTCGCGATTTCCGGATCGAGTCCCGCGACTGCGGTCGTCTCAGCCCCCGAATACGTGGCGGCCCGCACGCCCCGTGCGAAGTAGGTCAGCGGCGAGAGGTTCACCAGCGGGCCGAACCAGCCGGGCAGCTGCTCGAGCGAGATGAACGTCTCCGAGAGGAAGAGCAGCGGGAGGCCGATCGCGTTGCTGGCGGCGACCGCGCCGTCCTGGGAGTCGGTGTAGCTGCCGAGCATCGCGCCGACGCCGCAGAAACAGACGACGCCGATCAGCACGTACGGCACCAGCAACACCGAAAAGGCGATCTCCGCTCCCGTGAGAACGATCACCAGCCCGAGGATGAGCAGGCTCGCCAGGCCGATGATCGCGGCGTTGACCGCGGTCTGGGCGAGTAACCACTCCGCGCGGGAGAGCGGCGTCGTCGCGAGTTTCTCGAAGCGGCTCCCCTCGCGGTGGCGCGCGACCTCGCTGCCCATCCGCGAGAGCGGTGTGAAGAGGACGACGACGGCGAGGTAGCCCGGTACGTAGTAGGCCGGCGGCTGCGTGAACAGCCCTCCTCCCGTCGGGTCCGTCCGGACCAGCGCCCCGAAGATGACGATCAGGATCACCGGGAAGAAGAAGGTGAAGAAGACCGCCGTCCGCCGCCGGACGAACGACCGCCAGCCGGCGCTGGTCTCCGCCCGCACGCGCCCCATCCGGCTCATGCGGTCTCACCCGCCTGTGCGAGTTCGTCCCCGTCCCCGTCTCCGCCGGCGACGCCCTCGAGTCGGTCCGTCCGCTCGCGTTCCGTCGCGTCGGCCAGCGAGAGGTAGACGTCCTCGAGGTCGGGCTCGGCCCACGAGAGTTCGGTGTACGCGATGTCCCGGTCCTCGAGGTAGTCGACCACCGTCCCGATCGCGGCGGGCTCGATCTCGCGGACGACGACGGCGCTTTCCGGGCTCCGGCCCCGGCCGCGCTCGGGGCGTTCGACCGGATACGTGAGATCGGCGAACGCGTCCGGATCGGCGCTCGTTTCGATCGTGAGTCGGCTCGAGCCGCCGTGCTCGCGGACGAGTTCGTCGGGGGAGCCCTGCGCGACGATCGTTCCGCCGGCGAGCAGACCGACGCGATCGGCGAGCCGCTCCGCCTCCGCCATGTCGTGGGTCGTCAGAACGACGGTCGTCCCGCCGTTCGCAAGGTCCTCGATCAGCCGCCAGACGGTGCGCCGACCGGCGGGGTCGATGCCGGTCGTCGGCTCGTCCAGAAAGAGTAGATCGGGGTCGTTGACGAGCGCGGAGCCGACGCAGACGCGCCGCTGCTGGCCGCCCGAGAGGTCCTCGTACCAGGTGTCGCCGGCGTCGACGAGACCGACGTCGGCGAGGACGGCCTCGGAATCACGCGCGTCGTCGTAGAGGCCGGCGTAGTACGCCAGCAGCTCGCGGGCGCTGAGGCGGCTCGGCGGCGAGAACTCTTGCGGGAGGACGCCCAGCCGGCCGCGATCGACCGCCGTCGGCGACTCGCCGAGGATCCGCGCACGGCCGGCGTCGGGCTCGGACGTCCCCGTCAGCGCGCGGACGAGCGTCGTCTTTCCGGCCCCGTTCGGACCGATCAGCGCGAAGACCTCGCCGCGGGCGACCGACAGCGAGGCCCCCGTCAGTGCGGCGGTCTCGCCGTAGGTCTTCTCGAGGTCCGTCGCTTCGACTACGGCTTCCATACGGGCCGGTTCCGGCGCATTGTGGGTAAGGCGTTCGATTCTCGCGGCCGGACAACGCCTCGTTCTCACGGTTTTATCGTCTGCTCGCTGTTCGTGGCATCGGTCGAACGGTCTGCAAAACGGTTAGTCTCGCACTGCTCGTATCGTGATTCTCACTAGCGTCGCGTGCTCACGGCTTCGCCTGCTCACGGTTCTACCGTTCGCACCGCGGTTCTCACTCGCTTCGCTCGTTCCGAACCGCGCACCTTCCGAACCGTGCACGTTCCGAACCGCGTTGCCCTCGCAGGTACAACCGTTACCTGCCGGTTCGTGATAGCGAGCCGGGAATGACGCAACTCGGTTATACCCTCTCGAGCGAGGAGTTCGGTCCCCAGGAACTGGTCGAAATCGCCCGCAGCGCCGAGGCGGCCGGCTTCGACTTCCTCTCGATCTCGGATCACTTCCACCCGTGGGTGGCCGCGCAGGGCGAGTCGCCGTTCGTCTGGTCGACGCTGGGCGCGATCGCGAACGAGACCGACGAGATCGAGGTCGGCGTCGGCGTCACCTGCCCGACGACGCGGATCCATCCGGTCAACGTCGCCCACGCGGTCGCCACCGTCGACGAACTGTTCGGCGACCGGTTCACGTTCGGCGTCGGGACCGGTGAGAACCTGAACGAGCATGTCACCGGCGAGCGCTGGCCCGAGCACGACGTTCGCCTCGAGAAGCTCGAAGAGGCGATGGACGTGATGCGCTCCCTCTGGACCGGCGAGACGACGAGCCACCGCGGCGAGCACTACACGGTCGAGAACGCGAAACTGTTCACCGTCCCCGACGACCAGCCGACGACGATCGCCAGCGCGTTCGGCCCGCAGACGGCCCGCTGGACAGCCGAACACGCGGACGGTCTCTGGTGTTCCGGCCCGAAATCGGAGCCGGTGGAGGCCTACGAGGACGCCGGCGGCGAGGGGCCGAAGTACACCCAGCTGCACGGCTGTTACGCCGACAGCGAGGAGGAGGCGGTCGAGACGATCTACGAGCAGTGGCCCAACGGCTCGATTCCGGGCGAACTCGGTCAGGAACTGCCGACGCCGGCCCACTTCGAGCAGGCCGCTCAGATGGTCGAAAAGGAGGACATCGCCGAGAGCGGAACGACCACCGAGCCCGACGCGCAGGCACACATCGACAGCATCGAGGAGGCGATCGACGCCGGCTACGACCACGTCTACGTCCACCAGATCGGGCCCGAACAGGAGAAGGCCATCGAGTTCCACGCCGAGGAAGTCCTCCCATCGTTCAGCTAGTCGGCCACGATCCCGTCGTTTTGGCTACTCGGTCGCGAGCGCGACGAACTCGTTGATCGCCTCGTCGCTCCCCGCGACGATCAGAGCGTCGTCATCGCGGACGACGAACTCGGGACCGAGGTCGGTCAGCAGCTCGTCGCCGCGCTCGGCCGCGACGACGGTACAGCCGGTTCTGGCCCGCAGGTCCACGTCGCCGAGGCTCCGGCCAGCGATCCGCGGCGCGGTCGTCCGGACGAGTTCGAACTGCGTCTCCGGCGTCAGGATCTCTTCGTCCTCGATCAGGACCGAGGCGAGCATCCGTCCGGTCACCGTCGACAGCGAGAGGACGTACTCCGCGCCGGCGCGGTAGAGCTTCGGGATGTTCTCGGTCTCGTTCGCTCGCGCGATGATCTCCACCTCGGGTGCGACCTGTTTGATGACCAGCGTCGCGTAGATCGTCGTCGCGTCGTCGTCGAGCGTGAGGATGATCGACCGGGAGTCGTCGATCCCGGCGGCCTCGAGGACGTCCTCGTCAGTGATATCGCCGACGACGTCGACCCCCTCTTGACCGACGAGATCGACGACGCAGGTCGACGCTCCGTCGGCTGCCAGCGTCTCCGCCGCGGTGTGGCCGACGACGCCGTAGCCGCCGACGAGGACGCGATTCTGTCGGTGCTCCAGGGCCGACACCGTCCGCGCCTTCAACTCCGTGAGGTCGTCCCGCTGCCCCGCGACGAGCAGAATCGTGTTGCCGTCGATCCGGTGTTCGGGGCCCGGGACCGGGACGAACTCGCCGTTGAACCACGCGCCGATGACGGTGATCCCCATGCGATCGCGGATTCCCGACTCCGGGATCGTCTGGCCGACGAGGTCGCTGTGGTCCTGCACGAGCAGTTCGGTCACCGCGAGGTCGTCGCTAAACGCGATCGTGTCCCGGAGGTCGGCCGAGACGGTCGTCGTCGCCTTCGTCGCGAGGCTCCCACCGAGGACCCGCCGCGGGCGGACGACGTCGTCGGCGCCGGCGTAGCGGTGGTAGCTCGCGACGTCGTCGTCTTCGACCACGGTGACGATCTGGAGGTCGCTCGAGAGTTCTCGAGCCGTGAGGATCACCATCGCGTTCGTCTCGTCGTCGATATCGGTGACGAGAGCGTGAGCCTCGGTAGTGTTAGCCGCGCGTAACGTCTCCTCCTGATCGAGTTCGCCGTAGATGGCCTCGATCCCGTCGTTGACCAGTTCCACGACGAGTTCGGGATCGCCGTCGATGAAGACGTACGGCACGTTCGCGGCCTCGAGTTCCTCCGCGAGCACGTCCGACCGCGGCGTGTGCGAGCAGATGACGACGTGATCGGTGAGGTCGGTTTCCTCGGGCGGCCGATCCTCGAGGGCCTGCTGGAACAGCGGGACGACGATCAAGGGAAGCGCGAGGAAGACGAGCAGGACGCCAGTGAGGTTCATCGCGATTACGAACAAATTCATCGCGGTGCTCTCCCAGGGCGCATCACCGCCGAAGCCGGCGGTCGTCAGCGTCTCGACGACGATCTGCACTGCGTGGACGTACGACATGGTCTCTCCCTCGAAGGCGGCCATGCCGACCTGATAGACGCCGGCGTAGACGAGGACGAGCGCGAGGACGGCGGCCAACGAGAGGGCGATGCGCCGCCACCAGTAGTTCATCACTGGGACGTGACCGATCGAGTGCTATGTAGCTTCGGAAACCGGGCCCGTGATCGGCGGGAAACACCGGTGGGACGACATGTCCCTCGGTTTGTTCGGGATCGGTCGCCGAAGAATTACCGAATTCGAGTACGTAGTCGTTCGCATGTCACTCCCGCTCGAGGGCTACTACGGGGCCTGTTCCGAGGCGAGGGAGACGTGTGTCGCGCTCGCACGAGTCGTTGCCGATCGCCGGGTCGGCCGGTCAGACAGCCGTGAGAACCGTGTCCGACGGGTTGCAGACGCGCTCGAGCCCGGGAATTCGTAGATCGCCGCAGCCCCGTTCGTTTTGCCCCTCGCCGTCGAACCCGCGCTATGGAGTACACCACGCTCGGCGACACCGGAACGCGAGTCTCGCGACTCTGTTTCGGCACCTGGCGCTTCGGGAAGGAAAGTGACGGCACCGTCGAAACGGACCGCGACGAGGCCCACGAGTTGCTCGACGCCTGCTGGGACCACGGGATCAACTTCATCGACACCGCGAACGTCTACGGTGACCCCAACGGCACGAGCGAGCGCTGGATCGGCGAGTGGCTCGAAGACCGGGGCCACCACCGCGAGGACCTCGTCCTCGCTTCGAAGGTCTACTTCCCCTTCGACGGTCGCGGCGAGCCGGGACCGAACGACTCCGGACTCGGTCGGAAACACATCCGCGCCCAGATCGAGGGCACCCTCGAGCGACTCGGCACCGACTATCTCGACCTCTACTACATCCATCGCTGGGACGAGAATACACCGATTCGGGAGACGATGCGGACGCTCACCGAGCTCGTCCGCGAGGGGAAAGTCCACTATCTGGGGGCCTCGAGCATGGCCGCCTGGAAGCTCACCAAGGCCCTGTGGACCAGCGACGCGGAGGGCCTCGAGCGTTTCGACGTCACTCAGCCGATGTTCAACGCGGCCGACACGGACGACGTGGGCGACTACCTCGAGGTCTGTGCCGATCAGGACCTCGCCGTCTGCCCGTACTCGCCGCTCGCGGGAGGATTCCTCACCGGAAAGTACGAGCGGGCAGACGACGGGTCCGTCGTCGCGCCGGACGGCTCGCGGGGGACCCTTTCGGACCTCTTCGAGGACCGCTATACGAGCGAGACCGCGTGGGACGTGCTCGAGGCCGTCGAATCCGTCGCCGAGGAGGTCGACGCCACGCCCGCGCAGGTGTCGCTGCGCTGGCTGATGGAACAGGACCGGTTCACTTGCGTCCCGATCGTCGGCGCGCGAACGCCGGACCAACTCGCGGAGAACGCCGGCGCGGTCGAAGTCGAACTCGGCGACGACCAGTTCGAGCGGATCGAGGATGCTCGCGGCGCGGACGACGCCGGCTATCGCTGACCGTTCAGTCGTCGAAGGGACGGCCTTCTTATCCGATGTGTCACGTGCTCACAACCTGTGCGGACTGGACTGCAACTCGACATCACTATCGGATATCGATCACGTTCAGTCCGCCGCTTCTCGGCACGGATATACCCGCCTGCATTAGATGGGGGTCTGGTTATATGTGTGCGACACTAAGTTAGTGTAATGACACGAGATGGGCGCATGTCCCGACGGCGAATGCTCACGCTAACAGGCGTCGCGGCGTCGACGGCGTTCGTCGCCGGCTGCGGTGGCGGCGGCAACGGTGGCAACGGCGGCAACGGTGGCAACGGCGGTACCGAAGGCAACGGCGGTGGCGGCGTGGAGATCGAGCCCGGTACGGCGATCGAATTCGACGGGCAGACGTCCGGTTGGCTCGGCATCTCACCGTCCGCGATCGCGGACGCGGAGAACCCGACGCTCGTCCTCCAAGAGGGAGAAACCTACGAGATCGGCTGGACGACCGGTGACGGTGCCCAGCACAACATCGAAATCCGGAACGAAAACGACGAGGTCATCGACGACCTCTCGACGGAGATCGTCACCGAGCCCCAAGACCAGTGGCTCGAGTTCGAGGCCAGCAGCGAGATGGTCACGTACATCTGTCAGGTTCACCCGAACACGATGATCGGCGATATTCAGGTCGAGGGCGGCGGCGGTGGCGATGGTGGCGGCGGCAACGAGACCGGAAATCAGACCGGCAACGAGACCGGTAACGAAACCGGCAACGAGACCGGCTAATAATCGCCGTTCCGCATATACGGCGGCTGTTACGGGAAGAGACGGAAGACGACGCCGAGAGCGAACGCGGCCTCTTCGATTGCCACGACCGCTCTACTGTCGGCCGCCGACCGCCGGCTCGAGGCCGATCCGATACTCGGTCAGGTTCTCGTAGCCGTCTTCGGTGACGACCACCAGATCCTCGATGCGGACGCCGCCGACCGCGGGATCGTAGATCCCGGGTTCGATCGAGATCACGTGGCCGGCCTCGAGTTCGCCACCGGAGGGCGAGACGCTGGGCTCCTCGTGGATGTCCAGCCCGACGCCGTGGCCGGTGCTGTGGATGAAACCGGTCTCGGTGTTCGGATCGCTTCGCAGCGTCTCGTACCCCGCGTCTTCGATCACGTCGCAGGCCGCGCCGTGCACGTCGGCGCCCGTCACACCGGCTTCGACGGCCTCGAGCGCGGCCTCGTAGGCCTCGCGGGTGACCTCGTAGCGCCGACGGGCCTCCTCGCCGGGATCGCCGCGGGCGAACGTCCGGGTCATGTCCGCGAAGTAGCCCGTCTCCTTGTCCCGCGGGAAGATGTCGATCACGATCAGTTCGTCGGCCTCGAGCGGTCCGCTACCCCGGTCGTGGGGATCCGCGCCGTCGGCCCCGCAGGCGACGATGGTCTCGTCCAGCGCGCAGCCGTGGCGCAGCAGAGTGATTTCGATCTCCTCAGTGACGCGCTCGCTGGTCAGCGGCTCGCCGTCGCGGACGAGCACGCCGTCCTCGACCTCGGCGGTGGCGATCAACCCCTCGGCTCTGGCCATCGCGGCCTCGTTGGCCCGCTGGCTCGCCCGGATCTGGTCGACCTCCCACTCCGTTTTCGTCGCCCGGATTCCCGTCACGATCCCCTCGGGTTCGACGGTTACTTCGAGTCCGCGCTCGCGAAGCCCGTCGGCGGTCCCGGTCGGGAAGTTCCGCGGCACCGCGACCGAGCCGACGCCGTGGTCCTCGAGAAAGGCCTCGATCGCGCGGATCTTTCCCTCGTACCGGCCGTGTTCGGCTACCAGTCGCTGGTAGTCGTAGGCGGCCCGCCGGCTGACCGAGTCCGCGTTGGCCTCCGAACGCGCACGGCCGTACTCGAGGCCCGAGACGAGCAGGTGGACGCCGTCGGCGGTCACCAGCGTCTGGTAGGGATCCGGCGCGGTGAAGCCGGAGACGTACCGCTGGTCCGAATCCGACGCGTCGTCGTCGATCAGATAGCCGTCCGCGCCCGCCGACTCGAGGTACTCGCGAAGGGGCGCGAGATCCGCGTCCACGTTCATGCAAGGGTGTGTGACCGGCGGGCACATAATCCCGGGGATCCCGGCGGTCGCGAATCGATTCCGATCCACAGACTTATCAACAAAGGTGGTAATCCCCCGCGTATGAACCGGCGACGGATCCTGGCAGCGGGGGTGGCGGTCACGCTCGCCGGCTGTGTCACTGTTCCCGGCAGCGATACCGACGGGGAACCGCCCTCGGGCGAGGAACTCGTTCGGAACGCGATCGATACGCGCCGTCACATGCACGACCTCGCAGCCCGGCGCAACATGTCGGTCGAAACCGCGGACGAGGCCGTCGAACGGGTCGAACGCGTCGCCCGGCAGCCGCCGGCCAAACAGCGAATCGAGGTCGTCGAGTCGACCGACCCCGACGTGCCGGCCGGGTCGGTCACCGTGACGAACCGAGGGACGACCTGGGAGTACAACCCGAAGACAGAACTGGTGGACAAGCAGTATCACCCGAACAAGGTCGACACCGACCGGACGCGGCTCGTCCTCGAGAACCTCCTCGAGGAGTACCGGCTCAGCTACGAGGGGACGGCGACCGTCGACGGTCGCAAGGCCCACGTCGTCGAGACGAAGCCGCCGGTCGAGGACGTCGGGCCGGCAATCGACCTCGTCGTCGGTGACACGACGTTCGTCGTCCCGCTGCGCGCGACCGCCGATTCCGACGCGATGGACGTCACCCGGACCGTCTGGATCGACGACGAGTATCGGTATCCGATCAAAGAACAAAATACGCTGACCGTCGACGGCGAGACGCGTCACGATCTGACCGTCACGTACGAAGACCTCGTGATCGACGAGGGACTGCCGGCGGGGACGTTCACGTACGACCCACCGGCCGACGCGACCGTCGAGACCGACGGTCGCAAGCCGGCAGGGGTGTTCGACTCGCTGCCGGCTGCCGAGGAGATCCTCCCCTACGAACTGCCGGAGCCCGAGGTGCCCGATTCGTACGTCCTCGACCGGATCACCGTCGTCGAGCGAGCCGAGAACGTCGGGGGCACCACCGCGACGCTGTGGTACAACGACCCCAACGTGATCGCCCGCGAGCTCTACGTAACTGTCCGGGAGTACCAGCGGTTCGATCCCGACGTGCTCGAGGAGATCGAGATCGACGGCCGTACGGGGTATCGGAGCAGCGGAAAGAGGGCACAACTCTTCTGGACCTGTGACGACGTGAGCTACGAAGTCGGCTGTCTCCTCCAGGACGCCCCGCTCGAGGAGATCGCGGCCTCGATCGGCTGTCAGTGACCGGTGTCGATTGCGCTCGCCCGCTCGACCGTCGGTGGACTGCGGGGATCGGTATCGGTAAGACGGGGCCACCCCACAGGGCGACCATGAACGTCACCATCACGCCCTCGAGCGTCGCGGGGACGGCCCGCGCACCGCCCTCGAAGAGCTACACCCATCGGGCGATCCTCGCGGCCGGCTACGCCGACGGGGCGACCGTCCGCGACGCGCTCTGGAGCGCAGACACGCGGGCTACCGCCCGCGCCGTCGACCTGTTCGGCGGCGAGGTCGACCGACGGGACGACGGCACGCTCGAGGTCGACGGCTTCGACGGCCGCCCCGACGTGCCGGCTGACGTCATCGACTGCGCTAACAGCGGGACGACGATGCGACTCGTTACCGCCGCGGCCGCGCTCGCCGATGGCATCTCCGTGCTGACCGGCGACGAATCGCTGCGCTCGCGGCCGCAGGGCCCCCTGCTCGAGGCCCTGACCGCCCTCGGAGCCGACGCCGAGAGCACCCGCGGGAACGGGCAGGCCCCGCTGGTCGTCACCGGCCCGCTGGCCGGCGGCGAGGTGTCGATCCCCGGCGACGTCTCCTCGCAGTACATCACCGCCCTCCTGATGGCCGGCGCGGTCACCGACGAGGGGCTCGAGATCGATCTCGAGACTGCCCTCAAGTCCGCGCCGTACGTCGACATCACGCTCGAGGTCCTGGACGACTTCGGCGTCGAGGCGCGGAAAACGGACCGCGGATTCGAAGTCGAGGGCGGGCAGTCTTACGCGCCCGTGGGTGGCGAGTACGCAGTCCCCGGCGACTTCTCGTCGATCTCGTACCCGCTCGCCGCGGGGGCGATCGCCGGCGACGCGGACGAGGACGTCCGCATCGAGGGCGCGAACCCGAGCGCGCAGGGCGACACGGCCATCGTCGAGATCGTCGAGCGGATGGGTGCCGACGTGGACTGGGACCGCGACGCGGGGACGATCGACGTTTCGGCGGCCCCGCTCTCCGGGATCGAGGTCGGCGTCGAGGACACGCCGGATCTGCTACCGACGATCGCAACGTTGGGCGCGGTCGCCGACGGCGACACGCACATCACGAACGCCGAGCACGTCCGCTACAAGGAGACTGACCGCGTGAGCGCGATGGCCGAGGAACTCGGCAAGATGGGCGTCGAGACGACCGAAGAGCGCGATTCGCTGACGATCCACGGCGACGAGTCGACGCTCGAGGGGGCGACCGTCTCCGGTCGCGACGACCACCGGATCATCATGGCGCTTGCCCTCGCGGGTCTCACCGCCGACGGCGAAACGACCGTCGAGGGGGCAGACCACGTCGACGTGTCGTTCCCCGGGTTTTTCGACTTGCTCGAGGAGTTGGGCGTCGCGCTCGAGCGCCGGCACTGACGGTCCCTCGTCGACGTTCCGGAGGTCGACCGACAGTGACCGACGTGCCGAATCGGCGAAACATGTTCCCGAGCGATATTTTATAACTGATCGACAGAATGGGCCGGTACGATGGGGGACGGAGATCAGGAGTCCGAACTGGGGGAACTGGAGTTCCTACTGACGCGGTATCACCAGCTCGTGGAGCACCAGATGGGGAATAACAACATCATTCACACTACGTTCTATCTGAGCTTCGTCTTCTTCGGTGTCCTGCTCGGCGTCGTTCCCCGGACCGAACTACGGCTCGCGCGGGCGGCGCTCTACGTCTTCGCGGCGGGTATCTTCGTCTCGATGTTCATGTGGACGCGCACCTACATCAACGACAGGAAGGTGACGGAGGCGAAGCGGAACGCGATCCTCCGCGAACTGAACGACCGGAGCTACTCGTGTGGCGACCTCGAGTCGGTCGAGCGGTTCTTTCCCGACCCGGGTTTTCAGCGGCGCGAGCGCTGGTCGAAAGGTCGCCGGAAGGAACTGCCGTTGCAGGCGTACTATCTCTCGCTCGCAGCGCTCTCGCTTGTGGTGCTTTTCGCCGATTACCTCGTCGTCCCCCGCCTCACACTCTGAAATACGAGTCCCTACCTTTCGGCGACCACTCGTCGTACCGTCTGTATTTTTCCGAGAAAGGTAGGTATTTACGCACACGAAAAATTATGGCATACAATGTCAGGCAATACGCCGGTAATCGTTAGCGCTGTTCGAACCGCTCAGGGGAAAGAAGACGGTGCACTCTCCGACATTCGGAGCGAAGACCTCTCGATTCCGCTCGTCAACGAGATGCTCGCCGAAACGGGCGTCGAGGGCGACGACGTCGACGACCTGATGTGGGGCTGTGCCCAGCAGCGATCCGAGCAGCGGACGAACATCGCGCGCCAGATCGCGCTCTTCTCGGAACTCGGCGAGAGCGTCCCCGCGACGACGGTCGACCGCCAGTGTGCGTCCTCAGCGCAGGCGATCATCAGCGCCGCCGACTCGATCGCGGCGGGCCGTCATCAGGCGGTCATCGCCGGCGGCGTCGAGAGCATGAGCCGCGTCAAGATGGGCGCGGCCGACAGCGGCGAGATGTATCCCGGCCTCGACGAGAAGTACGGCATGCGGAACCTCCAGATGGGGATGACCGCGGAGAAGGTCGCCGAGGAGTACGATATCAGCCGCGAGGAGCAAGACGAGTACGGTGCCCGCAGCCAGCAGCGCGCGGTCGAGGCCACCGAGGAAGGCAAATTCGACGACGAGATCGTCCCGATCGAGACCGAAGACGGCGTCCACGACGAGGACGAGGGGCTGCGGCCCGGCACCACCGCCGAGAAACTCGCCGAACTCCCCACCGTGTTCAAGGAGGACGGCACGGTCACGCCCGGCAACGCCTCCCAGATCGCCGACGGCGCGGCCGGCGTCATGCTCACGAGCCGTGAGTTCGCCGACGAGAACGATCTCGAGGTCCTCGCCGAAGTCGGCACCAGCTACGTCGCGGGTGTCGACCCGACCATCATGGGCGTCGGTCCCGTTCCCGCTACGGAGGGCCTGCTCGAGCGCGCCGGCCGCGATATCGACGACTACGGTCTGGTGGAGATCAACGAGGCGTTCGCCAGCCAGACGCTGTACTCCCAGCGCGAGCTCGGCATTCCGGACGACCAACTCAACGTCAACGGCGGTGCGATCGCGATCGGTCACCCGCTCGGTTGCTCCGGCGCGCGCCTGCCGGTGACGCTGGTCCACGAGATGAATCGGGAAGGCGTCGAACGCGGCATCGCGACAGAGTGCGTCGGCTTCGGTCAAGGTGCGGCGATCGAGTTCGAGCTACCCTGAGACGCTCGAGAGAGCCCTTTTGGTCCAGATTTTGCGAGGCCGGTCGCGAACGGCGTGAGCGATCCGGCCGAGACAAAAGGTGGTCGCGACAGGGTGCGGCGATCGAGTTCGAGCTGCCCTGAGACGCTCGAGCTAGTCTTCTTTCGACGCTCTCCTCGGCACACCTGCGATCCGGAGAGCGGTCGTCGGAGGGCTACCGCGGAGGGTCGTCCGGTCGTTGTAACGCGACCGAGAACGTCGACCCCTCGCCGGGCGTCGAGTCGAGCCAGATCTCGCCGCCGTGGCGCTCGACGATGCGCTCACAGAGCGCGAGGCCGATCCCGGTGCCGTCGTACGCCTCGCGGCTGTGGAGGCGGTCGAAAATCTCGAAGACGCGATCCTGATTCTCCGGCTCGATGCCGATTCCGTCGTCTTCGACCGAGACGATCCACTCGCCGTCCGCCCGTTCGGCGGCGACGTGGATCCGCGGGGGTTCGTCGCCGCTGTACGTGAGCGCGTTCGAGAGCAGGTTCTGGCATACCTGCCGCAGCTGGTTTCTGTCACCGCGAACTCGGGGGAGGGAGTCGCTAGTGATCTTCGCGTCGGTTTCCCGGATCCGGACCTGCAGATCGTCGATCACGTCGCCGAGAACGCCCTCGAGATCGACCGGCTCGAGCGGTTCGCCCCGCGTTTCGATCCGCGAGTACTCGAGGAGGGCGTCGATCATCTCGCGCATCCGTTCGGAACCGTCGACCGCGTACGCGAGGAACTCCATGGCGTCGGGCTCGAGGTCGTCGCCGTATCGACGTTCGAGCAACTGGAGGTAGCTCGAGACCATCCGCAGGGGCTCCTGCAGGTCGTGGGAGGCCGCGTAGGCGAAGCGCTCCAGACGTTCGTTTGAGGTCTCGAGGCGTTCGATCGACGTCTCGAGGGTGCGTTCGCGGTGGTGTTGCTCGAGTTCGTAGGTGACCCACTGGGCCAGCAGCCGGAGGAAGGTGCGTTCGTCGTCGGTGAACGGTGCCGACCGGGACTCGCTGGCGACGAAGAAGAACGTCCGGTCGTCGTCGCCGTCGATCTCGAGGTGGGTCCCGAAGTAGGTCCGCAGACCGAACTCGCGATGGACGACGGTGTCCTCGTACCCCGTTTCGGTCGCGGTCCCGTCCTCGATCGTCACTGAGACGCCCGCGGTGTCATCGCCCGCCGTCGCTGCGGCGCAGTATGTCTCCGACAGCGGCAGCTCGAGCCCCCGCTCGACGTGCTCGTGATCGTCACTGACGGCCTCGATTTCGAACCGGTCGCGGCCGGTGTCGACGCGGGCCATCGCCCCGAGCTCGAGCCCGAACCGCTCGCACCCGAGTTCGAACAGGGCCTGGAGCTTTTCGTCGAACGAGCGATCGGGATCGCCGGTCACTTCGTTCTGGCGCTGGAGGTGCTCCTGGCGATCCTGCAGTTCCGTCCGCGCTTGGGTCCGGTCCAGCAGCGTCCCCATCATCCGGTCGACCTCCCGCTCGGGCTGTTCGGGGCCGAAGAATTCCTCGGGTGGTGTGTAGTAGAAGTTCTGGCAGACCGCGCCGTCGTAGATCAGGTGTGGGTGCGTCTTGATGATGTCCCGAATGACTTCGGCGGGGAATCGCTCGCGGTTGTACTGACAGAGCGCGATACAGTTCGTCTCCGGGAACAGCCGGTTCAATTTCCCCTCGTACTCGACGAGATCCTCGAGGACGGGGTCGTCGCCGAGGATCCACGTCATCTCACCGGTGATCCGGACGCCCGGATACGCCCCCCGCGCGTCGTCGATGATCCCCGAAATGAACGCGATCATGTCGTCGGGGTCGAACGTCCCGTTCCGGAGGTAGGTGTCCTGGGCGGTATGCATCGTCAGCGTCCCCGACTCGAGGGCCGCGTCGACGTCGATATCGGCCGCGCGGAGTTCGTCGAGGATCGCCTCCCTGTCGTTCTCGTCGGTGATGTAGAGGCAGCGCTCGCCGCGCTCGAGCCCCTGTCGGACGAACGGGATCACCGTCGAGAACTGCTCCTCGCGGCTTTCGTAGATCGACGCGAGGTGGTCGTTGGACTCGTTATCACCGATCGTTTCCACGGGGCCGCGGAACTCGGGGCTCTCCTCGAAGGCCTCGAGGCTGCGTTCCAGGCTCAGTACGTCAGTGGTGGGCTGCTGTAACATTTTGTTCATGGGTTGGAGGGCATATCGGAGAGCCGGATCAGTGACGGGTGCGCACGCGATCTGCGCCCCACACGGCGGCGTGGACCGACCCGGACAGGAATTCGTATCCACAGAAAGCGAGAAGGACGTAAAAGGGATTCGGTGGAAACAACGGTCTCGAGCCGTGATTGACCGGGATTCGATTGATTCCCTCCGATCGATACGTATCGTCGACGGTGGAGTTCCCACGCTGGTGCCGGTTACGCGACTCCGTACGTCGCCTCGAGGTGCGAGACGAGGTCGGCGACCGTCGCCGGATCGTACGTCCAAAAGCCGTAGTACTCGCCGTCTCGTCGTTCTTCGGCGAGCAGGGCGCAGGCCTCTATCTCGTTGCCGCCGCCGTCGAACGCGACGAACCAGTACTCGCCGAGCTCGCCGTCGGATGTCGAGACGACCGTCACGTTGTCGGGGGCCGATGCGTTCCACGCGCCGTCGAGGAACACCGCCACCGTGAGCGAGCCGCGGCTCCCCAGCCGCTCGTAGATATCGGTCTGTGCAGCGAGCGCTGCCGGTCGCTGGAATCCTGCGTAGAGTTTCCCGGAGCCGACGCGCCACGCTCGTTCCTCGATTTCGCGACTCGTCGCCAGCATCTGCCGGCGATCGTAGGAGGTAAACAGCGTGTTCTCGAGGAAATCGAACAGCTCCGCGCGATCGTCGTCGGTCTCGGCGAGTTCCCACGGCGGATGGATCTCTGGCGAGAGGATCATCTGAAATTGATCGATTCCCAGCGCGCCCCGGAACGCACCGTCGGCATCCCGAACGATTACGAACCCCGTCTCGTCGAGCGAGCCGAGGGACCGGTGAGTCACATCGACGTTTCGCGTTTCGAACTGTCGGCGGAGTTCTTCGACGACGGCGTCGTCGTCGGTACGGACCTCGAGGGTCTTTCGCCGGCGTTCGATCGTCCGGATGGCCGCTGCGAGTGAGTTCATGTGCGGTCGGTCACCCCCATGGCGTCGGTGACCGCGGTCGGGATGTCGGCGTCGGTGACGACCTTCCGCTCCGCATCGAACGCGACGAATCCCAGCTCTTCGAGACGAGGAAGGGTCAGGTGATAGAGCCGTGTTCGAATCGGATCGCGGTCGGCCGGTCCGGCCAACGTCCCCTCGACGCTGGCGTCCGTGGCTGTGACGATGTCGGCCAGTTCCTCGAGCGTCGCCGTCGAATGGTCGTGAAGGTAGACAATCGCGTACCGTGCGTGACGGTCGGTGAGCAGCCGGAACACGTCGTCGACCGGGAGTTCACCGGCGGCTGCCCGCAGCGCGAACGGATCGGGCGCAAACCGTTCGTCGCCCATTCCGTCGAACTACGCAGCCCGGGCGGAAATAACTGTAGATGGTAGATCAGCCGTCGACGTGGAGACCGCTGCGATCGACTGCCGGTCTCCAGCTTCCGTTACGGCCAGTCGACCGTTTCGTTGGAGCCGGCGACGATCGAGATGGTGCCGCTGTCGACGGGGATGCCGTTCTGGTTGTACACCTCGACGGTTACGTCGTACGTGTCTCCGTTGACGCCACCCTGCCGCTGGCCCGCCGCCGGATAGACGACCGTCCCGGTCGGTGCCGTATCGTTCGACTTCGTCGCGTCGGACCAGTCGTTCTCGGCGTTGTCGAACCTGACCTCGACGTTCCGGAAGTCGTCACGCGGCTCGACCTCGTAGTCGACGGTGAACCGGTTGTTCGTCCACTGCTCGTCGTTGGAAACGGAGAACCCGACGAGCATCGGATCGTTCTCGTCGCCGAGGTCGTCGCCCGGCGGGTCCGATCCCGTGGCGGTCGTCGTTACTTCCGTGTAGAGATCGGTGATCTCACCCGACTGATCGTAGACGCGGAACCGGAACTCGTAGGTGTCCCCGCCGGCGCCGCCGTCGCTCCCACCACCCGGAGGATACGAGACCGTCCCCTCCCTCGCACCTTCTGTGTACGTCTCCGGCCCGATGTAGCCGGCGTCGACGTTCTCGACCTCGAGTTCCACCCGGCTCACGCGGTACGAGATCGTAAACGCCGCGTTGCCGTTTCGCGTCTCGTCGCTGATTCGTTGCTTGGACGTCGGGCCGGCGGTGACCGCTACGCTCCGCTCGAGCGAGAGTCCCATCGAATCGCGCGATGCGCCGATACCGAACGGCAGCGCATCCTGTCCAGTCGGACTATCGCCGTCGCCGGAAACGAGGATCGAACGGGTCGCGCCGCTGTCGATCGAGAGGTTGGCTGTCGAGAGGTTCCCCTGAGCCGGGTTCAGCAGTGTGAGCGACACGTCGAGCGGGGCGTCAGTATTGTTCGTAAGCGCGACCAGGTCCTGATCGTCGACGCCAGCCTGCACCGACGACGCGAGATCGAGTCCGAGGAGGGCATCGCCGTCTTCGGCGGCTGCCACCGAGAGCGAGCGTTCGGCCTCGACTGCCGAGAACGCCTCCGTCCCGCCGAGCACCAAGACGCCGCCGCCGACCATCGCCCCCTTCGCGAGCAGTCGTCGTCTCGTCGTTCTTCCTCGAACTCGGTTTCGACGACGCCCCATTCGAATGTCAATACGAGTTACTGTATCCGCGCGGATGAGGTGTCGGCCCCGAAACGAAATCGCCCGACGGCAGCCGTCGTGGCTGAAACGGGTCCGTCCGATGGCGGTGGCACGATCTTTCGTCTGCGAATCCTGCAGGGCTAAGTGGCCCCGCCTCCGAGGACGTGGTAATGAACGGCAACCGCTTCGGTCGCCTCTTTCAGGTGACCACGTTCGGCGAGAGCCACGGGGAGGCGATGGGCTGTACCGTCTCGGGCTGTCCCGCCGGCCTCGAGCTCTCCGAGGAGGACATTCAGGCGGATCTCGACCGCCGGAAACCGGGCCAGTCGATGATCACGACCAGCCGCGGCGAACCCGACGACGTCTCGATCAAGTCCGGGATTCAGGACGGCTACACCACGGGAACGCCGATCGGGCTGGTCATCCAGAACAAGGACGCCCGCTCGGGCAAGTACGAGCCCTTCATCACCGCGCCGCGGCCGTCCCACGGCGACTTCACCTACTCGGCGAAGTTCGGCACGCGCAACTGGGGCGGCGGCGGCCGCTCGTCGGCCCGCGAGACCGTCAACTGGGTCGCGGCCGGCGCGATCGCGAAGAAACTCCTCGAGCGCGAGGGCATCGAACTCAAAGCCCACGTCAATCAGATCGGCGAGGTCGAAGCGCCCGAAGTGAGCTTCGAAGAGATCAAAGAGCACTCCGAGGAGAACGACGTGCGCTGTGCCCACCCCGAAACGGCCGAGGAGATGCAGGAACTGATCGAGGAGTACCAAGAGGAAGGCGACTCCATCGGCGGCAGCATCTACTTCGAGGCGCAGGGAGTTCCGGTGGGCCTCGGCGCGCCCCGGTTCGATTCCCTCTCTGCCCGCCTCGGCCAGGCCATGATGGCGGTGCCGGCGACGACCGCCTTCGAGTTCGGTCTCGGCCGGGAGGCTCGCGAGTGGACCGGCAAGGAGCGCAACGACGACTGGGAGTTCGGGGAAGACGGCGATCCCGTCCCCGTCGAGAACGACCACGGCGGCATTCAGGGCGGTATCTCGAGCGGCGAGCCGATCTACGGCGAGGTCACGCTCCACGCGCCGACTTCGATCCCCAAGAGCCAGCAGACCGCCGACTGGGAGACCGGCGAGATCAAAGAGGAGCAGGTCATCGGCCGTCACGATCCCGTCCTCCCGCCGCGGGGCGTCCCCGTCGTCGAGGCGATGCTCGCGCTGACGCTGGTCGACTTCATGTTGCTGTCGGGACGGCTCAATCCCGACCGCGTCGACGGCCGGCCCGGCGAGTATGACACGGAGTACCACCCGAGCAACCCGCGTAACGAGTAGCTCGAAGTTCGAGCCGTCAGGGTCGATTCCAGTTACGTTTCGCTTCCCACCGACGGGTGCCGTACGGATTTCATATTCGTGCTGTACTGACCGCCGATTCGATACGTGACTTCTTTTGGTCGATAACTGTCAAGAGTAGCGTGCTGAATACAGAGAATGGGCCTTGTTTAGACGCTCAAACGTTCGCAGTGTAGAGTCGATCGAACTCATATCGCCGTGCTAGTAGCTCGGGGAAAATACCACATCTACTAGGAAGTGAAGCGGGACGGGTTCGTTGTGCACACGA